>NZ_JABCJJ010000083.1 GCF_012952065.1 Cellulomonas fimi
TGTCGACGTTGACGAGGCGGACGTCGTCGTCGGGTGAGGACCTGGGGGCGTTGGTGCGTGAGCTGGCGCAGGCCGCCGAGCCGCTGCAGGGGAAGTTCAACGGTGCGGGGCGGGCGGCGTTCGACAGGTTCAAGTCCGAGACGGACCGGATCGCTGTCGACCTGAACGGTGCGTTGGGTGCGGTGCTGACCGGGATCTCGGGGATGGACCGCTCGTTCACCGAGGGTGATGCGCAGATGGCCGACGAGACCCGCGCGAGCGAGGGGTCCACGTCGTTCGACGCGGCCCGTTTCGGTTCGGCGAAGGCCTGAAGGGGGCACCGGAGATGGCGAACAGCACCGACCGCCGCGACTACGAGATCGCGGCCTCCCAGACCGCGCAGGAGAACTTCAACGCCGTCGCCCAGCGCCTGGAGGCGTTGATCGACGAGCGCGACCGGGACGTCAAGACCGCGATGGCCGACTACCTGGCCGACGGGGTCTCGGAGGACTACGCGACCAAGGAAGCCCGCTGGAACCAGGTCGCGGGCGAGGTCCGCACCATCATCGGCACCCTGCGCGGGGCGCTGGAGAAGAACGACGCCACGGCGCAGGACTCGCTGAAGAAGGCCAAGGCCGCCGTCGACGCGATCGGCTGACGCGTCGATGAGC
>NZ_JABCJJ010000010.1 GCF_012952065.1 Cellulomonas fimi
TTGCCATCGAACAGATGCCCTTCGATCTGGGACCTGAGAACCTCAACAAGCCTCATTTTCCCAGATCAGGGGCATCTGTTCATTCCGCGACACACCCACCAAACCGCACTACTCGCGGATCTGGGTCAGACGCCGGCGTTCAGAGGGCGGTGCGCAGCCGCGCTCAGAGGGCGGTGCGCAGCCGCGCTCAGAGGGCGGTGCGCAGCCCCTCGACGAGCGGCGTCGTCGGACGCCCGATGAGCTTCGAGAGCTCGCCGGTCGTCTCCGCGAGCAGCCCGTCGCGCAGGTCGGCGTCGAGCGCGACGACGAAGCCGGCCGTCGCCTCGTCGAGACCGGCCGCCCTGAGGGTCGCCAGGTGCTCCTCGGGCGTCACGGACCGGTAGATCACCGTGCGCCCGAAGATCTCGGCGGCAGCCGTGGCGAGGTCGTCGAACCCCCAGGCGACGTCGCCCGTGAGCTCGTAGGTGCGGCCCTCGTGGCCGGCGTTCGTCAGGACCACCGCGGCCGCCGCGGCGAAGTCGGCGCGGGTCGCGCTCGCGACGCGGCCCTCCCCGACGCTCGCGACGATCTCGCCCGTCTCGCCGGCCTGCCGCACCGTGGTGACGTAGTTCTCGGTGTACCAGCCGTTCCGCAGGATGGTGAAGGGCAGGCCCGACGCTCGGATCAGCTCCTCGGTCGCCTTGTGCTCCGGGGCGAGGACGAGCGTCGTCGTGTCGGCGTGCGGTGCGCTCGTGTAGACGATGCGGCCGACGCCCGCGGCGACCGCGGCCTCGATCGCGTTCGCGTGCTGCTGGACACGCTGCCCGACCTCGCTGCCCGAGACCAGGAGGAGCACGTCGGCGCCCGTGAACGCCGGGGTGAGAGTCGACGGCTGCGAGTAGTCGATCGCCGCGACACGGACACCTCGGTCCGCGAGGTCGGCCAGCTTCTCGCCGCTGCGCCCGGCGGCGACGATCTCGCGTGGGGCCAGGCCGCCCGCGAGGAGGGACTGGACGACGAGGCGGCCGAGGTGGCCGGTGGCACCGGTGACGACGACGGACATGAGCGATCCTCTCGATGGTTGAGCGTTCAGCACCCGGTACAACCATCGCGAGGCGGGATCGTTACCGCGGGCGTCAGGACACCGCGGGCGTCACGACACCGCGGTCGGCATCCGGCGATGCGCCGCCGCATCTGACTCGGCCCCGCTCCGCCTTCGTGGAGAGCCCGCCGGCGTCCCACCGGCCTGAGGTGGCCCGCCCTTGGGGGCTATCACTCCGCGACGCCGCCCGCCCGACGCGAGACGTCGACGGCGGCGGCGGTCACAGGTGTGGCCGACAGGGTCAGCGCAGCGGCTTGCCGCCGGTCGCGCCGAGACGGTCGCCGGTGACGTAGCTCGACTCCTGGGAGGCGAAGAACACGTAGAGCGGCGCGAGCTCGGCCGGCTGGCCCGGCCGACCGAGGGGCGTGTCCTGCCCGAACGACTCGACCTTCTCGCCGGGCATCGTCGCGGGGATGAGCGGCGTCCAGATCGGCCCGGGAGCGACCGCGTTGACGCGGATACCCTTCTCGGCGAGGAACTGCGCGAGGTTCTGCGTGAAGTTGAGGATCGCGGCCTTCGTCGCGGCGTAGTCGATGAGCTGGGGACTCGGCTGGTAGGCCTGGACGGAGGTCGTGTTGATGATCGACGAGCCCGGCTTCAGGTGCGGCACGGCGAACTTCGACAGCCAGTACATGGCGTAGATGTTGGTGCGGAAGGTGCGGTCGAGCTGCTCCGTCGTGAGGTCGAGGAGGCTGTTCTCGAGCGACATCTGGTACGCCGCGTTGTTGACGAGGACGTCGATGCCGCCGAGCTCGGAGACCGCCCGGTCGATGATCGACTGGCAGTGAGCCTCGTCGCGGATGTCCCCAGGAACGGCGACCCCCTTGCGCCCGGCCTCCTCGACCAGCCGTAGCGTCGCCTGACCGTCCTCCTCCTCCTCGGGCAGGTAGGAGATCAGCACGTCGGCTCCCTCCCGCGCGAAGGCGATCGCGACGGCCCGACCGATCCCGGAGTCGCCCCCCGTGATGACGGCACGCTTGCCCTCGAGCCGCCCGGATCCTCGGTACGTCTCCTCGCCGTGGTCGGGCTTCTCGTCCATCTGGGAGGTGACGCCGGGATGCGGGATCGTCTCGGTGCCCTCCTCCTCGGACGGGTACTGGGAACGAGGGTCCTGGGGAGTCGTCTGATCGCTCATCCCTCAGTGTTGGCACGATGCTCGGACCCCCGCCACCGGAGCCGACGCGACCCGGCGAGCACGACGACGCCGCCCTACGACAGCAGCCACGCGGGCACGCTCACGCCCGTGACCGGATCGGTGACTCGCCTCTCGTGATCACCTCCAGGCGCCTCGCCCGACCCGCGCGGCGGCGGCAGACCCGGCGGCCCGCCCGACCCACGCAGCGGCAGACCCGGCGGCCCGCCCGACCCACGCAGCGGCAGACCCGGCGGCCCGCCCGACCCACGCGGCCACGACAGCCCAGGCGGAGCGCCGACCAGGTCTCCGCCCGGGCCGTGGAACTCGTACCGGACGCGGGCGACGCCTCCGTCGTGTCCGGGTGATCCCTCGGAGCCGGGTGGTTCTCCGAGGGTGTGCCGGGTGATCGTCAGCTCGCGTCGATGGACTTCGTGGTGGTGGAAGTTGCACAGCAGCACGCCGTTGTCCACGGACGTGGCTCCGGTGTCGCGGTCCCACCAGGCGATGTGGTGGATCTGGCACCAGCGGGCGTGCGCGTCGCACTGGGGCCAGGCGCACTGCCGGTCGCGGGCGATGACGGCCCGTCGTTGCGGCCCGGTGTAGACCCGCTCGGCGCGGCCCAGGTCGATCGGCGCACCCTGGGCGTCCAGGACGATCCGGGTCAGCTCGCAGTCGCACAGCGCCGCGGCGAGCTCGGTGCCGGGCACCGGGGTGCCGTCCTCGAGCGTCGCCGGCTCGTACGACGTCCCCGGCTCGTACGACACCGCGCCCACCCCGGCCGCACCAGCCGCCTCCGCCGCCCCCGCCGCCTCGGCGCTCGTCGTCGCGCTCTCCTCGTCGCCGGCCCGGCGGGTGCGGCGGCGGTCGCGTTCGGCGCGGGCGGCGTGCCAGGTCTGCGCGGTCAGGACGAACGACACCTGCGCGGGCACGTGCGCGCCGGGCTTGGTGTCCTTGAACCCCAGGATCCGAGTCGCCATGGTGTCCAGCGCGTCCGCGCGCCGCTGACCGTGGTCCCGGTCGTCGTCCACCCCGGGCCGCGCGGTCACGGCCTCCAGCGCCAGCGCCAGCCGGTGCCCGGCCATCGAGTCCAGCCGACCCTTGACCAGGGTGCCGGCCGGGGTGTGGGTGAGCTGCACGAACCGCTCGGCCCGCTGCGCCTGGTGGTCCCGCTCCAGCCCGCCCGGGTCCACCGCCGCCGCCCACCGCGCCGCCGCGGTCGCGAACGTCCCGGCGTCCAGCCGCTCCGCGAGCCCGAGCAGGTGCCGCTGCCCCTCCGGGGACACCACCGCCACCCGCTGCACCGCGGTCCCCGCACCGGCCACCTTCGCGATCGCCCCCGCATGCTCCAGGCTGATCCGCCCTGCGGTCACCGCCGCCGCGACCACCGGCACCGCCGCCAGACCCTCGGCCTGCCGCACCTGGACCATCGCCGCCCGCGCCCCGGCCCGCGACGTGCGCCCCCGCCACGCCTCGAACGACCGATCACCCCCACCCCGCCACGCCCCCGACTCCCGCTCGGCCACCAGCACCGCCGCCCGCACCGCCGACAACCCGTCGATCACCCGATCCAGACCCGCCAGCACCGCACGCCGCTCCGCGACCGACCACCCGTCCGCCCCCCGCGCCGCCACCACCACCCGCTCCGCCGCGGCAACCACAGACGCCACATCCGGCGCCGGCGAGGCCACGGGTGAGACCGGACCGATCGACGAGCTGGGCACCGGCGCCGCCGCACCCATCCCCACCGCCGGCCCTCGCCTCGACTCGAACATGTGTTCGATCCTACCCGATCAGGACAAAGCAGACAGCCGAACAGACCGCCGAGTCCAACCGGGTGGCGCGCACGCAGCACCCGCACCACGATGCGGGTATGACCGCGCCACCGACCCAGCTCTCCGCCGTCCTCCTCGTCGGCTCCCTCAAGTCGTCGTCGGAGCCGTCGAGCAGCGAGCTGCTCGGCACCCAGGTGCTCGACGCCATGAAGCCGCACGGCGTGACCGGCACGGTCGTCCGGCTCGCGGACCACGACATCAAGCCCGGGGTCGAGCTCGACATGGGGCCCGGCGACGCCTGGCCCACGATCCGGGAGCAGATCCTGGGCGCCGACGTCCTCGTCCTCGCGACGCCGATCTGGATGGGCCAGCCGTCCAGCGTGACGAAGCGCGCGCTCGAGCGCCTCGACGCAGAGCTCTCCGAGGCCGACGACGAGGGGCGCCTGCGCACCTTCGGCCGGGTGGCGGTCGTCGCCGTCGTCGGGAACGAGGACGGCGCCCACCACGTGTGCGCCGAGCTGTTCCAGGCGCTGAACGACGTCGGGTTCACGATCCCGGCGGGCGGCGGCACGTACTGGGTCGGGCGGGCGATGGAGACGGTCGACTACAAGGACCTCGACGAGACGCCCGAGAAGGTCGCGGCCACGACCACGACGCTGGCCGCCAACGCCGCCCACCTCGCCCGGCTCCTCAAGTCGCAGCCGTACCCGCCGGCGTGATGCCGCACCACCGGCCACGGCGCCCACCAGCCGGCCGCTCCCAGCGCGCACCCAGCAACTGCCCGTAAAGTCCCCGACGTCCGTCGCCGAGCGCGCAGCTTCCACAGTCGCGCGCCCACCGTCGTCGGGCCCCCCGAACGATGAAGGGCACGATCTTGCGCCGACTCCCTCGCGCCACGGTGGCCGCCACCGCCGCCGCACTCCTGCTGCTCGCCGGCTGCTCCGGCGGCACCGACCCGGGCGACGAGGCGACGCCGTCCGAGACCTCGGCCACCGACGCCCCCGCCGAGGTCGAGCCGAGCGCCGAGGACGTCGCCGCGCTCGAGGCCGTCACGGTCACCGAGGGCGCGGAGGGCGCCGACCCCACCCTCGAGTTCGAGCAGCCGTTCACGGTGTCGGCGGCCGTCGCGCGCGTCATCACGGAGGGCGAGGGCGCGGCGCTCGAGGACGGTCAGGTGCTCTCGATGCACTACGTCGTCGTCTCGGGCGCCGACGGCACGACGCAGGGCTCCACGTACGGCGCCGAGCCCGATCGCATCACGCTCGGCGACGAGAAGCTCATCCCGGCGCTCAACGACGTGCTCGGCGACCAGAGCGTCGGAGCGCGCGTGCTCCTCGCGATCCCGGGTGCGGAGAACACCGCGCTCATGCTGATCGACGTCGCGGACGCGAGGTCGATCCCGACGCGCGCCGAGGGCGAGCCGGTCGTGCCGCCGGCCGGCCTCCCGGTCGTCGCGCTCGACAACGAGGGCGTGCCGAGCGTCAAGCCGGTCGACGGCGAGGCCCCGACGGAGCTCGTCGTCCAGCCGCTGATCAAGGGCGACGGCCCGCCGCTCGAGGCCGGGCAGACCGTCACCTTCAACTACAGCGGCTGGCTGTGGGACGGCACGCCGTTCGACTCGTCGTGGGAGGGCGCCCCGTTCACGACGACGCTCGGGACCCAGCAGGTCATCCAGGGCTGGGACCAGGGCCTCGCCGGCCAGACCGTCGGGAGCCAGGTCCTGCTGATCGTCCCGCCCGCCCTCGGCTACGGCGACCAGGAGCGCGGCCCCATCCCCGCGAACTCGACGCTCGTCTTCGTCGTCGACATCCTCGCGGTCGGCTGACCGCAGCCCTCTGCCGGCCCCCGCGCCTCGGCCGGCTCGGCTCCCCCCCGACGCCGAGAGTGACGTTCTGCCCCTCCTCGCACGACAATGGGCGGCAGAACGTCACTCTCGGCGTCGTCGTTCCCGGCTCGGGCGCCGGCGACGACCCCGTGCACGACGACGTCACGGCAGCCGGCGCGGAAGGTGGTGGGCCCGATGGCCCCGGGGACGGACATGACCGGCGTCTTCGTCGGGCTCGCGACCCTCGACGTCGTGCACCGGGTCGACCACCCGCCCGGCGCGGACGAGAAGGTGACCGCCACCCGGCAGGACGTCGCCGCGGGCGGCCCGGCCGCGGGCGCCGCGGTCGCCTTCGCCGCGCTCGGCGGCCGCGCCCGCCTGGTCACCGCCCTCGGCACGGACCCGATCGCCCGCCTGATCCGCGCCGAGCTCGAGTCGCGCGGCGTCGACGTGGTCGACGTCGCGCCCGACGACCCGACGCCGCCCGCGGTCTCGGCGGTGGCGGTCACGGACTCGACCGGAGCCCGCGCCGTCGTCTCCCGGGATGCGGCCGGGCACGACGTCGCCGCTCCACCCGACCTGGGCCGGCACCTCGCGGACGCGCTCGTGGTCCTCGTCGACGGGCACCATCCCCGGCTCGCGGTCGCGGCGGCCGAGGCCGTGCGCGGCGTCGAGCGCGAGCGCCCGGTCCTCGTCCTCGACGCCGGCCGCTGGCGCCCCGTGTTCTCCCGGCTCGTCCCGCGGGCCGACGTCGCCATCTGCTCCGCCGACTTCCGCGCCCCGGGCACAGCCGACGCCGAGGCGAGCGCGATCGCGCTGCTCGAGGCCGGCGTCGGCCACGTGGTCACCACGCACGGGGGCGACCCGGTCCGCTGGTGGCGGCCCACGCCGTCGGGCCACGTCCTGCGGCACGAGGTCGCGGTGCCGCGGGTCGACGCGGTCGACACCCTCGGCGCGGGCGACGCGTTCCACGGCGCCTTCGCGTGGTTCGTCGCGCAGCGCGCGTTCGACGACGACGGCACGGACGTGCGCCGGGCGCTCGACGCGGCCGCGCGGGTCGCAGCGCTGCGGTGCACGGTCGCGGGTCCGCGGGCCTGGCTCGACGTGCTCGCGGAGCGGCTCGCGGCGGCCGAGGTCCCGGTCGCCCGGTGACGGCCGAGCCGCCGCACCATCGCGCCCGGCGACAGCCGGGCACCGGCCACCGCGCCCCGCTCGATCCCGTCGACTGCACGCTCGACGACCTCGTCTCCCGTGCGGCGGCCCTCGCCGCGCCGGGCCGACGTCGCATCCTCGGCCTCGCCGGTCCACCGGGTGCGGGCAAGTCGACCGTCGCCGCGCACCTGGTCCAGGCGCTCGGGCCGGAGCGCGCCGTCCTCGTGCCGATGGACGGCTTCCACCTCGCGCAGGACGAGCTGCGCCGGCTCGGGCGCCAGGACCGCAAGGGCGCGCCCGACACGTTCGACGACGCGGGGTACGTGGCGCTCCTGCGTCGCCTCCGCGGGCCCGTCGCCGGTGAGGTCGTCTACGCGCCCGAGTTCCGGCGCGACCTCGAGGAGCCGATCGGCTCGGCGGTCCCGGTGCCGAGCGACGTGCCGCTCGTCGTGACCGAGGGCAACTACCTGCTGCTCGCCACGGGCGCGTGGGCACGGGCGCGCGCGCTGCTCGACGAGGTCTGGTTCCTCGAGCTCGGCCACGGCGACCGCATCGACCGGCTCGTCCGCCGGCACGCCGCCCACGGCCGGTCGGCGGACGAGGCCCGCGCGTGGGCGCTCGGCACCGACGAGCGCAACGCCCGCCTGGTCGCCGCGACGCGGGACCGCGCCGACCGGGTCGTCCGCGTCGTCGGCGTCGTCGGCTGACCCCCTCGGCGGACCGGGTGCGCACCCGCTGCCCGCGCCCCGGTTCCGATGCGGCAGAAAAGGTGCAAACCTACTGGGGTCAACGGCGCCATGACTCGTGAGCCACGAGCGCCTGGTCCTCGATGGAGAGGAAACCCCGTGAGAAGAGTCCTCACACGTGCGCTCGCCGGATCGGCGGGCCTCGTCCTGGTCGCCACGCTGGCACCTTCCGGTGCGGGAGCCGTCCCCGACGACGGCTCCGCTCCCCCCGAGAGCACCTCCACCGAGGCGCGCTCGGACAACCGTCCCGGCCCGCTCGGCCAACGCCAGGCGGAGCTGCGGAAGACGGCGATCGAACGCCTCGCCGAGGGCACCGCCACCGCCGACGCCGACGGCGTCGTCCAGGTCGCCGAGGGCGCCTTCGTCGAGACCGCCACGACCGGCGACGACCGGATCTTCACGATCCTCGCCGAGTTCGGCACCGGGTACCGGTCCCGCTGGGGCCGCACGCCCGGCCCCGTCCACAACCAGATCCCCGAGCCGGACCGCTCGGTCGACAACTCGACCTACTGGGCCCCGGACTTCAGCCGCGAGTACTACGAGGAGCTGCTCAACGGCGACGGCGAGTCCATGCGCACGTACTTCGAGGACGTGTCGAACGGCCTGTACTCCGTGACGAACGTCGTCACCGACTGGGTGACCGTGCCGTGGAACGCCTCGTACTACGGCGACAACGTGCGCGAGAACGACCAGCAGGGTGCGGGGCCGTGGGACTTCGTCGCCGACGCCGGCACCGCCTGGTGGGACGCGCAGATCGCGGCGGGCCAGACGCCCGCGCAGATCGATGCCTTCCTGTCGCAGTTCGACGTGTGGGATCGCTACGACTTCGACAACGACGGCAACTTCGACGAGGCCGACGGGTACATCGACCGGTTCCAGGCGGTCCACGCGGGCGAGGGCGAGGAGGCCGGCGCCGACCCCGACGCCATCTGGTCGCACCGCTCGTACGTGCGGGGCACGGACTTCAACATCACCGGCCCCGACGTCGGCGCGACGCCCAACCGCAGCGGCGGCGCGCAGATCGGCCGGTCCCGCTACTGGATCGGCGACTACACCGTCGAGCCGGAGAACGGTGGCCTCGGCGTCTTCGTGCACGAGTACGGCCACGACCTGGGCCTTCCGGACCTCTACGACTACGCGGGCGGCGAGAACGGCACGGCGTTCTGGTCGGTCATGAGCTCGGGCTCGTGGCTCAGCCACGGCGCCGAGACCAACGAGGGCATCGGCACCACGCCGGGCCTGCTGGGCCCCGAGGAGAAGCTGTTCCTCGGCTGGCTCGACTACAGCACGGTCGACCCGGGGCAGAGCGGCAGCTTCGTGCTCAACCCGTCCCAGCTCCAGGAGGAGGGCAAGGACCAGGCGGTCCGCATCAACCTGCCGGACGTCTTCACGTCGACCACCTACACGACGCCGGCCTCCGGCGAGGCCGCGTGGTGGACGGGCCGCGGTGACCAGCTCAACGAGCTCCTCGTCCGGCAGGTACCGCCCGCCGGGCGCGTCACCGTGACCGCGGACGCCTGGTACGACATCGAGGAGGACTTCGACTACCTCTACGCGGAGTACTCGCTCGACGGCGTCTCCTGGGAGCGCATCGGCCAGCCCGTCACCGGGACCTCCGACGGCGAGTGGGACCGCGTGCGGTTCTCGTACGTCGCCCAGGACCAGCCGTCCTGGTTCCGGTTCCGGTACCAGACCGACGTCGCGGTCAACAACCCCGGTGCGTTCATCGACAACATCGTGATGAAGGCCGGCTCGCGCGTCCTCTTCACCGACGACGTCGAGAGCGGTGCGAACGGCTGGACGACGACGGGGCTGTGGCAGGTCAGCAACGGCACCGTCGAGGGCTTCAGCGACCGCTACTACCTCGTGGAGAACCGCGAGTACGTCGGCTGGGACGACACCCTGCGCACCGGGCCGTACCAGTTCAGCCGCCCGTTCACGATGCCGAGCTGGGTCGACTTCTTCCCGTACCAGAACGGGATGCTCGTCTGGTCGGTCGACCACTCGCAGCCGGACAACAACGTCTCGCAGCACCCGGGCACCGGGAACGCGCTGGTCGTGGACGCCCGGCCCGAGTCGTTCACGTACTCCGACGGGCTCGGACGCCCGACGAACCGGCGCCAGCCGTTCGACGCGACGTTCGGCCTCGAGCCGACGGACGCGGTGTGCCTCTACTCGGAGCGGCTCGAGGGTGAGACCGTCGTGCCGCGGGAGGCGTGCGCGCCGAGCAACCCGGGCATCCCGGTGTTCGACGACAGCGACCCGGACGCGTACTACTCGCAGGACAACCCGCAGAACAGCGTCCGCCTCGCCGGTGCCGGCGTGAGGGTCACGGTCACGGGCGACGCCGGGGACGACCTCACCATCGACGTCGTCAACCCCGCGCAGTGAGCGGGGGCGACGGCACGATCGGCAGGCGCCCAGCATGACGGCGAGGGGTCGCCGAGCAGCCAGCTCGGCGACCCCTCGCCGTCGGGCCGTTCGACCCACGAGCGCCCCTTGCACCGCTCATTAGCATGAAGCGCGAGCCACACTCCGACGAAGGAGACCCGCATGGACACGGCGACGACGCCCCGGATCCGGAACGTGGCCCTCGTCGGCCACAGCTCGAGCGGCAAGACCACGCTGGCCGAGGCCCTGCTGCTGAGGGCCGGTGCGATCCCGCGCGCCGGCCGCGTCGAGGACGGCACCACCGTGTGCGACTTCGAGGCCGAGGAGATCAAGCGCGGCATCTCGCTCTCGCTGGCCGTCGCCCCGTTCGACTGGACCGCGTCCGACGGCGAGTCGTACCGCGTCAACCTGATCGACACCCCGGGATACGCCGACTTCGTCGGCGGGGTGGATGCGGCCCTGTCGGTCGCGGACCTCGCGGTGGTGGTGGTGAGCGCCGTCGACGGGATCGAGGTGGGCACCGAGCAGGTGTGGGAGCAGTGCCGAGCCGCGGGGATCCCGCGGCTCGTCTTCGTCACCAAGGAGGACAAGGCCCGCGCCGACTTCCGCACGCAGCTCGCCCGCCTGCGCGAGCGCTTCGGCTCAGGCTTCGTCGCGCTCGAGCTGCCGATCGGCGAGGAGGACGCGTTCCACGGGGTCGCCGACGTGCTGAGCGACCAGGGCTTCGCCTACGACGACGCGGGCCGGCACCCCGCGCCCCTTCCCGACGACCTGGCGGACGAGGAGCACCGCCTGCACGACGAGGTCGCGGAGGAGATCGTCTCGGGGGACGACGAGCAGCTCGAGCGGTACCTCGCGGGCGACGTGCTCACGGCGTCCGAGCTCGAGCGGACGCTGGCGCACGAGGTCCGGGACGGCGTCGCGTTCCCGGTGCTGGTCGGCTCGGCGACGACGGGTGTCGGGATCGACCGGCTCGCCGACTTCCTGTGCGAGATCGGGCCCTCGCCGGCCGACCGTCCGGCCCGGGTGCGCGTCGGGGACGCGCCCGACGCCGACGAGATCACGGTCGACGCCGACCCCGCGGGCGACCCGCTCGTGTACGTGTTCCGGACCGTCGCCGACCCGTTCGTGGGGCAGGTGTCGCTCTTCACGGTGCTCTCGGGCACGGTCACGAACGAGCAGCGGCTGGTCAACACCACGACCCGGGCCGAGGAGCGGCTGCACGGGCTCTTCCGGCTGCGCGGCAAGGAGCACCTGCCCGTGGACCGGGTCGTCGCGGGCGACATCGCGGCCGTCGCGAAGCTCGCCGCGAGCCCGACCGGCTCGGCGCTCGCGTCGCGCGGGACCCCGGTGCGCGTCGTCGGGCCCGAGCCCCGGCCGACGCCCTACGCGGTCGCGCTCAAGCCGGTCACCCAGGCCGACGACGACAAGCTCTCGGGGGCGCTGGCCCGCCTGTGCGCCGAGGACCCGACGCTCGTGGTCGAGCGGTCGGGGCAGTACGCGCAGACGGTGCTGCGCGGGGTCGGCGACACGCACCTCGCGGTCGCGCTCGAGCGGCTCGCACGCAAGTTCGGCGTCAACGTCGAGACCGAGCCGGTCCGCATCCCGTTCCGGGAGACGATCGCGGGAGCGGCCGACGTCGAGGGCAAGGTCAAGAAGCAGTCGGGCGGGCACGGGCAGTTCGCCGTCGCGCAGCTACGGGTCAGCCCGACCGAGCGCGGCAAGGGCGCCGAGTTCGTCGACTCCGTCGTCGGCGGGGCCATCCCGCGCAACTACCTCCCCGCGGTCGAGCGCGGCGTGACCGACGCCATGGCCGCGGGCGGACCGCGCGGCTTCCCGGTCGTCGACGTGCGCGTCGAGTGCTACGACGGCAAGTACCACTCGGTCGACTCGTCCGACATGGCGTTCCGCACGGCGGCCGCGCACGGCCTCCGCGAGGCGCTGCAGGCGGCCGGCACGTCGGTGCTCGAGCCGGTCTCGCGCGTCACGGTGACCGTGCCGGGCGAGAGCCAGGGCGACGTGCTCGGCGACCTCAGCACGCGCCGCGGGCGGATCCTGCACACGAGCGCACTCGACGACGGGCGGCAGGTCATCACCGCGATGGTCCCCGAGGCCGAGATCGTGCGGTACGTGCTCGACCTCCGCTCGCTCACCGGGGGGCGCGGCACGTTCGAGGCGGTGCACGACCACTACGACGTGCTCCCGGACCACCTGGTCGAGCGCGTCACCACGCAGGCCGCGGTCGCGGGCGCACGCTGACCCTCCGACCTGTCAGACCTCCCGCGGCCCCCGGCACGCGCACCGCCTGACAACCCCGTCGGAGCGCACACCTGTCAGACGTGTCGCGCTGCCCGGGGCGCGCATCGCCTGACAGCTCCGCGGTAACGGGAGGAATGGGGACGCGTCAGTCGACCTCGACCACCGGGCGGCCGTCCTGCCAGTCGAGCGGGAGCACGTTCATCGCGCGGTACGTGTTCTGGCCGTACCAGGAGTGGAACACCAGGCGGTCCTCGCCGTCGGGCCCGACGACGACGTCCTGGCCGCCCGGGCCCACGTACTCCGCGTCGCGGTACGTCGTCAGGAGCGGCTCGGGGTCCTTGGTGTAGGGACCCGTGACCGCCGGCGCGGTCGCGTAGCCGATGGCGTACGCGCTGCCGCCGTAGTCGTTGGCCGAGTAGAGCAGCACGTAGCTGCCGTCGCGCTCGACGAGGGTCGGCGCCTCGACCAGGTTCCCCTCCCACGGCTGGTCCTGCGTGACGAGGCGCACGGGCGGCCCCGCGAGCGCGAGCCCGTCCGCGGTGAGGGGCGCGAGCTGCAGCCACGTGTCGAGCCCGCAGCAGTTCCCGTCGTTCTTCCACAGCAGGTACTGCGTGCCGTCGGCGTCGAGGAAGGTCGACGCGTCGATCGCGCCGCCCTCCTCGGGCGGGCACACGAGCATCGCGTCGCCCACCGGCTCGAACGGCCCCTCCGGCGCAGACGCGACCGCGACCCCGATGCACTGCAGCGCGGGCCGGAAGCTGGTCGCCGTGTAGTAGAGGACGTACCGGTCCGGCGCGAGCCGGGTGACCTCGGGGGCCCACGTCTTGCCGGGCACCACGTAGGCCGGCAGCCGCGGCAGGGCGTCGTCCAGCTCCTCCCACTCGACCAGGTCGTCCGACCGCGCGACACGCACGTTCCGGCTGTTCCCGTTGGTCGCGTACGCGTAGTAGGTGCCGTCGACCTCGAGCACGTCGGGGTCGGGGAAGTCGTCCGCGAGGACCGGGTTGTCGCCTCCCGCGCCGTCCCCCGCAGTGCCCGACGACGTCGCACCGGGAGCCGACGACGGCGCGGGGGAGCCGGCGTCGTCCGTCGCGGACCCGGCGTCGTCGCCCGTACCGCAGGCCGCGAGCGCGAGGACGAGCGAGACGGCGAGCGCCTGGGCCCCTGGCGCGCGCACCCGCTCAGCCCTTGAGGCCCGAGCGGGACACGCCCTCGATGATGAAGCGCTGGAGGAAGACGAACAGGAGCAGGACCGGGACGCTCGCGATGACCGCGCCGGCCATCAGGAGGTCGTAGCGCACCGCGTTCGCCGACTGCAGCGTCGACAGGCCGGCCGGCAGCGTCTGCTGGTCCGGCCCGAACAGCACGTACACCGGCCACAGGAAGTCGTTCCAGTTCGTCAGGAGGGCGAGCAGCGCCAGCGTCGCCAGGGCGGGACGCGAGAGCGGCAGCACGACCTTCCAGAAGATCGCCCACGTGCTCGCACCGTCGAGGCGGGCCGCCTCCTCGAGCTCCAGCGGGATCCCGAGGAAGAACTGCCGCAGGAAGAACACCCCGAAGGCCGACGCCGCCGTGGGGACGATCACCGCGAGCAACGTGTTCAGCCACTGCAGCTCACCGACGATCAGGTAGTTCGGGATGATCAGGATGACCGGGGGCACGAACAGCGTGGCGATGATCAGCGCGAAGACGATCTTCTGGCCCCGGAACCGCATGCGGGCCAGGGCGTACGCCGCCAGCGCCGACGTCGCGACCACCAGGAAGGCGTTCGAGAGCGCCGCGATCATGCTGTTGGCGAACCAGCGCAGCACCGGCGTGCCGCTGGCGGTGAGGATCGACTCGTACGCCTGCGTCGTGAACGGGTTCGGGATCCACTGCGGCGGGTAGGCGCCGGCGTCGGCCCGGGTCTTGAACGACGTCACGATCATGAAGATCAGCGGGCTGAGGAACAGCAGGCCGACCAGGACGAGCAGCAGGTAGCGCAGGAACGTCCGCGCGCCGCGTCCGGCGCCGCCCTCGCCCTCCGCGGTCGCGGGCGGGCGGGCGCGGCTCGAGCCCGCGGTCGTCCCGCGGCGCACCGTCGTGTCGGTCATGTCAGGCCTTCCTCTCCCGGAACAGCCAGAACACGGCGAGGCTGAGCAGCATGAGCGCGAGGGTGAGCGCGTAGCTCATGGCCGCAGCGGCCCCCATCTGATAGTTCCGCAGGCCGGTCTCGGCGATCTGGTAGATCGCCGTGCGGGTCTCGCGCCCGGGACCGCCCTGGGTGATGAGGTACGACTGCCCGAACATGTTGGCCGACGCGATGATCGTGATGACGGTGACGAACTGGAGCACCGGCCGGAGCCCCGGCATGGTGACGTTCCAGAACTGCTGCCACCTGTTGGCGCCGTCGACGGTGGCGGCCTCGTACAGCTCCTTGGGGATGTCCTGGAGCCCGGCGAGGTAGATCACGGCGTTGTAGCCCAGCGTCCACCACACGGTGACCCCGACCAGGGCGATCCAGGCGGCCGGGATCGACGTCGTCCACGCGGTCTCGCTCGGCAGGCCGACCAGGTCGAGGTAGTAGTTGACGAGCCCGATGTTCCGGTCCAGCAGGTACCGCCACAGCACGGCGACCACCGCGACCCCGAGCACGTACGGCGCGAAGTACACGGCCCGGAACAGGTTGCGCCCCGGGAACTTCTTGTTCATCACGAGCGCGACCAGCAGCGGGATCACGAGGAGCAGCGGGACGCTGAACAGCGTGAAGATGCCGGTCGCCTGCATCGAGTTCCAGAACGACTCGTAGATGAGCGAGTCGGGACGGAACAGGTCGGAGTAGTTCTCCCCGCCCACGAAGGGCTTGCCGGGGAGCGTGTAGTCCCACCGGTGCAGGCTGATCCACAACCCGAGGACGATCGGCGCGATGACGAACGTGCCGAAGAGCACCAGGTAGGGCGCCAGGAACAGCCAGGGCGCCAGCTTCCCGTGGGTCGCCAGGCCCCGCCGCGGCCCGCGACGGACGTCGTCGACCCTGACGCCGCTCTGGGGGGCCGCGACGGGGGTGGACGTCATGGTCAGCCTCCGAACTGCTCGAGGTTGCGCTGCATGAGCTCGGTCGCCTGGCTGGTCGCCTGACTGAGCGCCGCCTCGGGGGACGCGGAGCCGAGGATGGACTCGGACACCGCGGGCTCGAGCTCGTCCGCCTGGACCTGGCCGATGCCCGGGACGGGCGGCAGGAACCGCAGCGTGTCGATCTTCTCGGCGATGACCTCCTGCGACATCCCGTCGAGGGCGCCCTCCTCGCGGACGGAGTTGCGGGCCGGGATCATCCCGGACCCCGCCCACTCGCCGGACTGCTCGGACATCCACGCGAGGAAGACCTGTGCGGCCTGGTACTTGTTCTCGTCCTCGGTCGCCTGGCGCGTGATGAAGAAGTTGTGCGAGCTGGCCCAGACGCGGTCGTTCTCGCCGAACACCGGGATCGGCGCGATCGCCCACGGCATGCCGGTCGCCTTGAGGTCGTTGATCTGCCAGATGCCGTCGAACGTGATCGAGTTCTCGCCGTTCTTGAAGGCCTGGTACTGCGTGTCGATCGCGACGTTCGGAGGGCTGTAGCCGGCGTCGACGATCGAGCGCATCCACTCGAGCGCCGCGACGCCCTCCTCGGAGTCCCACAGCGCCTCGGAGCCGTCCTCGGCGTACGGCTCGCCGCCGTTCTGCCAGAGCAGCGACAGGTAGATCAGGTGGGCAGGCCAGAGCGTGGGCATCCAGAACGGCTGCTGGTACCCGGCCGCCTGCAGCTTGTCGAGCGCGGCCATGAACGACGCCTCGTCGGTGGGCGGCTCGGTGATGCCGGCGGCGGCGAACTGCTCGGTGTTGTAGTACATGGCCAGCGAGTGGACGTCGAGCGGGATGCCGTAGCGCTGGTCCTTGTAGATGCCCGCGTTCCAGACCTCCTCGGGGAAGTCGCTCTCGTCGAGCTCGAGGTTCTCCGCGACGGAGTCCACCGGCACGATGACGTTGCGGGCGGCGTTGGTGGCGAGCTGCTCCATCTGCATGGCTCCCACCTCGGGGCCCTCGCCGGCCTGGACCGCAGCAGGGAGCCGCTGGTAGAAGTCGGCCCACTGGATCGTGTTCTGGACGACCGTGATGTTGTCGTGCTCGGCGTTGAACTCCTCGACGAGCTGGTCCATGAACGGTCCGTCACCGCCGGTGAACCCGTTCCAGTACGACAGCTCGACCTCGGGCCCGGTGTACTCACCGGTGAACTCCGGCGCCTCGCCGCCGCCCTGGGCGGCCTCCTCCGGCGTCGCGCCGCCGCCGCAGGCCGCGAGGGCGAGCGCCGACGTCGCGGCGACAGATCCGAGGACGAGGCGACGCCGCTGCGAGCCTGACCGGTTTCCCGTGGTTCTCATCGTTGAGCTCCTTGGTGAGGCTGTCCGGGCCCGCGTGGTTGCGGGCGGACAGGTGGACCTGTCGTTCCTGTAGGTCGTTCGTACCGCGAACGTCCAGGTTCGGCACCCGCTGGCGCGACGCACTTGCCTTCCGTCACCATTCCGTGACCTTCTCCGGCGTCCGCCCCTGGCCCCGGGCACCTGGCGAGGGCGACGTCCCGCCGCTCGCCACGAGCGGATGGCCGGCGGGACGTCGCACTCGGCGGGGGTGGGTCAGTCGGCGTAGACGCGGAAGTAGTCGAACTCCGACGTGGCCGGCTCCGGGTTCGCGTCGGGCCGCAGCCCGTGCGAGATCAGACCGATCCGGAAGTCCGTCCCGGCCGGCAGGGTCCACGTGCCGCCCGCCACCCAGGTGGATCCGTCGTTGCTCGTGAACGCCTGGAACTCGTTCTCCCCGGCCGCGTCGGTCCGGTGGACGATCCGCAGCCACGTCGTGTCGCCGGGCGGGCCGATGATCGTCCCGCCGTAGGACAGCCCGTCCGCGAACGGCATCTCCTTGCCGAACTCGGTCTGCCGCGTGTTCCAGATCGCGACGTGCGACAGGCGCAGCCACAGGTCGTCGTTCGCGTAGACGACCAGCCCGCCCTGCTGGAAGTTGCGGATGTCATCCGTGCCGAGGTCGATCTGGAGCTGCGTCTCGACCGTCCAGTCGCCCTCGGGCGGGTCGCGCAGGAGCAGGCCGGCCGTGCGGCCCGGTCCGCCGAGGTCGCCCGCCTCGACGTCCCACGTGAGCTCACCGTCGACCACCGTGGCCTCCTCGGCGTCGAGCACGGTCCAGCCCTCGAGGTCCGGGCCGGCGAACTCGTCGCTGTACTCCGGCAGCAGCGTGCCGGGCGTCGGCCGGGGCACGGCCTCGGTCACGGGCTCCGCCGCCTCGACGACGGAGAGGTTGTCGACGTGCACGCCGCCGTCGCCCGCGTACGCGCCTGCCTGGCCGTTGAGCCGCGTACCGGCCGGGAGCGTCAGCTCCACGTCCGCGAGCGGGTCGAACAGCCGCGCCTCGGTCAGCTCGGCGGTCGCGACGCCGTCGCGCACCTCGAGCGCGAGGCTGTGCCACGTGGCGGTGTGGCCCTCCGGCAGGGCCTGGCGGACCTCCGCGGTCGTCTCGCCGCGCCGGACCGTGCGCAGCACCAGCTCGCCGGCCGCCGGGTCGACGAACGCCTGGATCGCCGTCCCGGTGCTGTTGCGCTGCTTCGGACCCTCGGCCTGCCAGCGCGAGGCGGCGACGAGGCCGTACGCGGCGGCGTCGGCGGCGTCGGCCAGGCGGAAGTCCGCCTCGACCCGCACGTCACGCGGGGCCGACGGCTGCGTGACCAGCAGGTGCTCCCCGTCACCCGAAGCCGCGGCGTAGGTGCCGGACTGCGGGTCCTCGGCCGTGGTCCACGCACCCTGGTCGTCGAAGCGGTGCGGCAGGCCGTCGTCGAAGGTCGTGACGAAGCGCCCGTCCGTGACCGGACCGGGCATCGGGCCCTCGGACGGCCCCGCGCCGGCGTTGACCTCGGGCCAGCCGTCGATCCAGTCGAGCCGGTCCATCAGCATGGGCCGCTCGTTGATCCCGAACGGCTCGTCGAGGAACGGGTCCTCGCGGTCGAGGGCGTGGTAGACGATCCAGTCCTGTCCGGCGAGGTCCCGGACCACGGCGTTGTGTCCGGTCCCGATCCAGGTGTTGCCGTTCTGGTAGAGCGTCGGCGTGCCGCCCGCGCGCGAGTCGAGCAGCGGGACGCCCTGGCGGTCGACGTACGGACCGGTGAGGTCCTGCGACCGGCCGACCTGGACGCTGTACCCGGTCGTCGGGCCGGCGCAGCAGTTCGCGGTCGACGCGAACAGGTACCACCAGTCGTCGCGCTGCACGACGTACGCGCCCTCGAACTTGTTGTCGATGGCGACCTGGGTCGGCTCGCCGACGGCCTCGGTGCCGGTCTCGTCGAGCTCGGTGACCCAGATGCCGCCGTAGTACGAGCCGTAGAACAGGTACTCCGTGCCGTCCTCGGCCATCACGTGGTTCGGGTCGAACGTCCACAGGTAGTTGTCGGGCCCGGCGCGCCATGGGTCGACGACGGGGTCGCCCGAGTCGGTCCACGGGCCGGTCGGGGTGGGCGCCGTGGCGACGCCGACGGCGTTGTCGTTGCGCTCGGGGCTGAGGTTCGACTCCGTCACCACGTAGTACAGGCGGTACTCGCCGTCGACGTAGCGGATGTCGGGCGCCCACAGGGCCGCGTTCACGGCGGTGTCCGCCCAGGACGGGATCGTCGCCTCGGTGAAGGCGTCGCCGACGTACTCCCACTCGACCAGGTCGGCCGACCTGGAGATCGGGAGCAGGTGGCGCGTCCCCTCGCCCTCGAGCAGCGGGTCGGTCGTCCCGTACGCGTACCACCAGCCGTCCTTGCCGCGGATCACCGCGGGATCGGCGTAGGTGTCGGCGAACTCGGCGCTGATCGGGTTGGTGGACGACGGCGCCCGGTCGGGTCCGCGCGCGGTGACCGCGGTGACCGCGGCGACCCCGGTGCCCGCGCCCGACGCCGGGATCGCGCCCACCAGGGCGAGAGCGACGGCCGTGGCCACCGTGGTGAGGGCGGACACCGTGGTGAGGGCGGACACCGTGGTGAGGGCGGACACCGTGGTGAGGGCGGACACCGTGGTCAGGACAGATCTGCGACTGCTCACGGCTGCTCCCGTGGTGCGCTCGGCCGCGTCGTCGTCGACGCTCGCGTCGTCGTTGACGCTGCCCTCGTTCCTACTCCCGGCGCGCCGGTGCCGCGCGGCGAGGCGGCCCGAGACGCCCGGTTTCACCCCCGAGCTGTCCTCGGGCGCGGCGTGGGAGGGTCACGGAGCGGCACCGAGGCTCGTCAGAAGGCTCTTCGCGGCGTCCAGCAGGTCCTTCTCGAGCACGTCCATGCCGAGCACGTCGAAGTTCTTGATGCCCTGCTTCGTGAGCACCTCCTTGGCCACGGCTGCCGGCACGTCCCGAGGCACCACGCCGAACCACTTGGTCCGCGCCAGGTCGATCGTCACGTCGACCTTCTGCGAGTTGACCCACATCCCCTGCTCGGTGAGCCGCTCGAGGCTCCGGCGGATCTGGCCGCCCTTCTCCGTCTTGATGACGCCCTCCATGATCGACTCGACGGTCTCCGTCACCTTGGTGCCCTCGAGCTTGGCGCGCTCCTCGAGCTCCTCGAGAACGTCGCGTGCGTACCGCCGCAGCTCGCGCTGGTCCGCCTTGGTCTGCTTCGAGCTGCCGATGTGCAGCTTCTCGGCCGACGACGCGCCCGCCTTGGCCTCGAAGACCGCGACGATCTCGAGCTTGTCACCCACCCGGCGCACGAGGACGCCGTCCGTCAGCTGCGACCCGCGGAACCCGCGGATGAGGTGGCCCGGGAAGAACTCGAGCTCGCCCGCGACGTCCTCGAGACCCAGCGCACGCTTGCCCGTGCCCTCGCGGAGCCACGTCACGACCCGGTTCTCCAGCAGCTCCTCGAGCAGCTGTCCCTTCACGCCCTCGGCGCGCTCGTCCAGCGTCTTGCCGTAGCCCTTGCGGACCGCTCGGTCGAGGGCGAGCTCGTCCAGGCCGGCCAACGCCGGGTGCCGGGTCGTGACGGTGCGCAGGGCGGCGGTGAGCTTCGGGTCGAGCGCCTGCGGGGTCTCCTTGAACGCGGCGGTCGACACCTTCAGCCGGTCGAACGTGAGCGCGACGTCGTGCGACGCGGTGCGCCCGAGCGGCTTCTTGCTCGCGACGGTCGCGTCGGCCGCGCGCAGGCTGCGGACCCCCGCGACGTCGGCCGAGACGCGCTCGCCCATCGCCATCGCGTAGGACCAGCGCGCGGCGTCGTCCCCGTAGAGCGACGCCATCCGGTCGGCCGTGTAGAGCGCGCGGCCCTGCTTGGCGAGCCGGCCCGCGGCCGGCAGCAGGATGCTCGCGGCGAGCACCGCGCGCTCGGCGTCCGAGAGCGCATAACCGAACAGGTCCTTGCCCGAGTAGGCCTCGTACGCGGCGACGGCGCTCCCGACGATCGGGATGAACCCGACGGCGAACTCGATGGCCTCGACGAAGAACGGTCGGTCGACGGGATCCGGCCGCACCTCGATGATGTCGGCGGGCAGCTCGGACGCGGCGCGGTACGCGGCGTACAGGTCGGGGCGCTCCACGAGCAGGAGCCGGTCGAGCGCCTGCTCGGCGGTGACCCTGAAGAAGTCGTCGTCGGGCTCGTGGAACACCTGGGCCCGCAGGAGCGCCGCGTTGATCTCGTCGACGACCGTCTTGGTCTGCGTGTTGTAGCGGATGTAGAGCTTGGTGTCGCCGTGGACCACCCGGTAGACCGACTGCAGCTTCCGCTGGTTCTCGGCGACCAGCGCGTCGTACTCGGCGACCTTGTTCTTGTAGGCGGTCAGGTCGCGCTGGATCGGTCGCAGCCGCTTCTCGGCCATGATCGTGCAGGCCTCCTGCCACGCGAGCTCGGCGCTCATGAACGTGGTGGCCTGGGCCTTGAACCCCTCGACGAGCACCGGGCTGGACCGGAGCATCTCGGTCATGATCCCCAGGGTCAGCCGCATGATCGCGATGCGCTGCGACGTCTCGATCCCGCCGCGCAGCACCGCGGCCAGCTGCGCCTGCTGGACGCGGAGCTGCTTCTTGAACGGCGCGAGGTCACCCATGGCGGCGGGCCGCTACTCGTCCTCGTCCCACTCCCAGCCGTCGGGGTCGACGCGCTTCCACCGCGGCAGGTCGTCGTCGGGCCGCAGGACCACCAGCGGCGTCGGGACGTGGGTGAGCCACGGCTCGCCGACCGGGATCTCGCCCTGCGGGGCACCGGTCCGCTCCATGATCTCGGTGAGGATCGAGACGTAGAGCGGGTCGTCGATGTCCGGGAGACCGCCGAGCGGGTCGTCCGGGTCGACCTCCCCGCCGCGCCAGATCTTCCCGGTCTCGAGGTAGTAGGCGATCGCGGCCTCGAACCCGGGCCGCGCGGGGACGACGACGCGCGCCGCTCCCGAACGCAGGAACTCGAGCCACGCCGGGTCGGCGTCCTGCCGCAGGAACCGCTCGGCCCAGGTGCTGCGCCGGCCCCAGTAGTACGGGTAGCAGACGTACTGGAGCTGGTCCCACTCGAAGGCCTGCTCGAAGAACCGGATGAAGCTGCCCTCGTCCTCGGCGTCGGTGAAGTCGAAGTACGGCGGGTCGGTGTCCTGGGTCGCCTGGAACTGGCCGTACCGCTGCCGCGTGACGATCGAGATGCAGTGCTTCTTGAGCTCGTCGCGGACCGTCTGGAGGTTCTGCGTGGGCGGCGCGACGAACCGCGACGAGGACCGCTGCGCCTCGGCGTCGGCCTTGGCCTGGATCTCGGCGACCTGGCTGTCGTAGACCTGGACCTTGCGCTGGTACGCGTCGACGAGCTTGTCGTAGGTCGACAGCTGCCAGGCCTCGTAGTGCTCGAGGGTGCGGGTGAAGACGGCGTCGACCGATGCCGAGTAGGTGTTCGTCTCGTACGCGAGCAGGTGCACCGGCAGCTTGCTCTGGCCCTCGTAGGCGTCCGACGTCAGCAGGCCCATGTCGAGCGAGACCCGTCCGATCGAGTGGTCGGAGCCGACGTCGGTCGTCGTGCTGCCGGGCCGCCACACCCGCTGCGACCGGCCGACCGTGACGGCGACCGTCAGGAGGTCGTCGGTCAGCGCCATGAGCTGCACCGTCGCGCGGTACGGGCGGTACCCGGCCGGGATGGCGAGGTCCGGCGTCAGGGTGCTGCGCGGCTGGCCCTCCTCACCCTCGTCGTCGGCCCCCTCGCCGTGCATGACCGTCGACGACGCCGTGACGAAGACCGGCGGCGGCGTGGTGATCCCCTCCGCCCCGTAGAGCGCGGCGAGCGGCCGGTAGCTGACCTCGTCGATCGCGGTGGCATCAGGGGCGCGCGTCTCGAGGGGGATCGGCGGAGTGGGCAGCGCGAGCTCGGCCGTCGACCGCTCCAGGTGCCAGACGTAGGACGACGGCTCCGGCACCATGAAGTCGAACATCTGGCGGATGCCGTAGTTGAAGACCTGGCTCTCGTAGACCTTCTCGATGAACTGGTAGACGCCGCTGACGTGCTCGGTCGTCGTGTTGGTGAGCTCGTGGAGGTTGACCTCCTCGCGCTCGCGCGTGATGCGGCGGACCTGCTCCTCGCGCACTCGCTCGATCACCCGTTCGAGCGAGCGCTCGATGACGTCGCGCGCGTAGGTCTGCGCGCTCGTCGTCGAGTCCTCCGTCGAGGTGGAGCTGCTCGCCCGGACCTCGCTCGAGAACTCGACCGAGGGGCCGTACCGCCCGGAGAGGGAGAGCCCGAACCCGAACTCCTGGTCGCGCTTGACCGTGCGTGAAGCCTCGCGGTTCAGCTCGAAGCGGTCGGCCGTCTCGAGCTCGGTCTGACGCTCGGTCGTGGTCTCGCGCTCGGTCGTGAAGGTTTCCTCGATGCGCTCGAGGGCACGATGGTTGCGGGACCTGGTCTCGCCGGCGAGCACGTTCTCGACGTGCGCGACGTCCATGCGCTGGTAGCGCTTGAGGTGCTGCTTGACGACGAGCAGGTCGGCCACGCCGACGTCGCGGAGGTAGGGGCGTTCGTCGTCGTCGACGTCCGGCGGCGGCGGGAGAGGCGCGGGACGCAGGCCCAGGCGCACCCGCCGTTCGAGCTCGGCGGTCAGCCTGTCGACGACGACCTCGAGCGGGTGCGCGGTCGGGTCCAGCTCGAGGTCGGCGAGGAGCTGCAGCGTCGGCTGCGACAGGCGCGCGACGGCGTCGGGCACGAGGGAGTACGGGACGCGCCGGGGGCGTTCGGGGTCGGCGTGCGCGTCGGCGCTCGCCTCCGCCATGTCGTCGGCGTCAGTGGGGCGGACGTCGACGCCCGGGACCACGAGGAGCCCGGGACGCGCGTACCCGGCCAGCTCGGCGACTGCCTGCTGGACACGCGTCGCGGCGGACAGGTCGGGGGCACGGCCCCACAGGCGTGGCGCCGACCCCTGCGCGACGGCGTCGCCGGCTCCCTGCCCGACGGCGCCGTCGGCGTCCTGGTCGCCCCGCGCGCGGCGCGCACCGAGCCCGCGTGCCGGCTGCCCGACGACGTCCCTCAGCGCAGCCGGCAGCCGCACCGGGGCGTGGAGGTAGCTGCGCAGCCGCTGATCGGTCCGCCGACCGCCGTCGACGACGAGCGCGTGGAGCCGCAGCAGCCGCTCGAACCGCCCACGGTCCTTCGCGCCGCCGCGCACCCGGCGAGCGAGGACGGCGTCTGACAGGGCGTCCAACGCGTCGGCGAACCGCTCGGAGGCGGCCCCGGGCCAGCCCCCCTCGACCGCGGCCCCATCGGACGCGGAGATCTCGGACGCGGAGGTCTCGGACGCGGAGATCTCCCGGGCGAGCGCGGCGACGAGATCCGCAGTCGTCCCCCCGCGGCACAGCACGTCCCGGGCGAGGGCCACGACGCGTCGGGTGTCGGTCGAGTCGAGCACCGCCTGCCCGCGCTCGTCCTGCGCGAGGAACTCGTGCGCGATCGCGGTGCGCTCGTCAGGGCGCGCGTCGACGAGCGCGTGCAGGAGCCGGGACTCCACCAGGTCGACGCCGCCCGCGCCGCTCGGGTCGAGCTCGACCGGCGCGACCGGCCTCAGCTGCATGAACCGGAAGACGTTCTCGGTGGTGTTGCTCTGCATGGTGGCCGCCAGGGCTCGGGACGGGGAGCTGCTCCGGGTGCGGCGCCGTCGGCCCGTGCCCGGGCGACCGCGTCGAGTTCCACCCACCAAGGAGCAGGAGCCGTCCACCTACGTACATCCGGCTGCTTCACGGAGGAGCATCCTGTCGCGCCCTGTGGACGACCGCGTCGGCCGGCCGGCACGTGAGCCGCCCACAGCCCAGCCAAGACCGCCCAGGTGTGCATGACCCGCGAGGCGTCGGCGCGTTCGCTCCTAGCTTCGGCATCGGGCGGCCGATGACGGCCCCGCGACGCGGCGCCACCGCGGACGGGTGACTGGAGGCACGAGTGACCTCGTGGAGCATCTCCCCGGCGGAGGTCCGGGCCGTGCTGGAGCACGTACGGCTCGAGGCAGCCGGCCTCGACGACACCGTGCGAGGGATCGACACCGCGATCGCGGGGGCGCTCGACGCGTGCGCCGACAGCCCGGTCATCGGCGAAGCGCTCGCGATCTTCGTCGAGAACCGCGCGGTCGAGCTCAGGCTGGTGGACGCGCGGATCGACGATGCCGTGGCGGGCGCACTGACCGCCACGGTCGCGTACGAGCGCGGGGACGAGCAGATGGCGGCCGAGCAGCAGGCGATGGCCGCGTCCGTCGCGCTCGGCGGCCGTCTGGAATCGGTCGCCAGGAACGGCGCATGACCGCCGCGGCGATCGATCGGCGCTCGCTGCGCATGATCGTCCCGGACGCGATCCCGGGCAGCGACCTCGACGCCGACGCGATCCTGGACGCAGCGGTCGCGCTGACCACGCGCGCGCACGACCTGCGCGACGGCGGCGCGGCCGTCGTGCTGGCCTGGCGCGGTCTGTCGTCGTGCTACCAGGCGCCGGAGGCGCCGACGCTGTGGGCGCTGATGGACCCGGTCGAGCCGGCTGCCCGGTGGGTCGGTGACCGGCTCGGCCTCGTCGCCGGAGCGCTCCGGACGTTCGCCGAGGACGTGCGCCCGATCACGCGGGCGCTGCGCACCCTCCAGGACGACGCGCGCGCGTTCGTCCGACTGACCACCACCACGCCGGACTGGCAGTTCGACCAGGCGTTGGTCGACCGGAACACCGATCTGCGGGTGAAGGTCGATGCCCAGCAGATCGCCCTGTGGGACGCGGAGAGGCGGTGCGCCAACCTGATCGTCGGCCTCGACTGCCTGGCGGGGTGGCGCCCCATGACGTCCGTGGACGACCCGTGGGGGTACGGCGTCGAGGCCATCAGCCCCGACATCGTCATGCCGTGGGGGCCCGTCGTCCCGCGTCGGGACCCGTGCGCCAAGGCGGCCCTCGACGCGACCAAGCGCCTGCTCTGGGACGGGATCGTGGTCGACTCGTTGCTCGTGCCCCTCGAGGGCATCGTCGGCCTGGCCGGGTTCGGCCGCGACGGGTTCTCGCTCGAGACCGCCGCGACGGGATGGCGCGCGCTCGGGACGCTCGTCGGTGTCTCGGAGGACGGCGTGTCGCTCGGGACCGCCGGGGAGGCCTGGACGGCCGTCGGGAAGGCGGCCGTCGGGTGGGACCTCTGGGCGGACGACCCCGCACGCGCCGCCGGGAACGCACTCTTCACGGTGATGACGCTCGGCGCGGGGGTCGTGACGTTCGGCGCCACGGCTGGCGTCAAGGCCGGCACGACCGCCGTGGGGACGACGTCGCGGACCGCTCGCGCGGCTGCCGCGGTCTCCCGGGTGGGCGACCTCGTCGACCCGCTCGCCGTCACGCTCGCCGTCGCCTCGACAGGCCGGGCTGCGCTGCCACGGCTCGGCGAGCTGGCGAAGCTGGGGGGCGGGTCACCGCTCGTCCCGGACCTGCCGACGACACCGTCCGCGCCCGGCAGCCAGGTGCCGCGGCCGCCGGTCGACATCCCGCCGCCGGCGTGCCAGGCCCCGGCAGGTCCCGTCGGGGTGGCACAGGACTGCACCACGCAGGCGCCGGCGCCGCGTGCGACGCTCGATCTCGCGGGCCGGCCTTGAGCGGCAGCGCGCGGTCGCCGCACGGTCTCGGTCTGGTGCCCCCGATCGGCCGATCATGTTCGCCCGCTGAGGTGTCTCGCCCCGGTAGGGTGCGGCGACCAGCGACGACAGTCGCAGTGACCGGGCAGGGGACGGCGGACGGCGCATGCTGACATTCCTCATCATCGGAGGCATCGGCCTCGTCCTGCTGCTCGTGGCGCTCCCGCTCGGCGACGTGCTGGACTTCGGCGACGGTGCGCTGTCCGGGACGTCGCTCGGTGCCGGCGCCGTCGTGTTCGGGGCCATCGGCGCGATCGTCACCGCCAACGGGCTCCCGACGGTGTGGGCGTACGTCGGCGCGGCGCTGTTCGCGGTGCTGACGGTGCTGGTCGTCCAACGGCTCGTCGCCCGCCTGCGCGCGACCGAGGACGGGCAGCCACGCTCCCTGACGGGCGTGACCGGCGTCGTCACCGCCACGATCACGCCGTCGGGCAGCGGCGAGGTCAGCCTCGACGACGCGCGCGAGCTCGAGCGCCGCCTCGCGTGGGCCGACGTCGCGATCGAGCCGGGAACCCGCGTCGTGGTCGTCGAGCAGTCCGGCAGCCGCGTGAAGGTCGAGCCCGTCGGCGCCGCGGAGCGGCGCGCGTCCTGACCCCTGCTCCCGCCCGACCACCCGCACCCCATCGACCCGCTCGACCCGCTCGACCTGCCCGACCCTGCCGAACCGCCCACCCTGAAAGAGGTCACCGTGGACGCCCTGTCCCAGCTCGCCGCCGAGACCGTGACGGTCGTCGCGGTCGCGGCGCTCGTCCTCGCGCTCGTCGCGATCATCGCGTTCGTCGCGAAGCGCATCCGCCGCGTCCCCCCGAACGAGGCGCTCATCATCGTCGGCCGCGGCGCCGGCAAGACGGCCGCCGCCGAGTCGGGGCAGCGCGTCGTCGTCGGTGGCCGCGTGTTCGTCTGGCCGATCCTCCAGCAGGGCTTCCCGATCTCGCTCGAGCAGCGCCAGATCGGGATCACGGTCGAGGGCGTCGACAAGAACCGCATCAAGATCGCCATCAAGGCGTCGATCAACTTCAAGGTCCGCGGTGACGAGGAGGGCGTGCGTCGCGCCGCCCAGCGGTTCCTGTCCCAGCAGGGCACGCTCACCGAGATCATCAAGGAGTCCCTCGAGGGCTCGCTGCGCTCGATCGTCGGTGACATGACGATCGAGCAGATCATCTCCGACCGCAAGGGCCTCTCGGACCGGGTCGTCGACTCGACCAAGACGGACCTGGCCGAGCAGGGCCTCCAGGTGGACCTGCTCAACATCTCGGACATCTCGACGCCGGGCTCGGACTACCTGGGCAACCTGGGCCGCGCCGAGAACGCCCGCGCCCGCCAGGTCGCCGAGGTCTCCGAGGCCGAGGCGCAGCGGATCGCCGAGTTCGCCGTCATCGAGGCCGCCGAGCAGATCGCCGAGCGCCAGAAGGCGCTCGACCTCAAGAAGGCCCTCATCAAGGCCGAGACGGACCGGGCCAACGCCGAGGCCGAGGCCGCCGGCCAGCTCGCCCGCGCGCAGCAGGACCAGATCGTCGCCGCGCAGCAGCGCCAGGCGCTCGCCGAGCAGGCGCGCGTGACCGAGGAGGAGCTCGACATCTCGGTCCGCAAGCCCGCCGAGGCCGCGGCGTACGCCGCGGTCCAGCAGGCGACGGCGGAGCGCGACGCCGCGAACGCCGCGACCGAGGCCGACGCGTTCAAACGTCGGACGATCGCCGAGGCCAACAAGACGGCCGCGCTCCAGGACGCCGAGGCCGCCGCCGAGACCGTCCGTCGCGCCGGTGAGGCCGAGCGCGACCGCCAGGTGGCCCTGGCCGCCGGTGTCCGGGCCCAGGGCGAGGCGCGCGCCGCCGCGACCGAGGCCGAGGGCCGCGCCGAGGCCGCCGCCACCGACGCCAAGGCCGAGGCGCTCAAGAAGTACGGCCAGGCCGCCATCGCGCAGGAGGTCATCTCGCGCCTGCCCGAGATCGTCCGCGCGGCCGCCGAGCCGATCGGCGCCGTGGGCCAGATGACGGTCATCTCGACCGACGGCGCGTCGTCGCTCACGAAGAACGTCGCCTCGGTGCTCGGCGAGGGCCAGGAGATCATCAAGAAGCTCACCGGTCTCGACCTGTCCCAGCTCATGAGCGGCGTCGCGGGCGTCACCTCCTCGGCATCCCCGACGACGTCGTCGAGCTCGCCCGTGCCGTCCGCCGCCGCCGCCGCGACCAACCACGCCTCGGCCACCGACGGCTTCTCCTCCTGAGTGGTCCCGGGCCCGCTGCCGAGCGGCGGGCCGGGACCCTCGGCACGTGCGGCCCGGGAGGCGCCTCCCGCGTCGGTTTCCTAGCATGGGGACGACACGCGCCTGTCGAGGGGACCCATGGCACCGGTCGAGCACGCCGCATCGTCGCCCGAGCACGCGGCGCCGCCCCCCGAAACCCTTTTCGCCACCGACGGTGACCCCTACCTCCTGGAGCCCGAGGGGGTACGCGAGCCGCCGACCACGTGGCGGGGCTCGATCCGGTTCTTCGGACCCGGTCTGATCATCTCGGCGTCGGTGGTCGGCGCCGGCGAGCTCATCACCGCGACGGCCCTCGGCGCGGAGGCCGGGTTCATCCTCCTCTGGCTCGTCGTCTTCTCGACGCTCGTGAAGATCGCGGTGCAGGTCGAGATGGCGCGCTACTCGATCGTCACGGGCCAGGGCGGCATGGAGGGCTACGCGAAGGTCCCGCCGCGGTTCGGCAAGGTCGGCTGGGTCTTCGCGATGTGGGCGCTCATGGCGCTGTCGAAGCTCATCCAGACCGGCGGGCTCATCGGCGGGATGGCGGCCGCGCTGAGCATCCTGTTCCCGCTCGGGTCCGGCCCGCTGGAGACGACGTCGCTGACGATCTGGGCCGTGATCGTCACCGTGCTCGCGATCGTCACGCTCTACTCCAACCGGTACAGCCTCATCGAGAAGGTCGCGGTCTTCCTCACGATGACCTTCGTGGTCGTCACCGTGGTGATCGCGCTCGGCCTCCCGCTCACCGAGTTCGCGTACTCGGGCGGCGAGCTCGCGTCCGGCCTGTCGTTCCAGCTCCCGGCCGGCGCGCTCGGGATCGCGATCGCCATGTTCGGCCTCACCGGCGTCGGCTCCGAGGAGATCACGGCCTACACGTACTGGTGCCTCGAGAAGGGCTACGGCCGCTGGTCCGGCCCCAACGACGGGAGCGCGGACTACAAGCGCCGCGCGCGCGGGTGGATCGCCGTCATGCAGCGCGACGCGCTCACCGCGTGGATCATCTACACGGTCGCGACCATGTCCTTCTACATCATGGGCGCCGCCGTCCTGCACCCGCAGGGCCTGGTGCCGCAGGGCAACGACATGATCCTCGTGCTCTCGGAGACGTACTCGAGCGTGCTCGGCGACTGGGGTCGGATCCTCTTCCTGATCGGCGCGCTGGCCGCGCTCGGCTCGACCATCTGGGCGGCGATCCCGTCGTGGTCGCGGTCCTGGGCGAACGCGCTGAGCATCCTCGGCGTCTACGACTGGACGGACTGGAAGAAGCGCAACAGCTGGATGCGGTTCTTCATCGTCGTGCTGCCGCTGATGTGGCTCGCGACCTTCCTGTGGATCCAGTCGCCGTTCGTCATGATCCTCATCGGCGGGATCGCGGGCGGGATCTTCCTGGCCGCCGTCGCCGTCGCGGCCTGGTACCTGCGCTACACCGAGGTCGAGCCGGACCTCCGCGGCGGCCGCTTCGCGAGCGTCGCGCTCGGCGTGAGCGGCGTCGCCATCCTGCTGCTCGGTGCGTACAGCGCGCTGAGCGCAGCCGGCCTGGTCAGCGTGGGCTGAGAGATCACCGCGCATCCCTCGTCCGACCCCGCGCCCGACGACGGCGCGGCGCAGGTTGCGCGGCCGCCGCACCCTGGCGCGGGGCCCCCGATCGGCACCGAGGACGCGGCGTACCCGCTCACGTCACGGGCGGCGTCGACCCTCGGCGAGCTCGATGCCCTGGTGGTGGGGTGCCGCGCGTGCCCGCGGCTGGTCGCGTGGCGCGAGTCGGTGGCGGAGGTGAAGCGGGCCGCCTTCCGGGACGAGACGTACTGGGCGCGCCCGTTACCGGGGTTCGGGGACGAGCGGGCGCGCGTCGTCGTCGTCGGCCTCGCGCCCGCCGCGCACGGCGGCAACCGGACCGGCCGCATGTTCACCGGCGACTTCAGCGGCGACTTCCTGTTCGCGGCGCTGCACCGCACGGGCTTCGCGTCCCAGCCGACGTCGACGCACCGCGGCGACGGGCTCGCCCTGACGGGGCTCCGGATGACCGCGCCCGTACGGTGCGCGCCGCCCGCGAACGCGCCGACGCCGAGCGAGCGACGCACGTGCGGGCCGTGGCTCGAGCGCGAGCTGGAGCTGCTGGAGCCCGACGTCGCGATCGTGCTCGGCGGCTTCGGGTGGCAGGCGCTGCTCGCGACGCTCACCGAGCAGGGCTGGTCGGTTCCCCGCCCTCGGCCGAAGTTCGGCCACGGCGTCGAGGTGCGGATCGACGGGCCCGAGGGACGCTCGATCACGCTCCTCGGCTGCTTCCACGTGAGCCCGCACAACACGTTCACCGGCCGGTTGACGCCCGAGATGCTCGACGAGGTCCTGCTCCGCGCCCGTGCGCTGACGGGCCGTTAACCGGGCGTCTGGTGTGCCGACGACGGTGGCGTCGGCGGCGTCGCATCGCGTATCCCGTCCCGGACCGCGCGACGGACCACCCAGTACAGGATGAGCGCTCCGATGACGAGCGGGATCACCGAGGCCGCCACCACGACGAGGGTCCACATGACGTCGTACCCCGCGGGCATGAACATGCGGCGAACCATAGCGGCGCCGCCCCCATCGCGGGGCCGAGTCACACCTCCGGATGCCACGACACGCGCCAGTTCGCTGGTCCGGTGCCGAGTTCGCTGGTCAGGACCAGCGAACTCGAGTCCGGAGCAGCGAACTCGGAACCGGGACGGGTGACTGGCCTAGGCTCCCGCCATGGCCCGGTACTTCGACGTGCACCCGACCGACCCGCAGCCCCGGAGCATCGCGCAGGCGGTGGCGCTCCTGCGCGACGACGCGCTCATCGCCTACCCGACGGACTCCTGCTACGCGCTGGGCTGCCGGCTCGACAGTCACACCGGCGCGGACCGGATCCGCTCGATCCGGCACCTCGACGACAAGCACCACTTCACGCTGGTGTGCGCCGACTTCGCGCAGCTCGGTCAGTTCGTCCAGCTCGACAACGCGGCGTTCCGGGCGATCAAGGCGGCGACGCCGGGGGCGTACACCTTCATCCTCCCCGCGACCAAGGAGGTGCCCCGCCGGCTCGCCCATCCGAAGAAGCGCACGGTCGGCGTCCGGATCCCCGACAACCCGGTGGCCCAGGCGCTGGTCCGCGAGCTCGGCGAGCCGCTGCTGTCGAGCACGCTCCTCCTGCCCGGTGCCGCGGAGCCCATGACCGACGGCTGGCAGATCAAGGAGGAGCTCGACCACCTGGTCGACGCCGTGATCGACGCGGGCGATCGCGGCACCGAGCCGACCACGGTCGTCGACTGGTCGGAGGGGTTCCCCGACGTCGTACGCGTCGGCGCGGGAGACGCCGCCCGGTTCGGCTGACGAGGCGGTGCGGGCCGGTTTGGCCCGAGAACGTGTGCGTGAGAGCCTGGGCAGGAGCCTGCGACCAGGCTCCCGGACGAGGGGTGCCGTACCCGGAGCGCGACAAGACGGCCCGCTGGAGGTCGTCATGGCGTGGAGCATCCTCGTTCTTTCCGGTGTGCTCGAGGCGGTGTGGGCCACCGCGTTGGGCAGGTCCGAGGGGTTCAGCAAGCTCGGGCCGACGCTCGTCTTCCTCGGTGCTCTCGTGGCGAGCATGGCCGGGCTCGCTTACGCGATGCGTGAGCTGCCCATCGGCACCTCCTACGCGGTCTGGGTGGGGATCGGGGCGACGCTGACCGTCGTGTACGCGATGGCCACCGGCGCCGAGGCCGTCTCCGTGCTCAAGATCGTGTTCCTCGGCATGATCGTCGGCGGCGTCGTGGGCCTGAAGCTCGTCAACTGACGGGCGATCGAAGCGCTCGTGGCGCGTCGACGCCCCGTATACGCTGCGTATACTTCGGTGCGTGACGATGACGACGATCAAGGTCGACGCAGTGGTACGGGACCGCCTCAACGCCGAGGCGCGCCGGCGCGGGCTCACTGCAGGCAGCTTCGTCGAAGAGCTGCTCGAGAGCTGGGCGCGCGACCAGCGGTTCGCCGCGATGCGCGAGGCGATGGCGTCGACGGCACCGGCTGACGAGGCGTCGTACGCGGAGGAGACGGCCTCCTTCGACGCCCTCGCGGACGATGCGGTGCCTGACGAGCGGCCGTCCAGACCCCCCACCCCGTGACATCGCCGCACGCGCTCCAGCGCGGAGCCGTGGCATGGCTCGACCTCGACCCGACGCGTGGGCGGGAGCAGGCGGGGTTCCGGCCGGCACTCGTGGTCGCGTCGCGCCAGTACGTCGAGACCGTCACCAGGCTCGTGGTCGTCCTGCCGGTGACCACGACGGACCGCGGCTGGCCGAACCACGTGCTGCTGCGCGGGCGCCCGGGGCTCGACCGGCCGAGCTGGGCGATGACCGAGCAGGTCCGGACCGTCGCACGCGACCGGCTGGTCGAGGTCGTCGGGCTGGTCGACGACGCGACCTTGCGTGACGTCGACGTGTACCTGAAGGACTTCCTCGGGCTGTGAGCCCCCGCGACGTGTCAGACCCACAGGAACGTATAGCGCGCGCCAGGACTGACAACTCGCGATCGCGGCGACTTGTCAGACCTACAGGAACGTATAGCGCGCGCCAGGACTGACAACTCGCGACGGAACCGTGCCGGCACCCGGCACCCGGCACCACGTACGGGCAGCGCGCGCGAGCAGAAGAGCACCCGTTCGGAGGAACCCTTCACCCGACCGGGTGACTCGTACGCTCCCGGGCTTTCGCCCCAGTTGTCCGATTCTCCGGCCGGGTCGACCATGAGGCACCCCGGCGCCCGGCCCTCGCACCACCGGCTGGACCCCGCCCCGCCGGGCCCATGCACGGAAGGGATGCTCCGTGGCCGACACCGTCGCCGCCTCGATCCGCACCTCGATGCACGACATCGCGCTCGAGCGGGAGCGCATGCGCCGACGGCGCGTCTACCGGTTCGCCGCCGTCGTGATCCTGGTCGAGGCATGGTTCGTCGCGATGCCGCTGCTGGGTCGCTCACCGATCCCGGCCGTCCCCGCCCTCGACCCCATGATCGTGATCGCCGGCGCGTTCTTCCTCGCCCTCATCCTGATCCTCGGGGGAACGCAGGTCGCGGCCGGCCGGTCCCCTCACGTCACCTACCGCCCCGAGCAGGTCGACGTGACGATGGACGACGTCGTCGGCATCGATCCCATCAAGGAGGACGTGCGCCGCTCGATCGACCTCTTCCAGACCCACCGCCGCTTCGCCGACCAGATGGGCGGGACACCCCGCCGCGGTCTGCTGTTCGAGGGCCTGCCCGGCACGGGCAAGACGATGACGGCCAAGGCCATGGCCGCCGAGGCCGGCGTCCCCTTCCTGTTCGTCTCCGCGACGTCGTTCCAGTCCATGTACTACGGCGCGACCGCCAAGAAGATCCGCGCCTACTTCACGGCGCTGCGCAAGGCCGCGCGCGCCGAGGGCGGGGCCATCGGCTTCATCGAGGAGATCGACGCGATCGCGCTGCGCCGCGGGGGCGTGCTGGCCTCCGACGACGCCGCCGCCGGCCCGGGTTCTCCGTCCTGGCACGGGCGCGTCCCCGGTGTGGTGAAGAACCTCGTCGTGAGCGAGGGGACGGGCGGGGTCGTCAACGAGCTGCTCGTGCAGATGCAGTCGTTCGACGAGCCCACCGGATGGGCCAGGCTCGGCAACAAGCTGATCGCGCGCGTGAACCTGCTGCTGCCGGCGCACAAGCAGCTCAAGCAGAGCAGGCCGGTGCGCGCGCCGATCCTCCTGATCGCGGCGACCAACCGTGCCGACTCGCTCGACCCCGCGCTCCTGCGGCCGGGTCGCTTCGACCGTCGGCTCACCTTCCAGGCGCCGGACGTGCACGGCCGCCGCGCGCTCGTCGACCACTTCCTGACCAAGCGCCGTCACGACCCCGAGCTCGACGACCCGCAGCTGCGCGACCGCGTCGCCGCGGCGACGAACGGCTGGACGCCCGTGATGATCGAGCACCTGCTCGACGAGGCGCTGGTCAACGCGTTGCGCCGCGGCGGCGACGCGATGACGTTCGTCGACATCGAGCAGGCCCGGATCACGGAGCTGGTCGGGATCGGGCAGCCGGTCGCGTACACCCGGGCCGAGCAGGAGCTGATCGCGACGCACGAGGCGGGGCACGCCGTCGTCGCCTGGCTCGTGGCGCCGCACCGGACGCTCGAGGTGCTGACCATCGTCAAGCGCGGTGCGGCGCTCGGGCTGCTCGCGCACGGCGACTGCGAGGAGGTCTACACGCAGTCGTCGTACGACCTGCGGGCGCTCGTCCAGATCGCGATGGGCGGGATGGTCGCGGAAGAGCTGTTCTTCGGGCACACCACGACGGGTCCGGCGAGCGACCTCGCATCGGCGACGAAGACGGCGGCCCAGATGGTCGGAGCGGCCGGCATGACGGGCTCGCTCGTGTCGTTCCTGCCGACCGGGAAGGACCTCGTGACCTCGGTGCTGGGCGACCCGGCCGCGCGTGCGCAGCTCGAGCAGGTGCTGGGCGACGCGCGCGACAACGTGATCGAGCTGCTGTCGCGGTACCGGCACCTGGTCGAGGCGCTGCGCGACGCGCTGCTCGAGCGGCACGAGCTCATCGGCGACCAGATCACGGACGTGCTGGAGGCGGCGCGGAACAACCTCGCCCACGAGAAGGCGTTCGCGGAGGAGCTGCGGCGGTTCTCCGAGGTGTGAGGAATCACTGGCGCAGGATCTGCTCCATGCGTTCGAGCGTCGTTGCTGAGGATCGCAAAGCCACGGTGACCACCTTCGCCGTGAGCGCGGTCGTGCCGTAGTGCGCTCCGTCCTTCACGTCGAGCAGCCTGCCGAGTGCGGCTGCCACGTCGTCCGCGCCCTTCACCTGCCGGACCATCGCCACTGCCTGGCGGTGGTCCTGGCCGCGCGAGCACTCACCCAGGACATGCCCGCAGATCGCATCGGCGGCAGCGATCCCGGCGAGCACAGCAAGAGATGCGACGACCTGGCTGTACCCGCCGTCCTCGTCATCAGCAAGGTGCGCAACCTCGTTGAACTTGCGTGCGGCGTCCGCGCGGGCGCGCACGTCAGCCGTGGTCATCGCCCGCACCCGTGGATTGGATCGCGGGGTCATGCCTCTTCTTTCATGAGGTGGCGGACGTCGGTCCCGATCACGGTGTCGGCGTCCTCGAGCCACGAACGGACGATCGGGTCGTCGGCGCGGGATGCACTGACCAGGTCGGTTCGTGAGGTCAGGTGGACGTGGGCGTAGTTGCCGGTCCATGCGGGAACGTGGTGGTGGAGGTCCGCGACGAGCTGCTCGACCTCGGCCGCCGAGGGGAGCACGCGATCGGGCAGGACGAGCAGCAGGTCCACGTCGGACCGGGTGGTTGCCTCGCGACGGGCGACCGAGCCATAGATCGCCAGAGAGGGCCGCTTGTCCTCTCGGGGGTCAGGGAAGTGCTCCTCGAGGAGCTCGGCGAGCCTCGCCCGCAGCAACCCATAGGGGTCGTAGGTCTTGAGGGCGGCTGTCACGGCGGGGTAGGCCACGTGATGGCTGTTCAGCTCGTACTGGACGACGTTCCCGATGATCGTCGCCGTGACGACACCTTGAGCGGCAAGACGTTCGAGGGCGTAGCGGATACCGGTGCGCGAGCCGGCACCGGCTCGCCTGTGCACCTCGGGCGCGGTCTGCGGCTTGTTGACCCGGTGGAGCTGCTGCAGGACGACCCCTTCCATGCCGGGGATCAGCGCTGCGACCGGATTCGCCCAGTCCACGTCGCCTCCTTGGCGGGATCGATCTTGTCTGAACGCGCACTATGTTGCCTGAGCGGGCAAGCGATGGGCAACTCCTGACCGAGCGACGCCGAATGAGACGCATGCCCGGATCGTCGATGACCGACCTAGCGCTCACTGACGGGGCCCACGACCGGGAGGCCGAGAAGTCCCGCTGCACGCGCCGTCCCGCGGTCGAACGTGTGCACGGGGCGGCCGAGGCGGCCGCGAGGTGCAGCGCGTCGCCCGCTCTGAGTCCCGTCTCCGGCGTCTCGAGCAGCCGGGCGGCGAGCCGGAACCCGGCGAACCCGACGTCGACCATCGTGAAGGACGTTCTCACCAGCGTGTCGAACGCCGCCGACGCCGTGATCCGGCCCGGCGTATCGAGGTACCCGAGGCGCACCGTGGCTGACAGCGCGGCGTGGACGTCCTGGTACGGCATCGCGTCGGTCATGCCGCGGAGCCAGGCCAGGTCGACCGGACTCTTGGCCGGCCGGATCGGCGAGACCGTGGCCACGGGCCGCCCCCGCTTGGTGATCTCGACGGTCTCGCCCGTCTCGACGGGCTTGATGAGCTCGCTCAGGTGAGCCTTGGCCTCGGCACCGCTGACGACGCGGTGGTGCTCGACGGTCATGTTCCGTGCCTCGTGACCAGGGAGATGGTCACGACGCTGCTGCGCTGGTGCCCGTGACGCGGAACGGGCGGAGCGTCGGTCACGCGGTCACTCGAGCAGCGCTCGGATCTCCGTCGCCGACAGCCGCGAGTCAGCCAGCTCACCGCCGCCCAGCACGCTGTCGAAGAGCGCCGACTTGCCCTCCTTGAGGGCCATCACCTTCTCCTCGATGGTCCCGGTCGCCACGAGCCGGTACACCACCACCGTGCGTCGCTGGCCGATCCGATGCACCCGGTCCACCGCCTGCGCCTCGACCGCCGGGTTCCACCACGGATCGAGCACGACGACGTAGTCGGCCTCCGTCAGCGTCAGCCCGAAGCCGCCGGCCTTGAGGCTGATGAGGAACACCGGCGCCTCCCCGGTCCGGAAGCGCTCGATGACCGCGGCCCGACGACGCGTGGTCCCGTCGAGGTAGGAGTGCTCGACGCCGCGCGCCTCGAGCCGGGTCCGGACCCGGGCGAGCACCCCGGTGAACTGGCTGAACACGAGCACCCGGTGCCCGTCGGCGACGATCTCGCGGAGCATGTCGTCGAGCACGTCCAGCTTCGTGGCCGGAACCCCGGCGTGCGCGGCGTCGACCAGGCTCGGGTCCAGGCTCAGGCGCCGCAGGAGCATGAGCGAGCGGAAGATCTCGAACCGGTTGCCGTCGAGGTCGTCGAGCAGGCCGAGCACCTTCTGGCGCTCGCGGTGCAGGTGCCGGTCGTAGACCGCGCGGTGGCGGGCGGCCAGCTCGACCTCGACCACCTGCTCGATGCGCGGCGGCAGGTCGGCCGCGACCTGCTCCTTGGTCCGCCGCAGCACCCACGGGCGGATCCGACGGCGCAGCAGGGCCAGTCGTTCGGCGTCGCCCTCGCGCTCGATGGGGGTGCGGTAGAGCTCCGTGAATCGCTGCGACGAGGGGAACAGCCCAGGCGCGACGAGCCCGAGCAGCGCCCACAGCTCCATGACGGTGTTCTCGAGCGGGGTGCCGGTGATCGCCACCTTGACCCGCGCGCCGAGCTGTCGGGCGCACGCGTAGGTCCGGGACTCGTGGTTCTTGACCATCTGGGCCTCGTCGAGCACGAGCACCGACCAGGGCAGAGCGGCGTAGTCGTCGAACTCCAGCCGGAACAGGGCGTAGGACGTGACGACGACGTCGGCCCCTGCGGCGACGTCGGCCAGGTCGGTCCCGCGCTTGGCCCGGGTGCGCTCGATGGTCCGGACGCGCAGGTCGGGCACGAAACGGGCGGCCTCGACCGCCCAGTTCCCGACGACCGAGGTCGGGGCGACGACGAGGAGCGGCGCGGCGGCCGTCACGGCGTGGCCGTCGGAGGCCACGTCGTCGGGCCGCTCCGCCCCCTCGGGGAGGACGGCGCCTGCGTCGAGCCGGAGCCGGGCCGCGAGGGCGAGCACCTGGAGCGTCTTGCCCAGGCCCATGTCGTCGGCCAGGATCCCGCCGAGCCCGCCCGTCCACAGCCGGCTCAGCCACTCGAAGCCTGCTCGCTGGTAGGGGCGCAGGTCCGCCCGCACGGATGGAGGCACCGGGACGTCGTCGGGCAACGCCTCGAGGCGCCGCAGGTCGGCGATCACCTCCCGCCATGCCCGCGCCTGCCCGAGAACCACGCCGAGCGCCTCGAGCTCGCCCCACGCGCCCGCCTGGAGCCGGCTGATCCGCAGCTGGCCTCTCGGCGCGTCCTGCAGCGCCCGGGCCTCCTGGACCAGGGTGCGCAGGCTCTCGAGCGCGGGGGTGTCGATCCGCAGCCACAGCCCGTCGGCGAGCAGCAGCCGGTCCTCCCCGAGCGTGAGCGCGCGCAGCAGCGGCGCGAGCGGCACCTCGCGGTCCCCGACCCGCACGTCGATCTGCAGGTCGAACCAGTCGCGGTCGGCACCCGGCGCGGCGAGCCCGGCGGTAGCGCCAGGAGCAGCCCCGGGTACGCCGGGACTCGGTGCCGACGGCGCGGCGTCGACCTCGATGCGGGGCTCGTGCTCGGCCTGGCGGTAGTCCGCCAGGTCGCCGACGACGACGACGTCGACGTCCGGCAGGGCGCGCAGCGCGGGCAGCACCGAGCCGACGAGCTCGACCGTCTGCCAGGGACCGAGCCTGCACCGCTCGGCGAGCTGGACCGGGCCGCCCGGTGCGGCCGGCACGGCGGTCAGCAGGGACTCGAGCACGCCGGTGCCCGAGCTCGTCGGGGCGGCTGCCGCGGCGTCGGGCACGGTGTGGTCGAGGGTCGCGACCACGGCCGCGAGGATGCGGGCCTCGTCGTCGGGCGATCGCCACGACTGCTCTCCGGGCACGCGCCGCAAGGGGACGGTGTGCGTCGCCGTGCCGTCGTCGGCGCGATACTCCCACTCCCACTCGAGGTCGACCGTGTGCTCCTCGCCGGCCCGCACGACGAGCTGCAGCACCGCGCGCGGCGGAGCGGGCAGCTCGACCGACCCGTCCCGGGTGTCGACCCGCATCCGCGCGGCCAGGCGGGGGTAGTACTCGCGCCAGAACCGGTCCGCCTGCGCCGCGGGCACGCGCAGCACCTGTCCGGCGCGCAGCAGCGCTGCGGCCTCGGCAGCGAGCGGCTCGGCGAACCGGGCCAGGGTCAGGGTGCGGTTCTTGGGCACCGGCTCGGCGTCGTCGGCGGCGGACCACCAGTAGGCACCGGTCGGTTCGCGGCCCCCGATGAGGTGGAGACGGTTCGGGTCGATCGGCTCGCCGCCTGCGTGCCCGTCGGCCTGCCCGGTGACAGGCCCCGCGACCTGCCCGGCGACGTGCCCGTCGGCCGTGCGCCGGACCTCGCCGTCGACCAGGACGCCGGGGGCGACGACGATGGCGTCGCCGTCGGCGCGCAGGTCCACGAGCGCCCGGGCCGGGGCGGCGAGGAGGGTCACCGGGGCCTCGTCGTGCCGGGCGTGCACGAGCGGGACCCCCGCGTCACGGAGGTCGTCGAGCGCCTGCCAGAGCGCGCGCCCGCCGATGTCGTCGAGGTAGACCGAGACGTCGCCGCCGTAGTACCGGTACGTCCCGCCGTGCCCCGACGCCGCCAGGGAGTGCAGCGCACCCAGCGCGGCCACGGGCCGCGCGTCGAACCGGTACGCGTACCCGTGGACGACGTCGGCCCACGAGATGCCGGTGCGCACCCACCGTCCGCGCGCGCCACGCACGACCGGCCGTGCCGCGAGGCGGAATCGCTCCGAGGCGCCGCGGCCGGGCCGCGCGGGAAGCGCCATCAGCTCGAGCTGCAACGCGAGCGGCTGCCCGCGCGAGGGCGGCGGCTGCTCCTGGTGGAGCGCCGCGTCGAGCAGCCGCTGCCAGGCCGGCACGGGCGGCGCGGCGGGGCTCGCCCGGCGGCCGGCGCGCTGGCGCGGGGTCACCGTCCCGGGCGACGATCCGCGGGGTCCGGGGGATGCGGGGGGCGCTGTCGGCCCGCCGTCGAGCAGGACGCCTCCTGCGGCGTCCGACCGGGTCTGGAGCAGCAGCGCCGCGGCATGCTTGCAGCTCGACCCCACCGGGCACGTGCAGGACGAGTCGACGACGCGCATGGTCCCCGTCGCGGTCGGCTTCATCGCCACCGTGGTCGAGTAGGTCGACCGTCCGGACCCGCGCACGGTCCCGCTCAGGGTCGACGCACCACCGTCCCACCGTCGCGTCAGGACTCGCCCGCCTCGCGCGTAGTCGGCACCGCGCGCATACGCGCCCCCGCCGACGACGCGGCGGATCTCGCCATCCTCGATCGCGAGCTGCATGCCCGCCTCACCCCCGTTCCGGCCCTCGGCGGGACGCTACAAGCACCCTCCGACAACCGGGCCCGGGACACGCTCTCACCTCTGCGGGCCGGCGCTCGTCGCACCCGTACCGGACCGTTCTTCGGTCGTGAACCCTACCGTCCTTCGGGCGCGCGCCCACCGGGTGGTTGCCCCCCCGGACTCACCGCTCCACGGGGGCCTCCACGCGGCGTCGGGCCTGGGCCTTGTGCTCGTACAGCGCCCGGTCGGCGTGCAGGTACAGCTCCTCCTGGTCGCCGCCGTCGACGCCGAGCGTCGCCGTGCCGGTGCTGCAGCCGATGCGGGCGCCGAGGAGGTCGCGGATGCGCTCGGCCTGGCGGGCGGCGTCGGCCGCGGAGCAGTCGGGCAGGAGGACGGCGAACTCGTCGCCGCCGAGGCGTCCGACGCCGTCGCCCGCACGGACGGCAGCCGTGAGCCGGTCGGTCACCCAGCGGAGCAGCTCGTCGCCGGCGGCGTGGCCGTGGGTGTCGTTGACGGCCTTGAAGTCGTCGAGGTCGAGCAGGAGCAGCGACAGCGGCGCCGGCGTCCGGGCGACGCGGGAGAGAGCGGCGGTGAACTGCTCGTCGAAGCCGCGGCGGTTGAGGGCGCCGGTCAGGGCGTCGGTCCGGGAGAGCGCCGTCAGGCGACGGCGCTGCAGGGCCGCGTACCGGCCGTGGGTCCCGCAGGCGACGGCCAGGGCGAGGAAGATCATCATGGTCGCGCCGACGAACCACGGCTCCGGCGAGCCGATGGTCGCGCCGATCGCCACGTAGACGACGGAGAGCGCGCCGATCGCCGGGATCGCGATGCGCAGCGGGGCGCTGAGCGCGATCAGCGGGATCGTGTTGAGCAGGCCGAGCGAGGTCGGTGACTCGACGCCGCCGTCGCGCACCACGATCACCGCGCACAGGACGACCTCCAGCACGGTCACGGCGTTGAGGTACCGCAGCCCCCGCCGCGACTGAGCCATCCTCCCGGCGCTCAGCACCACACCGAGACCGATCGCCGCGCCCACGAGGGCGAGCACCAGCAGCACGGTGGCTTGCGGCCGGTCGAAGGCGGCGACGTAGTACGCACCGACCGCGAAGCTGAAGGCGCTGAGCCAGCCCATCTGCGCGACGGCGTGGCGCTGGCGCTCGGTGCGCGCGACGGCGGGGGTCCTCGTGACCGAGCCCTCGGCCGGCGCCGCGACGGGCTCGCGGGCGGAGCGGCCGCTCGAGACCTTGTCGGCGTAGAGACGCTCGTCGGCGATCCGGCGCAGCTCGTCGGGGCCGACGCCGTCCGTCGGGTAGGTGGCGTACCCGACGCTCGAACGGACGTGGTCTGCGAGGAGGTTCCGCAACCGCTCGCTCACGGCGGCCGCCTGGCCAGGTGTCCCGCCCGTCAGGACGGCGGCGAACTCGTCACCGCCGACCCGACCGACCGCGTCGTGCGTGCGCACGCCCGCCTTCAAGGTCTGCCCCGTCCACCGCAGGAGCTCGTCCCCGGCACCGTGACCCAGCGCGTCGTTGGTCTCCTTGAAGTCGTCGAGGTCGAAGAGCACCACGGTCACGGGCTGACCGCTCCGCGCCGCTCGGGCGACCTCCTGCGCTACCCGTCGGTCGAAGGCACCTCGGTTCAGGCACCCGGTCAGCGGGTCGAGGTCGGCCATCGCCGCGAGCCGGCTGCGCATCGAACGCAGCGAGTGCGCATGGAAGGAGCAGACGCCGGCGAGCATCGCGAAGCCCGCCGTGTAGGCGACCGCGTGCCCGGGTGGAGCCGGCCCGCCCACCATGGCGACGACGAGATACCCCCCGAGGCCCACGGCGCCGTAGACGAGGAACCACCGCCAGCTCACCACGATGGCCAGCAGCGTGATGCCGGCGAGCGGGAGCGTGCCGAGCGGGCTCGCGATGCCCCCGTCGAGGTACGCGAGGGCGGCGAACGCGGCGAGCGTCAGGAAGGAGAGGCTGGGCGCGACGACGACCGAGGCGCGCAGGCGTGACAGCCGCAGGACGGCGACCAGCGCAGCGAGACCCACCACCAGCAAGGATGCGGTGAGGATCAGCATCTGAGGCCGGTTGGCGTCCTCCCACGTGCCCCAGAGGTACGGCACCGTCAGCGCCATCGACGCCGACAGCCCGATCGCGGCTCGCCGGATCACCAGCGCCACCTTGCGGCGACCGTCCGGCTTCCGGCTGCTCATGCGTCCCCCGTGACGGGCTCTGGCCGGGCCGCTACCCGGTGGGTCGGTGACGACTCCCGTGCATCATCGGCGCGCGGGTGGGCGTGGTGAGCACGATGTCACCCGACTGCCCCCTGGCCGGGCGGGTGAACTTGGTGCGCGTCGCGTCGAGGAGCGTCAGGGCGGCGAGGGACGGGGCCGTCGTGGATGCTCGTGCCGGTCGTCGGAACAGCAGCGCGCCGGAAGCCGTTGGACACCGGCATGAGAGCAGTCGCGTACTCCCGCTTCGGCGGTCCTGAGGTCCTCGAGGTCGTCGACCTGCCCGTTCCCAAGGTGGGGGCGGACTCGGTGCTGATCCGCGTGCAGGCCACGTCGGTGAACCCGGTCGACCGCGTGATCCGCGAGGGGCACCTCGACGGGTTGATGGACACCGTGTTCCCCGTGGTCCCGGGATGGGACGTCGCGGGTGTCGTCGAGCGACTGGGCCTCGATACCCCGGAGCTCGCGGTCGGCGACGAGGTGATCGGCTACGTGCGCAAGGACGCCGTCATCGGCGGGACAGCGGCCGAGCTCGTGTCCGCTCCCGTGCGCACGTTGGCGCGGAAGCCGGCGTCGCTGTCCTGGGAGGAGGCGGCCGGGCTGCCCCTCGCGGGGCTCACGGCGTACCAGTCGCTGCGTCGGCTCGGCGTGACCTCGGGCGACACGGTGCTCATCCACAACGCGACCGGAGGCGTGGGGAGCTTCGCGGTGCAGATCGCGAAGGCGTTCGGCGCGCGCGTCATCGGAACGGCCTCGCCGGCCCGGCACGACTACGTGCGCGGCCTCGGCGGCGAGCCGGTCCCGTACGGCGACGGGATGGTCCACGCCGTACGTGCGCTTGCTCCCCAAGGCGTGGACGTGGTGCTGGACCTGATCGGCGGCGGGGTCGTGGCGACGACGCCCGACGTCGCGACGTCGGCGGTGCGGCTGGGTTCCGTGGCCGACGCCGCCGTCGCCGAGCACGGTGGCACGTACCTGTGGGTGCGGCCGGACTCGGGGGATCTCGCCGAGCTGGGCCGGCTGGCGGACTCGGGCGCCCTGCGGGTCGAGGTCGCGCGGGTGTTCCCGCTCGAGGAGACGGCTGCGGCCCACGAGCTCAGCGCGTCGGGGCACGTCCAGGGGAAGGTCGTCATCCGGGTGGGGTGAGCATTGCGGGCTCATCGCGATCGAGGGTGTAGTCGGGCCTGAGTCCGCAGGCGTCAAGCTCACGTGGTTGATGGTCGGCGCCCACTCAGCCTTCCTCGTCGCGTTCATCGTCGTCCCCGCGTCGACGGAACGCTCGCCCGGCGATGCCGCTGGAGAGCTTGCCCGTCACCGATCTGGCCCTGTCAAGGGTCTCGTTACCGAGGAGCCTGGCGGCATCGACGCCCCCTGCTCCCGTCTCGAGCGCCTTGTCCCTCACCTCCACGGCTGCGTCCACCCATCGTCTGGCTTCCCATGACTGACGATCGCGCTCGATCCCGAGCCGACCGTGGAAGTCGACGACGGCGACCGCGACATGGTTGCTCGAATCCACCACAGCCCTGGACGGCTTCGGGTGCAGCAGCACCTTCGTGTTGGCCGTGCCAGCAGCCGCATCCATGCGAGCCAACAGGTGTTGGGTGCTCCGTGCGATGAGTTGCAACCGGTTCTGCCGGGCAGCCCTCAGGGCGAGGCGATGCTGGTCCAGCTCCTCCGGAGACGCGTCCAGCACCCGGTCGAGCTCAAGCACGGCGATCGCATCCTGCAGCTGGAAGCAACGAGCCAGAACAGCGAGCCCCTCCTGGACCTTGGACTCGGCTTCCTTGGACGCCGTGGCGAGATCTCCGATCTTGGTCTTGTCTTCCATCTTCTTCGCGAGTGCGTCGAGCTGCCGCAACGCGTACGCCTGGGTTCGCGCGAGCGTCACCGACGTGGCTTGCACCTTCGACCACGTCACCTCGGAGACCCGACCCACCTGCTCTCGGATGATCATCGCCTCCTCGATCACGAGGTCCACCCCGATCATGTCCGCCAGCACGGCATCCTTCTGGGCGCGGAGCAGGTCGTCGACCTTCTGATCGATCGTGGCGAGATAGTCGGTGATCTCGTCCATTGCCTGCTGCATCGCAACCTGCGCCATGATCCCCGCGGCACCAGCCAGAACCGCCGGGTTGGTCGCAAGCGATCCGGGCCCCCTCACGAACTGGACGATCCCCTTGATCTGCCCGCCCTTGCCCTGCACCACACCTGAACTGAGCCCTGTCTTCGAGCTCGTCATCAGCCCGAACTTCTTGATCTGCTCCGCGGACTCCTGAGTCAGCTTCACCCAGCGCCCGGAGTTGGCGGCAATCTCGGAACCGGCCTGGACGACTCCAGCCGCGGCACCGAGAGCAGGTCGGAGCCGTTGCAGTCCGAGGTCCTTCGACGGCAATCCTTCAGAGATGAGGAAGCGTTCGACAGCCGTCGGGTCGCCGATGACCGCCAGGCCATCGCCGTCACTGATCAGCTGAATCTCGTCATCCACCGTCGACTCCTCAAGTGCGGACAGGGAAAGTCCTGCCAAAAGTGGGAACCATTCGCACGGCCCAGTCATCGCGTGGGGGCTCGAGCTCAGGACGTGTAGCGCTCCACCTCGACGACGTTGATGACGGCGTCCTGGGGAAGGTCCTCGAAGAAGCTCGCCTCGGTGACTGCCGCCTGCCCAGGCGCCAAGTTCTCCGCATAGGCAGAGGCCGTGCCGTGCTGCACCGCTCCGTCGGCACTGACCGCCACGATCTCCACCGTGTAGCTCATGGTCGCATTCGCGCTGTTCGTGATGGTGACAGGCAGGTCGACGCCGCCGTACTCGCCCCACACCGGCGTGCCCAGGACCGCATCACCGCTGATGTCGAGGTATCCCACGGTCTCTGCGGAGACCACCTCGAGCGCAGGAACCGTCATGGCCCCTCCGATCGCCGTCTCGTACTCGAGCGATCCAGAGACCTCGGCGTAGACGCGCAGGACGTCACCTTGTGTGATCGCGGCCAAGAGGTCCGCCTCACCGCCGAAGACGGCATTCGTCTCGAGCTCGTACTCGGCGGCCGGCTGGGTGGCACCTGCGTTCGCGCGGAAGGTGTCGGCACCAGTCGCGCTGTCGAACTGGGTGACCTCGGCAAAGATGACGATCTTCTGACCGGCAGCCGCGTCGGGGTCCTTGGCGATCAGAGCCCATCCGGCCGCGTCGACAGCCGCGAACTCCGCAAGGTTCACCTCGGGCGTCGTGGACTCGTCGGAGCCCGCGGCGCCCCCCTCCGCACCCGATGCAGCGCCGGGGGCGGCGTCTGCACTCGTGCCGGCGGTGCTGTCCTCACCACCGCCGGAGAGGGCTGCGATCGCGATGATCAGGAGAACGACGCCGACGACGATCCAGAGGAACACCTTCAGCCCGCGCTTCTTCTTCGGCGCCAGCTCCGACGGGACGGGGCCGACGGCGAACGGTGCTCCAGGCACCGGTCCGGCGGAGATGGGGGGACCTGGGACCGGCCCCGGCGGCGGGCCCATCGGAACCCACTCGCCGTTCGCAGTGAGGACGTGGCCGTTCGCCACGTCCCCGGGCCGGTACTGCCGTGCTTCCGTCATCGGACGCCGCCTCAGGTATCGAAATGGGTACGTCCGTCTATCGGCAGCGCGAGCCCGGTGTGGAGGAGATGTGGCGGCGGCTCAGGAGTCGGAGGCCACCCCGTCCCACACCTGCGCGTCCTGCAGGCGGCGCCGTGCGGCCTCTCCACCGATGCGCTCGATCTCCGCCCGTGGCCCGACGACGACCAGGAGCGCGCGTGCCCGGGACATCCCCGTGTAGAGCATCTGGCGTGCCCGCTCCGCCTCGCGGACGCCGTTGACCGCGAGCACGACGACGGTCCGTTCGAGCCCCTTGAACCCGAGCACGTGCCCGTAGAACACGTCGCCGCCAGCGAGGAAGACGTCCCAGTACGCCGAGTGCCCGCCGAGGTCGACGGCGTTCCGTTGCTCGGGGTGCCTGGGCCCTGTGGTGAGCAGCGCGATCTGGCCCGGCTCCCACCCCTCGTCGAGCAGTGCGTCCACCACGTCGTCCGCCACTCCGACCGCGTGGTCCGGGGCCACGTCGACGACCCGGACGGCGCTCCCGGACAGCCCTCGCGACCTCACCATCTCCTGCCCGAAGGCTCCGAACAGCTGGGCGATCTGCTTCGTCGAGCGCAGGTTCACGTCGAGCCGGTATGGCGGCAGGTCGATCGGGACCGAGCCGTCTCGCGCGAAGATGCGCTGTGACTCGTCCATGAACACGAAAAGCCCGCCGCCGTCGCGGTTCCGCAGGCAGCGGACCAGCGACGGCCACCAGAGCTCGCCGAAGTCCTGCGCCTCGTCGACGACGACCGAGTCGAACAGGTCCGCCGGAGGTCGCTGCGCCGCGAGCTCTGCGAGCTGGAGCGGCAGCCGGCGCTCCCAATAGTCCGAGTCGTCGTCGGCGCCCGGTTCGGCACCCCAGCGGAGCGGGAGGTCGTGGAACAGGCCCACGTACGCCGGTCGGTCTCGGGCGGGCCACGCCGACGTGACCCGTTCGAGGTAGCGGCCGAGCCCGCGCGAGTAGCAGAGCAGCGCCACCCGCTCGCCGACCCGGGTCCGGCGTCGGGCCTGCTCCAGCGCGAGCCACGTCTTGCCGCTCCCCGCACCGCCGATGATCCTCAGTCGGTGGAAGCTGCGGAGGCCGTCGAGGACGCGCGCCTGGTCACGGGTCATCTGCTCGAGGCGGTCCTCGTGCTGGGCGGCGAGCGCGAGCAGCTCCACGTGGGGCGTGAACGCGCCGGCGAGGAGCTGCACGAGCGCGTCGACGTCGTCGTCGCTCGGCACCATCGTGCCGACGCCGTGGTCGTCGATGGCGCGCTTCACCTTGCCCGCGAGGCGCGCCAGCTCCCCGCGATCGACGACGACGCCGCGCGGCGCCTCTGCGATCTCCCAGTCGCCGGGGACGTACGTGTGCGGGAAGACGACGAGGTGCGCGATGCGCGCGCGACGGACGTCGAGGCCGTGTCGCGCCAGCAGGTGCGTCAGCGTGTGACGCGCGTGCTGGATCTGACCGACCGGGTCGATGCGGTGCCTCGCGTCGCCGCTGCCCTGGTACCAGGAGCCGACGTCGCGGGTGATGTGGCCGCCCTTGACCTCGAGCGCCGCCAGCCCGACGCCGGGCCACGCCACGAGGGCGTCGATCTCCCGCTCGTCGGAGCCGTCGAGGAGGCGCAGGCCCGCGAAGAGGACGGCGTCGTCGGGGAGCTGATCGCGGAGCGCCTCCCATACCGTGCGTTCGGCGCCGCCGTCCTGAGGGAAGTCGGGGGTGTCCGGGTAGAGGCGCGGCATGGTGCCATGTGTAGCGGAGCCCGGGCCCGGGTGGCGGGCCCGAGGGGCGTCCGGGGCCGATTCACCGACCCAGCCCGTCGCGCCGGTCGAGGATCGCGTCGTAGGTCTCCTCATCGAGCAGCCCGTCCCGAAGCGCCACGGCCACCGTCTCGCCCCACTCCCCCTCATCGCCCGTGGTGCAGTCGTACCCGTCGGTCGCCACCCACGGCCGGTACTCCCAGCGCGACAGCTCGTCGATCAGCTGCCCGCGGCTGAGGTCGCCGGCGGCGTAGCGCTGGGCGATCTCGTAGGGCCCCGCGCCGGAGAACCCGGGCCGCGGCTCGGGGAGCCCGGACGCGGTCTTGAGTGCGCTGGAGATCGTCGGCTGACTGACCCCGAGGTTCCGCGCGAGCTCGACCTGAGTCAGCGACCCGGCGAGCCGGCGCAGCTCGCGCAGGTAGTCCAGCCGGGACACCACGTTGCGGCTGCGCGCCCGTCGGGCAACAGCCACGGCCTCACGGGCGTCGATCGCCACCGGCCTCACCTCCGCGGCTCTATAGAGAAGTCTATAGCGGTTGTCGGTGAACCTCCTAGTCGCCCGAGCGGCCACATCGCTGATGGCGGCGGCGGCGGCCTGGTAATCGCGGGCAGGGGGCGATGCACCCGTCCGGTCGGTGGCTTCTCCACTCGGAGCCACCGGGCTGTCGGCGACGCCACTCCTCGGCGATCTCGCGCGATCGTTCTGCCACGCGAAGACCCGCCGCCGCCAGCGCTCCACTGTCGGCCTGAGCCTGCCCGGCGATCCGGCCCCCCGCACCTTGGCCTCGATGGGCTGCAGCGCGCCGATCGCGCGCGCGCCCCCCGCTCTCATCCAGTCGAGCTGGTGTTCCTTGTTGACGAACTTGCGACCGCGCTGCGCCTGCGAGCCGCACTGACACTCCATGCTGCGAACGGCGACTGTACGTTGAACGGTGTGGCAGAACCGGCCGCTGGACCCGGTCTACCCGGTCGTGTTCATCGACGCGATCCACGTCAAGGTCCGTGACGGGCAGGTCGCCAACCGGCCGATCTACGTCGCGCTGGCCGTGACCGTCGACGGCAACCGCGACATCCTCGCCCTGTGGGCCGGTGACGCCCGCGCTGTCGGCGCCGGTGAGGACCAGCAGCTTGAGACGGGCTGAGCCGCGATGCGCTGGCGTGCGGTGCTCCGGTCAGGCCAGCGAGAGGAAGAGTTTCTCCAGCTTCTGCACATCGAGGGTGTTCTGGCCGTCGGACTCGAGCAGGCACTGCTTCATGCCCGAGGCGATGATGGCGAACCCGGCGCGGTCGAGGGCCTTGGAGACGGCGGAGAGCTGGGTGACGACGTCCTCACAGTCCCGGCCCTCCTCAACCATGCGCACGACGCCGGCGAGCTGGCCCTGGGCGCGCTTGAGCCGGTTGACGACCTTGCCCATCTCGCTGGGGTCGAGCTCCATGACCGTGCCTCCCTCGTGCTGGTTCAGCCAACTTACCCCGCCGGGTATCGACCCAGGTCGTGCCCGCGGTGTGGTTGTCGTCATGCCCGCTGGAGGGTGGACAGGGCCGTGCGCAGCCGGCCGGCAGCCTCGTCGGCCACGGCGCCGAGCTGGTCGTTGTGGGTGACCCCGACCATGATCTGCGGGTCGAGGGCCTCGACGACGGTGCGGTGCGGGCCGGCGGAGCGCACGACGACGTTGCAGGGCAGGAGCAGTCCGATGGACTCCTCGGCCTGCAGGGCGCGATAGGCCAGGGGTGGGTTGCAGGCGCCGAGGATGACCTGCGGGGGGATGTCGACGTCAAGCTTGTACTTCAGTGTCGTGGCCATGTCGATCTCGGTCAGGATGCCGAAGCCCTGCTCGGCCAGCGCGTCGCGGACCGCGGTGACGGTCTGGTCGAACGGCTGGTCGACGGTGGTGGTGATGCTGTAGGTCATGGTTGCTCTCCGTTTCTCGGGTCGGACCTGACCGATGTCAGGCGGACTGCTTTTCCTGCTCCGCGAGCTGCACGCGGACCTGGTCCATGTCCAGGTCGCGCACGGCCGCGATGACCTGTTCGAGCGCCGCCGGGGGCAGCGCACCCGGCTGGGCGAAGACGCCGATACCGTCGCGGAAGGCCATCAGCGTCGGGATGGAGGTGATCGCTGCCTGGGCGGAAAGGGACTGCTCGGCCTCGGTGTCAACCTCGGCGAACACGATGTCGTCGTGGGCCTGGGAGGCCCGCTCGTAGACGGGGGCGAACATCCGGCACGGGCCGCACCAGGACGCCCACCAGTCGACCAGGACGATCCCGTCCCGGTGGATGGTTTCCATGAAGGTGTGGGCGGTGAGGTTGACGGTAGCCACGTGGCGAACTCCCTTGCTTGGTCTCCGCAGAATACCCTCCAGGGTATACACCACTCGTGGGACGCCGATATTCCGGCGCGGGCGCCAGCACCGGCGCGGGTCAGCTGGCGCAGCTGGCGTCGGTCTGGGTGAGGCGCTGGAGAAGCCCGAACCCCACCGCGGCGAGGGCTGCGGCGGCCATGGACGGCTGGTGCGGCGCCGCCTGGAGGAACCAGGCGGCCGCCAGGACCGTCATCGCCGCCATGGCCGCGCACGGGGAGCACCCGAGGGCCGGTCGGCGGCCCTTCCCGGGGCCGGGCAGGTAGGTCGCCAGCGTCGCGGCCGCAGCGACCGCCACGAGGGCGACGAGCACGGTCCACGGCGCAGCGGCGGGGAAGCCGCCGCCCGCGGCGACCAGCACGGCGAAGAGCGCGGGCGTGAGCACCGCCGTGGCGGTGACGCGGCGGCGGGGCCAGCGCCCGCCGCCGAGCCGGCCTGCCGCGGCGGAACCGACAAGGACTCGCGACGCCGGTCCGGGGGCCCGCTCGCCGGCTGCGGTCGGGCCGGTGGCTGAAGGCGGCGTGCCGGCGGCCGGTCCGGTGCTGGTCCCGGCCGGGGCCAGCAGGATGTCGAGACCGTCACGGCCGCCCTCGAGGTAGGCCCGCCAGGCCGCGCCGGTGGTCCCTGCGCCTGCCTGCCCGACCCAACGGGCGCGCACCGCCCTGATCGGGTCGTCCGGGTCGGCTCCCGGCTCGGCTGCGGTGAGCGCGCGTCGGGCCTGGGCCAGGGCGGCGATGGCGCCCTCGTGGTACTTCGCCGTGGAGCACGCCGAGCCGTCGCGGGAGAGCGTGCACAGGGACTGGTTTTCGGCCGTCGCGGTCAGTCGGGTCATCGCCTCGCGCTGGAGCGCCTCCGCCCGGGCGGCGTGGGCGGGCCCGGTGTCGGTCGTCGGTCTGCAAGGCGCGGTCACTGGCAGGTGCACCGCTGGGCCGGGTCGAGACCGGACAGGACGGCGTCGACGTGCAGGCCGCAGCCGGTCCAGGTTGTCTTGGCGCAGGTGGTGCAACGTGCGGGACTGCACATGGGTCATCTCCGGGGGGTGATCGCGTGTGTCGGGGCTCGTCGGTAGGGACGTGCTCAGCGGCGGACGGCGCCGCCGGCGCGCTGCCATGCGCCCATGCCGCCGGCGATGCTGGCGGCGTCGAGGCCGAGGTCGCGCAGCCGCTTCGCGGCGGTGCGCGAGCGCATGCCGCTCGCGCACACGACCACGACGGGGCCCTCCTTGGGTAGGCGCTGCGGGGCCTTGTCGAGCTGGGCGAGGGGGAGGTGGACGGCCTGGGGGGCGTGCCCGGTGCGCCACTCGTGGCGCTCGCGCACGTCGAGCAGGGCGGCCCCGTCACGGACCAGCTCGACCGCGCGCGCCGCGCTGACCGTCGAACCGAGATGCCCGTCATTCGCGCCGCGGCTGAACAGGGCACGCAGCCGGGTCACAAGGGTGGTGGTCGTCATGGGTGAACTCCTTTCAGCTGATACGATACCCCCAGGGGTATCATGGTGTCATGTGGGGGCGCCGCGGGCCGCGACTTCACGGGTCCTTGCCGGGATAGGGAATGCGGTCGGCGGATGGCACGTTGCAAGCTCTCGAAACCTATACCCCGAGGGGTATCGTCGCTTCAGGAAGGAAGGTCCATGGCTGAGGTCTCCATCGACCAGTTCGCGGCCGCGAAGGCCGACGGCGCGTTTGTCATCGACGTGCGCGAGCCGTTCGAGTACGTGCAGGGTCACGTCCCCGGTGCCGAACTGCTCCCGCTGAGCGAGGTCGCGGAGCGGACCGCCGCTCTGCCGACGAACCAGCCCGTATACGTCATCTGCGCCAGCGGTAACCGCAGCCTTCGCGCCACCGACTACCTGCGCGGTGCGGGTTACGACGCCTACTCGGTCCGCGGCGGAACCGAGGGCTGGATCAGCGCCGGCAACACAGTCGCGACCGGCCCGCACGCCGCAGCGTGACCGCCACCTCACCCCACCTGAAAGGACCACCTTGATGGCCACCACGATCATCTCCATCGAGACCCCGTCGCTGGGCGACCGCAGCTACCTCGTCCACGACGGCGAGGTCGCCTTCGCCGTCGACCCCCAGCGCGACATCGACCGCGTCCTCGACGCCGCCGACAAGGCGGGCGTGCGGATCACGCACGTCTTCGAGACTCACATCCACAACGACTACGTCACCGGCGGCTACGCCCTGGCGCAGCAGACCGGCGCGCGCTACTACGTCAACGCCGAGGACGAGGTCTCCTTCGAGCGCACCCAGATCCGCGACGGCCAGGTCGTCGAGGTCAGCCCCACCCTGCGGGTGCGCGCCATGCACACCCCCGGACACACCTTCACCCACCTGTCCTACGTGCTCGAGGGCACCCAGCCCGCGGTCTTCTCCGGCGGCTCACTGCTGTTCGGCTCCACCGGGCGACCGGACCTGCTCGGCGAGGCCCACACGCACGCCCTGGCCCGTCACCAGTACAGCTCCGCCCGCAGGCTGGCGGCCGAGCTGAGCGAGGACACCAAGGTCATGCCGACCCACGGGTTCGGCAGCTTCTGCGCCGCCACCTCCGCGGGCGGCGACACCACCGCCTCCACGATCGGCCAGGAGCGGCTGATCAACCCGGTGCTGAGCCAGGACGAGGAGGACTACGTCGCCGATGTCCTCGCCGGCCTGGACGCCTATCCCGCCTACTACGTGCACATGGGCTCGGCCAACGCCGCCGGCCCCACCGCCTCCGACCTCTCCGAGCCCGAGCGGGCCGACAAGGACCAGCTCCGCCGCCGGCTCGAGGCCGGGGAGTGGCTGGTGGACCTGCGCACCCGGACCGCCTTCGCCGCCGGCCACGTGCCGGGCACGTTCAACTTCGGCCTGGACGGTCAGTTCGCGACCTACCTGGGCTGGCTGATCCCCTGGGGCACCCCGGTCACGCTGCTGGGCGAGAGCCTGGAGCAGGTCGCCGAGGCCCAGCGCGAGCTGACCCGGATCGGCATCGACCGCCCCGCCGCGGCCGCGACCGGCCGCCCGGAGGAGTGGACCGACGCCCCGCTCGCCACCTTGGCGTCCGCGAGCTTCGCCGACCTCGCCCAGGTCCGCCACCACCGGCCCGTCACCGTCCTGGACGTGCGCCGGGTCAGCGAGTGGCGCGAGGCCCACATCGACGGTGCGGTGCACATCCCGATCCACGACATCGTCAAGCGCATGGACGAGGTGCCCGAGGGGGAGGTCTGGGTGCACTGCGCGTCCGGCTACCGTGCCTCCATCTCCGCCTCACTCGTCGCGGCCACCGGCCGCCGCGTGGTCGTGGTCGACGACAGCTTCGACCGCTCCGCGCAGGCCGCCGGGCTGCCCATCGTCACCGAGGCAACCCCGGCCTCCGCCTGACCGTCCGCCGCCCTCGACCCTGGCGAAGGACCCAGTTGTGCTTGCCCTGACGCTGCCGATCGGCCTCGTCGTCGGCATCACCCTCGGCGCCCTCGGCGGCGGCGGATCCATCCTGACCGTCCCGGCCCTGGTCTACCTCCTCGGCCTCGACCCCCGGTCCGCGACGACCGGATCGCTCATCATCGTCGGCATCACGACCCTGATCGGCATGCTGCCGCACCTGCGGGCCGGCCGGATCCGCCTGGGTCAGGGCGCCGTCTTCGGCCTCCTCGGCGTCGGCGGCGCCTTCGCCGGCTCACTGCTGTCGACCTCGGTGCCCCCGAACGTCCTGCTCGCCGCGTTCGCGGCTCTCATGCTCGTCGTCGCGGCCGTGATGACCCGGCGCCGCCGCGCCGCGGCCCGCAACGAGACCGCCGGCCGCAGCCAGGTCGAGGCCCGGACCACCCCCATGGTCTCCCTGCGCCCGTTCTGCTGCGACTGCCGCGCGGTCGGCGTGCTGCTCCTGACGGCCACCGCCGTCGGGCTGCTGACCGGGTTCTTCGGGGTCGGCGGCGGCTTCGTCGTCGTCCCGGCCCTGGTGCTCGCACTGCGCCTGCCCATGCCGGTCGCCGTCGGCACCTCCCTGGTGGTCATCACCGTCAACAGCGCCAGTGCGCTGCTCTCCCGGCTCGGCCAGGACGTGACCCTGGACTGGGGCGTGATCGCCTCCTTCACCGCCGCCGCGGTGCTCGGCTCCCTCCTAGGCGCGCGGATCACCACCCGCGTGAAACCCGCCCGGCTCAGCCTGGCGTTCACCGTCCTGCTCGTCCTCGTCGCGCTCTACACTGCCGCCCAAAGCCTCGCCCCGCTCCTTTGACCGGCAAACGACCCAAGGACCATTACATGGCCCTTCCCACAGCCCTGGCACCCCGCACGTCCCTGCCCCGTCCGTGGGGCGGCGCCGAGAAGCGCTCGCTCGCCGGCATGGCCACGGTCGTGCTGCTGCTCAACCTCGTCGGCTGGGGCGTGCTGCTCCTGGCCGTGGCCCCGCAGGACCTGCGGGTGGGCAGCGCCGGGGTGTTCGGCGTCGGCGTGGGCGTGACCGCCTTCCTCCTCGGCGTGCGGCACGCCTTCGACGCCGACCACATCGCTGCCATCGACAACACCACCCGCAAGCTCGTGGCCGAGTCCCGGCCCGCGCTCAGCGTCGGGTTCTGGTTCGCCCTCGGCCACTCCAGCGTCGTCTTCGGGCTGTCACTGCTCCTCGCCCTGGGGCTGCGGGTCGTCGTCGGCCCCGTCGCGGACTCCGGCTCGGCCCTGCAGCAGACTCTCGGCACGGTGGGCTCCATCGTGGCCGGCACCTTCCTCATCCTCATCGGCCTGCTCAACCTCGGGTCCGTCGCCGGGATCGTGAAGATCTTCCGCGAGATGCGCGGCGCACCCCTGGACGAGGCCGAGCTCGAACGACACCTGAACAACCGGGGCCTGCTCGCCCGTCTGCTGAACCGGTTCACCCGCCGGGGTGCCAAGCCCTGGCACATGTACCTCGTGGGGCTGCTCATGGGCCTCGGCTTCGACACCGCGACCCAGGTCGCACTGCTCGTCCTGGCCGGCGGCACCGCCGCGCTGACCCTGCCCTGGTACGCGATCCTCGTGCTCCCCGTGCTCTTCGCCGCCGGGATGAGCCTGTTCGACGCCGCCGACGGCATCCTGATGGCCCGCGCCTACCGATGGGCCTTCCTGGCCCCGGTACGCAAGGTCTACTACAGCCTCACCGTCACGGCCCTGTCCGTCATCGCCGCCCTCGGCATCGGCGCCACCGTGCTCCTCCAGCTCCTCGCCGAGCACCTCCAGCCAACCGGCGGGCTTCTCGGCTGGATCGCCGGGCTCGACCTGGGCAACGTCGGCTACGCCTTCGTCGCCCTCTTCATCGGCACGTGGCTGATCAGCCTCGCCATCTGGCGCCTGGGCCGGGTCGAACAGCGCTGGCGCACGGCCGACGGATTGGGCACGGGACGGTCGACCCGGTCTCCTTGATGTCGTCTTGATGTTCGCCGAACGATCCCTTCATCCGCGTGAGCGACCGTTGTTCCGAAGTTGGAAAACACTCACGGAAGGACACGAAGATGATGGGTTGGGGTTGGGGAATGGGCGCCGGTGGCTGGATCGCCATGGTGATCTTCTGGGTAGCGGTACTCGCGCTGATCGTCTGGGCGGTCATGCGGGTGTTCCCGGCCGGTGGTGCCCGAGGCTCCGCGCCGCGGGTCGAGACCCCGCAGGAGATCCTGGACCGGCGGTTCGCTGCCGGTGAGATCGACTCCGAGACCTACCGCGCCATGCGCGTCGCGCTGGACTCCGGCCGGGTGGATCGGGAGCTGTCATGAGGCACCGGATCTCACAGTTCCTGGTGCCCGCCGTGGCCCTGGCCGGTGCCCTTGGCTCGGGCGCCTGGCTGGTAACCCAGGAGACCCCAGCCTGGGCGTCGCCGATCCCATGGGCCACGTTCAGTGCTCAGGACGGCGAGAACTGGACCGGCCCGGGCCCGGAGATGATGGGCGCCGCCGGGACCGGGATGATGGGCGGCAGCAACGGCACCGGGATGGGCGGCAACGGCACCGGCACCGAGATGACGAGTGCCGTCGAGACCGGGATGATGGGCGGCAGCAACGGCACCGGGATGATGGGCACCGACGGCACGGGGATGATCGGCACCGACGGCACGGGAATGATGGGCTGGGTCGGCGGCAACGGCGGCCCGGTGGCTGACCTGGATGGCGCCCGTGAACAGGCCGCCGACTTCGCCCGGTCCCTGGGCGGTGATCTCCGTGTCGGTGAGGTGATGCGGTTCTCTAACCACTACTACGCCCAGATCCTGGACCCCGGGGGGTCGAGGGTCACCGAGGTGCTGGTGGATCCCGGCACCGGCGGCGTCCAGATGGAGCTTGGTCCCGCCATGATGTGGAACTCCCGCTACGGGATGGCCGCCGCCGGTTTCGGCACGCCGGAGGTATCCGCCGAGGAGGCCCTTGCCGCGGCGCAGCGCGCACTGAGCGGGGACGGGACCACCGTGGGGCCCGCGGAGGAGTTCCCGGGCTACTACACCCTGCACAGGCTCCAGGACGGCGAGGTCGCCGGCATGGTGTCGGTCAACGCGGTCACCGGCGCGGTGTGGTCCCACGGCTGGCACGGCCGCTTCGTGGAGATGTCGGAGGCTGGGTGAGCCTCGGTGCCGGTGCGGGGCAGCCCCCGACCCGCGGCGGCGCTGAGGCGACACGGCCGCGGGTCCTCGTCGTGGAGGACGAGCCCGCGATCGCGCGGGTGGTCGCCGGCTACCTCGAACGGGAGGGCTTCGAGGTAGCCGTCGCTGGCGAGGGGCAGGCGGCGCTGGACCTCGCGCGGGCCCGTGAGCCGGATGTCGTCGTGCTGGACCTGATGCTCCCGGGCATCGACGGGCTGGAGGTGTGCCGGCGGCTGCGGACGTTCTCCGACGCCTACGTCATCATGCTGACCGCCCGCACCGAGGAGCTCGACCGGGTGGTCGGGCTCTCCACCGGGGCGGACGACTACGTCACGAAACCCTTCTCGGCGCCGGAGCTGGTGGCCCGGGTGCGCGCGATGCTCCGCCGCCCACGCGCCGGCACGGCCAAGGATCAGCCGGTGCGGCGGGTCGGGGACCTCACCATCGACCCGGCCACGCGTGAGGTCTTCCGCGGCGGTCGGCGCGTGGAGCTCACGCGTACCGAGTTCGACCTGCTCGACGTCCTCTCCGAGCGTCCGGGGCACGTGCTCGGCCGGGACCAGCTCTTCGAACAGGTCTGGGGTGGGCAGTGGTTCGGCGACCGCCACGTCGTGGACGTCCACGTAGCGAACCTGCGGCGCAAGCTCGGCGACGACGCCCAGTCCCCCCGCTACATCCGCACGGTACGCGGCTTCGGATACGGGATGGGAGCCGGCAGATGAGCCCGCCCCGCCGACCCGTGGGCCTCGGGCCGCGCCTATTCCTGGCGCAGGGCCTCGTCGTCGTCGCGGGTGCGCTGACCCTCCTGGGCGTCACCCTGATGCTCGCCCCGGGGCTGTTCCAGGAGCACCTGAGCCAGCTCCCCGAACCGGTTGGCGCCGCCTCTGAGGAGCACATCGTCGCGGCCTTCCTCGGGGCCACGGGCACCTCCCTCGCGGTGGCCGTGGTCGCTTCCTTGGTCACCGTGCTGGCCGTGAGCTGGTTCGTGACACGGCGGGTCGTCCGACCGGTCCAGGCCATGGCCGGTGCGGCAGACCGCATCGCCGCGGGGGACTACACCGCCCGGGTGAGCATCAGGGGCACCGGCCCGGAGCTGGAGGCCCTGGGCAACGCCCTGGACCAGACGGCGCACGACCTCGCCGTCACCGAACGCACCCGTGCTGAGATGCTGCGCGACGTCGCGCACGAGCTACGGACACCGCTGACGGCGCTGCGCGGATACATCGACGCGCTCTCCGACGGCGTGCTGGTGCTCGACCCCGACGCGGTCCGCACGCTGCACGCGCAGCTGGCACGCGTCGAGCGACTCGTGGACGACCTCGCCACCGTCTCCCGCGCCGAGGAGCGCCGGCTCGACCTGCACCTACGAGCCATGGCACCCGCGCAGCTGGTGGATGCCGCCGCGGAGGCTGCCCGGCCGGCGTACGCCAGGTCCGGGGTGAGCCTGCTGACCGACGTGACCGCGGGCCTGCCCGCCGTGCGCGTGGACCCGGACCGGATCCAGGAGGTGCTCGCCAACCTGCTCGACAATGCGCTCCGGCACACCCCGGCACCCGGCGTCGTCACGCTCACGGCCCGAGACGGCCAGGGAGTGGTCGAGCTCGCGGTGGTGGACACCGGCGAGGGCCTGGCCCCCGAGCACCTGCGACGCGTCTTCGAGCGCTTCTACCGCGTCGACCCCGGCCGCTCGCGCCAGCGCGGCGGCAGCGGCATCGGCCTGACCATCGCACGGGCCCTGACCCAGGCCCACGGCGGACACATCAGGGCCACCAGCGACGGCCCCGATCAAGGAGCTACCTTCACCGTCACTCTCCCGACGACACCGCCTTGAGATCCCCAGGCAGCCTCAGAACGCAGTTCTTCCTTGACGACGTTGGCAGGCGTCCCAGTACGCCGAGTGCCCACCGATGTCGACTGTGTTCCGCTGTGCTACAGCGCTCGGTACGCCTACAGCATCGGTGCGTGCACGAAGATCCTCATTCACCCGCGCGGGGGCCCGCGGAGGCCGCGGCTCGGGTGGCGGGCCCGAGAGCGTCCGGGGCCGATTCACCCCGATCGGCGGTAGCTCATCCCCGTTCCGAGTGGTGAGCTGCCCAGATGGACTCCGCGTTGGAAGCCGCGCTCCGCGTGCAGATCATGGACTGGGTGCGGGAACGCGCGGAGGCCAACGGCGGCTTCCTGCACCGCCAGGAGCTCCTCGGCTTCCGGATCGCGGACCGCGACCTGCCGATCATCGACTACTCGCGTGGGATCAGGAACCCGCAGGGCTTCTCCTCGACGCTCTCGATCGTGGCCTCGGCCTCCGGCCCGTACGACGACGTGGAGAAGCGCGACGACGGGCTCCTGCACTACGCCTACCGCGACGGCGACCCGTTCCGCGGAGACAACCGCAAGATGCGCGCCGCGATCGAGACCGGGCAGCCGCTCATCCTGTTCCGTAAGGAGGTCGCCAACTACTACACGCCCGTCATGCCGGTGTACGTGGTCGACGACTACCCGGAGGAGCGGACCTTTGTGGTCGCGCTCGACGAGGCGTTCCGGTACATGGGTGACGTCCGTGACCTGTCGGAGCCGCAGCGGGAGTACGCCCGACGCCTCGCCAAGCAGCGGCTCCACCAGCCCGCCTTCCGGACGCGCGTTCTCCTGGCCTACGAGACGCGCTGCGCCGTCTGCTCGCTCCGCCACGGCTCGCTGCTCGACGCGGCCCACATCGTCCCGGACGGCGACCCGCTCGGGACGCCGACGACGCCGAACGGCCTCGCCCTGTGCAAGATCCACCACGCCGCCTACGACCACGACATGCTCGGCGTGACGCCGGACTACGAGGTGCGGATCGACCTCGAGGTGCTCGAGGAGATCGACGGGCCGATGCTCGAGCACGGCATCCAGGCGATGCACGGCAGGCGGCTCGAGCTGCCGAGAAAGCCCGCGGACCGACCGAGCCGTGACCTGCTGGCGTGGCGCTGGGAGCGGTTCACCGCGGGGGCTCGTGAGGTCAGATGACCCCGAGCCACAACCCGTCCCGTGCCCGCGTCATCGCGACGTAGAGCTCCCGGCGCAGCAGTTTGCCACCGATCGCGGCCCGCACCTTCGAAGTGATCTGCACTCAGCCTGCAGGCATGGACGCTGGCCCAGGGATCCGCGCCGATCAGCCGCGGTGGCCGTCGTGGGCGGCGTCGATGTGGTCGCGGTGCTCGACCGTGGCGTGCCCACATCCCTCGCGGTGCTCGTGCTCGGCCGCGGTGTGGGGCACCGGGTCGGCGGACGTCGTGCTCATGGGCGCTTCTCCTGAACGTGACGGATGGCGTCGCGCGCGATGTGCGCGACGTGGTCATCGGCCAGCTGGTAGCACACCTCCCAGCCGCGGCGACTCGAGGTGACCAGCCCGGCGCCGCGCAGCCCGGCCACGGGCCTCCACCCCGACCTCGACCTCATCAACACATGAGCCGTATCAACACATGAGCCGTGCTTCATGTATAGGTGCAGGTCGCGTGGTGACCGCTCAGGCCAGGGCCGGCCGGCCACCTCGCTGGTGGTCAGCACGCGGCGCAGACGCCGTAGACGTCCGTGCGCCGGCCCTGCACCGTGAAACCCGCCGGATACGCCAGCGAGCCGGCGGCGGCGTCGAGCTGGGGGGGCGCCAGATCCTCGATGCGCCCGCAGCTGAGGCAGATGAGGTGCTGGTGGGGGCCATCGGCGCACCGGCGGAAGGCGACCTCGTTCCTGCGGGGAAAGGTGTGGACGACGCCGGCCTCGGCCAGCGCCCCGAGGGTGCGGTAGACGGTGCTCAGACCCACCCGGTGACCGGCATCCCGCAGCAGCGCGTGCAGCTCCAGTGCGGTGGGCGTGCCCGTGCGATCGATGAGGTCCGTCACGATGATGCGGCGCTGGGTCGTCGGGCGCAGGCCAGCCCGGCGCAGCAGGCCTGCTACCTCGCCCATCCTGAGTTCCACCACCCCACCACAATTGACAACCGTTATCGGTATCAATACCGTCAGACTCGTTCCTCATCACGTCTTGTCTGGAGTCCCCATGCGCCGTTGGCTGCCCCCGCTTGCCGTGCTGTCCGTACTTCTCGCCGGATGCGGCACGACGGAGCAGTCGGACGACGCCGGCGCCGTCGAGCCCGCCGGGGGCCGGGGTGAGCCCGTCCAGGTGGTGGCGTCCACCGACGTCTACGGCAGCATCGCCTCGTTCGTGGGCGGCGACCTTGTCCAGGTCACCTCGTTCATCAGCGACTCCGGCGCGGACCCGCTCGAGTACGAGTCCACCCCGGCGGATGCGGTCGCCGTGAGGCAGGCGCAGGTCGTGATCTACAACGGCAGCGGCTACGACCAGTTCATGCCGCAGCTGATCGAGGGCGCCGGCGGCATCGCGTCGATCGTCAACGTCTCAGAGCTGTCCGACCTGTCGTCGGCCGCAGAGGCTGCCGGCGAGGAATCCAACGAGCACTTCTGGTACGACCTGGAGACCGTCCAGGACCTGGCCGTGACGCTGGCCGCCGAGCTCGGCGAGGCCGTTCCCGACGAGGTGGAGACGTTCGAGGCCAATGCCGCCGAGTTCAACGCGCAGCTCGACGGGCTCCGGGATCAGCTGGCCCAGATCTCCGCGGAGAACGGGGGCACCCGGATCGCCGTCACCGAGCCGCTGGCCAACAACCTGCTCCAGGACGCCGGCTTGGAGAACCTCGCGCCCGCGGAGTTCCAGCAGGCCATCGAGGAGGGCACGGACCCGTCCGCAGCGGTTCTCCAGCAGATGCTCACGTTGTTCGATGACGATCCGGTCGCGGCACTGGTCCTCAACACCCAGACCCAGAGCGCCGTGACCGACCAGGTCCGGCAGGCTGCCGAGGCAGCCGGCGTGCCGGTCGTGCAGATGAGCGAGACGCTGACCGCACCGGAATACGTCGCGTGGATGAGCGGGCAGATCGACGCGCTGACGGCGGCGCTGGATGCCTAGCGCCCTGCCTCCGGACGGTCGGTTGCTCGGCCCGGCCGGCACGGCCGGCGAGCCCGACGGGGACGTGCCGCGCGAGGTCCCCGCCATACGTCTGCGGGACGCGCGGATGAGCTTCGGCGACCGACTGCTGTGGGACAACCTCGACCTCGACGTCGCGGCCGGTGAGTTCGTCGCTGTGCTCGGCCCCAACGGTTCTGGGAAGACGACCCTGCTGAAGGTCCTGCTCGGACTGCTGCCGCTGTCCGCCGGCTCGCTGCTGATCGACGGCGAGCCGGCGCGTCGGGGCAGCCCCCGGATCGGCTACATCCCCCAGCAGACCTCCGCCGACCCCGAGCTGGCGCTGCGCGGCCGCGACCTGGTCGGGTTCGGCTGGGACGGGCACCGGATGGGCATGTCGTTCAGGCGACGTGCAGTGCGGCGACGGCGCGTCCACGCGGCACTGGCCGCGGTCGAGGCAACGGACTACGCCGACGTGGCGGTCGGGCGTCTGTCGGGAGGCGAGTTGCAGCGGCTCCGCGTGGCGCAGGCCCTGGTCGGCGATCCGGCGGTGCTGCTGTGCGACGAGCCGTTCCTGGGACTGGACCTGGCCCACCAGCGAACGATCAGCCGACTGATCGACGACCGGCGCCGGACGACGAGCTCCGCAGTGGTCTTCGTCACGCACGAGATCAACCCCGTGCTCCACCTGGTCGACCGGGTCGTGTACCTCGTGAACGGGCGGTTCCGCATCGGGACTCCCGCCGAGGTCATGACCTCCGAGGTCCTCTCTGACCTCTACGGCACCGACGTCGACGTGGTCACCGTCCGGGGCCGGCTGGTGGTGGTCGGCGCCGAGGACGACGCGGTGCCACGCCCCGGGCACGCGGTGCACCACGTCCCCGATCGGGCGGTCCGGTGAGCTACCTGGACAGGATCATCAACTTCGAGGGAGTAGGGACCCTGCTCCAGCTGCCCTTCGTGCAGAACGCCCTGCTCGCAGCCGCCATACTCGGGTTGATCGCCGGCCTGCTGGCACCGCTCATCGTCGCGCGCGGGATGGCCTTCGCCGTGCACGGCACCAGTGAGCTGGCGTTCACCGGTGGGGCCGCGGCGCTCCTGCTGGGCATCGACGTCAGCTCCGGAGCGATAGGCGGGGCCGTGGCCGCCTCCCTGCTGTTCGGGATGCTCGGCAAGCGCCAGCGCGAGCGGGACTCGGTGATCGGTGTCGTGCTGGCCTTCGGGCTCGGCCTGGGAGTGCTGATGCTTGCGCTCTACGAGGGCCGATCGGCCAACCGGTTCGGTCTGCTCACCGGTTCGATCGTGTCCATCGACTCCACCAACCTGCTGGTGCTCGCCGTGACCGCAGCACTGGTGATCGGGACACTGTGCGTGACCTACCGGCCACTGCTGTTCTCCAGCGCCGACCCGAGCGTCGCAGCGGCCCACGGTGTACCCGTTCGGGTACTCGGCCCGGTGTTCGCTGTGCTCATCGGCCTGACGACCGCCTTGGCCGTCCCTGTGGTCGGCGCCATCCTGGTGCTCGCCGTCCTGGTCACGCCAGGAGCCGCAGCCGCCCAGGTCACGTCGTCGCCGTTCAAGGCCACCATGATGGCGATACTGATCGCGGAGGCCGGGCTGGTCGGCGGCACCCTGCTCTCGCTCGGGCCTGGGCTCCCGGTCTCCGGGTACGCCACCACCGTGATCTTCCTCGCCTACGTAGGCTGCCGGCTCGTGGCCCGCTTCCGTCGCAGGATGTCGTCCGACGCATAGACGTCACCACCGCGACACAGGCTGCATCACCGCCGGGACTCGTGAGGTCAGATGACCCCGAGCCACAACCCGTCCCGTGCCCGCGTCATCGCGACGTAGAGCTCCCGGCGCAGCAGCTGCCACCGCTCGCGGCTCGCGTCTTCCCTCGGCGGCTCTGCTCCAGCCAGCTGATCCGCGCGGACGTCAGCCAGGAGCACCTGCTTGAACTCCAACCCCTTCGCCCGCTTGATGGTGCCGACCTTGACGGCGTCCACGGGTGCGCCGTCGTAGTCCGAGAGCAGGACGACGGGGAAGCCTGCCGCACGCAACGCGTCAGCGGCCCGCTCGACTCCTTTGGCGGTCACGCACAGGACACCCACGTCTCCGGCGGACGTGCCGACCGTCGCCGTCACGGAACGCACCCTGCCGACCACGAGCCGGTCCCGCTCGGCCCGGTTGACGCACTGCTCGATCACGGGGTCGGGCCCGGTGCGGGCCACGTTCCCCGGGACGTCGCCGCGAGCGACGACGCCCTCGATGTCGGCGAACTCGTCGCCGTCCACCATCCGCGACGCGAACGCGAGGATCTCGGCGGTGTTGCGGTAGTTGATGTCGAGGACGACGCCGCGTCCGGCGAGCGAGACCCCTGCCTCCGCAAGCGTGTAGCCGCCCGGGTAGATCGACTGCTGACCGTCTCCGATCAGCGTCAAGCCGTCGGTGCTGTCCCGGACCAGGGCGTGCATCATCCGCACCATCGCGCAGGAGAAGTCCTGTGCCTCGTCGACGACGACGGCGGAGTACCGGTCGAGGGGCTGACGGCGCAGCTCGGCGTCGGCGAGCAGGATCACGTCCTGGTAGTCGTGGACGCGCCGGGCCCGCAGCTCGCGCGTGTACGCCTCGAACAACGCCCAGACGGCCCTGCGCTGCTCGACCGTCAACCGGTGCCGACGTCCCGTGCGCGTCAGGTCCGCGTACTGCTCGAAGCGCGTGATCCCGCGGCCCTTGAGCACGTAGTCGATCTCCTCCTCCCAGTACCGCCGCTCCAACGACGAGCGACCGAGGGCGCCGTCGGAGGCGACCTCGCGCCAGGCGCGCTCGAAGGCGTTACGCGCCTGCTGCGGCTGCAGGTTCACGGTGACGCCGCGCTCCTTGAGCAGACCCAGGGCGAACCGGTGCGCGCTCGCGAACTCCACCTGGTCGACGACGTCAGGCGCCAGGCGCGCGAGCGTCTGCCGCATGACGCCCGGCAGCGTCCGTACGAAGGTAGTGACCAGGACCGTGCCCGGACGCGTCCGGGCGAGGTAGGCGGCGCGGTGGAGACCGACCACCGTCTTCCCCGTGCCGGCGGACCCCCGGATGCGAGCCGGGCCGTTGAAGCTGCGGCGGACGAGCTTGGCCTGACCGGGATGCAGGAAGCTCATCCACTCCTCGATCGGGCTCGCGAGGATCCCCTCGAGCAGCGCCGCCTGAACCTCGTCTTCGCTGAGGAGCGCCTCCTGCTCGAAGGACCCCGCAGGCGATGGCACGAGCGGCTCGGGTACGGCGACGTTCACGGGAGGCGACGCTCCGACCTGGGGGAAGTACGAGAGGGCGCGCGCGAGCACGCTGTCCACCTGGGCCGGGGTCAGTCGCGTGCCGTGGGAGGCGATGTGCCTGAGCGCGTCCTTCTCGCCGACGATGCGCACCGGGCCGACCCGCTCGTTGATCCCGTGACGCCCGGCCAGCACGACGACGGGCCGCACCTCGCCCGGCGCGAGCCCGACCTCCGCGAACTCGGCCTCGGCGGCATACCCCAGGTCGGCGAGTGCCAGGAGGTCGTCGGTGACGTCGTCCTGCCCGCGGAGGACGCGATCACCCTGGATGCTGACGTCCCTCCACGCCTTGGTGTCGACGATGAACACACCACCGGGCCCGACGACGACGAGATCGACCTGAGCGGTGCGGCTGCCCGGCCAGCCGCGGTCGGCGAGAAGGTGGTACCCGACGCCGCTCAGCGGGGCGAGAGTGGCCGCGGTGCGCCGCTCGGTCAGCTCGGCGATACCGAAGCGTGCCGCCTTGGCGCGCGCCTCGGCAGCCGCGTTCGCATGAGCGTCAGCGAGCGCGAGCTGTCGACGCGCTTCAGCGCCGGCGGAGTCCCCTGCAGGCATGCGGCGTACCTCCCACCCGGATCATCGGCTACCACGGCGCGGATCTGAAGCGGGGCGGTGTCGACCTGACGGTCATGTCGACGGTTCCTGGTGGAACGCCGCCGCGCTACTGCCACGCGTCAGGGGCCGCCGGGGACACCGTCGCAGCGCCAGGTCTACGAGGGTCCCGAGGCGCTGCAGCTGAAGCAGACGGGGCGGCTCGTTGGTGCTGTTGTCCTTCCCGGAATCTCCGATGCCCTCGGTGTACGTCGGCAACTACCGGAGCCACCTCGTCTACGGCAACCGGGTGCCTTCGGCCGGCACCTACTTCAGCACGCTGACGGGTAACTTCACGCCAGACGGGTACCCGAGCATGGCGTCCGCCACGCTCAGGCCGCTCAGTTCCTGGTGCTCGTCGGTGTCGAGCTGCTCGTTCCGATCGCACGATGCCGGGGCGACCTCGCACGTCGCCCGGCATCCCCCGGCACACACGAAGGAGACGTCGTGACGGACGAGCGCTGGCAGGCGATCACGAGAGCCGCCCCTGCCCACGCCGAGCGCGAGTGGCAGGTCCTGCCGGAGAACGGCCTTGGTGCGGTGATCGCCTACGCCGCTGGCCCCGGCCGGGCTCGTCCGCACCTGGTCCCGCTGGACGAGCGTCACGTCGTCGTCGAGCTGACACGTGACGGGCGCACGAGTCGCGCATCGGAGCCCATGACGCCTGACGATCTCGCGGCGATCGAGACGGCCATCACGGAGTACCTCGCCGACGTGGGACTGCCGGCACCGCCGTGCGCGTGGTGGGAGATCGATCTCCCCGGCGCCCTCGACGTAGACGAGCTGTGCGAGCGCCTCGACCAGCTCGCGGCGGCACTACCCGGGGACGACACCGGGGTGGCGCGAGCGCGACGGGAGGCGCAGACCATCCTCGAGGCCGTCCAGGCTCTCCTCGGGGAATCCCGGTGAGAGCGAGGAGGGCCACGATCCGCTCGGCGAGTCGCCGAGGTGGGGACGGCTCGCGTGGAGCCGCGCGCGCCTGGTCGCGGTGGTGAGCAGCAGCGTGTGGGCGTCCAGGCCCCGAGTCGGTGGACCCGGCCTGGCTCACGCCGAGCCGCGCGGCACCACATGGGTCTCGAGCAGCGTCCCCAGCCCGTCGGTCGTCTCGCCGCTGATCTGCGCGAGCACGGACTCCGCGGCACGCTCACCGAGCAGACGTGCGGGCTGGTGGACCGTGGTCAGCTGCGGGTCCGTACGTCGGGCCCATGAGCTGTCGTCGAACCCGACGAGGCCGACGTCCTCGGGTACGCGCCGGCCGGCTGCTCGCAGCGCGTCGAGCGCGCCTGCAGCCACGGCGTCGCAGGCCGCGAAGACGCCGTCGACGTCCGGCGCCCGGCGCAGGAGCTCCTCCATGGCGGCCCGTCCCGCGCTGTACTCGTAGAGCGGGCGGTCGACCACGAGGTCGGGGTCGAACCGGTCACCGAGCGCGTCGCGGAAGCCGGCGAGACGGTCCGAGCCGGAGTCACGGTCCAGGGCCGCAGCGACCATCGCGATGCGGCGCCGGCCGGTGGCCATCAGGTGCGCGGTGACGGCCCGGGCTGCACCCCGGTTGTCGATGCCCACCCAGGCCACGGGGAGCCCCTCCGGCGGACGCCCCACGACGGCCGCCGGGATGCTCAGGCGCTCGATGGTCGACAGCAGCGAGTCGTTCTGCCGTGCGGACACGACGACGGCACCGTCGACGAACCCGCCGCTGAGGTACCGCGCGACCCGGTCACCATCGCGGTCCGAGTCGATGACGAGGCTGACCATCTGGAAGTCGGCAGCCGAGAGGACGCGGTTCGCCCCGAGCAGGATCGCGCCGATGTTCGGGTCCTCGAGAAAGACGGCGTGCGGCTCGTGGACGATGAACCCGACCGCCTGGGCCCGTTGCAGGGCGAGGTTCCGCGCGGCGGTGTTCGGCACGTAACCGACCTTCGCGACGGCCCGCTCGATCGCCTCTCGAGCCTCTGCGGAGACGTAGGGCCCGCGGTTGAACACGCGGGACACGGTGCCGCGTGAGACACCCGCCTCGAGAGCGACGTCGCGGATGGTGGCGCGGCGGGGTCGCCCGCTGGTGGACATGGTCGGGATGCTAGCGCTGGCACGCTCGCCGCCCGACGTCGCCCGGTCCACGTCACCCCTCCGCTGTCTCCCCTTGACACGCTTTCCGGGCCGATTCTAGTGTGTGACCGGTCACAGAAAGCGATTCCTCTGTCTCGCCCCTGGCTCTGTGACCGGTCACAGAGCGTTGCCCTGACGCGGCGGCGGCCGACCCGGACCGGAGCCAGGACGCCGTGAGGGCCAGCTGCGAAGGAGCACCATGAGCACCGCCGTCCCCGGCACGACCGTCCGCTCGCGCTGGACCCCCGAACGCCTCGTGCTGGGCTGCGACTACAACCCGGAGCAGTGGGACCCGGCGATCTGGGACGAGGACGTCGCGCTCATGCGCGAGGCCGGCGTGTCCCTGGTCGCGGTGAACATCTTCGGCTGGTCGGACGTGGAGCCTGCCGAGGGCCGCTTCGACTTCCGCCGCCTCGACGCCGTCGTCGACCTGCTCCACGCGAACGGTATCGGCGTGAACCTGGGGACCGGCACGGCGTCGCCCCCGCCGTGGCTCAGCACGGCGTACCCGGAGACCCTGCCGGTCATGGCCGACGGCACCACACGCTGGCCGGGCGGCCGGCAGCACTGGTGCCCCAGCTCTCCGGTGTTCCGTGCGCGCGCCCTCGCCCTGGTCGACGCCGTCGCGCGCCGGTACGGCGACCACCCTGCCGTCCAGCTGTGGCACGTGTCGAACGAGCTCGGGTGCCACAACTCGCTCTGCTTCTGCGACGTCAGCGCGGCCGCCTTCCGGCGGTGGCTCGAGGACCGCTACACCTCGGTCGACGCGCTCAACCGGGCCTGGGGCACCGCCTTCTGGAGCCAGCGGTACACCGACTGGGCCGAGGTGCTCCCCCCACGGTCGACCATCTCGCTGCCCAACCCGACGCGAACGCTGGACTTCCACCGCTTCAGCTCCGACGAGCTCCTCGGCTACTACCGGGCCGAGGCGGAGGTGATCCGGCGGCACAGCACCGTCCCGGTCACCACGAACTTCATGGTCACGGCGCACCAGCGAGACATGGACTACTGGGCGTGGGCGCCGGAGATGGATGTCGTCGCGAACGACCACTACCTCGACCACCGGCTCGCGGAGCCGGCGATCGAGCTCGCCTTCGCGGCCGACACCACGCGCGGCCTGGCCGGCGGGCAGCCGTGGCTGCTCATGGAGCACGCCACGAGCGCCGTGAACTGGCAGCCGGTCAACGTGGCCAAGGCGCCGGGGGAGATGCTCCGGACCTCGTTCTCCCACCTCGCGCGAGGTGCGGACGGGCTGTGCTACTTCCAGTGGCGCGCCTCCGCCCAGGGAGCGGAGAAGTTCCACTCCGCCCTCCTGCCGCACGCCGGCACCGACACGAAGGTGTGGCGCGAGCTCTTGGAGCTGTCCCGTGTGCTCCACGCCCTGCCCGACGTCGTGGGCACGACCGTCCGCCCCGAGGTCGCACTCGTCTTCTCGTACGAGAGCTGGTGGGCCGCCGACGGCGAGGGCCGTCCGACGACGCTCGTCGACTACCTCCAGCAGGTGCACGCGATGTACGCGGCGCTGCGGACCGCCGGCATCAGCGTCGACGTCCTCGCACCGGGGCAGTCCCTGGACGGGTACCGCCTCGTCGTCGTCCCCCACCTGTACCTCGTGCGGGACGCGGAGGCGGCGGTCGTCGAGCGCTTCGTCGCCGAGGGCGGCCACGCACTCGTCACCTTCTTCTCCGGGGTGGTGGACGAGGACGACCGGGTCCGCCTCGGCGGGTACCCCGGCGCCTTCCGCGACCTGCTGGGCGTCGTCGTGGAGGAGGTCCACCCGCTGCCCGCCGGACAGGTCCTCCGGCTGGACGACGGCGCCACGGCATCGCTGTGGACCGAGGACCTGCGGACGACGACGGCGAAGACCGTCGCGCACCTCGCCGAGGGACCTCTCGCAGGCACCCCTGCTGTCACCAGGAACCAGCACGGCACCGGAACCGCCTGGTACGTCGGGACCCACCTGGACCCGGACGCCGCGGCGGCACTGGTCCGCAGCGTCGCCGTCGAGGCGGGTGCGACCCCGTGCGCCGGGGCAGGCCGCGAGGTCGAGGTGGTGCGGCGCGCAGCCGAGAACCGCAGCTTCCTGTTCGTCATCAACCACTCCGAGGACGCGGTGGAGGTTCCCGTCCGGGGTCACGAGGTGGTCACGGGCGCCGACGTCGGCCCCCTCCTGCAGGTACCCGCCGGCGGCGTCCGCGTCGTCAGGGAGGACGGGCACCGATGAGCACCACAGCTGCCGTCGGGTCGGGCCCGCAGCGGGCGCCGCTGAACACGAGGGTCCGCATCCCCCACAAGAGAGCGCTGGGCGTGTTCGTCGCCCCGTTCGCGGCCCTGTTCACCGCCTTCTACCTGGTACCCATCGGCTACGCGATCTGGCAGTCGACGAGGGTGATCGAGCGCGAAGGCACCTATGGCGCGCCGACGGAGGTCTTCGGCGGGCTCAGCCAGTACCAGACGGCGTTGCAGAACGACGCGTTCTGGCAGTCCATCGGTCGCGTGGTGCTCTTCGGCGTGGTCCAGGTGCCGATCATGCTGGGGCTCGCGCTGGTCTTCGCTCTCCTGCTCGACTCTCCGCTGGTCCGGGGGCGCCGGTTCTTCCGCCTCGCGTTCTTCGCGCCGTACGCCGTCCCGGGCGTGATCGCGGCGATCATGTGGGGCTTCCTGTACTCGCCGAACCTCTCCCCGTTCGCCGCGGTGACGAGCGAGCTGGACCTCCTCTCGACGGACCTCGTGCTCTGGTCCATCGCCAACGTCGTCACCTGGGTGTACGTCGGGTACAACATGCTGATCATCTACTCGTCCCTGCTGGCGATCCCCGCCGAGGTCTACGAGGCGGCGCGGCTCGACGGGGCGTCGCAGCTCAGGATCGCGTGGTCGGTCAAGATCCCCCTGGTCATGCCGGCGATCATCCTCACCGCGATCTTCTCGATCATCGGGACGCTGCAGCTGCTCGCCGAGCCGCAGGTGTTTCGCGGCTTCACCACGGCCGTCCAGAGCGACTACACGCCCAACATGCTCGTGTACTCCACGGCCGCCGTGCCGAACCCTAGCCTCGCCGCGGCCTTCTCGGTGCTGCTCGCCGTCGCCACGTTCATCCTGTCCTTCACCTTCCTCAGGCTGACCCAGCGGAAGGCGTTCCAGTGAGCACCTCCAGGGGTTCCGCCGCACCCGCCGCGACAGGGCAGCTCACCACCCGGCCGTCCTCCTCGCGGAGCCGAGGCCGTGCCACCAGCCCCGCCACGGGGCCGCGGGAGAGCGTCTTCTCCCGAACCGGCGCCATGCTGGTCATGGCGGTCTTCACGCTGTACTTCCTCACGCCCATCTGGTGGCTGCTGGTCGCCTCGACGAAGTCCCGCGGAGACCTGACCAGCACCAGCGGACTGTGGTTCTCGGACATCCGGCTCGGCGAGAACCTCGCCGGGGTGTGGGAGTACCAGGGCGGCATCCTGCCCCAGTGGCTGCTCAACAGCCTCGTCTACGCCGGCGGCGGCGCCTTCGTGGCGACCCTGCTCGCGGGGATGTGCGGCTACGCGATCGCGAAGTACCGCTTCCCCGGTCGCGAGGTGCTCTTCAACGTCGTCCTGGGCGGCGTGCTGGTGCCGGCGACGGCGCTCGCTCTGCCGCTGTTCCTCATCTTCAGCACGTTCGACGCGACGAACACGTTCTGGTCGGTGTTCCTCCCGAGCGTCGTCAGCCCGTTCGGGGTGTACCTGTCCCGGATCTTCGCTGCGGCGTCGGTTCCCGACGAGCTGCTCGAAGCGGCACGGCTCGACGGCGCGAGCGAGGTACGGACGTACTTCACCGTGTCCGTGCGGCTGATGTTCCCGGCACTGGTGACGATCTTCCTGTTCCAGTTCGTCGCCATCTGGAACAACTTCTTCCTCCCGCTCATCATGCTGCGGGACTCCGAGCTCTTCCCCGTGACGCTCGGTCTGTACAACTGGAACTCGGTGGTCAACCAGCTGCCTGAGCTGCGCCTGTACGTCCTCGTCGGCGCCCTGGTCTCGATCGTGCCGTTGATCCTCGTCTTCCTCCTGCTGCAGCGCTTCTGGCGCGGCGGACTCGGGACGGGCTCGATCAAGTGAGCCCCGCGCACGGCCTCACCGACCGGTCCGGCCTCCCGACGGTCCAGCCTCCCGACCTCTCGATCCCCCAGCCTTCCGCAAGACCCGACCCACCAGAAGAAGGACGAACGATGCGCACCATGAAGAGAGCGGTCAGCGTCGCCTTGCTCGCACCGTTGACCCTGGCTGCCTGCAGCAGCGGCGGCGGGACCGGCGAGGGCTCCGGCGCCGACGAGGGCGGCGGGGCCGCGGCCGGCGCCTGTGAGCCGGCCGGCGAGGCCGTCACCCTGACGTACACCTCCTGGATCCCCGGGATCGAGGACGTCGTCGCCGTGTGGAACGAGCAGAACCCCGACATCCAGGTCAAGGTCCAGACGGGCCCGAACGGCAACGGCGGCACCTACCAGAACTTCTTCAACCAGCTCGAGGCGGGCAGCCCGCCCGACCTCGGTCAGATCGAGTTCGACGCGCTGCCGAACTTCCGGGTGCAGGACGGCCTGGAGAACCTGGGGGCCTGCGAGGACGTCATGGCCGCGCAGGACCAGTTCGTGGACTGGACCTGGAGCCAGGTGACCCTCGGCGACGAGGGGTCGGTGTACGCGATCCCTCAGGACACCGGCCCGATGGCGCTGTTCTACCGCGAGGACCTCTTCACCCAGAACGGCATCGAGGTGCCCACCACCTGGGAGGAGTACGCGACGGCCGCCGAGCAGGTCAGGGCGGCAGGCGGCTACATCACCAACTTCTCCGTCTCGGACATCAACCAGTTCGCCGGCTTCGTGTGGCAGGCCGGCGGAAAGTGGTTCGAGAACGACGGCGACCAGTGGACCGTGAGCCTGGACGGCGAGGAGTCGACGAAGGTCGCCGGCTACTGGCAGGACCTGGTGCAGCGTGACCTCGTCTCGACGCTGCCGCCGTGGACGAGCGAGTGGGACAACGCCTACAACACCGGCCAGTCGTGGACCTGGGTGTCAGCCGTGTGGGGTGCGAACTCCATCGCCACCGGCGCGCCGGACACCGCCGGCTCGTGGCGCGTGGCTCCCATGCCGACGTGGGAGGGTCTGGACGGGGCCGCGGGCAACTGGGGCGGCTCCACCACGGCGGTCTTCAAGGGCAGCGAGAACGTGTACGAGGCGGCCAAGTTCGCGCTGTGGCTCAACACCTCCGAGGAGGCGTTGTCCCTGCTCAACGAGGCGGCGAACCTGTACCCCGCGACGACCGCGGGTCAGCAGCTCCCGGCGCTCAAGGAGGGCGTGGAGTTCTACGGCGGCCAGGACATCTACACGGTGTTCACCGAGGCCGGCGAGAACGTGCCGGGCGACTTCGTGTGGGGCCCGACCATGACGCAGGTCTACAACGACGTGGCCGACGGCTTCTCGTCGGCGGTGTCCGGTGAGGGCACGCTGACCGACGCGCTCGGGACCGCGCAGGGCTCGACGGTCGACGCGCTCAAGGCCCAGGCCATCCCCGTGGCCGAGTGACGGCGATCGGTAGGAGACCCTGAGACCGTGCTGATCCACCTCCGTGCCGCGGGCACCAGCGTCGTGCTGGATGCCCGCGGCACGGCCGTTCCCGCTGTCACCCACTGGGGCGCGGACCTGGGCCCCCTCGACGACGACGCCCTCGGGCGCCTCGTCGCCGCCCGGGTACCGCCCGTGCCCCCGAGCGCCCTTGACGTGCCCTTCCGGCTCTCGCTCCTGCCCACACTGGACGACGGTTGGTCGGGACGGCCCGGCATCAGCGGGTTCGTCACCGCGCCGGCAGGTGAGCCGGGCGACGCGCGTTCGCCCCTGCCGATGCTCGCGCTGGAAGACGTCGCGACGACGCCGTCGTCGGCCCGGTTCCGGCACGTCGCCGACGGCTGCCTGTGGGTGACCACGGACGTCGAGCTGACGCCGCAGGGCGTGCTGCGCGTGCGGCACACCTGGGCGAACGAGGGCGAACGACTCGTGGAGGTCGGGTCCCTCGACGCCGTGCTGCCGGTGCCCGAGCGGGCGGCGGAGGTGCTCGACCTCTCGGGGACGTGGTCCCACGAGCGCCGGCCGCAACGCCACCAGGTGGTCGACGGCGTGTGGTCGCGCGAGACCCGCCACGGACGTCCGGGGCACGATCACCCGTACCTGGTGGTGGTCGGCACGCCGGGGTTCGGGTTCCGCAGCGGTGAGGTGTGGGCAGCCCACGTGGCGTGGAGCGGCGACACCCGGCACTGGGTCGAGCGGTCACCGCTGGGCGCCACGGTGCTCGCCGGCGGCGAGCTGCTGCACCCCGGCGAGATGGTCCTGCGGCCGGGCGACTCGTGGACCACGCCCTGGCTGGTCGCCGTGTGGTCGGACGCCGGCCTGGACGGGCTGTCCGCGCGGCTGCACCGGTGGGTGCGGGCGACGTCGCCGGTCCCCGGGCCGCGACCCGTCACGCTCAACACCTGGGAGGCTGTCTACTTCGACCACGACCTGCCGCGGCTGGTCGCGCTCGCCGAGGAGGCGGCCGCCGTCGGCGTGGAGCGGTTCGTGCTGGACGACGGCTGGTTCCAGGGGCGCACCGACGACCGTCGGGCGCTCGGGGACTGGTGGGTGGACGACACCCGCTGGCCCGACGGGCTGCACCCGCTCGCCGACGTCGTCACCGGGCTGGGCATGGAGCTCGGGCTGTGGGTCGAGCCGGAGATGGTCAGCCCGGACTCCCGGACGGCGCGGGAGCACCCCGACTGGCTGCTGACCCGTCGAGGGACCTGGCGGAACCAGCACGTGCTCGACCTGTCCGTGCCTGCGGCCGCGGCGCACGTGCTGGGTTCGATCGACGCGCTGCTCGCGGAGTACCCGATCGGGTACCTGAAGTGGGACCACAACCGAGACCTGCTGGTTCCCGCCGCCCACCGGCAGACGACGGCGCTGTACGCGCTCCTGGACGAGCTCCGGCGGCGGCACCCCACGGTGGAGATCGAGTCGTGCGCGTCGGGGGGCGCGCGCGTGGACCTCGGCATCCTGGAGCGGGTCGACCGCTTCTGGACCTCGGACGACAACGACCCGCTCGAGCGTCAGGCGATCCAGCGGTGGAGCACCCTGCTCGTGCCGCCGGAGTACCTCGGCAGCCATGTGGGGCCCTCGCCTGCGCACACGACGGGGCGTGTGACCGACCTCGGGTTCCGGCTGGTCACGAGCCTGTTCCTCAGCGCCGGCCTGGAGTGGGACCTCACGCGGGCGTCGGTCGAGGAGCGCCGGCACGTCGCCGCGTGGATCGCCGGCTACCGCGGGCTCCGCGGGCTCCTGCACTCGGGGAGCATGGTGCGCGTCGACGCCTCCGACCCGGCGGTCGAGCTGCACGGCGTCGTCGCCGCGGACCGTCGCGAGGCGGTGTTCGCGCAGGTAGCGCTGTCCTCGCCGAGGTCGGCGCTGCCCGCCCCGATGCGCTTCCCGGGGCTCGACGCGGAGCAGGAGTACGCGGTGCGGGTGCTGCCGATCGGCGACCCTCCGAGAGTGCTGCACGCCGCCCCGCCGCCCTGGGTCGAGCGCGACGACGTCGTCCTGCCCGGGCGGCTCCTGACAGAGGCGGGGCTGCCGGCCCCGCTGCTGCTGCCGGGGCAGGCTCTCGTCGTGCACCTCCGGGCAGCCGGCTGACGTCGGGAGGAGCGATCATCCGTCCGCTGCGCGGATCACGAGCCCCTCAGCCTGAGCTGCCGCGGCCCCACGGGTGTCGGCATCTCGCTCGGCCAGCGTTGCTGTCGCGAGCTCCAGCGGGAGGGCCGCCGAGAACTTCAGGCCGTCGACGGCCTCCTGGGTGACCCGCGGAAGGACCCCATCGAGGAGCGCGTCCCGGATCTGACGAGCCCCCACGCCGCTGGGCAGCGTGATGACGAGGTTGTCCGCGGCGGCCTCGGATGCACCGAGCGCTCCGATGAGCGTCTCGTTCGCGCGCCACCCGGCCCACGTCCACCACTCGGAGCCGGTGGCCCGGTCGATGAGGACGGTGCCGTGATCGTCCACGACCCCCGCCAGCTCGTCTCGCAGTGCCGCGAGACGAGCTGACGCCCGACGGGAGATCGTCACGGACGGGTTGGCCCCCAGCAGGACGTCGCGTTGCGCGCGCACCAGGTCGAACGACTCCGCGACGGGTTCGCTCGGCCACCGCACCTTGGCCCGCTGCGGCTGCTCGCTCACGAGGATCTCGTGCCGCTCCCAGTCGATGGACTCGACGAGCCAGGCGCGTCCCGCGAGAAGGATGTGCTTCTGCGCGTCAGGCCTGGTCCCCGTGACCGCCATGGGCGAGACGGTGCCGATCTCCCGCCGCCCGGCCACCACCCGCATCTCCCACGCGCTGGTGAACGAGGAGAGCAGGTCCATGAAGTAGCGCCGCCCGAACTCTCGCTCGGCCGCGGGGCCGATGAAGAGGAGGCCGCCGTCCTCGACGAGGAAGGACTCGCGTCGAAGGTGCTCGAGCACGGCGTCGCCGTCGGCCATGATCGCCAGTCCCCCGAACCACTCCGGCCAGGTCGACGTCCCCAGGCGGCCTTCCTGGAGGGCGAGCGCGAGCAGCTGCTGGGCCAGGATGTGCCGCGGTGCGGCGGGAGGCTCGACCGGTTCGACGAAGCCCTGCCGCCACAGGTGCAGCACGCCGAGAGCCCGCAGCAGGTGCGGCGGTTCCGTGGCCAGGAACAGCATGCTGCGGCTCGCCCCGGGCCGGCGGCCGGTCCGCCCCAGCCGCTGGAGGAACGACGCCACGCTCCGCGGCGCATCCAGCTGGATCACGCGATCGAGGTCCCCGATGTCGACGCCCAGCTCGAGCGTGGACGTCGCCACGATCACGCAGTCGCGGTCCTCGGCGAACGCCCGCTCGCTCTGGCGGCGTTCGTCGGCCGAGAGCGAGGAGTGCGACACGTAGGTGGTGACGCCCCGCTCCCGCAAGGCGTAGGCCAACTCCTCCGCGACGCGCCGCGCCTCGCAGAAGACCAGGCGCTTCTCGCCGTGGTGCAGCCGCGAGATCACCTCGGCGGCGTTCTCCACCGATCCGACGTAGTCGACGGTGACGTCGATGCCTGTGGTCGACGACGTCGCCTCCGTCACCACCTCGCGCGGCCGAGATCCCGCGCCGCCACCGCCACCACCCTGGAGCCAGCGCAGCATCTCATCGGGGTTGCCCACCGTGGCCGAGAGCCCGATCCGTTGGAGCGGCCTGCCGGCGACGCGCTGGATCCGCTCGAGAACCGCGAGCAGGTGCCACCCGCGGTCGTCGCCCGCGAACGCGTGCAGCTCGTCGATGACGACGGCGCGGACGCCACCGAGAAGGGCCCGGTGGTCCACCCGGCGCGAGACCAGCATCGCCTCCAGCGACTCGGGCGTGGTGAGCAGGATGTCGGGGCGGTCCGACAGGATCCGACGACGCTCACCCGCACCCACGTCACCGTGCCACAGCCCCACCGTGCGACCGAGCCAGGCGGCGTACGCCTCGAGGCGAGGGTGCAGGTTGTTGAGCAGGGCCCGCAGCGGTGTCACGTAGAGCACCGAGACCCCGTGCCAGTCCTCGGCCACCATGCGAGAAAGAGTCGGGAAGACCGCCGCCTCGGTCTTGCCGCCGGCGGTCGGCGCGATCAGCAGGGTGTCGCGGCCTTCGAGGATCGGCGCGACGGCGGCGCGTTGGAGCGGGCGGAGATCCTGCCAGCCGAGCGAGTTGACGACGTGGTACTCGAGCGCGGGATGCAGGACCGATCGACCCGTCATGCCACTAGACGTCGAGCTCGATGTCGTCGACCCCGACCGGCGCGGCCGGCGCGCGAAGGTCGCCCCGGTGGCTCGCCTCGCGCTCGGTGTCGGTGAGCTCGGACGACGCGACCGTGAGCGAGTAGTCGCGCCGGGGGTCGAAGGCGTCGAACTGGTCGACGCGGTCCATCACGTCGATCAGCTTCTTCAGGAACAGCCGCGGGGCGACGCCGACCTTGTCGCCGAGCCGGCCCGCGACCGTGACGGCGAAGTCCGCGACGTACGCGTCGTCGATCTGGGCCCGCACGCGCTCCGGGGCGTCGGCTCCCGTGACGTAGATGTCCCGCACCCGTGATCCGAGCTCCACGAGCGAGGCGAGCGAGAACCCGGGCAACCGGATCTGCGGGGCCCGCGGGTTGTCGAAGGCGGCGTCCACCGAGAAGTCGACCGCGAGCCGCTGGGCGAGCGGCGGAAGGCGCTGCATCCCCTGCTGGCCGTCGTAGAACGCCGGAGTCCCGGTGATCACGAGGTACAGGCCGGGGAAGCGGCCGGAGTCGATCTCGTCGACCAGCTGCCTCAGCGCGTTCAGCGACTTCTCGCGGACGTCGGAGCGCACGCGCTGGAGGGTCTCGACCTCGTCGAGGACGACGACCATCCCGTGGTAGTCGGAGTCGCGGAGCACGGTGAGCAGGCCCTGGAGGAAGCCGAGCGCCCCGAAGTGGTCGAGCTCGCCACGGACGCCGGCGGACCGGCGCACGGACGCCGCCACGTGCGGCTGCCCGCCGAGCCAGCCGATGAGGCCCTCGGCCTGGTCGACGTCGCCGCTCAGGACTGCGCGCCGGTAGCCACGCAGCGCGGTGGCGAAGGCGGGCGCCGAGCGGCTCACCGTGTCGAGCCGACGGTCGAGGAGCGCGGCGGCGCCACGTTGGACGGCGCTCTCGTCGCCGCGATCGAGCCCCGACGCGATCACGTCCTCCTCCAGGACGTGGAACCACCCGTCGACGATCTCGCGCAGGGCGCTGGGGGCGGCCTCCGAGGTCGCCAGGTTCTCCACGATCCGCCGGTACACCGTCTCGAGGCGGTGGAGCGGCGTCTCGGTCTCGGAGATCTGCACCTCGGCGGCGGCGAAGCCCCGCTTCTTGGCCCGCTCGACGAGCCACCGGGCGTAGAACGTCTTGCCGGCGCCGTACTCCCCCCGCACGGCCTTGAACCCCGACCCGCCTGCCGCGGCGGCGTCCAGCTCGCCGTCGATGGCCGCCTCGAACCTGGCCAGGCCGACGGCCATGACGTCGAGCCCGTGCTGGGGGACCGTCCCCCGCCGCAGGGCATCGACGATGTCGCGGCGGCGGCGCGCGCTGACGTCAGCCACGACCGGCACCCAGCTCGAACTGCTCACGGAGGAGCCGCTCGTCGAGCCGGACGGTCTCGCCGTCCGCGTCCATCGAGACGACCGCGTATCCCTCGACGTTCAGCAACCGCGTCAGCGCGGCGAGCGCCACCCCGAACGACCCGGCCGAGACTCCGAGGGCCGCCGCCACCGTGTCGCGGTGGGCGCGGCCGCCGCGGTCGAGCAGCACCGTCAGCGCGGAGTCCACCTGGTCGTGCTTGAGCGGGTGCCGCCCCGCCCGTCGCCGCTGCGACGCGTAGATCTCGCTCTCCGCGAGCCGGCCGATGAGGCCGTGACCGGTCCCGGTCGGCCCGGTGCCGGACTGCGCCTCCGGGTTTGGGACGGCGAAGTCGAGCACGCCCTGCGGCCCCTCGTCCGCCCGCGTCGGGGGCGGCGCCGTCGACGCACCCGCGTACGCCAGGTCGATCACGCTGCCACCGGCCTGCGCGGTCCGGCGCGCTCGCCGCCCGCCGGTCGACTCCACGCGCTGGGCCTCGTTCCACCAGGCCGGCGCCTGCGGCACCGCCTCGCGCCAGCCGCGAGGCGCCGGCCCGCCGGAGCGGCTCAGCAGCAGGAACGGCACGGTGATCTCCGCGAGGCTGGCTCCGCCGTGGTAGCCCGAGCGGAGGCTCGCGTAGCGCAGGTCCTCGCGCCACGGCAGCACCACCTCTCCGGGCACCACGCGCCGTCCGCGCACCACGACCTCGCCCGCCGTGGGCGGTCCGCTGGACGTGGGCCGCCATCGGGCATCGGCGCCCGGCGTGGGCCGCGCCTCGCTCCCGCGCTCGACGACGTGGCCGTGATCGGAGGTCAGCACGACGGCGCGGCCCGCCAGCGCCGCTGCGTCCAGCAGCGCGTGCAGGTGCTGGACGTCGTCGACGCCCCACCGCGTCCCGCCCGGGTCCTGCTTGTCCAGGGCGTCGTCGATCGTGTTGAGGACGACGGCGACCATGCGCAGCTCGGGGTCGTCGATGACGGACCGCACCGACGCCGGGAGGACCTCGCCGGCCGGGGCGCGCAGGTCGTCCTTGTGGAACAGGGGTGCGCCGAAGCGCGCCCGGACCGCCTGCTTCTCGGTGCTCTGGTTCCCCTCGCGCAGCGCACCGGTGAAGAAGGCCGTGCGCGAGTACCTCGTGAGCGTCGGGAGGGCGGCGAGGACGGGGAGACGGCGTCCGCTCCCCTCGGGCACCAGCTCGCGCCAGCCTGCGACCCGGACCGCCTCGGTCGTGATCGCCTCGGCGAGCTCGACGGCCACCGGCGCGCTCATCCCGTCCAGCAGGATCACCAGCGGCCGGAGCGCGGACGCGACCGGCCACACCACGTCGCCCAGCACCGACTCGATCAGCGCGACACCGTCCGGCGACTCGTCCCGCGCGGTGGCATCGGCCAGCAGCGCGGCGGCGTCCCGGTCCTGGGTGCCGCGGGCGAGGTGGACGTGATCCAACACAGACCGGTAGGCCGTGCCCACGAGCTCGTCGGACGACCCGTTCCAGACGGCGGCGGCCGCGCGGTCGACCCAGGCCCCGTCGTCGGCGTACCGGCGCAGGGCAGCCCCCAGGTCCGCGGGCTGGTCGCGGTCGGGCTGCGCGGCGAGCCACCGCACGAGCCGGACGACCATGCGGGCGGCCACCACGGCGGAGTCCCTCGCCCCGGCGCGCTCGTGCTGGACGATCTCGGTCAGGCGCCCTTCGATGCGCGGCAGGTCGGCCGTGAGGGCAGCCACGTTCGGCGCGGTGAGGGCTTCCGCGAGCGCCCGGAAGCGAGCGCGCAGGCCGGCGGGCAGCACCGACGACCACTCGGCGCCGGCGGACCAGCCGACGTCGCCGAGCAGCGCCTCCGCCTGGGCCAGCACGGACGGGACGGCGGTCGAGTCGGTGGCGTCCATGCGGACCAGGAGCGTGCGCGCCGCGCGCGCGAGCTCGCGGGCGGCGGTCGGCGAGACCGGCTTGTCGTCGATGCGGCTCTCGATCCGGCCGCGCGCGGGCCCCTGCTCCGGCCCGACGACGGCGCTGCTCGCCTCCGGCCACAGCACGTCCAGAGCCAGGCCGATCGCGACGACGGACACCGGCCCGCGTGCCGCGGCGGCCAGTGCCATGGCCGCGGCACGGCCGAACGCCTTGCCCGCCCACGTCGTGAGCCCCGACCGGAGGGGGTCGGGCGCCTGCGTCCACGAGGCGCGGCCCGCCGGGACCTCGAGCGCGGCGAGCAGCGCCACGAGGTCGAGCTCGACCGGGAGTGGTCGACGCAGGAGGACCCCGAGCAGGTTGCCCAACGCGTGGTCGGCGCCGACGACGCCGGACGAGACCTGCGGCCACCCCTCCGGCGGCTGGTGCTCGAGCAGGGCGACGGGCACCCACCTCCCGGCTGCCCGGAGCGCCGGGTCGAGGGCGCGCGCGCCGAACAGGCCCGGGATCGCGGACCACTCGTCGAGGAGCTCGACCCGGTGCCGCTCGGCGCGCACCAGCACGGCGTCGCCGATCTCCTGCTCGGTGCGGTCGCTCAGGAGGACCAGGAAGTCGTCGGGCTTGCGCTCCGAGATCGCGTCGAGCGCGGCCAGCTGGGAGACGGCCGGGCGCACCAGGACGCGGGCGGTGCCGACGGTGATCTCGGGCGGCCCCGTCCAGCGCGGCCGCGCCCGGAGGACGAGCACCTTGGCGCCGCCGTCGGCGACGAGCTTCTTGGCGCGCTCGGTGACCAGGGCGACCGACGCCTGGGGGACGCGGTCGGTCACTCGAACCACCACGTGACGCGCAGCCGCTTGCCCGGGTGCGCGCGGACGCTCTCGGCGATCCGCGCGGTGAGCTCGCCGAGCTGCGGGTTGTCGCGGTCGACGTCGAGCGTGATCTCGTCGACGGTGACCGGCGCAGCGACCGGCTCCACCGGCGGCGGGTTCACCGGCGCCGGGTTTACCGGCGGCACGTCCGACGAAAGCGGCGTCACGACCCCCGGCGTCCGGTCGAGCAGCGCCTCCCGGACAGCCTTCGACGCCGCCCGCAGCGCGGGCGCCAGCGGGGCGTGCAGCTCCTCCTGGGCCGCCACGGCGGCGAGGTCGGTGAGGATCGCGTCGCCCACGCCGTCCGGCAGCCGGCGGGCGGAACCGATGAGGTCCCAGTCCGTCCCGGCGAGCCCGGCGCGCACGTCCGCGGCCGAGCTCATCGACTTCGCCAGCGCCTGCGGCTCCTGGGGCACGTCGGCGCGGGCGAGCACCTGCAGCAGCACGGTGTCGTCGTTCTCGCGGCCGAGCGCGTCGAGCAGGCTCGCGCCGCGCCGTGCCGTCGCCAGGCGCCCCGTCGCCGTCGTGTCGAGCCGCAGCACCCGGGCGTGCCGCTCCAGCTCGTCCACCAGGCGCGTCGCGGGCTCGCGCAGGCGGCTCACGGCGGCCCGCACCTCGGCGGCCAACCGGGCCGCGCCGGCGGCGCTCCGACGCGGCTGCGCAGCGGCTCCGAACAACGCCGCCGCGGCGCGGGTGGCCTGCGCCCACTCGGTCTGGTCGGGCAGGCGCGCCGGGCGCAGCACCATGTCGCCGGTGACCGCACCCACGCTCGGCGCGGTGACCCGCGTCCCGCCGCGCACCCACTCGCGGTCCTCGAGCGCCGACCACACGAGGACCAGCAGGTCCTCGACGTCGTTCACCATGCCGTACGGCTGGAGCCGGGCGCGGAGGTCGCCGATCCTGACCTCGCCGTCCACTCCCGTGTCGACCGCCCACCGCGTGAAGTCGCTGAGCCAGCCGAACGACTCGGCCGAGAGCGCGTAGACGGACTCGCGCGCCTCCCCGACGCGCAGCGGGACCGCGACCCTGCGGAGCACCGCGGCCTTGGCCCGCTCGATCTGGTCGAGCCGCCCGCCGGCCTCGATCGCCCGACGAGCGAGCTCGAGCACCGTGGTGAGGTCGCCGCGCTTCACCTCGGTGTCGACCGAGTCGAACGTCGGGTGGTCGGGGTGCTGCGCGTCGAGCCCCTGCCGCAGCGCCGACTCGAGCGCGGCGCGCAGCGACGCCACGACGGACGGCTGGATGGAGACGGACGGCAGCAGCGTCGTGAAGACCTCGCTCGCGTGGATCTGGGCGTCGACGTTCTCAGCGACGGGCGCGACGACGCCGTACGCCTGCCGCAGCACGTCCAGCACCTTGGCGCGCAGGCTGCGCCGGTTGTTGTCCAACGCGATCCGCGCCGGCTCGCGGTCACCGGGGTTGAGCTGCCGGGCGCTCTGCTCGAACCGCTCCCCGGTCAGGAGGTAGTCGAGCTGGTAGAGCTTGCCGATCTCCGCCATGCGCGCCGGGGTGAGGAAGTACGGCAGCCACACGAGCGTGGCGCTCTCCCACCCGCTCTCGCGCAGGCGGGCGAGGCGGTTGAGGTCCTCCTGCGGCGTGTGGTCGCCGGCGTCGAACGGGAAGTCGATGACGACCTTCCACCGGCCCGTCGGAGCCTTGAGCACCTCGTCGGGCAGCTCCGACGCGTCGCGCACGTTGCCGAACACGACGTCGACCTCGCGCCGCGAGCCGCGCCACACCACGGACAGCGTGCGCTCGGCCAGCAGCCCGCCCTGGGCGGTGATCCCCAGCTCGTCGGTGAGCATCTCCCGGATGAGCTTGCGCCGGTTCGCCTCGGTGTCCTCGTGCTGGACGGACTCGAGCAGCAGGTCGTAGTTCACCCCGGTGAGGCTCAGGCTGACCACCGGGTCGGCGCCCTCCCCGATGTGTACCTCGATGAACTCGGCCGCCCACTCCTTGACCAGGGCCATGACCCGCTGGGCCTGCTGGCCGGGGACGAACGTCTGGATGGTGCCGTAGTTGAGCGCGGCGAGCTTGGCGTAGGTGAGGTTCCGCAGCGACGGCGCCCCGGGCGCGAGGAACGCGACCAGCAGCGTCGTCGCGAGGCGGTCCTCGGTGCGGAACGGGTGGTCCCGCGGGAGGGTGCGGGCGCTGTCCTCGGTCAGCCCGTGCTTCGCGAGCAGGTACGGGCGCATCCGGTGCTCGTAGAACACCCGGGCGTTGGCGAAGTGCTGCTTCATCTCGGCGGTGAGCGGGTCACGCCCGCCACGCACGACGACGTCGAACAGGTCGCCGACCGGGATCACGTCGGTGACCCGCAGCTCGTCGCGACCGGCGCTCAACAGCTCGCCCATGATCCGCAGCGCGGTGCGTTCGCGCTGCATGAGCGCCGAGAGCGCGATCATCGCGTCGACGAGGGCGGGCGAGAACGGGTAGGTGAGCTCGAACTCCGTGCCGCCGGAGCGGTTCTCGTCGGTGAGCAGGTAGCCCCAGGCGGCCGAGTCGGACCGCACGCGCGCGACGGCGTCCGCCAGCGCCTGCTTGGCCTCGGGGCTCACGGGGGTGAGCAGGCGTCGCTGGACGATCTGCGGCAGGTCCGCGGCGGCGAGCTCGATGCGCTCGAACCGCTCCTCCCACCAGGTGAAGCTCTGCCCGATCGCCGCCTGCTCGGCCCCGACGGCGTCCCCGCCGAGGAAGTCCTTGAGGTCGCGCTGGCGGGCGACGAACGAGACGAGCGGCACCGGGAGGCTGCTCATGCCGGTCTCGACGAGCCGCGCGACCTTGGAGGTCTCGTTCTGGATGAAGTGCGTGTCGGAGAGGTGCTGCGCGAGCCAGAGCACCAGCTCGTCGAGGAACAGGACGACGCCGTCGTACCCCAGGTCCGCGGCGTGCTGCGTCATGGCCCGCAGGCCGGTCTCGATGTCCAGCCACTCGCCGGACCGGCGGTAGCTCGCGAAGTACTTGGTGACGAGCGCGTTGACCAGCTTGGCCCGGCGCGCGTCGCCGACCGGGGCCTGCGCCGCAGCCTCGTAGGTCGCGGCGCCCCACGCCTCGTTGCGAGCGCCCCACCCGGACGAGACGCCGGAGCTCTCGTTGAGCCCGGCGAAGAACCGCTCGTCGCCCACCTCGGCGCGCAGGCCGGCGGCGTCCGCGAGCAGCCCGCCGGACTGGTGGAGCACCGGCGGCTCGGCGTCCGGGTGCAACCGGGTGATCGCGCGCTGGTAGCCCTCGAAGAGCGCGCTCTCGAAGCTCTCCGCGCCGAGCAGGTGGTAGTCGACGGCGAGCAGCCGGGTGTTGAGGACCGCCTCGCGCTGCGCGACGACGTGCTGGAGCCCCGGCATCGCCCGGGCCGTGGTGTTGCCTGTGAGCAGCAGGTGGAGGACGGCCATGAAGTGGCTCTTGCCCGACCCGAACGAGCCGTGCACGAACGCGCCCTTGCTGGTCCCCGCCTCGACCGTGCGCTGCACGAGCCCGAGCGCGTCGTCGATCGCTGTGGCGAGCGCGTCGGTGACGACGTAGTCGCCCAGGGTCCGCTCGGCGGCGGCGACGCCGGGCTCGAGCTGGAGCACGAAGTCCGAGGAGTCGACCTTCTCGGGGATGGTGAAGACGTCGCGCAGCAGCATGGTCAGGCCTTCCGTGGCGTGCGTCCGCGGGTGGCCGATGCAGGCCGCCACGCGTCGAGGTCGGTGCGGGTGAGCCCGAGGGCCTGCAGCTCGTGGTCGAGCATCCCGGTGATCGCCGCGGCGGGGCTGCCGCCGCGGGCCGGGTCGGGGTCGGCGTGCCACTGGTGCAGCCACGGCTCCAGCTCGGCGAGCCCCGCGAGCAGCGGCGTGAGGGCGTCGGTCTCGGCACCCTGCTCCTTCGCCTGCCCGACGGCGCGGGCCAACGCGAGCGCCTGGTCCGCGTGGTTCCAGCCGGCCCACCCGAGCACGGGCGAGGTGTCACCGCTGCGCCCGACGCCCGGGTAGGAGATGAACCGCTCCTTGGGCACGTCGAGCTTCCCGCGGGCGCGCCAGGCGGCGGTCGAGCGGAAGTCGGCCTGCGCGTACTTCGGCGGGACCGGGATGGTGACGCGCTCGCCGGCGTCCTCGCGGCGCTGCAGGTCCCACACCTGCTGCCACTCGCGGAACTTCGTCATGCCGCTGTCCTTGAGCCGGTACGCCGCGAGGTACGGCACCGCCTCGTCCTTGACCAGGGCCGTGAGGGTCTGGACGGCGTCGTACTGCGCCGAGCCTGTGAGCCGCGTCAGGACCGCCCGCAGCACGTCGTCGTCGCGTGTCTTGTCAGCCAGCTGCGCGACGGACAGGGTCGAGGCGCCCTGCGGGTCGCGCCACAGGTCGGCCGACTCCAGCCGGTCGAGCGCGAGGGTGCGCAACGCGTCGGTCAGCTGCGACTCCCACGACGCGGTCGCCCACCGTCGCTTGTACTCCGGACGTTCCAGCAACCGGATGTGCGGGTTCGACTCGATCGCCGCGAGCCGACGCTTGACGACGTCGCGGTAGTCGGCGGGCCACTGCGCCGGAAAGTCGGTGATAGGAGTTGAGCCATGTCGCTCGAACCAGACTGTCTCGTCCGTACCGGCCTCCATGGCGCGGGCTAGCGCAATCTCGAAGGCTCGCTCACCGAAGCGGAGTGTGTCGAGGGCGCCGGGATAAGTGAGGTCGTCGTCGACCAACCCGTAGAGGCGGTAGGCGTTCCAGTCCAACTCTTCCTGTTCGTAGATCATGCGCTCACGTGTATGCCGCCAAGCAGTCCGAGCATCCCCGAGTGTGTCGAGTCTGTCTCCAATTCCGTGACGTTCGACGAAACTTCCGGGAGCGCGGCCCGCGGCACGCACTGCGAGCTCCTCCAGCCTCCGTCCCCTGGCAATCGGTAGTGCGGACGGAAGTGGGAACTGCTGCAACTTGGTGCCTGTGAACTCATACGTATCAAACGCCGGATCGCCAGTGACGCGCGCGCCGGAGGTATCTGTTGAGTCTCCCCGATTTTGAGACACCTGCTTGAGCCAAAAGCAGGCGGTGCTGGTGTTGAGAATGGAAAGCAAACCGAGATGGTCATCTTCTGTAGCGCCGACCTGCAACTTGATAGCCGGAGCGGTCTGCTTGAATACCTTTCCGCCCCGGTCAAGCACGAAATGGTTGTGCGTCGCTACAAACGGGAACGCAATCGACATCGGTCGCCGATATCTGGCCGGAAAAAACATACTATGGTCGAACCAACGCAGCCCCCGCTGCTCAGGCGTGTGGCCGAAGTCGACTCGCTGCTTGAGAGCCGTCCGCATTGGCCACAGCTCGCGTAGAAACTCCGAGCTCGGCTCCCTTGGCTCCCCGCCGTCCGCGTAGGGAAAGAGAGTGGCTGTCTCGCTTGAAAGCGCGAAGTCACGAACCTCGTCGCCCAAGACGACAGGAACTAGCTCGTGAACTCCGCGGCGCTGGCCGAAGCGGCGGTCACGATAGAAGGCCTCATCTAACCCGGTGTGAGTCGTCCTACCGATCTCGACGTCTAGATCACCGAGAATCCTCGATGTACGAGATATCTCCGCCAGGACTTCGGCCGCACTGCCGCCCGAAAGCGACCACGGGTGGTTCCTGAGGAGATCTCGGTCGAGCCGTGTCACCGTGACGAATTTCCCGTCGTGAGCCTCGTCATCGATGTGACCGGTGATTTCAGACCACACGAGTCCAAGCCCCGGATCGGTTGGCTGGCCCGGCTCACCCCGAACTCCCAGAACCGCCTTGATTGAGTTGCCGCTTGCGCGCCTGCGCCGTCCGACGAGGATGACGGTCGGTGTTCCGTGGCCAGGAATATAGGCGCCGGACGTGTCGATCACTGCGGTGAGGTCGACCGGATTGCCGAGGTCGTCCCCGGAAAGGAGGCGCTCGATCACCTTGGTGCCAAACTCGCGCTTCATGAACGAGTTCGACGTGATCTGACCGACGTGTCCGGCGCCGCCGTCGGCTCCCTCGCGCTTGGCGAGCCGGAAGAACAGCTCCATGAAAGGGACAGAGAGCGCGTACTGCCGGTGACAGGTCGCGTACGCCTTCCGATACGCCTCGGAGAGCGCCGGGTCCTTGACGGTGATGTACGGCGGGTTGCCGACCACCACGTGGTACCGGCCCGGCGTGAGGATCCCGGCGTACTCCGAGAGGTCCTCGGCGGCGTACGCGAACGGTTCGTCGTCGTCGTCGGCCAGGAGGCCGAGCTCCTGCTGGACGCCCTGCTCACCGAGCAGCGAGTCACCCACGGCTAGGTAGTAGTCGAACGCCGGAGCCGCCGTCAGCGTCGCGTCCCCGCTGGCCTTGAGCGCAGCGACCGTCAACCGGAACCGGGCGATCGCCACGGCGAACGGGTTGAGGTCCACCCCGTGGATCGAGTCGAGCGCCCTCTGCACGCGCTCCCGCGAGCTCAGGTTCGGTGCGTGCGCCCGCCACGCCTCGTCGAGCCGCGCGAACGCGCCCAGCAGGAAGTGCCCCGACCCACACGTGGGGTCGATGAGCTTGAGCCCTCCCAGCCCGAACTCCTCGATCGCCGGGGTCAGCGTGCGGTCGAGGATGAACTCCTCCACGAACACCGGCGTCTGCAAGAGCGCGTACGTCTTCTTCGCGTGCTCGGAGAGGTCCTGGTAGAGGTCGCCGAGGAACCGGGTGCCCAGGTCGGGGTCGGTGAAGTCGTGGACCAGGGCGCCGTCGTCGTGCCGGCGACGCCAGAACGCCACGAGCGCGTCGGCCGCGGAGTCGCTGATCAGCGCCCGCCACACCGGGTTGTGCCCGGGGTCCACCAGGCCCCGGCCCGCGGGCAGGTCGGCCAGCGCGCGGAACGCGAGGTGCAGCCAGTCGCGGGAGTTGTCCGTCGGGTGCTTCTCGTAGTGCGCCTGCTGGTTCTCGACCGCCTGCGCGGTGCGCTCACCCGGACCGGCGATCCACACGGGCGAGCCGCCCGCCGTCGGATGCCCGTCGAGCAGGTGGTTGTCCTCGCAGAACCGCACGAACGTCGACGCGAGGATCCACGCCACCGCGGCCTGCGCCACCTCACCGTCCCGCCACACCGACCACGTCAGCGCCGTCCGGCCGCGCGCGGTGGCCCGCGCGTGCTCGGACCGCAGCGCCCGCGACCACTCCACCTCGGGGTCCTCGGACTGCGCGCGCAGGTCGCCCTCGAGGGCGGCGAGCTGACGCTTGAGATCGGCGAGCAGGGCGGACGAGACGATCACGCGGGGACTCCAGGGGCGGGACGAAGTGCGGACAGGTCCTCGGGCAGGTCGATCCAGCGGTCCGCGCCGAGGGGCACGGGCCGGCTGTCGAGCATCGGGAACGGCTGGCGACCGTGCCGCGGCACGAGCAGCCAGCGGGCCGCCGGCCGGGGCTGCGACTGGTCGAGCAGGTCGGAGACCAGGGCGGTCATGCCGTAGCGGGTCAGCGGCGCGGCGTTGAGCAGGAGCAGCGGTCGGGGCGTGGCCACGAGCCGCTTCCACGGCTCGGCCATCGCGTCCGTGACGAGGCCGACGAGGTTGTCCCAGTCGCCCCCCGACCCGGGCTCGGCGTCGGTCCGGAGCACGAGCTGCCAGTCGACGCCGTCGCGGCCCGCGAGCGCGCGCACCGCCGTCAGCAGCTCGGCGGCGACGTCGACCGGCTGGACGCCGTAGAGGTGGGCCAGCGTCGACGTCGCGCGCTCGTAGCTGCGCGGCGGGACGCACAGGGTCAGGGCCGAGCTCCGGCGCAGCGAGGACCGCAGCAGGCTGTCCGCGACGTCGGGCGCCTCGGCCGGGACGTGCGTGCGCGAGGTCGTGGACAGGCGCGACGAGCCGTGCGACGTGCGCTCGTAGTGGTCACCCTCCCAGCGCATGCCGGGGACCGCCGCCGTGACGACCTGGTCCAGCGCGGGCCTGGGCGGGAGCGCGGGCAGCGCCGGGAAGCGGTGGCCCACGCGCTTGCGCACGCCCGCCTCGGTGAGCACCGTCACCGCCGCACCCCGCAGCGCGACCGCGGCCGCCTCGGTGAGGTCCAGGTCCGGGCGGTAGAGCTCGTGGAAGCTCGAGAGCTGCACCGACCCCGCGCTCGCGGCGGCGAGGCGCAGCACCCGGTCGTCGGACAGCTCGGCGCGCAGGAGCGGCTGGCTGCGCAGCGCGGCTCGGGCGACAGACGCAGGGACGACGGCGCGCTCTGCCGTCAGTGCCGCCGCCGTCGCCGCCAGGGTCGCCGCGTCGTCGAGGAGCGCCTCCGCGGCGGCCACGTCGCCGCCCGGCGCGGTCGCGACGACCACGGCGCCGCCCGGGACCCGCCGGAAGGCCAGACCCGGCTCCTTCGACTGCCGGTCGGACTCCACCACCGCCCGCACCAGACCGGCGGCCCTGCGGAGCCGGACCGACCCCTCCGCCGTCGACCCGTGCCGCAGCAGCACCGCCCCGGCGAGCTCGGGCAGCGCCGCGACGCCTTCCTCCGCGGCGAGGGCGGCGTCGACCTCCGCGCGCACCTCGCGCACCACGCTCGACCGCTGCCACCGGCCGGCGGCCTTCTCGAGCGCGTCCGTCACGTCGGCGCGGGTCCGGCCCGTGGCCGCGGCGACCTCGGCCGCGCTGGGCCACAGGTTCGACCCCAGGACCGCCGCGTCGCCGTCGTCGGTCATCCCCAGCAGGGCGCGGAGCGCGTCGACCTCCGCGCGGTCGGCGGACGTGCTCCTCGGCAGGAGCCGGGCGAGGAACGTCTCGACGCTGCGGTCGGCCCCGACGGGCTCGGCGTGGTCCGTCGTCGTCGCCACGGCGAGCAGCCGGGACCGCCACCGACGGATGCGGCGCTGGATCTCCTTGCGGTGCTGCTCGCCCATGCCCGCGATCGCGTTGATCTGCATCGGCGAGGTGCGCAGCAGGTCACCGACGGTCTGGGCGGGGACGCGGCTCAGGGCGGACAGGGCGCGTGCCGAGAGACCCGACTCCGTCAGCGCCGTGCCCAGGGTGGCCGCCTCGGCGGCGGCGTCCCGGGCGGCGTCGTCCAGCTCGTCCGAGGGGGAGTCGATCGCCGCGAAGAGCCGGTGCCAGGCCTGCGCCATCGCCGCGACGTCGGCGAACCGGTCCGCGACGTCGGGGGCGAGCGCCTGGGCGAAGAACCCCGAGAGCGGCGCCGCGACGGAGGCCTCGAACATCTCCGGGGTGATGACGACGCGATCCGTCATCGACGCGGGCGCGAGCTCGCCGTCGACCCACCACGGTAGGTCGGTGGCGGCCATCTCGAACAGCGTGGCGGCGACGGCGTAGAGCTCGGCCGCCCGGTCGTAGCGACGGCGGGCGCGTCCCCTGGACGACCGGGAGACGGCGATGTACGGGTCCAGGTAGCCGCGCGTCCCCGAGCCGAGGTTCTCCAGCGGTTCGCGCGCGAGGGAGAAGTCGAAGAGCACCAGGCGCGGCCTGCGGGTGCCGGGGTCGGCCTGGATGCCGAGGTTGGCCGGCTTGATGTCGCGGTGGAAGAACCCCCGCGAGTCGAGGTACGCGACGGCTTCCATCAGGTCGGCGCCGAACCGCTCGAGCTCCTGGAGCGTGGCGCGTCCGCGGTCCTTGATCCGGGTGGCGAGCGTCTCCTTGCCCGCGTCGGAGAGCAGCAGCGCCGTGCGGCCGTCGACGTCGAGGGGCGGTGCGAGCAACCGCACGAGCCGGGGGTGCTCGAGCTGGGCGAGGACGGCCGCCTCCTCCGCCAGGCGGCGGGCGGCGGAGTCGTCCCGGGCGATCTTGAGGATCACCCCTTCGCGGACCGGCTCGGTGTCCTCGACCAGGAGCGCGACGCCGGTCGAGCCCTGGCCCCGCTCCTCGCGCACGATGAAGCGGTCGGCGATGGTGTCGCCGCGGCGGGCCTCGAGCGGGTCCTGAGCGCGCGGCCGCTCGTCGACCGGGGCGTCCTGGTCCGGGGACGTGAGCGCGTCCTCGACGTCGTCGAGGCCGGCGAGGAACTCCTCCACGCTCGCGATGCGGTCCGCCTCGACCCGGGTGGTGGCGCGGCGGACGAGGTCGGCGACGACGTCGTCGAGCGCGGGATCGGCGAGCTGAGGGTCGAGGGCGCCGTCGGCGTCGAGCCGCTGCTGGAGCTCGGCGAGGGTCGCGGCGGGCGGCTCACCGGTGAGCACGAGGTAGCTCAGCGCGCCGAGGCCGTAGACGTCGAGCGGGATGGGCGGGAGGTCGTCGGCGCCGCGGTGGGTCTCCGGCGCGAGGTAGACCCAGTCACGTTGAGCGATCAGGCCACGGACGTCGGCCGTGCCGAACGACGTCGCCGACTGCGGGGCGCCGCCTCCGGCTGCGCTCGATGCCGCCGGGTTGCGACGACCGCTCTGCCAGTCGCGGACCACGAGCTCGGGCGGCTTCGCCGCCGTGTTCACGTAGACCTGGCGCGGGGTCAGCGCGCGGTGGACCAGCCGGCGCTGGTGCGCGTAGCGCAGGATGTCCGCGAGCCGGCGGACGAGGTCGAGCCGGTCGCCCAGGCCGAGCGTGGCGCCCGCGTCCGCGAGGTAGGCGTCGAGCGGGACCTCGGAGTCCGAGTGGTCGTAGATGAGCGCGGGGCCGAGACCCGACTCGACGAGCTCCTTCGGGCACGCGATCCCGCTGTGCTGGATGCCCTGGGTGAACAGGAACTCACGCCTGGCCGCCCGCTCGATCTCGGCGCGGGCCTCCGCCGAGGCGCCCGGCTTGAGGTCGAAGAGCCTGATCCGGCGCTTGACCGCCGGCGCGGCGGGGTGGGCCGCGAGCAGGTCCTGCCAGGCGGGGCCGTCGTCGAGCGGGTCCGCCTTGTCCAGCGAGTAGTCGCCGATGTAGCGGTTCTTGGGCGTCGGACGGAAGCCCGCGTGGTGGTCGAGCAGGGTGCGGATCTTCGTCGCGCGCGGACCGTCGATGACGCGCTGGGCGTTGGTGGGTGGGGTGTCGAGCACGTCGCTGAGGGATCGCGTCAGCCCCGTGACGCCGTACCCGTCGAGCGCGACGACGCTCGCCTGGGCTGTCTGGTCCAGCTCCACGGTAGAACCCTTGCCGTGCAGCACGACGAGCGGCTCCACGAACGGGACGGTCCGCCGGACCTGCTCGTTGGGGGCCATGCGCTCGAGCAGGCTGCGCAGGCGCTTGGCCTTGCCGTCCGTGGCGAAGAGGGGGTTCCGCTCGTTGCGCACGTGCCCGTTGGGCTGGGTGTGGCGCCAGTTCTGCTGGTCGCCCGCGACCCGGCCGTGCCACCCCTTGAGCTCGACGACGAAGAAGCCGACCTTCGACATGAGCAGCAGGTCGACCTCGGCCGTGCGGCCGTCGAGGTCCACGAAGGTGAGGTTCGTCCACGCGTGCGTGACGGCGTCGTCGGGCAGCAGGGCGCGGATGGCGTCGAGCGCAAGCGCCTCGTCGGTGGAAGCGGGCTCGCCGAGCTTCTTCCACTGGTGGGACGTCGACTTCACCGCTGCTCGCTCCGTTGCTGCTCACTCCGGCCGATGCCGGCCGATCGGGTCGCTCCGGCGCTGGTGCGATCATGCCAGGTCATCGGCTTCCCCCTCGGCGGTGCGCCCGACGGGAGCGTCGAGGTGGTCCGGAGCCCCATCAGCCCAGCGGAGCCCACTCGACCGTGACGGGCCCGCGGCCAGCCGTCTCACCGAGCGCCTGCCGCTGACGCTTCGCCGCGTACAGCTGCTGGTCCGCGCGCAGGTACAGCGCCTCCGGGTCACCGCCGTCCCGGCCCAGCGTCGCGGTGCCCGTGCTGCACCGCGTGCGCTCGCCCAGCAGGGCCTGGAGGCGCTCGGCCAGCAGCGCGGCGTCGTCGGCCCCGCAGTCCACGAGCAGGACGGCGAACTCGTCCCCGCCCAGCCGGCCGACGCTGTCCCCGGCGCGGACGGTCGCGCGGAGCTGCTCGCCCACCCACCGCAGCAGGTCGTCACCGGCCGCATGGCCGTGGGTGTCGTTGACCGCCTTGAACCCGTCGAGGTCGAGCACCAGCAGCGACAGGGGCGCCGGCAGCCGGTCGACCCGGGAGAGCGCGGCGGCGAGCTCGTCGTCGAAGCCGCGGCGGTTGAGCGTGCCGGTGAGGGCGTCGTGCCGCGACAGCTCGGTGAGACGACGGCGCTGGACCGCGGCGTCCCGACCGTGCAGCCCGCACGCGAACGCGAGGCTGAGGAACGCGAGCATCGTGACGGCCGGTCGCCACGGATCGGACACCCCCTGGACCAGCGCGATGACGAGGTAGGCCCCCGCCATCGTGCCGATGATCGGGATCGCTGACCGGCGGGGCGCGCTGAGCGCGACGAGCGGGATCGTGGCGAGCATGCCGAGCGACGCGGACGACTCGATCCCGCCGTCGAGCACGATGTAGAGCGCGCCCGTCCCGGTCGCGAGCGCGGTGAAGACAGCGAGGTACCGGCGCGTCCGCGCCGAGCGTGCGAGCCAGTCCGCCGTGAGCACCGCGCCCAGGCCGAGGCCCACCCCCACGATGCTCAGCACCAGCAGCGGGACCACCGCAGCGCGTTCGGCGAGCACGGCGTAGAACGCCCCGACCAGGAAGCAGAAGGCGCTGAGCCACCCGGTCTGCGTGACCGCGTGGCGGCGACGCTCGAACCGCGAGACCACGAGCTCGGTGGTACCGGTGCGCGGAACCGTCGGGGCGGGCCTGCGGACGTGGCCCGCCCGGCCGCGCAGCACCTTGTCGGCGTACAGGCGCTCATCGGCGCGACGCCGCAGCGTCTCGGCGTCACCGCCCCCCGACGGCGCGGTCGCGTAGCCGACGCTCGCGGGCGACTGCGTCGCGAGCAGCTCGCGGAGCCGCTCGGTGACGGTCGCCGGACTGTGCGTGCTGCCGGTGAGGACGACCGCGAACTCGTCCCCGCCGATCCGGCCGACCACGTCGTGGGAGCGCACGGCGTCGCGCAGGGTCGTGCCGGTCCAGCGCAGCACCGCGTCGCCCACGCCGTGGCCGTGGGCGTCGTTGACGCCCTTGAACCCGTCGAGGTCGAGCAGCACGAGCGTCACCGGCTGACCCGTGCGCGCGGCCCGGGCGAGCTCCTGGTCGAGACGGCGGTCGAAGGCGCCGCGGTTGAGGCACCCGGTGAGGGGGTCGACGTCGGCCATCACCGCGAGGCGCCTACGGAGCGACCGCAGGGCCTGGGCATGCCGGAAGCAGACGGTCGCCAACATGACGAAGGCGACGGTGAAGACGGCCGCATGCCCCGGGGGCGCGGGCCCGCCGAGCACCGCGACGATCACGTAGAGCAGCACGGTCCACAGCACGTACACCTGGAGCCAGTGCCGGCTCACGACGATGGCCATGAGCGTCATGCCCGCGTAGGGGACGACGCCGAGCGGGCTCGCGACGCCGCCGTCGAGATAGGCGAGCAGCGCGTAGAGGGCGAGCGTGAGGACGGCGAGGACCGGGCCGACCTGGACGACGACGGGCCGGGCCCGCGGCTGCCCGACCCCCCACAGCGTCAGTGCCGCCGCGACGAGGAGCACCACCACGCCGACCACCATCAGGGGCCGGTTCGGGTCACCCCAGGTGGATGCGAGATAGCCCAGGATCATCACCGCGGAGAGGAGGGTCCCGGTCGAGGCGCGACGGACGACCAGGGTCGCGTTGCGGCTCACGTCCCTCGTCTCGCGTCTCATGCGTCCTCCGTGGCCGTCGGATCGAACCGGACCGGTGCCCGGACGCGGCCCATCCGTCGTGCCTATCGGCACAGGGTGGTCCAGCGTGAGCGGCGGTCCGCCCAGTCAGCGCGCGCGGACGCGGGTGAAGTTGCGCTCGTGAGCGGTTCAGCGGCCGGCGATCGCCGCGCGGTCCGTGCCGGTGAGGCGCGAGGTGAGGTCGACGGCGTCGCCCCAGTACCGCGCGTAGTGCTGCGGGTCGGCGTTGCGCTGGACGGCGTGGGCGGCGAGCGTCGGGCTCATCGTCTCGCGGGCGCCGACCCGCGCGAGGGCGCGGAAGAAGCTCGTCGCGCTCGCGGTCGGGTCCATGCGCTCGGCGAGGCTGCCCCACGCGCCGTTGTCCCGCTGCTGGAAGAGCCCGCGGCTGTCGGGACCGGCCTTGTCGCCGCGGTCGAGGACGCGCAGCGACGACTCCCCGAGCGCCGTCATGACGCCGATCGCCTGGTCGCGCAGCGAGAGGCCCAGGGCCTGGCCCGCGCCGACGACCGCGGCGGCGTTGTCGACCTGGGCCTGCGTGAACGCGGTCCCGGTGCGGGTCGTGAGCGGACCGACCGCGGCTGCCGCTGCGACCGCGCCCGCGGCGGGGCCGGCCGGCGCGAGGCCGCCTTGCGCGAGGCCGGCCGGCGCGAGGCCGCCAGCCTGCGCCGTGACCTCGGCCGCGAGCGCGGAGGCGAACTGGCTCGCGGTGCCCGACGACGTCGTCGTGCCGAGCGAGGTGCCGGCGCGTGCCGCGGTGGTCGGGGCGGCCGGGGCGGCCGGGGCGGTCGGGGCCGCGAGGGGGGCCGCGCGAAGGCCGTCGAGGGTCGCCTGGATGGTGGCGATGCGATTCCCGATGGCCGCGATGCCGTCCACGTCCGCCCTCCTCCCCGCGATGTGTCCGTGCTCATCGTCCACACGCGGCCGGACCTGAGGCTTCGGGCGTGCGGTGGCCGGCGCGCGGCCGGCGTGCGACGTCACCCGATCGGAGGCAAACGGACGTACAGGAGGAATCAGGAGCATTCGCGCGAGAGGATCGCGGTTCGGGCTCGCGCGCAGTAAGGGGTGTCGCCGTGGTGGCAAGAGCGGCGCATGCGGGTGTGCTGACGCGCGCACCGGCCGCCGATGGGCCGCTCACTCCCGTCCTCGAGCGTCTCGCCCCGGAGCTGTGGGGCCTCGTCGTCGCGGTCCACGGTGTGCTCCGACCGGACGAGCGGCACCGGGTCGTCGAGCTGCTCCCCGATCTCGAGGCGACCGTGGGTGACGGCCTGGACGTCGAGCGTGGGCTGCTGCGCGCGGACTGGAGCGTGTGGGTCTTCACCGCGGCGTGGCTCGACGTCGCGGGCCTCTCGGGCGAGACGCGCGCGCTCCGGGAGCTGAGGCCGCTGACCGACGCCGACGACGTGCTCGCTGCCCGTGCGGTGATGCGCTCGGTCGCCCTCGGGGCGACCCGGGCGTCGATGGTCCTGCAGACCTCCCTGTACGACCGGCAGCTGCTGGACGCCTGGTACGTCGCGGACCGGGTGGGGCGGGACCTGACGCGCGCCGCCGGGTCGCCGGTGGCCATGGGCGGCGAGCCGCTCTCGCCGGCGATGCCGGCGTCGCCCCAGCTGCGCGTGCTGCTCGACCTCGGCGCGCGGGCGACGTCGGACGCGGCCCGGCTCGCGGTGTGGCGCGTGATGGAGTCGGGCGGGCTGGCGGCGGGCGGGGTCGACGACGTGGGCGCGGCGGCCGAGCGGGAGCTCGGTGGGATGGTGGGCCGGTTGCGGGCGTCGGCGATCGACCTGCTGGGGCGGGCGGCGCAGGTCGGGGTGTGACGGGCGGGTGAGCGTCCGCCGCCCGCGGTCCATCAGGATTCATGCTTCCGGCCGAGCGGTGGCGCTGGGACCGGTTCGCTGCCCGGGCCGGATAGGCGACCACCACGATGCGCCCCCGGGCCATCCGACCGACGATGTCCCCCATGACCCGCACCACCGCGCGGCCCGCCCGGTGACCGACGCGCCCACCGCCGCCGTCGGCTTCCGGTCCGAGCGCGGCCCGATCCTCGTCGCCCTGATGGTGACCTCGGGCCTCATCGCGATCGACGCCACGATCCTGGCCACCGCCGTGCCGACGATCGTCGGTGACCTCGGCGGCTTCGCGCAGTTCCCCTGGCTGTTCTCGATCTACCTGCTCATGCAGGCGGTGTCCGTCCCGATCTACTCGAAGCTCGCCGACACCCTCGGCCGCAAGCCGGTCATCCTGACCGGGATCGCGATCTTCATGATCGGCTCGGTGCTGTGCGCGCTCGCGTGGAGCATGCCCGCCCTCATCGCGTTCCGCGCGGTCCAGGGACTCGGCGCGGGTGCGGTCCAGCCGATCGCGATCACCATCGCGGGCGACATCTACACGCTCGCCGAGCGCGCCAAGGTCCAGGGGTACCTCGCGAGCGTGTGGGGAGTCTCCGCCGTCGTCGGTCCGACGCTCGGCGGCGTGATCTCCGAGTTCGCGACGTGGCACTGGATCTTCCTCGTCAACGTGCCGCTGTGCGTGCTCGCGGGCGCGCTGCTCGTGCGGCACCTCGACGAGACCGTCGAGCGCACCCGGCACCGCATCGACTGGCTCGGCGGCGCGCTGCTGACGCTCGGGGTCAGCCTGCTGCTCCTGGCGCTGCTCGAGGGCGGGCACGCGTGGGCGTGGACGTCTCCCGTCGGCGTCGGCGCCTTCGCGCTCGGGCTCGTGCTGCTGGTCGCCTTCGTGCTGGTCGAGCGCCGGGCCGAGGAGCCGGTGCTGCCCCTGTGGGTGCTGTCCCGCCCGCTGCTGCGCAGCACGTCGCTGGTCGCGGTGGGGGTCGGGGTGGTGCTGCTCGGGCTCACGTCGTACGTGCCGACGTTCGTCGAGATCCGGCTCGATGCGTCACCGCTGACGGCGGGGCTCACGCTGGCCGCGCTCAGCCTCGGCTGGCCGATCGCCGCGTCGCAGTCGGGCCGCCTCTACCTGCGCATCGGGTTCCGGAGCACCGCGCTGATCGGCGCGTCGCTCATCGTCCTCGGTGCCGTGCTGCTTGCCTTCGTGTCGCGGTCGCCGTCGGTGCTCGCCCTGGGTGCGAGCTGCTTCCTGGTCGGGTTCGGCATGGGCTGGGTCGCGTCGCCGAGTCTCATCGCCGCCCAGTCGAGCGTGGGGTGGGGTGAGCGCGGAGTCGTCACCGGGACGAACCTCTTCGCCCGGTCCATGGGCAGCGCCGTCGGGGTCGCGGTGCTCGGTGCGCTCGTCAACGGGGTGCTCGACGGGCGGGACCCCCGGGACGACCCTGCGCTGTTCGCCACCTCGGTGACGTGGGTGCTGGTCGCCGTCGCCGTCGTGGCGGTCGGCGTCGTGCTGGCGGCGAGGTCGATGCCGCGGGGTCCCGCGGTCGACGCAGCGACAGTGGACGACGCCGGAGCGTAGGTGGGCAGTGGGTGTCCGGCTTCGGTTGGACCTCGCTCTTCCTCCGTCGGACGACGTCGGGGGTCGGGACGGAGCGTCGAGCTGCGGCGGCGCCCGCGGGAGTCGGCGGGCCACGCGGGAGTCGGCGGGGCCACGCGGAGTCGGCGTGCCACGCGGAGTCGGCGGGCCCCGCGGAGTCGGCGGGCCCCGGGAGTCGGCAGGCCCCGGGAGTCGGCAGGCGCAGGTGCTTGCGGTACGCCTGTCCGAATTGCTACTATTCGAACATACGTTCGAACGACGATCGCGGAGGCGGCAGGTGCGATGCCCACGGGAGAGGTGATCGTGGCTGGTCCTGCGCCCGCCGTGGGCCATTCGACCGCCGTGGCGCATGCGCGGTCCGTGGGGGCGGTGGTGGTTCGGCTCGCGGCGGAGTCCGGCACAGCGGCCGGCTGGTCCGCCGGTGAGCGGCGGGAGGTTCTCGAGCAGCTCGATCGGGCGATCGACGGGCTGGCCGCCGTCCGTGCCGCGGTGCTGGTGGCCGAGCGGCAGTCGGAGTCGTGGCGGGGGTCCGGGGACCGGTCGTTCGAGGCCTGGCGCGGACGGACGTCGCGCGCCGGTCAGCGGTCGGCGCAGGCGCAGGTGCGTCAGGCCGAGCAGCTCGACGCGGTACCCGCGGTGGTCGCGGCGGTCACCGCCGGGCGCATCAGCCTCGAGCACGCGACCACGATCGCCAAGGTGGCCGGCGCGGGCACCCCGGCCCAGCGGGACGCCACCCGTTCCCCGGCCGGTCAGGCGCACCTCCTGGAGCTGGCCGAGCACCTCGATGCCGGCACGTTCGCGACCACCGCCGCGCGCTGGGCCGCCACTGTCGACCCCGCCGGCCTGGAACGCGACCACCAGGCCCAGCGCGCCGAGCGGTACCTGCACGTGACCCACACCCCGCACGGCACCCTCGTCAAGGGCCGGCTCGACTCGATGGCCGGGCACCGGCTGACGCTTGCCCTGGAGGCCGTCACCGCCCGACCCGCCGCGGACGACGACCGCGACCCCGGGCAGCGCCGCGCCGACGCTCTCGACACCGTCGCCGAGCGCATCCTCACGCTCAAGGACAGCAAGCCGGGCGCGCACGTCCCGCCGCACGTCTCCCTGATCCTGACCGAGACCACCTGGCTCGCCGCACGCGCGGAGCGCGACCGTCGACGACGCGCTCTCGGGTCGGGCGACGCTCCCGCGGAAGACGCCGGCGTTTCCGGACGCCACGACGGCCACCCGAGCAGTCGCGACTCCTCGAGCTACCTGCCGGCGACCCTGGAGGACGGAGCTCCCGTGCCGGTGAGCGAGCTGGCCGCCGCGCTGTGCGACTGCGAGCTCACTCGCATCGTCATCGACGCCGCCGGCGCTCCCCTCGACCTCGGCCGGAGCGAGCGGGTCTTCACCGGGATCCAGCGCCGCGCCGTGATCGCCCGGGACCGTGAGTGCGCCTGGCCCCAGTGCGGCGCCCACGCCCGTTGGTGCCAGGTCCACCACATCACGTGGTGGGACCGCGACGACGGACCCACCTCCGTCGACAACGGTGTGCTCCTGTGCAGCTTCCATCACCACGAGGTCCACCGTCGCGACCTGACCATCACCCGTCGCGGCGCGCAGGCGACCATGGGGCGGACGGCATCCACGCGCGACCACGGCACCATGGCGCGGGTCCACTACGAGTTCCACGACTCCGCCGGCCGCCGCCTCGCTGCCCCGCCGCGACGTGACGGCGAGCCGCCCCCCGTCGGCGACGCGTCACGCGGCAGCCCGCCGCCAGGCGTCGGCGAGCTGGACTTCACACCGATCACCGACCCTGTCACGGGGATGACCGTGCCCACGTTCCTCGTCGCGAGCGCATGAGGAAGGCAGGGCGTACCGGTTCGTCGGACTCGACGCTGCTCTTTCGTCGGGCCAGACGGCATGAGGCGACACCACCCGCGTGGGGCCAGTCAGCGCGCGAGCCACGCCAGCGCGGCGACGACCAGCGCCTGCGTGCCGGTGTCCAGCGTGGGCTGGAGCACGGGCGCGAAGGCGGCGGAGTGGTTGACCGGGATGTCCTGCGCGACCCGGCCCGCCTGCTCTGCGCGGAGGTACGACTCGGGGTCCACACCGCCGATGCCCCAGTACGTGTACGGGACACCCAAGGCGGTCGGGAGGTCGCTGAAGTCCTCGCTCGCCGACTGCCGCGGGAGGCTGACGGCACGCTCCGCGAACGAGGCGGTGAACGCCGCGGCCACCGTGGCGGTCGTCGCCGGGTCGTTGTCGGTCAGCGGGAACCGGTCGAACAGCTCGAGCTCGGGGTCGCGGGGCGATCCGGACGCCTGGCACTCCGCCGTGACGATGCGCCGAATCGCGTCCAGCATCGTCGTGCGGGTGGCGTCGTCGTAGGTGCGCAGGTTGAGCAGCAGCTGTGCGGAGTCCGGGATCACGTTGCTCTTGGTCCCGGCCTGGATGCTGCCGACCGTCAGCACCGCGGTCTCGGTGGGCGGGACCTCGCGCGCGACGACGGTCTGCAGGCGGACGACGATCATCGCCGCGAGCACCACCGGGTCGACCGCCGCGTGCGGCATCGACCCGTGCGCGCCGCGGCCGTGCACCGTGATGCGCACGCTGTCCGCTGCGGAGAGGACCGGGCCCGCGCGGGTGCCGACCAGGCCGGCCGGGAACGCCAGCACGTGCTGGGCCAGCGCGACGTCGACGCCGGCGACCAACCCGGCGAGGCCGTCGTCGACCATGCCGCGAGCGCCGTCGCCGGTCTCCTCGGCCGGCTGGAACAGGGCGACCACCGTCCCCCTCCAGGCGTCGGGACGACCGGCGAGCAGCTGGACCGCCCCCACCAGGCAGGCGACGTGCACGTCGTGGCCGCACGCGTGCATCACGGGCACCTCGACGCCGTCGAGGTCCGTCGCGGCGTCGGTGCTGGCGTAGGGCAGGCCGGTCGCCTCCCGGACCGGCAGCGCGTCCATGTCGGCCCGGAGCAGCACCGTGGGCCCGTCGCCGTTCCGCAGCACGCCGACGACGCCGGTCCCCCCGACCCCGGTGTGGACCTCGAGCCCGGCCTGCTCGAGCTGCCCGACGACCGCCGCCGCGGTGCGGTGCTCCTGATGGGACAGCTCGGGGTGCTGGTGGAGGTTGCGGTACAGGTCCTCCTGCGCCGCGCGGATGCGGTCGAGCCCGGCGAGCACGGCTGAAGCGACGGCAGACGTGGCCACGGTGGCTCCTCACGGTCGGGTGGGATCGGGTGGGATCGGGTGAGGTCGGGCGTTCGGCGCCCGCTGCCAGTGTGCCGTCGCGGGGTCTCGGCGGCAGGTCCGGTCGCCCGTCGTCGCCGGCTATCGCGCCGGCCGCACCATGGCCGTCTCGTCGGGCGCAGCGAACCCGAACGCCTCGTACAGGCCGTGCGCGTCCTGCGTGAAGAGGATCCAGCGGAAGTGGGCGCCGGGGCCGTCGTCGACCATGGTCGCCACCAGCAGCTTCGCGAGACCCTGGCCGCGGTGCTCCGCGCGCACGTAGACGTCGGCGAGGTAGGCGACGGCGACGCCTCGGTCGAGAGGAAGGCCCAGACGGCGTCGAGGTCGAGGCGGGTCGGGTCGTCGTCGAGCTCGTAGTCCGTGCGGTCCATGGGGTCCATGGGGTCCATGGGGACATCCTCGTGGTGCGAGGAGGGTTCGAGCGTGCTGCACACGGTCGTGTCAGACCCTCGACCTACCCTCGTCCCATGTTCCTGCTGAGCGACGGCACGCTGGTCTACAGCGCCTCGGACCTGGCCAACGCGGCCGCATGCGAGTTCGCCGTCCTGCGCTCGCTCGACGCGAAGCTCGGCCGGATCGACCCGATCGAGCTCCCGGCCGACGCGATGCTCGACCGGGCGGCGCGGCTCGGCGATGCGCACGAGCTCCGCGTCCTCGACGAGTACCGGGCGCGATTCGGGCCGTGGGACGCCGCGCGCGGCACGGGGGTGGTCGAGATCGAGCGTCCGGACCGCGAGCGCCTGACCGACGCGACGGCGCTCCAGGGCAAGCACGACGAGACGATGACGGCCCTGCGGACCGGTGCCGACGTCGTCTTCCAGGCGGGGTTCTTCGACGGACGCTTCGGCGGCTGGGCCGACTTCCTCGTGCGCGAGCGAGGTGCCGGGTCGACGGCGAGCGGCCCGGTCTACGCCGTCCACGACACCAAGCTCGCCCGGCACGCGAAGATCACCGCGATGCTGCAGCTCGCGGCGTACGGCGACCAGCTCCTCGCCGGCGGTATCACCCCGGCCGAGCACGTCCACCTCGTCCTCGGCGACCGCACGATCACGACGCACCGGCTCGCCGACCTCCTGCCCGTGTACCGCGACCGCCGCGCCCGGCTCCAGGCGATGCTCGACTCGCACCAGGCCGGCCCGGACCCCGTGGCGTGGGGCGACCCCGGGGTCCGCGCCTGCGGTCGCTGCGAGATCTGCGCCCCGGAGGTGGAGCGCACCCGCGACGTCCTGCTGGTCGCCGGCATGCGCACCACCCAGCGCGCCCGCCTGCACGACGCCGGGATCACCACCATCGAGCGCCTCGCCGCGAGCGAGGGTCCGGTCGAGGGGATCGGCGCCGTCACCCTCGAGAAGCTGCGTGCGCAGGCCCGGCTGCAGGTCAGGCAGGCGCCGGACGAGGTGCTGCACGAGCTGTTCGCGCCCGAGGTCGTGCGGTCGCTCCCCGCGCCGGACGCTGGCGACCTCTTCTTCGACTTCGAGGGCGACCCGCTCTGGATGGAGGAGGGGTCCACCGACTGGGGCCTGGAGTACCTGTTCGGCGTGGTCGAGGCGCCGGCGGCTTCCGGCGCGGAGCCGGTGTTCCGGCCCTTCTGGGCGCACGACCGCGCCCAGGAGAAGCAGGCGCTGATCGACTTCCTCGAGTACGTGGCCGAGCGGCGGGCCCGCTACCCCGACCTGCACATCTACCACTACGCGCCCTACGAGAAGACGGCCCTCCTGCGGCTCGCGGGACGGCACGGCGTCGGTGAGGACGTGATCGACGACCTCCTGCGCAGCGGCGTGCTGGTCGACCTGTACGCGACGGTCCGCGCGAGCCTGCGGGTCGGGCAGGGGTCGTACTCGCTCAAGAAGCTCGAGCCGCTCTACATGACCAGAGGACGCGAGGGTGACGTCACGACGGCCGGCGACTCGATCGTGGAGTACGCCGACGCCTGCGTCCTGCGTGACGCGGGTGACGTCGAGGCGTTCGACGCCCGCATGGTGAAGATCGCCGAGTACAACCGGTACGACTGCCTCTCGACCCTCGGCCTGCGCGACTGGCTCCTCGCCCAGGCTGCGCTGGTCGATGTCCTGCCGTCCCGTCCCGCGACCCGCGTCCCGCCCGCCGCCGGCGACGACGACGAGGGGATCGGCTCGGACGCGCCCGAGGAGGACGAGCTCGCGGCGGCGCTGCTCGCCATCGCGGGCGAAGGGTCGGTCGCGCGCGAAAGGTCGGTCGCGGACGAAGGGTCGGTCGCGGGCGAAGGGTCGGTCGCGACGCGCGGCCCGGAGCGACAGGCGGTCGCGATGCTGGCCGCGTCGCTGGGCTACCACTGGCGCGAGGCGAAGCCGTTCTGGTGGGCGCACTACCAGCGACTCGTGTTCCCGCCCGCCGAGTGGACCGAGCCGCGCGGGACGCTGGTCGCGGACCACGTCGAGGTGCTGCAGGACTGGACCGTGCGAGCGCCGCGGCAGAACCCACGGCGACGGGTCCGGATCACCGGCCAGCTCGAGCCGGGCAGCGACCTGCGGGTCGGCGCCGAGGCCGTGACCCTCTACGACCACCCCGTCCCGGACTGCGCGAGGACCTCGACCGAGGGGGTCCGCGGCTGGCTCGTCGGCGCGGTGGTCGTCGAGGTGACCGCAATCACCGAGGGCGGCAGGGAGCTCGACGTGCTCGTCGTCGACGAGAAGCTGCCGACGGACGCGGTTCCGTACGCCGAGCTGCCGATGGCGCTCGGTCCCGCTGCGCCGCCGCCGACCGGCACGATCCAGCGGGCGATCCGCGACCTCGCCACGGAGGTCGCCGGGAAGCTGGAGGGCGCCGACGAGCTCGTGCTTCCCGGCCAGCCCGCGCTCGACGTCCTGCAGCGCATCGCGCCGCGCACGCGGAGCGGCGCGGGGCTGCCACCGGTCGTGGACGGCGGCTACGTCGACGCGATCACGGCGGCGGTCCGCGACCTCGACCACTCCTACCTCGCGGTCCAGGGACCGCCCGGGACCGGGAAGACGTACACGGGCGCCCGGGTGATCGCGTCGCTGGTCGAGCGCGGGTGGCGCGTCGGCGTCGTCGCGCAGTCGCACGCCGTGGTCGAGAACATGCTGGCCGAGGTGGCGCGAGCCGGCGTCCCGGCCGAGCGCATCGGGAAGAAGCCGGCGCCCTCGGCGCCCCGGGGTCCGGCAGCGCGCGGTCCGGCAGCGCGCGGTTCGGCAGCGCGCGGTTCGGCGCCGCGCGGTCCGGCGGCGGTGCCGTGGCGGGCGCTCAAGGACTCCACGGCCTTCGCCGCGTTCTACGCCGCCCATCCTGACGGCGCCGTGGTGGGCGGGACGGCGTGGGACTTCGCGAACGCCGCACGTCTCCCTGCCGACGGACTGGATCTTCTCGTCATCGACGAGGCCGGCCAGTTCTGCCTCGCCAACACGGTCGCCGTCTCCGGGGCCGCGCGGAACCTGCTGCTCCTCGGCGACCCTCAGCAGCTCCCGCAGGTGAGCCAGGGCCGGCATCCCGAGCCGGTCGACCGCTCGGCGCTCGGGTGGCTCACCGACGGGCACGAGACCCTGCCCGAGACGCTCGGGTACTTCCTCGCCTCGACCTGGCGGATGCACCCCGCTCTGACGGCGGCGGTGTCGCGGCTGTCGTACGAGAACCGGCTGACCAGCGTGCCGTCGACGGCAGCCCGCTCGCTCGAAGGCGTCGAGCCCGGCGTCCGCACGGTGCTCGTCGAGCACACGGGGAACGCCGTGGCCTCCGTCGAGGAGGCGGCGGAGGTGGTCCGGCAGGTGCGGGCCGTCGTCGGGCGACGCTGGCACGACCCGGCACACGTCGTCGACGGTCGGCCCGAGGACCGCCCGCTCGCGGCCGACGACGTCGTCGTCGTGGCGGCCTACAACGCGCAGGTGTTTCGCGTGCGCCAGGCGCTCGAGGGCGCCGGGCTGGGCGGCGTGCGCGTCGGCACGGTCGACAAGTTCCAGGGGCAGCAGGCTCCCGTCGTCATCCTGACGACGGCCGCGTCGTCGGCCGACGACGTGCCGCGCGGCATGGAGTTCCTGCTGTCGCGCAACCGGGTCAACGTCGCGGTCTCGCGTGGGAAGTGGTGCGCGATCATCGTGCGCTCGGCGACCCTGACCGACTACCTGCCGACCAAGCCCGAGGGCCTCGAGGAGCTCGGCGCCTTCCTCGGGCTCAGCCGCGGGCGGCACACTGGACGCTAGGAGGCGCCGGCACCATGACGAAGCTCGACCTCAAGACGCTGGACTCGTACCGGGCCAAGGCCGGCGAGCTCCGGATCCTCGAGGTGCCACCGCTCCAGTACCTGATGCTCGACGGCCACGGCGACCCGAACACCGCCCCGGAGTACGCCGACGCGCTGGGCGCGCTGTACCCGATGGCCTACGGGCTGAAGTTCGCGAGCAAGAACGAGCTCGGACGCGACTACGTGGTGCCGCCGCTCGAGGGTCTGTGGTGGGCCGACGACATGAGCGCGTTCACCACCGCGCGCGACAAGTCGGCGTGGAGCTGGACCTTGCTGCTCCTCGTCCCCGAGTGGATCTCCGCCGAGACGGTCGAGGTGGTCAGGGAGGCGGCTCGGGCCAAGCCTGCCGTCAGCACCACGGCGCTCGAGAGGGTACGGCTCGAGACCCTCGACGAGGGGCTGTGCGTCCAGACGCTCCACGTCGGGTCGTTCGAGGCCGAGGGACCTGTGCTCGACGACCTGCACCACCGCTTCATCCCCGAGCACGGGCTCGTCCTGACCGGGAAGCACCACGAGATCTACCTCAGCGACGTCCGCAAGGTCGCCCCCGAGAAGCTCCGGACGATCCTGCGTCAACCGGTCGAGCGCGCGGCGGGCTCGAGCTAGACCTCCTCGACCCAGAGGTAGACGTTCTTCCCGTCGCGCGTGGCGGTCGTGACGAGCTCCACGAGGTCGCTGAGCACCGGCTGGGCCGTGGCAGCCGACATGGTCACGTCCTCGACGTCGGCCCACTCGGCGGCGACCTCGGCGAGCGCGTCCGGGTCCTCGGCCTTGCCGAGCTCGACGAGCACCTCGCACAGGTAGGGCGGCAGCTCGAACAGCAGCTCGTGGTCGAGGTCGACCTCCTCGAGCTCCAGGTCGCCGGTGCCGAACCGCAGCGTCCGGGCGGCGATCGCCCCGAGCGCCTCGAGGTCCATGGGGCCCACGTCGCTCAGCTCGAGCCGCGCGACGTCGTCGGGCACGTCGGCACCCGACTCGAGAGCGTCGGCGCGCTCGAGCGCGCCCTTGTGGTTGGTCGCGAAGACCTCGGACAGGACGGCCATGTCTGACTCCTCAGTGCCCGGGCGGGCCGGGCGACGGGACGGCGGTCGAGGAGAGCCGGTCGGCTTCGCGGCGCAGCCTAACCCCATCCCGGCGGCGTCCGCGGTCCGAGGCACCCCCGGGGTCGCCGCGCCCGGCGGGTGGAAGAAGCGGGTGGAAAAGCGGGCGCAGATGAGTTCGTGTCGGTGGCACGGTCTGTACTGGTCGAGCGATCCGTCGGGGGTCGCGGAGGGGATGGACCCGTGATCCACGCGCGAGGTCTGGTGCAGACGTTCACGACGCGACAAGGCAGGGAGAAGTCCGAGGTCAGGGCGGTCGACGGGGTCGATCTCGACGTGGCCGAGGGCGAGGTCGTCGGCTTCGTGGGGCCCAACGGCGCGGGCAAGACGACGACGCTGCGCATGCTCACGACGCTGCTCCGGCCGACCAGCGGCTCGGCGAGGGTCGCCGGCTACGACGTGGTCACGCACTCCGTCGACGTCCGACGCCGCATCGGGTACGTCTCGCAGGCGGGCGGCGCCTTCAGCCAGGCGCGCGCGGGCGACGAGGTCGTGGACCACGGCATGCTCTACGGGCTCAGCCGCAAGGTCGTCGAGGAGCGTGGCAAGCACCTGTTCGAGCAGATGCAGCTCGACGGGCTGTGGACGCGCATGCCGAAGACCATGTCGGGCGGGCAGAAGCGGCGCCTCGACATCGTCATGGGCCTCATCCACGAGCCGACCCTGATGTTCCTCGACGAGCCGACCACGGGCCTCGACCCGCAGGCCCGCGCCAACCTCTGGGAGCACATCCGCGGCCTCCGCGACCGGCTCGGCACCACGGTCTTCCTCACGACGCACTACCTCGACGAGGCGGACACGCTCTCCGACCGGATCGTCATCATCGACCAGGGCCGGATCGTCGCGTCGGACACCTCGGAGAACCTCAAGACGCAGGTCGCGGGCGACCTGGTCGACCTCGAGCTCTCGGACGCCGCCCACGTGCACGACACCGCGCGCCGGCTCGAGGCCATCACGGAGGGGCGCGACAGCCAGGTCACCATCGAGGGCACGCACGTGCGCGGACGCGTGCCCCGGGCCGGCCGCGCGGTGCCCGGGCTGCTCCGCGACCTCGACCGCGCGGGCCTCACGCTCGACTCGGTCGAGATCCACCGCCCGACCCTCGACGACGTCTTCCTCACCCTCACCGGCCGCTCGCTCCGCGACGCCGAGACGACGGCCCGCACCGGCGACGGGACCGACGCGCCCCTCCCGACCGCGGCCGACGCGGCGGGATCGGGCCTCACGCCCGGCGTGCCGCCCGCCTCCGCCGCCGACGCACCGCAAGGAGCCCTGCGATGACCTTCGTCCGTGAGTCCTGGATCGTGTTCCGCCGGCAGCTGCGCATGAACCTCCGCAACCCGGCGTGGGTGATCATCGGCATGCTGCAGCCGGTGCTGTACCTGCTCCTCTTCGGCCCGCTGCTCGAGCCGCTGATCAGCCAGTTCGGCGCGACCAACGCCTACACGTTCTTCGTGCCCGGCATGCTCGTGCAGCTCGGCATCTTCGGTGCGTTCTTCGCCGGCTTCTCGCTGATCGGCGAGTGGCGCGAGGGCGTGATCGAGGCCGAGCGCGTCACCCCCGCGAGCCGCACCGCGCTGCTGGTGGGCCGGCTCGTCCGCGACGAGCTCCAGCTGCTCGTGCAGGCGCTGATCCTCGTGGGGCTCGGCTACCTGCTCGGCATGCGGGCCTCGGTGCCCGGCCTGGTGCTCGGCACGGCGCTGACCCTGCTCGTCGGCGGCGCGTGCGCGGCAGCATCCAACGCCCTTGCGCTGACGACCAAGAGCGAGGACGTCATGGCGCCGGTCATCAACATGGTGATGATGCCGGTGCTGCTGCTCTCCGGGATCCTCCTGCCGATGACCATCGGGCCGAAGTGGCTGCAGACCGCGAGCGACTTCATGCCGTTCCGCCACGTGGTCGACGGCGTCCGCAGCTCCTTCGCCGGAGACTTCGCCGCGAACGGGCTGCTGTGGGGCGGCATCTGGGCGCTGGTGATGTTCGCGCTCGCGATCTGGTGGGGCACGGCGACGTTCCGACGCGAGAACGCCTGACTCGTCCGAGCCGGGAGGCGTCGCGCCACCTGCCACGGGATCATCGGGCCATGACGCGAGGGCACGTCTTCGTCGTTCGGGGCCGGCTCGAGGAGATCGGGTGGGACGTGGCTGTCGTCCCGACCGATGCGTCGTTCACCGTCGAGAGGCACTGGTGGGCGCTGTGGGGCGGCGGTGACCCGGCCGGGGTCAGGCCGCCGGACTGGGGCCGCCAGGGAGCGGCTCCGGCGGTCGGACGGGACGACGTCTGGTTCCTCGACGTGGTCGAGGGTGACGTGCCCGACGTCGGACGCAGCCTCGGCCGGCTCCTGCGCGCGATCGACAGCGCGAAGCCTGAGCCGCGCAACCGGCGCGTCCGTCCGCTCATCGCGATGCCGGTGCTCGGGAGCGCGGGTGGCGGGTTCAACCACGTCCGGGGGCAGTTGCTCGAAGAGATCCTCGACGTCACCGACCACGCGGTCGACCACCTGGGGATCGACGTCGCGATCGTCGCGCTCAACGCGTCGGCCTTCGCGGCGCTCCAGGCGATGCGTCGCACCCGTGGCTTCCGCGGGCTCGACGACGAGCGGCTCGCGGTCGCGCGCCAGCTCGGCGGTGTCGCGCGCGCCGGTGAGCTCGCGCTCTTCCTCGGGGCCGGCGTCAGCATGAGCGCCGGCCTGCCGTCGTGGGGCGAGCTGATCCGCCGCCTCGCGCCCGACGACACCCCGCTCGACGACCTCGGGCTGCTCGACCAGGCCGAGCTGTTGCGGCGCCGGTGGGAGTCGCGTGAGGGACGGCTAGGCGAGGAGGTCGTCGACGTCATGGACGCCGGCGAGCCGCCCGCTCTCGCGCACGCCCTCCTGGCCGGCCTCGACACGCGCGAGATCATCACCACCAACTTCGACGACCTCTTCGAGCGCGCGGTCAGGAGCGTCAGCGGGGACGACGACGCGATCGCCGTCCTGCCCTGGATGCGACCGCGGGCAGATCGCCCGTGGATCCTCAAGATGCACGGCGACGTGCGCCGGCCGCAGTCGATCGTCCTGTCGCGACGGGACTTCGTGCGCTACGACGCGATGTGGCGACCGGTCGGCTCGGTCGTGCAGACGCTCATGCTGTCGCGCCACCTGCTGGTCGTCGGTGCCTCGCTCACCGACGACAACCTGCTCCGGCTCGCGCACGAGGTGATCGACTTCCGTCGCATGAACCAGCTCGACACCCCGATCGGCACGGTCCTGACCCTCGGCATCAAGGCCGCCCAGGCGGAGCTCTGGGAGGGCGAGCTCGACCACGTCTCCGTGAGCGACGTCGTCGTGCCGCCGCGAGGTGCGGACGGCCGGGACGCGGCGTCGGACCAGACGGTGCGCGACCTCGCGATCTTCCTCGACGCGCTCGGGATGTACGCGTCGTCGGACGTGTCCTACCTCCTCGACGCGCGGTACGCGGCGATGCTCGGCGGCGAAGACGCCCGGGAGGCGGCCGCCCTGGCGCGCGAGCTGCACCGCGCGGCCGACGCGTTGGACGACGGCGGCGCCGACGACCCGTGGGGCGCGCTCGCACGCGCCCTCAGGGCGTTCGGGGCCGACGTCGCGCAGTGAGCGGGCCGCGCGCGGGCCGTCACACGTCCGCGAGCGCGATCCCCGGGTTCGCCAACCGCTCCACGTCCACCACGCGCGCGCTGAGGATCAGCGCCTCGACCTCGCCGACCACGTCCCAGACGTTGACGTTCATCCCGGCCAGCACGCGGCCCTCGGCGAGCCAGAACGCCACCAGCTCGCGCTTGTCGAGATCACCGCGGATCACGAGGTGGTCGTACGCCCCTGGCTCGGCGTAGCCGACGTACTCCATGCCGAGGTCGTACTGGTCGCTGAAGAAGTACGGCAGGCGGTCGAAGACGGCGTCCTGCCCCAGCATGGTCCGCGCCGCGAGCGCTCCCTGGCGCCGGGCGTTCTCCCAGTGCTCGACCCGGATGTGCGTGCCGAGCCGGGGGTGGAACGCGTTCGCCACGTCGCCGGCCGCGAAGATCGCGGGGTCCGAGGTGCGCAGGTGGTCGTCGACCAGCACGCCGTCGTCCACGTCGAGCCCGGCCTCGACGGCGAGCGCGACCGACGGCGTGATGCCCACGCCCACGAGGACGAGGTCGGCCGGGATCACGGTCCCGTCGCCCAGCTCGACCCCGGTGACGGCGCCGCCGCCGTCGGCCCCTGTGCCGGTGATCCCCGCGACCTGGACGCCGAACCGCAGGTCCACGCCGTGCTCGCGGTGGAGGTCGGCGAACATCCGCGCCATCTCGGGGCCCAGCACCCGCAGCAACGGCAGCTCGGCGGCCTCCAGCACGGTGACCTCGAGACCGGCTGCGCGTGCGGCGGCGGCCGTCTCGAGGCCGATCCAGCCGGCGCCGACGATCACCACGCGCGGCCCACGGGTGAACGCGGCCTTGATCCGGTCGCTGTCCTCGAGCCGGCGCAGGTACATCACCCCGTAGTCCGTCGCGCCCGGGACGCTGAGGCGCCGGGGCTCGGACCCGGTCGCGAGGAGCAGGCGGTCGTAGGCGTGACGCACGCCGCCCTTGAGCACGACCTCCCCGGACTCCCGGTCGATCGCGACGACCTCGGCACGGAGCACGAGCTCCACCCGGTTCTCGTCGTACCACTGCGCCGGGTGCACGAACACCTCGTCCCGTGGGGAGGTCCCGAGCAGGTAGCCCTTCGAGAGCGGCGGCCGTTCGTACGGTCGCTCCGGCTCGGCGCCGATCAGCAGGATGCGCCCCTCGAACCCCTCCTCGCGCAGCCCTTGAGCGGCGAACGCCGCGGTCAGGCCGGCGCCGACGATGACGATCGTGCTCGTGTCGGCCATCGTGATCACTCCGTGGTCATCGGGATCGGGGTCCGGGTCAAGGTTGGATGAGGTCGCGCCGGATCCGGGCGCGCCGGATGAGGCCGCGCCGGATGAGGTCGCGGGCCGGGACCGGCGGCCCCGGGTCGGTCGACCAGGGCGAAGAACTCGGCCCGGGACCGCGCGTCGTCGCGCAGCAGGCCGTGGAGGGCCGACGTCGTGGTCGAGGCGCCGGTCACCCCGACGCCGCGCATCGACATGCACATGTGCTCGGCCTCGACCACCACACCCACCCCACGCGGGGCCAACGTCCCCTGCATCCAGTTCGCCACCTGCTGGGTCAACCGCTCCTGCACCTGCGGCCGCCGCGCGAACATCTCGACGACGCGGGCGAGCTTCGACAGCCCCAGGATGCGCTCCCCCGGCAGGTAGCCCACGTGCGCCACCCCGACGAACGGCAGCAGGTGGTGCTCGCACACCGACCGCACCGGCAGCGACCGCGCGAGCACCAGCTCGTCGTACCCCTCGTCGTTGGGGAACGTCGTCGGCTCGAACGGTCGCGGCGTCAGCATCTCCGCGTACGCCCGCGCCATCCGACCCGGCGTCGCGCGCCGGCTCTCCGAGTCCAGCGGGACCCCCAACGCCGCGAGGAACGCCGCCGCAGCCCGCTCCGCCGCACTGAGATCGACGACCGGCGAGCCGCCGCCCGCGGTGTCGACGCCCGTCCTTGCGGTGAGACCCTCGGTCAGCATCGTTGCCCTCGTTTCTAACGGATACTATGGTTGACGTTAGAACGCAATGCCTCGCAGGTCAAGGGTCGAGAGGAGCACCGTGGACGACTTCGTGTCCGCCGTCGCGGGGGTGGCCGCGCTCGCGGAGCCCGTCCGGCGCGAGCTCTACCTCTTCGTCGTCTCACAACCGGAGCCGGTCAGTCGCGACCAGGCGGCGGCGGGGACCGGCGTCGAGCGGCACACGGCCAAGTTCCACCTCGACCGGTTGGTGCGCGACGGTCTCCTGGAGACCGAGTCCCGCCGGCTCACCGGGCGGCAGGGCCCCGGCGCGGGTCGTCCGGCCAAGCTCTACCGGCGCGCCGCGCGCGAGATGTCCGTCTCGTTGCCGGACCGCCGCTACGAGCTCGCGGGGCGCCTGCTCGCCCGCGCCGTCGACGACTCGCGCCGGGAGGGAACCGACGTCCTCACCGCCCTCGACCGCGCAGCCGCCGACGCCGGCGCCTGGCTCGCCGGGGCGGCGCGGACGTCCCGCGGTGGCGCCACGGCCGCCGAGCCGGAGGCGACGCCGTCGGGCGCGGTGCCGACTCGCGAGCCTGCCACGTCGGGCACGGTGCCGGCCGACGAGGTGACGTCGTCCGGAACGAGTCCGCGCGACGAGGCGACACGATCCGGCGCGATGCCGACCGACGAGGTGGCGCCGGCCACGAGCCCGCTGGACCGCGCGTGCCGGGTCCTCGCGGACAACGGCTACGAACCGCGCCGCGACGCCGACACGGTGACGCTCGCGAACTGCCCGTTCCACGCGCTCGCGCGCGAGCACACGGAACTGGTGTGCGGTATGAACCTGTCGCTCCTCGGCGGGCTCGCGAGCTCCCTCGACCCCGGGCTCGAGGCCCGGCTCGAGCCGGCTCCCGGCCGCTGCTGCGTGGTGCTCACGCAGCGCTGAGGACCGTCGCGGATGCGAACCCCGCTCGTCGCCCCCACCATGACCGCATGGACCTGACTCCCCCCGACGACGCCCGCCCCGACGGCCCCGACCGCGAGCACCGCATCCCGCAGGAGGTCGACGACGCGACCGTCGTCGCGGTCGGCAAGCTCACCGCCGCGCTCGAGGTCACCGAGCACGCGCGCGGGATGCTGTACGCCTTCCACCGCCTCACCGGTCGGTCCGACAACGAGCTGCAGGAGGCGCTGGACCAGCTCGACGAGGCGGGACACCAGGATCTGGCGGAGGAGCTCCGGGCGGAGCTGGTGGGGCGCAACGTCATCCACGGGCGATGGACCTTCCAGATGGTCGAGGACTACGACGAGAACTACTGGCAGACCTTCCGCGACCTCGAGCGCAAGGTCCGCGAGCAGCTGCTCGGCGGGCGACGCCATGTCTACGAGGCCCAGCTGAAGGAGCTCAACCGCACCCCCGGACGCCTGGGGCACGAGGCGCGTCCACCGGAGCTGGGGTAGGGCGGGCGCGCGCCGCCGGACGCCGAGGGCCGGGGGCGGGCTCCCGTCCACATCCGCGGAGCACCCGGTCGGGACGTGTCGGTGGCGCGTGGCACGCTCGCCGTCGTGACCACCCGTCCGCCCCCACCGTGGCGCTCGCCCAGCCGCGGGAGCGCCCGCGCCCGATCCCGTGCCCGACGCCGGGTCGTCGCGTTCGCCGTCTACGTCGCCTCCGCGCTGACGGTCGTGCTCGGCGTCGGCCTGGCGCTCCCCAGCATCACCGCCGCGACGAGCGGCCCGCGCTACCCCGTCACCGCCGACGACGTCGCGACCGCCCGCGCGCAGCTCGCGGCGCTGGAGACCAAGGGTCGCGCACCCAGGACCGGGTACGAGCGCGAGCTGTTCGGGCAGGCCTGGTCCGACGTCGACCGGAACGGGTGCGACACCCGCAACGACGTGCTCGGTCGCGACCTCACGGCGATGACGTTCAAACCCGGCACGCGCGACTGCCTCGTGCTCTCCGGGACGCTCGCCGACCCCTACAGCGGCACGACCCTCACCTTCGAGCGCGGGCCGCAGACGAGCGCCCTCGTCCAGATCGACCACGTCGTCGCGCTGTCGGACGCGTGGCAGAAGGGCGCTCAGGCGTGGCCGCCGGACGTCCGCGAGCGGTTCGCGAACGACCCCGCCAATCTTCTCGCCGTCGACGGCCCGCTCAACCAGGCGAAGGGCGCAGGGGACGCGGCGACGTGGCTCCCGCCGCACAAGCCCTTCCGCTGCCGGTACGTGATCCGGCAGGTGCACGTGAAGGCGACCTACGGGTTGTGGGTCACGGGTGCCGAGCGCGACGCGATCGCCCGTGAGCTCGGGCGGTGCGAGGTGGTCCCCGATGCCGCAGCGGGCTGACGCAGGTGACGGTGTGGTGCCCACGGGGCTCCGGCGCCGGCGCCGCCGGTGCAGGGCGGCGGGTGACGCCCACAAGGTGACGCCGGCGGGCGGCGCGACCCCCGCTCAGCTGCCGCTGCCGGGCCGCTTCTCCACGACGAGGTCCGCACCGGCTGCCGAGAGCCGGATCGCGCCGTCACGCACGTCGGCGCCGGTCAGCGCGATGCCCTCGGGCAGTCCCTCGATCGGGATCGCGAGGTCGGTCAGCTGGTCCTCGAGCGCGCGCGGCAGGTCCGCGACGTCGATCGAGGCCGGACCGAGCGTGAGTCTGGTGACGTCGATGCGGATGCGGCCGTCCTGCGCGCGCGGGGCGAGGGCTGCGGTCAGGTCGACGCCGAGCACGGTCGTCCGAGCGAGCAGTCGATCACCCTCCGCAGCGAGGTCGACGTCCAGCTCGGCCTGCGTCGCGAGGAGCCGCTGCGCGGAGGCGACGGAGAGGGTGCCGGTGAGCGTGGCGTCGTCCACGGTGTACGACTGGTCGACGCCGATGCCCCGGGCGACGATGTCGACGTCGGTGAGCTCCACGCCATCGACCACGAGGCCGTCCGCCCGCGCGGTGACGCGGTCGAGGCGTCCGGCGAGCACCTGGGTCAGGAACGGGAACCCGTGGATCTGCACGTCCGGCTCACCGATGACTCCCTCGACGTACGCCTGCACCTCACGTGCCGCGGCGTCCTCGGCCATCCCGACCGCGACGCGGTCGGCGACGACGGCACCCCCGCCGACGACGACGAGGAGCGCCACCCCCACGACCACCCCCCGCGCACCCATGCCCGCCACTGTAGATCCCGGTCCCGGTCGCGCTCACGCTCCGACTCCCGCTCCACCCCCGCTCCGACTGGGGCTCACGGCTCACGGCTCACGGCTCACGGTACCCGGCTCCCACTCCCGGCTCTCGGCTCCCGCTCCCGACGCCCGGCTCCCGCTCCCGACGTGTCAGAACCCGGTGACCCCAGTGCCCCACGTCGTTCTGACAGCTCGATGGAGGGGCGTGCGGCTCGCGCCTCTGGCGGGCGTTCGAACCGCCGCCTAGCCTGGAAGGGAGGGACGGCAGCTGTCGAAGAGGACCTGAGCGATGAGCCGGATCGCGACCGGAGCGCGACGTGCGTGGAGACGACTGTGCCGCCGTCCCGACGTGGAGGTCGACCCGTTCGAGATCCTGCGGCTGCAGCTGCGGCTCGGGGCCATCGCCGACCAGGTCCGGGCGCTCGAGCGGGACGCCAACGTGTACGCACGGGCGCACCACCTCGAGGCCACGACGAACGCGTACGACGCGCTCCTCGCCGAGGCCTGCATGCTTGCCGGCGTCGACCGCGACCCGCACGCACGCGGCGACGCCGAACGCTTCCGGGAGGAGGTCGAGCTCACCGCGCGCGGCTGGTCCTGGTGAACGGCCCCAACACCCCACAACGTCCGCACTCCGTGGGCCTCCAGCCCCATCGAGCGCGGACGTAGCACGCCGGGGCACCGCAACGCGCCGAGCACCCGCGGGAGAGCCGGCCTCGGCGCGCGCCACCGCAGTCGGCCCGGTAGACATGACCGGCATGACCCAGATCGGATTCCACGCCTCCCACGAGCAGATCTCGCCGGGTGAGCTCCTGCGCGCCGTGCGTCGCGCGGCGGACGCCGGGTTCGACGCCGGCATGTGCTCCGACCACCTCGCCCCCTGGAGCGCGCGGCAGGGCCACTCCGGCTTCGCCTGGTCGTGGCTCGGCGCCGCGCTCGCGTCGACGGACCTGAGCTTCGGCACCGTCAGCGCGCCCGGCCAGCGCTACCACCCGGCGGTCATCGCCCAGGCGAGCGCGACGCTCGCGCAGATGTTCCCGGGCCGGTTCTGGGTCGCGCTCGGCTCGGGTGAGAACGCGAACGAGCGCATCACGGGCGACCGCTGGCCCAGCAAGCCCGAGCGCGACGCCCGGCTCCGCGAGTGCGTGGACATCATCCGCGCGCTGCACCGCGGCGAGGAGGTCAGCCACCGCGGCCACGTCACGGTCGACCGCGCCAGGATCTGGTCCCTCCCCGACGAGCCGCCCCTGCTCATCGGTCCCGCGGTCTCGATCGAGACGGCCCGCGCGCACGCCGACTGGGCCGACGGCCTGGTGACGACCAACCAGGACCTCGACACGCTCCGGACCATGATCGCGACCTACCGCGACGCGGGCGGGCGCGGCGAGCTCTCGGTGCAGGTGCACCTCTCGTGGGCACCGACCGACGACGAGGCCTACGCGATCGCGCACGACCAGTGGCGCTCCAACGTCTTCTCGCCGCCCGCGTGCTGGGACCTCGACAGCCCGGCGGCCTTCGACGTCGTCAGCGAGAACGTCACCGAGCAGCAGGTGCGCGACACCGTCATGGTCTCGAGCGACCTCGGCGCCCTGACCGCGTACCTCGCGGACCTCGCCGATCTCGGCTTCGACCGCATGTACCTCCACCACGTGGGCCAGCAGCAGGACGCGTTCATCGACGCGTTCGGCGAGCACGTGCTGCCGCAGCTGCGGTCCGCCTCGGCGACGTCGCCCGCCTGGCCGGCTCCGGCGTCGTCGGGCACGGCGCCGACCCGCAGCGGAGGTGCGCGATGAGGATCACCGACACCGCCGACCTGTGGTGGAAGAACGCGGTCATCTACTGCCTCGACATCGAGACGTACATGGACTGGAACGACGACGGGATCGGCGACATGCCGGGCCTGGTCCAGCGGCTCGACCACCTGGCCGAGCTCGGCGTCACGTGCCTGTGGCTCATGCCCTTCTACCCGACGGCGAACCGCGACGACGGGTACGACATCACCGACCACTACGGCGTCGACAAGCGGCTCGGGACGCACGGCGACCTCGTCGAGCTCATCCGGACCGCGCGCGACCGCGGCATGCGCGTGATCGCGGACCTCGTCGTCAACCACACCTCCGACCAGCACCCGTGGTTCAAGGCCGCGCGGTCGTCGAAGGACAACCCGTACCGCGACTACTACGTGTGGCGCACCGAAGCGCCGCCGTCGACCAAGAAGGAGGTCGTGTTCCCCGACCAGGAGGACTCGATCTGGGAGCTCGACGAGAAGACCGGCGAGTACTACCTGCACCGGTTCTACAAGCACCAGCCGGACCTCAACGTCGCGAACGAGACGGTCCGGGACGAGATCGCGAAGATGATCGGCTTCTGGCTCGAGGTCGGGCTCTCCGGCTTCCGGGTAGACGCCGTCCCGTACCTCCTCGAGGGCGCCGATCCCAACGGGGAGGACGAGGGTGGCGACCCGCACGACTACCTGCGGTCGCTGCGGTCGTTCCTCGGGCGACGGTCCGGGGACGCGATCCTGCTGGGCGAGGTCAACCTGCCGCACGCCGACCAGCGGAAGTTCTTCGGGGACGGCGCCGGCGACGAGCTGACCATGATGTTCGACTTCATCGGCATGCAGAACCTGTACCTGTCGCTCGCCCGGGCCGACGCCAAGCCGATCGCCAGGGCGCTGCAGGCGCGGCCGGAGATACCGAAGGACGCGCAGTGGGCGACGTTCGTGCGCAACCACGACGAGCTGACGCTCGACAAGCTGTCCGAGGACGAGCGGCAGGAGGTCTTCGCGGCCTTCGGGCCCGAGGAGTCGATGCAGCTCTACGGACGCGGGCTGCGGCGTCGTCTGCCCCCGATGCTCGACGGCGACCCGCGGCGCCTCCGGATGGTCTACTCGCTCCTCTTCTCGCTGCCGGGCACGCCCGTGCTGTTCTACGGCGAGGAGATCGGCATGGGCGAGAACCTCGACGTGCCCGGGCGGCTCGCGGTGCGCACGCCGATGCAGTGGACGTCCGGGCGGAACGGGGGCTTCTCCGCGGCCCGACCGTCGCGGCTCGCGGCCCCGGTGGTGACCGGCGGGTTCTCGCCCGAGCACATCAACGTGGCGGCGCAGCGGCGGGACCCGGACTCGCTGCTGTCGCACATCTCGCTGCTGATCAGGCGGTACCGCGAGTGCCCCGAGCTCGGGTGGGCGCCGGTCAAGATCCTCGAGCAGCCGTTCCGCGAGGTGCTCGCGCACCAGTGCACGTGGGACGACGGCTCGCTCGTGGCGCTGCACAACCTGTCGTCCGAGCCGGTGGTCGTGCCGCTCGAGGTCGAGGAGCTCGACGGCGACGGCGAGCTGGTGGACCTCCTCGCGGACGGTCGTGTCCAGGGTGACGAGAAGGGCCGCGTCGAGGTGTCGCTCGAGGGCTACGGCTACCGCTGGCTCCGCGTCGTGCGCCCGGGAACCCGCCGACTGGTGTAGCCCCTCAGCGCAACGTCCGCACTCCGTGGGGCCAGGGGCCCATCGAGTGCGGACGTTGCGAAGCCGCGGACGTTGCGAAGCCGCGGACGTTGCGAAGCCGCGGACGTTGTGAAGCTGCGGACGCTGGGGTATGGCAGGCAGTTCGCTAGGCAGGGAGCGGACCCAGTGCCTGGTGTCCCGCCTCTCCCAGACCTTGGCGACGGTGAGCCTCCAGGAGTCGACGAGCCGCCTCCTCGCCCCCCACCACCAGGGCGACGAGCCGTACTGCTTCCCGATGGTCGATCGGCGCATCGACGTACGTCTCGTCCAACGCGGGATGGGACAGCCTCTCGGGGCTCGGTCGGCGCAGCGCGGCCGAGCCACTGGCGCGCTCCAGGATCCCGGACAGCACGAGGTTGAGGACGACGCGGTCGGCGCTGCTCAGCATGAGACGACTGATCTCCGCGAAGTACGGCTCGTCCTCGCGATAGTGCACGCTCAGGGCGAGAGTGTGAAGCCGGTCCTCGAGCTCGACGACCCGCGCTTCCAGTGCGTCGATCCGCTCCTGCTCTGAACTCATCCTCGGGCCCTCCGGCTGATTCTGGTCACAACAGAATCCACATCACGCCCTCGACGGCGTTGGCGATGACGTCAAGGCGGCACCGCGTGCACCGTACGGCTCAGCCGGCGACGACGCGCAGCGTGCTCGAGCCGTCCGCGAGCCGGCGGACCTCGATGCGCTCGGCGATCGCCTGCTTGAGCGCCTCGACGTGCGAGACGACGCCGACGACCCGCCCGCCCGCCCGCAGCTTGCCCAGCTCCGCGAGCACCGCCTCGAGCGTGTCGGGGTCGAGCGACCCGAACCCCTCGTCGACGAACAGCGTCCCGAGCTCGATCCCGCCCGCCTCCGCCGTCACGACGTCCGCCATGCCCAGCGCGAGGCACAGGGACACGTAGAACGTCTCGCCGCCCGAGAGGGTCCGCGGGTCGCGCTCAGCGTCGAGCCGGTGGTCGATCACGCGCATCGACAACCCGGTCCGGCGCGTCCGCACGTCCTCGCGCTCGTCGCTGCGGACCAGCTCGAACCGGCCGTCGGACATCGCGAGCAGCCGGTCGTTCGCCGCCGCCACCACGTCCTCGAAGCGCTTGACCAGCACGTACGTCGCGAGCGTGAGCCGCTTGGTGTTGTCGCCGCCCGACGCCGCCGCCAGGTCGGCCATCCGCGTCACCGGCGCCGCCCGGTCACGCGCGGCGGCGTGGGCCTCGAGCGCCGCCTCGACCGCGCCCATGGCCCCCACCGCCGACGACGCCGCACTCGCCGCGAGCGCCGCCTCGCGCCCGGCGGTGCTCGCCACCGCCTCGGCCTCCGTGAACCGCGCCTGCGCACCCGGCAGGTCCACCGCGACGTCGTCGTCCAGGTCGACGAGCGCCGGGTCCGCGAGCCCGAGCTCGACCCGCGCGACGGCGGCCGCGTGCGCGCCGATCGACTCCTCGAGCCGCGCGAGCTCGCGCTCGGGCAGGTGGGCGGCGCGTGCGTCGTCGGAGTCCGCGAAGCCGTGGTCCGCGAGCGCCGTGGCGAGCTCCGCCGCGCGGGTGGTCAGGTCGTGCTCGGCGCGGTCGACGACCTCGAGCGCCTCGGCCAGCGCGCTGCACGCCCGCACCTGGGCGTCGAGCTGCGCGACGCGGGCCGCGACGGTCGGCGCGTCCGCCCGGGCGGCGTCGATCTCCTCCTGATCCGCCGTGATGCTCGCGCTCAGAGTCTCGATCGTCACCCGGGCGGTCGCGACCGAGGTGGCGAGCGCCTGCGCGCGCAGCCGGAGCTCGTCGGTCTCGAGGTCGTGGTTCTCGAGCCGCTCCTGCAGCACGACCAGCTCGCGCTCCGCCGACGAAGCCATCTGCACGAGGGTGCCGAGCTCGTCGATCTCGCGGTCGAGCTCGTGCACGGACCGGGGGCCGGCCTGCTCCCGCAGGCGCGTCAGACGCTCCGTGAGGGTCGCCACGTGGGACGACGCCTGGGCCGACGCGTGCTCGGCTGCCTGGCGCGTGCGTCCTGCCGCCTCGACCTGCTCCGCGGACGCGTGATCGGCTGCCAGCGCCGCGGGGTGCGGGTGCTCGACGGAGCCGCAGACCGGGCACGGCTCGCCCTCCGCCATGCTCGCGGCGAGCTCTCCGGCCATGCCCGCGAGCCGCCTCGTGCGCAGGTACGCCTCGCCCGCGATCGCCTCGCCCGCTGCCGCCAGGGCCGCGGCCGCGGCGGCGGCGGCCTCGCCGAGCTCGATGGACAGGTCGTCGGCCGCCTGGGCGGCGTCCCGGGCCGCGCGGGTGGTCTCCCGACGCTGGCGGCGCAGCGGGAGCTCCGCGGTGACCTCGCGCGCGGCCGCGATCGCGCTCAGGAGGTCGACCCGCACCGAGGGCCGCACGGCGGCGTCGTCGGCCAGGATCGCCTGCTCGGCGAGCGAGTCCTCGAGCGTCGTCTCCGCCGAGGCGAGTCGCATCCGGCGGCTCGGCATGCCGCTCTCGACCTCCTGCAGGCGGCGGAGCGTCGCCACCTGCCCGGCGAGCTCGTCGCGCGCGTCCGTGAGCCCGCGGCGGTCGAGGTGTGCGAAGTCGGGCGCGACCTGGGTCCGGGCGGCGTCGAGTCGCTCGCGCGACGCCTGTGCGGCCGACTCGGCAGCCTCGGCGGCCTGCAGCGCCGGACGCACGACCGCCGCGCGACGCGCCCGGTCGCGGCGCCGGACGTCGTCCGTGTGCGACGCCGCCTGCTCCGCGAGCCGTGCCCGTTCGGCGCGCAGGGCGTCGCGGCGGGCAAGGGAGTCGGCCAGTGTGCGGGCTTCGTCGAGCGCGCGCCGTGCCTCGTCGACGACGGCACGTGCCGCCTCCTCGGCGCGTGCACGCGCGGCAGCGACCGCGCTCAGCGCCGCGACGTGCGCGTGCACCGCGGGCAGGAGCGCGGGGTCGGCCGACTCGCCGAGCTCCCGCAGCTCGTCGGCCCCGACCAGCGCCGCCGCAGGCGCGGAACGCGGGGACGCTCCTCCCTCGGCCGACCCGTCAGGCGTGGCGCGCCCTCCGGCACGCGCTGGGTCTGACACGTCGGGGTGGCCGGCCGCTCCCGCCGACGTGTCAGACCCACCGCGATCTTGAGCGCGCGCAACGCCTGACACGTCGGGGTCGCTCACCGCCGGCACGGGCAGGGCGGGGAGCGGGGCGGGGGGCAGGGCGGAGAGCAGGGCGGGGAGCGGGGCGGGAGGTGCGCTCCGGATCCCCGCCGCACCCACGAAGTGCGCCGTCGCCGCCGCGACCCCGGAGCGCGCGTCCGCGACCGCGCGCTGCGCCTCGACGCGCATCGCGGCCAGGCGCTCCTGGACACGCTCGTAGACCTCGGTGCCGAAGACCTTCTGCAGCAGACCGCGGCGCCGTTCGGGGTCGGCACGCAGGAAGCTCGCGAACTCGCCCTGCGGCAGCACGATCGTCTGGACGAACTGCGAACGGTCGAGCCCGATGGCCCGCTGGATCTCCGCCCCGGCCTCGTCGAGCCGGGTCGAGAGCAGCTCGCCGTCCGCACCGTCGGCGGCGCCCAGCCGCCACAGCTTCACGCCCGCCTGCTGCTTGGTCGTGCCGGTCCCGCGCTTCTTGGCGCGCAGCCGTTCGGGGCTGCGCCACACGCGGTACACGCCCGAGCCGGTCTCGAAGACCAGCTCGACGAAGGTCTCCGTGGCGTCGTCGGCGTAGCCGGAGCGCAGGCGGTCGTCGCTCGCCTCCGCGGACGCGACCTTGCCGTACAGCGCGAAGACGATCGCGTCGATGATCGTCGACTTGCCGGCCCCGGTCGGTCCCTCGAGCAGGAAGAGGCCCGACGCCCCGAGCTGTTCGAAGTCGATCGTGTGGCGACCTGCGAACGGCCCGAGCGCCTGCAGCGTGAGGGACCGCAGGTGCATCAGGCGCTGCGTTCGAGCGCGACGACGTGCTCGAGCGCCGCGCGCAGCGCCGCGGCCTCGTCCTCGGTCGGGTCGCAGGCGGTCACGTGGTTGACGAACTCGGCCGCGACCTCGAGCGGGTCTCGCGCGGCGGTCACGGAGGCGTGGCTCCGCTGACCCGGCACCTCGGGCGGCCGGTGCTGCACCACGAGCGCGTGCGGGAAGCGCTGCTTGACCCGCGCGTACAGATCGGGCGGCCGCGCGGCGTCGGTCACCACGACCCGCAGCCAGTCGTCGGCGTGCGCCTCACCCGTCGCACCGAGCAGCTGCTCGAGCGTCCCGGTCACCTCGGCGATCCGCCGCGGCACGGGCGCCCGCACGAGCTCGGGCTCGCCGACGACGCCGTCGGCCCCGAGCTCGACCAGCACGCTCGACTTCACCTGGCGCAGCTCGGAGAACGAGTAGGCGAGCGGCGACCCGGAGTACCGCAGGACGGTCCCCTCGGGTCCCGGCACCCGCTGCGGACCGTGCAGGTGGCCGAGCGCCACGTAGTCCACGCCGGCGAACACCGCCGCCGGGACGTGGTCGACGCCGCCGACCCGGATGTCGCGCTCCGACTCCGACGCCTCGCCGCCGAGCACGAACGCGTGCGCGATCGCGACCGCCCGCGGGCGCGCGGCGCCGGCCGCCGCCGCGGCGCCGACCCGCTCGGCCAGATCGCCCCGCACCCTGTCCATGGCAGCACGGGTCACCGCCTCGTGCGAGCGGGCGAGCGGCGTCGCGGGGTCCGGGGCGAGCGACCGCCGGACGACGTCCGGGTCGAGGTACGGCAGGCCGTACACGAGCACGTCCCCCGCCGACCCGCGCCCGCCGCGCGACGGCAGCACGACCGGTGCCCCGACGTCGGCCACGCGGGTGCGCAGGTGCACGCCCGCCCGCATGAGCCCCGCCCCGAAACCGAGCCGGATCGCCGAGTCGTGGTTGCCCGGCGTCACGACCACCACGGCGTGCTCGGCCAGCCGCGCGAGCGTCTCGGACAGCAGCGTCACGGCCTCGACCGGCGGGACCGCACGGTCGTAGACGTCACCCGCCACCAGCACCGCGTCCACACGCTCCGCGCGCACGACGTCGACCAGGTGGTCGAGGTGGGCGGCCTGGTGCTCGAGCAGGTCGACCCCGTGCAGGGTCCGCCCGAGGTGCCAGTCGGAGGTGTGCAGCAGCCGCATGACGCGACCGTAACCCCGGCCACCGACATCGCCGCGGTGGCACTCCGGTGACCCGCGAGGTCAGGCGTCGCCGCCCTGCTCGGCCATCCCGTACGCGCGGAACTCGCCGAGGATGAACAGGAACAGTGGGGGTCGAGGTCACCTCGACAGGATGGCCGCGGAGGGTCAGGCGCGCCCGTCGAGGAAGAGCCGTTCCAGGCCGATGACCGCGAGCAGGTCTGTGGCTTGCGCCGATAAATGGCGGGGTTCTGTAGGTGCTATGTGGCGGCCTGTCAGCTGACGCCGATGACCAGGGTGCTTGCGGCGGCTTCGATGACGTCGTTGGTGATGGTGTCGAGTTCGTTGATCTTCAGGACGCGCTCGATCTGGGGGAAGAGGCGTTCGAGGAGTCGGAAGTTCCCTCGGGTGATCCGGGCGATGGCGGCGATGGCCTGGGCGTCGGTGAAGTCCTCTGGGTCCAGGGTCTTGTCGAGGGCACGCCAGTGCCGTTGCAGGACGAAGAGCAGTTCGTCCTTGCCCAGGGGCCGGTACTGGTGGGCGAAGCCGACTCGGCTGTAGAACTGGGGGTAGTGGCTGAACTGCTTCTCCAGGCCGGGCATGCCGATCAGGATGAGGGCGATGTTGTCGCGGTCGTAGCGATCGCGCAGCAGTTCCAGTGCGGTGGGGCGGAGGCGTTCGGACTCATCGACGATGATCAGCTCGACGTAGTTCCTGCTGTGGCGCCACCCGCGCGTCTCTGGCGTGACCTGTCCGGCCGGAGCGAGGTGCTGCTCGATGCAGATGTTGGTGCGGGAGATGACCTGGTCGAGCTCCTCCTTCAGGGCTCGTGGCGTGGTCAGCACGCTGGGGGTGTAGAGCACGGTGCGGCTCTTGGCCAGCGCGGCGTAGATTCTCGCGTCGCTGTCGGAGCGCGGTACCCAGTAGGTCAGCAGGTCGTGGGCCTTGTCCCAGCGGGCGTAGCGGCGCGCGGAGAGCGTCTTGCCCACGCCGGCCGGCCCGAAGCACAGGCCGATGGTGTGACCGCGCCGCACGGCGTCGGCGAACTCGGTGAAGCGGCGGTGTTCTTTGGTCACGATGAAGCGCTGACTCACCTCAGGTCCTCTCTGTAGACCTGCAGCTTCCGCCGCGGCGTCGCTGGCGGCGCCTCGGTCGCTGGTGCAGGATCGGTCAGCTTGGCCACGACGGCGATCCGCTCGTTGATGCCCTTACGCAGACCCCTGCGCCGGGCGTTGCGGGCGGCCTGGACCTCCTTGAGGCTGACCTTCTGGTCGTGGTGATCCTGGTTGACGGCCTTGCAGACGAACGCCTCGTGATCGAACACGCGGATCTCGGTGATGTCTCTGGGGTCGTAGCGGATCACGACCGAGCGGCCGACATAGCCGGCCAAGGTGGGCGAGATGTAACGCAGGCCCTGGAAGTGGATGCCATCGCGGCGCACCACCCTGGTCTGGGCGACGGTGAGCAGCAGCCCGTCGAGCTCTTCCAGACTCTCGGGCTGTCAACGTCGGCCGAAAATTGACCCCCTGGCGTCGGGCGAAAATTGACCCCCTTGGTGTGGTTCGTGCCGGTCAGCGTGTGCTGGCCGGTGTGGTGGTGAGTAGGTCTCGGCGGGTGCGGGTGCGGTAGGACTCGCCGGTCAGGGTCAGGACCTCGGCGTGGTGGACGAGGCGGTCGATCATGGCGGCGGCGACGATGTCGTCGGCGAAGATCTCGCCCCAGCGGCCGAAGGGCATG
>NZ_JABCJJ010000011.1 GCF_012952065.1 Cellulomonas fimi
CGCCGCCCAGCGCCGCGAGCGCCGTCGGGTCCAGCCCGGCGAGCGCGTCGGGCGGCGGGGGCAGGAGGTCGCGCAGGGCGGCGGGCGCGCCGGGCAGCGCGAACGGCGCGCCGAGCCCCAGGGTCGAGGGCGTCCGGGTCCGCAGCCACCACGCGGCGTACGACGGCGCGGTGCCCGACAACCCCGTACCCGACGACCCCGTGCTCGACGGCGCCACCCGGTGCCGGTGGTCGCCCTCGGCACGCACCGGGTCGAGGAGGGCGCGGCGCAGGTCGTGGTCGGTGGTGACGTGCCGCAGCACGGCGGGCCAGGCGTCGTCGCGCACGGCGTCGAGGTCCGCGACCGCCGCCAGCTCGCCCACGAGGGCCCCGGCGCCGAGGCGGTCGGCCAGGACGTCGAGGTAGTCGGACCAGCCGTCGAGCGACCGGGTCGCGAGGTCCTCGGCCGTGCCGCCCAGGAGGTCCGCGCCGTCCGGCTCGACGAGCACCTCGGTCAGCCGGACGAGCGCGAGGTGGTCGCGGACGCCGGCGGCGACCAGCACCTCCCGCCCCCAGCGCTCGACCAGCTCGTCCGCGACCGACGCGAGCACGCGGTCGTCGAGCAGCTCCGCGGCCGGCGACCCGGGCAGGACGAGGCCGCGCGCGGGCGTCGGCTCGTCGTCGGCGTCGTGCAGCGTGAGCTCGCCGAGCCACGCCGTCGCCTCCGTGGGGACCTGACCGTCCGCGACGGCGTCGGCGACGAGCGTGAGGACCGCCGTGGCGACCGCCTCGGCCAGGGCGAGGTCGTCGTCGTCCGCGGCCTCGAGCACGGCCTCGCGCACCGCCGGGACGAGCAGGAGGCCGCCGGCCTCGGGCGCCGTCGCGCCGAGCCGTTCGAGCAGCGGGTGCGCGGCGCCCGGGTGCACGAGCCGTAGCCCCCACCGCCCGAGCACCTCGAGCGCCTCGGCGTCGGCGGGCGCTCCGACCGGTCCCGACGAGGGAAGGTGTGCTCCCGGCAGGACGAGTCCGCGCACGCCGCGGACCGTGCGACCGTCCGCGAGCGGGACGGGGATCGCGCCGAGCGCCTCGCGGACGAGCGGGTCGCCGGCCGACGCAGCGAGCGCCGCGTACAGCTCTCCCCAGCGCTCGGGCTCACCCGCGGCCGGCAGCTCGGCGACGACGTCCGCGAGGTCGCGCACCTCGACGCCCAGCATCCGCGCGGGGGCCTCCTGGCCCGGCCCGAGCACGACCAGCCCCGCTGCCCACCGCGCGAGCGCGCCGACCGCGTGCCGGTCCCGTCCGACCTCCCCCGTGATCGCCACGGCACGTCGCGGCTCGATCAGCCGGGGTCCGCGCGTGGCGGCGCGATCGTCACCGTCACCGTCACCGTCACCATCACCATCACCGGCGGCCTCGGGCGTCGTCGTCGCGTCGGGGGCTGGGACCGACCGGGCGGGCGTCAGCAGCGGGGTGGCGGCGAGCGTGTCGACGACCCGTTCGCGGAGCGCGGCGTCGAGGCTGCCCGCAGGCAGGCCGGTCGGGACCAGCGCGAGCGGGTCACGCCCGTCCTGCACGACGGCGCGCGCCAGCTCCGCGTAGACGTCCGCCGCTCGTTCGACCACGGCCTGGGTCGACCGCCCGGGGACCACGTGCCGACGCGACGGGTCGAGCGGGAGGCTCGCGACGAGCAGCGCGGGAAGCGTGGTGCGCTCGTCGGTGGGCGTGGGCGCATGCACGACGCCGCCCCACCGGGTCGCACCGGTCCCCGCGCCGCCGCCCGCCTCACGCGGCAACGCCCACGTGACGCGCCAGTCGCGCGCCGCCCGCTCCTCGACCGGCCGGTCGGCGACCAGCGCGAGCTCGAGCGTGCCCTCGCCGCGCGCGACCAGCCAACGGGCCGCGACGTCGGCCACCCTCCGCTGCGAGCTCTCGCCGGGCACGTCGACCTCGACGACGACCTCGGTGAGCGCCGGCAGGGCCAGCAGCAGCGGGTCGCCGACGTCGCCCAGCAGCGCGCGGACCTCGTCGACCGCCGCCGCGTCTCGCAGCTCGAGCACGACCGCCGTGTCGTAGCCGGACGGCGGGCGGGCGTCGTCGGGCAGCGGCAGGCGCAGCGTCGGGAGGACGCCGTCGCGGCGTCGGGCCTCGTCGGCGAGCTCGGGATGGTCGACGCCGAGCGCCGCCAGCTGCGCGGTCGCCTCGGCGAGCGAGAACCGGACCGCCCCGGTCGTGGACGCCACGCGGAGCTCGTCCGCGACCGAGCGCACCGCCGCGAAGCCGACGCCGAAGCGCCCGACGGTCGACGTCGTCGCGCCTGCCCCGCGCTTGGCCGAGGCGCGCAGCGACGCGAGCGACGCGACGCCGTCGGCGTCGAGCGGGGCCCCGGTGTTGGCGGCGGTCAGGACCGTCGTGCCGTCCTGCTGGCACAGCCGGAGCAGCAGGTGACCCGGCACGCCTGCCCTGCTCGCGGCGTCGGCGGCGTTCTGGGCGAGCTCGATGACGACCCGGTCGCGGTAGTACCCGCGCGCGTGGTCCTCCTCGGAGTTGGCGTCCTCGCGGAACCGGGCGGGCGACGCGGCCCACGCCTGCAGGACGGCGGCACGCAGGCCGGCCGTCCCGAAGGCGTCCCGGTTCACGACTCCTGCGTGTCGGGGGTCTCGGCGTCCGTGCCAGGAGTCTCGGCGTCCGTGCCAGGGGTCTCGGCGTCCGCCTCAGGGTTCCGGGCGTCGTCCGCGAGCGCCGGGTCCACGTCGGCCAGCTCCGCGGCGATCTCGTCCGCCGGCGCACTCGCGGTCTCGCTCGGGGCGGGCTCGTCGGGGGCCGCCGGTGCGTCGTCGGCAGCCCGCTCCGGGCCGACGTCGCGCGCCGCCGAGCTCTCGAGCAGCGACACCAGCTCGACGTCGAGCTCGTCGTGCATCGCCGACGGCGCGGGCCAGTCGGACGGGTGCGTGTCGAGGTCCGTCTGCGAGTGCGCGCCGCAGCCGTGGTCGAGGCTGACGACCTTGCCGTCGTCGGGCGACCACTCGTTGGTGCACACCCCGAACAGCTGCCCGAGCTCGCCGCTCAGGGGAACGAGGAACCCGCACGTCTGGCACGACGCGGCCGCCGCGACCGCACCCGGCGTCGTCGGCCCGTGGGCCCCGGCGTACCACCGCTCGGCCGCACGCCGGCGCCCCTCGGGGGACAGCACGCGAGCGCGGGCGAGCGCGAGCTCCTCGATCGCGACGAAGTCCTGCTCCTCGTCGCCCGTGGGCGTGTAGCCGGGCTCGAGCCGCGGGTCGTCGGCACGGAACGGGAGCACGTCACCGGGGCCGATGTCGCCCGGCCGCAGCCGCTCGGACCACGGCACCCACTCGCGCGCCAGGATGGCGTCCGGCCCCGGCAGCAGCTCGCTCTCGCACACCGTCGCGACGCGGGCACGGGGCGCGCGGGCGAGGGTGACCGTCCAGTGCCAGCCTCGGTATCCCGGCGCCGTGCACGCGAACCGGTGGGAGACGAGCCGCTCACCCTCGACGACCACACCGAGGTGGTCACCGACGTGTGCGGGGTTCTCCGCCGCCTCGAGGGCCGCGTCGCGCGCGAGGTCGAGCGCGGACGTCAGCACGGCGTCCTTCGTCGCGGTCGCCATGGATCAGACCTCGAGGCTGTCGGCGACGGCGCGCAGCAGGGACGCGTACTTCTCGCCCTGGGCCTTGTCGGGGTAGCGGCCGCGGCGCAGGTCGTTGCCCACGCGGTCGAGCACCTTGATGAGGTCCTCGACGATCACCGCCATGTCCTCGGCCGGCTTGCGCGCCGCCTTCGCGACGGACGGGATGGGATCGAGGACTTTGACGGACAGCGCCTGCGGGCCGCGCCGCCCGTCAGCCACCCCGAAGTCGACCTTGGTGCCCGGCTTCGGCGCGGTGACGCCGGCGGGCAGCGCGGAGGCGTGCAGGAACACCTCGTCACCCTCGTCGCTGGCGATGAAGCCGAAGCCACGCTCGGTGTCGAACCACTTGACCTTGCCGGTGGGCACTGGAACCTCGGAGACGTCGTCGGGACAGGCAGAGGTGGACAGTTTATCGGTCCCGCGGTCGCCCGGGCCCCGCCACGCGTGGACGGGCCGCCGTGGCGTTCGTGTCGGTGGCTGCGGGCACGATCCCGCCATGCCTCCCGAGCTCCTCGTCCCCGACGACTACCCGCTGCTGCTCGCCGAGCTCAAGGAGGCGGTGCGCACCACGCGGGCGGTCGCCCGCAGGGCGGTGAACACCGAGCTGCTGGGGCTGTACTGGCGCATCGGTGAGGCCATCCGCACCCGCCAGGACGCCGAGGGGTGGGGTGCCAAGATCATCGACCGGCTCGCGCTCGACCTCCGCGCGGAGCTCCCTGCGATGACCGGCCTGAGTCGGGCCAACCTCTACCGGATGCGGGCGTTCGCAGGCGCATGGTCGCTCGCGGAAGCTGTCGCACAGCCTGTGCGACAACTCCCCTGGGGACACGTCGTGACCCTTCTGGAGAAGGTCGACGACCCCGCCGTCCGCGACTGGTACGCCGCCGCAGCCGCAGAGTTCGGTTGGTCCCGCAACGTCCTGCTGAACCAGATCATGTCCCGGACCCACTCCCGCGTCGGCACCGCCGCCTCGAACTTCGGCGACCGGCTTCCCGCGCCGCACTCCGATCTCGCGCAGCAGATCGCCAAGGACCCGTACGTCTTCGACTTCCTGGACCGGCGAGGTCGCCGAACGGGACCTCGAGCAGGGACTCATGGACCGCCTCGTCGACACCCTGCGCGAGTTCGGCACCGGGTTCGCTTTCGTCGGCCGCCAGGTGCGCTTCGACGTCGACGGCGACGAGTTCTTCGTCGACCTGCTCTTCCACGTCACCCAGCTCCGATACGTCGTCGTGGAGCTCAAGACCGGGCCGTTCAGGCCCGAGCACACCGGTCAGCTGGGCTTCTACGTCGAGCTCGTCGAGGATCGGCTGCGCCAGCCCGCCCACCAGCCGACCGTCGGGATCCTCCTGTGCACCGGGCACAACGGGACCACCGTGCGGTACGCGCTCCGCAGCACTGCCGCGCCGATGGCCGTCGCCACCTTCTCCTACGACGAGCTGCCTGCCGACGAACGCAGCGCTCTGCCGTCCGAGAAGCTGGTGGTGCACGCACTGACCCGCGCGGTGCGGGCGCCCGAGCGCCCGGAGCGCTAGACCCGCCCGACCAGCACCCGGGCGGCACTCCAGCGACGACCGCCCGGCGCGTACCGTTGTGCGGATGGCCACCTTCAGCGAGCACCTGCGCTCGCGCAGCGACGCCGAGCTCGTCGCGCTGCTCGAGCGGCGCCCTGACCTGGCCAGTCCCGCCCCGTCGACGCTCATGTCCCTCGCCGCGCGGGCCACGAGCCGGTTCAGCCTCGAGCGCGCGCTCGCCGGCGTCGACGCCTCCGTGCTGCAGGTCCTCGAGGCGGTCGTCGCGCTCCATGAGGTGCGGCCTGCGGTCACGCCCGACGACGTCGCGTCGGCGGTGGGCGCCCCCGTGCCCGACGCCGTCGCGCACGCCGAGACCTTCGCCCTGCTCTGGACGGACGCAGGGGCCCTGCACCCCTCGCCCGGCCTGGGTGAGCTGCTGGGGCCCTACCCCGCGGGTCTCGGCCCCGCGCTCGGCGCCGGCCGACCCGCACCGCCCGACCCGGCGACGCTCCTCGCCGACGCCCCGCCGGGTGCCCGCGAGATCCTCGACGCCCTCACCTGGGGCCCGCCGGTCGGCCGCCTCCCGGCTCTCACGTCGACCGGCCCGCGCGCCGCGGTCGACTGGCTCGTGGCCCGCGGCCTGCTCGTGCCGACCGACGCGGCCACCGTGATCCTTCCGCGCGAGATCGCCCTCGCCCTCCGAGGTGGCCGCACGCACCGCGAGCCCGCCGTCGCCGAGCCGCGCCCCACCGGCTCGACGCACCCACCGGCTCTCGTCGAGGCCGAGTCCGCCCGTGCGGCGCAGGAGATCGTGCGGCTGGTCGCGGCGCTCGTGCGCGAGTGGGAGCTCGCGCCCGCGCCGGTCCTCCGCTCGGGCGGGCTCGGCGTGCGGGAGCTGCGCCGGCTGGGCACGCGCCTCGAGGTGGACGATGCCGGCGCCGCCCTGGTCGTCGAGCTCGCCGGCGCCGCGGGTCTGATCATCGACGACGGCGCGGAGCGTCCGTCCTTCGCCCCGACGCTCGAGGTCGACGACTGGCTCGACGCCGAGCTCCCCGACCGCTGGGCCACGCTCGCGACGGCATGGCTCACGACCACGCGCGCCCCCTGGCTCGTCGGCAGCCGCGACGACCGCGGGGAGCTGCGCGCGGCGCTCGACCCCGAGCTGGTCCGCCCGTGGGCGCCGCGCCTGCGCCGCGCGGTGCTCGAGGTGCTCGCGGGCCAGCAACCGGGCACGGCGCTCGACGCCGACGCCGTCACGGCCGTCCTGCGGTGGCGCACGCCACGGTCCGTCCCCCCGCCGGCGGCCGTCGCCGCGACGCTGCGCGAGGCCGGCGCCCTGGGGCTGCTCGGGGCGGGGGCGCTGGCCGAGCCGGGGCGCGCGGTCCTCGCGGCGATCGCCGACGACTCCGCCACCACCGGCTCGCCCACCCACCGGTCCCCCGCCGACGCTCTCGTCGCCACCCTGCCCGCCCCGGTCGACGAGATGCTCGTCCAGGGGGATCTGACCGGGATCGTGCCCGGCCGCCCGACCCGCCAGCTCGCCGAGCTGATCGAGCGCACGGCACGCGTCGAGTCGCGCGGCGCCGCGGTCACGGTCCGGTTCACCGCGGAGTCGGTGCGCGGCGCGCTCGACGCGGGGCACACCGCCGACGACCTGCTGGCCGCCCTCGCAGCGCATGCGAGGGGCCCGCTCCCCCAGCCGCTCGAGTACCTCGTCCGCGACGCCGCCCGACGCCACGGGCGCCTGCGCGTCGGCGGGGCGCTGGGCTACGTCCGCTCCGAGGACCCGGCGCTCCTCGCCGGCCTGCTCGAGGACCCCGCCCTCGCCCACCTCGGCCTCACCCGGCTCGCCCCGACGGTCCTCGCCGCGCAGGGCACGCCGACCGCCCTGCTGAGCGCCCTGCGCGACCGCGGCCTGGCGCCCGCGAGCGAGACGCCCGAAGGGCACGTCGTGCACGCCGGCCCGACCGTGCGCCGGGTCCGGGCCTCGACCCGCCGACGCCGCGCCGCGGGTGGCGTCGTCATCCCGCCCCACGCCGCGCCGTCGGGCACGCGCGCCGGCACCGCCGCCGAGACGACCGCGGACCGGCTCGCCGCGCTGGTGCCCGCCATGCGCCGCGCGGAGGAGACGGCTCAGGCCGAGCGCGCGACCCGTGCGCGCGAGCTGGCAGCCGAGCCGCCACCGTCCGGGCACGCGCGGCGTCGGCCGGGGGCGCCCGGCGGCGACCTGGGAACAGCCGACCCCGTCACCGCGTTGGCCACCCTGCGGGAGGCGGCCGACGCCGGGCGCGAGGTCTGGCTCGAGATCGTCGGCCCGCAGGGCACACCGCAGGGTCGGCGGGTCCGCCCGGTCCGGGTGGACGCCGGCCGCGTGCGCGCGATCGACACCGCGCGTGACGCCGAGCTGACCGTCGCCGTGCACCGCATCGCCCGTGTGACCCCGATCGACCCCGCGCCCGCCCAGCCGGCGGGCACCAGGTCCGACGCGCCCGAAGCCGACGCGCAGAACAGAGAAGGAACCCCATGACGGATGGCCCGCTGATCGTGCAGAGCGACAAGACGCTCCTGCTCGAGGTCGACCACGACCGGGCCGACGCGTGCCGGCGCGAGATCGCTCCCTTCGCGGAGCTCGAGCGCGCGCCCGAGCACGTCCACACCTACCGCCTCACGCCGCTCGGCCTGTGGAACGCGCGCGCCGCGGGCCACGACGCCGAGCAGGTCGTCGACGTGCTGCTCGAGTACTCGCGCTACCCGGTGCCGCACGCGCTGCTGGTCGACGTCGCCGAGACCATGTCCCGGTACGGCCGCCTCCAGCTGGTCAGCCACCCGGTGCACGGGCTCGTGCTGCACGCGCTCGACCGCGCCGTGCTCGAGGAGGTGCTGCGCTCCAAGCGCACCGCCGGCCTGGTGGGGCAGCGGCTCGACGGGACGGACGTCGTCGTGCACCCGAGCGAGCGCGGGCACCTCAAGCAGGTGCTGCTCAAACTCGGCTGGCCCGCCGAGGACCTCGCGGGCTACGTCGACGGCGAGGCGCACGCGATCGACCTCGACACGACCGACTGGCACCTGCGGCCGTACCAGGAGCACGCGGTCGAGAGCTTCTTCCACGGCGGCTCGGGCGTCGTCGTGCTGCCGTGCGGGGCGGGCAAGACGCTCGTCGGCGCGGGTGCGATGGCCCGCGCGCAGACGACCACGCTGATCCTCGTGACGAACACCGTCTCCGCGCGCCAGTGGCGCGACGAGCTGGTGCGGCGCACGAGCCTCACCGAGGAGGAGATCGGCGAGTACTCGGGCGCGCGCAAGGAGATCCGCCCGGTCACGATCGCGACGTACCAGGTGCTCACGACCAGGCGGAAGGGCGTCTACACGCACCTCGAGCTGCTCGACGCCCGCGACTGGGGCCTCATCGTGTACGACGAGGTCCACCTGCTGCCCGCGCCGATCTTCCGCATGACGGCCGACATGCAGGCGCGCCGCCGCCTCGGCCTGACCGCGACGCTCGTGCGCGAGGACGGCCGCGAGGACGAGGTGTTCTCCCTCATCGGGCCCAAGCGGTTCGACGCGCCGTGGAAGGACATCGAGGCGCAGGGCTACATCGCGCCGGCCGACTGCGTCGAGGTGCGCCTCACGCTCCCTGACCGCGAGCGCATGCTCTACGCGACGGCCGAGCCGGAGGACAAGTACCGGCTCGCGGCGTCGGCGTCGGGCAAGAACCGGATCGTCGAGCAGCTCGTCGCGAAGCACGACGGCGAGCCGACGCTCGTCATCGGCCAGTACCTCGACCAGCTCGAGGAGCTCGGCGAGCACCTGGACGCGCCGGTCCTCACCGGTTCCACGAGCGTCCCGGAGCGCCAGCGGCTGTACGACGCCTTCCGCAACGGCGAGATCACGAAGCTCGTCGTGAGCAAGGTCGCGAACTTCTCGATCGACCTGCCCGAGGCGTCGGTCGCGATCCAGGTCTCCGGGTCGTTCGGCTCACGCCAGGAGGAGGCGCAGCGCCTCGGGCGCCTCCTGCGACCCAAGGGCGACGGGCGCACCGCGCACTTCTACACGGTCGTCGCGCGCGACACCGTCGACCAGGAGTTCGCGGCGCACCGCCAGCGCTTCCTCGCCGAGCAGGGCTACGCGTACACCATCGTCGACGCCGAGGACCTGGTTCCCGACACGACGGACTGACGCGCGGACCGGTGCACGACGGCGGCGAACCCGCTCGCGATCGCGCGTCCGGCCGACCCCAGGTCGTCCGCACGCGCGTCGAACGCGTCGAGGACCGCGCCGGTGTCCACGCCGTCGTACTGGTCGGCCCACGCCCGCAGCGTCGCGCGGCCGGCCTCGGGGTGGAACTGCACGCCCCACGCCGTGCCGACGCGGAACGCCTGGTACGGGTACATCGCGCTCGCGCCGAACCACGCCGCCCCCCGGGGCAGCTCGACGATGGCGTCGGCGTGCATGCTCGGCGCCGGGGTCGTCCCGGCGGCGGCGCACGCGCCGAGCACCGGGTCCTGGGCCGCGCCCGGCCGCCAGCGCACGTCGACGATCCCCGACTCGCGGCCGGGAGGGGCCGCGACCTCCACCCGGCCGCCGCACGCCACGGCGAGGAGCTGCGCGCCGAGGCAGATGCCGAGCGTCGGGACGCCCGCCGCGACCGCCGCCGCGAGCAGCGAGCGGGTCGCGGGGAGCCAGGGCGCGACGTCGTCGGCGTAGGCGTTCGTGTGGCCGCCCAGTACCAGCAGGCCGTCGCCGACCTGGGCCGGGTCGGTCGGGACCGGCCGGCCCTCCCAGGCGCGCACGGTCCGCAGCTCGACGCCCTCGAGCCAGCCGGCGAAGCGGTCGAGCGGGACGTCCGCGTCGTGCTGGACGACCGTGATCACGGGCGTGCGGGTCGGGGCGACGGGTGCCTGCTCGGGCATGGCGTCCTCTCCTGGTGGCCGGGGGTACCGGTCAGTACGGGTCAGTCGGAGAAGGTACCTGGTCCTGCGTCGGGTCCGGATCGCCCGGGAGTGGGTTTTCCCCGGACTTTGCCGCGGCCGCGCGCAGGTTTGCCACGCGACGGAGCGGAGGAGAGGATCAGCGGGTGATTCCCGCCGCGCACGCCCGGTCGACCGCCCTGCCGCGCCGAGGGGTCCGGCTGCGGCCCACGCAGTTCGGCGCGCTGACCACCGCGCTGACCACCGCGCTGCTCGCGCTGCTGGTCGCCGTGGGGGGCGCGGCCACGCCCGCCTACGCCGTGCCACCGGCCGACCTGGCCGACGACCTGGTCGATGACGCCGGCGTCATCGGCGGCGACGCCGGCGACGTGCGCGCGGCGCAGCAGTCGCTGCGGGACGCGACCGGGCTCCAGCTGTTCGCCGTGTTCGTCGACAGCTTCGACGGGATGGACGGGGCCACCTGGGGGCGCGAGACGGCGAACCTGTCCGGCCTCGGGCAGGAGGACGTCGTGCTCGCCGTCGCGGTCGAGGACGGACGGTACGGCCTCGTGCTGTGGGAGCCGGGCCCGATCAGCCCGCAGGACCAGTCGACCATCCGGTCCCGCGTCCTCGAGCCGCGGCTCAGCGCCGGCGACTGGGCGGGCGCGGTGATCGACACGGCCGGGGCGATCGAGGAGGCCGCGACCGGCGGCGACGTCGGCGGCGGGGGTGGCGGCGGCGGCCAGGGCGGCGGGGGTGGCTCGGGTAGCGGCGGGTTCCTCACGTGGCTGCTGCTCGGCGCGGTCGCGATCGGCGCCTTCCTGCTGTTCCGCACGTTCCGCAGGCGCGGCAAGGCCGGCGCCCCCGGCGAGGGCGGGCCCGGCGGCCCGCGCGGCCCCGAGCAGGTCGACACCGCGACGCTCGACCGCCAGGCCAGCACCGCGCTCGTCACGCTCGACGACGAGCTCCGGGCCTCGGAGCAGGAGCTGGGCTTCGCGCAGGCGCAGTTCGGGCTCGAGGCCACGCGGCAGTTCGCCGAGGTGCTCGAGGCGGCCAAGGCGGACTCGCTCACGGCCTTCGGCATCCGGCAGCAGCTCGACGACGCGGAGCCCGAGACGGAGCCGCAGCGCCGGGCGATGCTCGGCCACATCATCGAGCTGTGCACGCGCGCCGACGCCGCGCTCGACCGGCAGAAGGAGTCGTTCGACGAGCTCCGCGACCTGCACGCCCGTGCCCCCGAGCTCATCGACGGCACCGAGCGCCGCGCGACCGAGGTGCAGGCGCGCGTCCCGGCGTCCGAGCAGGCGCTCGCCGAGCTCGCGCAGACCTACCCGCCGACCTCGTTGGCGTCGGTCCGGGACAACCCCCAGCAGGCCGCCCGCCTGCTGGCCGGCGCGCACGAGGCGGTGGCGCAGGCCCGTCAGCATCTCGCCGCGGACGACCGGGGCGAGGCCGTCGACGCGGGTCGAACGGCCGAGAACGCCGTCGCGCAGGCCGCCAGCCTCCTCGAGGCGGTCGACCGCGCGGGCGAGGAGCTCGCGACCGCGTCGGCGACCATCGCGTCGGGTATCGCGTCCCTCGGCTCGGACCTCGACGACGCCGCGCGGCTCGCGCCGGACGACCCCGCGGTCCGCGCGGCCGCGGCCCGTGCGACCGAGGTGCGCAACGCCGCGCGTGCTGCGGGCCCGGGCAGCGACCCGCTCCAGATCGTGCGGGACCTGCGCGACGCCGAGGCCGCACTCGACAAGGCGCTCGAGCCCGCACGGACCCAGGCCGAGCACGCGGAGCGGGCCCGGCGCCAGCTCACCGAGGCGCTCGCCGCCGTCGGCTCACGCGTGCGCGCGGTGGGCGACTACATCGAGACCCGGCGGGGCGCCGTCGGGCCCGAGGCACGGACCCGGCTCGCCGAGGCGCAGCGCCTGCTCGACCACGCGCACCGGCTCGTCCGGTCGGACCCGGTGCAGGGCCTCGAGGCCGTGCGTCGCGCCGAGCAGCTGGCGGCGCAGGCGCAGGGCATCGCGCAGCAGGACGTCGAGGAGTTCGAGCGCAACCGGTTCGGTGGACCGCACGGCGGCGGCGGGTTCGGCGGCGGGTCCAACGCCGGCAGCCTGATCCTCGGTGGCATCCTCATCGACAGCATCCTGCGCGGTGGCGGCGGTGGCGGGTTCGGCGGCGGCTGGGGTGGCGGCGGTGGGGGCGGCGGCGGCTTCGGCGGCGGCGGCGGGGGGTTCGGCGGCGGGGGCGGCGGCTTCGGCGGCGGAGGTGGACGCTTCTAGACCGACACCAGGGGCTCGACCACACCCAGCGCGACGCGAGGCTGCGGCTCGACGCAGACTCTGCACAAGGCCCGGCACGACGACGGAAGGTTCAGGTACCACCATGACCGAGAAGCAGACGATCCTGGGACGCATCAGCCAGCTCACCCGCGCCAACATCAACGCGATGCTGGACCGCGCCGAGGACCCGCAGAAGATGCTCGACCAGCTCATCCGCGACTACACGAACAGCATCGTCGAGGCCGAGAGCGCCATCGCCCAGACGATCGGGAACGTGCGGCTCGCCGAGCAGGACCACGCCGCCGACGTGGCCGCGGCCCAGGACTGGGCGAACAAGGCGGTCGCGGCCTCGCGCCGGGCCGACGCGCTGCGCGCCGAGGGCAACACCGCCGACGCCGACAAGTTCGACAATCTGGCGAAGGTCGCGCTCTCCAAGCAGATCGGCTTCGAGCAGGAGGCCAAGGACGCCGAGCCGATCATCGCCTCGCAGAACGAGACGGTCGAGAAGCTCAAGTCCGGGCTCGCGAACATGAAGGACAAGCTCCAGGACCTCAAGCGCCGCCGCGACACGCTCGTCGCGCGCGCCAAGAGCGCCGAGGCGCAGTCGAAGGTCCAGGACGCCGTCGGGTCGATCAACGTGCTCGACCCGACGAGCGAGGTCGCCCGCTTCGAGGAGAAGGTGCGCCGCGAGGAGGCCCGCGTCGCGGGCCAGGCCGAGCTCGCGGCGTCGACCCTCGACGCGCAGTTCGAGGAGCTCGAGGACCACTCGGTCGACGTCGAGGTCGAGGCGCGGCTCGCCGCCCTGAAGAGCGGCAACGCCTGACCCTCACCACAGCACCACCGCAACGTCCGCACTCCGTGGGGCCAGGGCCCCACGGAGTGCGGACGTTGCGGGTGGTTGTGGGCGCCGCGGGTCTGCAGGCGGCTCCCAGCGAAGTCTCAGCCTTCGTGCTCACACTGTGCTCATGAGGAGCGCGACCACCCGGCCCGAGGCGCGGCTCGTCGTCGTCGACGACGAGCCCAACATCCGCGAGCTGCTCGCGACGTCGCTGCGGTTCGCGGGCTTCGAGGTGCACGCGGCGGGGGACGGCACGAGCGCCATCAAGCTCGTGCGCGACCTCGACCCGGACCTCGTCGTGCTCGACGTCATGCTGCCGGACATGGACGGCTTCACCCTGACGCGCCGACTGCGGGAGAAGGGCCAGCACGTGCCGGTCGTCTTCCTCACGGCGCGCGACGACACGTCCGACAAGGTCACCGGCCTCACGGTCGGCGGTGACGACTACGTCACGAAGCCGTTCAGCCTCGAGGAGGTGGTCGCCCGGATCCGCGCGGTGCTCCGCCGCACCGGCGCATCGCCGGACGACGCCGACGACGCGACCCTGCGCTACGCCGACCTCGAGCTCGACGACGACAGCCACGAGGTCCGCCGCGCCGGTCGGACGATCGAGCTCTCCCCCACCGAGTTCAAGCTGCTGCGCTACCTCATGCTCAACGCCGGCCGCGTGCTGTCGAAGACGCAGATCCTCGACCACGTCTGGCAGTACGACTGGGGCGGCGACGCGAACATCGTCGAGTCCTACATCTCGTACCTGCGGCGCAAGATCGACACCAGGTCCGCCGACGCCGACCCCGACGACGCACCGCCGGCCCCTCTCATCCACACGAAGCGAGGGGTCGGGTACGTGCTGCGGCTGCCCCCGGGGTCCGCGTGAGCGTGTCCGAGCGCGTCGGCGGCCTGCCGCTGCGCGCCCGCATGGTCGCGATCATCACGGCACTGCTCGTGCTCGGCCTCGGGCTCGCCGGCGTCACCACGCTGACCCTGCTCGGGCGGTCCCTGGTCGACCAGATCGACGCCCAGCTGGGTGCCTCCGCAGCCCAGGCGGCCCAGCAGGCGTGGGACGGCTCGGAGCGGCTGCTGCGTGGCGACCGTCGCCCGAGCGACTACTACATCCAGGTCGCGACGGCCGACGGGAGCGTCGTCCAGGTGTTCCACACGGTCGCCTCCGTGCAGGCCGGGGCCGCCCCGGACCTCCCCACGCTCACCACCCGCGAGGTCTCCGCGCTGCGCGGCGAGCCGTTCACCGTCCGCAGCGCCGACGGGCGCACGCGGTGGCGCGTCGTCGAGCTCGGGCTCGTCAACGCGCAGTCGCTGCTCGGGTCGGTGGCCGTCGCCCTCCCGCTCACGGCCGCCGACGCCACCATGGCGCAGATGCGCTGGGCGCTGCTCGGGATCGGGATCGCGGTCGTGGCGCTCGGCGCCGTGGCCGGGCACCTCGCGGTCCGGCGGTCCCTGCGACCCCTCCGCGAGATCGAGGAGACCGCCGCGACGATCGCCGCCGGCGACCTGTCCCGGCGGGTGCCGACCGCGCCCGGGACCACGGAGGTCGGCCGGCTCGGGGCCGCGCTCAACTCGATGCTCGCCCAGATCGAGCAGGCGTTCGCCGCGCGGGCCGCGTCCGAGGAGCGCATGCGGCAGTTCGTCGCCGACGCCTCGCACGAGCTCCGGACGCCGCTCGCGACCATCCGTGGCTACGGCGAGCTCTACCGGATGGGTGCCGTGACCACGAAGCCCGAGGTCGACGACACCCTGCGCCGGATCGAGGACTCCGCGCACCGGATGGGCCGCCTGGTCGAGGACCTCCTGCACCTCGCCCGTCTCGACGACGGCCGCCCGCTGCGCTCCGAGCCGGTCGACCTGACGGTGCTCGCCGCCGACGCCGTGAGCGACCTCCACGCGCTCGACGCCGGCCGCCCGATCCGGCTCGAGTCACTGGTCGCGGGAAGGCCGGTGACGCCCGTCGTCGTGCTCGGCGACGAGGACAGGCTCCGGCAGGTGCTCGCGAACCTGACGGGCAACGTCGCCCAGCACACGCCGTCGGGCACGGCCGTCGAGGTGGCCGTGGGCGTGGCGGACGCAACGGGGGCGGGCGACGGCGCGGACGCGGGTGGAGTCAGCAGCGTGGCGGTGCTGGAGGTCCGCGACCACGGACCCGGGATCAGCCCCGAGCACGCCGCTCGCGTGTTCGAGCGGTTCTACCGCGTGGACCACTCGCGCACACGGGAGACAGGCGGCGGCGCGGGCCTGGGGATGGCGATCGTCGCGGCGATCGTGGGCGCCCACCGGGGGACCGTCGAGGTCGCGCCGACCCCGGGCGGCGGCACGACCGTGCGGGTGAGCCTGCCGCTCGCGACCCCGGTCGGCCCGTCACCCGACACCGGCCCGGACCGCAGCGGCGCCGCGACGACCCCACCTGCTGCCCCGCCCGCCGCCCCACCTGCTGCTCCACCTGCTGCTCCACCTGGTGCCCCACCCGCTGCTCCAACGACCCGACCGGCCGACGGCGTCGCGCAACCACCACCCCCGCACCGTCCAGCCGGCTCCAGGCTAGGATGACGGTCTTTGCCCGCCTGTTCGGAGATCTGGTGAGGGAAGGCCATGGGCGTCATCGACGCGCCGCAGTGGTTGGTGTCCGCGTGGGTACGCACCTGCGTCGGCGCGGGGGCGACCGCGTCGCCCGACGAGATCCGCGGAGTCGGTGAGCGGCTGATCGAGCGGTGGTCCGGGCCCGGTCGGCACTTCCACGACCTGAAGCACCTCGCGGACGTGCTCGCGCGGGTCGACGAGCTGGCCGAGGAGACCCACCAGCCCGAGGTCGTCCGACTGGCCGCGTGGTACCACGGCGCGATCTTCGACGCGGCCGACACTGCGGCGTACGCCAACCGCGGTGGGGAGGACGAGGTCGCGAGCGCCGAGCTCGCACGGGCCGAGCTGGTCGGGCTCGGCGTGCCCGAGGACCGGGCCCAGCGGGTGCACGACCTCGTGATCGCGCTGCGTCGGCACGCGTCCGACCCGAGCGACTTCGACTGCGCGGTGCTCTGCGACGCCGATCTGGGCGTGCTGGCGAGCGAGCCCCAGCGCTACAAGGCGTACCTGCGCGACGTCCGCGCGGAGTACTCGCACCTGCCCCTCGAGCACTACGTGCGCGCGCGGATCCGGATCCTCACCAAGCTGCTCGGGCGCTCGGCGCTCTTCCTGAGCCCCCTCGGTGCCGCGTGGGAGGAGCCCGCACGGCAGAACGTCTCCGCCGAGCTCCAGCGACTGCAGAAGGAGCTCCTCGCCATCGAGCAGTCGGGCGAGACCTCGCCCGAGCCGCTCCCGGGCGACGGGGCGGCGCCCGAGCCGCCCCCGGGCGACGGGGCCGCGCACGACGGTGACGGAGCGTCGGATCGCCGGGACCACCAGGGCGCGCCGTCCGCCTGATCGGGTCGACCGCAAGCCCGCGCGAGGTCCTGCGGCCTCACGCTGCGGGGCGGCGTCGAGCACCCGCCCCCAGGCCGCCGTCGGTCGCGCCCCCTCCCCAGCGCCACAGTGCCCGACGTCGCGCGGCCGGGTCGGACACCTAGCGTCGCCTTCCTCGACGACGACGGAGGAACGATGAGCAGGTACGAGGTCGACAGCACCCAGGTCGCGAACGCGGCAGCCGCGGTCCGGGGATCGACAGCGGCCATCCGCAGCGAGGTCGCGGCGATGATGCGGCACCTCAACGAGCTCCAGGACAGCTGGCGCGGCGGTGCGGCGACGGCGTTCGGGTCCGTGATCGCCGACTGGGCCGCGACCCAGACACGGGTCGAGCAGTCGCTGGACCAGATCACGGCAGCCCTCGGCGCCGCCGCGTCGACCTACGCGGACGCCGAGGCGCAGGCGGCGCGACTCTTCGGCCGCTGAGCGCCGGCTCCCGATGCGGCGGTGGCGGTCGTGGGCCCCTCGAGGCCGCGTCCGGTCCGGTGCCCGGGCTCGGTGGCAGCGACGTCGAGAAGGCCTGTGGCTAGCCTCGGGGGATGGCTGTTCTGGTCGACCCTCCGCTGTGGCCCCGGCACGGGCGGCTGTGGAGCCACCTCGTGAGCGACACGTCGCTCGAGGAGCTGCACGCGTTCGCCGCGGCGGCGGGGATCCCTGCCCGAGGGTTCGACCGCGACCACTACGACGTCCCTGACGAGCAGCACGACCGCCTCGTCGAGCTCGGCGCCGTGCCTGTCGACACCCGCGAGCTCGTGCGCCGGCTGCGCGCCTCGGGCCTCCGCGTCCTCGCCCGCGACCGCTGACGCAGGCTCGTGCGGCAAGCCGTCAGCGGGGACCATCGTCGCTGGTCGAGGACCGTCGTCACGCCAGCAACCACCCACGCAGCACGGCGGGCCGGCCACCCGAGAGGTGACCGGCCCGCCGTCGTGCGTCGTCGTGCTGGGGGCGAACCCCTGATCAGTCGATCAGAAGTCCATGCCGCCCATGCCGCCGCCGTCGCCGCCGCCCATCGGGGCCGACTTCTCCGGCTTGTCGGCGATGACCGCCTCGGTCGTGAGGAACAGCGCCGCGATCGAGGCTGCGTTCTGCAGCGCCGAGCGCGTCACCTTGACCGGGTCGTTGATGCCCGCGGCCAGCAGGTCCTCGTAGTCGCCGGTCGCGGCGTTCAGGCCGTGACCCACCGGGAGGGAGCGCACGCGCTCCGCCACGACGCCGCCCTCGAGCCCGGCGTTGATGGCGATCTGCTTGAGCGGGGCGTCGATCGCGAGCTGCACGATCCGCGCACCGGTCGCCTCGTCGCCCTCGAGCACGAGGTCGGCGAACGCCAGCTTGCCGGCCTGGATGAGCGCCACGCCACCACCGGCGACGATGCCCTCCTCGACGGCCGCCTTGGCGTTGCGCACCGCGTCCTCGATACGGTGCTTGCGCTCCTTGAGCTCGACCTCGGTCGCCGCACCGGCCTTGATGACGGCGACGCCGCCGGCCAGCTTGGCGAGGCGCTCCTGGAGCTTCTCGCGGTCGTAGTCCGAGTCCGAGTTCTCGATCTCGGCACGGATCTGGCTCACGCGACCGGCGATCTGGTCGGCGTCGCCGCCGCCCTCGACGATCGTGGTCTCGTCCTTCGTCACGACGACCTTGCGCGCGGTGCCGAGCACCTCGAGGCCGACCGTGTCGAGCTTGAGGCCGACGGTCTCCGAGACGACCTGACCACCCGTGAGGATCGCCATGTCCTGCAGCATCGCCTTGCGGCGGTCGCCGAAGCCGGGCGCCTTGACGGCGACCGAGCGGAACGTGCCGCGGATCTTGTTCACGACGAGCGTGGCCAGGGCCTCGCCGTCGACGTCCTCGGCGATGATGATGAGCGGCTTGCCGGCCTGGATGACCTTCTCCAGGAGCGGCAGCAGGTCCTTCACCGTGGAGATCTTCGACTCGACGAGGAGCACGTAGGCGTCCTCGAGGACGGCCTCCTGGCGCTCCGGGTCGGTGACGAAGTAGCCGGCGAGGAAGCCCTTGTCGAAGCGCATGCCCTCGGTCAGCTCGAGCTCCAGGCCGAGAGCGTTGGACTCCTCGACCGTGATGACGCCTTCCTTGCCGACCTTGTCCATGGCCTCGGCGATCAGGTTCCCGATCGCCGGGTCACCGGCCGAGATGCCCGCGGTCGCGGCGATCTCTTCCTTGGTCTCGATGTCCTTCGCGGCCTTGAGCAGCTGCTCGGTGACGGCCTCGACGGCCTTCTCGATGCCCCGCTTGAGGGCGATCGGGTTGGCGCCGGCGGCGACGTTGCGCAGGCCCTCCTTGACGAGCGCCTGGGCGAGCACGGTGGCGGTGGTGGTGCCGTCTCCCGCGACGTCGTCCGTCTTCTTGGCGACCTCCTTGACGAGCTCGGCGCCGATCTTCTCGAACGGCTCCTCCAGCTCGATCTCCTTGGCGATGCTCACACCATCGTTGGTGATGGTGGGGGCGCCCCACTTCTTGTCGAGCACGACGTTGCGGCCCTTCGGGCCGAGCGTGACCTTCACGGCGTCAGCAAGGGCATTCATGCCCCGCTCCATGCCGCGACGGGCCTCCTCGTCGAAGGCGATGATCTTGGCCATCGGTGTGTGTTCCTCCGCTGTGGCTGGTGGTGGGCCGGCTGATGCCCGCGACGGACGGCTCGGGGAGCGACGGTCATGTCCCGTCCCTGCCCGCACCTCACCGGTCGGCCCGATGATTCTGTCACTCTCAGGTGAAGAGTGCTAACCCCATGGTTAGCACTCTGGGGTGGCGAGTGCAAGCGTCGGCCGGCCCGCGCACCCCCTCCACGCGCGGGCGTCCGTCGCGTTTCGCTGCGGGTGGAACGCGCCGCATACCCTGTCGCGATGAACGTCCCGACCCGCGAGGTCGACACGGGGTCCGAGCCCGGCCCGGCCCCCGCTCCCGGCTCCCCCGACGAGCCGCACCCGGCTGCGCCCGACGACGCGGCCGGCCCGGCGTCGTCGGGCACCGGACGGCTCCCGCGTCGGCCGCGCCGCGGTCGCTGGGGCCGCCGAGCGGTGACCGCAGCGGTCACGCTCACGATGATGGCGTACCCCTTCCTCCTGACCGACCCGCGCTCGCCGCTGGCGAACGCCGGCGAGCCCGCCTACATCCGCCTGTACTCCAACGGGATCGGCCTGGGTCCCGACGGCGCCCCCGAACTCGTCGCGACCGGATCGACCCCGCCCTACCTCGCGGGCAGCCGGGTCCTGGATCCCGGTCCCGACGACCCCGCCGCACAGGCGGAGGCGCGCGCCCTCGCGGCCGAGACGCAGGCCTGGCTCGACGCCGGCACGATCCCCGGGGAGGGTGGCCCCTACGGCGACATGGTGCGCGACGCGCTGCTCGACATCCGTGCCCTCCTGCTCGACGACGGCGCCTCGGTGGCCGGCTGGTCCGCACGCTGGCGGTACGTCTGGCCGCGCGATGCCGCGTTCGTCGCCGCGGCGCTCGCCACCACGGGGCACACGGAGGAGGCGCTCGACGTCCTCGGCTTCCTGCGGCGCGTCCAGCACCGAGACGGCTCGTTCGAGGCGCGCTACCTGCCCGACGGCTCGGGCCCGCCGGACGACCGCGGCATCCAGACCGACGGGACCGGATGGGTGCTGTGGGCGACGGACAACGTGGTGCGTCAGCTCGACCCGGGTGACCAGGCCGACGCCGTGCGGCGCCTGCGCCCCCTCGTCGACCGCTCGACCGCCCGCGCGCTCGAGCTCACGGACCGGCGCGGGACCTTGCCGCCGCCGTCGAGCGACTACTGGGAGGTGGGCGAGTCCCGCGTGACGCTCGGCACCGCGGCGCCCCTGCTGAGCGGGCTCGAGGCGGCGGGCAGGCTGTACGGCGTCCTCGCGGCGGGCGGCACCCCGACCGCCGCCGCCGACGCGGCCCGGGCCGCCGAGGCCACCGCCGAGCGCGCCGCGCAGCTCCGCGCCGCGATCGAGCGCGAGTTCGCGCCACGCTTCGCGCGGTACACCGACGGCCGCGAGCGCGACGCCGCGAGCGCGTTCCTCCTGCCCCCCTTCCAACCGACACCGCTCACGGGCGCCCTCGACGCCTGGCGCGCGTCCGCGGCCGAGATGGCGCGGCCGGCGGGCGGTCTCGCCCCTGGCGCGGGGTGGAAGGACGACGGCATCTCGTGGACCCCCCAGACGTCGCTCTACGCGCTCACGGCCGCCACGGTCGGGGACACGGACGCGGCGCGCGGGTGGCTGACGTGGATCGACTCGCACCGGACGCCGTCGGGCGCGATCCCGGAGAAGGTGCTGGCGGACGGCTCACCCGCGGCCGTCGCGCCCCTGTCGTGGAGCGCCGCGAGCGTCGTGCTCGCGGTGGCCGAGCTCGAGCGTCACGGCGTGTAGTCGTTCTCGAGCACGACCTCGATGCCGTCGACGTCGCCGTCGAGCTCGACCGTGTCGATCCCGAGCTCCGCGGCCGCGGCGCGCGCGGTGACCTCGAGCTCGGACGACCCGTACCGGACGGTCGACGAGGGTAGTGTCCCGCCCGTGTAGTTGGCCGCGCTCACGGCCTCCCACCCGGCGTCCTCGAGGACCCCGGCCGCCGAGGCGGCCAGACCGGAGCGCGACGTGGAGTTGTAGACGACGACGGCGGTGCCGAGGTCGGGCTCGGGCTCAGGCTCCGGCGTCTCGACAGGCGGCGGAGGGGGCGGCGGTGCCGTGGTCTCCTCCGGGGCGGCGCTCTCGGCCGGAGTCTCCGCAGGCGTCTGCGCGGGTGCGCTGCTCTCGGTCGACGCCGTCGCTGGCGGGTCCGCGGCGCGAAGCTCGAGCCAGGACGAGACCGCGCCGTACGCGAGCACCGGCACGACCACCAGCACGAGCAGGAACGGCCACGCCTTGCTCCACCCGGAGCGCGGCGCGCGGTGCACCCCCCGGGGTCCGGAACCGGGCTCGACGAGGTCGAACTCGTCGGGCGCGTACGGGTAGGGGGCCTTGCTCACGGCGGACAGGCTAGCCCGTCCGGAACGGGTCTCAGGCGTCGACACCCAGGCGCCGGGCGCTGCGCGCACGCTGCCGCGACGCGCGCATGCGGCGCAGCCGCTTCACCAGCATCGGGTCGTGCGCGAGAGCGGCCGGGGAGTCGATGAGGGCGTTGAGGACCTGGTAGTACCGGGTGGCCGACATGTCGAAGAGCTCGCGCACCGCCTGCTCCTTGGCGCCCGCGTACTTCCACCACTGACGCTCGAAGGCGAGCACCTGCTGGTCGCGCTCGGAGAGCTGCTGCCCGATCGTCGCGCCCTGCTGCTCACGTGGCTGCTCACGTGCCCTCGTCGCCGTGGCTTCCATGCGTCCTCCTCGCTCACCGGACCCGTCGGGCCTCGTCGCCGTTTGCGGGCTCCGGCCATCGTACGGACGAACAACACCGGTGTCATTCCCCCGCGGCGGGCCGGGCCCCTGCCGGTACTGTCCCGGGCGTGGACCGCGCACCCCTCGCCGATCTCGTGGCACCCGACTGGGCCGCTGCGCTCGCACCCGTCGAGCCGCAGCTCCGCGCCCTCGGCGACTTCCTGCGCGCCGAGGTCGCGGCCGGTCAGGGCTACCTGCCGGCCGGCGACGCCGTGCTCCGGGTGTTCGCCCGACCGCTCGCGGACGTCCGCGTGCTCGTCGTCGGGCAGGACCCCTACCCGACGCCAGGTCATCCGATGGGCCTGTCCTTCTCGGTCCAGCCGGACGTCCGGCCCGTGCCGCGCTCGCTGGCGAACATCTTCACCGAGCTGAGCGCCGACGTCGGCCTCCCCACCCCGTCGAGCGGCGACCTGTCACCCTGGGCCGACCGCGGCGTGATGCTGCTCAACCGCGTCCTCACCGTGCGGCCGGGCGCCAGCGGCTCGCACCGCGGCCGGGGGTGGGAGGCCGTGACGGACCGCGCGATCGCCGCGCTCGTGGATCGCGGCGGCCCGCTCGTCGCGGTGCTGTGGGGGCGTGACGCGCAGGCGCTCGCCCCGGCGCTGAGGTCGACGCCGATCGTCGCGAGCGTGCACCCGAGCCCGCTGTCCGCGCACCGCGGGTTCTTCGGCTCGCGACCGTTCTCGCGCGTCGACGCGCACCTGGCCGCCCAGGGCGCCGCCTCGATCGACTGGACCCTGCCCTGACCTCGTGCCCGTCGCCGATCTCCTGAGCGCGGCCCACCTGTCAGGACCACGTGACGCCCCCGACTCACGCGACGTGCGACAACTCGCGCAGAATGGGGCCGTGACCGCGACGCAACCTGCCGGTGAGACCGCCGATCCCCCCCGCTGGACCCGCTACATCGCCCTGGGCGACTCGTTCACCGAGGGCCTGTGGGACCCCGACCCCGAGGACGCCACCCGGTGCCGCGGCTGGGCGGACATCCTCGCCGCGCGCCTCTCGCTCCGACGCACGACGGCGGGGCTGCCGCCGCTCGAGTACGCGAACCTCGCGATCCGTGGTCGGCTGCTGCGGCCGATCCTCGCGGACCAGGTGCCCGCGGCCCTCGAGCTGCGTCCCGACCTGGTCTCGCTGATCGGTGGCGGCAACGACATCCTGCGCCCCGCCGTCGACCTCGACGCGATGGCCGGGTCGCTCGAGACCGCGGTGGAGCGGCTGCGCGGAGCCGGCGTCGACGTGCTGCTCGGCACGGGGGTCGACACGCGCGACAGCCCGATCGTCCGCCGCACGCGCGGCCGCGTCGGCGTCTACAACGCGCACCTCTGGTCGATCGCCCGTCGGCACGGCGCGCACGTCCTCGACCTGTGGGGCATGCGCTCGCTGCGTGACTGGCGCATGTGGGCGGACGACCGGATCCACCTGACGACCGACGGCCACGACCGCGTCGCCCAGGCGGCGCTCGTCGCGCTGGGCCTGGTGCCCGACGACGTCGCGTGGGACGACCCGCTGACCCCCCTGCCGCGCGTCCCCCGGCTCCAGCAGGCCCAGAAGGACGCCGAGTGGTTGCGCACGCACGTGTACCCGTGGGCGACGCGGCGACTCCAGGGCCGCTCGTCGGGCGACCTGCGCGTGCCCAAGCGGCCCGAGCCACGCCCCGTCGACTGAGCCGTCAGCCCAGCAGGACCACCGCGAGCCCCTCGATGTCCGCAGCGGGCACCTGACCGCCGTCGTGCAGGTGCAGCACGGTCGGCGCCTCGCGCACGACCCCCGTCGCGCGGCCCAGCGCCCGACCCTCGGCGCCGGTGAAGGTGACGCTCACGGTCGCGCCCCGGCAGTCCTCGGGGGCGGAGACGCGCGCGGCGCTGACGCCGTAGCCGCCGAGCTCGGCCACGTAGTCGACGGAGTACTCGACGGAGAGGTCGTCGACCGTGCAGTCGACGCGGTCGAGCGCAGCCGCACCGGCGAGCAGGTCGACCTCGTCGCCTGTCACGGCATACCGGAACCCGAGCGCGGCCAGCGCGACGAACGCGCCGGACAGCAGACGCCGGCCCCAGACATGTGTGCGATCCATCGCCACGGTGATCTCCTCATCCCCGCCACGGGATCGATCCCGCCGCGGAGCACCTGACGTCCAGATCGGCGGCGGTCAGGGGCGTGTGAGGAGTGGGGTCGCCGAGGCGAGCCGGTCACCCGAACGCCAGGGCGCCGCTCAGCCGCACCGCTGGGAGTCGATGGTCGAGCCGCCCGACGACTGCGCCTGGATCCCCAGCGACGAGACCGGCGCCGACGCGGACACCGTCCGGCTCCAGGTGCGCTCGCCCCGGAACCGCAGGACGGGCAGCTCCGTCCCCGTCGAGACGAAGCACAGGTTCTCGCTGGTGAACCGCGACGGGTACCAGGGTGCCTGCCAGACTGTCCCGGGCACCGGCCAGCCGGGGAAGGCCTCCTGCCCCGCCGGCGTGGGGATGCCGGTCGCGGACAGGTCGATCGTGGCCTCCCACACGAACGGCGTCGGGGAGCTGGTCCGCACCACGAGCCTGACCCGGTACCCGCTGCCCCAGTAGAGGTACCCCGCCCACCCGTCGAGGACGACCTCGCACGTCGCGGTCACGGCGGGGTCGACCGGCCGGCACGTGCCGAGGGGCGGCGGACCGTAGGTCCACGTCGCGGGGACGGGCCACGCACCGAGCACCACGTTCGCGCGCAGGTCCGCCTCCGGCCGGAAGCCCGGGGACCCGGTCAGCGTGACGGACCCGCCCGCCGCAGGGACCGTGCCCTGCGCGGTCAGTCGCGCGGGGCTCGTGGCAGCCGCGGCCGGGTCCCACACGCGCACGACGACGGGACGTCCCGCGCAGGCCGCGTCGATGCCGCTCAGCACGACCGACGTCGTCGTGCCCGAGGTCGTGGGCGTCGTGGCGGCCACCGCGTCGTCGCAGCGCGTGACCGTCGAGGCGCTGAACGACGGGCGCCCCGCGAGGGTGAGCTGGGCCGCGCTCGCGCCGCTCGGCAGGAGGAGCGCGGCGACCAGCAGCACGACGGCGACCGCCACGCTCCTCACGGCTCCTCCGCTCGGGTGGTGGTCGGGCCGTCGTCCGCGGCTGTGACGTCGGGAGCATCGTCGTCGGCCTCGTCACGGCGCGGCCAGACCAGGAGCGCGACCGCGAGCGCGATGACCGAGAGCCAGACGACCGGGCTCGTGAGCGCCGCCGCGGCGATCCCCACCCGGGGCAGGTGCAGGCGTGCGGTGCCGAGCACCTCCTCGCCGCGCGGCGTGAACGGGTCCACGAAGTCGTTGTTGTCGCCCTGGAGCTCCCAGCCGGACGCCTCGTCGCCTCCGATCACGCGGTGGATGATGCGCGCGCCACCCGTCGACCCCGGCTGGTAGACCATGACGTCGCCCACCCGGGGCTCGCCGCACCGCGACACGACGAGGTCGCCCGTCGAGTACGTCGGCTCCATCGACTGCCCCGACACGATCGTCAGGGTGGTGCAGCCCCCGAGGCTCGACGGCCAGAGCAGCCACCCGGCGACCAGCGCCGCGACCACGAGGACCGCGTTCCCGAGCACGCCACGGAGCCGGCGCGGGAGTCCCGCGCCGGCGTCCGGCCGCACCCGGTGAGGTGCGTGGTCGATCGTGATGGCGTGCTCGAGCGGACGCGTCGCGTCAGCTGTAGATGGTGAGCGAGACCTGCTTGATGCTGTCGACCTGGGCCGTGTCGAGGCCCGAGATGTCGACGAAGAGCGACGAGGTCGTCGCCGGCGCCACCACGGCGGCGACCGTGCCCGCCTTCTCCGGGACGACGGGCTGGTTGGCCGCGGTCAGTACCGAGACCTTGTAGCTCTTGCCCGAGCAGGCTGCCTGGATTCCCGAGAGGTCGATCTGCGCCGACTTGTAGGCCGCGCCGACCCGCACGGGCGCCGCGAACGTCACGGGGATCGCAGTCGTCTGGCAGTCACCGTTGACGACGGCGGTCGAGCCGGCCTGCAGCGTGCCGGCGGTCGGGCCGGTGAGGTTGAGCTGCGCAGCGGACGCCAGCGACAGCCCCGCGATGCCGACGAACGCGAGGCCGAAGGCCAGGCCCTTGCGAGTGGTGGAGGACTTCTTCGTTGCCATGCTCTCTTCTCCCGAGGTACGCGCCCGAGCGGGCGGCGGGGCGCGCACCCTCGTGCGAACCCTGAGCAGCCCGAGGTGTCGAGCCGTCGCGCAACGTACGGGGGACGGGTGTCGTGACGCCGGCGTGACTTGGGTGTCAGCACCCTCTCGGCCGCGAGTGCCCGGTTTGCCCGGCCCGCGAACCTGCCCAGAAGGGACGAAACCTGAGGGGCGGAGGTCCACGTCACACACACCGCAGTCACCCGCCCGGGCTAACGTCCCGCGGCCGTGACACCCGCTGTGACGCCGTCCTCGGCGTCCGCCGTGACGGGGAGCCACGCGGTGAGCACCGCTCCGCCCGGCGATCCTGGCCGCAGCTCGAGGGACCCGCCGACGAGCTCGAGCCGGTCCCCGAGCCGCGCGGTCCCGGACGGCTCGGCGGCGCGCTCGGGGTCGAGCCCCACGCCGTCGTCGCGGACGGTGAGGCGAAGACCCCCCCGCTCGAGCCCGAGCGTCACCTCGAGGCTGCCGGCGCCGCCGTGGCGCAGGGCGTTCGTGACGCCCTCCTCGACGATCCGCACGGCCAGGAGCCGCTCGGACCTCGACAGCGCCGGCGACGCCGGGTCGTCGAGCCGGCGGACCGGGTCGGCGACCACGAGGCGGGTCGCGATCGACGCGGGCAGCCGCCCGAGCAGGCTGCGTACCGCCGGGACCATCCCGACCTCGAGCCCCTCCGGGTACAGCATCCGGCTCATCTCGCGCACGTCGCCCTCGCGCGCCTGCTCGAGCGTCCGGGCGACCGCGCGGAGCTCGGCGACGTCCGCGGGTGTCGCGGGCCCGTCGCTCAGGCGGTCGGCGAGCGCCTGGACGCGCGCGGTCACGATCACGAGGCGCTGCTGCAGGCTGCCGTGCAGGCCCTCAGCGACCTCACGGCGAACCCGCACCTCCTCGTGCTGGAGGGCGTCGAGGGCGAGCCGGATCTGCGTCCTGCTGGCAGCCGTCGCCAGCACCTGGCGGCGGAGGCGCTGCCTGGACGTGAGGAGCGCGAGCCCGAGCACGTTGGCGGCGCCGGCGGCGAGGAGGCCGCTCACCAGTTCCACGAGGACCTCGCGGGTCGCGGCCGGCTCGTGGACGCCGACCGCGAGCTGCACCGCGACGCGCGCCCCTGCGGCCACGACGGCCGCCACCAGGAGTGCGCTGCCGCGCTCCCATGCCCGGCGTCGCACCTCCGTACGGAGCGCCACGAGCACCACGAGGTCGACGACGACGGCCACGGCGTTCGCGAGGAGCCGGTCGAGGAACGGGGCACCTGGGCCGTCCGGGAGCACCTGCCCGTACACCCACGCCGTCTGCGCGGCGGCCCCGACGGCGAACAGCGCGCAGACGACGCCCGCGCCGAGGAGCAGGGCGCGACGGTCACCCACGACGTCGTGCCGGGTGTCGCGCATCGCCCCTCCCAGGTGCATGGCCCCCCGGGGGCAGAACACGCCCCGGCCGGGCCAGTGTGACAGGCACCCGGGGGCAGTCATACTGCGAGGGATGCCGAACCAGAGCCCCGTCCGTCCCACGCCGACCGCGCCCGCCGATCCTCGCGCGGACGCCTCACCCGTCCGCCTCGGGATCGTCGAGGACCAGCCCCTGTTCCGGACCATGCTCGAGCTGACCCTCGGGTCCGAGCCCGGCCTCGACGTGGTGGCCGCGGTCGGGACCGTCGCCGAGGCGACGCGCGCGCTGCGACCGGGGGCGGTCGACGTCGTCGTGCTCGACATCGACCTCCCCGACGGGAACGGGATCGCGCTCGGCGTCACGCTGCGCCGGGCCCGGCCCCGCCTGGGGATCCTGCTGCTCTCGGCGCACGATGCGATGGACCTGCTGCTCGACCTGCCGAGCGACGTCGCGTCCGGGTGGAGCTACCTCTCGAAGACGTCGTCGACCAGCTCGGGCGCGCTCGTGACGGCCGTCCGCGCGGCCGCGCGCGGCGAGACCACGCTGGATCCCGCTCTGGTCGACCGCATGACGCCGCGGGCCGGCTCCGCGGTGGCGCGGCTCACCGACCGCCAGTACGCCGTGCTCCGGCTGCTGGCCCAGGGGCTCTCGAACGCCGGGATCGGTGAGCGGCTCGCCATCACCGAGAAGTCCGTGCAGAACCACATCAACGCGATCTACGCGACCCTCGCGATCGACGCGGACCCGGCCCGCAACCCGCGGGTGAGCGCGGCGCTCCGTCTCATCGAGGAGACCGGACGGGTCTGAGCCGCTCGCCGCTCCGAGGCTGCAGTCAGGGGTCCAACCGCTCATGCGCACGTGCGCCAGCCTCAGTCGGGAGATCGTCAGCCGGGGCGCTGTCAGACCTCCCAGGAAGCGGCTCCTCCTCCCCGGCGGAGGCGGGCGTCCCTGACGCCGCCACGCTGTCGATGATCCACTGGCGAGCCCGGTCAGCATCACGACGGGACCCCTCGAGGGAACCAACGATGTCCGGGTCGGCCCACTGGGCCAGGAACGCGACACCGGCGTCACGCGCGGCTCGCTCCGCGCTCACTGCGGGAGCCTGGTGCCTCGCCATGGTTCATCGCCTCCCAGCCGTGACCGACGCCGACGGCGTGGGTTCCGGCTCGCTGGTCGAGACCTCTACCGTAACGCTGACGAGCAGAACCACCAGTCCCACGATCAGGGCCCATGCTGCGGCGATGAACCAGCGCCGCTTGTTCCGAAGCCGGCGCTCCCGCTCGCCGTGGAGCCTGACATTCGTCGCCAGCAGCGCTTGGGCCACGTCGCTCGGACGGCGTGCGATGTACTTCTGCGTGGCGTCCACCGGGTCGACCGTCGTGCTCGTCGCTCGCATCAGGACGACGCGCACGCCTAGCACGGCGCTGATCGACGTCGCGGTGGCCGCGAGTACGGACGTGCGATCGCCCCGCGCCAGGAGGATCGCGGTGATGACCCCGGCGAACCCCACGAGGACCCCGCCGAGCTGGTCGATCGCCGCTTCGATCCTCTCCTGAGCGGCTCCCGCTCGGGTGACTTCCACCTCGATCAGCTCGAGCGTGCGCCGATCCGGTTCCCCGCCCGGCGTGGTGGTCATGCCCGGGATTGTGCCGGGTGCGGGCAGGCTCGGCACCCGGCACGCCGGCCCCACCAGCGAGAGGCAGAACTCGCGACCACGCGACCGACCGGGACGCGACAAGGGCTTCGCGTTACCCGTGCGCGGGTTCGGACGTCACGGGTCCCCGCGGCCCGTCGAGAGTCAGCCACGTCGAGCACTGCTCGGCTCTCCGGCGAGGTGACCGCCGCCCCCGCGAACGGATCAGCCAGCGAGTCCTTCGACCGGAGCCTCCTGTCGGATTCGAACCGACGACCCCCTGTTTACAAGACAGGTGCTCTGGCCAGCTGAGCTAAGGAGGCGAGCCGCGGACGGCGAGCCGCCCGCGGTGCGGCGCCCAGCCTACCGATCGGGGGCGGCGGGGATCGCCTCGCGGTCGAGGCCGGGGCACGGCGGTGGATCGAGCGCCTGCCGGGACCCGCCCAGGACCTGCGTCCGCGCCCGGCCCTGGGTCCAGGACCGCTCAGGCGAACGACGGCGGCCCCGGCAGCGGTGTCCACGTGATGGGGTGCCCGGACGCGACCAGCGCCGCGAGCAGCACGGCGCCCGCGAGCGCCAGCACGACGACGACGCCGGCGCCCGCCAGCCCCGGTGCCACCGCGGCCAGGGTCCGCCGCGCCCCGACCCGGGTGAGCGTCGCCATCGGGCCGAACCACACGACCGCGAGCCCGAGGAGCATGGCGAGCGCGAGGACCCCCGGGTAGACCCACGGCGCGTTCGAGCCGTCCGGGCCCGCTCCACGGCCTGACGACGCGGGGTCGACGACGACCTGCCCGGTGCCCAGCAGCCACCAGAGCAGACCGCCAACGAGCACGACGACGCTCCCGCCGACCAGCAGCGACGGGAGCAGGCCGACGACCGCGCGCACCAGGTGCCACGGGCTGGACACGACGGCACGGGCCACGTCCGACCGGGCAGCGCCCCCACGCGCCTCCCGGCGCGCCTGCATTGCGCCGGCGGCGGACCCGACCGTGCGGGCCAGCACGAGTGCTGCGGCGAGCACGAGCAGGGTGAGGCCCGGGTACAGCGACGCACCCGCCGTCGCCAGCACCGCGAGGGCGAGGACCGTGCCGGTCCGGCGCCGCGGCCGCGGGGAGACGTACGCGGGCGGCTCGTCGTACGGGCCCGCGCCCGCCGCCCCGTCGGCGGCGTCGAGGCCGGCGTCGGCGTGGGGGTCCTCGTCGCCCGCCGGTGTGCCGCTGCCCGCCCACGACGGGCGGACGCGCGTCGACCCGACCCCCGCCCCGGGGGCACCGGACGCCGCGGCCGGGGGTACCACGGGCGGCGCGACCCGGGTCGTGAGGACCGCGGTCGGCGCGGGCTCGTCGCCCCGCTCGGCGGCCGCCTCGAGGTCGGCGACGACGTCGTCGGGCAGCGCGCGCAGGTCGGGCTCGGGCGCCAGGGCGGCGCGCAGCGCCCCGGCGGTCACGGCTCCGAGCCCGCCGACGTCGACGTCGCCGGCCTGCGAGCGCGCGAGCACCGCATCCACCGGACGGGTGCCGAACGGCGCTCGGCCGGTCGCGGCGAAGGCGAGCACCGCGGCCCACCCCCACCAGTCGCTCAGCGGACCGGGCTCGCCGTCCGCGAGCAGCTCGGGCGCGAGGTACCCCGGCGTCCCGGCGACGAGACCGGTCGAGGTGACGCGGGCGTCGTCGGCGGCCTGCGCGATGCCGAAGTCGATGAGGACGGGCCCGTCGGGCGTGACCAGCACGTTGCTCGGCTTGAGGTCGCGGTGCACGAGTCCCGCGGCGTGGACCGCCTCGAGCGCGTCCCGGAGCCCGCTCGCCAGCCGGGCCAGCGGCCAGCCGGTCAGCGGGCCGGCGACGCGGACGTGGTCCTCGAGGTTGCGGCCGTCGATCAGCTCGGTCACGAGGAACGCCTCGGTCGAGTCGACCTCGGCGTCGAGCACGGCCGCGACGGCGGGGTGGCGCAGGCGCTGGAGCGCCGCGACCTCCCGCCGGAGCCGGTCGCGCGCCACGGGGTCGGCGTCGAGGTGCGCGTGCAGCAGCTTGAAGGCGACCTCGGTGCCACCCCCGTCGACCGCCCGGTAGACGGAGCCCATCCCGCCCGCGCCGAGCGGCGCGACGATGCGGTACCCGCCGATCTCGACGCCGGGTGCCGGCTCTGAGCCCTCCATGAGGGCACGCTAGCCCGGCCGCGCCCGGCGAGCCGTCGGCGGCGCGGGCGGAATCCGTGCCGGGAAACCCCCCGGCCCACCCTGCGAACCCGCGGCGAGTGACGATAGCCTCAAGAAAACGTCAAGGGGAGATGTGTGAGCAGCGACGGGTACGACCTGATGATGGTGGCCAACCGGCTCCCGGTGGACGTCACGATCGGGACGGACGGGAGCACGACCTGGACCCGCTCGCCCGGTGGCCTCGTCACCGCGCTCGAGCCGGTCATGCAGCGGGCGCAGGGTGCCTGGGTCGGCTGGTCGGGCTCGCCGGACGTCGAGCACGAGCCGTTCGACAACGACGGCGTCCGGCTCGTGCCGGTCACCCTGAGCGAGTCCGAGATCGCGCTGTACTACGAGGGCTTCTCGAACGACACCCTGTGGCCGCTGTACCACGACGTCATCGCGCCCCCCACGTACCACCGCCAGTGGTGGGACGCGTACCGCAAGGTCAACCGGAGGTTCGCCGAGAAGGCGGCCGAGCACGCCGCGCGCGGCGCCACCGTCTGGGTGCACGACTACCAGCTGCAGCTGGTCCCCGCGCTGCTGCGCGAGCTGCGCCCGGACCTGCGCATCGGGTACTTCCACCACATCCCGTTCCCGCCGCTCGAGATCTTCGCGCAGCTGCCGTGGCGCGCGCAGGTGGTCCACGGCCTGCTCGGCGCCGACCTCCTCGGCTTCCAGCGCGTGAGCGACGCCGCCAACTTCGTCCGCTCGGTCCGCCGGTTCACCGACCTCACGACCCGCGGGGACGTCATCACGGTCACGGACGACGACCAGGAGCCGCGCCAGGCCCGCGCGGCGTCGTTCCCCATCTCGATCGACTCGCGGCAGGTCGACGCCACCGCGCGCACGCCGGAGGTCGTCGCCCGCGCCCGCGAGATCCGCGCGGAGCTCGGCGACCCGAAGGTCGTGCTCCTCGGCGTCGACCGGCTCGACTACACCAAGGGCATCCGGCACCGCATCAAGGCCTTCGGCGAGCTCCTCCAGGACGGCCGGCTCGAGGTCCCGGACGTCACGCTCATCCAGGTCGCGAGCCCGAGCCGGGAGAACGTGGGCGCCTACCAGCAGCTGCGCGAGGACGTCGAGCTGCTCGTCGGGCGGATCAACGGCGAGTACTCGCACCTCGGCAAGGCGGCGATCCAGTACCTGCACCACTCGTACGGGCCCGAGGAGATGGCCGCGCTCTACCTCGCGGCCGACGTCATGCTCGTCACCGCCCTCCGCGACGGCATGAACCTCGTGGCCAAGGAGTACGTGGCGGCGCGCACCGACGAGCGCGGCGTCCTCGTGCTCTCGGAGTTCACGGGAGCCGCCGACGAGCTCCTCGGTGCGGTGCTGGTCAACCCGCACGACATCGACGGGATGAAGGACCGGATCGTGTCGGCGGTCGAGATGGACCCGCGCGAGCAGCGCAAGAGGATGCGCCGGCTGCGCCGCCGCGTGCTCGAGGACGACGTCGCGACCTGGTCCCGCTCGTTCCTCGAGGTTCTCGCGTCGGTGCCGTCGCACGCGGGCGCCCCACCGTCGGCGGCGAGCCGGCCGTCCGGGACCGCGGGCCCGGGGAGCGCCACGTGAGCACGCCCGACGCCGTCGCCCCGGCCCGTGACGAGCTCGAGGCGGCGCTCACCGACCTGGCGCGCGACCGCGGGCGCCGGCCGCTCCTCGTCGGGCTCGACTTCGACGGGGTGCTCGCGCCGCTGGTCGACGACCCCGACCAGTCGCGCCCGCTGCCGGCCGGCGCCGCGGCCATGGTCCGGCTCAGCACGACGCCCGACGTGCGGCTCGCCCTCGTGTCCGGGCGGTCGATCGTCGACCTGCACCGCCGCGCCGACCCGCCGGTCGGCACCGTTCTCGTCGGCAGCCACGGCGGGGAGCGCGGCACCGTCGGCCCGCACGGGCTCGAGCGTGACCCCGTCCAGCTGTCCCCCGAGCAGTCGGACCTGCTCACGCAGGTCGGGGCGGGCCTGGCCGCCGCAGCCCGCGGGCGCGAGGGCGTCTGGGTCCAGCACAAGCCGGCCGCCGCCGTGCTGCACACCCGCATGGCCGGCGCCGACGACGCCGAGACCGCCACCGCGCAGGCCCTCGCCCTCGCGGCCGAGCTCGACGTGCACGCCCTGCACGGCAAGGACGTCGTCGAGATCTCGGTGCTCCCGGTGACCAAGGGCGACGCCCTGGTGCGGCTGCGCGACGAGGTGGGCCCCGCCGTCGTGCTCTACGCCGGCGACGACGTCACGGACGAGCACGCGTTCGCGCGGCTCGGCCCCGAGGACCTCACGATCAAGGTCGGCGAGGGCGAAACGGCGGCCCGGCTCCGGGCGGCCGACCCCGCCGAGCTCTGCGACCTGCTCGCATCCTTCGCCGACGCGCTCGCCGTGTGACACGATGAGCGCGGATCGCCCGGCGCCCACGCGGACGTGGACGCCGGCGGACCGTGTCAGCGAAGACACTCTGGCACCGCTCACGACGGATCGTCCGGCACGTACCTGCCGGTGAGGGGATGTATCAATCATGGCTACGGTCACGTTCGACAAGGCCACCCGGGTCTACCCGGGGACCGAGCGACCTGCGGTCGACGCGCTCGACCTCCACGTCGGTGACGGCGAGTTCCTCGTGCTCGTCGGGCCCTCGGGCTGCGGCAAGTCCACCTCGCTCCGCATGCTCGCGGGGCTCGAGGACGTCAACTCCGGGCGCATCCTGATCGGTGACCGTGACGTCACCGACGTGCAGCCCAAGGACCGCGACATCGCGATGGTGTTCCAGAACTACGCGCTCTACCCGCACATGACGGTCGCCGACAACATGGGCTTCGCGCTCAAGATCGCCGGCAAGCCCAAGGCGGAGATCCGGCAGCGCGTCGAGGAGGCCGCCAAGATCCTCGACCTCAGCGAGTACCTCGACCGCAAGCCGAAGGCGCTCTCGGGCGGTCAGCGCCAGCGCGTCGCGATGGGCCGCGCCATCGTGCGACAGCCCCAGGTGTTCCTCATGGACGAGCCCCTGTCGAACCTCGACGCCAAGCTGCGGGTCCAGACCCGCACCCAGATCGCGTCGCTCCAGCGTCGCCTGGGCGTCACCACGGTCTACGTGACGCACGACCAGACCGAGGCGCTGACGATGGGCGACCGGATCGCGGTCCTCAAGGACGGCCTGCTGCAGCAGGTCGGCACGCCGCGGGACATGTACGACACCCCCGCGAACGTGTTCGTGGCCGGCTTCATCGGCTCGCCCGCGATGAACCTCGGGACGTTCCACGTCAAGGACGGCAACGCGTCGCTCGGCGGCACCAACATCGCGATCCCGCGCGCCGCGGTGGACTCGCTCGCCGCCGACGACAACAAGTCGATCGTGGTCGGCTTCCGCCCCGAGTCGCTCGACGTCGTGCCCCAGGGCACGCCCGACGCGATCCCGGTCGAGGTCAACATCGTCGAGGAGCTCGGCTCGGACGCCTTCGTGTACGGGTCGCTCAGCCGGGCCCTGGGGGCGGAGGCGGAGCAGATCCACTCCGGAGCCGGTGACGCGCAGGTCATCGTGCGCGTCGACCCGCGTCAGGTCCCCCTGAAGGGTGACACGATCTGGGTCCGGATCCGCCCGGGCGAGCAGCACCTGTTCCACGCCGGCTCGGGCGAGCGCATCACCGTCTGACGACGACGCGCGAGGGGCGGCCCGGCGAGCAACCGTCGGGCCGCCCCTCGCGTCGTCCACGAAGGAGCACCCGCCCATGGCGCACAACCTCCAGATCACCGCGGCGTCCCCGGACCCGGCGCTGCTGGACCTCCCGTGGCACGTCCCGCTCGAGGACTGGCCCACCGACGTCCTCGCCGCGCTCCCCCGAGGCATCTCGCGCCACGTCGTGCGGTTCGTCAAGCTGTCCGGGCGGGTCATCGCGGTCAAGGAGATCGGGGAGAGCGTCGCCTACCGCGAGTACGACCTGCTCCGACAGCTCGGCCGCATCGACGTCCCGAGCGTCGAGCCGGTCGGGGTGATCACCGGTCGGCGCTCACCCGAGGGCGAGCCGCTTGAGGCCGTGCTCATCACCAAGCACCTGCAGTTCTCCCTGCCGTACCGCGCGGTGTTCAGCCAGGTCCTCCAGCCGGACACCGCGACCCGGCTCATCGACGCGCTCGCCGTGCTGCTCGTCCGCCTCCACCTCGTCGGGTTCTACTGGGGCGACGTCTCGCTGTCCAACACGCTGTTCCGGCGGGATGCGGGGGCGTTCGCGGCGTACCTGGTCGACGCCGAGACGGGGGACCTGCATCAGGCGCTCAGCGACGGCCAGCGCGCGTACGACCTCGAGGTCGCGCGCGTCAACATCATCGGTGAGCTGATGGACCTCGTCGCGGGCGAGCTCCTCGAGGAGGACACCGACACCGTCGCGATCGGGACGATGCTCGTCGAGCGCTACGAGGACCTGTGGACGGCGCTCACCGACGAGGAGTCGTTCACGGCCACCGAGCGCTGGCGCGTCGCGGCGCGCATCGACCGGCTCAACGACCTCGGGTTCGACGTCGGCGAGCTCGACATCACGACCGACATCGACGGCACCACGGTGCGTATCCAGCCCAAGGTGGTCGACGCGGGGCACCACTCGCGTCGTCTCATGCGCCTGACCGGCCTCGACGTCGAGGAGAACCAGGCGCGCCGGATGCTCAACGACCTCGACGCCTACGCGGCCGCGACGGACCGCCAGAACGAGGACGAGTCGTTCGTCGCGCACGACTGGCTCACGCAGGTGTTCGAGCCGGCCGTCCGTGCGGTGCCCCGCGAGCTGCGCGGCAAGCTCGAGCCCGCGCAGATCTTCCACGAGCTGCTCGACCACCGCTACTTCATCTCCGAGGAGCACCAGCGGGATGTCCCGCTGCCCGAGGCGGTCCAGAGCTACGTCCAGGAGGTGCTGCGGCACCGCCCCGACGAGCTGGCCGTGCTCGGCGCGAGCGGCCTGCCCGACGACGAGGCCTGACCGGCCCGGTCCCCCTACCTCGCGGACGTCCGCACTCGCTGCGCTCTCCTTGCGGACGTCCGCACTCCGTGGGGCCATGGCCCCACGGAGTGCGGACGCAACGAGCTCAGCTGCGGTTCGGGAGACGGCGCCTGCGGCTCGACCGTCCGGGCCGGACGGTGAGGGAGGAGCCGCAGGTGAGCCGGGGAGCCGGCCGCGTGTGAGCCGGAGCCCCGGTGCCGGCCGCCCGACCGGGTGGTCAGCGGGTGGTCAGCGATGGCGACGCGGGGTCAGCGACAACACCGGCGCGCGGCAGACGCAGCCGCACGGAAGGCGACTGGTTGCGTGGCGGCGGGTTGCGTGGCGGCGTGCTGCGGGTGGGCGACTCGGCGCGCTCGGTGCGGGCTCACGGGACGTGACCGTAGGCGCGGGTGCCCGCGACCGTCAACGGCGCCACGCCCAGGCTCTCGCGTGCTGAGACGTGGATCGCCGAACCGTGAGACGCCGTGCTATACCTGTCGGCAGGTCACGAGTACCAGCGCCAAGCCCCGGCTCGCTGGTCAGCAACCCCCACGTCACGGCGGGGTGCTCCGGGAGATGACCTGGCCGCGTTGAGGGACGCGGCAAGCGTGATGTACCCATCAGGTGTGCCGTCCGGCGAACCTCGACGGGGCCGAGTCGCCCGACAGGTCGACCGTCCCGGTCCTGGTCGCACCGTCGCACCTCGACCGTAAGGACCGAGCATGTCGACCCTCACCCCCGCCACCGGCGTCGTCGCCGTCGTCGGCAACCCGCGACCGGCGTCGCGCACGCGGACGGCCGCGGAGGCCGTCGCCCGGCGCGTCGCGGAGATCACCGGCCAGCCGCTGCTGAGCACGATCGACCTCGCCGATCTCGCCGGCGAGCTCCTGGCCCCGGCCCACCCCGCCGCCGACGCCGCGCGTGACCGCGTGGCGCGTGCCGCCGTCGTCGTGGTCGCGACGCCCGTCTACAAGGCGAGCTACACCGGTCTCCTCAAGGCCTTCCTGGACCTGTACGGACCGGACGGTCTGCGCGGCACCGTCGCGGTGCCGCTCGTCGTGTCGGGCAACCCGGCGCACTCGCTCGCTGGCGAGGTGCATCTGCGGCCCGTGCTGGTCGAGCTCGGCGCCTGGGTCCCGACGCGGGCACTCGCGCTGGCGGAAGCACAGCTCGGCTCGCTCGACGACGCCGTCACCGCGTGGTCCGACGCGGCCGCACCCGTGCTCCGCTCGCTCGCCGCGGCCGCGAGGGGCACCCTGGCGACGGACGACCTCACGTCGTCCGGCGCCGCGCTCGAGGCGGCACGCTCATGAGCGCCGACGCGCTCCACGCGGTGGAAGGGCTGCTGGCCGTGGACGACGAACCCCAGCTGTCGGGCGACGAGTTCAAGCAGGTGTTCCGTCGCCACCCCGCGGGCGTCGCGGTCGTCACGCTCGTCGAGCCCGGTACGGCTCGGCCGGTCGGCTTCACCGCGACCTCGGTCATCTCGGTCTCGGCGCAGCCACCGATCCTCGCCTTCTCGATCGCGTCGACGTCGTCGTCGTGGCCCGCGCTCCGGGAGTCCTCGACCGTCGTCGTGAACTTCCTCGGCTCGTCCCAGGCGGAGCTGTCGGGACGGTTCGCGACGCACGGCATCGACCGGTTCGACGGGACGCCGTGGGCGCACCTGGCCACGGGCGAACCCGTGCTGCACGGCTCCCTGACGTGGGTCCGGGGTCGCGTTCTCCAGCGGATCCCGGTCGGCGACAGCTACCTGGTCACCGTGCGCGCCCTGTCGTCCGACGTGAGCGCGGCCGGGTCACCCCTGATCTACCACGACCGCGCCTACCGCCGCCTCGGCGACCACTACGAGATCTGAGCGACGGCGAGGTCCGCCGCGCGCTGTCCCACCATCCCGCTCCTAGCCCTCCTGGGCGGACCGCGACCGCGCGACCTCGTACAGCGCGATCCCGGCCGCGACGCCCGCGTTGAGCGACTCGACCGCCGAGGCGATCGGGATCGACGCGATCGCGTCGCACGTGTCCCGGACCAGACGCGAGAGCCCCTTGCCCTCCGACCCGACCACGAGCACCAGCCCGTCCGTCGCGAAGGGCAGCGCGGCGATGTCCACGTCCCCGCCGCCGTCGAGCCCGACGACGAAGCAGCCGGCCTGCCGGTACGCCTGCAGCGCACGGACCAGGTTCGTCGCGCGCGCGACGGGCACCCGGGCCGCGGCCCCGGCCGAGACCTTCCACGCCGACGCCGTCACGCCCGCCGAGCGCCGCTCGGGGACGAGCACGCCGTGCGCACCGAAGGCACCGGCCGAGCGCAGGACGGCGCCGAGGTTGCGCGGGTCGGTGACGCCGTCGAGCGCCACGACGAGCGGCGCCGCGCCCGCGTCCGCCGCGAGGTCGAGCAGGTCGTCGGGCTCGGCGTACTCGTACGGCGGCACCTGGATCGCGACGCCCTGGTGCACCGAGCCGTCGGTGAGCCGGTCGAGCTCGGCCTTCGAGACCTCGAGGAGCGGGTAGCCGCGGCCCGTCACGACGGCGAGGATCTCGCGCGTGCGGTCGTCGGCCTCGATCCGCGTGCCGTAGTAGACCGTGCTCACGGGGATGCCCGCGCGCAGCGCCTCGACGACCGAGTTGCGCCCGGAGACGATCTCGTGGGTCGCGCTGACCCCCTTGCCGCCCTTCGAGCCGCCGGCCGACCGCGACGTCCGCGCGCCCGCGACACCGCTCGGGCGCGAGGTCCCCGTCGCGGCCCGGCGCTCGACCGCGACCTTCTTCTTCGCCGCCGGGTGGTACGGGCGCTCGGTCGCCTTGGGCGTGGGCCCCCGGCCCTCGAGCGCCTGGCGCCCCTGGCCGCCCGAGCCGACCCGGGCGCCCTTCTTGGAGCCGGCCTTGCGCGTCGCGCCGCGACGCGAGGAGTTCCCTGCCATCAGTCCTGGTCCCTCGCTGTCGTGGCGAGCGACCATCGCGCTCCGTCCGGTGAGTCCTCGACCAGGATCCCGGCCGCCGCGAGGCGGTCCCGGATCGCGTCGGAGGTGGCGAAGTCCCGCGCCGCGCGGGCCTGTGCGCGGGCCGTGAGCTCGGCGGTGACGAGCGTGTCGAGCGCGTCCGCGTACCGCGTCCTTCCCCCGCGGGCGACCCACTGCGGGCTCCCGGGGTCGAGCCCCAGCACGTCGAGCATGGCCCGCAGCTGCACGACGACGTCCCGCACCTCGGGCAGGTCCCGCTCCGCGAGCGCGGTGTTGCCCGCGCGGAGGCGCTCGTGCACGACCGCGAGGGCCGCGGGCACGTTGAGGTCGTCGTCCATGGCGGCCGTGAACTCCGCCGGCAGCGCGACCTTCCCCACCTCGTCGTCGTCCACCGCGCCCACGGCCTCGACCGCACGCTCGACGAAGCCCGCGAGGCGGTCCCACGTCGCCTCCGCCTCGCGCAGCGTGTCGTCCGTCCACTCGAGCATCGAGCTGTACTGCACGGCCGTGAGGGCGTACCGGAGGACCGCACCGCGGGTGTGCCTCAGCACCTCGGTCACGAGCAGCCCGTTGCCGAGCGACTTGCTCATCTTGGCGCCGGCCTGCGTGACCCAGCCGTTGTAGAGCCAGAGCTGCGCGAAGTCGTAGCCCGCGGCGCGCGACTGGGCCTGCTCGTTCTCGTGGTGCGGGAACCGCAGGTCCAGGCCGCCGCCGTGGATGTCGAACGCCTCGCCGAGGTAGCGCTGCGCCATCGCGGAGCACTCGAGGTGCCACCCGGGGCGGCCCCGGCCGAACGGCGTCGACCACGAGGCCGTCGCAGGCTCCCCCGCCTTGGGCGCCTTCCAGAGCGCGAAGTCGCGCGGGTCACGCTTGTGCGCGTCGAGCTCGTCGGACCCCGTGTCGCGCGCGGGCACCATGTCCTCGAGCCGCTGGTTCGTGAGCGACCCGTACGCGGGGTACGAGCGGACGTCGAAGTAGACGTCGCCGTCGCCCGCGACGTAGGCGTGGCCGCGCTCGACGAGCCGCTGCATCATCGCGACCATCTCGGGGACGTGGCCCGTGGCCCGCGGCTCGTAGCTCGGGGGAAGCACACCCACGGCGTCGTACGCGAAGGTGAAGGCGCGCTCGTTCTGCATCGCCCACGCCCACCACGGCTGCCCGGCGTCGGCCGACTTCGCGAGGATCTTGTCGTCGATGTCCGTGACGTTGCGGATCATCGTGACCCGGTAGCCCGAGCGCACGAGCCAGCGCTGGAGCACGTCGAACGCGACGGCCGAGCGCAGGTGGCCCACGTGCGGGGGCGACTGGACGGTCGCGCCGCACAGGTAGATGCCGACCTCGCCCGGGACCAGGGGGACGAGGTCGCGCACCTGGCGCGTCGCGGAGTCGAACAGTCGGAGGCTCACCGGCCCAGGCTACCGGGGCGCGCGCTGCGTTCACCGCCCGGGGCGGGCGGCCGCTACGCGGTCTGCACCCCGGGCCGGGCGAGCTGCGCCAGGTGGTCGGCGAACTGCGCGAGGTCGGCGCGAGCAGCCCGGTCGTCGCCGTCGACGAGCCACGCCAGCGCGACGCCGTCGAGGACGGCCACGCACGTGCGCGCGAGGTGGCGCGGTGGCACGCCCCAGTCCGTCCCCGCAGCCGCGGCCGCCTCGACGAGAAGGTCCTCCGCGAGCCGGCGCTCGTGCTCGAGCTGTGCGGTCGCCACCGGCGCGAGCTCGGGGTTGCGCAGGGCCGACAGCGTCATCTCGAAGGCCAGCAGCTGGTCGCCGCGCCGCGCCGACATCGAGTCCCAGATCGCCGTGACCGCGTTTCCGACCGCGGCGCGCGCGTCGAGCGGCGGGGAGCCGAACTCCACGCGCTCGACGTTCCGCGCCGTGATCGCCTCGCCCATCGCGCGGAGCAGCTCGTTCTTGTCCTGGAAGCAGTAGTGCACGACGCCGAGGGACACGCCCGCCTCCGCCGCGACCGCGCGGACGGTGGCCGCCTCGACCCCGTCCCGACTGGCCACGGCCAGCGCGGCGTTGACCAGCTGTTCCCGACGCTTCGCCATCGGCAGACGCGACATCGCGACCTCCTCGCCCCCTCCGCGCGCTGGTCGAGACCACGGCGGAGCTCCATCGTCGCACCACCCGAACCTGCGAGCCACCGCCTGCGCGTACGTCCCTGCCCTGGTCAGGTGCGTGCGGAACGGCCATGATCGATAGCATGTCGCGCGCAGTGGTGGCGACCGCCTACGGCGGGCCGGACGTCCTGAGGATCGTCGACGTCGACCCGGGTGAGCCCGGGCCCGAGCAGGTGCTCGTCGAGGTGCGCGCCGCGGGGATCAACCCCGCCGACTGGAAGGCGTACAGCGGCGCGAGCGGCACGGACGCGTCGCGGCTGCCGATGCGGCTCGGCTACGAGGCCGCGGGCACGGTGCTCACGGCCGGTCCCGGCGTCGACGGCGTCGCGCCCGGTGACGACGTCCTGTTCCAGCGCTCGGGGGCATACGCCGAGCGCCTCGTGGTCAAGGCCGAGAACGTCGTCAGGAAGCCGGCCGCACTGAGCTGGGCCAGGGCGGGGGGCCTGCTCGTCGTCGGGTCGACCGCGATGCACACGGTCGTCGCGACGCGCGTGGGCAGCGGCGACACCGTCCTGGTGCACGGCGCCGCGGGCGGCGTGGGGTCGATGGCCGTGCAGCTCGCCCGCGTGCGGGGCGCCCGCGTCATCGGCACCGCCAGCGTGGCGAACCACGAGTACCTGCTGGACATCGGTGCGACGCCGGTCGCCTACGGTCCGGGCCTGGCCGACCGCGTGCGCGCGCTCGCTCCGCGGGGGGTCGACGCAGCGATCGACACGGTCGGCACGAACGAGGCCCTCGACGTGTCGATCGCGCTGGTGAAGGACCGGCACCGCATCGCGACCGTCGCCGCGTTCGGGCGCGCGCCCGCCCTGCGCATCCAGCTGCTGGGCCACGGGCCGCATGCCGACCCGGGCGACGACATCCGGGCCGCGGCCCGGCCCACGCTGGTCGACCTCGTCGCGACCGGGAGGATCGACGTGCGGATCGCGGGGACGTACCCGCTCGAGCAGGTCGCCAGGGCGCACCGCGTCGGGCTCGCCGGCCACGTGCACGGGAAGCTCGTGCTCGTCCGCTGACGTCCGACCCGGCCGCTCAGGGACCGACGACGAGGGCCGTCGCGATCGCGGCCACGCCTTCCCCGCGCCCGGTGAGCCCGAGCCCGTCGGTCGTCGTCGCGCTCACGGTGACGGGCGCGCCGGCCGCCGCCGACAGCGCCGCTTCTGCCTCGGCCCGACGCGGGCCGAGGCGCGGGCGGTTGCCGATCACCTGGACGGCGACGTTGCCGATCGTGAAGCCCGCCGCCCGGACGCGCCGAGCCGTCTCGGCGAGCAGCGCGGTCCCGGGGGCACCCGCCCACTGGGGCGCGGAGGTGCCGAAGTTCGAGCCGAGGTCGCCGAGCCCCGCGGCGGAGAGCAGCGCGTCCGCCGCGGCGTGCGCGGCGACGTCCGCGTCGGAGTGCCCCGCGAGCCTGGGCTCCCCCGGCCACGTCAGCCCGGCGAGCGCCAGGTCGCGGCCGTCCGCGGCGTCCGTGTCGGCGTCGGCGTAGGCGTGGACGTCGATCCCGATGCCCGTCCGGGGCAGCGCGCTCACCCGTGCTCCTCGAGCAGCAGCCGCGCCAGCGCGAGGTCGCGCGGGGTGGTGATCTTGACGGCGGCCGCGTCGCCGGGCACGACGTGCACGGGTTCGCCGAGGGCCGCGACGAGCGAGGCGTCGTCGGTCGCGGCGAGGGACTCGTCGCCCGCGCGGTGGGCGCCGGCCGCGTGCGCCCGGTCGAGCAGCGCGCGGTCGAAGCCCTGCGGCGTCTGGACGCTGCGCAGCACGCTGCGGTCGGGGTTGCCCGTGACGAGCTCGGCGGTCGCGCCGGCGGTCGCCACCGTGCCCGGCACGCGGTCCTCGACCGCGGTGGGGCCCTCGGGACCGACCTCGACCACGGTGTCCGGCACGGGGACGCCGGGCACCACGGCACGCCGTCCGGCCCGGACCGCCTGCACCACCCGCTCGGCGAGCGACGACGGCGCGAGCGAGCGCGCGGCGTCGTGCACGAGGACGACGTCGACGTCGGGGGGCACCGTCGCGAGCGCCGCCGCGACCGACGCCTGCCGGCTCATCCCCCCGGTCACGACGGTGACCGGGACGCCGAGGTCGGCGGCGGAGAGCACGGACTCGAACGCCGCGAGGTGGTCGCCGGGCGCCGGCACCACGACCAGGTCGACCACGCCGCAGGACGCGAGGCGCCGGGCGGCGTGAACCACGAGCGGCTCGCCGGCGAGCGGGACGAGGGCCTTGGGCAGCACGTGACCGAGGCGGGTGCCGCTGCCCGCCGCAGTGAGGATCGCGGCGGTCGTCACCGCGCGACGCTCGTCGGCGCCGGCCGCACCTGACGGCAGATACCGCTCGGGCGCCGTCCCCCCGGAGGGAACGGCGCCCGAGCGCTGGTGCGGGTGGTGCTCAAGAAGCGAGGACCTCGTCGAGGATGGCCTCGGCCTTCTCCTCCTCGGTGTGCTCCGCGAGCGCGAGCTCCGAGACGAGGATCTGCCGGGCCTTCGCCAGCATGCGCTTCTCGCCGGCCGAGAGGCCGCGGTCCGCGTCGCGGCGGGAGAGGTCGCGGACGACCTCGGCGACCTTGATGACGTCGCCCGACGCGAGCTTCTCGAGGTTCGCCTTGTAGCGGCGCGACCAGTTGGTCGGCTCCTCGGTGTACGGGGCGCGGAGGACGTCGAAGACCTTCTCCAGTCCCTCCTGGCCGACGACGTCGCGGACACCGACGAGGTCGACGTTCTCCGCGGGGACCTCGATGGTGAGGTCACCCTGAGCGACCTTGAGCTTGAGGTAGATCTTGTCCTCGCCGCGGATCGTCCGGGTCTTGATCTCCTCGATCAGCGCGGCGCCGTGGTGCGGGTAGACGACCGTCTCCCCAACAGTGAAAGTCATCTGGTGATGTCCCCTTTCGCGGGAGACCATCCTACCACGGCGTGTCGCGGCCCTGACCTGCCAGATTGTCCCGTGAGGACGCGTCGTCGCAGGTCAGGACCACGGCGGGCGGACGGTGCCCCCGGGCGGGCGACCCACTAGGCTGACCGCAGCAGCCCGAGCGGCGCGCGCGTCGCTCCGGCCGCACGTCGATCGCAGCGACCCGCCCCACCGTCTCGAGGAGTCCATGTGGCCAGCGCTCGTCCGTCCCGCCGTCTGCGACCGTCGTCCCGGTGGGCCGGTCTGCCGGTCGTCGTGCTCGCGGGCACGGCCCTGGCCGGGTGCTCGGCCGTCAACCCGATGACGTCGATGGAGCCCTACAACGCGTCGGACGGCGTGCGCGTCGAGGTGAGCTCGACCGTGAGCGTCGAGAACCTGCTGGTCCTGACCGCGGCGGAGGGCGCGCCGGGCACGCTGGTCGGCGGGGTCGCGAACCGCGGTGACGAGGACGTCCGGGTCACGCTCTCGGCCGACGGCGCCGACGACCTCACCGTGTCCGTCCCCGCGGGCCAGACGGTGGTGCTCGGCGGTGCGGGCGAGGACCCCGCCGAGCTCGACACCGTGAACGCCGCGCCCGGCGCGCTGCTCAGGGTCACGGTCTCGGCGCCCCAGGCGGGCAGCCAGGAGGTCCAGGTTCCCGTTCTCGACGACACCCTGTCGGAGTACGAGGACCTCGTCCCCGCAGCGAGCTGACCCCTCGCGCCCTCGACGTCGTCCGCACGCTGCCGGGCTGTGCCCCGGCGGCCTCGGGCGTTCGGTCAGCCGAAGCGGCCCGAGATGTAGTCCTCGGTGGACTTCTCGCGCGGGGTCGAGAACATCGTGGCCGTCGAGTCCACCTCGATGAGGCGACCGGGCATCCCGGTGCCCGCGATGTTGAAGAACGCCGTGCGGTCCGAGACGCGCGCCGCCTGCTGCATGTTGTGGGTCACGATCACGATCGTGTAGTCGGCCTTGAGCTCCGAGATCAGGTCCTCGATCGCGAGCGTCGAGATCGGGTCGAGCGCCGAGCAGGGCTCGTCCATGAGGAGCACCTGCGGCTTCACGGCGATCGCGCGCGCGATGCACAGCCGCTGCTGCTGGCCGCCCGAGAGGGACGAGCCGGGCCGGTCGAGCCGGTCCTTGACCTCGTTCCAGAGGTTCGCCCCCCGGAGCGAGCGCTCGAGGACGTCCTGCGCGTCGCCCTTCGAGATGCGCCGGTTGTTGAGCCGGATCCCGGCGAGCACGTTCTCGGCGATCGACATCGTCGGAAAGGGGTTGGGTCGCTGGAACACCATGCCGACGGAGCGGCGTACCGCGACCGGGTCGACGCCCTCGCCGTAGAGGTCGACGCCGTCCATCGCGACGGTGCCGTCCACGCGGGCGCCGGGGACGACCTCGTGCATGCGGTTGAGCGTCCGCAGGAAGGTCGACTTCCCGCATCCCGACGGGCCGATGAAGGCCGTCACGGAGCTCGGCTCGATGTCGACGGAGACGTCGGCGACCGCGAGGAAGTCGCCGTAGTAGATGTTGAGGTCCTTCACGTCGATGCGCTTGGCCACGAGGTGTCCTTTGTCTGTCGGCGGAGCGTGTCGCCGCCGGCGGGCGGCCGGGGGTGAGCCGGTCGCCGGCGTCAGCGGGTCTTGGGGGCGAAGAAGCGGGTCAGGAGGCGGCCGGCGAGGTTGAGCAGCATCACGAGCGCGATCAGCACGAGCGCCGCCGCCCAGGCCCGGTCGTAGTTGATCGTCGCGATGCAGTCGACGGCGTCCGGTGCGCAGGGGACGAGCCCCTGGCTGTACTGCCGGTACACGTAGACCGGGAGGGTCATCATGCGGCCCTCGAACACGTTGAAGTTGATCGAGTCGAGCACGCCGACGGTGATCAGCAGCGGCGCGGTCTCGCCGATCACACGAGCGATCGCCAGCATGATGCCGGTCCCGAGCCCCGCGACGGACGTGCGCAGCACGACCTTGACGATCGTGAGCCACTTGGGCACACCGAGCGCGTACGAGGCCTCGCGCAGCTCGTTCGGCACGAGCCGCAGCATCTCCTCGCACGACCGGACGACGACCGGGATCATCAGCACCGAGAGCGCCACCGCGCCCACCGCGCCGAACCGCACGCCCGGCCCGAAGATCAGCGCGAACAGCGCGTACGCGAAGAGCCCGGCGACGATCGACGGGATGCCGGTCATGACGTCGACGAAGAAGGTCACCGACCGTGCGAGCGCGCCGCGCCCGTACTCGACCAGGTAGATCGCCGTGAAGAGGCCGACCGGCACGGAGATGAGCGTCGCCAGCCCCGTGATCAGCAGCGTGCCGATGATGGCGTGGTAGATGCCGCCCGCGTCCATCCCGCCGAAGACACCGCGCATCGAGACCGTGAGGAAGTACGGCGAGAGCCGCTCGATCCCGTTCACGACCACGGTCCACGTCAGCGACACCAGCGGCACGAGCGCCACGAGGAAGGACGCCACGATCAGCCCGGTCATGACGCGGTCGGTCCGCCGGCGGCTCTTGTCCGTGCCCGCGAGCATCGCGCGGGTGTCGGCGTGCGGGTCGAGCGTGGGTGGCGGCGTCGGGCCGCTGCCGGGGGCGCCGGCCGCGCCGGGCGTGAGAGTCGTCATGTCAGTTGGCCCCCGAGAAGTCCTTGCGGCGCGCCACGATCGCGCGGGCGGCCATGTTCACCACGAGGGTGATGACGAAGAGCGCGAGGCCGGTCGCGATGAGGACGCTCACGCCCTCGGTGTTGGCCTCGGGGAACTGCAGCGCGATGTTCGCCGCGATCGTCTGGTGCTTGCCCGCGAGCAGCAGGGCGAACGAGTAGGTGGCGCCCGGCGACAGGATCATCAGCACGGCCATCGTCTCGCCGAGGGCGCGGCCGAGTCCGAGCATCGCGGCCGAGATGATCCCCGGCCGGCCGAAGGGCAGGACGGCGAGCCGCACCATCTCCCAGCGCGTCGCACCCATCGCGAGGGCCGCCTCCTCATGGAGCCGCGGCGCCTGCAGGAAGACCTCGCGGCAGACGGCGGTGATGATCGGGAGGATCATCACCGCGAGCACGATCGCGACGGTGAGGATGACGCGCGGGGGGTCGGACGCGGGCCCCGCGAAGAGCGGGATGAACCCGAGCGTGTCGCTCAGCCACCGCCACACGGGGAAGAGCAGCGGCACGAGCCACAGGGCGCCCCAGAGGCCGTAGACGACGCTCGGGATCGCGGCGAGCAGGTCGATGAGGTAACCGAGCCCGTTCGCCAGCCGGCGCGGCGCGTAGTGCGAGATGAACAGCGCGATCCCGACCGACAGCGGCACGGCGATCACGAGCGCGAGGGCCGCGGCCAGCAGCGTGCCGAAGACGAGCGGTCCGACGAACTCCAGCAGGTTCTCGCCGTCGGGCAGCCAGCTGACGGCCTCGGAGAGCTCCTGCGCGTTCGCCGTCAGCGCGGGCCAGGCCCGCAGCACGAGGAAGAGGGCGACCGCGGCGAGCACCAGCAGGATCAGGACCCCCGCGGAGGTCGCCGTCCACGCGAAGGCGCTGTTCGCCAGGTCGCCCGTGTGGCGGGAGGTCCGGCGCGGCGTCGCGGGAGACGTCGGGGGCGGTGACGTCTCCGGCGCCGACGTGCGGCTCGTGCTGCTCGTCACAGGTGCTCCGGGGGAAGTGTGGTGGGGCAGGGCCTGCGGGCCACGCGCTCCGAGGCTACGGCCCTGAGGGGTCGGACGGCGAGACGCCGACGCGCCGCGGTGGCCGGCTCTCCGTCAGGGGAGCCGGCCACCGGGGGTTGCGAGAGCTCAGGCGCCCGCGGTGATCGACTCGAGAGCCGCCTCGACGTCGGCGCGCAGCTCGTCGGAGATCGGCGCGGAGCCGGCCGCGGTGGCCGCGGCCTCCTGGCCCTCCTCGCTCGCGACGTAGCCGAGGAACGCCTTGACGAGCTCGGCGTCGGCCTCGTCCTCGTACGACGTGCAGGCGAGCGAGTACGAGATCAGCACGAGCGGGTAGGCGCCCGCGGCGGTCGTCGTGCGGTCGAGCTCCACGACGATGTCGTGCTCGTAGCGGCCCTCGACGCGCGGCGAGGCGTCGACGACGGCGGCCGCAGCCTCGGGCGAGTACCCGACCCACTGGTCGCCGACCTTGATCTTCGCGGTGCCCAGCGAGCCGGCCTTCGACGCGTCGGCGTAGCCGATCGTGCCGTTGCCGCCCTGGATCGTCTGGACGACGCCCGAGGTGCCCTGGGCGGACTGGCCACCCGAGACCGGCCAGTCACCGCTCGCCTCGTACGGCCAGGCGGGCCCGGCCGTCGCCGCGAGGTACTCGGTGAAGTTCTCCGTGGTGCCCGACTCGTCCGAGCGGTTGACCGGCGTGATCGGCAGGTCGGGCAGGCTCACGCCCGGGTTGTCCGCGGCGATCTCCGGGGCGCTCCAGGTCGTGATCTTCCGGTCGAAGATGCCTGCCATGACCGACGGGGACAGGTTGAGCTCGTCGACGCCCTCGAGGTTGTAGACGACCGCGATCGGGCTGATGTAGAGGGGCAGGTCGATGGCCTGGCCGCCGACGCAGCGCTCCTCGGACTGCGCGAGCTCGTCGTCCTTGAGCGCCGCGTCCGAACCGGCGAACTGCACGCCACCCTCGAGGAACTGGGTGCGCCCACCGCCCGAGCCGACCGGGTCGTAGTTGATGTTCACGCCCTGGTTGGCGGACTGGAACCCGGCGCGCCAGGCCTCCATGGCGGACTCCTGCGAGCTCGCGCCGGCGCCGTCGAGAGCGCCACTGAGCTCCGAACCCGCGGTGTCGTCCCCGCCTGCTGTCGGGTCGGCAGCACCCGTGGGGTTGTCCGAACCGCACGCCGCGAGCGAGATGGCGAGAGCGCCCGTCAGGGCGATCGCCCCGACGCGGCGGTGGAGGGAGAGCTTCACAGTGTTCCGTCCTGTCGTTCGTGGCGCCGCGCACGGGTCGTCCGCGGCCGGGTCCGAGGGTAGGGAGCCGAGGTGACGCGCCGCCCGGACGAAGGTGAACTCCGGATGAACGCCGGCAGACGACTTCCGTCGGCGAGTGCGACGCAGGTCACGCCCGGTCCGGACTCGTGACCGTGCCCGGATCAGGGGCTCACGTCGTCGGCGAGCTTGTAGCCGAGACCGCGCACCGTGAGCAGCAGCCGCGGGCTGCCGGGGTCGATCTCGATCTTGGACCGGAGCCGCTTGACGTGCACGTCGAGGGTCTTCGTGTCGCCGACGTAGTCCGACCCCCAGACGCGGTCGATGAGCTGGCTGCGCGTCAGCACCCGCCCGGGGTTCCGGAGCAGCATCTCGAGCAGCTCGAACTCCTTGAGCGGGAGCGCGATCGGCTCGCCGTCGACCTCGACCGTGTGCCGGTCGACGTCCATCCGCACGCGGCCGAGCCCGAGCGCGCCGTCGTCGGGCTCGACGTCGTCGTCCGCGCTGCGGCCCCGCCGGAGCACCGCCCGGACCCGGGCGAGCAGCTCGCGGTACGAGTACGGCTTGGTCACGTAGTCGTCGGCGCCGAGCTCCAGGCCGACGACCTTGTCGATCTCGCTGTCCTTCGCGGTCAGCATGATGACCGGGACGTCGCCGCGGGCGCGCAGCTGGCGGCAGACCTCCGTCCCGGACATCCCGGGCAGCATGAGGTCGAGCAGCACGAGGTCCGCCCCACCCTGGTCGAACTCTGCCAGCCCGTCGGGCCCGGTGGCCGCGGTCGCCACCTCGAAGCCGTCCTTGGTCAGCTGGTAGGACAACGGGTCGCGGTAGGACTCCTCGTCCTCCACGAGCAGGATGCGCGTCACGCACCCACCTCCTGGGTCGTCGGTGCGGGGGACCCGGGCGGGAGGTCCGCGGCCGGGATTCGAAGCGTGAAGGTCGAGCCGCGCCCGGGCTGCGACCAGATGACGACGTCGCCGCCGTGGTCGGCCGCGACGTGCTTGACGATGCTCAGCCCGAGGCCGGTGCCGCCCGTGTCGCGCGAGCGCGCGGGGTCGACCCGGTAGAAGCGCTCGAACACGCGCTGCTGCTCGTCGGGCGCGATGCCGATCCCCTGGTCGACGACGGCGATCTCGACCATGTCGTCCCGCCGCCGCACGCCCACGCCGACGTGCGTGCCGCGACCCGAGTACGACACCGCGTTGTCGAGCAGGTTGCGGACGGCCGTGACGAGCAGCGCGTGGTCGCCGTAGACGGTCGTGCCGGTCTCGCCACCGGCGTCGATGGTGATCTGCTTGGCCGCCGCGGTCGTGCGCGCCCGGTCCACCGACTCGGCCAGGACCCGGTCGATGTCGACCGGCGCCAGGGCGCTCAGCGCACCGGCGACCTGGAGCCGCGAGAGCTCGATGATCTCGTGGACGAGCGCGGACAGGCGCGCGGACTCCCGCTGCATGCGACCGGCGAAGCGGCGCACCGCCTCCGGGTCGTCCGCCGCCGCCTCGACGGTCTCGGCGAGCAGCGACAGCGCACCCACGGGCGTCTTGAGCTCGTGCGACACGTTGACGACGAAATCCCGCCGGATCGCCTCGAGCCGCCGCGCCTCGGTCCGGTCCTCCGCGAGCACCAGCAGGCGGTGCGGTCCGACGTGCGCGATGCGCACCTGGATCAGGATCGTCGCCGCTCCCGCCGGCCCGCGCGGCAGCTCGAGCTCCTCGTCACGGATCTCGCCGGTGCGGCGGACCTCGGCGATGAGGTCGCGGATGGCGGGCGGGACGATGCGCCCCTCCCGCACGACGCCGAAGACGTACGCGGGCGGGCTCGCGCGCAGCACGTGGTCCTCGTCGTCGAGCACGACCGCGGCCTGCCGGAGGACGGCGAGCACGCGCACGAGCCCCTCGTCGAGCAGCGGCTCGGGCTGCGGCGGGAGGCGGTGCTGGACCCGCTCGCTGTAGCGGAAGGCGAGCCCGGCGGCGAGCCCGACGAGCAGGCCGAGCAGCCCCGCGACCACGATCTCCACGCCGTTCACCTGGCCAGACTACGGTTGACCCGAGACCGCTCGACGACGAGACGGACCCGTGAGGCGGGCACGGCACCCGATGTTCACCTGCGGTCGGTCCGACGTTCATCGCCGCCTGTGAGGGTGGGCCGCCACACCGGGAAGAGGGAGACATGCGGGAGATCTTCGAAGCCGAGCTGCACCAGCTCGGCACGGACCTGACCACGATGAGCCAGCAGGTCGAGGTGGCCATCCGCGACGCCGGCAGAGCGCTGCAGACGGCCGACCTCCAGCTCGCGGAGTCGGTCATCGTCGCGGACGAGGCGATCGACGCGCTCGAGCGCGAGCTCGACACGCGGTGCGTGCACCTGCTCGCGCAGCAGGCGCCGGTCGCGGGCGACCTGCGGGTCGTCGTCACGTCGCTGCGCATGAGCGCGACCCTCGAGCGGATGGGCGATCTCGCGCGACACATCGCGCAGGTGTCCCGCCGGGGCTACCCGCGCGTCGCGATCCCGCAGGCCGTCTCGGGCACCTTCGCGGAGATGAACGACGCGGCCGTGCGGGTCGCGGAGCGCACCACGCAGCTGCTCCGGACGCGCGACCTCGACCTCGCGACCAGCATCGAGCACGACGACGAGATCATCGACCGGCTCCACGAGGAGACGTTCACGGCGATCCTCGGCGGCAACTGGAACGGCACGCCGCAGGAGACCGTCGACACCACGCTGCTGAGCCGGTACTACGAGCGGTTCGGCGACCACGGCGTCTCGATCGCGCGCCGCATGGTGTTCCTGGTCACCGGCGGGCACATCGCCGGCGCCCACACCACGGCCTGACCGGCGTCGAGTGCGACGTTCCCGCGCCCCATCGCTGCCATGACCGGGGCAACGTCGCACTCGGGGTCCGGTGGGTGTCGCCGCCGAGAGGGCACCGGCGACGACGGCGCGCCCCCGGTGAGGAGGCGCGCCGTCGTCGGTGGTGCGGTTCGTCCGCGTCAGCGGCCCTGGTTGGCGACGGCCGCGATCGCGGCGGCCGCGGCGTCGGCGTCGAGGTACTTCCCCCCGGGGACGGTCGGCCTCAGGTCCTCGCCGAGCTCGTAGACGAGCGGGATGCCGGTCGGCACGTTGAGGCCCGCGATCGTGTCGTCGTCGATCCCGTCGAGGTGCTTGATGATCGCGCGCAGGGAGTTCCCGTGCGCGGCGACCAGGACCGTCTTGCCGGCCCGCAGGTCCGGGACCACCTCGGCGTCCCAGTACGGCAGCGCGCGCTCGAGGACGTCCTTGAGGCACTCGGTGCGGGGGATCGGCTCGCCGGTGTAGCGCGGGTCGGCGTCCTGCGAGAACTCCGAGCCGAGCTCGATCTCGGGCGGCGGCGTGTCGTACGAGCGGCGCCAGAGCATGAACTGCTCCTCGCCGAACTCGTCGCGGATCTGCTTCTTGTCCTTGCCCTGGAGCGCGCCGTAGTGCCGCTCGTTGAGCCGCCAGTGCCGCTTGACGGGGATCCAGTGCCGGTCGGCCGCGTCGAGCGCGAGGTTCGCCGTCGTGATGGCGCGGCGCAGGAGCGAGGTGTGCACGACGTCGGGCAGGAGCCCCGCGTCGGTCAGCAGCGTGCCGCCGCGGACGGCCTCCGCGGTGCCCTTCTCGGACAGCGGGACGTCGACCCAGCCGGTGAACAGGTTCTTGGCGTTCCACGTGCTCTCGCCGTGGCGGAGCAGGATCAGGGTGTAGGTCATGGCGTTCATCCTGCCGCACGACGCCCGGTACGGTGCGGTTCAGCCGTGGCGGCGCTGACCCGCGAGCGCGTAGGCCTTGAGCACCTGCTCGGCGGCCGGGCCCCATCCGAGCCGCGTCCCCGCGCGCCGGGCGCCGCCAGCCAGACCCGCGCGCGCGACGTCGTCCCCGAGGAGGTCCGCGAGCGCGTCCGCCCAGTGCGCCGGGTCGTGCGACGGGACGAGGCGGCCGGTCACGCCGTCCTGCACGACCGTGCGCAGGCCGCCGACGGCGGCTGCCAGGACGGGCGTCCCGCTCGCCTGCGCCTCGGCCGCAACGAGCCCGAACGACTCGGTGCGCGACGGCATCGCGACGACGTCGACCGCGCGGTACCAGTCCGCGAGCTCGCTGCGCGGCAGGGGCGGTCGAAGCACCACGTGCTCCCCCACGCCGCTCGAGGCGGCGAGCGCCTCGAGCTCGCGCACCGCGGTCGGGCGCCCGCTCGGCCCGCCGAGGACGACGAGCAGCGGTACCGGGCGGCCGGTGGCCGCGAGGACCCCGAGCGCCCGCACGAGGACGTCGGGCGCCTTGAGCGCCTGCACGCGGCCGGCGAACAGCACGACGGGGCGGTCCGCGGGGAGGCCGAGCCGGGACCGCACCACGGCGCGCGCCCCCGGAACGGCCGGCAACGGGCGGAAGAGGTCGAGGTCCACCCCCGGCGCGACGACGTGCACGGCCGCCGGATCGGCGTCGTACAGGCCGACCAGGTCCGCCGCCTCCTGCGCGGTGCTCGCGACGAGGGCGTCCGCGGCCGCCACGACCTGCTCCTCGCCGATGACGCGCCCGAACGGCTCGGGGGTGTCACCCGGCGCGAGCGAGGCGTTCTTGACCTTGGCGAGCGTGTGCATGGTGTGGACGAGCGGGACGTCCCAGCGGTCGGCCGCGAGCCACCCGACCTGGCCGGAGAGCCAGTAGTGCGAGTGCACGACGTCGTACCAGCCCTCCGAGCGGCCGGCCTCGGTGCGCAGCACACCCGCAGCGAACGCACAGAGCTGGCCGGGCAGGTCGTTCTTGTCGAGGCCCTCGAACGGCCCCGCCGGGACGTGCCGCACGAGCACGCGCGGGTCGCCCTCGTCGAGCTCGACGACGTCGGCCTGGCGCGACGACGTGGCTCGCGTGAAGATCTCGACGCGCGCCCCGCGGCGGGCGAGCGCGCGCGAGAGGTCGGTGACGTACACGTTCATGCCGCCCGCGTCACCGACGCCCGGCTGGTCGAGGGGCGACGTGTGCACGGAGAGCATGGCCACGCGGGGCTGCTCGATGCTCACGGTGCTCCAGGCGAGGACGGGCGCTCGCGGCTGCGGCGCGGGAGGACGGGTCTGGTCCTAGTGTCGGTCACCGGCCGGGCGGGTCGCACATCGAGGCGCGACGTCGGAACGATCCACGACGTCGGAACGATCCACCAGGCGCGTCGCACGCTCGCGCCTCGTGCGCATGCATTGACGCCCTCGTTCACCTGCGGGGCGTGTCCGTGAACCCGTCGTCCGTGGGGACGAGAGGACACCCCCTCGACGGCGGAGCGCCCGCATTCCGAGTTCCCCCGGAATGCGGGCGCTTCGTGAGCGGGCGCCGCGAGCCTCGCACGGGCTGCGCCGCCCGGCGCTCGCCGAATCTCAGTGCGCGGCCTCGTAGGCGGCCTTGACGTCGGCCGAGATGCGACCCCGCTCGGAGACATTGTGGCCGTTCGCGCGGGCCCACTCACGGATCGCCGTCGCATCGCTCGAGCCGCTCGACCGGCGCGCGCTGCCACCGGAGCCGCGTGCCTGCCGCGCACCGGAACGGCCGCTCACCTTGCGGGCGTGGCCGACCCACCTGCCGAACGAGTCGCGAAGCTCCGAGGCGTGCGCCGCGGTGAGGTCGATCTCGTAGGAGACGCCGTCGAGAGAAAAGGTGACGGTCTCGTCGGCTGCGACGCCATCGATATCGTCGACCAGAAGAACCTGGACCTTCTGAGCCATGGGATTGCCTCGGATTCAGCGTGGGAGGAGATCGGGTGCTGAAATCATGGCACCAGATGAATCATGCGTCAAAGGCTGGCCCGCCACCGCTGCGAGTCGCGCGAAGATATGACTCGACGGGTGACGGGTGTTACTGGCTCGGCATTCCGCGCACACCACCCAGCGGTTGCCGGACGGCTTTACTGGTGCGACGATTCCGCCGCGTCGCGCTCCTGGGCGTCGAGACGCGCGAGGGCCGCCCGCTCGTTGCGGTCGGCATTCACGACCGCGCGCATCGCGAGATAGAAGAGGAACCCGACCCCGGCCGAGGGGACCAGGGCGGCGATGCCGGCGAGCACGGGATTCACACGCCTACTGTACGTCGGCGCTCGGGCCGGTGGCGGCCGAATCAGGCGAGGGGCTTGACCAGGGGAAAGAGGATCGTCTCGCGCACGCCGAGCCCGGTGAGGGCCATGAGCAGGCGGTCGATGCCCATCCCCATGCCACCTGCGGGCGGCATGGCGTACTCCATCGCGGTGAGGAAGTCCTCGTCCAGGGCCATGGCCTCGTCGTCCCCGGCCGCGGCGAGCAGGGCCTGCGCCTCGAACCGCTGCCGCTGGATCACGGGGTCGACGAGCTCGGAGTACGCCGTCGCGAGCTCGAACCCGCGCACGTACAGGTCCCACTTCTCGACCTGACCGGGCTCGGTGCGGTGGTCCCGCGTGAGGGGCGACGTCTCGACCGGGTAGTTGCGCACGAACGTCGGCGCGTACAGGTGGTCACCGACGAGGTGCTCCCAGACCTCCTCGACCAGCTTGCCGTGGTTGACCTTCGCGGGGTCGACGGCGATGCCGAGCCGGTCGGCGTGCGCGCTGAGCTCCGCCACCGACGTCGAGGCGGTGATCTCCTCGCCGAGCGCGTCCGAGAGGGAGTCGTACAGGCGCAGGGTCGTCCACTCGCCGCCCAGCTCGTACGGCTCACCGTTCGGGAGGGTCACGCTCGTCGTGCCCAGCACGTCGAGCGCCGCGCGCTGCACCAGGTCCTGGGTGAGGGTCGCCATCGTGTCGTAGTCGCCGTACGCCTCGTACGCCTCGAGCGAGGCGAACTCGGGCGAGTGCGTCGAGTCGACGCCCTCGTTCCGGAAGTTGCGGTTGATCTCGTAGACCCGCTCGACCCCGCCGACCACCGCGCGCTTGAGGAACAGCTCGGGCGCGATGCGCAGGTAGAGCTCGAGGTCGAACGCGTTCATGTGGGTCGTGAACGGGCGGGCCGACGCCCCGCCGTGGATCGTCTGGAGCATCGGCGTCTCGACCTCGAGGTAGTCGCGTCGGTGCAGGTTCTCGCGGATCGAGCGCACGACGCCGGCCCGCAGCCGGACCATGTCGCGGGCCGCCGGGCGGGCGATGAGGTCGACGTACCGCTGCCGGACGCGCGCCTCCTCCGACAGGTCCTTGTGCAGCACCGGCAGGGGGCGCAGGGCCTTCGCCGCGAGCTGCCAGTCGTCGGCCATCACGGAGAGCTCACCGCGCCGCGAGCTGATGACGCGGCCGTGCGCGTAGAGGTGGTCGCCGAGGTCGACGTCGGCCTTGAACCGTGCGAGCGACTCCTCGCCCACCGCCGCCTGGCTCAGCATGACCTGGAGCCGGGACCCCTCGCCCTCCTGCAGGGTGACGAAGCAGAGCTTGCCGGTGTTGCGCAGGAACACGACGCGGCCGGCGACGCCGACGACGTCGTCGGTCTCCTGACCCGCCTCGAGCTCGGGGTGCGCCGCGCGGACCTCGGCGATGCCGTGCGTGCGCGGGACCGAGACGGGGTACGCCTCGCCGCCCGCGGCCAGGATCCGCTCGCGCTTCTCCCGGCGGACCCGCATCTGCTCGGGCAGGTCGTCGGCGGCCGGGGCCGCCCCGGCCGGCCCCGTGGGAGCGGCGACGGCCGACCGGTCACCGCCCGAGGCAGCGGTGGTTGCGGCGTCGGCGGTGGGGACGGTGGGGACGGTGGGGTCGGACGAGGTCACCGCGTGATCCTACCGACCGGCTCGCGCCCGTCCCTGGCGCCGCCGACGTCACGACCGCGCGACGAGGTCCAGCGCGAGGTCGAGGATCGGCGAGGAGTGCGTGAGCCCGCCGACCGACAGGTAGTCCACCCCCGTGGCCGCGACCTGCGCGGCGCGGTCGAGCGTGAGGTTGCCGGTCGCCTCGAGCTCGACCGGGCCGGTCTCGGCCTCCCGCGCCCGCACCGCCGCGACCACCTCGCGCAGCACGGGCACGGGCATGTTGTCGAGCAGCAGGAACCGCGCCCCGGCGTCGAGCGCCTCGAGCGCCTGCTCGCGGGTGTCGGCCTCGACCTGCACGACGACGTCCGGGAAGCGGGTGCGCACCGCCGTCACCGCGGCGCTCACCGAGCCGGCGGCGACGACGTGGTTGTCCTTGACCATCGCGACGTCGTAGAGCCCCATGCGCTTGTTGGTGCCGCCGCCGCAGCGCACGGCGTACTTCTCGAGCGCGCGCAGGCCCGGGGTCGTCTTGCGCGTGTCGAGCACCTTCGCGCCGGAGCCGGCGAGCGCCTCGGCCCAGCGGCGCGTGTGCGTCGCGACCCCGGACGCCCGGCTCGCGAGGTTGAGGACCGTGCGCTCGGCCACGAGCAGCACCTGGACCCGGCCACGGACGACGGCGAGGACGTCGCCGCGAGCCACGGCTGCGCCGTCGGGCACGTGGAGGTCGACCTCCGCCCGGGGCAGGCCGAGCCGGTCCGCGACCTGGTCGAGCACCTCGGCGACCGCGACGAGGCCCGCGACCACGCCCGCCTGCCGCGCGACGAGGTGCGCCGCGCCGGTCTCGTCGGGCGAGACCGTGGCCTGCGTCGTGACGTCGCGCCCGGGCGCCGGCCCGAGGTCCTCGTCGAGGGCGCGGGCCACGACACCGGCGAGCCAGCCGTGGTCGAGCGGCTCGAGGGCGGGCGCGGGACGGGCGGCGGGGCGGACTGTCACGCGGTCACGGTAGCGGCGGGCAGGAGCACGCCTGACCTGCCGATGTCGAGCGCGTTGGTCACGAGCACCTCCCCTTCCCGCGCGCCTGCTCCGGCTGCCACCCTCGAGCATGGTTCCCGACGACGCCCCGCCCGCACCGGCAGCGCCCCGTCCGCGTGGCGGGCCGCTCGACACCGACGCACTCCTGCGCGAGGCGGCGGACGCCGCGCTCGCGTACGCGGCCTCGGTCGACGGCCGGCGCGTCGCTCCGGACGCCGACGCGGTCGCCGCGCTCACGGCGTTCGACGCGCCCCTCTCCGACGCGGGTACCGACGCGGCGGACACGCTGCGGCTGCTGCGCGACGTCGGCGGCCCCGCGACGGTCGCGAGCACCGGGCCGCGGTACTTCGGCTTCGTCACGGGCGGAACCCAGCCGGCCGCCCTCGGAGCCGCCTGGCTCGCGGCGGCCTGGGACCAGAACGCCGCGCTCCCCGTCATGTCTCCCGTGGCGGCACGTCTGCACGACGTCGTGCGTGGGTGGCTCGTCGACCTGCTGGGGATGCCGGACGGCACCGCCGTCGCGTTCGTCACCGGCGCCACCGTCGCCAACGCGACCGGGCTGGCCGCCGCGCGCGACGCGCTGCTCGCCCGGGCGGGGTGGGACGCCCAGGCGGACGGGCTCTTCGGCGCGCCCGCGATCGACGTCGTCGTCGGGGAGCGTGCGCACTCGACGCTGTCGAAGTCGCTCGGCCTCGTGGGGCTCGGCCGCTCGCGCGTGACTGTCGTCCCCGCGGACGACCAGGGTCGGATGCGCGCGGAGCTGCTGCCCGAGCTGCTCCCCGAGCGGGCCGGGCCCGGGCCGGTGCTGGTCTGCGCGCAGGCCGGCGAGGTCAACACGGGCGCCTTCGACCCGTTCGACCGGCTCGCGGACTGGGTCGCCGCGCGCGGCGGCTGGCTCCACGTCGACGGCGCCTTCGGGCTCTGGGCGATGGCCGACCCGACCCGACGGGACCTGGTGCGCGGCCTCGAGCGCGCCGACTCGTGGGCGACCGACGCGCACAAGTGGCTCAACGTGACCTACGACAGCGGGATCGCGTTCGTCCGCGAGCCGGCCGACCTGCGCCGCACGTTCGCCGCCGTGGCCGGCTACCTGCCGTCCGACGTCGGCTTCGAGGCCATGCACCACACGCCGCAGTCGTCGCAGCGGGCACGCCAGGTCGAGGTGTGGTCGGTGCTGCGGACGCTCGGCCGGCGCGGGATCGCGGACCTGGTCCAGCGCGCGTGCGACGCAGCGGTGCTGATCGCCGACCGGCTGCGGGCGGGGGGCCTCGAGGTCCTCAACGACGTGGTGCTCAACCAGGTCCTCGTGCGGTGCGACGACGGCCCGACGACGCAGGCGCTCGTCGCCGCGGTCCAGGCGGACGGCCGGATCTGGGTCGGCCCGACGTCGTGGGACGGCGCGGCGGCCATGCGCATCAGCGTCTCGTCGTGGAAGACCGACCTCGACGACGCCGCGTTCGCCGCCGAGGTGATCCTCGGCTGCGCGAACCGGGTCCGCGCGACGAGGTGAACCCTGCGACACACTGGCCGCAGTGACGGACCGGCCGCAGTGACGGACCGGCCGCGGTGACGGACCGGCGGCGAAGGCGAGACCGGTGTCCCGCAGCCTGGGTCGCCGCCGTCGTGCTCCGATGCCACAGTGGTCGGGAAGCTCTGCCGATGATCGCGGACGGTGGGTACCGGAGGGCAGCATCATGGACCGCGCCGGGCATGCGCGGGCCGACGACGACGCGGGGGCGGTCGACCCGACGACGCCCGGCTCCGAGCACCTCCCCGAGGCCCGCGACCGCGAGGAGGCGCCGCGTGCCCGGCCCTGGCGCGGCCGGATCCTCTTCTTCGTCGGACTCATGCTGCTGGCGCTGTCCCTCCGTCACGCCGTCACGGGAGTCGCGCCCCTGCTGACCCGCATCGAGCAGGAGATCGGTCTCGACACGTTCGGCGCCACGATCCTGGGGATGCTGCCGACGATCGCGTTCGGTCTGGCGGGGTTCGTCGCGCCGGGGTTCGTCCGTCGCTACGGTCCTACGCGGGTCGCCGTCGTCGCGATGCTCGTGGGTGCCGCCGGCACCGTGGTGCGTGTGCTGGGGAACTCCGACCTGGCGTTCCTGGCCTTCGGGTTCGTCGCGCTCTTCGCGATGGGTGTGGGCAACGTCGTGGGCCCACCGCTGGTCAAGCAGTGGTTCGGTGACCGGCAGGCCACGGCGATGTCCGTGCTGACGCTGCTCACCCAGGCAGGGGCGACCATCCCTGCACTGCTCGCGGTCCCCGTCGCGAACAGCCTGGGGTGGCGCTTCTCGGTCGGTTCCTGGGGCGGGCTCATGGTGCTCGCCGCGCTGCCCTGGATCGCCGCTGCGGTGCAGGAGCGCAACCGCGCCGCCGACCCCGCTGCCGCCGCGACACAGGAGTCGCCGAAGGTCGGCATACGGACGCTGCTGACCAATCCGACGTCCCTCGGCGGGGCGATCTTCTACAGCATGGCCGCGCTCAACACGTACGCGATGCTCGCCTGGATGCCCGTGATGTTCCAGGACCTCGGCGCCACCGAGGCGCAGGCCGCGGGCACGTACTCGATCTTCACGTTCCTGACCCTGCCCATGGCACTGGTCACCCCGATCATCACGTCCCGGCTGCGCAGGCCGTTCGTGATCGGCCTGCTGTTCCCTGTCGTCCTGGCCGTCGGGTACCTGGGGATCATCGCCGCGCCTTCGGCGGGGGTCCTGTGGGCGTTCGTCCTGGGCGTCTCGGGCGGCGCGTTCCCGTTCGCCATGGTCATGTTCAACCTCCGCACCCGGACGCCGGAGGGCTCCGCGGTCGTCACCGGCTTCAGCCTCGGCGTCGGTTACGCCGTCGGAACCGTCGGCCCGTTCCTCGGTGGGCTGCTCTCGAGCGCCACCGGCGGATGGACCGTCCCCCTCCTCGTCTTCGTCGCCTCCGCGGCCGTCATGGTCGTGGGCGCGTGGCTGCTCACCCGCGACCGCCTCTTCGAGGACGGCGCGACCTTGCCCAACGACCGGACCACCGAAGGAGAAGCATCGTGACCCAGCATGTCCTGATCACAGCCGGTGCAGGCGGCATCGGCCGCGCCATCGCCCAGGCCTTCGTGGCCGACGGCGCCCGCGTGCACGTCGCGGACATCGCCGACGACGCCGTCGCGGAGGTGGTCGCGAGCTCCGACTCCGTCACCGGGTCCGTGACGGACGTGAGTGACGAGGGCGCCGTCGACCGCCTCTTCGAGGACGTCCGCCGCGACCTCGGCGGGCTCGACGTGCTCGTCAACAACGCCGGGATCGGAGGGCCGACCACGCCCGCTCATGAGCTTCCCTTCGAGGACTGGCGCGCCGTCGTCGACGTCAACCTGCACGGCACCTTCCTCGTCACCCAGCGCGCCATCCCGCTGCTCAAGGAGTCCGACGCCGGCTCGATCATCACCATGTCGTCCCTCGCGGGCCGGTTCGGGTACCCGAACCGCATCGCGTACGCGGCGACCAAGTGGGCCCTGGTCGGCTTCGCCAAGACCCTCGCGATGGAGCTGGGCGAGTTCGGCATCACGTCGAACACGATCCACCCCGGCGCGGTGGCCGGGGACCGCATCGACCGCGTCCTCGCCGGCCGCGCCGAGGCGACCGGGCGGCCGCTCGACGACGTCAGGACCGAAGCCCTCGGGAACCAGTCGATCAAGCAGTTCATCGACGCCGCGGACATCGCCGCCCTGGTGCTGTTCCTCACCGGCCCCCACGGCCGGACCATCAGCGGCCAGATGCTCCCCATGGACGGCGACTCCAAGTCCACGCAGTAGCCGTCCGGCAGCTGGTCGTCCCCGATCCGACCCCGGCGGGGGACGAGGCGCTCGACAGGTCAGCCGAGCGGCGCGCGCTCCGTCCTGAGCCCGCCGTCCGCCGTGAGGGACGACTCGAGCCGCACCCGCCACGCCTCGTCGGGCACCGGGAAGTCCGCCCGGAAGTGCCCGCCGCGGCTCTCGGTCCGGAGCAGGGCGGTCGCCGTGAGCACGGTCGCGGCCTGGTGGAGGTTCGTCGTCTCCCACTCCGCGGACTGCGGCGCGGCGACCACGCCGGCCGCCCGGTGCGCGTCCGTCCGCACCGCGGCGAGCTCGACCTGTGCGGTGGCCAGTCCCTCCGCGGTCCGCACGACGCCCGGCCCCGACGACGCCGCCCGCTGGATCCGTGAGCGTGCGGCCGCCGCGACGAGCGCATCACCGCCGGGCCGCTCGACCGGGTCGCGGTGCGGCAGCTCGCCTGTGGCGACGCGCGACGCGATGTCGCGCGCCGCGCGCTGCGCGAACACGAGGCCCTCGACGAGCGAGTTCGACGCCAGCCGGTTGGCGCCGTGCACCCCCGTGCACGCCACCTCGCCCGCTGCGTACAGCCCGCTCAGCGTCGAGCGACCGGACAGGTCCGTCACGACGCCGCCCGAGTGGTAGTGCTGCGCCGGCGCCACGGGCACGACGTCGGTCGTGAGGTCGATGCCGTGCTCGAGGAGCCGGTCGTGGATCGTGGGGAACCGCGCCCGCAGGAAGTCGGCACCGAGGTGGCGGGCGTCGAGGAGCACGTGGTCGGCCCCTGTCTGCGCCATCCGCCCGACGATCGCGTGCGCCACCACGTCGCGCGGCGCGAGCTCCGCCATCGGGTGCACCCCCGGCATGAACCGCACGCCGTCGGTGTCGAGCAGGTACGCGCCCTCGCCCCGCACCGCCTCGGAGACGAGCGTGAGCTGGCCCAGCACGCCCGACCCGAGCCACAGCACCGTGGGGTGGAACTGGACGAACTCGACGTCCCCCACGCGGGCCCCGGCGCGCAGCGCGGCCGCGATCCCGTCGGCCGTGGCCTGGACCGGGTTGGTCGACGACCGGAACACCTGCCCGATGCCGCCCGTGGCCAGCACGACCGCGCGCCCCAGCGCCGCGCCGACCCCGTCGCGCGACCCCTCGCCGATCACGTGGAGCGTCACCCCGCACGCCGCACCCGGACGCCCGTCGGGACCCGGGGCGCTCGTGAGGACGTCGAGCACCAGCGCGTGCTCGATGACCTCGATGCCCGGGTCGGTGCGCACGGCCTCGAGCTGCGCGACGAGGGCGCGCGAGATCTCGGCGCCCGTCGCGTCGCCACCCGCGTGCACGATGCGGTCGGCGTGGTGCCCGCCCTCGCGGGTCAGCGCGAGGTCGCCCGCGGCGTCGAGATCGAAGACGGCGCCCCGGGTGACCAGCTCCCGCACGCGCGCCGGACCCTCGGTGACCAGCACCTCGACCGCCCGCGGGTCGCACAGCCCGGCACCCGCGACGAGCGTGTCCGCCAGGTGCGCGGCCGGCGAGTCCTCGGGGTGGAGCGCGGCCGCGACGCCGCCCTGCGCCCACACGGTCGAGCCGGACGCGAGCGCGCCCTTGGTCACGAGCAGCACGCGCGGGACGCGGTTCCGCAGCTCGAGCGCCGCGCTGAGCCCCGCGATCCCCGAGCCGACGACGACGACGTCGGCCTCGGTCGTCCACCCCGGCGCCGGGGCCGCGAGCCGTCGTGCGAGGCGGGTCACCGCCGGGACCCGTGGAGGGGCAGCCCGCTCGGGCGCAGGCCGCCGTGCAGGTCCGCGGCGGCGTCGGGCACCTGACCGGGATCGTCCGAGAGCTCGACGACCCGGTTCTGCTCGTCGACGAACACCACGCTCGGCGCGTAGGTGCGGGCCTCGGCGTCGTCCATCGACCCGTAGGCGATGAGGATGACGACGTCGCCGGGGTGCACGAGGTGCGCGGCCGCGCCGTTGATGCAGATCTGGCCGGAGCCGGGCTCGCCCGCGATCACGTAGGTCGTGAGCCGGGCGCCGTTCGTCACGTCGACGACGTCGACCTGCTCGCCCGGGAGCAGGTCCGCGGCGGCGAGCAGCGTGGAGTCGACGGTCACCGAGCCGACGTAGTGCAGGTCGGCCTGCGTCACGGTCGCCCGGTGGATCTTCGACGTCATCATGGTGCGACGTCGCGAGGTCATCGGGTCGCCTCCCCGCCGAGGGTGAGCGGCACGTTGTCGATGAGGCGGGTGGCGCCGACCCGGGCGGCGACCGCGAGGACCGCCGGTCCCCGGTAGCCGGCCGGTACCTCCTCGGCCGTCGCGGGGTCGACGAGCGCGAGGTAGTCGAGCACGACGTCGGCCCCGTCGAGCGCTGCCCGGGCGGCCGTGCGCGCGGACTCGGCGTCGCCGTCGTGCCCGGTGAGGGCGTCTGTTCCCGCTCGCAGCGCGCGCGGCAGGACGAGCGCACGCTCGCGCTCGGCCGGCGAGAGGTAGGCGTTGCGCGAGGACATCGCGAGCCCGTCGGCGTCGCGCACCGTCGGCGCGACGTCGACCACGACCGGGACGTCGAGGTCCCGGACCATCCGCCGGACGGCCATGACCTGCTGCGCGTCCTTCTGGCCGAAGATCGCGACCTCCGGGGCGACGAGGTGCAGGAGCTTGAGGACGACCGTGAGGACGCCGTCGAGGTGGCCGGGGCGCGCCTCGCCCTCGAGCACGTCGCCGATCCGCCCGGCGGTCACGCGCACCACCGGGTCGCCGTCGGGGTACACGACCTCGGGTCCGGGCGCGAAGACGACGTCCGCGCCGGCGCCCGCGAGCAGCCGCAGGTCGCCCGCGAGGTCGCGCGGGTAGCGCTCGAGGTCCTCGCCCGGCCCGAACTGCAGCGGGTTGACGAAGATCGTCACGACGACCTGCTCGGCGAGCTCACGCGCGCGCCGCACGAGCGAGAGGTGGCCCTCGTGCAGCGCGCCCATCGTCATGACGACGGCACGCGCGTGCGGTCCGCCGGCCGCGGCTGGATGCCTCGCGAGCGCCGTCCGCAGCTCGTCCCGGGTCCGGACGAGCCGAGGGTCGGACGGGGTCATGCGGGCTCCTCGGGGGATCCGGGTGCGGGCGGCTCAGACGGGTCGGGCGGGTCGGGCGGCGCGGGGCGCGCCGGGGGGTCGGGCGGCGGTGTCCGGTCGGGCGGCGGTGCCGGGTCGGCGAGGGCGTCGAGGAGTGCCTGGGCGGCGTCCTCCCGCAGCCGGCCGGCCGCGAGCGCCCGCTGCGTCCCGGCGCGCGCGAGCGCACGGTAGGTGCCGGGCACGTCGAACGCCCCCTCGCGTGCCGCGAGCTCGGTCAGCACCGCGAGGTGCTCCCGCACCGTGCCGACGTCACCCCGCGCCACGGGTCCGGTCAGCCCGGCGATCGCGCCCTGTCCCGCGTGGGCGACCTGCCCGTCCTCGGCACGCAGCGCGCCGTCGAGCGCGGCCGTCAGCAGCGGCGTCAGCATGCGCCCCGGCTGCTCGACGCCGGCGGCCGCGAGCGCCTGCGCCGCCTGCGCGACGAGCACCACGAGGTGGTTCGCGCCGTGCGCGAGGGCCGCGTGGTAGAGCGGCCGCACCTCCTCGGCCAGCACGACCGGCTCGCCGCCGAGCTCGACGACGAGCGCCTGCCCGATCGGCAGGACCGGGCCCGGTCCGGTCACCGCGAAGCAGCAGCCCTCGAGCCGCGCGAGGTCCAGCGAGGTGCCCGTGAACGTCATCGCCGGGTGGACGGCGAGCGGGATCGCGCCGGCGGCGCGCGCCGGCGCGAGCACCCCTGTCCCGTACCGGCCCGACGTGTGCACCACGATCTGCCCCGGCTGCCACGCCCCCACCGAGGCGAGGCCGGCGACCAGGGGCTCGAGGGCGTCGTCGGGCACGGTGAGCAGGACGAGCTCGGCGCGCTCGACCACCGCGGGCACCTCGAGCAGCGGGACGCCGGGCAGCAGCGCGTCGACCCGGTCGCGCGAGGCGGCGGAGATCCCGCTCGCGGCCACCACGGGGTGCCCGACGGCGCGCAGCGCGTTCGCGAGCACCGCGCCCACGCGGCCCGCACCCACGACGCCGACGCCGAGCCGACCCGGTCGGGCCGGCCCGCCCTGGCCCGCCTGGCCCCCCTGGCCGGCCCGGCCGGACTGGCCGGCCCGACTGCCCTGGCTGCCCTGACCGCCCTGGCTGCCCTCAGGCGCTCCGGTCACGGCGTGGCCTCCGGGCGCAGCCAGAGCTCGGGCCCGGCGCCCGCGCGCGCGGTCCGCGCCCGCGCCGACTGCTCGGTGAGGAGGTCGCGGGCCACGTACCCGTCGAGGTGCGGCACCCTGGGGCTCACGGGGCCGGCCGTCGAGTGGACCGTGAACGTCGCGACACCCAGGCGTCGCTGGAGCGGACCCTGCTCGAGCCCGAGCGACTGCGTCCGCTCGTGCGGCACGATCGCGACGCGGCGGACGATGCGACCCGTGCGGATGACCAGCGCGCGATCCGTCACCACGAAGCCCGTCCGGCGCCAGGCGAGCGGGTCGAGCCAGCGCGCCCGGCGCGGCGGCGTCGTGAAGCCCTGGTCGGGGCCCGACCCGTCCATCGCCCCGGCGAGGAGCTCACGCGGGTCCGCGACGCCGAGATCGGGCAGCACGAGCCAGACGGCGAGCAGCGTGTCGTCGCGGTCCCCCACCGGCAGCAGCACGTTCTCGGCCGACTGGGCCTCGCTGCCTCCGCTGTAGCCGGCCACGTTCATCTCGACGCGCCACCACCCGGCCCTGCGCCAGAACGGCCCCTGCGTGAGCTGGAGCGCCTGGACTCGCCCGGGCGGGACGGTCTGCGACCGCTGCTCGAGGAGACCGTGGCGCAGCCCGATGCCGTCCGGCGAGATCGCGGCACGGAAGTTGAACTCGCGCGAGAAGCGCGTCCAGTAGAAGCTCGCGGCGCCGAGGATGCCGGGGATCAGCACGAGCACGGAGCCGATCTCGCGCGTCACGACCGTCACGACGACCACCAGGACGACGACGAACGCCAGCACGAACGAGGCGCTCGAGCGGAGCATCGCTGCGACGAGCCGGCTGGGCGGCACCTCGAGGACCTTCTGCTCGGGCGCCGCGGGCTGTGCGGGCTCACCCTCGGTGCGCCGGACACCGGCGGCACGGGCGAGCAGCTCGGCCCGGAGCGCGGCGGCGTCGTCCTCCTTGAGGAACGCGAGCGAGACGCCCGAGCCGCTCCCGCCCGCGACCTCGAGCTTGAGCTCGGCCAGACCGAGGATGCGTGCGAGCAGCGGCTGCACGACGTCGACCGCCTGGAGCCGGTCGAGCCGCGCCTTGCGCTGCTGCCGGAAGAGGATGCCCGAGTGGAGGTAGACGGACTCGTCGTCGACCGCGAACCGCGTCATCCGCCAGGCGATCGCCGAGTACACCAACCCGAGGACGACGACGGCCGCGATGACCCCCACCACGACGAGCCAGCCCCGGCCCTGGAGCAGGTCGCCTGCCTGGCGGAGGTTCTCGCCCGCCTGCTGGACGGCGATCACGGCGGCGACCGCGAGGATCTTCCAGGCCTTGACCGCGGGCGTGACCGGGTGCATCCGGTGCCAGCTCAGGCCCTCAGGCGCGGCCGCCTCGGCGCCGGTGGCGACGGCGTCGGAGGCCACGGCGTCGGAGGCCACGGCGTCGGAGGCCACGGCGTCGGGGTCGGCGTCGGAGCCGGCGCCGGGGGCGTGGCTCACAGCCCCGCCAGCCGGGCCTCACCGCGCGACGCGAGGCGGTCGCGCAGCCGCGTGGCCTCCTCGGGCGGCAGACCGTCGATGACGGCGTCCGTGCCGGGTGAGGCGGTGTGCAGCTGGACCGAGGCGATGCCCACCGCGCGCGCGAGGGGACCCGCCTGCACGTCGACGTACTGCATCCGCCCGTACGGGACGACGACCAGGCTCCGGAAGAGGATGCCCTTGCGGATCAGGAGGTCGTCGGCACGCTCGGCGTACCCGATCGCGCGGACCTGGCGCGGGATCAGCAGCCCGTCCCAGAGCATCAGCAGGCCGATCACGGCGGGGACGGCCCAGAGCCACGCGAGGCCGCTGAGGGCCGCGGCGACGACCCCGCCGGCCAGGGGAAGGCCGCCGACGACCGCCACCATGATGAAGCGGGCCCTGGCGAGCTTCGGGGAGACGGGGGTCCACTCGACGTCCGGCGGGTCGAACGGGCTGAGCCCGGCGTGCGAGGTCATGCGCACATCCTTCCATCGCCGCGGGTCGACCTCGACGAGCGCGGGGTCGGGCCGGCCGGGGCGGTGGACGCGGCTCGCGCCGACGGTGCCGTGGGCGGTGCTGTGGTCGTTGCTGTGGTCGGTCCTGTGGGCGGTGCTGTGGGCGGTGCTGTGGTCCGGGACGCCGTCACGCGGCGGCCGGGTCGGTGGACTCGTCACCGGTCGGCTCGGCGCCCTCGTCCGTGGGCGGCGGGACGCGGCAGAACCACTCGACGACCAGCCCGACCACGGCGAGGAGGACCGCGCCGGCGACCGCGATCGCCGCGGTGACGGCCCGCTCGCGCTGGGAGTCGAGGTCGAGGTCGCCGAGGACCAGGAGCACCTGGGCGGCGTACCAGCCCGTCAGCAGCGAGCCGGTGTAGCAGGACGCCTTCGCGAGAACGACGGTCCGGGCTGCCCGGATGGGGTCGAGGTCGGGCCGCTTGCCCCGCAGGAACTGGCGGACCGCCCACCCCATCCTGAACACGATCCCGGAGATGACGACGAGCACGACCACGACGAGCCACGGGACGGGCGGGAGGCCGATCCCCTCGCCCTCGAGCGCCTTGAGGACGATCCAGCCCCCGAGCGCCGTCGCGACGGCGACGAGCAGGAGCGTCTGCCAGCGCGTGCGCTGCATCAGGAGGGGTCCTGGCGGCCGGGAGCGGCCGGCGCCGCGGGAGCAGGCGCGGCGTGCGCCGTGGCCGCCGGTGCAGCGGCGCCGGGCCGCGCCGAGAGCCAGTCGAGAGCTAGCCAGCGGATGCCGTCCCGGTCGGGGGCCGTCGCCGCGAGCGCCGCGACCGGTCCGCCGCCGAGGCCGGGGAGCACGGCGTCCGGCGCGATCTGGACCCACGGCTGCAGCACGAACGCGCGCTGGTGCGCCCGGGGGTGCGGCAGCTCGAGGTCCTCCGTCACCGCGAGCACCGACCCGTACACGATGACGTCGATGTCGAGCGTCCGCGGGCCCCAGTGCTCGTGCCGCTCGCGCCCGTGCGCCGACTCGACCGCCTGCGTCGCGCGCAGGAGCCTGCGCGGCGAGAGGGTCGTGCGGCCGACCACGACGGCGTTGAGGAAGTCCGGCTGGGCGGGCCCGCCCACCGGTGCGGTCCGCGCGAGCGGCGAGACGGCGAGGATCTCGAGCCCCGGCACGGCGGCGAGCGCCGAGACGGCGTTCCTGAGGATGTCCTGCGGGGCACCGAGGTTGGAGCCCAGCGCGAGCACGACCTCGACGGCCTCGTCGGGCTCCTGGTCCAGGCGGTCGGGCTCGGGCGTACCGGCCGCCGCCGGCCCGGACGCGGACGCCACCGCGGCACGAACCGCCTCGACGCCGAAGGCGTCGACGTCCGGCTCGGGAGCGAGAGCCAGGACGGCCGTGGCGTCGGCCCCGGACGGTCGGGTCGCGGTCTCCGCACGTGGCGGGGTGACGGGCTCGGAGGACGCCGGGGCCGGGGGGTGCCGCAGGCTCGACACCCCAGGCTCGGTGCGAAGGCGCTGGGCTGCCCGCTCGGCCGACCACGGCTCGGCGGCCGGCAGCCGCTGGTGGTCCCGCCGGATGGCGACGACGACGTCCTCGAACGGGACGGTGATGGGTGCCTGCGGCTTGTGGACCACCACGTCGACGGCGGCGACCAGCGGGTGCGCGAGGGCTGTCGCGGCGATCCGCTCCGCCACGGTCTCGACGAGGTCGGCCGGTTCACCCGCCAGCACCGCGGCGACCTGCTCGGCGAGCACGCCGTAGTTGACCGTGCGCGCGAGGTCGTCGGTGGCGGCGGCCCGGCGCGTGTCCACATGCACCACCACGTCGGCCCGGAACAGCTGGCCCTCGCGTCGCTCGTGCTCGAAGACACCGTGGAACCCCGTCGCGGTGATCCCCGTCACGCGGATCTGGTCGTACGGGCGGCCGGACTCGTCCGACGCCGGCCCGACCCCGCTCGGCTGCATGCTCACGCGGTCATGTCCCTCTCGTCTCGCACGGATCGGGCGGCGGCCGCACGCGTCCACGCGGCGGCCACTCGCACGGCGTCGGCCGAGCCGCTGACCTCGTGCACCCGCACGCACCACGCGCCGGCGGCGGCCGCGAGGGCCGTCACTGCCGCCGTCGCTCGGTCGCGCTCGATCGGGGGCACCGGCTCGCCGTCCGCCCCTGCCAGCAGGTGGCCGAGGAAGCGCTTGCGTGACGCACCGACCAGCACCGGGCGCCCGAGGCCCACGAGGGAGTCCAGGTGCGCGAGGAGCGGCCAGTTGCTCGCACCCGACTTCGCGAACCCGAGGCCGGGGTCCAGCACGATCTGCTCCTCGCGCACCCCGGCGGAGACGAGGGACGCCATGCGCTCGGTGAGCTCACGACGCACGTCGGCCACGACGTCGTCGTAGTCGTCGCGCGAGTCCATGACGTCGGCGTGGCCGCGCCAGTGCATCGCGACGTAGACCGCACCCGTCTCGGCGGCCACCTGCGCCATCCCCGGGTCGGCGAGGCCGCCCGACACGTCGTTGATGAGGGCGGCCCCGCGCTCGACCGCCGCGCGGGCCACGACGGCGCGGGTCGTGTCGACGCTGACGACGGCACCCTCTGCGACCAGCCCCTCGACGACCGGGAGGACGCGCGCGACCTCCTCGTCGACCGGGACGCGCGCCGCGTGCGGACGGGTCGACTCCCCGCCGACGTCGACCAGGTCGGCGCCGTCGGCGAGCAGGTCCAAGCCGTGCCGCACCGCGGCGACCGGCTCGAACCAGCGGCCGCCGTCGGAGAACGAGTCGGGCGTCACGTTGACCACGCCCATGACCAGAGTCCGCCCGGGGCTCCGTAGCCGCTCCGGGAGACCGGCCGGCAGCGCGGGGTGGGGGTCGACGGTGACTGGCACGGCGTCAGCCTAGGCGTCCGGTCGAGGTCAGTGGCGCAGGATGAGGCTCATCGCCTCGGCCCGGGTGGCGACGTCGAGCATCTGCCCGCGGACCGCCGAGGTCACCGTGCGGGACCCCGGCTTGCGGACGCCGCGCATCGACATGCACAGGTGCTCGCACTCGATCACGACGATCGCGCCGGTCGGCCGGAGGTGCTCGACGAGCGCGTCGGCGATCTGCGACGTGAGCCGCTCCTGGACCTGCGGACGCCGGGCGTAGACGTCGACGAGCCGGGCGAGCTTGCTCAGACCGGTGATCCGCCCCTCGGCCGACGGGATGTACCCGACGTGCGCGACGCCGTGGAACGGCACGAGGTGGTGCTCGCACGTCGAGTACACCTCGATGTCCTTGACCAGGACCATCTCCTCGTGGCCGAGGTCGAAGGTCGTGGTGAGGACGTCCTCGGGGTGCTGGCGCAGACCCGCGAACGTCTCGGCGTAGGCGCGGGCCACGCGCGCCGGCGTCTCCTGGAGCCCCTCCCGCTCGGGGTCCTCGCCGACAGCGAGAAGGAGCTCGCGGACCGCCGCCTCGACGCGCGCGGCGTCGTACGGCCGCACCGTGCTCCCGGGCGGCGGCGTCACGTCGCGGGCCGGTGACGTCACCCCTCGGCCCGCGGTGCGGCGTCGGGGGTCTGGCCCGGCGGGACCTCGACGGCGACGGCGGCCGGGTGCTCGGGCTTCGCGGCCGCGGCCTCGTCCTGGGGGATCACCGGGTGGCCGTTGAGCTCGGCCGTCTCGGCGGGCGTCAGGACGGGCGGCCGGTGCGAGACGGCGCGCTCCTCCGACGACAACCACACGTCGCGCGGTTCCCGCTTGGTGATGGGCGCGAAGACCTCGGCGAGCTCGGCCTGGTTGAGCGTCTCGCGCTCGAGCAGCTCGAGCACCAGGTGGTCGAGCACGTCGCGGTACTCCACGAGGATCGACCACGCCTCGTCGTGCGCGGCCTCGATCAGGCGGCGGACCTCGACGTCGACCGTCGCGGCGACCGTCTCGGAGTACTCCCGCCCGTGACCCATGTCCCGGCCCATGAAGACCTCGCCCGAGTCCTGGCCGAGCTTGATCGCGCCGATCTTCTCGCTCATGCCGTACTGGGTGACCATCTTGCGGGCGATCGCCGTCGCCTTCTCGATGTCGTTCGACGCGCCGGTCGTCGGGTCGTGGAACACGAGCTCCTCGGCCACGCGGCCACCCATGGCGTACGCCAGCTGGTCGAGCAGCTCGTTGCGGGTCGTCGAGTACTTGTCCTCGAGCGGCATGACCATCGTGTAGCCGAGTGCGCGGCCGCGCGGCAGGATCGTCACCTTCGTGACCGGGTCGGTGTACCGGAGCGCGGCGGCGACGATGGCGTGCCCGCCCTCGTGGTAGGCCGTGATCTTCTGCTCCTTGACCTTCATGATGCGCGTGCGCTTCTGCGGACCCGCGACGACGCGGTCGATCGCCTCGTCGAGCTCGTGGTCACCGATCAGCTGGCCACCCGTGCGGGCGGTCAGGAGCGCTGCCTCGTTGAGGACGTTGGCGAGGTCGGCACCGGTGAAGCCGGGCGTGCGGCGCGCGACGGCCTCGAGGTCGACCACGGGCGCCATCGGCTTGCCCTGCGCGTGGACGGAGAGGATCTGGTGGCGGCCCTTGAGGTCCGGCGGGTCGACCGCGATCTGGCGGTCGAAGCGGCCCGGGCGCAGGAGCGCGGGGTCGAGGATGTCGGGCCGGTTGGTGGCTGCGATGAGGATGACGTTCGCGTTGACGTCGAAGCCGTCCATCTCGACGAGCATCTGGTTGAGCGTCTGCTCGCGCTCGTCGTGACCGCCGCCCATGCCGGCGCCGCGGTGGCGGCCGACGGCGTCGATCTCGTCGATGAAGATGATCGCGGGCGCGTTCTCCTTGGCCTGGGTGAACAGGTCGCGCACGCGCGAGGCACCGACGCCGACGAACATCTCGACGAAGTCGGAGCCGGAGATCGAGTAGAACGGCACGCCGGCCTCGCCGGCGACCGCGCGCGCCAGCAGCGTCTTGCCGGTACCGGGCTGGCCGTAGAGCAGCACGCCCTTGGGGATCTTGGCGCCGACGGCCTGGAACTTGGCCGGCTCGGCGAGGAACTCCTTGATCTCGACGAGCTCCTCGACCGCCTCGTCGACACCGGCGACGTCCGCGAACGTCACCTGCGGGGACTCCTTGCTCACGAGCTTCGCCTTGGACTTGCCGAAGCTCATGACGCGCGAGCCGCCGCCCTGCATGTTCGACATGAGGAACCAGAAGATGGCCAGGATGATGATGAACGGCAGGAGCAGGCCGAGCAGGCTGGCCCACCAGGACTGCCGCGGGACCTCGGAGTTGTAGCCGCCCTCGGGGTCGGCGTCGGCGATCGCCTCGACGACCGACTCGCCCTGCGGCACGACGTAGAAGAACTCGACGTTGCGGCCCTTGTTCTCGTCGCCGACGACGTAGTCCTCGGTGAGCGTCAGGGCGACGCGCTGCTCGCCGTCGACGATCTCCGCCTGCTCGACCGTGTCCCCCGCGAGCAGCTCGAGACCGGCCGAGGTGTCGATGCGCTGCACGGCAGGCGTCATCAGGGTCGACGCGCCGATCCACATGATCGCGACGGCGAGGGCGACCCAGAGGATGGGGCCGCGTGTCAGGCGCTTGAGTTTCATGGGCGACGGGGGCGGGGCCCCCTTCATCCCTCCAGATCCGAGGACGGGTTCGCCAGTGAAGTTACACGTTCAACCGTGCGATCCTGGCCTCTGTTCGCCCAGGGCAGGACGCCCGGCCGGGCTCAGTGGCTGTAGACGTGGGGGGCCAGCGTGCCGACGAAGGGCAGGTTCCGGTAGCGCTCGGCGTAGTCGAGGCCGTATCCCACGACGAACTCGTTGGGGATCTCGAAGCCGACGTACCGCACGTCGACCTCGACCTTCGCCGCGTCGGGCTTGCGGAGCATCGTCGCGATCTCGACGCTCGCGGGGCCGCGGCTGCGCAGGTTCGACAGCAGCCACGACAGGGTGAGGCCCGAGTCGATGATGTCCTCGACGATGAGGACGTGGCGACCGGTCAGGTCGGCGTCGAGGTCCTTGAGGATCCGCACGACGCCCGACGACTTGGTGCCCGAGCCGTACGACGAGACGGCCATCCAGTCCATCTCGACCGGACCGTGCAGGCGGCGGGCCAGGTCCGCCATCACCATAACGGCCCCCTTGAGCACCCCGACGAGGAGGACGTCCTTGGCCGCGTAGTCGGCGTCGATCTGCGCAGCCAGCTCGTCGAGCCGTGAGCTCAACTGCTCCTCCGAGAGCAGGATCCGCTCCAGGTCGTCGCCCATGTCGGCAGCGTCCACCGTCGTTCTCCTCAGTCGTGGGGGGGTCGAAACGTCAGCCTGCCATACGCGCGCGCGCCCCGGACCCGGCCCGGGAGGTCGACCGGTCCCTGCCCGTGCCAGTCCGTCAGCAGCGCGTCGAGCGCGAGCACGTGGACCCGGTGCAGCGCCCCCGCCGGGCAGCCGGCCTCGGTCGCCGCCGCGCGCAGGGCCCGTCGGCGCACCGCGTCGAGAGCCTCCGTGAGGACGTCGACGCGGAGCCCGACCTCCCGTGCCGGCTCGCCGTCGCGGCCGGCACGGGCGGCGTCGTCGGAGGCGTCGTGGCCGCCGCGGCGCGCGGCGGCGAGCAGGTCGGCCGCGAGCCCGTCGAGGGCGTCGGCGTCCTCTCGGAGCTGGTCCGCGGTGCGGGCCAGGGCCTGCGCGACGCCCGGGCCGAGCACCTCCTCGAGCACGGGCAGCGCGCGCGCACGGACCACGCTGCGCACAGGCGCGGGAACGGCTGGACGGGGGCTGTCGGTGGCGGGTGCCAGGGTCTGGGCATGCCAGTTCGGGACGTGCGAGTCCGTGGGGTCGTGCCAGTTCGTCGGGTCGTGCCAGGGCGCGAGTCCGAGCGCCGCGCACGCCGCCTCCGTGTCCGCGCGGCGCAGCCCCAGCAGCGGGCGTCGCAGCAGCCCGCGACGGACCGGCATCCCGGCGAGCGACCGCGCACCGGAACCCCGCGCGAGCCCGAGCAGCACCGTCTCCGCCTGGTCGTCGAGCGTGTGCCCGAGCAGCACGGCGGCCGCACCGAGCCGACGCGCTGCGTCGTCGAGCGCCTCGTACCGGGCCGACCGGGCCGCACCCTCGGGCCCGCCACGCTCCCCGACCTGTACCCGCACGACATGCACCGGGTCCAGGCCGAGCTCCCGGCACGCGGCCCGGGCGTCGTCGGCCACCTCGGCGCTGCCCGGCTGGAGCCCGTGGTCGACGACGACCGCCCCCGCCCGCAGTCCCGCGCGCGGGGCGACGAACGCCGTCGCCGCCGCGAGCGCGAGCGAGTCGGGCCCGCCCGAGCACGCGACCAGCACGAGGTCGCTCGGCTCGAGATCCGCGAGCCCACGACGCACGGCGAGCCGCACCGCCGCCACGGCCGGGGCGGGGCCGCTCACGCGTCGTCAGCCATGGACGCGGCGCACCCAGGCACGCGGGTCCGCGATCTCCCGGGCGCTGGGCAGGTGCGCCGGCTGCGCCCACACGGCGTTGAACCCCTCCTGCCCGATGTCGCGGGTCACCGCCCGCACGAACGCGGCACCCTCGCGGTACTGCGCGAGCTTGAGGTCGAGGCCGAGCACCTGACGCAGCAGGCGGTTCACCGGACCCTGCCGGCCCGCGCGGCTGCGCCGCTCCTCGAACCGCGCGCGGATACGGCGGACCGTGGGGACGACCGAGCGACCGACCGCGTCCATCGACACGTCGGCGTGCCCCTCGAGGAGCGCCATGACGGCCCCGACCTCCTCGAAGACGCGTCGCTCGTCGGCGGTGAGCATGGCCGCCACGCCCGGTGCGTCGTCGTCGCCCCGCAGCGTGCGTGCCGCCCCGGTGACGAGCGCACGCAGGCGTTCGCGCTCATGAACCTCGTCGTCGCGGGTGAGGTCGCCCAGCAGAACCCCGGCGCGCGCCCGGAGGTGGTCGGCGAGCCACGGCGCGGCGGCGAACTGCAGGGCGTGGGTCTGCTCGTGCAGCGCGACCCACAGCCGGAAGTCGGCGGGCGCGACCCCCAGCTCGCGCTCGACCTGCAGGACGTTCGGAGCAACGAGCAGCAGCCGCCCGCGCAGCGCACCGCCCGGCACGGCCCTCGGCGTGAACGGGTCGAACTGGCCGAGCACCTTCGCCGAGAGGAGCGCGAGCACGCCGCCCGCCTGCGCGCTCCCCGCGAACCGCGTGGCCCGCGACGGTCCCTTCTCGCCGGGTTCCGGCGAGAGGTCGGCAGTCATCGACGCGAGCAGCTCGGTGTTGGCGCGCGCCCACCGCGACCGGTCGACGACCAGCACGCGCGAGAGGGGGACGTGGTCCGGGTGCGCTCCGTCCGCGGGCGTCATGCCCGTGATGCGCACGACGTGGCCGGCGGCGGTCGTGGCCGCCGCGCGGAGGTCGCCGACAAGCGTCGTCAGCTCCGCCCGCTCGGCGCTCGGGCCGGGGCGGACGAGGCTGTGAGCGAACCGCGCGGCCGTGGGCCAGTCGACCGGGACCGCCGAGGCGTGGGCGTTCATCGAGCCAGTATCCGGCAGCGTGGGCGCGTCCTGGTCGCGGCGCCCGGCACTCAGCTGCAGCCGCACCCGGCGAGCTCGGCCACGAACCCGTCGATCGCCTCGCGCGGAGCCCACTGGCCGCCGGGCGGGGTCTGGTCGGCGATGACCACGAAGAGCAGCTGGCGGCCGTTCGCGTCCACGACCGTCCCCGCGAGCGACGTGACGTTGGGCAGGCTCCCGGTCTTGGCGCGCACCAGGCCGCGCGCCGAGCTGGCGGTGAACCGGTCGTCGAGCGTCCCGGTCAGGCCGGCGATCGGCATGCCGACCGCAACCTGGCGCAGCTCGGGGCGGGTCGGGTCCGTGATGAGCTCGAGGAGCCCGAGAAGGGTCTGCGCCGAGAGGCCCGAGCCGGCCGCGAGCCCGCTGCCGTCGACGAGCCGGGCACCGGTCGTGTCGACATCGAGTCGCCCTACCTGGGTCAGGACGGCCTGGGCGGCGCCGTCGAAGCTCGCCGGCAGGCCGGCCTCGATGGCGACCAGCCGGGCCACCACCTCGGCGATGACGTTGTCGGACGTGTCGAGGAAGTACTCGACGATCTCCCCCATCGGAGCGGAGTCGACGGACGCGAGCTCGAGCCCGCCCGAGGGGGCCGCACCGCGCGCCGGCGTCCCCGTCACCGTGATGCCGGCCGCGATGAGGCGGGCCGCGAACTCACGGGCGGCCGAGAGCGCCGGGTCGGTCTGGCGCGGCGGGTACGGGACGTCGGTGCGTAGCGCGGCGATGTCGACCGCGATCGCCGTGATCGGTGCGGTGAACCCGTTCGCGAGGTGTCCCGGCTCCCAGCCCGGGCTCAGGGCCGGCCCGGTGAACAGCGTGTCGTCGACCCGGACGCTCACGGTCGTGGTCCCCGCGAGCGTCAGCTCGTGCGCGGTGCGTTGCGCGAGGTCGGCCAGGCCGGCGTGGCCGTTGACCAGGCCCGGGTCGCCGTCTCCTGCCGCGAGCATCATGTCGCCGCCGCCCACGAGCACGACGCCGTCCTCGCCGTCGCGCACGACGCGCGTCTTGAGCGTGCGCTCAGGGCCGATCGTGCTGAGCGCTGCCACCGCCGTGGCGAGCTTCGCGGTCGAGGCGGGGACGCGTGGCGTCGCCGGTTCGTACTGCGCCAGGACCGTCCCGGTGAGCTGGTCGGCCACGATCGCGCCCACGGACGGGCCGAGCCTCTCGTCGGCCACCAGGCCGGCGAGGAGGGCCGCGACCTGGTCCGGGGCGGGAACCGGGGCGTCGCCGGGCAGGGCCGGGAGGACGGCGGCGAGGTCAGGGGCGGGAACCGCGCCGGGGGCCGTCGGGAACGGGGCGGGCGGGTCCGGCACGGGCGCGAGGGTGACGACGCCGGGCACCACGTCATAGGCGTCCGCCGCTGCGTAGCCCCCGGCGCCGAGCAGGACGACGAGCAGGCTCGCGCCGGCGACCCGCCCTGCCCTGCCCATGCCTGCTCCTCACGTGCTGGCCGCCCGGCTCGCAGGGGGCGGTGCATCGTGCGCCACCCCGCCGGTCGCGGTGCCGGCTCGCGCCGCCTCGGCTCCGTACGGACGACCGCCGGACGGGTCGACGTCCGTCGGTGCGTCACACTAGTGGCCTGGAACGGCAGCAGACGGCCCGGCATCGCCGGACGGCTGCGGCCACCGTCACCATTTCGTCGTCGTCGTCGGCCCGCGCCCGCGGAGGCCGACGACGCGCCAGGCAAGGGAGCACCGTGGAGTTCGACGTCACGATCGAGATCCCGAAGGGTCAGCGGAACAAGTACGAGATGGACCATGCGACCGGGCGGATCCGCCTCGACCGCATGCTCTTCACCTCGACCCGCTACCCGGACGACTACGGCTTCATCGACGGCACGCTCGGGGAGGACGGGGACCCGCTGGACGCGCTCGTGCTGCTCGAGGAGCCGACGTTCCCCGGCTGCCTCATCCGGTGCCGCGCCCTCGGTATGTTCCGCATGCGCGACGAGGCGGGCGGCGACGACAAGGTGCTGTGCGTGCCGTCGGGCGACCAGCGGGCGAGCTGGCGCCAGGACATCGACGACGTGTCGGACTTCCACCGCCTCGAGATCCAGCACTTCTTCGAGGTCTACAAGGACCTCGAGCCGGGCAAGTCGGTCGAGGGCGCGCACTGGGTCGGTCGCGTCGAGGCCGAGGCGGAGATCCAGCGCTCCCGCCAGCGGGCCGTCGACACCGGCTACTACGCCGACGGCGCCCACTGACCCCTCCCCTCCCCCCCTTCCCCCTCCCCCTCCCCCTCCCCCCTCCCCCTTCCCCCCGCAACGTCCGCACTCCGTGGTGCCCCGACCCCACGGAGTGCGGACGTTGCGCATTGCCGAGGGGGAAGGCGGGTGTCCACAGGCTCGGGGCGTGGCGCTCCGTGCACCGGGGAGGGCGAACGTCCGCGAGCTCGCCTCTGGCACGACGCAGGATCTGTCGCCGTGTCCCGCGATCCTCGGTTCCGTGCGGCCCGCCGCCTGCGTGTCGTGCACGCTGCGCGATTCCAGGCGGGGATCCTGTCGCGCTCTCAGGTGCGTTCGCTCGGCCTCACGGCGGATGAGGTCCAGGCCGAGGTCGAGGCAGGTCGCTGGCAGCCTCGGGGCGCGAGCTGCCTGCTCGTCTCTCCGGACGACGGCGTCGGCAGATCCGACTGGTGGCTCGCTGTTCTCGAGGCCGCACCGAGGAGCGCCGTCGAAGGCGCTCCACGTGCCGCACTGGGCGGCGTCACCGCACTCGTCGCGGCGGGGTTGGAAGGGGTCCACGGCGACCGGCTGATCCACGTGGTGGCGCCCAAGTCGTCGCACCCGGTTCCGGCCGCGCCTGGTGTCAGGATCCACGAGACCCGCCGGTGGACCGACGACGACGTGATCCGGGTCGGCGGCATCCCCTGCGTCCGCCCGGCGGTCGCATGCGTCCAGGCCGCGATCTGGGCCCGCACCGACCGGGAAGCGGCACTGATGCTGTGCTCCCCGATCCAGCAACGGGTCACCGCGGCGCACGAGGTGGCGGAGGTGCTCCGACGCATCCGACGCGATCGGCGCCGCACGTTCATGGTGTCCGTCGTCGCGGAGATCGGCGGCGGCGCCCAGTCGCTCAACGAGCTGGACTTCGCCGTGCTCTGCCGCCGCCGAGGCCTGCCGGAGCCGGACCGTCAGGTGCTCGTCACCGGCCCGAACGGACGGGCGTACCTGGACGTCCGCTGGGCGCGGTGGAAGGTGGTCGTGGAGGTCGACGGCGTCGGGCACCTGCGGGTGGACCGGTGGATCGACGACAGCCTCCGGCACAACGAGATCGCCCTGCGTGGCGGCACCGTCCTCCGCGTCCCGAGCCTCGGCCTGCGGCTCGACGAGGACGTGCACATGGCGGTCGTGGAGCGAGCCCTCGTCGCTGCAGGCTGGCGCCGCGGCACGTAACCGCTCCACGAACCACGGCGCCGCCCACGACGTCCGCACTCCGTGGGCCCAGGGCACCACGGAGTGCGGACGTTGCGGGGAAAGCGGAGCGGCTCTCACCCGCGCGAACGGGCGGCGAGCCGCCCTCCGGGCACCTGGGGCGACCAGCAGGTGAGACGCGTGTTTCACATAGAGGACACGCCTCCTACCCTCGAGCCATGTCCCGCCGTCGAATGTGTCGCTGACCTCGCACGCTCGGCTGCGCCGCGCGCCCGGAGGACCCGCCGCACCGCGACGACCATCCCGGCACCCCGGCACACCCTCGTGCGACCCACCCACCCTCGCGGGCGCCGGCGGTCAGCATGCTGGCGCTCCCCCGCAGCCAGCCAAGGAGCCCACCCCATGAATGACGCCTGGTCCTTCGAGACCCGCCAGATCCACGCCGGCCAGACGCCGGACGCCGCCACCGGCGCCCGCGCGCTGCCGATCTACCAGACCACCTCGTTCGTGTTCCCCGACGCCGGGGTCGCCGCCGACCGGTTCGCCCTCAAGGACCTCGGCCCGATCTACACCCGGATCGGCAACCCGACCACCGACGTCGTCGAGCAGCGCCTCGCCTCGCTCGAGGGCGGCGTCGGCGCCCTGCTCCTGTCGTCCGGCCAGGCCGCGACGACCTTCGCGATCCTCAACGTCGCCGAGGCGGGCGACCACGTCGTCGCGAGCCCGAGCCTCTACGGCGGCACGTACAACCTGCTGCACCACACGCTCGCGAAGCTCGGCATCGAGACGACGTTCGTCACCGACCCGCACGACCCGCAGGCATGGCGCGACGCCGCCCGCCCCACCACCAAGCTGTTCTTCGGCGAGACGATCCCCAACCCGCGCTCCGACATCCTCGACATCGAGGCGGTCGCGGCCGTCGCGCACGAGGTCGGCGTCCCGCTGATCGTCGACAACACGGTCGCCACGCCGTACCTCATCCGTCCGATCGAGTTCGGCGCCGACGTCGTCGTGCACTCCGCCACCAAGTACCTGGGCGGCCACGGCTCCGCGATCGGCGGCGTGATCGTCGACGCGGGCACGTTCGACTTCGCGAAGCACCCCGAGCGCTTCGCGAGCTTCACCACCCCGGACCCGAGCTACCACGGGCTCGTCTACGCGCGCGACCTCGGCGTCGGCAGCGCGTTCGGCGCCAACCTCTCCTACATCCTCAAGGCCCGGGTGCAGCTGCTGCGCGACCTCGGATCGTCGATCTCGCCGTTCAACGCGTTCCTCATCGCGCAGGGCATCGAGACCCTGTCCCTGCGGGTCGAGCGGCACGTCGCCAACGCGCAGAGGGTCGCGGAGTGGCTCGAGGCGCGGGACGACGTGCGCGGTGTGCACTACGCCGGCCTGCCGTCCAGCCCGTGGTACGACCGCGCGCAGAAGTACGCGCCCCGCGGCGCGGGCGCTGTGCTCGCGTTCGAGCTCGACGGCGGCACCGAGGCCGGGCAGGCCTTCGTCTCGGCGCTCGAGCTGCACTCGAACGTCGCGAACATCGGCGACGTCCGCTCGCTCGTGATCCACCCGGCCTCGACGACCCACAGCCAGCTCACCGTCGAGGAGCAGGCGCTCTCGGGCGTCACGCCGGGGCTCGTGCGGCTCGCGGTCGGCATCGAGCACATCGACGACATCCTCGCCGACCTCGACGCGGGCTTCCGCGCGGCCAAGGGCGTCTGAGGCATGACGCAGGGACCGCCCGCCGTGCAGGGAGCACACGACAGCCACGACGCGCGTGCTCTCGTGCGCGAGACCCCTGTCGTGGACGTCCCGCGCGCGGCGGCGGTCCCGCCCGTAGATTCGAGGCCCATGCCCCGCAAGCGCGAGAACCGGTACCGGTCCGCGACGGCCGAACCGCCGCCCGCCGGCGCGCCGACGCGTCCCCACGCACCCGAGCGCCCCATCCCCGCGAGCGCGGCCTGGCGCGAGGGGGACGACCCCGGACGACGCCGGCTCGCCGACGTCGGGCCCCTGGAGCTCGAGGCGGGCGGGCGGCTCCCCGCCGTCCGGCTCGCGTACGAGACGTGGGGCACCCTCTCCCCGAGCGGCGAAAACGCGGTCCTCGTCCTGCACGCCCTGACCGGCGACTCGCACGTCACGGGGCCCGCCGGCGCCGGCCACCCGACGGCCGGGTGGTGGCAGTCCATGGTGGGCCCCGGGGCGCCGATCGACACGGACCGCTGGTTCGTCGTCGCGCCCAACGCGCTCGGCGGCTGCCAGGGCAGCACGGGCCCGTCGTCCGCCGCCCCCGACGGCCGCCCCTGGGGCGGGCGGTTCCCGCAGGTCACGATCCGCGACCAGGTCGCCGCCGAGCTGCGGCTCGCGGACCGGCTGGGCATCGACTCGTGGGCGCTGGTCGTCGGCGCGTCCCTCGGTGGCCTGCGCGCGCTCGAGTGGGCCGCCTCGGCGCCCGACCGCGTGCGCAACCTCGCCGCCATCGCCGCCTCCGCGCAGACCTCGGGCGACCAGATCGCCAGCTTCCACACCCAGCTCCGTGCGCTCCACGCTGACCCGCGGTTCGCCGACGGCGACTACTACGACGCGCCCGACGGCGAGGGGCCGCACGTCGGGCTCGGCGTCGCCCGGCAGATCGCCCACGCGTCGTACCGCAGCGCGCGCGAGCTCGACGAGCGGTTCGGGCGCATCCCGCAGGGCGCCGAGGACCCGCTCGGCGGCGGCCGGTTCGCGGTCCAGTCCTACCTCGACCACCACGGCGAGAAGCTCGCGCGCCGCTTCGACGCGAACACCTACGAGGTGCTCACCCGCACGATGATCACGCACGACCTCGGGCGGGACCGCGGCGGGGTCGAGGCCGCGCTCGCGTCCATCACCGCGCGCACGCTCGTCGTCGCGGTCGACTCGGACCGGCTGTTCCCGCCGGCCCAGTCGGAGCGGCTCGCCGCGGGGATCCCGGGCGCAGGCCCGGTCGAGATGATCCGCTCCGACTTCGGCCACGACGGCTTCCTCATCGAGGAGGACCAGATCGGCGCCATCGTCCGCAGGTTCCTCGCCGACGCCTGACGCCCTCGCGTCGCCTCACCACGGCCGGCTGACGCCTCGCGCGCACCGCACGGCCGGCCGTCACCTCCCGGGTGCGCGAGGCGGCGCCGGGAGGAAGATGGCGCCATGACCTCCCAGCGTGCCTCCATCGACCTCGCCACCTCGTCGGCACTGCTCGACACGCAGTGGCGGGTGCTCCGGACCTGGCTGCGGGACACCCTCGACGACGACGACGTGCTGGCCGCCCCGAGCGTGCTCCCCCAGTTCACCGTCGGTGAGCTCCTCGCCCACGTCCGCCGCGCCATGGACGCGCTCGCCGCGTGCGAGCCGGCGGTGCCAGGCCTGCTCCCCGTGACGCTCGGCGAGTACCTCGGCGGCTACGCCGAGGCCCCCCGCCACGACGCACCTGCCGACAGCACGTCTGCCGTCGAGACGCCTGCCTCCGGGCCCGTGGGTGCCGGGGAGCCCGCAGCGCCCGGAGCCGGACCCGACCCGCTCCGGACCCTCGAGCGCTCGACCGACGCCGCGTTCGCCACGCTCGGGCGGCTCGGGTCGGACGACCGCGTGATCCAGACCCACCGCGCACCGCTCCTGCTCTCGGACCTGGTCCTCACCCGCCTGCTCGAGCTCGTCGTGCACGCGGACGACCTCGAGCGTTCGGTGCGCCGGGCGGGCGAGAGCCCCGTCGAGCGAGAGTCGCTGGAGCTGGTCGCGCAGGCGCTGCTCGGCATCGTGGTGGCACGTGGCGGGTGGAGCCTCGAGCTGGTCGATCCCCTGCTCTGGATGCGGCTCGCGACCGGGCGGGTGCCGTACCACGTCGACCGCCTGGCCGAGGCGCTCCGCGCCCGCTTCACCTCCGACTCGGTGCCGGACCTCGGGCGGATGCTCCCGCTCGTCTAGGTTGGGCCCATGCTCGCCGCCTACGCCGCCCGCCTCTCCCCGCAGGACCCGTTGAGCGCGCTCGAGGTCGGTGAGCAGCCCGAACCCGCGGCGCGCGAGCACTGGAGCACGGTCGACGTCCGTGCTGCGAGCCTCAACCACCACGACCTGTGGTCGCTGCGCGGGGTGGGCCTGCGCGCCGAGCAGCTGCCCATGATCCTCGGCACGGACGCCGCCGGCGTCACCGCGGACGGGCGCGAGGTCGTGCTGCACGGCGTGATCGGCGCGACGGGCCACGGCGTCGGGCCGGGCGAGCGGCGCAGCCTGCCGTCCGAGCACTACCCCGGGACGCTCGCCGAGCGCGTCGCGGTCCCCACGTGGAACCTCGTGCCCAAGCCGGCCGAGCTCAGCTTCGCCGAGGCGGCCTGCGTGCCCACGGCCTGGCTGACCGCCTACACCATGCTCTTCACGGCCGGCCGCGCGGCGCCCGGGACGCGCGTGCTCGTCCAGGGCGCGGGTGGCGGGGTCTCGACCGCGGCCGTGCTGCTCGGCGCCGCAGCGGGGCTCGAGGTGTTCGTGACGAGCCGCGACGAGGCCAAGCGGTCGCGCGCGCTCGAGCTCGGGGCCGCGTCCGCCGTCGAGCCCGGTGGCCGGCTTCCCGCCAAGGTCGACGTCGTGCTCGAGACCGTGGGTGCGGCCACGTGGGGCCACTCCGTACGGTCGCTGCGCCCGGGCGGCACGCTCGTCGTGGCCGGTGCGACCTCGGGCGACGCGTCGCCCGCCGAGCTCCAGCGCATCTTCTTCCTCGAGCTCACCGTCGCGGGGGTCACCATGGGCTCCAAGGAGGACCTCGGCGCGCTGCTCAACCTGCTGGTGCGCACGGGCATCCGCCCGATCGTCGACACCGAGCTGCCCCTCGCGCGCGCCGCGGAGGGCTTCGCGCGGCTCGAGGCGGGCGCGCAGTTCGGCAAGATCGTCCTCACCGCCTGAACCCGACGGCCGACGATGGCGACCCGGTGGCGGCAGGATGCGCTCGGTCCGCACTACCAGGCGCGCACGCTCGAGCTGGGCACGGACGACGAGGGCGAGGTCGTCGCGACGGTCGTGCGCTACCGCCCGCCGGCTCCCGAGCCGGTGCGCCCGGCCCGCGCGATCCTCTACGTGCACGGCTGGAGCGACTACTTCTTCCAGACCGAGCTCGCCGAGTACTGGCACGCGCAGGGCGCCGCCTTCTACGCCGTCGACCTGCGCAAGTACGGCCGGAGCCTGCGCCCGCACCAGACGCCCTGCTACGTCGACGACCTCGCCGAGTACGACGCCGATCTCGAGGCGGCCCTCGACGTCGTCAGGCGGGACCTCGGCGTCCATGCGCGGATCATGATCATGGGCCACTCGACCGGGGGGCTCGTCGCCTCGCTGTGGCTGGACCGGAACCCCGGTGTGGTCAGCGGGCTGGTGCTCAACAGCCCCTGGCTCGAGCTCCAGGGCTCCGCCGTGATGCGCCACATCAGCACGCCGGCCATCAACCAGGTCGCCCGGTTCCAGCGCAAGACGCCGCTGCCCAACATCGACCCGGGCTACTACCACCGGACGATCAGCGCCGATCAGGGCGGCGAGTGGGCGTTCGACCCGCGCTGGCGGCCGAGCCCGGCGTTCCCGGTCCGGGCGGGCTGGCTGCGCGCGATCCTCGCGGGGCACGCCCTCGTCGCGCGCGGGCTGTCGATCTCGGTCCCGATCCTCGCCCTCGCCTCGGCGCGCAGCCTGATCAGCCCGCGCTGGAGCGACGCGATGACCGCCGCCGACGTCGTGCTCGACGTCGAGGTGGTCGTCCGCCGCGCGGTCCAGCTGGGCTCCGGGGTCACGGTGGTCCGGATCGACGGCGGCCTGCACGACCTCACGCTGTCGCCCCGCCCGGTCCGCGACCGCTTCTACGCCGAGATCACCCGCTGGACGACGGCGTACGGCTGGGACTGAGCGGCGGTGTCACCAGGCGGCCGGTGCACCGGCGCAGACCTCGGCGAGGGTCGGGCCGTCGTCGTCGCCGAGCCGCCAGACGCGCCAGCCGTCGACGTCGATCTCGATGCCCGCCGCAGCGGCCGCCGCCTCGCCGGGGTCGGCGAACACGGCGCCGTCGGGCAGCTGGACGAGGCCGTCCGGCCGCAACGTCGCGACGAGGCGCTGGCGACGGCGACGGCGGAACCACACCAGCGTCGTCGGCGTCCGCACGTGCGCACCCAGATCGGCGAGCACCGGGTCGGGCTCCGGCGGGCCGAGGTCCGCCGGACCGACGGGGACCGTCAGCACGGAGGGGAAGGTGCCGCTCGGGGCGGCCGCACCGGCGCTCGGGACCGGGCCGGTCGACAACCTCTCGACCGCCGAGCGACGACGCGCCCCGGTGGGTGCGCGAAGCTCGGAGCCGAGGTCGACCGTTGCGTGCTCGCCCGGCGGCGGGGACGCCAGGGCGTCGTCGAGCCCCGGGCCCTCGTGGGACCAGGCGTCGTGGGGCGAGGCGTCGTGGGGCGAGGCGTCGTCGGGCCCGGGGACGCCGGGTGACGACCCGAGCCCGGCGGGCAGGTCCACCGCGCCCGAGAGGTCGACGGCGGACGCGGCCGGATCCACGTGCTGCGGCGTCAGGGCCACGTCCCGGTCGAGCGGGTCGGCGCCGCGCGTGGCCGGCACGTCGGGAAGGTCCTGGCTCCAGGCACGGGTCTCGTGGACCACGCGCCGGTCGACGCCGTCACGACGCTCGACACCCTCCCGCCGGTCGGTCAGGTCGCGACGCTCGCCGTCACGGCGGTCGACGCCGTCCCGCCCATCCGGCCCGTCATGCTGCGCGTCGCGCGGGGTCGCGGGCGAGGTGGACTCGCTGCCGTGGACCGCACGCAGGGTCGAGGGCTCGACCGCGCGCCGCGCCGGCGCCTGCGGGGCGAGCGGCGACACGTCCACGTACCGGCGGCCGTCCGCGCCGCGCAGCACCCCGACCTGCAGCACCTCGACGTGCCCGCCGGGGCCGCGCAGGAACTCGACCGCGTTCGCGACGGACTCGTCCACCTCGGAGCACACGAGGAGCAGCCGTGCGCCGGCGTGGCGGGCGGCCGTGTGCGCGACGGCGACCGGGACGTTCTCGCGGAAGGCGACGAGCTCGCTCGCGAATCGTTCGGGGCCCCCGTGGTACGCCCGCGCGAGGTCGGCCGAGCTCAGCCGCGCCGCTCCGCCGACGTAGCGCAGCGCGCGGACCAGCGCCTCGGCGTCGAGCACGTGGACGACCTCGACCACGACCGGCTGCCCCGCGGCGTCGACCGCGAGCAGGTGGGGCGCGTCGGCGCCCTGCTTGCGCGTCGCGACGGGGAAGAGCTGCTCGCCGAGCAGGCTGCCGAGGTGGTCGGCGACGACCGACGTCGAGTCGGTGGGGAACGCGCCGGCCGCCGGTCGCATGGGCTGGACGAGCACGGGTCGGCCCCCGTCCAGCTCGAAGATCGGCACGCTGCAGCCCTCCGTCGGTATCCGCCACCACCGCGACCGTCGTTCGCCTGCCGGCATCTCGCCGGGGCCCGCCTGCGGTCCGTCCACTGTGCCATGCGCGCGTCGTCGCGGGCCACGCCCCGGCGCCCGCACACGCCCGAAAGGGGCCGTTCGAGTGCCTGATCTCACCCGCCGCGCCCGGTCGACGCACCCCGTGCCCGCGTGGCCGGACGCGCCCCCGTCAGTCGCGGGCGAGCCGGCGCTCGACGCGCTCGACCTTGGCGGTCAGCTCGCCGGTGCGCCCGGGCCGGATGTCGGCCTTGAGGACCAGCGAGACGCGCCCACCGTGCCGGCCCGCGGCCTCGGTCGCGCGCCGGACGACCTCCATGCACTCGTCCCACTCGCCCTCGAGCGTGGTGAACATGGCGTCGGTGCGGTTCGGCAGGCCCGACTCGCGGACGATGCGGACGGCGTCGGCGACCGCCTCGGTCACGGACTCGCCGACGCCTACGGGCGCGACGGAGAAGGCAACGAGCATGCCTGAGCCTCCCACACGGTCCCGCCCGGGGTCAGTGGTGGGCGGGCTCCTCGGCCGGCAGCCGCGCGGCGAGCAGCTCCGCGAGGCTGACACCCGCGACGCCGGCCAGCTGCTCGGCCTGCGTGCGGCACGAGAAGCCGTCGGCGAGGAACACGTCACCGGGGGCGGCGTCGCGCAGCGCGGGCAGCAGCGCGTTCTCCGCGACCGCGACCGACACGTCGTAGTGCCCCTTCTCCATCCCGAAGTTGCCCGCGAGCCCGCAGCAGCCGGCGAGCTGCGTGATCGTCGCGCCGCCCTCGGTCAGCAGCGCGCGGTCCGCGTCGAAGCCCATCACCGAGTGCTGGTGGCAGTGCGGCTGCACGACGGCGGTCACGTCGCTGAGGTCGGGCAGGCGCCACCCGGAGCCGGGGTCGGGTCCGATCGGCGCGGGCGCGGTGAGCAGCTCGGCGAGAGTGTGCGTCGCGCGGGCGACGGCGACGGCGCGCGGGTCGTCGGGCAGCAGCTCGACCAGGTCCGAGCGCAGCACGGCCGTGCACGACGGCTCGAGCCCCACGATCGGGACGCCGTTGACCGCGTACGGCGCCAGGACCGCGAGCAGGTCGGTGAGCCGACGGCGGGCACCGTCGAGCTGACCGGTCGTGATCCAGGTGAGACCGCAGCACGCCTGCTGGTCGGGCACGACCACGTCGAAGCCGGCGGCGTCGAGCACGCGCAGCGCCGCCTGCGGGACACCCGGCGCGAGCGTGTCGCTGAACGAGTCGACCCAGAGCACGACCTGCGGCCGGCGGCCCTCCCTGGCCTCGGCGCCTCGGCGCACGCGCCACGGGCCGCCCGGTCGCGGCGCCGCGCCGTCGTCCCCGTGGCGGCGGTGCCACGTGCGGAACGGGATCTCCGCGAACCTCGGGACCGACCGGCGCGTGTCCATGCCACCCGCCGCCAGCACGACCTTGGCGACCGGCCGGATGCCGAGCACCGCGTTGACCAGCCGCGGCGCGAGCCCCACGAGCCGGGCCCAGCGTGGCAGCCAGCCGAGCGCGTAGTGGCTCACGGGTCGCAGGCGCCGGCGGTACGTGCGGTGCAGCACCTCCGACTTGTACTGGGCCATGTCGACGCCGGCCGGGCAGTCGCTCGAGCAGGCCTTGCAGCTCAGGCACAGGTCGAGCACGTCGTGCACCTCCGGCGACCGCCAGCCGCCGGTCACGAGCGAGCCGTTCGCCATCTCCTGCAGCACGCGCGCGCGGCCCCGGGTCGAGTCCTTCTCGTCGCGGGTCGCCAGGTACGACGGGCACATGAAGCCGCCGGCCGCCGTGTTGTCCGCACGGCACTTGCCCACGCCGACGCAGCGGTGCACCGCGGTGGTGAAGTCCCCGTCGTCGTGCGCGAAGGAGAAGCCGCTTGCGGCCGCGAGCGGGAGGGCGGCGGGGCGGCGCAGGTCGGCGTCGAGCGGCCGCGGACGCACGACGACGCCTGGGTTCAGCAGGTCCCTCGGGTCCAGCAGGTCCTTGAACGCCTCGAACATCCGGATGGCGTCGGATGAGTACATGAGGGGAAGCAGCTCGCCGCGGGCGCGGCCGTCGCCGTGCTCGCCCGACATCGAGCCGCCGTGCGAGGCGACGAGGCGCCCGGCGTCGAGCATGAACGAGCGGAGGTTGCCGGCCGCCGTGGCCGGGTCGGCGAGCGGGACGTCGAGGCGCAGGTGCAGGCACCCGTCGCCGAAGTGCCCGTAGGCGAGGCCGTCCACGCCATGCGACGCCATGAGCGCCTCGAGCTCACGCAGGTACGCGCCGAGACGCTCGGGCGGGACGGCGGAGTCCTCGAACCCGGGCCACGCCTGCTCCCCCGACGGCGTCCGGCCGCCGAGCCCGGCGCCGTCCTCGCGGATGCGCCACATCGCGGTCGCCTCGGGCCCGGGCGGGAAGATGCGCGAGGCCCGGGTGCCGGCGTCGGCGGCCAGCGCCCGCGCGCGGTCGAGCGCCTCGTCCAGCGAGTCGCCGCCCACCTCGACCATGAGCCACCCGGCCCCCTCGGGCAGCTCCGGGACCGCGGCGGCCCCGCGGACGCGACGCACGACGTCGACCAGGCGTGCGTCCATGCCCTCGATCGCGAGCGGGCGGTGCGCGAGGAGCGCGGGGACGGCGTCGGCGGCCGACGGCATGTCCGGGTACCCGAGGACGACCAGCACGGGGGCCGAGGCGATCGGGACGAGGTTCACGGTCGCGCCGAGGATCGAGACCACCGTTCCCTCGGTGCCGACGAGCGCCTTCGCGAGGTCCGCGCCCTTCTCGGGCAGCAGGTGCTCGAGCGAGTACCCCGACACCTGCCGCCCGAACCGGCCGAGCTCGCGCCGCATCGTCTCGAGGTTGGCGCGCACCAGGCGGTCGAGACCCGGCACGACGTCGAGGCCCTTGCCCGCCGTGAACCGGCGCCCGGTGCCGTCGACGACGTCGAGCTCGAGGACGTTGTCCGCGGTGCGGCCGTACGCGACGGCGCGCGGACCGCACGCGTTGTTGCCGATCATGCCGCCGAGAGTCGCGCGCGCCTGGGTCGACGGGTCGGGACCGAACCTGAGCCCGTGCGGTGCGGCCGCCTTCTGGAGGTTCCCCATGATCGCGCCCGGCTCGATGCGGGCGGTGCGCGCCTCGGGGTCGATCGCGAGGATGCGGTTGACGTGCCGGGACAGGTCGAGCACGACGCCGGGCCCGACGGCGTTCCCCGCCACCGAGGTGCCGCCGCCCCGGGTGGTGATCGGGGCGCCCGCGGCGCGCGCGACGGCCAGGGCGGCCTGGACGTCGTCCGGGTCGCGGGGGAAGACCACGACCTCGGGGACGACGCGGTAGTTCGACGCGTCGGTCGAGTACTCGGCGCGGCGGCGGGTCGAGTCGTCGACCGCGCCGCGGACCTCGGCGCGCAGGGCGTGCACGAGGTCACGGGTCGCGGCGGCGTCCGCCGGCTGCGGTCCGGGCTCGCGGGTCACTGTCGACACGGGCGGCAGTCTCCCACCCACCGACGACCACCCGCCGCCCGGAACCGCTCTCCGGACACCGCCGCCCGGAAACGTGTCAGACCGAGCGCGCGGCCCGGCGCGCGCTCCGCCTGACACCCCACGGGAAGCGACACGTGTGTCAGACCGAGCGCGCGGCCCGGCGCGCGCTCCGCCTGACACCCGCAGTCAGTCGAGGGCGGCGTCGAGCGTGATAGTCGTGCCCGTGAGCGCCTTGCTCACCGGGCAGGTCTCCTTGGCCTTCTCCGCCGTCGCCAGGAACACGTCCTTGTCGAGACCCTCGACCTCGCCGTGCAGCGTGAGCCGGATGCGCGGGATGCGCCAGCCACCCGCGGGGTCGGGCGCGAAGTCGACGTCCGCCGTGACGTGGAGGGCCACCGGGGTGCCGCCGGCCTCGGCCAGGAGCGCCGAGAGCTGCATCGCGAAGCACGAGGAGTGCGCAGCCGCGATCAGCTCCTCCGGGCTCGTGCCACCCGGTGCGCCCTCGGCGGTCCGCTTGCCCCACGAGACGTCGAACGTCCCGAGTCCCGACGTCGTCAGCTCGACCTGACCCGAGCCCTCCGCGAGGTTGCCGTTCCATGCGGTCCGTGCCGTACGCGTGGCCATGACGCTCCTCCAGCTCGTGGGACGGACGCCGGGCGGCATCCTCGACCACCGTAGGCCGGGAGCCCCCGAACCGCAGCCACCCGGAGCTACTACGCCACGACCACGACGCCGCCGCCGAGGTCCCAGGACGAAGCGGCGGCGACCTCCGAGGCAGGGTGGGCCCTCAGCCGATGAACTCCCAGTGCCACGGCTCGCTCTTGCTGCCGCCACGGCTCGCCCAGTCGGGGAGGTCCCAGCCGAACGCACCGGCGTTGTCCTCCATCCACTCGTGCTTCCGGCTGCCGAAGCTCTCCACGCCGTCGCCGAAATCCACCGCGACGGCGCGGCCGTGATTGGACGTGCCGGGCACCGCGCACAGCCCACCCTTCGCTCGCTGGCACGCGACCTGGGCCGAATACGAGCGGTAGGAGTCGGTGAGCTTCATGTCCCGGCCGAACGTCGCCTTGTAGGCCTCGTTCAGCTCGGTCAGCGCCTCCGCGGCGTCGCACCGGAGCTGCTGGGACTGGTCGAAAGACACGGCGCACAGGGCGTCGGCCGGTATGCGACCGTTGGCGTAGGCCTCGAGCGAGGCGCGCTGCGCGCTCTTCTCGGCGGCGAGGCGCTCGGCCTCGGCAGCGGCGGCCGCCGCCTCGACGGCGGCGCGCTCGGCCGCGGCGGCCGCGGCGGCCGCGGCCTGGGCGGCTGCGACGTTGGCCTGCGACGTAGCCTGCACCTGCGCGGTCAGGTTCGCGACGACGGCGGCCGCGGCCATGATGCCTGCGGCGACCTCGTCCTGAGGAGCAGCGTCGTCCTTGCGGGGCTCGCCACCGGCGACAGCGTCCTCGGGCGTGCCCAGAGCCGCTTCACGGGCGGCGTCGCTCGCGGCGATCGCGGCACCGAGGGCGGTGTCCGGCTCAGCAGCCGCGGAGGCTGCCGGCGGAGCAACGGGGTCGGCGTCCGCGACCGCGGGCTCCGCGGGATCGGCTGCGCCCGGGCTCGCCGCCGCCGGGCTCCCCGCGGCGGGGTCGGTCGAAGCGGAGCCGGTCGCGGCGGGGTCGGCGGGTGCGCCGGTCGCGCCGTCCTCCGTCGTCGTCGGGACCGGGCCGCGCGTCACTGCACGGGACGCCCGCTCGATGCCGCCGGTGCGGACCTCGTCCAGCACGGGCAACAGGTCCTCGGGCAGGGAGTCCGCGGGGACCTGGGCGAGCAGGCTGGTCAGCTCCGCGACGGCGTCCTCGAGCGGCGCGAGCTCGGCCGCGCTGACGGTCGACGTCGCGACCGTCTGCACCGCGGTCGCGTCGGCGACGGCGTCACGCGCCGTCGCGACGGCCCGCTCACGCTCGGCGGCGATCTCGGCCTGCTGGCGCTCGGCGACCGAGGCGGAGATGCGCTGCTGCGCGATCGTCTGCTGCTGCGTCGTCGACTCCGCGACGGTGTAGCCGCCGAGCGAGAGGACCAGGCCCAGCACAAGGGCACCCTGTGAAGCCTTCACAGGGTGGAAACGGTGGCGGAGGCGCGGCGCCGCAGGCGCGACCGGAGCGCGATGCCGGCCTCGCGACGAGCGCCGAGAAGCCGGCATTCTGTCACTCACGCGTCACAGGTTAAACGACGCCGTTACCGATCCGTAACCCGCTCCAGTGTGCGCTCCGTCACGCATGCGTGACAGGCGACTACACTTCACCCGTGGAACCTGCGCTCGACGCTTCGCCGCTCGCGCCGAACGCGGCCTCGACGGCCGCACACTCCCTGGTGACCGCCGACCCGACCCATCCTGTGGTCTCCGGCTCGTTGGCGCCAGTCGGCGGCTCCGCCGTGCCGGTCGGCGGCGCCGCTGTGCCTGTCGGCGGCTCCGCCGTGCCGGTCGGCGAGGTCCTGCCACCCGTGGATGACCTGCCAGCCGTCGACGTCCTGCCGCGCGCCGAGGTGGCGGCGGCGGCGCCCTTGGTGCCGGCGGTCGCCATGACCACGCTCCTGGTGCAGGCCGCGAGCGCCACCTCGGCCGCATCCGCGCGGCCAGCGGCAGCCCCGGTCGCCGTCGTGCCACCGGCACCGCTCGCGCCGCCTGTCACCGCCGAGGGCTTCGCCGAGCCGCTCGAGCCCGCCGAACCGCAGCGAGGCCTGGACGACCTGTACGACATCGGCCGCCTCGCCGCGCGCCTGGGCGTCGAGCACGCGACCATCCGGGTGTGGCTCTCACGCAAGGTTCCCTGGCTCCCCGCGCCCGACGGTCGGCTCAACGGCGGCGCGGTCTGGCGTGCCACGACGCTCACCGGCATCGAGGAGCGGCGCGTACCTGGCCGGCCCGGCCGCAAGCGCCAGACGATCGCCCCGCCCGGCTGACCCCCGCCGCCGCGGCCTACGCTGGGCCGGGAACCACCGTCGGCGCCGCGGTCGTCGCCGCGGTCCGGCTGACGCGGGTGCGGAGGTGGACGATGACGGACCCCGAGCGGGCCGCCGACGTCGCGGCAGCCATGTCCGCCCTCGACCGGCGCGCCTTCCTGCCGCCCGAGCAGGTCGAGTTCGCCGCCGAGGACCGCCCGCTGCCCCTCGGCCACGGCCAGACGAACTCCCAGCCCTCGACCGTCGCCGCGATGCTGCGCCTGCTCCACGTGCCTGTGGGTGCGCGCGTCCTGGACGTCGGGGCGGGGTCGGGGTGGACGACAGCGCTCCTGGCCCGGCTGGTCGGCCCGGAGGGAAGCGTCACGGGGATCGAGCTGGAGCCGGACCTGGCCGTCGCCGGAGCGGCGAACCTTGCCGCCTGGGGCATGCCGTGGGCGACGCTGGACGTCGCGCACCCCGGCGTCCTCGGTCGGCCCGGCCCGGAGGGCTACGACCGGATCCTCGTCTCGGCCGCCGCGCGCGAGCTGCCGCAGAGCCTCGTGGACCAGCTGCGCGACGGCGGGCGCATGGTGATCCCGGTCAGACGCAGGATGCTCGTGGTCGAGCGCCGCGGTGACCGGATCGGGACGAGCGAGCACGGCTCCTACCTCTTCGTGCCGCTGCGCTGACCCATGGGCCGCCACTCCGACGACCGTGCGCCCACGGACGGCGCTCCTCGCGACGACCGTCCCGTGATCGCCCACGCCCGCGCGCTGGTCAAGACCTACGGCACCGGCGACACGACCGTCCGGGCGCTCGCCGGCATCGACGTCGACTTCGTGCGGGGCGAGCTCACCGCGATCATGGGCCCCTCCGGCTCGGGCAAGTCCACGCTGATGCACTGCATGGCCGGGCTCGACGACGCGACGTCCGGGACCGTCGTCGTCGACGGCGAGGACGTCAGCGGCATGTCCGAGCGGCAGCGCACCCGCCTGCGCCGCACGCGGCTCGGGTTCGTGTTCCAGGCGTACAACCTCGTGCCGACCCTCACCGCGGCCGAGAACATCACGCTCCCGCTCGACATCGCCCGGCGCGCGGTCGATCGCGACCACTTCGACGCCGTGGTCGACGCCGTGGGGCTCCGGGACCGGCTTCACCACCGGCCGAACGAGCTCTCGGGCGGTCAGCAGCAGCGCGTCGCGTGCGCACGGGCGCTGGTGTCGCGGCCCGCGGTGGTCTTCGCCGACGAGCCGACCGGGAACCTCGACTCGCGGTCCTCGGGCGAGGTGCTCGCGTTCCTGCGCCGCTCGGTCGACGACCTCGGCCAGTCGGTCGTCATGGTGACGCACGACCCGAGCGCGGCCGCGGTCGCGCACCGCGTCGTGTTCCTGGCCGACGGTCGCCTGGTCGGCGAGCTGGCGCACCCGACCGCGGACACGATCCTCGACGCGCTGCGTGAGCTCGGCTGATGCTGCGCGTCACGCTCCGAGGCATCCGCGCCCACCTGGTCCGGTTCGTGCTGTCGGTGCTGGCAGTGACGCTGGGGGTGGCGTTCGTCGCCGGGACGTACTCGCTGCGCGCGATGCTCGCGTCGACGTTCAGCGAGATCGTGGCCAGCTCGCTCACCGGCGACGTGTACGTGCGCGGCTCCGAGCCGGCCGGCGCGAGCTCGCCGCTGGGCACCCTGGGCGAGTCCCGCAACGCGATCCCCCTCGACCTGGCCGACGACGTCGCGGCGGTTGACGGCGTCGACCTCGCCCTGCCCGACCTCGCCGGGCCCGCGGTGCTCGTCGGCGCGGACGGGACTGCCGTCAGCCAGGGGCAGGCGCCGAGCTTCGCGCAGTCGCTCGACCCGCGTGACCCGGCGGTCAGCGTCGCGGCCGGACGCGCGCCCTCGGGTCCGGACGAGGTCGCGCTCGCGTCGGAGACGCTCGAGGCGTCGGGGCTCGCGCTCGGGGACCGGACGAGCGCCGTGATCGGCGGCGAGCTGCGAACCGTTGCCGTCGTGGGCGAGGTGGAGTTCGGTGCGCCGCTCGCGGGTGCCACGGTCGTGTTCGTCGACGTGCCGACCGCGACCGCGGCGTACGCGCCCGGCGGCCTGGTCGAGACCATCACCGTGCACGCCGAGCCCGGCGTCGACGCGCGGGCCCTGGCGGAAAGGCTCGACGCGGTCGTGTCGGCCGAGGCGGACGCCGAGACGATCACCGGGGACCGGCTGCGCGCCGACGCCCGCGCGGAGATCGACGAGGCGCTCGGGTTCGTCGAGACGTTCCTGCTCGTGTTCGCCGGGATCTCGCTGTTCGTGGGCGCGTTCATCATCGCCAACACCTTCGCGATGTCGGTCCGCCAGCGCATGCGCGAGCTCGCCCTGCTCCGCGCGCTCGGTGCATCCCCCGCGCAGGTCTTCGCGTCGATCCTCGTCCAGGCCGCGGTGATCGGGCTCGTGGGCTCCGCGCTCGGCGTCGTGGCGGGTTTCGGGCTCGTCACGCTGCTGCGCGAGGTGCTCGGGCGGTTCGGGATGAGCCTGTCGGGAGAGATCCCGCTCGACGGGTACACCGTCACGGTCTCGCTCGTGGTCGGGACCGTCATGAGCGTGGTGGCCGCCGCGGTCCCGGCACGGCGCGCGGCGCTCACGGCTCCGGTCGAGGCGATGCGGGACGACGTCGTCGTGCAGGAGCGGACGCTGCGGTGGCGCGCGCTCGTCGGGAGCGTGCTGACGCTCGGGGGCGCCGTCGCCGTCGTGCTGGCCGTGCGCCGGCCCGAGGCGAGCGGCGGGACGGTGCTGGGTGTGGGCGCGGCGGCGGTGCTCGTCGGGATGCTGCTGCTCGCCCCCGTCGTCGCCCGGGCGTCGCTGCGGGTCCTCGCGGCGCCGTTGGTCGCGACGATCCGGCCGCTGGGCCGGCTCGCGCGCGGCAACGTGACGCGGAACCCGCGGCGGACGGCGAACACGGCGGGGGCGCTCATGATCGGGATGGCGCTGGTGGGCGCGTCGGCGGTGCTCGCGGCGTCGGCGCAGGGCTCGACGCGGTCGATCGTCGCGGAGGCGTCGACCGCCGACCTCATCCTGCGGTCGGCGGCGGGAGACGTGCCCGTCGAGGCGCTCGCGGGTGCGCGCGAGGTCGAGGGGGTCGTCGCCGCCGACGCCGTCACCCTCGGCTCGGTGCTGCTCGCGGAAGCCGGTCGTGGCCCGGGCAGCGGCCCGGGGGAGGGCTCGACGGACCCCACCACGGTCGTCGGGATCGACCCGGACGCGTTCGGCCGCACGATGGCGATCGAGGCGACCGAGGGCTCGCTCGACCGGCTCGCGGACGGCGAGGTCGCCATCCAGCGCGCCGAGGCCGAGGACACGGGCTGGGGGATCGGGACCGAGCTCGAGGTGACGTCGTCGACCGGGCGGGCGAGCGTCGTCGTCGGCGCGGTCATCGACTCCCCCGCGATCCCCGCGCCGGTCGTGCTGCCCGAGCCGCTGTTCGCCGAGCTCGTGCCGGCCGAGCAGGCCGCGGTGAACCTCGTGTTCGTCAAGGCGGAGCCCGGGACGGACCTCGGCGAGCTGCGCGAGTCGCTGACCGACGTCGTCGCGCCGTTCGTCGTGGTGTCGGTGCTCGACAACGACGAGTTCGCGAGCGAGCTCGCCGCGCAGGTCGACCAGGTGCTGGTGATCCTCTACGCGCTGCTGGGGCTGTCGGTGGTGATCGCGATCCTGGGGATCGTCAACACGCTCGCGCTGTCGGTGATCGAGCGGACGCGCGAGATCGGGCTGATGCGCGCGGTCGGGCTGGGGCGGCTCCAGCTGGCCGGGACCGTGGCGATCGAGTCGGTGCTGACCGCGCTGTTCGGGACGGTGGTCGGGGTCGCGGTCGGCGTGGCGCTGGCGTCCGCGATGCCGTCGGTGTTCGCCGACGTCGGGCTCGGCACGCTCGTGGTGCCGTGGGACACGGTCGGCTGGATCCTCGTGCTCGCGGTGGTGGTCGGCGTGCTCGCGGCGATCTGGCCGGGCATCCGGGCGGCCCGGCTCCCGGTCCTCGAGGCGGTCACGGTCGACTGACCCGCTCCCCCTCGCGGACGTCGCGGTCGGAAAAGCGTCAGAAGAGGGCGTCGAGCTCCTGGGCCGGCGGGATCGGCGCAGCTGACGCGGCGGGGCGGGCGAGCGTGCCGCCGGTGTCGGCGCCCGCGGCCGGCGCGGCCGCCCGGGCGGCCGCGCCGGCGAGCTCGTCCGCCAGCTCGTTGAAGTGGTTGCCGACGTGCCCGCGCACCCACGTGAAGGTCACCGGACCCGTCCGCTCGGCGATCGCCCGCTCGATGCCTTGGACCAGCGCGAGGTTCTGCACCGGCCCGCCGCTCGCAGTCCGCCAGCCCTTGCGGCGCCAGCCGGCGACCCACACCGACGCGCACTTGATCGCGTACTGCGAGTCGGACTCGATCATCAGCGGCTCCGGCCCGGGGTGCGCCGTGATGGCCTGGAGCACCGCCATGAGCTCGGCGATCTGGTTCGTGCCGGACGCGATGCCGCCCGACGCCGTCGGGCCCGCGTGGTCGACCCATGCCCAACCGCTCGCGCCGCCCGGGTTCTTCAGGCACGACCCGTCGGTGCTGACCGTGATCACGTGCTCCTCCTCGCCGGCCCACCCGCCGCGGGCCGCGAGCATTCTCCCCCGGCGGGCCACGGGATCCGGCCCACCCGCGCGGGTCCGGGTCCTGGTGTTCACTGGTCGCATGCCTCTCAGTGGTGAGTACGAGCCGAGCACCAGCCCACGCACCCGCGACCAGGTCGACCTCTACGAGCGCTCGGGGGGCACCCAGGGGACGACGTTGCACGGACGCCCGTGCGTCATCGTCACGATGCGCGGGGCGAGGTCCGGCAAGCTGCGCAAGGTCGCGCTGATGCGCGTCGAGCACGCCGGCGACTACGCCGTCGTCGCCTCGATGGGCGGCGCGCCGAAGAACCCGACCTGGTACCACAACGTCGTCGCGCACCCCGAGGTCGAGCTGCAGGACGGGCCCGAGCGCTGGGACATGACGGCGCGCGAGGTGCACGGTGCGGAGAAGGCGGCGTGGTGGGAGCGCGCCGTCGAGGCGTTCCCGCCGTACGCCGACTACCAGCGGCGGACGCAGCGCGAGATCCCGGTCTTCGTGCTGACGCGCGCGCAGGGCTGACGCCGCAGCAGGAGCCGGAGGCTGACGGGGCACGCACGGCGACCTGCCCGCAGCCCGGTCAGCCGTTCGACATCGCCGTGACGATCCTCGTGACGCTCGAGGTCAGCCCCCAGCGCTCCGCGAGCCCGACGAGCGCGCCGGGGTCGGCCGGGGTGGGAGGCAGCGCGTCGTCGAGGTCTCCCACCGGTGCGTCCGGAGCGACGCGGACGACGCCGGGCGCCACCTTCAGGTAGTCCGCCGCCTCGGTGAGCCGGGCACGCTGCGTCGCCGAGAGCCCCTTGTCACCTGCGTCGCGCGCGGCGAGCAGCCCGTCCAGGTCGCCGTACCGGTGCAGCAGGGTCACGGCGGTCTTCTCGCCGATCCCCTTGACGCCCGGCAGGCCGTCGCTCGGGTCGCCGCGCAGCACCGCCATGTCGGCATACGCCTGTCCGCTCGGCACGCCGTACTTCTCGTGCAGGCGGGCCTGGTCGATGACGTCGAGCTCGGCCACCCCGCGGGACGTGTAGAGCACCCGCACGCCCGCGTCGTCGTCCACCAGCTGGAACAGGTCCCGATCACCCGTGACGACCTCGACCGGCGAGCGCTCGGCGGGGGGCCGCGCGATCTCGCGGGCGACGAGCGTGCCGATGACGTCGTCGGCCTCGTAGCCGGGGGCCCCGACGCGGGGGATCCCGAGCGCCTCGAGGACCTCGACGATGACCGGGATCTGCGGGAGCAGGCGGTCCGGGGTCTCCTCGACGTCGGTCGTCCCGGCGACGAGGCGGTGCTCCTTGTACGAGGGGATCGCCTGGACGCGGAACGCCGGGCGCCAGTCGTCGTCCCAGCACGCGACCACGCGACTCGGGTGGCGCTGCGTGATGAGCCGCGCGGTCATGTCGAGCAGACCCCGCACCGCGTTCACGGGGACGCCGTCGGGCGACCTGATCGAGTCCGGGACGCCGAAGAAGGCGCGGAAGTACAGGGACGCGGTGTCGAGCAGGAGCAACGGGCGGTGCGGCTGCGGCATGGGGGAACGCTACGCCGGGCCTGCGACACCGCGTGCGACACCGCCACCGGGTCCGCGTCCGGCGCCGGCTGCCGCGAGCGCCGGCGCCGAGGCGCCCGCACCCCGTTGTCCACGTGTCGGACATGATTGACGCACCAGGTGAGACGCCCTAGTTTCTCTTCCAGGTCATGAGCGCCAGCGCGAAGCCCCGGCTCGCTGGCCGGCAACCCTCCTCGTCGTGGGGTGCTCCGGGTGAGGACCCGACCCGTGCGACCGCACCGGTAAGGACGGCAAGGAGATCCCCGTGCGAATGCGCTGCTGTCACCCCTGACGGCGCACCCTCCGGTGCGCCCCTCCGCGCACCCGCACGCAGGTTCCCTGCTCCCGTGACCCCTCCCTGAGAGCCGGCCGGCGGGCCTGCGCGAACCCCGACCGGCCCGTCACCAAGGAGACGCTCATGAGCCAGACCCCCGAGAAGAAGCGCATCGTCCTCAACGCGTTCGACATGACCTGCGTGACCCACCAGGCCGCCGGCACGTGGCGCCACCCGGAGAGCCGGGCGTGGGACTACAACACCCTCGAGTACTGGACCGAGCTGGCCCAGCTGCTCGAACGCGGCAGGTTCGACTCGCTGTTCATCGCCGACGTGGTCGGCGTGTACGACGTGTACCGCGGCACGGTTGCGGGCTCGCTCACCGACGCGGTCCAGGTGCCGGTCAACGACCCGTTCCTCCAGGTCCCCGCGATGGCGGCCGTGACCCAGCACCTGGGCTTCGGCATCACGAGCGCGCTGACCTACGAGCAGCCGTACGCGCTGGCCCGCAAGTTCTCGACCCTCGACCACCTGACGAAGGGCCGCGTGGCCTGGAACGTCGTGACCGGCTACCTCAACAGCGCCGCGATCAACCTCGGCTTCGACCGCCAGATGAGCCACGACGCGCGGTACGACCTCGCCGACGAGTTCCTCGACGTCACCTACAAGCTGTGGGAGGGCAGCTGGGACGACGACGCCGTGCTGCGCGACAAGGAGAAGGGCGTCTTCACCGACCCGACGAAGGTCCACCCCATCGGCCACCAGGGGGAGTTCTACTCGGTGCCCGGCATCCACCTGTCGGAGCCGAGCCCGCAGCGCACGCCGGTGATCTTCCAGGCGGGCGCCTCGCCGCGCGGACGCGGGTTCGCCGCCAAGCACGGCGAGGGCGTCTTCATCAGCCCCGGCACGATCGCCCAGGCGCGCGCGACGAGCGACGACATCCGCGACCGCGCCGAGGCCCTCGGCCGCTCGCGCGACTCGGTCAAGATCTTCACGCTCATCACGGTGATCACGGCCGAGACCGACGAGGCGGCGCAGGCGAAGTTCGAGGACTACCTGCGCTACGCGAACCCCGAGGGCGCGTTGTCGCTGTACGGCGGGTGGACCGGCGTGGACTTCTCCGAGTACGACCTGGACCAGCCGCTGGTCGAGGTCGAGAACGACTCGCTGCGCTCGGCGCTCCAGATGCTCACGACGATCGACCCCGACCGGGCGTGGACGCCGCTGGACATCGTCACCAAGCGCAGCATCGGCGGCCTGGGACCGGTGCTCGTCGGTTCGGTCGAGAAGGTCGCCGACGAGCTCGAGCGGTGGGTCGACGAGGGTGGGATCGACGGCTTCAACTTCGCCTACGCGGTGACGCCCGGCACGTTCGAGGACCTGGTCGAGCTCGTCGTGCCCGAGCTCCAGCGGCGCGGGCGGGCGCGCACCGAGTACGAGGGCTCGACGCTGCGCGAGAACCTCTTCGGCGAGGGCCGCGTCCACGCGGAGGACACGCACCCGGCGCGCCGGTACCACGGGGCGTTCACCGGGGGACCGAGTGCCGCCGACGGCACCAAGGAGTCGAAGATCTCGACCGGGCTCGCAGAGACCGCGCGGATATGACCGCGGAGTCTCGGCGGCGCGGCGCGGCGCGACCGCCGCGCCGCCGACACCCCGTGGAACGATCGGCTCCCGCAGACCGGTCAGGCGCTCAGCTCCGCCAGCACGACCGGGAGCTCGTCGAGCAGCTCACGCGCGAGGAACCCGGTCGGACCCACGCGGGCGGCGAGCCGGTCCCCTGCGGCGGCGTGCAGGTGCGTGCCCCAGCACGCCGCCTGGGCGGGCGAGGCACCGCGCGCGAGCAGCCCGGTGATCGCGCCCGCGAGCACGTCGCCGCTGCCCGACGTCGCGAGGCCCCCGTACCCCGTCGAGATCTGCCACCGACCGCCGTCGGGGTCGGCGATCTCGCCGTAGCAGCTCACCACCGCTCCGTACCGCCGCGCGATCTCGGGAGCCGCCCGCGCGGCGTCGTCCACGTCGTCCTGCTCGAGCAGGCGCGCGGCCTCGGCGAGGTTGGGCGTGAGCACGAGACGACCGCGGAGCGGCTCGACGGCGTCGCGCAGCTCCACGAGCACCCCGAGCGCGTAGGCGTCGAGCACCAGGGTGGTGTCCTCGCCGAGCAGCGGGACGAGGGTCCGCAGCAGGGCTCCCGTCTCGTCCGGGTCGTCGAGGCCCGCGCCGACCAGCACGGTGTCCGCCGAGCCCAGGTCGTCGGCCAGCCGGTCGACCCCTGCCCCGTGGACCGACCCGGCGTCGTTCTCGGGCAGCCCCCGCACGCCCGACTCGGGCACCGCGACCGCGAGCGCGACCGCGACCGACTCCGCCACGCCGAGCGTGAGCCGCCCTGCACCTGCCCGCAGCGCCGCGAGCCCCGCGAGCAGCGCGCCGCCCGGCGTCCTGCGCGCACCGCCGACCACGAGCACCTGCCCACGCCCGTACTTGGAGTCGGCGACGTCGGGCAGCGGCCACCCCCGCAGGGACGACGGGGTCACGATCACCGGCCCCTCCCGTCCGCCGCTCGGCGGCCGGTCAGCCCCCGAGGACATCGTCCGACCGCGGCTGCTCGGTGGCGGGGACCCGCTGCTCGTCGAGGTGCTCGTCGAGGTTGAAGGCGTCGACCGTCCAGCGCCCCTCACCCGTCGGGCGCAGCAGGCGCGTCACCGAGGCGTTGCGGACCGTGGACGTGCGCTGGATCTCGAGCACGGCGTCCTCGGTCAGCTCCTCGCAGACGTACCGCAGCACCATGATCACCGCGTCGTGGCAGACGACGAGCACGCGCCGGCCGTGCTCGAGCCGGTCGAGGTCCTGAAGCAGGGACCGCAGCCGCAGGGCCATGTCGGCCCACGACTCGCCGCCCGGCGGGCGGTGGTAGAACTTGCCGAGCCACCGCCGACGCGCGGCCTCCTCGGGCAGCCGCGCCTCCACCCCCGCCGTCGTGAGCAGGTCCAGGACCCCCAGCTCGCGATCGCGGAGGCGCTCGTCGAACCGGATCGGCAGGGGCAGCCCGCTCGCCTCGATGGCCAGGAGCGCCGTCTGGTGGGCCCGCACGTACGGCGAGCTCCACACGCTCTGAGGGGCCTCGTCGTCAGGCAGGTCGCGCAGCCAGGAGCCGAGCGCCTCGGCCTGGGCCGCTCCCAGCTCGCTGAGCGGGACGTCCGCGTCGCGGAACCCCACGTCGATCACCTCGGCCGCGGCCGCCTCCGCGGCTGCCGCGGCGACGTTGCCCAGGCTCTCCCCGTGCCGCACCAGCACCAGCTCCGTCGCACCCATGCGAGCGACGCTAGTGGAGCCTCGGGCAGCCTGCCGGGGGAGGCCGGCCGATCCTGGTCGTGCGCAGGGATGCGACCGTCTCGAGAGAGCCGTCTCGAGAGAACCGCCTCGAGAGAGCCGTCTCGAGAGAGAGGACGGCCCGACGCATCCGCAGGGGGCTGGGAACGTCGGGCCGTCGCGGACACGCTAGCGCCCCGGCTCTCCGCTGGGAAGAGTGCGGAGCGGGTGAGTGCCCGGAAAGCTCGACCGGACGCTCGCTCGCCGCTCGCCCGCGGTCAGCGCGCGGGTGCCAGGTCCAGCTGCGACTCGGCGACCGCGATGACGGACCACGTGCCGCCGTCGTCGCTGCTGAGCTCGTACGCCGGGACGAGGACCGTGGCTCCGTCGGGCTGCGTGTACAGCGTCAGGCCGAGGCGCGACGACGTGAGCGTCACCTCCGTCACGGGCCACCGCAGCGCGCTGCCGGGTGCCACCGTCGGCGGGACGGTCGGGTCGGTCGCCGGCGCGGGCTCGGACGCAGCCGACGACGTGCCCGTGTCGAGCTCGGTGATCGCACCCTCGAGGGTCACTCCGCCGCGGGCGGCATACATGATCGGCCCGCCGGTGGTGGCGCCGAACCGCGGGTCCATGAGCCGTTCGGCAGCCTCGGCCGGGCTCACCACGTCGTACGCGCCGAGCGGGACCAGGGGCGCGAGCGAGCCGTAGAGGCTCTGCACGCCGTCACCCACGAACGTCACGCTCCACGCGGTCCCGCTGAGCTGCTCGTCGACGACCTGGTTGGCGGTCACGTACGACAGCTCGCGCATGCCGGAGTCACCGGTCTCGTACTGGTAGGCGTCCGGGTCGACGCCGACCGACGCGAGCAGCTCGCGGAACCGCGACACCGCGGCGTCGCCCTGCGGCGCGTCGCCGAGGGCCGCCGAGTCGAGGCACTCCCGACCCGGCTCGGGCACGGGCACGGGCACGGGCACCATCTCGGGGGCTGCCGGCTCGGCGGACCCGGCGGACCCCTCCGTGCTGCCCGAGGTCCCCGACCCGTCGGAGCGCGTGGGCCCCTCGCCGGTCGGCTGCGGGCAGGCGTACGGGTCCAACGTCGGGTCGTAGTAGCTCACGCTGGCCGTGCCGTCGGGCATGAGCTGGAGCGAGGCGCCCGTGCCGTCGTCGGGGCCGACGGCCCACGAGCCGAACCGCAGCTCCGCGCTTCCGCTCACGCCGAGCGCCTGCGCGACCCGCTCGGCCGTCTCGGCGCTGAAGACGGACGCGCCGTCGAACGCCCACCCGTCGGCCGTCCCGCCCTCGCCCGACAGGCCGGCGGCCGTGAACACGGTCCGCCCGCCGTACCAGGGCGCGATCATCGAGCTGCGCGCGGCCGCGTCCGTCGCCGCCTCGGGCGCGCCGAGCGCCTGGCTCGGGGCCGCGCCCGCCGTCATGCCCTGCAGCGTGATGGCCGGCGCAGCCGACGGCGTCTCGTCCTCCCCGGCCGAGCCGAGGGCGTACCCCGCCGAGCCGAACACGAGCGCACCCGCAGCGACGGCCGCGGCGGGGACCCACCGGGAGCGCCCACGCCGGGCGCGGGCGACCGCGAGCTCGTCGGTCGTGCCGGCGACGGGCCGCTCGGCGGCGGGAGGGCTCGCCACGCGCGACCGGACCGCGGCGTCGAGCGACCTGGTGTCCGGCTCAGCGCCGACCGCCGGGTCGGACGCGCGCAGCCGCTCGAGGGCGGCGTCGCCCTCCTGCGGTGCGGCGTGCTCGTGCGCTGCGTGGTGCCCGTGGGGGCCGGCGTGCGCCGCGGCGGTCGGTTCCGAGCCGCCCGGGCGCGCGGCCTCCGGCTCGTCGGACGGGCGGATGGTGTCGTTCACGGCGGCCTCCTGAGGTCGGGCCTGCGCGGCTGGTGCCGTGCGGTCGATGGCGGTGCGGTCCGATGCGGTGCGGGACCGGCTCTACCTCCTCTGTGTGGTCGACCACCCCCCTCTTGCACCCGACACCACCCCACCCGCCGAGTGCGACCTTCCGACGCTTCCCCGGCGGCGCGCGCCGGTGGAACGTCGCACTCGCAGGGGCGAGAGCGGTCGGCTCACCCCTGCGGGCGGCAGTCAGACCGCCGCGCGCTCGCTCCAGGCCTCGCGGAGCCGTGCCCGAGCCCGCGAGAGCGCCGCGTCGGCCCCGCCGCGCGAGATCCCGAGCACCTCGGCGAGCTGCGCGCCGTCGAGCCCCTCCCACGCGTGGAGCAGGAGGATGCGCCGGTCGCGCGGCGACAGCGCCGCGAGGACGGCGCGGACCTCGTCGTCCTCGACCGCGAGGGTCGCGGGGTCGCTGTCGTCGACCTCCTCGGGCACCACCTCGACCGGAACGGGTCGCAACTTGCGGCGGTGGTTGGCGAGCACGAACCCCGCGGTGCGGTACAGCCAGGGCAGCTCCGCGCCGTCGGGCACGTCGTCGCGCCGGCGCCACGCGACGGCCAGGACGTCCGCGGTCAGGTCCTCGGCGTCGTCGCGCGGGGCGCGGCGCACGAAGTAGCGGTAGAGCGCGGTCGAGTGCAGGTCGAAGAGACCCTCGAACCAGGCGTCGTCGCGGGGCGCCACGGGAGTCTCCAGTCAGTCATCCGGCTGCCTACACCCGCACTGTGTCGCACTCGCCCCGCATCTTGCACCCGCGAAGGCACCGATCGCGGCACGTGTCAGACCCAGCGCGCGCCCGGGCCCGCGCACCGCCTGACACGTCAAGCGCAACCCCACGCCAGCGCCAGCGCCCCACCCCCCACCCCCCCACGTGTCAGACCCAGCGCGCGCCCGGGCCCGCGCACCGCCTGACACGTCAAGCGCAACCCCACGCCAGCGCCCCACCACCCCCCACGTGTCAGACCCAGCGCGCGCCCGGACCCGCGCACCGCCTGACACGGGTCACAGGCCCTCGGCGACCGCTGCCGTCACGTTCAGCCAGGCCTCGCGCGTGGCCGGTGCGAGCTCCTCGACCACGAGCGGTCCGCCCGAGACCAGCGCCGCGTCGTGCGGCACGTCGAGCACCGTCCGCGTCAGCCGACCGAAGTGGTGGTGGAGCCGCGCGCGGAGCCTCGGGTCGACGTCGGCGGCGGGCGCGGAGAGCACGGTCACCGCACGGCGCACGGCATCGTCGTGGCCGGTGGCGCGGAGCGCGTCGACGGCCCACGCGGCCGACTGCGCCGTGTCCTCGCGGATCGTCGAGACGATGACGAGCTGGTCCGCCGCGTCGACCGCCGCCTGCCAGTTCGAGGCCCGCATGTTGTTGCCCGTGTCGATCACCATGACGCGGTAGAACCGCGCCAGCGTCCGGTGCAGCGCCGAGAACGCCTCCGCGTCGATCGAGGCGGCCGACGCCGCGTCCTCGTCGGAGGCCAGCACGTCGAACTGGGCCGTGGGCTGCGAGCGGACGTAGTTGTCGAGGTCGCCCACCCGGGCCGACCTCGCGTCGGCGAAGCGGCCGAGGTCCTGCAGCAGGTTGACGGCCGTGTTGGTGTGCGGGCCGTGCGCCGACCGCCAGCCCAGCGTGCCGCGGGTCTCGTTGTTGTCCCACGCGAGCGTGTACCCGCCGCGGTGCGTGCCGAAGGTCGCGGCGATCATCAGCGTCGCGGTCGTCTTGTGGGCGCCGCCCTTGGGGTTGAGCACGACGACGGTCTTCGGGCCGTCGAGGCTGCGCTGCACGGAGCGGACCGCGGCCCGATGACGGAGCTCGGCCCGACCGGGCGACGGCGCCACGAGGCCCCCGGTCAGGCGACGGACGTACGCCTGCCAGCCCAGCTCGGCCGGGCCCTCCGGAGGACGCGGTCGGGTCGCGAGCAGGTCGTCGAGCGTGGGCAGGTCCTCGCGTGGCCGCGGCGACGGTTCCTGCCAGGTGCGCGGCGGCGTCCGGTCGTCGGTGGTGAAGTCGGTCGGCACCGCGGGGATCGTGATGGTCGGCGCGTCCTGCGGAGGGTCGACCGGGTGGGAGCTCGCCGGCACCGCGGCGGACCGACGCGGCGGGATGGTGATCGGTGAGCCGTCGGTCGGCGGCGGGGGATGGGCAGGCGACGCGTCGGGAGGCGGCGTGTCGGCGTGCGACGCGTCGGGAGGCGGCGTGTCGGGCGACGCCACGGTGGGGGCCGGGGCGGTGGGGGCAGCGGCGTCGGGACCGCCCTCGTCCGCGTACTGGCGGCGTCCGCGTGGCTCGTGCGACGCGCCGCTCGCCTCCTCGACCGTCCCGTCGGGGTGGATGGTGACGAACCACTCGCCGCCCGGATCCTGGATGCGGAGGTGGATCAGGCGGCCCTCCTGGGCGGCCCGCCGGGCGATGGCCTCGATGACGGCGGCGTCGGCGTCCGCCACGCTCGCGGCGGAGAACCGGTGACTCACCCCCTCGACGACGAGCTCGGCCTCGCCGTCGGGCTGGACGAGGGCCTCGGCCCAGACGCCCGCCGCGGCCGCGCTGCCGGGCTCACTCATGGGCTCGCTCCCTGTCCGATCGCGCCGATCCACGTGCTACGAACGGGCGACCAGCAGGGCGCCCGCGGGACGAACCTACGCCGCGACGCAGGTGGGCGCACTGTCGTGCGGACGCCGCGAGCCCCGCGCCCGGCCTCGCCCCGCTCACCGAGCGCCGCCGAGTCCCTCACGATCCCGCGGTCCCGGCCGATGACGACCTCATGACGACGACGCACCTCGACGACGCGGTGATCGACGTGACGCCGCAGCCCGTCCCCTGCGCCGCCCGCCCGTGGACCGACTTCGTGCACCTCGACGGCTCCTGCGCGTGCTTCTACGGCGGCCCGGCCCCGCTGTTCTCGGTCCCCCAGCAGCGCGCCTCCTCCGGCGTCTGAGCCGTCGCCGGGCCGTAGCGCCGCGGGGTCCTGCGCACGCACGAGTGCCCCGGCCGGAGCCGGGGCACTCGTGGTGGTGCAGAGCCTCAGAAGAGGGCAGAGCCTCAGTGGAGGCTCGAGATGATCCGCGAGATCAGAGCGGGCGGATGTTCTCGGCCTGCGGGCCCTTGGGGCCCTGCGTGACGTCGAACTCGACCTTCTGGTTCTCGTCGAGCGAGCGGTAGCCGCTCGTCGCGATGGCGGAGTAGTGGGCGAAGACGTCAGCGCCGCCGTCGTCGGGGGCGATGAAGCCGAAGCCCTTCTCAGCGTTGAACCACTTCACAGTTCCGGTAGCCATGATGAATTCTCCTCCAGGAGCGTTCGGTCGACCCCGACTGTCGGGGTCGCTCGTCGCGGTGTCCGTCGTCCGCTCCAGGAAGGAACAAACCGCGCCGGCCCGGGGGGCCGACAACGTTCAAGACGTTCGATGCACAGCAACTTCGAGGCCAGCGTAGCCGACTCAGCTCCACGGGGGAACGGGACCGCCTCCACCGTGTCGCTTGCCCGTGCGCCGAAGGGCACCGCCACAGCCGCCCGCGGGCGCCGGGCTCAGCCGACCACGACGCGGTCCCGACCTGCGCTCTTCGCCGAGTACAGGGCCGAGTCGGCCGCCGCGACGGCGCCGCGGCCGAGCGCCGACCGGCCCACCCCCACCGACACCGTGACGCCGAGCCCTGCTGCGACCTCGTGCCACGGCGCCACGCGCACGGCGTGGTGGAGCCTCGACGCGACCTCTGCGGCCGCCGCCCAGCCCCCCTGGACCAGGATCACGAACTCGTCCCCCCCGTACCGCACGACGACGTCGCCGCCCCGGGTCTGCGCGCGGAGGATCACCGCGAGCCGCCGGAGGACCTCGTCGCCGACCGCGTGCGAGTAGTGGTCGTTGACCTGCTTGAACGTGTCGACGTCCACGAAGATCGCCGCCGCGTCCTCCGTCGCCTCGTCGATCGCCTGGGCGAGCAGGCGCCGGTTCCCGAGACCGGTGAGGGGATCGCGCAGCACGTCACGACCGATGCGGTCCGTCGTGACCGTCAGCTCACGCACCCGGTTGTGCGCCTGGAGCGCGAGGAAGCGCCCGTCGCGCTCGTTCCACAGCTGGTCCAGCGCGGCCCGGCCGAGCCGCCTCAGCACGTCGACCGCCGGATGGTTACCGTGCTCCGCGACGTGGACGTCCGCGAGCGCCTCGGTGGCGGCCTCCACCCACACGTCGCGGCCCGCGTCCGGAGCCCTCTCCAGGACGTGCGCCAGCTGCGCACGGGCCTCGTCGTACCCGCCCGCGGCGGAGGCCGACGCCGCCAGGACGAGCCGCGCCAGGTGGCTCTCGACGAGCTCGGCCCGGAACGTGAACCGCCGCATCGCGTCCTCGACCCGCGCGGCGGCGAGCTCGACCTGGCCGAGCCGGGCGAGCGCGTACGCCTCGATGACCTCGGCCCGGGCCACCATGCTGCCGTTGCCGGCCAGCCGGGCGATCCGCGCCATGCGGAGGGCCCGCTCGGCCGCTCGGACGAAGTGCGCACGACCCTCGGCCCCCCGCCCGACGAGCTGGAGCGTGGTCCCCCAGAACGTGCTCAGCAGGGCGAGCTCCTGCACCACGAGCACGTCGACGTCGGAGTCGTGGCTGGCACGGATGCCGCGGAACATCTCGTCGGACTGCTCGAGGAGATGCACCGAGCGCAGCGCGAGCGCGATCGCCATGCTCGTGGAGAGGTGGCTGTAGGTGCCCGGCCGCACGTACGCCATGAGGTGGACGGCCTCCGCGAGCGCGTCCATGGCGCGGCCGATCTCCTGGTTCCGGTTCGAGGCCTCCGCGAGCAGGCCCAGCGCCTTCGCACGCCACGCGGTGTCCGGCGGCGCCGCCTCGAGCTCCGCGAGCAGCTCGAGCGCGACGGCCACCGCCTCGGGGTGCCGGCCCCCGTCCTGCAGCGCGACCCCCTGGACGTAGAGCAGGAACCTCGTCGTCGCGACGTCGCCGGCAGCCCGCGAGACCGCGAGCCCCTCGCGGCACAGCTGCACGGCCCGCGCGTTGTCGCCGTCGACGTACAGCCCGTGCGCGAGGTCCGCGAGCTGGTCGAAGGGACCGAACTCGGCGACGTGGAGCACCAGCGCGGATCGGTCGTCGTCCACGTGTCCCCCTCCCCTCGCCGCCCGGCCGCAGGTCGCGGCACAGGTTAGGTGCCCATCGGCAGCGGCGCCCGATGGTGAAGGGGCGTGGCGCAAACGTCACCCGGGCGAGGTCGGGCGCTCCCCCCTAGGCTCGGGCGCGTGGGCAAGCCGTTCCTCCTCCTCGCGTCGAGGGCCGACGACGACGCGGCGCACGAGGAGCACGCCGCGTTCCTCCGCTTCGGCGGCCTGCGGCCGGGCGAGCTCCACCGGGTGCGCATGGAGGCCGGCCCGATCCCTCCTCTCGACCTGGACCGCTACGCCGGTGTGCTCGTGGGCGGGAGCCCGTTCTGCTCGAGCGATCCCGTCGAGAAGAAGTCGGAGGTCCAGCTCCGGGTCGAGGACGAGCTCCGGCACCTCCTCGACGAGATCGTGGAGCGCGACATGCCGTTCCTCGGCGCCTGCTACGGCGTCGGCACGCTGGGGGTGCACCAGGGCGCGGTCATCGACTCGACCTACGGCGAGCCGATCGGGGCCGTCCCGGTGACACTGACGCCTGAGGGGCGCGACGACCCGCTCCTGGCGGGATTCCCGGACAGCTTCGACGCGTTCGTCGGCCACAAGGAGGCCTGCCGCACGCTCCCCCCGCACGCCGTGCTCCTCGCGTCCTCACCGAGCTGCCCGGTCCAGATGTTCCGCGTCAAGCAGAACCTCTACGCGACGCAGTTCCACCCCGAGCTGGACGTCCCGGGCATCCTCACCCGGATCGAGACCTACCGCTACGCGGGGTACTTCCCGCCCGACGAGGCCGACGTCGTGGCCGACCGGGTCCGACACGCGGACGTCGACGTGCCGCCCCGGATCCTCGCCGCGTTCGTGCGCCGCTACGCGACCTGAGCGACGACGAGCGCCGCGTGCGCCTGACCAGCTCCACGGCCAGGGACGCCAGGAGGAGCGCGCCCAGCACGCCGGCCAGGACCGCGGGCAGCCCGAGGGCCGCGGGCTCGCCTGCCGCACCGGCGAGCAAGCCGTCGATCAGCAGCCGGCCCCCGGCCAGGGAACCCAGGCCCACCAGCACGGGAACTCCAGGCCCTCGGAGTCGGCGTCGTCGCGCGGCGGCCCGAGCGCGTCGGCGACCCGGGCGGCGTACTCGTCCGCCGGGCCGAACGCCTCCGCGAGTCCTCCCCGGTCTCCTGGAAAACTTCCGGCCGGGGCCGGCGTCACCCTCGCGCCGGCTCGACGCGACGAGGCCCTCGGCCTCGAGCCGGGTGAGGACCGGGTAGAGCGTGCCGCCCTTGACCGTGCCGAGGCCGGCCGCCTGAAGACGCTGCGCGATGGCGTAGCCATAGGTCTCGTCGTCGGCCACGACGGCGAGCACGCACAGCGAGAGCACGCCGCGCGTGACCCATGAGCCACGTCACCAGGTAGTTGGGTGTGTCCGATTTGACCTGTTTGTCCCGGCCCTGCCAGCATCGGCGTCGCAGGGGGCCAAAGGGGGCAACACGGACAGACACGCGCGGTGCGTGTCGCGGTTCCTCGCGGGATGTCCCCTGCTCAGGGGAAGATCCGCATGAAGCGTCTCAGCAAGATCCGGGCGGCCATCGTGTCCGCCACCGCCGCCCTCCTCGTCGCCGGCGTCGTCGGCGGCGCGCCCGCCCAGGCCGCCGAGTGGGAGCCGCCGCCGCTCGACGGCCGGGCCGTCGTCACCGTCTCGACGCTCTGGGGCGTGGAGCGCGTGGTCACCGGTCCCGAGCTCTCGGCGATCATCGCCCGGCCCGGCCTCTACACGGCCTACTCCCTCTACTTCGACCGCAACGAGACGAACTGGGCGGCGAACGGCGCCGCCGGCTGGCTCGTCTTCTCGGTCCAGGACCCGCCCAACGAGCTCGTCACGTCGTTCGGCAAGGCGTCGGCCACGGTCGGCCAGATGGCGCAGGTCGCCGAGCTGTGGAAGGGCTGCGTCACGACCCGCACGCCGCTCAGCGCGCCCGACAGCACCGCGAAGGTGACCGTCTACAGCGGCGCGCGCTGCTCCTGACGACGAGCGCGTGACGCACGACGACGCCGCAGCGGCCCGCGCGGAGCCGCTGCGGCGTCGTCGTCCCCGGGTGTCACCACGTCGGCACCGGCTACGCCGCAGTCGCCCGGTATCGGCTACGCCGCGGTCCCCTGCGCGCCACCGGCGGCAATCCCGAGCCTGTCCAGCAGCAGCTGGCACGCCTCCGCGTACGGGTTCCCCGCGATCTCCGTGCGTACCCGGTCCCAGTCGACCTGCTCGCGCAGCGCACGCGCGACCGGCAGCACCCGGCCGAGGTCGCAGTAGTGCTCCTGGAGCACCCGCATCTTCGTGGAGATGACGTCGGTCGCGCTGATCACCGGCATCCGCACGGCCGCGACCTCGAGCTCGTCCGCGCGCTCGAACATCTCCGACGAGACCTGCTCGCCGCACATGCGGAAGAGCACGTCGACCAGCTGGCCCTCGTGGTAGGCCTTGAACAGCCAGTCCTCGGCCGGGTCGCGGATCTCGAGCCCCGCGCCCTCGATGGCGACCTTCGCCCGGTCGACGTCGGTCTCGCTGATCACGAAGTCGACGTCGTGGTCGGGCTCGGGGGCGCCGCGCGCCCACGCGGCGTAGGTGCCGCAGAGGGCGAACGGCACTCCGGCCTGGCTGAGGGCGACCGCGGTCAGCCGCATGCCGTTGACCAGCGCTTCCCGTTCTTCGTCGGCCATGGGTCGAGCGTGCACGATCAGGTGCGGCGCCGCACCAGCAGGGCAATGATCGAGTGGATGCGACTCGCGACGTTCAACATCCTGCACGGGCGGTCCCTCCGCGACGGCGAGGTGGACCTGGACCGCTTGGCGGGGGCCGTCCGGTCGCTCGACGCGGACGTGCTGGGTCTGCAGGAGGTCGATCGCGACCAGCAGCGCTCGCACGGCGCCGACCTGACGGCCCTCGCGGCCGAGGCGATGGGGGCGCCCGAGCACCGGTTCATCGCGACGCTGGCCGGCGCGCCGGGCCTGTGGTCGGCCGCCACGGGCGAGAGCCAGCCGCAGTCGGCGATGTACGGCATCGCGCTGCTCAGCCGCTACCCCGTGCGCTCGTGGCGCGCCATCTCCTTGCCCGCCCTCCGCGGCCAGGTCCCCGTCGTCTTCCCCGGCGCCCCGGGACCGACGCTCGTGCGGGACGAGCCGCGCGCCGCCGTCGTCGCGGTCGTGGACGCCCCCGAGGGACCCCTCACCGTGGTCGCGACGCACCTGACCTTCATCCCGGGCTGGAACACGGTGCAGCTCAAGCGCCTCGTCCGACTCGTCCGCGACCAGCCGCGCCCCCTGGTCGTGATGGGCGACCTCAACCTCGAGGGCGACCAGCCGGCCCGGGCGACCCGGATGCGCGCGCTCGCCACGGCGTCGACCTACCCGGTGAGCGAGCCGGACCGCCAGCTCGACCACATCCTCGGGTCCGGCCCGGTGCGCCCCCGGACGGACGGCGCGAGCCTCGACCTGGGCCTCTCGGACCACCGCGCGCTCGCCGTCGACGTCGCGGTCGGTCGCGTGGACGGGCTGCCGGCCCGCTGGCGGTCGCGCTAGTCGGGCTCGATCACGACGTCGAACCACACCGTCTTGCCGTCGCGGCCGTGGTGCTCGACGCCCCAGTCGGCGGCGAGCACCTCGACCAGAGCCATGCCCCGCCCGCTGTCCGCCGTCGGCTCGGGGTGCCGGACGACCGGGTCGGCCGTGCTCTCGTCACGCACCGAGACGCGCACCGTGTCTCCCGCGCGCCGCGCACGCACCCGTACCTCACCCCCGGTCGGACCGTGCAGCGCCGCGTTCGCGACGAGCTCACCCGTGAGGAGCTCGATGACCTGGTTCTCCACCCCGTAGACGCCCTCGGCGGCCAGCTCGTTCATCACCCAGTGCCGCGCGACCCGCGCCGACGCCGTACGTGCCGGGAGCGTGAGCTCGTCGGCCCCGCGGGAGGTCCCCGACTGGTCGAGGTTCCGAACCCCCTGCTTGCCGCCCTGGATCGCTCTCAGATGCGTGCGCCCGCGATCCACGGGCCCAGCACGCGGCTCGTCTCGATCGCTCACTGGTCCACCATCCTTGTGTCGGCGCTCCCCGATGGGGCGCTGATGCACCCGAGGTGCCACCAGGTCATCGCCCTGCTCGCTTGACGCGTTCGACGTCCAGCATGAGATATGCGGGGTCTG
>NZ_JABCJJ010000012.1 GCF_012952065.1 Cellulomonas fimi
GGACAAGACCAAGCAGCGCGCCCTGACCCAACTCCGCCAGCTCGGCTACGACGTCACCCTCAACCCACTACCCGCCACCGGCTGACGCCCGTAGCGCCCGTGGCCTGGCAGCCATCTTCATGTCAGGGGGCGCTTCCGTCATGAGCAGTACCAGTCGCCTGCGCGGGCAGCCTGCGCGAAGGAGGCCGGGCCGGTTCGCCGTCTGCCCTGCCGCGTCCGGTCCGCCGTCTGACCACGAACGGACCGCAGCGTTGACCTACGCCACCGGACCAGATCGAGCGCCGAAGTGACTGACACGCCGCGCCTCGTGTCGCTATGGTCTGCCACACGGGTCACAGGCGCTACGACTTGCCTGGTCGACGGCATGGGTCTGGGGCGACGTCTCATCGAGCGTCACCCGGGACCGGATCTTCCTGCACCAGTTCCAGTACTGACAGCGCCCCGCACACCTGGAGGACATGCTCGTGAGCACCACGCCCAGGCGACCGGCAGGCCCGGTACGTCGACCGGTCGGTCGCTTGGCGGCGCTCGCTGCCGCAGCGCTTCTCGCGCTGACGGGCTGCTCCGACAACGGGGCCTCCGCCCCTGAGCCGACCGCCACGCTCGACGCGCGCCTGCTGGAATCCGCTCGAGAAGGTGGCGCCAGCGACGAGCAGCTCGCAGTCCTGCAGGGCGGGCAGGTCACGTTCCAGCAGTACCAGAAGGCGGTGAACCAGACCGTCACGTGCATGCGCGACGCCGGGATCGAGGTCATCGGCGACGCCGTCACCCAAGCGCGTGGCTTCCCTGAGATCTCGTACTCGTTCGGGAACTCCTCAGCCGGCCGCACCGCAGAACAGACGCTCGCGATCGCCGATGAGTGCATCGCGACGCACAGCATGTACGTCGAGCAGGCGTACCAGACGGCGCCCGGATCGCTCGAGCAGCAGGAGGCGGCGTTCGCGCCCTACCGTGACCCGATCGTGCAGTGCGTGCGCGAGAAGGGCGGCGACGTGCCTGGCGACGCCACGGCCGGTGAAATTCTCGTCGCCTCCGCGTCGGTCGAGGTGCAGACCGGCGTCAGTTGCACCAGCCAGGCCGGGTACGACGGCGGATGACGTCACGACGCCCGCGTGCACGCCGAGCGCTGGCCGTCTTCGGCGTCCTGACCCTCCTGGCCGCCGCATGCACTGGTGCGGGCTGGTGGGCTCAAGCTCGCACCGCCTCCCCGCTGACGTCCGACACCCCGGACGGCCCGCTGCTCGTACCGGTCATCGCCGCCGAACGTGTCGCCCGCTACGGCGTGGGCATCGCGGTCACCTACGCCGACGGTGCGCTCGTCACGGTGAACACCGGCGGAACGGTTACGGGCGTCGCCACCGGCCCCGGTGACGTGCTGGCCGTCGGCGACGAGATCGTCCGCGTGGACGACGCCCCCGTGCTGGCGTTCGTGGCCGACGCTCCCCTGTGGCGCGACCTGGCACCTGGGGCCGAAGGGGAGGACGTCGCGCGGCTGCAACGGTTCCTCACCGACGTCGGCGTGTACTCCGGGCGCGCCGACGGCAAGTTCGGCGAGCGCACCGCTGAGGCGGTCCGCCGGTTCAACACCGCCCACGGCCGCAAGGACGCTGGCACGACGTTCACCCTGGCGAGCGTGGCCTGGGTCGGCGCGGCACCGTTCACCGTCGCGACCGTGGAGGCCGCCACCGGCGCGATCCTGGTGCCTGGCAGTCCGGTCGTGCAAGGGCCGCGCCAGGCAGCCACCCTGACCGTCACCGAACCGGCTGGTGGTATCCCCGCGGGTGTCAGCTACGACCTGGCCGTGGCCGACACCGTGACCGCGTACACCCCCGGCAGTGGCACCATCGCTGACCCCGCGGCGATTGCAGCGATCGCCGCGTCCTTGGGGACCAGCGGTGAGGGTGCCGGTCAGGTCGTCACTGCCGACCCTGAACCGGCCGTGCGCGTCCCCGCATCAGCGGTCATCGTCGACGAAACCGGCATCTCGTGCGTGTACGACGACCCGGCCGGGACGCCGGTGCCGGTGACGATCCTGGGCGGCACGCTCGCCCACGCCGACCTGGCCGCCGACCTGAGCATCCAGCAGGTCCTGGTCAACCCGATGCAGGTGCTGGAGGAGCCCACATGCGGCTCGTCACCGACGCCCTGACGTTCGCGCATCCCGGCCACCCGACGTTGCTCGACGGAGTGCATCTGGACGTGCGGGTGGGCGAGTCGGTCGCCGTGGTCGGCCCGTCCGGGTCCGGCAAGACGACCCTCCTGGCCCTGCTCGGCGGGCTGCTGCGCCCCCAGAGCGGGCGAGTCGTCCTCGACCGCGGCGGCGAGGAGCTTCCCGTCGCCGAACACGTCTCCTGGGTGCTGCAGACCGTCAATGTGCTGGCCGACCGATCCGTCATCGACAACGTCCTCGTCGGGGCGTTCGCCGACGGACTGGACCGTGGAACCGCAGCCGCCCGGGCACGGACGGCGCTGGCTGCCGTCGGACTCGGGGGGACCGACGAACGCCCCGTGCGCACACTGTCCGGCGGGGAGGCTCAACGCATCGTCATCGCACGCGCGGCCGTCAGCGACCGACCTGTCCTGCTCGCGGACGAACCGACCGGGCAACTGGACCAGGACACGTCAGCTCACGTGATGGACGCGCTGCTGACCTCCGCCGCGGACAAGATCACCGTCGTGGTCACCCACGACACCGCGGTGGCGGCCCGGTGCAGCCGCGTGCTGGTCCTCGGCGCCGGTCACCTCGCGACGAGGACGCGATGACCAGGACGCGACCTCACGCGCGATGGAAGGTCTCGGTCGCTGTCGGCGAGGGGCTTCGCAACTGGCGTCACGGCCGGTGGCTGACCGTGCTCGCCACCGCCTTCACCGTTGCAGCCCTCGCCGCACCCACGATCGTCGACGGCCTCGGGATCGACCGGCTCGTCCAGGACGAACGCGCGTGGGAGCAGGCCGGCGGACGGGTGCTCGTGGTGAGCAACGACGAAGCCAACGGCATCGACCGTGCAGCGTGCGAATCGGCCGCGCGCATCGACGGTATCAACGCCGCGGCATCCCTGACCCGCCTACCCCAGCGCGCCGGGGCGGCTAACGCCCCCGACGCCGCGCTGCCGCTGGTCGCTGCCGGGGAAGGCATCGGTCCACTGCTCGGACTTCCCCCGGCGACCGGCCTCATCCTGCCTCCCGACATCGCCGACGGCCTCGGCGTACAGGCCGGCGACGACGTCCGGCTCACCGCGTCTACGGACCTGTCCGCCCCCGCCGCCGCGCTGCCCGTACCCGACGGCCCACTGCCTGTGGGCGCCGTCACCGAGACCACCGTGCTGGGTGAGCAGTACGCGTACGCCGTGCTGCTGCCCACCAGTGCATCAGGGAAGGCCAGCACGTGCATGGTCCGCGTCAAGGCCGGGTACCTCGACGCGGCACGCGACGCACTACCGGCCATGCTCGGCGACGCCGGCCAGGACGCCGTGGTCGCCGACCGACTCATCGGCGGCACGTACGCGCGCGACTTCTCCGCCGAGTACGCCCAGCGAGGACTCAAGCAAGCGCCGTGGCTGTCCGGAACGGCCGTCAGCCTGCTGTGGCTGTTGCTGGTGTGGATCCGACGCGGACGCGACGGGCTGTACGCCACGCTTGGAGCCGACCGCGCCACCCGCACGATCATCCGCACCACCGAAGGTCTGACCCTCACGCTCACCTCGGCCGTGGTCGCCACCGGTGTGGTCGCCGGCACGCTCGCCGCCATGACGACCAGCCCAGAGGCCGTCATCACCGACATCACGCGGCACCTGACGATCGCAACCGCCGTCAGCATGCTCGGCGTCCTGACCAGCACGCTGATCCCGCTGCGCTCCCCGCTGGCAGCACTCAAGGACCACTAGACGGTAGAGGAGTTGTGGCTTCACGCCGTGCGGCACGACGACGGCGCGGGTCGCGCCGACATGACATCCGTCATGCCTGATCGGTGAGGACCTCAGCCGAACCCGTGGCCGCTCGCACTGCCGCCGCTGCCGAACGGGCGGCAGCGTGGAGGTATGCCCTCACGCGACCCGCACCCCACCGACCCGCATCCCACCGACCCGCATCCCACCGACCCGGTCATCAGCGTCACCGGCCTGCGCCGTCAGTACCGTGCGGGCGTACAGGCGTTCGAGGCCGTGCGTGGCGTCGACCTGCACGTCCGCCGGGGCGAGCTGTTCGCGCTGCTCGGCACGAACGGTGCCGGCAAGACCTCGTTGCTCGAGGTCGTCGAGGGCCTCGCGCCCGCCACCGCAGGCGAGGTCCGTGTCCTCGGGCTGAACCCCTACCGCCGACGCGCCGACGTCCGGCCACGCATCGGGATCATGCTCCAGGAGGCCGGCTTCCCCGCGGACCTCACGACCCTCGAGACCGCCCGCATGTGGCACGGCACGCTCGGCGAGGCCCGGAGCGCGCAGGAGTCGATCGCCGTCGTCGGCCTCGCGGGCCGGGAGGACGTCCCGGTCGCCTCGCTCTCGGGCGGCGAGCGCCGTCGGCTCGACCTCGCCCTCGCCGTGATGGGCCGCCCCGAGGTGCTGTTCCTCGACGAGCCCACCACGGGTCTCGACCCGCAGTCCCGTCGCGCCGCCTGGGACCTGGTGCGCGGCCTGCTGGCCGACGGCGTCACGATCGTCCTCACGACCCACTACCTCGAGGAGGCGGCCGAGCTCGCGGACCGCATCGCGATCCTGCACGAGGGTCGCGTCGCCCGGACCGGCACGCTCGCGGAGATCGTGGCGAGCGAGCCGGCCAGCATCCGGTACCGCACGTCCACCGCGGCTCTCGCCGACCTCGACCTGCTCTCCGGGCTGCCCGCGCTGGCCGGGTGGCCCCGCTCCACCGGCGGGGCCGTCGAGCTCGAGAGCGTGGACCTACAGGTCACCCTGTCCGCCGTGCTGGTCCGCGCTCAGGACGCCGGTGCCGAGCTGACCGACCTCGACGCGAGTCCCGCGTCGCTCGAGCGGGCGTTCCTCGCGGTGGCAGCGGAGACGCTCCCGTGACCCGCACCCCCGCACCCCACCCCGAAAGGCCTCGACCCATGACCACCGTGCCGGCTCCGACCGCCCGTCCCCTCGCCGCGGGACGCCCCGCAGCTCGCGCCACGCGCGCCGCCCGCGTGCTCGCGCTCGTCCGCGCGGAGATGCTCCTCCTCCTGCGCAACCGCACGACCCTGCTGAGCGCCGTCGTCCTCACTCCGGTGGGGTCGGTCTTCCTCGCGGGGAACATCCTCGTCCCGCCGGACGGGGGCGCCCCCACCGGGGGTGGCGTGGCCACCGGGTCCGACCCGGCGCTCGGCTCCGCGGTCCTGATCATGCTCCTGATGTTCGCGCTGACGATCGTCGTCTACGCGAACATCACGACGACCCTCGTGAGCCGTCGCGAGGAGCTCGTGCTCAAGCGCCTCCTCAGCGGGCAGCCGTCCCGCGCCGAGATCATCGTCGCGTGCGCGTCTCCCGCGGTCCTCGTCCTGGTCGTCGAGCTCCTGCTCGGTGCCGTGGCCCTCGCCGTGTGGTTCGACCCGGTCCGGTTGCGCGACGCCGGGTCCCTGCTGCTCGGCGTCGTGGGCGGCGTCGTGCTGTTCGTGCTGCTCGCCGTCGCGAGCTCGGGCCTGACGCGAACCGTCGAGTCGGCGCAGCTGACCACGATGCCCATCATCCTGGTCGCGATCATGCTGTCGGGGGCTGTCGTGCCCCTCGAGGCGCTGCCGGACGTCGTGGGCCGGGTGGCGGCGTGGACGCCGATGCATCCCGTCGTGGCGCTCACGCAGCACGGGCTGGGGGTCACGGAAGCCGCAGGGGGCTGGTCGGACCTCGCGCAGCCGCTCGCCGCCCTCGCGCTGTGGCTCGCGATCGCCGCGTTCGGGGCCCTGCGGTGGATGCGCTGGGAGCCGCGGCGCTGAGGACCATCTGGCGCTTAGGACCACCTGGAAGAGTGGGTCCCCGTGAGCACCCCCGCGCGAGGCCGACGCCGCACCGACCCCGAGCGGTTCGACGCCTACACCCGCTGGTCGCTCTACCTGCTCGTGGCCTCCGCCGCCTTCGTCCCGCTCCTTGCGGTCGGCAGCGGGGCCGACCAGCGAGGTGGCGACTCGTCGTCGTCCCTGGCGATCTACGCGGCGGGCACCCTGGTCCAGATCGTCCTGGCGATCGGCGTCACCTCGAAGAGCATCACCCGGTACCTCGGTGGCCCGGAAGTCCCGCGGCGCTGGCTCGTGAGCCTGGCGGGGACGACCGCCGCGCTCACGACGGTCGCGATGGTCGCCCTCCCGGACGGCGATGGCCTGTCGGGTCGGGCCGGCGCCCTCGTCCTGACCCTGGGCCTCCCGGTCGTGGCACTCGCACCACTGCTGCCGCCGGCCGCGATCGCGCTCGCCTCGCTCGGCGTCTCAGGCATCACAGCCGCGGTGTCGGCGTCGGGCGGCTCCGCGCCACCGGGACCGCCCGCCGGCTAGCCGGCGGCGTTCGTCACGACCGCCGTCCTCGTCGGTGCCATGGCGGCCAGCTTCCGCGCGTCGGCCTGGACGCTCGGGGTGGTCTGGGAGCAGGACCGTGCGCGCACGGTGCACGCCCGGCTGGCCGTGGCCGAGGAGCGGCTGCGTTTCTCACGCGACCTGCACGACGTCGTCGGCCGCACGCTGTCGGCGATCGCCGTCAAGAGCGAGCTGGCCGCGGAGCTCTCCCGCCGCGGCCAGGACGGCGCGGTCGAGCACATGCAGGAGGTGCGGGCCCTCGCGCAGGACTCGCTCAGGGAGGTGCGCGGCGTGGTCGCCGGCCTGCGCACGGCGGACCTGGCCGCCGAGCTCGACGGCGCGCGTTCGGTGCTGCGGTCCGCGGGCGTCGAGACCCGGGTCATCGGCGACGGCGCGGCGCTGCCGGTCCCGGTGCAGGAGGCGCTCGGCTGGGTCGTGCGCGAGGCGGTCACCAACGTCGTGCGCCACGCCCACGCGCAGACCTGCACGATCGACCTGGACGTCCTCGACGGGAACCCTCCCGTCGCCCGGCTGACGATCACCAACGACGGCGTCGGGCACGCACCGCGTGGTCCTCGCGGCTCGGGGCTCGCCGGGCTGAGCGAGCGCCTCGCGGCGGTCGGGGGCGAGATCGAGGCGACCGCCGACGACGACCGGTTCGTCTTGCGCGCCACCGTCGCCCTCGACCGGCCCGGACCGGGCACCCTGGGTCCACGATGATCCGGATCCTGCTGGCCGACGACGAGACCCTCATCCGTGACGCCCTCGCCGGGCTGCTCGGGCTGGAGGATGACCTCGAGGTCGTCGCGACGGCGGCGTCGGGCCCGGAGGCCGTGGCCGCCGGGCGCAAGCACTCCCCCGACGTGGCCGTGCTCGACCTCCAGATGCCGGGCGGGCTCGACGGCATCGAGACGGCGCAGCAGCTCGCCCAGCACGTGCCGGGCTGCCGCGCCGTGATCGTCACCAGCCACGGCCGGCCCGGGTACCTCAAGAAGGCGCTCGCCGGGGGCGTCGCCGCCTTCCTGCCGAAGACGGTGTCCGCACGTGTGCTCGCCGACGTGGTCCGGCTGGTCCACGGAGGCGGTCGCTACGTCGACCCCGAGCTCGCGGCCGAGGCGATCAGCGCGGGCGAGTCCCCGCTGACGCCGCGCGAGTCCGACGTCCTCGAGCTCGCCGCCGACGGCGCGCCCGTCGAGGAGATCGCGGCGCGGGCCCACCTCAGCCCGGGCACGGTGCGGAACTACCTCTCCGCCGCGGCGGTGAAGCTCGGCGCGGCGAACCGGCACGAGGCCGTGCGCACCGCCCGCCGGCACGGCTGGATCTGAGCGCGCGCCCGCGCGTCACCGCGTGAGCTGGTGCGCCCCGGTGATGTCCGTGATGCTCAGGTGGCGGGTGCTCAGGTGGCGGGTGCTCAGGTGGCGGGTCGAGCCGACGACCACCAGACGGCAGCGCCCCTCGGGCTGACGAGTGCGCCGTCGGGCGGCGCTCGACCCGGTCGTCCGGACCTCTCCGCGGACGATGGCTGAACGACGACGGCGTGCCTGCTCAGCCGTTCTGCATGTCGACGAACCGCGAGTAGTGCCCCTGGAACGCGACCGTGATGACGTCGGTCGGGCCGTTACGGTGCTTGGCCACGATCAGGTCGGCCTCACCGGCGCGCGGCGACTCGCGCTCGTAGGCGTCCTCGCGGTGGAGCAGGATCACCATGTCGGCGTCCTGTTCGATGCTGTTGTGGACAGCGATCCCGTTGGCGATGAAGTTGTGCGTCCCGACGACCGTGGCGTCGAAGACCTCCTGCTGCCCCTCGTCGGTGATCTCGACAACCTCGTCCCAGAGCACGTCGTTCACCGCGAGCACCTCGAGGCTCTCCTCCCCGAGCAGCTCCGCGATGCGGCCGAGGCGCGCGCGCGAGGGTGCGTGCTTCCATACGGCGCTGCCGGAGAACTGGCTGCCCATCGCCTCCGCGAACTGACGGTGCGTCATGCCCTGCTGGGCGAGCACCCCGCGGACGTCCTGCCAGACCTGACGAGGGATCGTGTCGACGTTGGTGTTGGCCTTGGTCGCGCGCACGATGTCGAGCAGGCGCGCCGCCTGCACTCCGCGCGCGCCGTGCACCCCGATCTCCTGGAGGAAGCGGCGCTGGTCGTCGACCCCGGAGATGTCGAGCGTGTATCCCGGTCGGTACTGCGCCTGGGGCGGGGTCGTCCGCACTCGTGCGGAGATCCCGAACCGCAGCAGCAGGCGCGCAAGACCGTCGACCAGCGGGCGCGACGTCGACGCGTAGTACACACGACCCCCACGGCCGTTCTTGTTCACGGTGACCGAACCGTCGGTGGACCACAGGTGGTTGATGAAGAGGGCGATCTGTCGCTTCGGCAGATGGAAGACCGGCGTCGGGATGAACTTCTCGTGGCTCCGCCGGCCGAAGAGCCCCAGGTCGTCGAGCCACTCGGCGACCGGGTTCCGTCGACCGTGCGTGAGGTGATACGGAGCCGGGAGTCGCAGCGTGGCGCATCGGGCGGCCGCGTACTCGTCGCGCACCGCGGTAATCCCGAACGACGTCGCCGCCTCGCTCACGGCGGCGAGGTTCTGCTGGTCGATCGAGGCGTAGCGGATGGGCTGTCGCTTGACGAAGGACCCATCGCCGAGCAGGTGGGCCAGCATCACGACGCGCCGGTCGTCCCACTCGGCCAGCTGCTCCGGTCCTGGCACGTGCCGCGGCACCGCGATGCGAGACCCTGGGGCCAGCTCGCCGAGCGGCGTCCATCCCTCGTAGGTGAGGAACGGGTGGTTGGCCGTCGCCGTGATCTCCTTACCCGAGGCCAGGCGCATCCGGAACACCTGTTTGGTGCCCGTCGAGAAGACGTGGGTGAGGTGCCGCCGCACGTACATCAGTCGTTCGTCGAGCGCCCACACGGGCACGTCAGTCGCGCGGAGCGCGTAGAGCTCACCCATCGTCGTCTCGGCACCGGTGTCTGCGCGGAGGATCCGCGTGCCGGCGGTCAGGCAGCCGGACTCACGCAGGTCGCTCATCGCGGGTCGCTTGTCGGTCCGCTGCTCGGGGCCACGGTTCAGCTGGCTGATCGCGATCACCGGGACCTCGAGCTCCTTCGCGAGAAGCTTCAGCGCACGCGAGAACTCCGAGACCTCCTGCTGACGGGACTCGACGCGCTTGCCCGAGCTCATGAGCTGCAGGTAGTCGATGACCACGAGCTTGAGGTCGTGCTTCTGCTTGAGCCGCCGGCACTTGGCGCGGATCTCCATGAGCGACATGTTCGGCGAGTCGTCGATGAACAGCGGCGCCTCGGAGATCTTGCCCATGGTCCCGGCCAGCCGCTGCCAGTCGTCCTCGCCCATGGTGCCGTTACGCATCTTCTGCAGGTGGATGCGCGCCTCGGCCGAGAGCAGTCGCATCGTGATCTCGTTCCGGCTCATCTCCAGCGAGAAGACGACCGACGTCTGGTTGTGCTTGATTGAGGCAGAACGTGCAATATCTAGACCCAGGGTCGATTTGCCTATGGCCGGACGCGCCGCCAGGACGATCATCTGCCCCGGGTGCAACCCGTTCGTCAACTTGTCGAGGTCCACGAATCCCGTCGGCACACCGATCATGCCCTCGCCGCGGTGGCCGGCGGCCTCGATCTCGTCGACCGTCGACCCGATCACCTCGCCCAGGCGCAGGTAGTCCTCGGCGGTGCGGCGCTCGGTGACGGCGTAGACCTCGGCCTGGGCGTTGTTGACGATGTCGTCGACGTCGCCGCCCTCGGTCGCGTAGCCGAGCTGGACGATGCGCGTGCCCGCCTCGACGAGGCGGCGCAGCACGGCGCGCTCGCGCACGATCCGCGCGTAGTACCCCGCGTTGGCCGCGGTCGGGACCATCGAGATGAGCGTGTGGAGGTAGGGGGCGCCGCCGATGCGACCCATCTCCCCGCGCTTGGTCAGCTCGGCGGCCACCGTGACGGCGTCGGCGGGCTCGCCGCGTCCGTAGAGGTCGAGGACCGCGTCGTAGATCGCCTCGTGCGCCGGCCGGTAGAAGTCGGTGCCGCGCAGCTGCTCGACGACGTCGGCGATCGCGTCCTTGGAGATCATCATGCCGCCGAGCACGCTCTGCTCGGCGGCCACGTCCTGCGGGGGCGTCCGGTCGAACCCGCCGCGAGGACCCGCCGAGTACCCCTGCTCGAGCTCGTCGATCGACAACCGGCCCACCCCAGTGCTTCCTGCTAGACGTCGTACGTGTGTTCTACCGGAAGGGCCTGACACGACTGCGAGCGGCACCTGCGCCCGGCGCCTACGCGAGGTTATGGCCCCGCCACGCCCCGCCACAAAGAGCCCTGTGCGCGAGCCTGTGGGCGAGATGTGGACGCCCCGCCTGGCCGCTGTGCACAGGGAGTGGACATCCCTGTGGATACGCTGGCGGGCCGTGCGTGAACCCGGCTGTGAGCGGCGCGGACGTCGGACACAGGCTGTGGACGGGAGAAACTTTGGCGACGGATCCAAGGCGTGGACGTGACGCGCGCCTGCTGGACAGACGCATCCTCGCGCTCGCCGTCCCCGCCCTCGGTGCGCTCGTCGCCGAGCCCCTGTTCGTCCTCGTCGACTCGGCGATCGTGGGTCACCTCGGCACCGCCCAGCTCGCCGGGCTCGCGCTGGCGTCGACCGCGCTGGTCACCGTCGTCGGGCTCTGCGTCTTCCTCGCCTACGCCACCACCGCCGGTGTCGCGCGACGGCTCGGGGCCGGCGACCAGCGCGGCGCGATGACGCTCGGGGTCGACGGCATGTGGCTCGCCCTCGCGCTCGGCGTCGCGCTCGCCGCAGCCACGTGGCTCGCCGCGCCCGTCATCGCGTCCGCCCTCGGCGCCACGCCCGAGGTCGCCCCGCACGCCGTCGCCTACCTCCGCTGGTCCGCCCCCGGGCTGCCGGGGATGCTCGTCGTCCTGGCCGCCATGGGAGCCCTGCGCGGCCTGCAGGACACCCGGACACCGCTGTGGGTCGCGGCCGGGGGCGCCGTCGTCAACGCGGTCCTCAACGTGGTGCTGGTCTACGGGGTGGGGATGGGGATCGCCGGTTCGGGCCTGGGGACGGCAGTCGCCCAGGTGGGGATGGCCGCGGTGCTGACCCGCGTCGTCGTGCGCGGTGCGCGGGCCGCCGGGGCGTCGCTGGCGCCTGCGGTCGGCGGGCTGTGGTCGAGCGCGCGCGCCGGGGGGCCGCTGTTCGTGCGGACGCTCTCCCTACGGCTCGCGATCGTGCTGACGGTGGCCGTCGCCGCCGACCTCGGGGCCGTGCCGCTCGCCGCGCACCAGGTCGTCAACGCCGTCTGGGGGCTGATCGCCTTCGCGCTCGACGCGCTGGCCATCGCGGCGCAGGCGCTCGTCGGGCACTCGCTCGGCGCGGGCGACGTCGCGCGGACCCGCGCCGTGCTGCGCCGCACGCTCGCGTGGGGGGTGGGCGCCGGCGTCGTGCTCGGCGTCGTGGTGGCGGCGAGCGGGTGGTGGCTCGCGCCGCTCTTCACCGCCGACGCCGAGGTCCGGTCCGCCGTGGCGCTCACCCTCGTGGTGGTCGGGGTGCTGATGCCGCTGGCCGGCTGGGTGTTCGTGCTCGACGGCGTCCTCATCGGCGCGGGCGACGGTCGGTACCTGGCCGTGGTCGGGATGGTGACGCTCGCGGCGTACGTGCCGTGCGCGCTGGCGGTCCGGGCCTGGGCCCCCGACGGCGCGGCCGGGCTCGCATGGCTGTGGGTCGCGTTCGCGGGCGTGTTCATGGCGGCGCGCGCGGTGACGACGGGGCTGCGGGCGCGCGGCGGCACCTGGATGGTCACGGGCGCCTGACACCGGGTCGACGACGACGGTGGCGAGACAGCAACGTCCGCGAGTCAGCAACGTCCGCACTCCGTGGGGCCCTGACCCCACGGAGTGCGGACGTTACCGGTCAGGCGCCTGCGACTACCTGGAGGGCGATCGTCGCGGTGACCTCGGGGTGCAGGCGGACCTGGACCTTGTAGTCGCCGAGGGCCTTGATCGGCTGCCCGACCTCGACCTTGCGCTTGTCGACGGCGGGGGCGCCGGCGGCCTTGACCGCGTCGGCGATCTCGGCCGTGGTGACCGCGCCGAACAGGCGGCCGCCGTTGCCGGCCTTCGCCGTCACGACGACGGTCTTCGACTGCAGCGAGTCACGGATCGCCTTCGCCTCGTCGAGCGTCTCGATCTCGCGCGCCTTGCGCGCCTTGCGGATCGACGTGATCTGCTTCTCGGCGCCCTTGGACCAGGCGGTCGCCAGGCCGCGCGGCACGAGGTAGTTACGGGCGTACCCGTCCTTCACCTCGATGACGTCGCCCGGGGCACCGAGGCCGGTGACCTCGTGCGTCAGGATGAGCTTTGCCATGGGTCGACCTCCTTCTCAGCGTGCGGACGACGAGTACGGCAGGAGTGCCATCTCGCGCGCGTTCTTGACGGCGCGCGCGATCGCGCGCTGCTCCTGGACCGAGACACCGGTCACGCGGCGAGCGCGGATCTTCCCGCGGTCGGAGATGAACTTGCGCAGCAGCGCGGTGTCCTTGTAGTCGACGACGGTGATCTTCGCCGCCTTGAGCGGGTTGAGCTTCTTCTTGGGCTTGCGAACAACGGCCTTGGCCATCGTGGGGCTCCTTGTCGGTGCAACGTGCGGAGCCCGGGGCTTTGCCGTGCCCCGGGATGGGTGATGAACGGGCTGGCGCCCGGTGTGCTCAGGTCAGAAGTGACCCAGGTGCGAGCTGGCTCAGGTCTGAGGTGACTCGATCAGAACGGGGGCTCGTCGGAGAACCCGCCGGACGATCCGCCCTGGGCCGGCGTGGCCCACGGGTCGTCCTGCTGGCCGCCGCCACCGCCGCCACCGAAACCGCCACCGCCGCCGCCGGACGCGCCGCCGCCGAAGCCGCCACCACCGCCGCCACCGCTGCGCTGGGCGCGGGTGACCTTGGCGCTGGCGTAGCGCAGCGACGGACCGATCTCGTCGACCTGGAGCTCGACGACCGTGCGCTTCTCGCCCTCGCGGGTCTCGTAGGAGCGCTGGACGAGCCGGCCCTGGACGATGACGCGGGTGCCCTTCGTCAGGGACTCCGCGACGTTCTCGGCCGCCTCACGCCAGATCGAGCAGCGCATGAACAGCGTGTCGCCGTCCTTGAACTCGTTGCTCTGGCGGTCGAACGTCCGGGGCGTCGAGGCCACGGTGAAGTTGGCGACCGCCGCACCCGACGGGGTGAAGCGCAGCTCCGGGTCCCCGGTCAGGTTCCCGATCACCGTGATGATGGTCTCACCAGCCATGCCAGCTCCTCGATGTTCTCTGGTCTGTGTGAACTGAGTCGGTGTGAACGCGTCCGACGTCAGGCGTCGGCGCGCAGGACCTTCGTCCGCAGCACGACCTCGTTGAGGCCCAGCTGGCGGTCGAGCTCCTTGGCGGTCGCCGGGGTGGCCGTGAAGTCGACGACCGCGTAGATGCCCTCGGACTTCTTCTGGATCTCGTACGCAAGACGACGCTTGCCCCAGATGTCGACCTTGTCGACGCTGCCGCCGTCGTTCTTCACGACGGACAGGTACTTGTCGAGCGACGGAGCGACGGTGCGCTCCTCGACCTCGGGGTCGAGGATGATCATGAGCTCGTACTGACGCATGCGGTAACCCACCTCCTGTGGACTATGCGGTCACGGTCTCTCCGTGACAGGAGGGCTGTTGCGTCGCTGGGCCCGGCCCCCGTCGATCTGCGACCGGGGTTCGATGGGCACAGCAGCCCGCCACGATACCGGCACGCCGGTCGTGGCGGGAAATTGCGGTCCGCCTGTGGACGACGCCGGAGCCAGTCCGGTGCTAGCCGTTCCCCTGGCCGTCGCCCCGGCCCGGCGGCAGGACGATGCCGCCGGCGTTGCCGTTCCCGGGCGGCTCCTGCGCCGCACCCTCCGTCGGCGTCGGCGTCGGCGTCGGTACGGGGGGTGGGGTCGGCTGGGGCGCGGGTGGACCCGAGGACACGACGATCGACACCGTGGAACCGGCGGGGACCTCCGTGCCGCCGCCCGGGCTCGCGCTGATCACGCGCCCCTTCTCCACGCGGGCGTCGGCCTTCTGGGTCACCGCCGGGGTGAGACCCGCGTTCAGGACGGCGGCCTCGGCGTCGGCCTGACGCATGCCGGCGAGGCCGCCTGGCACCGCGACCGTGGTGGGCTCGGCCGGAGCGGTCTCCTCCGGCGTCGGCTCCTCGGTCGGCGTCGGGGTCGACGTCGCGGTGGGAGTGCGGCGGTTGACGTTCGCCCGCTCCGGGAACGCGACGACCTCGGCGTACTGCGGCAGCTCCAGGACGGGCTCCATGTACGTGGCCCACAGCTTGGCGGGCCACGTACCGCCGGTGACCTCCCGGACGTTGCCGAACGGCGTGATCGTGTCCTGGCCGGGGTTCGGCTGCTCGGCCGTCGCCGGCGTCGGCTGGTAGAGCGCGACGACCGTGGCGAGCTGCGGGGTGTAGCCCGCGAACCAGGCCGACTTGTTCTCGTTCGACGTCCCGGTCTTGCCGGCGATCGGCCGGCCCAGCGGCGCCACCCAGCGCTTGCCCGAGCCGTCCTCGACCACCTTGGTCAGGGCGTAGGTGGCGTCCGCCATCACGTCGGGCTGGAAGACCTGCTCGCGCGCGCCGGCGCCCTCGTACGCGACCGAGCCGTCCTTGAGGTAGGTGACCTGGCGCACGATGAACGGCTGGCTGAGGAAGCCCTGCGCGGCGAACGTGGCATACGACGACGCGAGGTCGATCGGGTGCACCGTGTCGGTGCCGAGCACGTTGGCGGGGTTCGTGCCGATCTCGGTCGTGATCCCGGCCCGCTTCGCGACCTCCGCCGTCTTCTCCGGCCCGACCTGCACGTTGAGCTGGGCGTAGATCGTGTTGACCGAGTTCGCGGTCGCGTCGACGAGATCGAGGTCGCCGAAGTCCTGCCCGCCGAAGTTGCCGACCGAGCCGCCCCAGCCGTCGATCTCCCTCGGGCTGCGCCCGTTGAACCGCTCGGACAGCGGAACCCCGTTCTCGAGAGCGGCCACGAGCGCGAAGGGCTTGAACGTCGAGCCGGCCTGCGCGGCGTCCTGCGTCACGGCGTTGCGGCTCTGCGTGATGAAGTCGGGTCCGCCGTAGAGGGCGACGATCGCGCCGTCGGCCGGGTCGATCGACGTGAGCGCGACCTTGGTCGCCTCGCTCGGGGGCTCACCGGCGAGGGTGCCGTCACGCAGGCTCGCCACGGCGGCCTCGGCCGCGGCCTGCGCCGGCTGCTGGATCGTCGTCACGACCTCGAGGCCCACGGTGTCGATCTGGTCGTCCGTCAACGACGCGCGGTCGCGCAGCTCGCGGCGCACCATGTCGAGCAGGTAGCCCTGCGGTCCGGCGTACGTCTGCGACGTCGCGACGGGGAGGGTCTCGGGGAACACCTGGGCGGCGCGGTCGGCCTCGCTGAGCCAGCCGCCGTCGACCATGTTGTCGAGGACGCGCTCCCAGCGCTGCTGCGTCTTCTCGGGGTCGACGGCGGGGTCCCAGTTCGACGGCGACGGGATGATCCCCGCGAGCATCGCGCCCTGCGAGACGGTCAGCTGCGCGGCCGGCACGCCGAAGTACGCCTGCGCGGCCGCCTCGATGCCGTACGTGCCGCGGCCGAAGTAGATGGTGTTGAGGTAGTTGCCGAGGACCTGGTCCTTGTCCTCGCTCTGCGCGATCTTGACGGCCATCAGCGCCTCGCGGAACTTGCCGACGTAGTCCGTCGTCGTCTGCCCCGCGTAGTACCGCTCGACGTACTGCTGGGTGATGGTCGAGCCACCCTGGGTCTCGCCGCCGCGGATGTTGTTGAGGAACGCGCGGGCCATCCCTCTGGGGGAGATGCCGGCGTTCTCGTAGAACGTCTCGTCCTCGGAGGCGACGACGGCCTGCCCCACGTGCGGCGGGATCGTCGCGGGGTCGACGATCTTGCGGTCCTGCTGCGCGAAGGTGCCCATGACGGGGCCTGGGGTGCCGTCGGGGTTGTTCGCGTAGCGCACGGTGGTGACCTGCGCCTGCGCGAACTGGTCGGGCTCCGGGATCTCGGTCGTCGCGTACGCGGCGACGACGAGGCCGAGGAGGAGGAACCCGAGCGTCAGGACGATGCCGAGGACGAGGCGCCAGGACGGGAGCCACCGGCGGAAGCCGGCCTTGCCGGCGCGGGGGTAGTCGATCAGCCGCTTCGAGCCCGAGCCCGAGCCCGAGCCCTGACCCGAGCCCTGCACCTGGCGACGGCCCTGCTGCGCCGTGGCTCGCGTCGTCGTGCCCGGGCCCGGGGCGGAGCCCGTGCGGGACGATGCCGAGCGACGTGCTGGTCGAGCCGGCTGGTTCGCGCCTGCCACGTGGTGCCTTCCGCTGACGAGTAACGCTGACGAGTTGCGCTGACGAGTTGCGCTGACGAGTGGACTGATCACTGTCGCAGCAGGGCCTCGCGCGGCGCGCGGCGGCTCCCGCTGCCCGGACAGTATGCGTGAGTCTCCCGTGCCGGCGCGGCCCGTCCTGCCCACCCGGCGAGACCTCCACACGATACCCACGAGGCCTCTACCCGCCGTCCGGTTGCGGCGGGTGCACCGGGCGACATAACCTCCCGATGTATCAACTCGATACATCGGGTGGAGTCCGGCGGCAGATCCGGCTCCGCCGAGACCCATCCGGCAGCGGAGGAGGACCCGTCGTGCGCGGACGTTCCGACGTGCTGGAGCCAGCGATCCTCGGCCTGCTGACCGAGGCCCCGATGCACGGGTACGAATTGCGCAAGCGGCTCAACCTGGTGCTGGGGTCGTTCCGGGCGCTGTCCTACGGCTCGCTGTACCCGTGCCTCAAGTCCCTGGTCGCCCGCGGCTGGATCGTCGGGTCCGAGTCGCCCGCGGCGCCCCCGCACGCCCTCTCGGGCAAGCGGGCCCGGATCGTCTACCAGCTGACGGCCGAGGGCAAGGAGCACTTCCAGCAGATCCTCGCCTCGTCGGGGCCGTCCACCTGGGAGGACGAGAACTTCGACGTCCGGTTCGCGCTCTTCGCGCAGACCGACGCCGAGACCCGGCTGCGGATCCTCGAGGGTCGTCGCAGCAGGTTGACCGAGCGGCTGGAGACGATCCGCCAGTCGTACAACCGGACCCGTGAGCGCATGGACGAGTACACGCTCGAGCTCCAGCGCCACGGGCTGGAGCAGGTCGAGCGTGAGGTCCGCTGGCTCGACGGCCTCATCGACAACGAGCGCAGCCCCCGCCGCGCTCGTCCTCAAGACACCGGTCGTCCGACCGATGCCATCCCCGCCGACGGCGTCACGCGTCGCGGCTCTGAGTTGAAGGAGCGAGGATGACCTCCATCCGCGTCGCCATCGTCGGCGTTGGCAACTGCGCCTCGTCGCTGGTCCAGGGCGTGCACTACTACGCGGACGCTGAGCCGAACAGCACCGTGCCGGGCCTCATGCACGTGCAGTTCGGTGAGTACCACGTCTCCAGCCTGGAGTTCGTCGCCGCGTTCGACGTCGACGCCAAGAAGGTCGGCTTCGACCTGTCCGAGGCGATCGGCGCGAGCGAGAACAACACCATCAAGATCGCGGACGTGCCGCCGACCGGCGTGCTCGTGCAGCGCGGCCCGACGCTCGACGGCCTGGGCAAGTACTACCTGGAGACGATCGAGGAGTCGGACGCCGAGCCGGTCGACGTCGTCGCCGCGCTCAAGGAGGCACGCGTCGACGTGCTCGTCTGCTACCTGCCCGTCGGGTCGGAGGCCGCCGCGAAGTTCTACGCGCAGGCCGCGATCGACGCCGGTGTGGCGTTCGTCAACGCGCTCCCCGTGTTCATCGCGTCCGACCCCGAGTGGGCCGCGAAGTTCGAGGCGGCCGGCGTGCCGATCGTCGGCGACGACATCAAGTCGCAGGTCGGCGCGACCATCACGCACCGCGTGCTGGCGAAGCTGTTCGAGGACCGCGGCGTCGTGCTGGACCGGACCTACCAGCTCAACGTCGGCGGCAACATGGACTTCAAGAACATGCTCGAGCGGGACCGTCTCGAGTCGAAGAAGATCTCGAAGACGCAGGCCGTCACCTCGAACCTCGAGCACGACCTCGGTGCGCGCAACGTGCACATCGGCCCGTCGGACTACGTCCAGTGGCTCGACGACCGCAAGTGGGCGTACGTGCGCCTCGAGGGCCGCGCGTTCGGCGAGGTTCCGCTGAGCCTCGAGTACAAGCTCGAGGTCTGGGACTCCCCCAACTCGGCGGGCATCATCATCGACGCCGTCCGCGCCGCGAAGATCGCGAAGGACCGTGGGGTCGGTGGCCCGATCCTGTCGGCGTCGACGTACTTCATGAAGTCGCCGCCGGTCCAGATGGAGGACACGGCGGGCCGGGCGCAGCTCGAGGCCTTCATCCGCGGGGACGTGGAGCGGTAGTCCGTAGTGCAGTGCAGGTGAAGGGCCCCGGCGGGCGCGTTCTCCGCCGGGGCCCTTCGCCGTAACGGAACGCAGGACTACCGCGACCAAGAGAAGCTCCAGTGGCTGCGCGACCTGTCAGACCCACCGCGCCCTCGACCGCGCGCAATGCCTGACACACCGGTAGTCGCTCGACCTGTCAGACCCACCGCGCCCCCACGCGCGCGCACCGTCTGACACACGGGTTCTCGCCGCGACCTGTCAGACCCACCGCGCCCTCGACCGCGCGCAATGCCTGACACACCGGTAGTCGCTCGACCTGTCAGACCCACCGGGCCTCCCCGGCTCACCCCTCGCGCCGCCAGGTCCCGCTGCGCCCGCCGGTCTTCTCCTCGACCCTGACCTCCCGGATGACCGCCGCCCGGTCCACCGCCTTGACCATGTCGACGAGCGTCAGCCCCGCGACCGCGACGCACGTCAACGCCTCCATCTCGACCCCGGTCCGGTCCGCCGTCCGCACCGTCGCGGCGATCCGCACGCCGTCGTCGACCACCTCGAGGTCGACGACGACCCCGTGGATCGCGATCGGGTGGCAGAGCGGGACCAGGTCGGGGGTCCGCTTGGCCGCCTGGATCCCGGCGATGCGCGCGACGGCGAGCGCATCCCCCTTCGGCACCCCGCTCCCGCGGAGCAGCGCGACCACCTCGCGCGTCGTCGCCACGAACCCGCTGGCGGTGGCCGTCCGGACCGTCACCTCCTTGGCGGTCACGTCGACCATCCGCGCGACCCCACGCTCGTCGACGTGCGTGAGGCGGTCGCGCCCGACGCTCTCCTGACCTTCGCCGGCACCCGCGCTCGTCATGGCGCGACCCTAGCTCCACCACGACGACCCGCCCCCAGGACGTCGCGGCGCGACTCGGCTCACACGCGCCTGTCCCGCCGGACCGGGCTCACCACGCGCTCCGCGTAGCCTGACCGGGTGCTGGCCGACCCCGAACTCCACGATCAGCGGCCGGTGACGCCGTGCAGGTGATCGCCGACCTCCGGGCGTTGCTCCGTCTCCCCGACTTCCGCAAGCTGTTCGCGGTCCGCCTCGTGAGCCAGACCGGTGACGGCCTGTTCCAGGTCGGCCTCGCGACCCTGTTCTTCTTCTCCCCCGAGAGCGCGAGCACCGCGACCGGCGTCGCCACCGCCTTCGCGGTGCTGCTGCTCCCCTTCACGATCGTCGGTCCCTGGGCCGGCGTGCTCCTCGACCGCTGGCGGCGTCGCCAGGTGCTGCTCTACGGCAACGTCGTCCGGGTCACGATCACGCTCGTCATCGCGGGGCTCCTGGTGACGACCGGGGTCGGTCCCGCCGTGTACGTGCTCGCGCTGGTGAACCTCTCCGTCAACCGCTTCCTGCTCTCGGCGCTCTCGGCGTCGCTGCCGCGCGTCGTCGACGGCCCGCTCCTGCTGACCGCCAACTCCGTGACGCCGACCCTCGGAGCGGCCGCGGCCGGCGTCGGCGGCGCCCTCGGGTTCGCGCTCGGCCTGCTGCTCGAGCCCGGCCGCGCGAAGGACGCCGTCGCGCTCACCGCCGCCGCGCTGGTGTTCGGAGCGGCCGCTGCGCTCGCGCTCCGCGTGGGCAAGGACCTCCTCGGACCCGAGGCCCGGGCCGACGCCGCCACGCTCGTCCGCGAGCTCCGTGCCCTGGGCCGTGGCCTGGTCGACGGCGCACGCCACCTCCGCGAGCGCGGCACCCCTGCCCGCGCCCTCACCGTGATGGCCACGCACCGGTTCCTGTACGGGATGGTGTTCATCGCGAGCATCCTCATCTCGCGGAACCTGCTCGAGGACCCGGCCGACGCGTCGGCCGGTCTCGCGACGTTCGGCGCAGTGCTCGCGGCGTCCGCGGTGGGGTTCGCGCTCGCCGTCGTGCTGACGCCCGTGCTGAGCCCGCGCACCGGCCCGCACCGCTGGATCGTCGTGTGCCTGCTGCTCGCGGCGGCGAGCCAGCTGCTGCTCACGCTGACGATCACGCGCTGGGCGCTCCTCGCGGGAGCGGTCGTGCTGGGCCTCGCGGCGCAGGGGGCGAAGATCGCGGTCGACACGATCGTGCAGCGGGACACCGACGACGCCTATCGCGGGCGTGCGTTCGCGCTCTACGACGTGCTGTACAACGCGGCGTTCGTCGGTGCGGCGGCGCTCGCCGCGCTCGTCCTTCCCGACTCGGGGTACTCGCCGCTGGTGTTCGGCGGTCTCGGTGCCGCCTACCTCGTGGCCGCGCTCGTGTACCGGGCGAGGTCCGCCCGCGCGTCACCGGTCACGACGGCGGCCTGACGCCGCCGGTCTCCCCCGGCGCCGCACCGGTGGCGGAGGCCGCCACGACCTCCCAGTCGGCGACCGGCCCGGGCACGACGACGAACAACGGCCCGGCCTCGGGCACCGTCACCTCCTGCCAGCGCGCGAGCACGTCGGGGCTGCGCAGCGCGAGCTTCGCGCGCAGGTGGGCCCACTCGTAGGCGAGCTGCCCCGTCGTGACCTCGAGGTGCAGCTCCGGGTCGAGCGGCCCCTCGATCTTGGCCGCGTCGAAGGTGTACCCCCGCGCCGTCGCCTCGGCGAGCACCGCATGCAGGTACGCCCAGACGGCCGGCCCGGCGACGTCGTCGGGCACGACGTCGAGGACCTCACCCCGGGTGGTGGCGGGGGTGGTTGCGGAGGCGGCGACGCCGACCGGGTCTCCGTCCGCCCGTGGCGCGCGCGGCACGCCCGCGGCCCGGAACCGCTGCAGCTGCGGGTGGTTGCGATAGCCCTTCGTCCCGCCGGCGAGCACCTTCTGCGCGAGCAGGCCCTCACGCCAGCTCGCCGTGAGGCCCTGCCGGTCGAGGTACCGCGGATGCACCGACCAGAGCCTCATCGGGCCGACCACCACTCCAGGAGCGCGGCGCGCGCCTCCTCCTCGGCGAGCGGGCCGCGGTCCAGGCGCAGCTCGAGCAGGTGACGGTACGCCTGCCCCACCACCGGGCCTGGCGGGATGTCGAGGATCTCCATGATCTGCGCGCCGTCGAGGTCCGGCCGGATCGCCGCGAGCTCCTCCTTCTCGCGCAGCTCGGCGATCCGGGTCTCGAGGTCGTCGTACGCGGCGGAGAGCCGCCCGGCCTTGCGGCGGTTGCGTGTCGTCGAGTCCGAGCGCGTGAGGCGGTGGAGCCGCTCGAGCAGCGGGCCGGCGTCGGTCACGTAACGACGCACCGCCGAGTCGGTCCAGCTGCCCTCGCCGTACCCGTGGAACCGCAGGTGCAGCTCCGTGAGGCGCGCGACCGCCTGCACCGTCTCCTTGTCGAACCGCAGCGCCCTGAGCCGGCGCGCGACCAGCTTGGCCCCGACCACCTCGTGGTGGTGGAAGCTCACGCCGCCGCCCGGCTCGAAGCGGCGGGTCGCCGGCTTGCCCACGTCGTGCAGCAGCGCGGCGAGCCGCAGCCACAGGTCGGGAGCGGGCACCGGCCCGTCGGGCCCGGTCTCGAGCGCGATCGCCTGCTCGAGCACGGTGAGCGAGTGCTGGTAGACGTCCTTGTGCCGGTGGTGCTCGTCGACCTCGAGCCGCAGCGCGGGCAGCTCGGGGAGCACGTGATCCGCGAGCCCTGTCTCGACCAGCACCTCGAGCCCGCGGCGAGGGCGGTCGGAGAGGAGCAGCTTGCTGAGCTCGTCGCGCACCCGCTCGGCCGAGACGATCGTGATGCGCTCGTTCATCTCCGTGATCGCGGCCCGCACCTCGGCGTCGACGTCGAACCCCAGCTGCGACGCGAACCGGGCGGCCCGCATCATGCGCAGCGGGTCGTCGTCGAACGACTGGCGCGCCGTGACCGGAGTGCGGAGCGTCCGCCGCGCGAGGTCGGCGAGGCCGCCGAACGGGTCGACGAACGCGAGCTCCGGCAGCCTGACGGCCATGGCGTTGACGGTGAAGTCGCGCCGCGAGAGGTCCCCCTCGAGGGTCTCCCCGAACACGACCTCGGGCTTGCGCGACGACGCCTCGTACGCGTCGGTCCGGTACGTGGTCACCTCCACGACGACCTGCGCCCCGCCCCGCCGACGCGACGCACCGATCGTGCCGAACGCCTTGCCGATGTCCCAGTGGGTGTCCCCCCACCGGGCCAGGATCGCCTGGGTCTGGTCCGGCGTCGCGGAGGTCGCGAAGTCCAGGTCGGCGCTGACGCGGCCGAGGAACGCGTCACGCACCGGTCCGCCGACGAGCGCGAGCTCGTGCCCGGCGCGCGCGAATGCCTCACCGAGCTCGCGCGCCGCGGGGGTCAGCTCCGCGAGGACGCCGATCGCCCGGCGCTGCAGCGCGACGAGCGTCGGCGCTCCGGGCTCGGGCGTGTTCATGGGGTCAGGCACGACGTCCAAGCGTGCCAGATGCGGGTCGCGGGTGGAGCGTCGAACCCGTGACGGGCTGTCCACACGGTGACCACGCGGTGTCCGGCGGGGGACGAAGGGCAGGTGAGCGTGTCGTTACAGTGGCCGCATGCCCAGCGCTGCGCCACACCCACGCCTCCCCGGCGTGCCCGCGCCGCCCGGGGGGCACGCGCTCAGGATCGACCCCTCGGCGGCGCGCGGCGTCGCACCCGCGCTCCCCGTGGTGGACGAGACATCGGCCGGCGGGCTGGTCGTCGCCGTGATCGACGGCGTGCACCACGCCGCCGTCATCGCGCGCCGCAACCGGGCCGGCAGGCTCGAGTGGTGCCTGCCGAAGGGACACCTCGAGGGCGACGAGACGCCCGAGCAGGCGGCCGTGCGCGAGATCGCCGAGGAGACCGGGATCCACGGGGAGGTCGTCCGGGCCATCGGCACCATCGACTACTGGTTCACGGGTGACGACCGCCGGGTGCACAAGGTCGTCCACCACTTCCTCCTCGACGCCCTCGGCGGCACGCTGACCGTCGAGGGTGACCCGGACGGTGAGGCGGAGGACGCCGAGTGGGTGCCGCTGAGCGAGCTGACGAACCGGCTCGCCTACCCCAACGAACGACGGCTCGCCGTGGCGGCACACGTGGTGCTCGTCCGCGAGGCATGAGCGCCCGCGCGACCCGGACCGCCGTCGGCCCCGTTCTCCGGGACGCCCTGCCGGCCCGCCCGCTGCGCACGACCCGTGCTCGAGCGGGCCGGCTGGCTCGAGCGGGCCGGCTGGCTCGAGCGGGCCGGCTGGCTCGAGCGGGCCGCCTCGTCGTCGCGCTCCTCGCCCTGGCCCTGCTCGGCGGGGCACCGGCCGCGAGCGCCGCGAGCAGCCCGAGCCCCACGTCCAGTCCCAGCCAGACGCCCAGCCCCAGCGCCTCGGGCACCGCCGGATCGGCCGACGACGGCGCGGCCGCGTCCCCGCGTGCGAAGGTCGAGGTCACGGCCGTCACGCCGCAGGTGCTGCGCCCCGACGACGAGCTCGTCGTCCGCGCGACCCTCCGCAACACGGGCGAGCGCGACCTCGCCGAGCCCCGCGCCGTACTCAGGATCAGCCGGTTCCTCCTCTCGACCCGCAGCACCCTCGACCAGTGGGCTGACGCCGACACCGACGCCGCTGCCGGCACGTCGGTCGGTCAGCCCGTCGCACTCCCCGGACCGCTCGTCCCGGGAGCGGAGGCCGAGGTCGAGCTGCGCGTCCCGGCGTCCGCACTCCGCCTCTCGGGGGCGGCCGAGGCGTGGGGCCCGCGCGGAATCTCGGTCGAGCTGACCGATGCCGGGCGCCGCCAGGGCCTCGACCGGACCTTCGTGCTCTGGCTCCCGACGGAGCAGGTCACCTCGACGCGCGTGAGCGTCGCCGTGCCCTTCACCGGGTCGACGGTCGGTCCCGCACAGGCGGCCGCCGCGAGCGCCGGCGTCCTCGCGGCCGGCGCGACAGGGACGCCGTCGGCGGGCGGGACCGACGGTGCGCAGGGGGCCCCGGACGGGAACACGACCGGTGACACGACCGGTGACACGGCACAGGCCACACCGGGGGGCGACGGCTCGGTCGGCCCCGGCGGCACCCCCGCGACCGACCGAGCCGTCACCGCACTCTCCCCGGGCACCGTCGACCGGCTCGACCGCCTCGTGCGGGCCACGGGCGACCGTCCCGAGGTCGCCTGGGTCGTCGACCCGGCGGTCCTCGCAGCCCTCGCAGGGGCCACGCAGCCGGGCACCGGCACGGGCACCCCCGGCGGCGCGGAGCCGACGCAGCCGCCCGAGGACACGGACACCGCGCGGGAGCAGCCCGTCGACGTCGCGCGCGCCCGCGCGCTCGCCCTGGGCCTGTCGATCGCCGCACCCGGGCGGGACGTGTTCGCGCTCCCGTACCTCGACCCGGACCTCGCCGCCCTCGCGCACGCCGAGGCGCTCGACGTGACGGCGACCGCGACGACCCTGGCGGCGACGACCCCGATGCCGCTGCTGGGCACCACGCCACGCACCGACCTCGCGTGGCCGGCCGACCCGGTGCCCGACAAGGCCACGGTGGCGCTCGGCGCCCTGGTGGGCCGCGGCGTCGTCGTCGTGGGCGGCGACGGGCTCGCGCCGCAGGACCTGAGCTACACGCCGACCGGCCGCGCGACCGTCCCGACCACGGCGGGTCCGGTCGCCGCCCTCGTCGCCGAGCCGACCCTGACGGGCCTGCTCGTCGATCCCGTCGCCGCGACCCCGGCGACGGCGGCGCAGCGGATGCTCGCGGAGACCGCGGTCGTGACCAAGGAGCGGCCCAACGACACCCGGCACGTGCTGCTCGCGCCCGGGCGCGGCTGGGACCCCGACGTGGCCTTCGCCCGCGCGCAGCTCGAGGCCCTGGCGAACGCGCCGTGGGTCGCGATGACGCCCGTGTCGACGCTGATCGGGTCGGTCGACCCGGGGGTGGACCGCACCTCGCTGCCCGCCCGGTCGGTCGACGAGCGCGAGCTCGCGCCCGGTGCGATCACGGACCTGCGGACCGCCCGCGCCCGGCTCGCGAGCCTCTCCTCCGCGGTCCCAGACCCTGCGGCCCTGATCGGCGACGCGGACGTCCGGGTGCTCAGCCCGCTCGCGGTGGCGTGGCGGAGCGAGCCGGCCGGGCGGGCGGACGTCGTCCGCGAGGTGGTCGACGCGCTCGGCTCCCGGCAGGGTGCGGTCTCGGTGCTGCCCGGCAGCCAGCTCAACGTGATCAGCGAGCAGGGCACGTTCCCGATCGGCCTGCGCAACGACCTCGACCAGGACGTCACCGTGCAGGTGGCGCTTGCGCCCGAGAGCCGGCTCCTCGTCGTCGACGGCACCCGGACCGTGACGGTACCGGCGGAGTCCGAGATCCAGGCGCGGATCCCGTACGAGGCGATCGGGAGCGCGGACGTGCGGGTCGAGGTGACGCTGCTGGCGCCCGACGGCGCGCCGCTCACCGCGCCGTCGGCGTTCACCGTGCGGGTGAACGCCGACTGGGAGAACGTCGGGACGGCCGTGCTCGCCGGCCTGCTCGGCGTGCTGCTCGTGATCGGGATCATCCGCACGATCAGGCGCGGGCAGACGGCACGGCGCGGTGCCAGCGCGGAGGAGCTCGCCGAGCTGGCCGAAGCGCCCGAGGACGCGGCGCCCCACGAACGAGCACCGGAGGAGACGCGATGAGCGCGCCGCCACCCGCGGACGGGACCGCACCCGAGGACGCGACGTCGGCGCGCGGCGCCCTGCCCGACGACGCGACCCCCACCGACGCCACACCGGCCGGCACCTCCGCCGCCCAGCGCGACGCCGTCGGGCGCCACGCGTCGATCATGGCGGCCGGGACCGCGGTGTCCCGCGTGCTGGGCTTCGTGCGCGGCGCGCTGCTCGTGTACGCGATCGGCGTGACGGGGAACGCGGCCGACGCGTTCGCGCTCGGCAACAAGGTGCCGAACATCCTGTACCTGCTGATCGCCGGCGGGGTGCTGAACGCCGTCCTGGTCCCGGCGGTCGTGCGCGCGTACCGGCGACCCGACGGGCACGAGTACGTCAACCGGCTCCTCACGTTCGGCACCGCCCTGCTCGCCGCGCTCGCCGCCGTCCTCACGCTCGCCGCGCCCGTGCTCGTGGAGCTCTACTCGAACTTCCGGCCGTCGGTGACCGCGCTGGCCGTCCTCTTCGCCTACTGGTGCCTTCCCCAGGTGCTCTTCTACGGCATCTACACGCTCGTCGGCCAGGTGCTCAACGCTCGCGGCAGCTTCGGCCCGTTCATGTGGGCACCGGTCGTCAACAACGTCATCGCGATCGCCGGGCTCGGGGCGTTCCTCGCGGTGAACGGCACCTACGAGCAGAACGGGGGCGGGATCGACGACCCCACCGCGTGGACCGGTGCCCAGGTCGCGCTGCTCGCGGGCACCGCGACGCTCGGCGTCGTCGCGCAGGCGCTGGTCCTCTTCGTGCCGTTGTACCGCATGGGCTTTCGCTACCGCCCGCGCTGGGGACTGCGTGGCATGGGGCTCCGGACGACCGGCCGGGTCGCAGGGTGGACGTTCGCGGGCCTCGTCGTCGGGCAGCTCGGTGTCCTCGTCGTGACGCGCGTGGCCACAGCGGTCAGGGACGCGGGCGGCGACGCGGCGGGCCTCGCGGGCAACGCGGTCTACGACTACGCGTTCCTGATCTTCATGCTGCCGCACTCGCTGGTCACGGTCTCGCTGCTGACGGCGCTCTTCACCGGGCTGTCCGCGCGCGCTGCTGCCGACGACGACGCCGGGGTGCGCGGCGACCTGTCGTTCGGGCTGCGCACGGTCGGGATCTTCACGGTGTTCGCGGCGTCGGTGATCATGGTGCTGGCCTTCCCGCTGGTCCGCGTGCTGCAGCCGGGCGCCTCGGCGCAGGACGTCTCGGCGATCGTGCCGGTCGTCGTCGCCATGCTCGTCGGCCTGCCCGCGTTCGGCGCGTGGTCGATGGCCCAGCGCGTGTTCTACGCGTACGAGGACGCCAAGAGCATGGTCCCGATCCAGGTCGGCATGGCGCTCGTGGTCGTCGCCGGCGCGCTCCTCTCCCAGGCCGTGCTCGCGCCGCGGTACTGGGTCGCGGGCGCGGGTCTGTCGATGTCGGTGTCGTACCTGCTGGGAGCGGTCGTCGCGCTCGCGTTGCTCCGACGCCGGATCGGTGGGGTCGACGGCGCGCGGGTCCTGCGGCTGCACGCGCGCGCGGTGGTGGCGGCCGGGGTCGCGGCCGCGGCCGGGTGGGCGGTGGTCCACGCGATCGGCGGCCTGCACGACGCCGGGCCGGCCCGGTCGCTCGTGGTGGCCGCCGTCGTGGGGGTGCTGATGACCGGGCTGTACGTCGGCCTGCTGAGGCTGATGCGGGTCAGCGAGCTGACCGATCTCGCGCGCCCGCTCCTCCGGCGGATCCGGCGCGCCGCGTAGCATGGCCCGACCGGCGTTCGCCGGTGCCCGGGCCGCGGGTCCGGATCACGTGACCCAGACCTACGCGCGAGCGTGACGAGCGATCGGGAGGCCCGGTGGAGACCGTCGTGGGACGAGGCACGCTGCTGGCCGGACGGTACCGGATGCTCCAGCCCACGCCCTCGGACCTGCGCGGATCCACCTCGTGGGACGCCACCGACCAGATCCTGGACCGTCCCGTGCGCGTCACGGTCCTCGCCGAGGGCGACGTTCCCCAGGCGCTCGACGCCGCGCGGCGCGCGGCGCTCGTGACCGACGCCCGCCTCGTCCGCGTGCTCGACGTCGGCGAGCACGAGACCGTCGCCTACGTCGTCACCGAGCAGGTCACCGGACCCTCCCTCGCCCAGCTCGTCGCACGCAACGGCCCGCTTCCCGCTGACCAGGCGCGCGCCGTCGTCGGCGAGGCGGCTGCTGCGCTCGAAGCCGCCCGGCGGCGGGGCGTCCACCACCTCGCGCTCCGGCCGTCGGTGCTGCACCTCACGCCCGACGACCGCGTACGCCTCACCGGTCTGGCCGTCGACGCCGCGCTCCTCGGGCAGCACACCGGGGACGCCCGAGCCACGACCCGCGCCGACACCGTCGGACTCGTCGCGCTGCTCTACGCCGCGCTGACCGGACGATGGCCCGAGGGGGTCGCCGGCCTGGGTGGGGGCGGCGGCGGGGCTGGCGGTGCAGGTGGCGGCGGGGGGACCGCAACGGCGGGTGACGGCGCGCACGCGGTGGACCTGCTCCCCGCGGCGCCCGTGCTCGAGGGCGGACCGGTCGCGCCCGCGGAGCTCGTCTCCGGCATCCCGAACGACCTCGACACGCTCTGCGCGGTCACGCTCGGAGCGCACGACGACGGGCCGCACAGCCCGGCCGAGCTCGTGCGCGAGCTCGAGCCGTGGGGTGCCATCCGGGCCGTGGACCTGCTGGCGGCGAGCCCGTCCGGTGGTGCGCGCGACGGCAGGACCGCGGCGCTGACCGCCGCCGGCGCTGCGACGCAGGTCGCCGCCGAGCCGACCGGACCCGGAACCGGAGCCCGAGCAGAAGCCGGAGCAGAAGCCGCGGAAGGAGGAGGAGCAGAGGCAGGAGCGGTCACCGGGGCGGGCTCCGCGACTCCCGGCGTGGTCCAGCGCCAGTCCGTCCGGTCCGTCTTCTCCTCCCAGCCGGCCGCCGACCCTCGGCCCGGCACCCCGCCACCGGCGATCCCGCCGCGACAGAGCGCGTTCGGCGCCGGCACGGGAGTCGGCACGGGAGTCGGCACGGGAGTCGGCACGGACGTCGGCACGGCAGCGGCCGTGGCCGCGACCGCGGGTGCGGGGGCGGCGCCTGGCTCCCGAGGGACCGAGCCGCAGGTGCAGCGCGGCGAGACCTCGGTGTCGGAGACGACCCCCCGCGTCCCGACCGCCCGGACGCAGCCCGCGGGACCGCCCGCGCGGGCCGCCGCCCCGCCGCCTCCCCCGGCGCAGGAGACGTCACCGTTCCGTCCCGACGAGGCGCGGCCGACAGGCGCCTCCCCGGCAGGGCGCGGCTCCGGCGGGTCCGGATCCGGCGGGCCGGGCTCCGGCGGGCCAGGCTCCGGCGGGCCAGGCAGCCAGGGCCGCGGCTTCGACGAGCTGGTGGCCGCCCGTGAGGCGATCACCACCAAGCGGTTCGACCCCACGCGGCTGGTGCTCGCCGTCGTCGTCGTCGCGCTGCTCGTCGGGTTCTTCCTGGCCTTCCGTGCGCTCACCAGCCCTCCGGACGGCAGCCCCGCTCCGGCGGCCGACCCGAACCCCAACGCGAGCGCACCGGCGGAGCAGCCGGCGGACGAACCGACGGAGGACGAGGTCCCGGCGCAGGAGCCGGAGTCCTCGCCCGATCCGGGCGCGGCACCGCTCATCGCCTCCGGGCAGCAGCTCGACCCGCCGCCAGACGGCGACGAGAACGAGCACCCCGAGGCCGTCGCGCTCGCGATCGACGGCGACCCCGGCACGGTCTGGTACACCCGGACGTACAAGAACGCCGACTTCGGCGGGCTCAAGGAGGGCGTGGGCTACGCCGTCACGCTGACCCAGCCCGCCGTCGTCAACCAGGTGACGCTGCAGGTCAGGGGCACGGGAGGTCGGGTCGAGCTGCGCGCGACGGACCCCGCCACCCCGACGGCTGGACCCGTTCTCGCGGAGGCCGAGCTCGGCCCGGACACCGTCCTCGCCCTCCCCGAGCCGACCGAGACGCAGCAGCTCGTGCTCTGGTTCACCGCGCTGCCGACGGCCGACGACGGCGGCAACCGGATCGAGCTGGCGGAGGTCACCGTCTCCTGACGCGCTCGTGCATGGACAGGACGCCGCCGGGCCCCGGGGGCTGGCACACTGCGCGGAGGAACAGATCCGTCCGGGCGATCGTTCTTGTGGACGGTCGCCCACGGGCCACCCGCCCGGGCCACTACCCAGCGAAGGACTGTCGTGAACGAGCAGACCACTGCCCCGCGTGACCTGATCATCGTCGGGTCCGGACCCGCCGGCTACACCGCCGCCCTCTACGCGGCGCGTGCCGGGATCGCCCCGCTCGTCATCGCGGGATCGGTGACCGCCGGTGGCGCGCTGATGAACACGACGGACGTCGAGAACTTCCCCGGCTTCCCCGACGGCATCCTGGGGCCCGAGCTCATGGAGTCGATGCAGAAGCAGGCCGAGAAGTTCGGCGCGGAGATCCTGTGGGACGACGCGACGGAGCTCGAGCTGACCGGTCCGGTCAAGAGGGTCCGCACGGGCAACGGCGAGGAGTACACCGCCTATGCCGTGATCCTGGCCACGGGCTCCGCCTACCGCGAGCTCGGTCTGGAGGACGAGAAGCGCCTCTCGGGACGCGGCGTGTCGTGGTGCGCGACCTGCGACGGGTTCTTCTTCCGCGACCAGCACATCATGGTCGTGGGCGGCGGCGACTCGGCCGTCGAGGAGGCGACGTTCCTGACCCGCTTCGGCTCCAAGGTGACGATGGTCCACCGCCGCGACGAGCTGCGCGCCTCGAAGATCATGGCCGACCGCGCGAAGGCCAACCCCAAGATCGAGTTCGCCTGGAACAGCGAGGTCGCGGCGATCCACGGCGACGCGAAGGTCACGGGGGTGACGCTGCGCGACACGGTCACGGGCGAGGAGCGCGAGGTCGCCGCCGGGGGGCTGTTCGTCGCGATCGGCCACGTGCCGCGCACCGAGCTCGTCGTCGGGCAGGTCGACCTCGACGAGAACGGCTACATCCAGGTCGAGGGCCGCACCACCCGCACCAACCTCCCGGGGGTGTTCGCGTGCGGCGACGCCGTCGACCACACCTACCGCCAGGCCATCACCGCCGCAGGCACCGGCTGCTCGGCGGCCCTCGATGCCCAGAACTACCTCGCCGAGCTCGCGCACGTCGACCCGGCGTCCCCGTCCGACATCCCCGCCGCCCTGGAGGAAGCACTGTGAGCACCCCCGTCCACGCGACCGACGCCACGTACCGGACCGAGGTCCTCGAATCCGACATCCCCGTGGTGGTGGACTTCTGGGCGCCGTGGTGCGGACCGTGCCGTCAGGTCGCGCCGATCCTCGACGAGCTGGCCGCCCAGTACGCCGGCAAGGTCAAGGTCGTGAAGCTCAACACGGACGAGAACCCGCAGGTCACGGCCGACTACGGCATCGTGTCGATCCCGACGATGCACTTCGTCAAGGATGGCGAGATCGTCTCGACCCTCATCGGTGCGCGGCCCAAGCCGGTGCTCGTCGGCGAGATCGAGAAGGCGCTCGCGCTGGCCTGAGGCTCCGCGCCGGAACAGGACCTCGGGGGCCGTCGCCCCCGCGCTCGTCTTCGGCCCGCACCGTGGTCCGCGCGACACGGGCGGGTCGAGGGATGGTCCTGGGCGCGAGCACCGGTCCGCTGCGTGGGACACTCGCGGGATGACTCCCCAGACGCCCGGGGCGGGTGCGCAGCCTCCCCACGAGGCAGCCGCCGACCCTGTCGTCCTCCCGACCTCGCGCAGCGACCGGCCCGAGGCCGGGCACGGCACGCGGCTCGATCCCTGGCTCGGCTCGTACGCCGAGCGCGCGCACGGGATGCGCGCCTCCGAGATCCGTGCGCTGTTCGCGGTCGCCAACCGTCCCGAGGTCGTCTCGCTCGCGGGTGGCATGCCGTACCTCGAGGGCCTCCCCCTGGACGCGCTCGCCGAGATGACGCAGCACGTCATCGCCACGCGCGGCACGACGGCGCTCCAGTACGGCTCGGGGCAGGGCGACGAGACTCTGCGCGAGCAGATCCTCGAGGTCATGCGCCTCGAGGGGATCGACGCCCATCCCGATGACGTGGTCGTCACGACCGGCTCGCAACAAGCCCTCGACCTTGTGACGCGGATCTTCATCAATCCGGGCGACGTCATCGTCGCGGAGGCGCCGAGCTATGTCGGCGCGCTCGGTGTGTTCCGGGCGTACGAGGCGGACGTCGTGCACGTCCCGCTCGACGAGCACGGGCTGATCCCGGCCGCGCTCGAGGAGTCGCTCGCCGCGCTGACGCGCGAGGGCCGCCGCGTCAAGCTCCTCTACACGGTCCCGAACTTCCACAACCCCGCCGGCGTCACGCTGTCGGCCGAGCGGCGGCCCCAGATCCTCGAGATCGCGCGGCGCTACGGCGTGCTGGTGCTCGAGGACAACCCCTACGGGCTCCTCGGGTTCGAGGGCGAGCCGCTCCGGGCCCTCCGCGCGCTCGACGACGACGGCGTCATCTACCTCGGCTCGTTCTCCAAGACCTTCGCCCCCGGCTACCGCGTGGGATGGGCCGTCGCCCCGCACGCGGTCCGCGAGAAGCTGGTCCTCGCGAGCGAGTCGGCGATCCTGTGCCCGTCCAACGCGTCGCAGCTCGCCATCTCGGCGTACCTCTCGACCTGCGACTGGAAGGGTCAGGTCAAGGCCTTCCGTGAGCTCTACCGTGAGCGGCGCGACGCGATGGTGTCGGCCCTCGCCGAGCACCTCCCCGGCGCGTCCTGGACCGTGCCCGACGGCGGTTTCTACACGTGGGTCAAGCTGCCCGAGGGGCTCGACGCCAAGGCGATGCTTCCCCGCGCGGTGACCGCGCGCGTGGCGTACGTGCCGGGCACGGCGTTCTACGCAGACGGTCAAGGCAGCGACCACATGCGGCTGTCGTTCTGCTACCCGACCCCCGACCGGATCCGTGAGGGCGTGCGCAGGCTCGCCGGCGTCGTCTCCGGCGAGAGCGAGCTGGTCTCGCTCTTCGGTGCCACGGTCGCCCCCCGGCGCGACGACGTCCAGCAGCCCGGACCGGACGTCACCTGAGGACCCGGTCGTCATGGTCCACGCGGACGCCAGCCCCCGACGACCCCGGGCCCTGGTGACGATGCCCCCCACCCGGCCGCGTGCGCCGCACCGTCGCGACCTCTCCCCGACCTCTCCCAGACCCGCCCTGAGCCGACCCCGTCCCGAGTGAGGAACGAACCTCGTGAACACCGTCTCGCCCGAGCCCGCCGCTTCGGGCGCCTCCCCCCGCGTCGTCGTCCTCGCTGGAGGGATATCGCACGAGCGTGACGTCTCGCTCCGCTCCGGTCGGCGCGTGGCGGAGGCGCTCCGGTCGGCCGGTATGGAGGTCACCGTCCACGACGTCGACGCCGACCTGATCCCTGCCCTCACGGATACGCACCCCGACGTCGTCTGGCCCGTGCTCCACGGCGCGACCGGCGAGGACGGATCGGTCCGGGACGTGGTCGAGCTGCTCGGCCTGCGCTACGTGGGGACCGGGCCGCGAGGAAGTCGTGTCGCCTGGAGCAAACCGATCGCCAAGACGGTGGTGTCCCGAGCCGGGCTCAGCACGCCCGACTTCGTGACCCTGCCGCAGAGCCTGTTCCGTGAGCTGGGCGCGGGCCGCGTGCTGGAGGCGGTCGTCGCGCGTCTCGGGCTCCCGCTGGTGGTCAAGCCGTCACGCGGTGGTTCCGCACTGGGGGTCACCCTCGTGCGCGACGCCGCGGCACTCCCCCGCGCGATGGTCGACGCCTTCGCGTACGGCGACACCGCGCTCGTTGAGCGCGCTGTGACCGGTCGCGAGCTGGCCGTGAGCGTCATCGAGGAGACGGACGGTCCGCGTGCGCTCCCGGCCGTCGAGATCGTCACGGACGGTCCCTACGACTACGACGCGCGCTACAACCCGGGTCGGACGGAGTACTTCGCGCCCGCTCGGCTCACCGAGCCGGAGACCGCGGCGGTCATGAGTGCGGCGGTGGAGGCGCACCGTGCGCTCGGGCTCCGTCACCTGTCGCGGACAGACCTCATCCTGGACGAGGCCGGCGTACCGCAGTTCCTCGAGGTCAACGTCGCGCCAGGCATGACCGAGACGTCCCTCTTCCCGCAGGCCGCCGTCGCGGGCGGCCTGGATCTCCCTTCGCTGTACCGCGGACTGGTGACGCGCGCGCTCGCCTGATACGTCGCGCTGCGGGGTTTCACGTGGAACACCGGGTCGCCGGCTCACCTGCCGGCTGACGCGTGGTCCTCCGCCTCAATCCCTGAGGAGGCCCGGATCCTCGGGCGAGAGCGTGCTCAGGATGCGGTTGAGGTCGTGGACCGACGCGAACTCCACGGTGAGGCGGCCCTTGCTCCGCCCGAGCGCGATCTTCACGCGTGTCTCGAACCGGTCCGAGAGCCGCGACGCCAGGTCGTCGAGCGCGGCGTTGCGCTCACCGGCTCGCGGTCGCCGTACGGCCGCCACGGCCGGCTCGGCGTCCCCGCCGAGGGACACGATCTCCTCCGTCGCGCGCACCGACAACCCCTCCGCCACGATGCGCTGCGCGAGCCGTTCGATCGCGGCACCGTCCGCGAGCCCGAGCAGGGCGCGGGCGTGTCCGGCAGAGAGCACACCCGCGGCGAGCCTGCGCTGGACCAGCGGCGGCAGCCGAAGAAGCCGCAGGGTGTTCGAGATCTGCGGTCGGGAGCGGAAGACGCGGGCGGCGAGCTCCTCGTGCGTGCAGCCGAAGTCGTCGAGGAGCTGCTGGTACGCAGCCGCTTCCTCGAGCGGGTTCAACTGGCTCCGGTGCAGGTTCTCGAGCAGCGCATCCCGCAGGAGATCGCTGTCGTCGGTCTCCCGCACGATGGCCGGGATCGTCGTGAGCCCGGCCTTCTGCGTCGCCCGCCACCGCCGTTCGCCCATGATGAGCTCGTACTCGGCGATGCCCCCGTCGTCGTCGTCGGCGACCGGCCGGACCACGACCGGCTGGAGCACGCCGATCTCGCTGATGGACTCGACCAGCTCTGCCATCGCGTCCTCGTCGAAAACCGTGCGCGGCTGACGGGGGTTCGGCCGGATCGAGCCGACGGGGAGCTCCGCGAAGCGCGCGCCCGGGACGGGCAACAGGCCGGTGATCGGCTCGTCGGTCCGCTCCGCCGACTCTGCCGACGATCCGTCGGGCGCGGCGGCGCTCCGGTGATCACCCCACCCGTTCCCGGCGGGCTTCCCCGTGGTCACCGTGGCGGCAACGCCGCTCCCGGTCGCCCAAGACCCTCCGTTCGAGCTGGCGTCAGCAGCGTCCCCGCCTGCTTCTTCCCTGTCGACGCCGGCCGGCCGGGCAGGGGGTGTCGACAGGATCGTGTCGGTCGACTGCTCGGTGCTGCCGCCGTCGGCGTCGGAGACCGCGCCGTCGCCCGGGGCAACGGCACCCGCGTCCGGGTTCACGGGGTCACTCCCCTGCGTCCCGGTCGACAGCTGTGCGTCCGACACCGGAGCGTCTGCCACCCGAGCGTCTGTCACCGCCGCGTCCGTGACCGCCGCGTCCACCGACGGCGCGTCTGCCGGCGGGAAGAACACGTCGACCGGTCGGCGCGCATCCGTCCCGGTGGGGATCAGTGCGCCCAGCCCACGTCCGAGGCCGCGCCGCCTGTCGCTCATCTGTTCTCCTCCGTGCTGCTGTTGCGTGGGAAGTCGTGCCCGACGTTCGCATGGCTCTCTTCGTGGCCGTCGACACGGTATCCGCCGCCGGAGTGGGCGACCGGACTCGGCTGGCTCTCGTGGGCGCCGGCGGTCGCCTGGCCGTCATGAGCACCGTGAGGGTCGTGGAGCTCCGTGCCCTCAGCGGCCTCCTTGGACGCCGTCTCCCCGTCGGCACGCCCGGCCGCGCCGGAACCCCTCCCGTCGGGACCGGTCGTGTCAGGACCAGCCGGGCCGGAACCGGCCGTGTGGGAACCGGTCGCACCAGAGCCCGCCGTGTAGGAACCAGCCATGCCGGAACCAGCCATGCCGGAACCAGCCGTGCCGGAGCCAGTCGTGCCCGCGCCCCGCTCGGCGATCTCACGGGCGGCCTCCAGGTACGCCAGCGCGCCGCTCGAGCTCGCGTCGTGCGTCATGACTGTCTGGCCGAAGCTCGGTGCCTCGGAGATGCGCACCGAGCGAGGAACCGTCGTGCGGAGCGTGAGCTCGGGGAAGTGTTCGCGCACCTCGCCCACGACCTGTTGCGCGAGGTTTGTTCGACCGTCGAACATCGTCAGAAGAATCGTCGAGACGTGAAGCCCGGGATTGAGGTGCGCCTGGATGAGCTGGATCGTCTTGAGGAGCTGGCTCAACCCTTCGAGCGCGTAGTACTCGCACTGGATCGGGATCAGCACCTCGCGCGCCACCACGAAGGCGTTCACGGTGAGCAGCCCGAGGCTGGGCGGACAGTCGACGAAGACGTAGTCGATGCGCTCCTCGCCACGAGTGGAGCGTTCCTCCAGGTAGGCGTCGAGCGCATGGCGGAGCCGTGTTTCACGTGCAACCAGCGACACGAGCTCGATCTCGGCGCCTGAGAGGTCGATCGTCGCCGGAACGCACAGTAGCCGCGGGATGTCGGGGCACTGTTGAACCGCCTCGCCGAGTGGCGCGCCTTCGACGAGCACCTCGTAGATCGACGGGGTCCCGGAGCGGTGATCGATGCCGAGCGCCGTCGAGGCGTTCCCCTGCGGGTCGTTGTCGATCACGAGGACGTTCAGCCCGGCCTGCGCGAGCGCCGCAGCCAGGTTGACCGCAGTCGTGGTCTTGCCGACGCCACCCTTCTGGTTTGCCACCGTCAAGATTCGCGTCTCCGCGGGTTTCGGGAAGCGTCGCCCGCGCAGCTCGATCCGGCGGCGCGAGTCGAGGGCGAGCTGGGCCAGTAGCGGGGAGTCCGACTCGCCGACCTCCGGGAGGCTCCTGACCAGCGCGGCCCGACGCTCCTCGTCGGAGTCCTCGCGCGCAGAGGGCATCGGGGCGGCCATGGAGGCGCTCATCGCTCCTGTTCCACGTGAAACACCGGCGTCATCCGGACCGCTCCCGTCATGGCTCTCCTCGATCACCCAAAGCTCCTGTCAATACTGCTCATCGTGACGCGCGTGCGGTGGGACGCCGCCCGGCACGTCTGTTTGCCGTCGTCATACGAGAGCCGCACTCGTCGCCCGCACCGCCCGTCGCCGCGCCCGTGGTACTCGCCCGGCCGGCGGATCGACCCGCAGACGTCCCGTCGACCACGGCACACTGCATGCCGCGGTGGTCGCGGCCGGCTCAACCCCGCACAGTCTCTCGCACGACGCGCACCACCGTGGTCGCGTCCACACCGTCGATGGTCCGTGCGTCGTGCACCTCGGCGGTGTCGGCCCCGAACTTTCTGAGCACCTTGCGGGCGTTCGCGACCTCGTCTTGTGCCTGTCGGCCCTTGAGTGCGACCAGCACGCCGCCCCGGACCAGCAGCGGGAGCGTCCACCGCGCCAGCCGGTCCATCGGGGCGACCGCCCTCGCGGTGATGGCCTCCGCTTCCAGCTCCCCACGCACCTCCTCGGCGCGGGCGCGCCGTACCGTCACGTTGTCGAGCACGAGGGTGGCCACGACCTCGTCGAGCCACTCGCACCGACGCTCCATGGGCTCCAGGAGCGTGACGTGGACGCCCGGAAGCATCGTGGCGAGGACGACGCCGGGTAGTCCCGCGCCCGAGCCGACATCGATGAGCCGGCCGCTGGTCGGGAGGAACTGCGCCACGGCGGCCGAGTTGAGGAGGTGCCGCTCCCAGAGTCTCGACAGCTCGCGGGGGCCCACGAGCCCGCGGAGCACTCCCTGATCGACCAGCAGGCGCCGGAAGTGCTCGACCGGCTCATACGCCGCCCCGAGGTAGCTGCTCACCCGGGGATCGCCGCTCAGCGGATCCGTGGCGTCGATCGGATTCCCGTCGGCCCTCGGCCCAGGCGCCGTCCGTGGAGCTTCCGCCTCGGCGCGCGCCGAATGCGGAGCGTCGGCCTGCTCGTCATCCATGTCGAATCTCCTCCTCCAAGCCACTCTCGCGGGCGCGGCGCCCTAACGTGAGGCACCTCTGTGTCCCGTCGTCCCCCGGTCGGGCCACGCCGGCGTCGGGAGCGCGGGTGTTCCACGTGAAACGACCGACCCTCTCACGCGACTCTGCCGGACGTTCGCGGGTGCCCGCGGCGATCGGTCGTCGAGCCGGCACCGGCGAGCGGCCAGACCTGGTGTTCCACGTGAAACACGACAGCACCCGCCGGATCGCCGTGTTGTTCCACGTGAAACAAGGAGCCATCACGCGTGCGCGCGACGGAGGTTTGGCACCCACGCGAGCACCTCGTCAGAGTGCACCTCCGCGAGGGACCGAACACGACTCCGCGTTCGCGACCTGACCACAAGAGGCGTGTCGACCGAGGCGTGTCAACCGAGGCGTGTCGACCAAGGCGCGGCGCCCTCCGAGCAGCTTCCTCCAGTGCCCTCCGACTCAGTGCCCTCCACCCACAGGTGCCCTCCAGCGCCGTACTGAGTCCGCGAGGTGCTGGTCCACCTCCGGCCTCCGAGCGGGCGCGGCCGCAGCCTCAGGGCTCGAGAGCGATCACGCCTGCCGCACCACGACGTGCCGGGCGGGCTCGACGCCCTCGGAGTCGCTGACGAGCCCCGCCTCGGCAACCGCGTCGTGCACGACCTTTCGCTCGAAGGGGTTCATCGGCTCCAGCGCGAGCGGCTGCCCGCTGCTCCGGACCTTGTCGATGGCCTCGGCGGCGACCTTGACCAACTCCGCGCGTCGACCCGCGCGATATCCGGCGACGTCGAGCATCAGCCGGCTCCGGTCTCCCGTCTTCGCCTGGACCGCCAGCCTGGTGAGCTCCTGGAGCGCATCCAGCACCTCGCCGTCCGTACCCGCGAGCCGACGCAGCGACCGAACGGCGTCCGGCTCGCCGACGATCTCGACGGCCGCGCGTCCGTGGTCGACGTCGATCTCGATGTCTCCGTCGAGGTCGACGATGTCCAGAAGTTCTTCGAGGTAGTCGGCGGCGATCTCACCCTCTTCCTCGAGGCGTTTGGTCGCTACGGGCTCGACCGTGTTCTCTTGATCAACCTGTCTGGTCATGACGGCTCCTCATCACGCACGGGTAGGTCGGCCTCGCCGACGAAGGTCACTTCCTGGGCTTCCGGGTCGACGTCGTCGACGGCTTGGCCTGGTCGGCATCCGTCGCCGAAGGCGCGGGGGTGCCGGCACCAGGAGCGCCCGCGGCGTCGCTGCCCGGCCCAGCAGCACCAGGCGCAGCACCTGCGGAGGGGGTGGTCGTCGATTCCCCCGGATCCGATCGAGGGGCGGGGCGACGCTTCGATCCACTGCCGGCGTCGCGCTTCGATCCGCCCCCGGCGTCGCGCTTCCCACGGCCCCCGGCCGCGGAGCTCGCGCCACTCGCACCGCCGCCCACGGAACCCGACGTCCCTTCGGCAGCACCGGGATGACCCGCACCGGTTCCGCCGGACGAAGTCCCGCCACCCTGTGGCCCGCCACTTTGCGCCCCGCCAGGCTGTGCCCCACCAGCCTGTGGCGGCTTCGTCTTCGCCCGCTGCTTGCGCACCGGCTGCTGGCGCTGCCCCTTCGGTTGCGGCGCCTCGATGACGAGGCTTCCGGTGCCGGCGTCCGGGTTCTCCCCCCGGGCGCGCGCCTTGCGCTCCTTGCGCTCCTTCATGATGCGCTCGGCCTCGGAACCTGGCGCCGGCATGCGACGGATCGTGTAGAACTGCTGGCCCATCGACCAGATGTTGGTGGTTGTCCAGTAGAGGAGCACACCGATCGGGAAGTTGACTCCCGAGAAGGCGAAGATCAGCGGCAGCACGTAGAGAAGCACCTTCTGCTGCTGGGCCATCGGGCCCTGAAGGGCAGCCGGCGGCATGTTCTTCATGGTCAGCTGGCGCTGGGTGAGGAAGGTCGTGGCAGACATCGCGATGATGAGCAGCACGGTCACGATGCGCGTGCTGCCGGCAGCGCCCCCCTCGGCCGCTGCCTGCATGAACGTCGACGAGAGGGGCGCGCCGAGAATCGTGGAGCGCTCCGCCTGCGCCGCGACCTCGCGTCCGATCGGCCCGATCGCCGGCTGCGTACCCGCACCGATCTCGTCGAGAGAGTTCAGCACCCGGAACAGCGCGAAGAAGATCGGTGACTGCGCGAGGATCGGCAGGCAGGACGCGAACGGGTTGGTCCCGTGCCTCCGGTAGAGCTCCATCGTCTCGCGGCTCATGGCCTCGCGGGACGCCGGATCCGTCTTGCCCTTGTACTTCTTCTGGATCGCCTGCATCTCCGGCGCCAGCAGTTGCATCCCACGCGACGCGCGGATCTGCTTGAAGAACAGCGGGATCAGCAAGATACGGATCACGATGACGAGCCCGACGATCGACAGGCCCCACGCCGCGCCCGACGCCGGGTCCAGCCCCAGCGCGGTCAGCGCCGAGTGAGCCAGGTACATGATCCAGGCCACGACCCACTCGATCGGAGCGAGGATCTTGAAGAAGTCCATCGGTGCTGTTCCCTCGTCAGTCAGAAGGTCGTGTGGCCCGCGTGGGCTCGGTGGTCGAAGAGTTCGGTGTCAAGCGGTTCGGCGGGCGAGAGGCTGAGTAGTCCGAGGCTGAGTGGTCCCGGTGCGCGTGCTCGCGGGGTGGCGGGACGTCGTCGACCCCGCCAGGGTTCCATGGATTGCACCGGAGCAACCGCCACGCCGCCAGCCGTCCGCCTCGAAGGACGCCGTGACGCTGTACCGCCACCACCGCGTACTGGGAGCACGAGGGGTAGAACCGGCAGGTCGGACCGTAGAGCGGCGAGACGAGTCGCTGGTAGAGGCGTAGCGCGGCCACCACGGCCCGCGCGGGCAGAGAACTCATGGGATGAATCACCGGCACCGACGACGGCACGATGGGATCACTGACCCGGTCGTGCATCGGAGGTCTCCGCGCCGTGCACATCGGCCGCGCCCGCCGCACACCCCGGCACGTGTCGGGTGCTCCGACCTGTCCTTGCGAGCCGGCGTCGCGCCGTTGCGAACGCTCCTTCGAAGTCTCGCGCGAGCTCCGCGGAGCCTGCCTCCCCGGATCCCGGGAGAGCACGAACGACCAGCCGCCCACCGCTGGGCAGCTGGTCGATGCGATGACTCACCACGGCACGCAACCTCCGCTTGACGCGATTCCGCACGACGGCGTTCCCCACGGCCTTCGACACCACGAGGCCCACCAGCGGGGTACCGCCCTCGACCGGGTCGTCCGCGACGTGGACGACCAGCGAGCCCCTCCCGCCACGTGCACCACGACGCACCGCGCGCTCGAAGTCGGCGGCGCGACGCATCCGGTGCCGAGCGGGAAGCACCCGCGCGGATCAGGCGGAGAGCTCGGCGCGCCCCTTGCGGCGACGACCCGCGAGGATCGCCCGACCCGCACGGGTACGCATGCGCAGACGGAAACCGTGGGTCTTCGCCCGGCGCCGGTTGTTCGGCTGGAACGTCCGCTTGCTCACGACATCTCTCCAAGGACTTCGGGAAGGCACCGGCCACGAGCGGACGATGCGGGTCTGCTGCCTTCCTCGACGGCTCGGTGCTCTCACCGGGCACCCTGCGCTCTCGTGACACCCTCGGTGGCACGGCACAGGAGCCGTCGACAACGGCTGGGCCACGTTACGCTGCCCCTTCGGCTCGGTCAAACCATCCCGCGCGTGACCCGCTCCGATCGCCTGTCACACCCGCAGGTGATGACGAGTCACAGGTTGTGGACAACTATGTGGATCAGTATCGGCGTGGGAGACTTCCCCGCGGGCCAGCGATCACAGGACGTACCAGTCGGTCGCCGGCGGGAGCGATCACCGGCAGCGAAGGAACCACGTGTCAGGACAGGACGAGCGCGTGCACGGGGTCTGGGAACGGGCGGTCGCGGAGATCGAGCAGAGCCCCGACGTGACGCCCCGGCAGCTCGCGTTCGTGAAGCTCGCGACGCCGCTCGGGCTCCTCGACGACACCTTCCTCCTCGCCGTCGGGAACGACCTCACCAAGGACTACCTCGAGTCGCGCGTCAGGACGGAGGTGACCGAGGCGCTGTCCCGGGCCCTCGGCCGCGAGGCGCGGTTCGCCATCACGGTGGACGCCGAACTCGAGACGACCACCGACCCGACGGCAGCCACGACGCTGCGCATCGTGCCGTCGACGGCGCCCCCGCTCGCCGCCGACTCGGTCGACTTCACCGACGACGGCTACACCGACGAGCCGCTCCAGCCGGCGTACACGGGTCAGCGGACGAACCACGCCAAGAGGCCCGCCGGCGAGCCGGCCAGGCTCAATCCCAAGTACCTCTTCGAGACCTTCGTCATCGGCGCGTCGAACCGGTTCGCGCACGCCGCTGCGGTCGCCGTCGCCGAGGCACCTGCCAAGGCCTACAACCCGCTGTTCATCTACGGCGACTCGGGGCTCGGCAAGACGCACCTGCTGCACGCGATCGGGCACTACGCCCACAACCTCTATCCCGGGGTCCGCGTGCGGTACGTGAACTCGGAGGAGTTCACCAACGACTTCATCAACTCCATCCGCGACGACAAGGCAGGCGCGTTCCAGCGCCGCTACCGGGACGTGGACGTCCTCCTGGTCGACGACATCCAGTTCCTGCAGGGCAAGGAACAGACGATGGAGGAGTTCTTCCACACGTTCAACACCCTGCACAACGCCAACAAGCAGGTCGTGATCACGTCCGACCTGCCCCCCAAGCAGCTGAATGGCTTCGAGGACCGGATGCGCTCCCGCTTCGAGTGGGGCCTCATCACCGACGTCCAGCCCCCGGACCTCGAGACCCGCATCGCCATCCTCCGCAAGAAGGCGGGGAACGAGCGGCTCAAGGCGCCCGACGACGTCCTCGAGTACATCGCCTCGAAGATCTCGACGAACATCCGCGAGCTCGAGGGCGCCCTGATCCGGGTCACCGCGTTCGCGAACCTCAACCGGCAGCAGGTCGACAAGTCGCTCGCGGAGATCGTCCTCAAGGACCTGATCACCGACGAGAACGCCGAGGAGATCACCGCCGCGACGGTGATCGGGCAGACGGCTGCGTATTTCGGCCTCTCGATCGAGGACCTGTGCGGAGCGTCGCGCTCACGCGTCCTGGTGACAGCTCGCCAGATCGCGATGTACCTGTGCCGCGAGCTCACCGACATGTCGCTGCCGAAGATCGGCCAGGCGTTCGGGAATCGCGACCACACGACCGTCATGCACGCCAATCGCAAGATTCGCGAGCAGATGGCGGAACGCCGCTCGACCTACAACCAGGTCACCGAGCTCACCAGCCGGATCAAGCAGCAGCGCCGCGGCTGACCGCACCCCGGACCGGTCACCCGCGGACGGTCAGCGTGAATTCCCCCGCCTTCCGTTGGCAGAAGATCGACGGCGAACCAATGTGCACACCTGTGCATATCTCTGTGGATGGCGGTGGACGACGCGCTCGACCGGTGTGGACGGCGAATGACAGATCCGTGGACGCGAGATGACGTCCGGCGCCGCGTCCACCGGACGACCTGGTCGTCCACGCCGACGTCCCACCTTCGGTCCACACCGCCCATGGCGTCCTGACCTGCTCCCGGACGCGTCCTCCACAAGGTGCACAGAGGCGATGACCACGATGAACCAGTTCTTCCCCGGGGATCCACAACGCCTTCATGGGGACGAGCGGCCCGTCCCGTCAGGGCAGCTCGAGCACCTACCCCGGCCTCGGCCGTCTGCGTCCCCCGACTCCTGCGATCCTCGGTTCCGACACCCAACAGCACTCGCGTAGTGTTCGCTCGAGCCGCCGACGACAGCGGGCGCAGTCATGCGGGCGAGAGGGTGTGGGATGAAGTTCCGGGTCGAGCGCGATGTCCTGGCCGATGCCGTCACGTGGATCGCGCGATCGCTGCCCACGCGGCCACCCGTCCCCGTCCTGGCGGGAGTCCGGATCGAGGCCGACGCGAGCGGCGTCCTCCACCTCTCGAGCTTCGACTACGAGGTCTCGGCCCGCTCGGAGATCGCCGCGGAGGTCAGCGAGCCGGGCGTCGTCCTCGTCTCGGGCCGCCTGCTCGCCGAGATCTCCCGTGCGCTGCCTGCCAAGCCGGTCGACGTCGTCCTGGACGGCACCAAGGTCACGGTCACGTGCGGCGCCAGCCGGTTCACCCTCCTGACCATGCCGGTCGAGGACTACCCCGCCCTGCCGGCCATGCCGGCGATCAGCGGCACGGTCGACGGCGACCAGCTGACGCAGGCCGTCGCGCAGGTCACGGTCGCCGCGAGCCGTGACGACACGCTGCCGCTGCTCACGGGCGTCCGGATGGAGATCGAGGGCGAGCGGATCACGCTCCTCGCGACCGACCGCTACCGCCTCGCTCTCCGTGAGCTCACCTGGCACCCGTCCTCGCCGGACATCTCGAACGTCGCGCTCGTGCGCGCTCGCACGCTGTCCGACGCCGCGAAGTCCCTCGGCAGCTCCGCCCAGGTGAACGTCGCCCTCGCGACGGGCACCGGCGTCGACCTCATCGGCTTCGAGGCGGGCGGCCGCCACACGACGTCCCTCCTGGTCGACGGCGACTACCCCGCCGTCCGCCGGCTGTTCCCGGACGAGACGCCGATCCACGCGGTGGTCGGCACCCAGGTCCTGTCCGACGCCGCCAAGCGGGTCGCGCTCGTCGCGGAGCGCAACACCCCGATCCGGTTGTCGTTCTCCGAGAGCCAGGTCGTGCTCGACGCAGGTCAGGGCGACGACGCCCAGGCGTCCGAGGCGCTCGAGGCGTCGCTGGTCGGCGACGACATCTCTGTCGCGTTCAACCCGCAGTTCCTGCTCGACGGCCTCGGGGCGCTCACCACCGACTTCGTCCGGCTCTCCTTCACCCACCCGAACAAGCCGGTCGAGTTCACCGGGCAGGCCTCGCTCGAGGGTGATGACATCAAGGAGTACAGGTACCTCCTGGTGCCGATCCGCTTCGCGAGCTGAGAGAGGGCGGCGTCATGCACCTCGGTCTGGTGGGACTCGGAAAGATGGGCGCGAACATGCGCGAGCGGCTGCGCCGCGCGGGCATCGACGTCACGGGCTACGACCGGAACCGCGAGGTCACCGACGTCGCGTCGCTCGAGACGCTGGTCGCCGCGCTCCCCGAGGGCCGGCGGTTCGTCTGGGTCATGGTCCCGTCGGGTGGACCGACACGAGCGACGGTCGAGGAGCTCGGCGCGCTCCTCAGCCCCGGCGACGTCGTGATCGAGGGCGGCAACTCGCACTACAAGGACGACGTCGAGCACGCGGCGTCGCTCGCGGAGCGCGGGATCGGCTACCTCGACGTCGGCGTCTCGGGCGGCGTCTGGGGGCTCGAGAACGGCTACGGCCTCATGGTCGGCGGTGACCCCGAGCTCGTCGAGGCCGCCCTGCCGATCTTCGACGCCCTCCGTCCCGAGGGTCCGCGCGAGGAGGGCTTCGTCCACGCGGGCGCCGTCGGCGCAGGTCACTACGCCAAGATGGTCCACAACGGCATCGAGTACGGGCTCATGCAGGCCTACGGCGAGGGCTTCGAGCTGCTCATGGCCAAGGACATCGTCACCGACGTGCCGGGCACGCTCAAGGCGTGGACTCGCGGCACCGTCGTGCGGTCGTGGCTGCTCGACCTGCTGGTCAAGGCCCTCGAGTCAGACCCGCAGCTGGGCTCGATCGACGACTGGGTCGAGGACTCGGGCGAGGGTCGGTGGACCGTCGACGAGGCGATCGACGCGGCGGTGCCGCTGCCGGTCATCTCGGCGGCGCTCTTCGCCAGGTTCGCGTCGCGGCAGGAGCCGTCGCCCGCGATGCAGGCGGTCGCTGCGCTCCGGCAGCAGTTCGGCGGTCACGCGGTGCGCCAGGGCGGGGTGGTGCCACCGCCGGCGGGCACGGGCGAGCCGCCCACCGGCTCAGCCGGGTGACGACACCCGCCGTGGCTCTCCACCGCGCGACCGGGACAGGCCCGCGTCACGCATCTCGCCTCGACCCCGGACCATCGTGTACGTCTCTCACCTCTCCCTGACCGACTACCGGTCGTACGCCGGCGTCGACCTGGAGCTCGAACCGGGCGTGACCGCGCTGGTCGGTCCCAACGGCCAGGGCAAAACCAACCTCGTCGAGGCGCTCGGGTACGTCGCCACCCTCGGCAGCCACCGCGTGCCGTCGGACGCCGCGCTCATCCGCGCCGGTGCGTCGCGCGCCGTCGTGCGGGCCCGGGTCGTGCGTGACGAGCGGGCGAGCGTCGTCGAGATCGAGATCACGGCAGGCAAGGCGAACCGGGCGCGCGTCAACCGCTCGCCCGTGCCGCGCGTCCGCGACGTGCTCGGGATCCTGCGGACCGTGCTGTTCGCCCCGGAGGACCTCGCGCTCGTCAAGGGTGACCCCGAGGGCCGTCGTCGCTTCCTCGATGAGCTCGCCGTGCTGGTCACCCCTCGGATGGCGGGCGTCCTGGGCGACTACGACCGCGTGCTGCGGCAGCGCAGCGCCCTGCTCAAGTCGGCCGGTGCCGCGATGCGCGGGTCGCGCGGCGGCGCGGACCTGCGGACGCTCGACATCTGGGACGCGAAGCTCGCCGAGGCCGGCGCGCAGATCATCGCGGCGCGGCTGGCCCTGATCGGCGTGCTGCACCCGCACGTGGCCGCGGCGTACGAGCAGGTCAGCGCGGGTCAGGGGGTCGCGCACCTCAGCTACCGGTCCTCGCTCGAGTCCTCCCTCGGGCCCGACGACGTCGCGCGCCTGGGAGCGGCCGTCCTCGTCGACGCGGGGGCGGCCCCCGGGCACGACGGCGCGCGGACGGCGGGCCAGGCTGCGGCGTCGTCGGGCGCCGGCGACCGCCGCGTGAGCGCCGACCTGATCGAGGCACAGCTCATGGAGGCGATGGGAAGGCTGCGCAGCAAGGAGATCGAGCGCGGGGTGTGCCTCGTCGGGCCGCACCGCGACGACCTCGTGCTCGAGCTCGGCGGGCTGCCCGCCAAGGGGTACGCGAGCCACGGGGAGTCGTGGTCGTTCGCGCTCGCGCTGCGGCTCGCGTCGTACCGGTTGCTGACGCAGGCGGACGGGCCGGAGTGGGTGACGGACTGGGGGGCCGACGGCGAGCCGGTGCTCGTGCTCGACGACGTGTTCGCGGAGCTCGACACCCGGCGGCGCGACCGGCTCGCGGAGCTGGTGTCGGGCGCGGGCCAGGTGCTGGTGACCGCGGCCGTCGCGAGCGACGTGCCGGAGCAGCTCGAGGGGGCACGGATCGACGTCATGGAGGGGCGGGTCACGCGTGTCCTCTGACGCGGCGCCACGTGACACGGCACCAGGTGACGCGGCGCCAGGTGCCGGACCGGGTGAGGACCTGCCGATCGGCCGTCGGGTCGAGCTCACCCCGGCCGGCGAGGTCGCGCGCGCGGCGCTCAATCGGGCGCGTGCCGCGGCGTCAGCCCGGGGTCTTCGGCCAGGTCAGGAGGCCAGGCGACGCAGCCCCCTCGAGGCCCCGCTCCGCGGGTCGCCCGGCAAGGACGGCCGTGACCCGAGGCTCGTGGTGGACACGCTCGCCGCCCTGCTGCGGGAGCGCGGCTGGACCGACGAGGTCGCGGTGGGGGGCGTCATCGGCCGCTGGCGTGACGTCGTCGGCGACGAGGTGGCCGACCACTGCACGCCGGAGACGTTCGAGGACGGCGTGCTGGTGGTCCGCGCGGACTCGACCAGCTGGGCGACGAACCTCCGGATCCTCGTGCCCCAGCTCCTGCGGCGGTTGGGCGACGACGTCGGCGAGGACGTCGTGCGCGAGGTGAAGGTGCTGGGACCCGCGGGACCGGGGTTCAAGCGTGGGCCGCGCTCCGTCCCCGGGCGGGGGCCCAGAGACACCTGGGGATGACGCCCGTCGAATGGGGGTCTCAGCGGCATCGCCAGGTAGACTGCAAAGGTCATTCCTGGCGCGTTTGCGCCCGGAACTTCAGCACCCGAGTGTGATCCGGACCCCCGGCCGGGTTCGCGCGCGTGTGCGAGAGCTTTGAGGAGCAACCCTGCCCGTGGCCGACTCGAGCACCACCACAGGTTCGCCGGCGACGACGGAGGGCACCTACAACGCGAGCGCGATCACCGTCCTCGAGGGGCTCGAGGCGGTCCGCAAGCGTCCCGGCATGTACATCGGCTCGACCGGGGAGCGCGGGCTGCACCACCTGGTCTACGAGGTGGTGGACAACTCGGTGGACGAGGCGCTCGCGGGGTACTGCGACCACATCGACGTCCGCCTGCTCGCGGACGGCGGAGTGCGGGTCGTGGACAACGGGCGCGGCATCCCGGTCGACATCGTCGAGAGCGAGGGCAAGCCGGCTGTCGAGGTGGTGCTCACCGTGCTGCACGCGGGCGGCAAGTTCGGCGGCACCGGGTACGCGGTCTCGGGTGGCCTCCACGGCGTCGGCGTGTCGGTCGTCAACGCGTTGAGCACACGGCTCGAGGTCGAGGTCCGGCGCGGTGGGGGCGTGCACCGGCAGACCTACCGCGACGGGGTGCCCCAGGCGCCTCTCGAGCGTGGCGAGGACACCGAGGTGTCCGGCACCACCGTCACGTTCTGGCCGAGCGACGTCATCTTCGAGACGACCGAGTTCGACTTCGAGACGCTGCGGGCACGGTTCCAGCAGATGGCGTTCCTCAACAAGGGTCTGCGCATCACGCTCACCGACGAGCGCCCGGCGCACACCGGCACGGACGACGAGGTGACCGGCGCCGACGGGGGGGCCGCCGAGAGCACCGACGACGACACCCACACCGCGCGCACCGTGAGCTACCGCTACGAGGGCGGGCTCGTCGACTACGTGAAGCACCTGAACACGGCCAAGAAGGCCGAGCTGGTCCACCCCGAGGTCATCGACTTCGAGTCCGAGGACACCGAGCGCCGGCTGTCGCTCGAGATCGCGATGCAGTGGACAGGGGCGTACACCGAGTCGGTGCACACGTACGCGAACACCATCGCGACGACCGAGGGCGGCACCCACGAGGAGGGCTTCCGCGCCGCGATGACCTCGCTCGTCAACCGCTACGCGCGCGACAAGAGCCTGCTCAAGGAGAAGGACGAGAACCTCTCGGGCGACGACATCCGGGAGGGCCTCACCGCCGTCATCTCGATCAAGCTCGGCGAGCCGCAGTTCGAGGGCCAGACCAAGACGAAGCTCGGCAACACCGAGGCGAAGACCTTCGTGCAGCGCGTCGTGAACGACCAGCTCGGCGACTGGCTCGAGCGTCACCCGACCGAGGCGCGCGACGTCATCCGCAAGTCGATCCAGGCGTCGGCCGCGCGCATGGCCGCCCGCAAGGCCCGCGAGGCCACTCGACGCAAGGGCCTCCTCGAGTCCGGCGGCATGCCGGGCAAGCTGCGCGACTGCCAGTCGAACAAGCCCGAGGAGTCGGAGATCTTCATCGTCGAGGGCGACTCGGCCGGCGGCTCGGCCGTGCGCGGCCGCAACCCCCGGACGCAGGCGATCCTCCCGATCCGCGGGAAGATCCTCAACGTCGAGCGCGCTCGCCTCGACCGTGCGCTCGGCAACCAGGAGGTCCAGGCGCTGATCACGGCCTTCGGGACGGGAATCGGCGAGGACTTCGACCTCGCGAAGCTGCGGTACCACAAGATCATCCTGATGGCCGACGCCGACGTCGACGGCCAGCACATCGCGACCCTGCTGCTCACGCTGCTCTTCCGGTACATGCGGCCCCTCATCGAGCACGGGCACGTGTATCTCGCCCAGCCGCCGCTGTACCGGCTCAAGTGGTCGAACGCGGAGGACGACTACGTGTACTCGGACCGCGAGCGCGACGCGTTCCTGGCGGCGGGTCAGGCCGCGGGCAAGCGGATGCCCAAGGACGCGGGCATCCAGCGCTACAAGGGCCTCGGAGAGATGGACTACTCCGAGCTGTGGGCCACCACGATGAACCCCGAGCAGCGCACGTTGCTCCAGGTCACGTTGGACGACGCGGCCGCGGCGGACGAGATCTTCGCGGTGCTCATGGGCGAGGACGTCGAGTCTCGCCGGTCCTTCATCCAGCACAACGCCAAGGACGTCCGGTTCCTGGACATCTGAGGGCAGCGCTGCTCGTGCCGGCACGGACCAGCGGCGCGCACCAGGGCTCCACCACCGCGGTGGTCCACGGCCGGCGAGCATCCGCTCCGGCCGGGGCCCCGCCCGAAAGACGAGGTAGACGGTGACCGACGAGACTCCCGGATCCGGCAACGGCGTGGGCGGGATCGCCCCGGGCGACGCGGTGGCGCTGGCCGCTGCGGCCCTGGCGCAGCACGGACGCATCGAGCAGGTGGACCTTCAGCTCGAGATGCAGCGGTCGTACCTGGACTACGCGATGAGCGTGATCGTCGGGCGGGCGCTGCCCGACGTGCGCGACGGCCTCAAGCCCGTCCACAAGCGCGTCCTCTACGCGATGTACGACGGCGGCTACCGCCCCGACCGCGGGTACAACAAGTGCTCGCGCGTCGTCGGCGACGTCATGGGCAAGTACCACCCGCACGGCGACACCTCGATCTACGACGCCCTGGTGCGCCTGGTCCAGGACTGGAACATGCGGTACCCGCTCGTGGCGGGCCAGGGGAACTTCGGCTCCCCCGGCAACGACCCGGCCGCCGCACCCCGGTACACCGAGTGCAAGATGGCGCCGCTCGCCATGGAGATGGTGCGCGACATCGACGAGGAGACCGTCGACTTCCGCGACAACTACGACGGCAAGAACCAGGAGCCGATCGTCCTGCCGTCGCGGTTCCCCAACCTGCTCGCGAACGGCAGCGCCGGCATCGCGGTCGGCATGGCGACCAACATCCCGCCGCACAACCTGCGCGAGCTGGCCGCGGGCGTGCAGTGGCACCTCGACCACCCCGAGGCCACGCGGGAGGAGCTGCTCACGGCCCTGATGGAGCGCATCAAGGGCCCCGACTTCCCGACCGGCGCGACGATCCTCGGCAGGCGCGGCATCGAGGACGCCTACCGCACGGGTCGCGGCTCGATCACGCAGCGGGCGGTCGTGACCGTCGAGGAGATCCAGAACCGGACCTGCCTCGTCATCACGGAGCTCCCCTACCAGGTCAACCCTGACAACCTCGCGCAGAAGATCGCCGAGCACGTCAAGGACGGCCGCATGCAGGGCATCGCGGACATCCGCGACGAGACCTCGGGTCGCACGGGTCAGCGCCTCGTCGTCGTGCTCAAGCGCGACGCCGTCGCCAAGGTCGTGCTCAACAACCTCTACAAGCAGACCCAGCTGCAGGAGAACTTCTCCGCGAACATGCTGGCGCTGGTCGACGACGTCCCACGCACCCTGAGCCTCGACGCCTTCATCCGCCACTGGGTCACGCACCAGCTCGACGTCATCGTGCGGCGGACGACGTTCCGCCTGCGCAAGGCGGAGGAGCAGGCCCACATCCTGCTCGGCTACCTCAAGGCGCTCGACCAGCTCGACGAGGTCATCGCGCTGATCCGCCGCTCCCCCACCGTGGAGGAGGCGCGCGTCGGCCTCAGGGCGCTGCTCGAGGTCGACGAGGACCAGGCCAACGCCATCCTCAACCTCCAGCTGCGCCGGCTCGCGGCCCTCGAGCGGCAGAAGATCACCGACGACTACGACGAGCTCCAGCGCAAGATCGCGGACTTCCGCGCGATCCTCGCGTCGCCGCAGCGCCAGCGCGACATCGTCGGCGCCGAGCTGCAGGAGATCGTCGACAGGCACGGGGACGACCGGCGGACGACGATCCTCCCGTACGGCGGCGAGGTGTCGATGGAAGACCTCATCGCCGAGGAGGACGTGGTCGTCACGATCACGCGCGGGGGCTACGCGAAGCGCACCCGGGTCGACAGCTACCGCCAGCAGAAGCGCGGCGGCAAGGGGGTGCGCGGCGCCCAGCTGCGCGAGGACGACATCGTCGACCACTTCGGGATCACGACGACGCACCACTGGATCCTGTTCTTCACGAACCTCGGCAGGGTGTACCGCGCCAAGGCGTACGAGCTGCCCGAGGGCGGACGCGACTCGAAGGGCCAGCACGTCGCCAACCTCCTGGCGTTCCAGCCGGGCGAGCGTATCGCCGCGGTGCGGTCCATCCGGGACTACGACGAGGCGGAGTACCTCGTCCTGGCGACCCGGCGTGGGCTCGTCAAGAAGACGCGACTGTCGGAGTACGACTCGAGCCGCACCGGCGGGATCATCGCGATCAACCTCCGTGAGGACGACGAGGGGCTGCCCGACGAGCTCGTCGCCGCGAAGATCGTGGACTCCACGGACGACCTGATCCTCGTCTCCCGCAAGGGGCAGTCCATCCGGTTCACCGCGAGCGACGCCGCGATGCGGCCGATGGGCCGCGCGACGTCGGGGGTCACCGGCATGAAGTTCCGCACCGGCGACGAGCTCCTCACGATGGACGTCGTCACGGAGGGTGCGCACCTGTTCGTGGTGACCGAGGGCGGGTTCGCGAAGCGGACGTCCGTCGACGAGTACCGCGTCCAGGGACGCGGCGGGCTCGGGATCAAGGTGGCGAACCTCGTGGAGGCGCGCGGCGACCTGGTCGGGGCGCTGGTGACCGACGAGGACGACGAGGTGCTCGTCATCATGGAGCGCGGCAAGATCGTGCGTTCGGCCGTCAACGAGGTCACGGCGACGGGGCGCAACACGCAGGGCGTCACGTTCGCGAAGCCCGACAAGGGCGACCGGATCATCGCCATCGCGCGGAACAACGAGCGACAGCTCGAGCAGGATGCGGCTACCGTTGACGACGAGACAGGTTTGGAGCCGACTGATGCGACGGTATCCACCGACGCCACGGAGACGGCCGACGCAGTCGATCGAGCCGACGTGCCGGCGACCGTGAGCGAGGGAGACGAATGAGCAGCGATCGACCGGCCCCGCCGTCCATCCCGCCGCGCAACCGCACCGGCGCACCCGCCGTCCGCCCTGCGGGTGGACGCCTCCCGGGCCAGCCGGACCTCCCGCAGCCGCCGCCACCCTCCGCGACGCCGGCTCCTGCGTCGGGGGCCGGACCGGTCGCGACCCAGGCGTCGGCTACCGCGCCGGCCGCGACCCAGGCGTCGTCCGCCGGCGGAGCGGCGCGCGCGACGGGCCCGCGCGACTCCGCTTCCCCGCCCGCGCCGGCGCCCGCCGGGGGCGGCGTCACCACGGCCGTGAAGCGGGCGCTGAAGAGCGCCTCGTCGGCGGTCGTCGAGGCGTCCGCCGCCGTGACGAGCGAGCTCCGGGGCTCCACCCGATCGACCACCACCGAGGACGACGAGACCTCGACCTCCGGCTCCACGAAGGCGGCACCGACCATGACGGCCACCGAGACCCCGGCCGCTGCGGCGCCGCGCGCGCGCACAGCGACCGGCGCGTCGAGCGCGCGCACCGGGACCGCCACGGGGAACCAGGCGACCAGGTCCACCACGCCGACACCGGCGAAGGACGGCGCGCCGCGGCGGGTCCGGCTCTCGGTGTCGCGCGTGGACCCGTGGTCCGTGATGAAGCTGTCGTTCCTGCTGTCGGTGGCGATCGGCATCATGCTCGTCGTGGCGGCGGCCGTCGTCTGGATGGTGCTCGACGGCCTTGCCGTGTTCACCGAGATCAACACGATGATCACCGAGATCGTCGGCGAGGAGTCGACGATCAGCTTCCTCGACTACGTCCAGTTCGACCGGGTCGTCTCCGGCGCCGTGGTGATCGCGGTCGTGGACGTCGTGCTGCTCACGGCGCTGTCGACGATCGGCGCATTCCTCTACAACATCACGGCCGCCCTCGTCGGAGGGGTCACGCTCACGCTCACGGACGAGTGAACGAGGAGTCGTGACGCCCGCTCGCCCGCTGCTCGCCCGCCGATTGGGTCGCTCGCGCGGGCTGCGGTAGTCTCGTCCGGCGCCTGGGGGAACCCGGGCACGAGTGCGGGCCTATAGCTCAGACGGTTAGAGCGCTTCCCTGATAAGGAAGAGGTCACAGGTTCAAGTCCTGTTAGGCCCACTACCTCAGACCCCACGTGGAGGGTTCGATGAAGAAGCTCCTGCTGATTCTGAGCGTCGCGGTCGGCGGCTACCTGCTCTGGCGCCGGATCGAGGACCGTGACGAGCGCGACCTGTGGGCCGAGGTCACCGACACGTTCGAGTGAGGACTCACCTGAGGTGAGAGACGGTCGCCCGAGCACGGTCGGCACGTCACGCACCACCGGGGGCCATGGCGCAATTGGTAGCGCACCTGCTTTGCAAGCAGGGGGTTAGGGGTTCGAGTCCCCTTGGCTCCACCGCAGGTCACAGGCCCTCTCCGGCTCCCGGGGAGGGCCTGTGCCGTGTCGCGTGGGCACGCAGTGCCTGCTCGGGCGTGATCATCCGTCGTGGTGCGGCGGTACCGAGCTGCGCTGCCCTGTTCGTCGGCTTCTGCGCCGGACGAGCCCCTGGAACGAGAAGGCCCCGACCAGGCGGTCGGGGCCTTCTCGGAGGGCGTCGCGCCTCAGCCGCGGCTGCTCGCGTCCCCGGGCGGCTCGGGGTCGGTGCCGCCCGTGGTACCGGTCGTGCCGAGCGGGTCCGGCGCCGTGAGCGGCCCTGTGCTGCTCAGCGGCGGGGCGGCGGGGGAGTCGGAGTCGTCCGTCTCGGCCGGCACCTCGTCGGACGCGTCGGCAGATCCGGCGTCCGACCCGGCGTCCGACCCGGCCCGACGGCGCGACGCGGCCTTGCGGGTCGCCTCGCGCGCCTCGGCCATGCGCTCGGTGACGTCCTCGCGCAGCTCGGCCGCGCGGTCGGCGGCCTTCTTGGAGGCCTCTCGCCCGAGTGCGACGGTGGCCCCGGCAGCCTCACCGACCGCCTCGGCCGCGTCGCCCACCACGGTCTCCGCGGTCCGGCTCGGCGTGCCGGCCGGCTCCCACGGCTCGGCCCACGGGTCCGTCGTCGGCTGCGTCCGCTTCCAGGCCGCGAAGGCACCGGCGACCGCCGCGAGGAGCGCGAAGAACCAGAACACCTTGCGCCCCGTGTGCTTCTTCTCGGCCGCGGCGGCAGCAGCAGCAGCAGCGGCCGCGGCCTCGGCGGCCTTCTTCGAGCCAGAGCCCGCCCGCTCTGCAGCGTCGTTCACGGCCGCGACGAGACGGGGGATGAACTCGTCGACGATCTTGTCGTGCGCCTGGTCGATGGCGGGCGTCGCCTTGTCGGCGGCCTTCGCGACCTGCGGCGCGGCGGCCCTGACGCTCTCCTGCCAGGCCTTCTCGACGCGGGGGATCAGCCAGTCGACGCCGGCCTCGAGGCGCGGCGACGACCACTCCTTGGCGTGGCCCGCGGCGTCCTTGGCGTGGCCCGCGGCCTCCGCTGCGGCGGCCTTGGCGAGGAGGGCCGCCTCCTTGGCTTCCTTGGCGAGGTGCGCGGCGGTCTGGCTGGCGGAGCCGCTCGCGTCGGCGAGCGTGGCTCCGAGGCGTTCCTTCAGCCCGGCGGCCTCGACGATCTCGACGGTCGGACTGGCAGAACGGCGGATCCGGTCGAACATGTCCACTCCCGTTGGGTCGGCGGCGCGTGCAGTCGAGAGGACCACTCTGCCACCGACGGGCGCGACGCGCTGCGGCACCTGCGGCCCGTGGAACAATGGGCGCCATGTTCGCGACTCTGCACACCTCTGCCGGTGACATCCGCCTCGAGCTCTTCCCGAACCACGCGCCGAAGACGGTGGCCAACTTCACGGGCCTCGCCACGGGCACCACGACCTGGACGGACCCGCGCACCGGCGCGGAGAGCAACGCCCCCCTCTACGACGGCGTGATCTTCCACCGCGTGATCGACGGCTTCATGATCCAGACCGGCGACCCGCTGGGGAAGGGCACCGGCGGCCCGGGCTACGAGTTCGACGACGAGATCCACCCCGAGCTGGGCTTCACCGAGCCGTACCTCCTGGCGATGGCGAACGCCGGCCAGCGCCGCAACCCGGTGACCGGCAAGGTCGGTGGCACCAACGGCTCGCAGTTCTTCATCTCCGTCGCCCCGACCACCTGGCTCACCGGCAAGCACACGATCTTCGGCAAGGTCGTCGACGACGCGAGCAAGGCCGTCGTCGACGCGATCGCCTCGGCGACGACCCAACCGGGCGACCGGCCGGTCGAGGACATCGTCATCCAGTCGGTCACGGTCGAGGACTGATCACGCTGCCAGGCGCGCGTCGTCCTGACGGCCACCATGTCGGTTGACGGGCCCGCGGGGTCGGCACCGCCCGAGGCTCCCCCGGTCTGCCCGCGTCACCCGGACCGGGTCTCCTACGTGCGCTGCCAGCGGTGCGGTCGGCCGGCGTGCCCGGAGTGCCAGCGCCCCGCGGCGGTCGGCATCCAGTGCGTCGACTGCGTGCGCGACGCCGCGCGCGCCATGCCCGCGACCCGCACCGCGCTCGGGGGCCGGGTCCGGGAGGGCAAGCCCGTCGTCACGCTGACGATCATCGGGCTGGCCGTCGTGAGCTACGTCGCCCAGCTCGTGGTGCCGGGCTTCACGCAGCAGTGGGCCTTCTCGCCGGCGGCGGGCGAGGTGGAGCCCGTGCGCTTCGTCTCCGCCGCGTTCCTGCACTCGCCCGGCAGCCTGTTCCACATCCTGTTCAACATGTACGCGCTCTGGCTCGTGGGGCCCTACCTCGAGGCGACCCTCGGGCGGTGGCGCTACGCGGCGCTCTACCTGCTCTCGGCGGTCGGCGGCTCCGTGGGCGTGCTCCTGCTGGCGTCGCCCGTCGTCACGCAGGTCGACACGTCGTGGTACGACGGCGTGGTGGGGGCCTCGGGGGCGGTGTTCGGGCTCTTCGGCGCGATCCTCGTGGTGCTGCGCCGGCTCGGGCGCGACGCCCGGCAGATCCTCGTGTTCCTGGGGATCAACGCCGTGATCGGGTTCGTGCTGCCCAACATCGCCTGGCAGGCGCACCTCGGCGGGCTCGTCACCGGCGTCGCGCTCGGTGCGGCGTTCGCCTTCGCACCGCGGAGCCGACGCCTGCTGGTGGGCGTCGTCGCGACGGCAGGGGTCGCCGTCGTGCTCGTGGTGCTCGCTCTCGTCAAGTACGCAGGCGCCTGAAGTACGCAGGCGCGTGACCGCGAGCGCGAGACGACCGTCCCCAGAGTTCCTCACACCTGTGGAACTACACCGCTGTAGTTATCCACAGCCCTATGCACCCCTGGGGACAAGAACGCAACGTCCGCACTCCGTGGGGCCCTGAGCCCACGGAGTGCGGACGTTGCGTGTTGGCTTGTGCCGGGGGGGGGTAACGGGGAGGGCTCAGCGGCAGCGGGTCAGTGCCAGCGGGTCAGTGCCAGCGGGTGGTCAGGCTGAAGCCGGTGATGATGAGCACGAAGCCGACCGCAAGGTTCCACTGTCCGATCCCGGGCACGGGGTACTCCGACCGGGTGAGGTACGTCGTCACGATCCAGACCAGACCGAGCAGCATGAGCCCGAGCATGACCGGGACCAGCCAGCGGGGGTTCGGCTTCGGACCAGCCTTCTCGGGCGGCGGGACGTAGGCGGGCTTCTTCCGGGACCTCGACTCGGGCACGGGGCTGGCTCCTGTCCTGGTGCTGCGGACGGGCGGGAACCACGGCGGTCCGCCACTCATCGTCTAGCGTAGTGCTCTGGACCCCGGGGGTTGGAGCACACGTGAGTGACAGGACGGCGCGCCACACGCGCCCGGGACGGCGCGGCACGGCCTCGGTCGCGCTGGTTCTCGCGCTCGCAGGGGTGATCTTCAGCGCCAACGCACGGCTCGCGAGCGGTCAGGAGGGGCGTCACCCGCAGGACCTCGCGAGCCTGTCCGAGGTCGAGGCCGATCGCGTCGCGGTGCTCGCGCAGCGCGTCGACGGCCTGCGCGAGCAGGTCGACGAGCTGACGGCGAGACAGCCGGTGAGCGTCGACACGGGGGATCCCAGGGCAGTCACCCTGATCGACATCGCGTCCGGTCGTGCGCCCGTGACCGGCCCGGGCGTCACCGTGCGCCTGACGGACGCCCCCTACGACGGCGCGCTTCCCCCCAACGTGAGCCCTGACGACCTCGTCGTGCACCAGCAGGACCTTCAGTCGGTGATCAACGCCCTCTGGGCCGGCGGCGCGGAGGCGATGGCGCTGCAGGACCAGCGCGTCACCGCGACGACGGCCTACCGGTGCGTCGGCAACGTGCTGTCGCTCGGCGGCCGCCTGTACTCGCCGCCGTACGAGGTGCGCGCGATCGGCGACCCGAAGGAGCTGCGCGCCGCCCTGCTGGCCGCCCCGGGAGTCATCGCGTACCTGAAGTGGGTGGATGCGTACGGGCTGGGCTGGTCGGTCACCAACGACACGAAGCTCGAGCTCCCGGGTACGGAGGGCGGCACCGAGCTGCGGTTCGCGACCACGCCGGAGGGGATGCCCGTCTTCCCCACCGACGGCGTGGGGGGAGCCGTCGCCGTCGCCGCGCGTGCCGACGAGGCGACCGCGCTGCGATGACGACGGACGGGACGACCAGCACGGACGCGACCACGCGCCACGTCGCGGAGGCGGCGCCGGGCGGGCGAACCCACGACACGTCCGCCCCGGCGGTGGAGGCCGCGCCCCGGCGGTCCACGCCGCCACCCGCCACCCGGCGGGCGGCGACCGTCGCCGGCGTCCTCGGCGAGCTCATGATCACGCTCGGCGTGCTCCTGCTGGCGTTCGTCGCCTGGCAGCTGTGGTGGACCGACGTGGAGGGCGAGCGCGCGCAGGCGGCGATCGTCGAGGAGCTCGACTGGGCACCGATTCCCGCGCCCGACGAGCCCGCGCCCCCGCCGCCCGCGCCCGCCGTGATGCGCCGGGACGCGTCGCCGCCGATGGCCGAGCCGGCGTACGCCGAGACCTTCGCCACGATGCTCGTGCCGCGCTGGGGCCCGGACTACGAGCGACCCGTGAGCCAGGGCGTCGATCGGGCCACGGTCCTGGACCCCCTCGGCATCGGCCACTACCCCGGCACGGCGATGCCCGGCGACGTCGGGAACTTCGCCGTCTCGGGCCACCGCACCACGTACGGCAAGCCGTTCAACCGGGTCGCCGAGCTGCAGATCGGCGACCCCATCGTCGTCCGCACGGCCGACATCTGGTACGTCTACCGCGTCACCAGCACCCAGATCGTGCTCCCCGAGGACGTCCAGGTCATCGCCCCTGCGCCGAACGAGCCGGGCGTCGAGCCGACGGTCCGGTCGATCACCCTCACGACCTGCCACCCGATGTACTCGGCACGCGAGCGCTTCATCGTGCACGGGGAGCTCGACTACTGGATGTCGACCGCGGACGGGTTCCCCGCCGAGATCTCTGGAGGCGCATGATGTACGGATGGCTGTGGCGGCACCTGCCGGGTCCGGCGTGGACCCGGGTCGTCCTGGCGGCCCTGGCGGCCCTCGCGGTCCTCACGGCGTGCTTTGTGTGGGTGTTCCCCGCGATCGCCCCGCTGATGCCGTTCAACGACACGACGGTGGGAGCGGGCATGACCACGACCGACCTGACGGGCCGTGACCGGTGACGAAGATCCTGGTCGTCGACAACTACGACTCGTTCGTCTACACGATCGTCGGCTACCTCACGCAGCTGGGTGCGGACTGCGTCGTCGTCCGCAACGATGCGGTTCCGCCGGTCGACGAGCGCGCCGGGTTCGACGGCGTGCTCGTCTCACCGGGCCCCGGGACCCCCGCCGCGGCCGGGGCGAGCGTCGACGTCATCCGCGACTGCGCGGCGTCGGGCACCCCGATGCTCGGGGTGTGCCTCGGCCACCAGGCGCTCGGCGAGGTGTTCGGCGGAACGGTGACCCACGCGCCCGAGCTCATGCACGGCAAGACGAGCCAGGTCGAGCACGAGGGCGCCGGTGTCCTCGCCGGGCTGCCCAGCCCGTTCACCGCGACCCGCTACCACTCGCTCGCCGTCGTCGACGGCACGGTGTCGGGCGAGCTCGAGGTGACCGCCCACGTCGCCTCGGCCGCCGGTCCGGTGATCATGGGACTCCAGCACCGGACCCTCCCGCTGCACGGCGTGCAGTTCCACCCCGAGTCGGTGCTCACCGAGGGTGGGCACCGCCTCCTGGCGAACTGGCTCGCGATCTGCGGGGACGACGACGCGGTGGCCCGCTCGGTGGGCCTCCATCCGCTCGTCCGCGGCTGAGAACCGGCACGTCGCCGGCGCTGCGCACCCCACGGGTGCGTCAGACGAGCGGCAAGGCCAGCGTCCGCGCCCAGGTGCCGTCCATGAGGACGTCGGCCATCAGCTGCTGACGGACCGTCAGCGCCGCCAGCAGCGCGACCACGACTGCCACCACGGCCCGACGGCGACGCGGCGTCCAGGCCACCGTCAGCGTCAGCCAGCGCCCCGTGGCGGTGCCGAGACCCGCCCTGACCAGCGCGAGCCCCGCACCGATCACTGCCAGCGGGCCCAGCGGGTTGTACCCCCACGCCCGTGCCCACTCGCCCCGGACCGTGAGGTAGGCGGCCCTCGTCCCGCCGCACAGGGGATCCATGATCCCGAGGTAGTGCAGGAGGCCGTGCAGGTCCACGGGCGGCAGCCCGAGGAGGGCGAGCGCGCTCGCCGCCAGAGCCCCCGCGGCCCCGACCGTTGTCACCAGACGGTGCTGGTCCCTGGCCTTCCACGACAGCGCCCACGGGCGGACCGCCGCGGCGCCCGCGGGCCCGGACGCCCCGCCTCCAGCGCGCCATGCCGCCACCGTCGGCCTCCTCGTCGTCGTTCGTCGGGGTGAGGTCGGCCTCGCTCAGTCGGCGTTGGCGCCGTTCCCACCGGGCGGTGGGGTCGCGCCGCCCCCGGCGTTGCCGCCGCGTGACACCTGGAGCGTCACGGTCGATCCGATCTGCACGGTGGTGCCGCGGTTCGGGTTCGACGAGATGACCGTGTCACGCGGCTGGTCGCTGTCGACGTCGGCGCGGGCCGGGACGAGCCCGAGCTCGGTGAGCTGAGCAGCCGCGTCGGTGAAGCTCTTCCCGACGAGGTCGTCGGGGACGGTGACCGTCGTGGGTGCGACGGCCACGTCGATCGAGATCGTGGTGCCCTGGGGCACCAGGCCCGGGCTCCGGTCCTGGGCCAGCACGGCGTCGGGCGCGTCGGCGCTCTCGACGTTGTTGATGCTCGAGTTGAGCCGCAGCCCCTGGAGGGTGGCGAGCGCGGCGGCCCGCGTCATCCCCACGAGGTTCGGCAGCTCGACCTGGCCCGAGGCCACGAAGATGGCGACCGTGGTCCCGGCGGCGACGGACGTGCCGGCCGGCGGGTCCGTCCGCACGACGTCCCCCGCGTTCGCGGGCACGTTCTCGCTGGTCACGTTCCCGGGGTCGAGTTTCGCCTCCTCGATCAGCCGGCGCGCCTCGTCCTGCGACCGGCCCGTCACCTCGGGGACGACGACCTGGTTCGGGCCGCTCGAGACGAACACCTTGACCGGGGTCCCGACGTCAACCTCCTTGCCGCCGGCAGGGTCGGTCCGGGTCACGGCGTCGGCCGGGATGGTGTCGTGCGGCTCCTCCTGCCGCTCGGGGGTGAGCCCGAGCTCGGTGAGCTGCGCGGCCGCGGCCTCGTAGGTCGCGTTGGTGAGCTCGGGGATCTGGACCCGGTCGACGGCGCCGCCGTCGCGTTCGGCGTTCATCCCCAGCAGGATCGCGATGCCCGCGATGGCGGCCACGGCGATGGCGATGAGCGTCCAGAGCAGCCCGCGCCGCTTCCGGGGCTCGTCCTCGTCGGAGTACGGGGCGGCCGCGTCCTGCGTGGTGGTGTGGCCTGTCGGCGCCCACGGCGGCGGGCCGGCGGGCATCACCTGCGTCTGGCCGGCCGTCGGCGCCAGGACCTGAGTCGACTGCGCGGCGGCCGTCTCCATGGCGGCCGTCGCGGCGAGCACGCCCACCGCGGGCGCCGACACGCGGCCGCCGCGGACGGCGGACTCAAGGTCGGCGCGGAACTCGGACGCGCTGCTGTACCGGTTGTCGCGCTCCTTGGCGAGCGCCTTGAGCGTGATGCGGTCGAGGGTCTCCGGGACGTCGGACGCGATCGAGCTGGGCGTCGGCGCAGCCTCGCGGACGTGCTGGTAGGCCACGGCGACGGGGGAGTCGCCCGTGAACGGCGGCCGTCCGGTGAGGAGCTCGAACAGCAGGCAGCCGGTCGAGTACAGGTCGCTGCGCGCGTCGACCTGCTCGCCGCGGGCCTGCTCGGGGGAGAGGTACTGCGCGGTCCCGATGACCGCCTGGGTCTGGGTCATCGTCGCGGCCGAGTCGGCGATCGCCCGCGCGATGCCGAAGTCCATGACCTTGACCGCGCCCGTCGGGGTGAGCATGACGTTCGCCGGCTTGATGTCGCGGTGCACGATCCCTGCGTGGTGGGAGTACTCGAGGGCGGACAGCACGCCGGCCGTGATCTCGACGGCCTCCTCGATCGGCACCGCCTGGCCGTCGCGCAGGATGTCGCGGACCGTGTGCCCCTCGACGTACTCCATGACGATGAACGGCACGTGCGCGACGGCGCCGGTCGGCTCGGTGAAGACGTCCTCGCCCGTGTCGTACACGGCCACGATCGCGGGGTGGTTGAGGGACGCCGCGGCCTGCGCCTCGCGCCGGAACCTCGCCTGGAACGAGGGGTCGCGGGCCAGGTCGGAGCGCAGGATCTTGATCGCCACGGTGCGGCCCAGGCGGGTGTCGTGACCGATGTGGACCTCGGCCATGCCACCGCGCCCGATGAGCTCGCCCACCTCGTACCGGCTGGCGAGGATCCGGGGTGCGTCGTCCGCCACTACGCGTCCTTAGCTGTCGTCGTCGTCGGCGCACCGGCAGGGAGTTCGCCGGACGCGCTGGGGATGATCATTTCACCGTCGGCGGCCTGTTCCGCGGTACTGCCGGTCACGTGCGTGCTGCTGCGCGGTGCTGTCGCGGCCGGGCGGGCACCGGCGCCCTCGTCCGGGCCCGCCGCGTTGACGAGGGTATCCGCCAACGCACCCCCGAGGAGCGCGATGAGCAGCAGGATGAGCGCGAGCATGGGCCACGTCACCCGTCCGAGCCGCCACCCGGTCGTCGTGGAGGTCCGGGTCGTGGAGGTCCGGGTCGTCGTCGTCCGGGTCGTGGTGGTGCGGGTGGCGGCGCGCGAGCTCGGCCGTGGCTCGGCCGGCGGCCGTCCCCCTGCCGACTCGCGCGTCTCCCGTAGCTGGCGGCGCGGCGGGTACGACGGCGGAGGCGCCGCGATGCCGCCGGGCGCGACCGTGGGTGGCGCGCCCGCGGGGGGCGCGACCGTCGTCGGCGCGACCGCAGCGCCGGCGGGCGCCGAGACCATGACCGGCACGCCCTCGGGCGGCGTGCTCTCGACCATCTGGTCGAACGTCCGGGCGAGGGCGGTCGCCGAGCGCGGGCGCTCGGCCGGCTCCTTCGACAGCATCCTCATCACGAGCTCCGCGAGCCGCGGCTCGATCGAGGGCGGCAGCGGCGGCACGGGCTTGTTGACGTGCGCGACGGCGATGTCGACCGCCGTCGGGCCGGTGAAGGGCCGGTGCCCGACCAGCGACTCGTACGCCACGATGCCCAGCGAGTACAGGTCGGACGACGGCGTCGCGGGCCGCCCGATCGCCTGCTCGGGCGAGAGGTACTGCGCGGTGCCCATGACCATGCCGGTCGCCGTCATCGGCACCTGGTTCACGGCGAGGGAGACGCCGAAGTCCGTGATCTTCACCCGCCCACCCCGGCCGAGCAGGATGTTGCCCGGCTTGACGTCGCGGTGCACGACGCCGGCCACGTGGGCCGCGTGCAGCGCGCGCGCCGTCTGGGCGAGGATCGGCAGGAGGCGCTGGATCGGCAGCACTGGCTCGCGCTCGAGCAGGTCGCTCATCGGCTCGCCCACGACGAGCTCCATGACGAGGTACGCCGAGCCGTCCTGCTCGCCGTAGTCGTAGAGCTGCGCGATGTTGGGGTGCGAGAGCGAGCCCGCGTTGCGCGCCTCGGTGCGGAACCGGTCGAGGAACCCCTTGTCCCCCGCGAACTCCTCGCGCAGCACCTTGACGGCGACGTCGCGCGCGAGCGCGAGGTCGTGCGCCGCCCACACCTCGCCCATGCCGCCGACGGCGATCTGCCGCTCGAGGCGGTAGCGCCCGACCAGCGCGGTCCCCGGCGTCGGCTTCATCGGGCGAGCACCGCCTCGATGACGGCGCGGGCGATCGGGGCGGCGACCCGTCCGCCGGTCGCCTCGCTGCCGGCGCTGCCGCCGTTCTCGACCACGACGGCGACGGCGACCCGCGGGGCGTCGGCGGGCGCGAACGCGGTGAACCACGCGTGCGGCGCGGCCTCGTCGGTCGTCTGGGCGGTGCCCGACTTGCCCGCGACCCGCACGCCCGGGATGCGCGCGCTGGTCCCCGTGCCGTTCTCGACGACGCCGACCATCATCTCCGTGAGCGCTCCCGCGGTCTGCGCCGAGACCGAGGTCCGGAGCACCTCCGGGGACGCCTCCCGGACGACCGCGAGGTCGGGGTCGCGCACGGTCTGGACGAGGTACGGCGCCATCTGTGCGCCGTCGTTGGCGATCGCGGCCGAGACCATGGCCATCTGGAGCGGCGTCGCGCGCACCTCGTACTGACCGATCGCCGAGAGCGCGGTCTGCGGGGCGTCGACCTCCGCGGGGAACCGGCTCGTGGCGACGGCCAGCGGGATCTCGAGGTCCGAGCCGAACCCGAACGCCTCGGACTGGGCGCGCAGCGCGTCCGCACCCAGGTCGAGGCCCAGCTGCCCGTACGAGGTGTTGCACGAGATGCGCAGGGCGTCCGCGAGGCTGATCGTCTCGCCCGGCCCGCAGTCCGAGCCGCCGAAGTTGCGGATCTGGGCGCTCGAGCCCGGCAGGGGGAGGCTGACCGGGGCCGCGAGCTGGCTCTCGGGGGTCAGGCCCGCCTCGAGCGCCGCGGCGGTGTCGACGAGCTTGAACGTCGACCCGGGCGGGTAGGTCTCCCGGATCGTCCGGTTGACGAGCGGCCGGCTCGGATCGGCGTCGAGCGCGCGGTACGCCTCGTTCACCGCGGTGGTCGAGTGCCCGGCCAGCACGTTCGGGTCGTACGACGGGCGGGACACCATCGCGAGGATCGCGCCCGTCGTCGGGTCGAGCGCCACGACGGCGCCGCGCTGCTCACCGAGGGCGTCCCAGGCCGCCTGCTGGACCGCCGGGTCGATCGTGAGCTCGACCGACGACCCCTGCGGCTGCCGACCCGTGAACAGGTCCTGCACGCGCGAGAGGAACAACGAGTCCGCGGTGCCCGTGAGGTACTCGTTCGCGGCGTCCTCGATGCCCGTGCGCCCGTACACGACCGAGTAGAAGCCCGTGGCCGGCGCGAACAGCGCGCCGTTGGCGTAGGTGCGCTGGTAGCCGAACGGGTCGTCGACAGGGGTCGACGACGCGACGGGCTCGCCCCCGATCACGATCGGGCCGCGCGAGTTGTCGAACTCGCGGTAGAGCGTGCGCACGTTGCGGCGGTCGCTGTTGAGGTCGCCCGCCTGGACGAACTGCACCCACGTCGCGGCGCCCATGAGCGCGAGGAACATGCTGAGGACGACGACCGAGATGCGACGCAGCGGGGTGTTCATCCGCGCGCCTCCTCGAGGCCGGTGAGGACCTGGGTCTTCTGGTGGTCGGCCGTGCTCGGCGGCGGCTCGACGAACCCCTTGACGACGGGCGCCGGCCGACGCGCGCTGTCGGAGATGCGCAGCAGGAGCGCGACGATCACCCAGTTCGCGAGCAGCGAGGAGCCGCCGTACGCCATGAACGGCATGGTCAGGCCCGTGAGCGGGATGAGCCGCGTGACGCCGCCGACCACCACGAAGCACTGGAACGCCACGACGAACGCGAGCCCGCCGGCGAGCAGCTTGCCGAACCCGTCCCGCACCCCGATCGCGGTGCGCAGGCCGCGCTGGACCAGCACGAGGTAGACGAGCAGGATCGCGAGGAGCCCGGTCAGCCCGAGCTCCTCGCCGAGCGAGGCGACGATGAAGTCGGACTCGGCGTACGGCACGAGGTCCGGCCGTCCACGGCCCCAGCCCGTGCCGAACAGCCCGCCGTTCGCCATGCCGAACAGGCCACGCACCAGCTGGCCGGAGCCTCCCGGCGACCGGGCGAACACGTCGTCGTCGAACGCGTTCAGCCACGCGTCGAACCGCGCGCCGACGTGCGGGAACGCCTGCGCCGCGACGACCGCGCCGCCAGCGAACAGCACCAGGCCGAGCACGATCCAGCTGAGCCGCTCGGTCGCGAGGTAGAGCATCGCGACGAACACCCCGAAGAACAGCAGCGAGGTGCCGAGGTCGCGCTCGAGGACGAGCACCGCGAGGGAGCCGGCCCAGACGAGGAGGATCGGGCCGAGGTCCCGGATCCGCGGGAGCTGCAGCCCGAGGACCTTGGGGCCGGCCAGCGTGAGCGTGTCGCGGTTCGTCACGAGGTAGCCCGCGAAGAACACGGCCAGCGCGATCTTGGCGAGCTCGGCGGGCTGCAGCGACTGGCCGCCGACGTACACCCAGATGCGGGCGCCGTTGATGCTCGCGCCGAGCCCCGGCACGAGCGGCAGGACGACCAGCACGAGACCGACGACCATCGCGGTGTAGGTGTAGCGCCGCAGCGTCCGGTGGTCCTGGAGCAGGACGAGCACGACGGCGGCGAGGATCACGCCGATCGCCGTCCACCCGAGCTGGCGGGTCGCGAAGGTCGTCGGGTCGCCGCTCGCCGCGTTCGCCAGGTCGATGCGGTAGATCATCGCGAGCCCGACGCCGTTGAGCGCGACGGTCGCGGGCAGGATCACGGGGTCCGCGTAGGGGGCGCGCAGGCGCATGACGACGTGCAGCCCGACGCCGAGGCCCACCATGCCGGCGCTGTAGCCGTAGATGTTGGTCGGCAGGGACCCGGCGACGTTGAGGCCGACGAGCGCGTAGGCGGCGACGCCGAGGGCGAGCGCGAGCACGAGGAGCCCCAGCTCGACGCCGCGACCGGGACGTACGCGATGGGGGCTGACCGTCGCCATCAGCGGTCGACCATCAGGACGGTGCGCCTGGGGCGGGCGCGGGCGGGGCGGCGGGGTCGGGCGCGGGTTGGACCGGGGCCGGCGCGGGTGCGGGCGCGGGCGTGACGGCGGGCGTCGGGGTGGGCGACGGCGTCGGCGGGGTGGTCGGTGGCGCCGCCGAGTCGGCGAGCCGGCCGACGCGTTCCCGGGCGTCGTCGAGCGACGTGGCCGGGATCGTCTGCGCGAGCCGAGCCTGCACGTAGCCGGGCAGGTCGTCGGTGCGCAGGTCCGCACGCTCGACCACCTGCGAGAGCGCGACCGGCCCGACGTTCTGGGGGATCCCGCGGAAGATCGCGACGTCGTCGTCGGCGACCCCGACGTAGAACTGCGTCTGCGTCCAGCGGTAGGCCGCGTAGCCGCCCGCACCGACCGCGACCAGGAGCAGGAGCACCGTGACGAGCGTCAGCGCGCGGCGGCGGCTCCGCCGGCGGGCGACGGCGGGGTCGGCCGCGTCGTCCTCGGCCGTGTCCTCGTCGAGGCGGGGAGCGGCGTCGTCGCTCTCGGTGACGGCAGGCGCGGTCCGCGTGAGCGTGGCCGCGCGAGCTGCGGGGCCGTCCGTCGCGGTCGTCCCGCGGTGGCGGGACGTCGCAGCCGACCCGACGACCGACGACGACGTGACGGGGGCCGCGCCGTCGGGCAGGGCGTCGAGGTCGACGACGTCGGCGACGATCACGGTGATGTTGTCGGGGCCGCCGCCGCGCAGCGCGAGCTGCACGAGGCGCTCGGCGCACGCGTCGACGTCGTCCACCGCCCGCAGGGTGTCGGCGATCGTGTCCGCGCTGACGACACCCGAGAGCCCGTCGGAGCACAGCAGCCACCGGTCGCCGGCGCGCGCCTCGCGCACCGACAGGTCCGGGACGATCTCCATGTCGAAGTCGCCGAGCACGCGCATGACGACGGACCGCTGCGGGTGGTGCTCGGCCTCCTCGGCCGTGATCTTGCCCGTGTTGACGAGGTGCTGGACGAACGTGTGATCGGTCGTGACCTGCGTGAGCCCGCCGTCGCGCAGCAGGTAGGCCCGCGAGTCACCGATGTGCGCCATGGCAAGCTTGCTGCCCGCCCGGAGCAGGGCCGTGACCGTGGTGCCCAGGCCCGCGAGCTCGGGGTCCTGGCTCGCGCGCGAGAGCAGGTCGTCCTGCGCCCGGTGGAGCGCCTGGTCGAGCTCCTCGAGCGCGTCGTCCGGGCCGTGCGCCTCGTCGTCGAGCGGGGCCAGGTTGGCGACCGCGACCGACGACGCGACGTCACCCCCCGCGTGGCCGCCCATGCCGTCCGCGACGACGAGCAGGTGCGGGCCGGCGTACGCCGAGTCCTGGTTGTTGGACCGCACGAGGCCGACGTCGGAGCGGGCGGCGTACCGCAGGGCGATGGTCACTGGTCCTCCCGCCCTACTTCTGGAGCTCGACGACGCTCTGGCCGATGCGCACGCGGGCGCCCGGCGGGACGAGGGTCGGCTGCTCGACCTTGGTGGACCCGAGGAACGTACCGTTCGTGGAGCCCAGATCCTCCACGAACCACTGGCCGCCCTGCGGGAAGATCCGGGCGTGCCGCGAGGACGAGTAGTCGTCGTCGAGCACGAGGGTGCACGACGGGGCGCGGCCGATGAGGATCGCCGACGACGTGAGGGGGAGCGTCGTGCCGCGCAGCGGGCCGTCGGTCACCACGAGGCGGGTCGGCTGCCCGTCGCGACGGGCGGCTGCCGGCTGCTTCGTGGGCGCGGACGTGTCCCGCGCCGGCGCGACCGAGGGCACGCCGGTAGCCGGGCTGGTGGTCTTGCGGCCGCGCGAGGTGATCTTCGTCCCGTAGAGGTCGTGGCGCAGGACGCCGATCGCGGAGAGGACGAAGACCCACAGCAGGACGAGGTACCCCAGCCGCAGCAGGGTGACCGCGAGCTCACTCATGCGGACCCGTCACCGGTCGTCCTCGCCGGCCTCGTCCTGACCGGTCCAGAACATGATGCGGGTCCGGCCGATGGTCAGGGTGTTGCCGTCGAGCAGGGTCGCGGCAGGCACCTGGTGGCCCTCGACGAACAGGCCGTTGGTGGAGTCGAGGTCGGTCGCGACGACGCCGTCGGGGGTCACGCGGATCTCGAGGTGCCGACGGGAGACGCCCGGGTCGTCGACGATGATGTCGGCCTCCGAGCCGCGGCCGATGACCGTGACGGGGCCGGTGAGCAGGTAGCGCTGGCCGTCGATGTCGAGCAGCGGGTGGCGCGCGCTCGGGGCCGCGGCGGCGGTCGCGGGGGCGACGGTGCCACGCACGGTCGAGCTGCGGACGCGGAACCGGCCGGTCTCGAGGTCGTCGTGCTCGGTGAACGTCACGGTGACCGGGCCCACGAACGCGTAGCGCTGCTGCGAGGCGTGGTCGGTGACGTTCGAGGCGAGCTCGTCGGCCAGCGTCTCCTCGCCCCACTCCACGACGCGCCGGTGGTCGTCGTGCGACAGCTCGATCGTGAGCTCGTTGGGGACGACGGTGCGCTCGCGGTCGACGACGGCGGCCCGGTCGTCGACCTCGCGACGCAGCGCGCTCGCGAGCTCGACCGGCTTCACCTCGCTGTGGAACGCCTTCGCGAACGCGGTGTTGACCACGCGCTCCACGCCCTGCTCGAACTTGTCCAGGATGCCCACGGTCACCTCCTTGCGTCGTTCGTCGTCCGCTCCGTACGCGAGATCCCGGGCATGGTGGCGCCGGCGGGGTGCACCGCTGCACCCGATCGTAACGATCTGATCGCGATCGGACGTCGCGAGCGGGCCCCGGGGAGTCGACGTGTCGGTGTGACCTGCGGTTCTGCCGGGTGAACTGTGGTCGTCCGTGCGGCTCGGTGGTGCGTGGCAGGCGGGCCAGGTGGGCGGCGAGGGGTCCGTCACGGGGTGCGTGACGGGGTGCGTGATGGGGTGCGTGACGACGTCGGCGGTGTCCCCGGCGAGGTGAGGCCGAGGTGCCGTGCGTGCTAATGTGCTCCGGCGCGCGCGAGTGGCGGAATGGCAGACGCGCTGGCTTCAGGTGCCAGTGTCCGAAAGGGCGTGGGGGTTCAAGTCCCCCCTCGCGCACAGATCCTTGGGAGTCTTCCCAAGGTGACAACGAGTCGGGAACCCACGGGCTCCCGGCTCTTTGTCGTTCACGCCTCGCACAACGGCGCAGCTTGCGGTCAGGCGGCGGGTTCGCCGTCGGTCTTCACCTTGCGGCGCAGCCCGTCGAGGAACGAGGCGGCGACGTCACTCACCGCGTCGAGGTCGAGCTTTCCTGTGAAGACGTTCTCGGACACGGTGCGCCAGCTCTCTCCCACTGTCGCCGTGATGGTCGCGGCCACCGATGCCGAGATGACGGACCCGACTCCGGGGACCAGCTTGAACAGGGACGTGGCGGCGTACTTGCCGCCCATGGTGGCGACACTGGTCGCGCCGGTGATCACCTTGCGTGCTTGATCCTTCGGGACGTTGTAGATCGCTGCGATCCTGGCCATCAGCGCCATCTGCGCGGGCACGAGGATGCCTGCGTCCGCGACGGGAACGGGAACGAAGCCGACTCCGCCCGCGAACGTGGATGCCCCGGCGATCCAGGACCGTGCGAGTCGCAGCTTCGAGCGCAGGTCGATGCGCTGGGAGGCGATCAATGCGTTCAGGCGGCCCTGCGGGACGGCGGTGTAGGTGCGGTCGAGCAGGTCCTGGAGGCCGTGAGATGGCAGGCCGCTGAAGGGGTCAGGCGTGGCCCTGGCGAGCACGACCTTGTTGCTGACGATCGGCAGGTCACGCGCTTCGATCGAGGCGGCGAGCTCGAGGTGTGCCGGTGCGAACTCCTCACCACGGCGATGGACTTGGGTCAGGACGAGGACGACGGGGATGCCGAGGGTGTCGAGCTCACGCACGAGCGCAGCCTGCCCGTCGTCGAACCGTCCGGACGGGCCCGAGACGGCGAACCAGGCGACGTCGAACGTGTCCTGCCTGCTGCCGCGCCGGTTGTCGGCGACCTGCTTACGCAGCCACCTGCTGGGCTTGTCTCCGGTCTCGAAACCCTGGAAGTCCCAGATAGCGAGGGTGCCTTCGGCGTTCACGTGCTTGTGCACACCTTTGGTCACGGGTTCCCCAACCCCCGCTGCTGCGACATCCTCGCCGAAGACGGCGTTGATCAGAGTCGACTTGCCGACGCCAGTCCCCCCGAAGATCGCGATGCGGACGGTGCCGAGCTCGCGCGTCTGCTCGTCGTACGCATCGTCGAACTGATCAGGCGAGTCCAGCGTGGCCATGGTCGCTCCCGGGGCTTGGGGTCTGGTGAGGCGAGCGTAGGAGGTCCGGAGACGTCGAGCGCCAAGGCTCACTGCTTGCTCCAGACGCCGCACGAGTTGTCGAAGTCCTGACCAGTACTCAGCGTGACGGTCGGGAAGCCTCCCTCCGGCAGGTCGTTGTCCACGATGTCCGAGCCGTTCGTGCCGCTGCGGAGGATCGCCCAGTAGCACATGGACGTGACCGGTTCGGCCGTGCGATAGGTGCCCGGCTCGATGTCGACACCGACGGTCCAGACGCCGTTCTTGATCTGCGTCGCCGCGATCTGATTCTCGGTGGCGGTCACCGCTGCCTCGCGGGCCTCCAGGTCACCCTGGCGGGAGTCGAGCTCCCCCGAGAGCGCATCGAGTTCGTCGGCGCGAGCTTCGAGCGCGGCTTCCTTTTCGGTCGCTGCCGATGTGGCGTCGTCGGCGCGCTCCTCGGCTGTCTCGACGGCGTCCCGCAGGTCGTCTCGCTCGGCCGCGACTCTGACGTACTCCTCGGACGCGGTCGGGTCGCCGCTTCCTCCTGCGGCGCCCACGCCGATTCCGAGGAAGAACGCGAAGGCCGCGGCGACGGGCCACGCCCAGCGGTGCTTCCTCCTCGGTCCGGCGGGCGATGCTGTCGGAGGGATTGCCGCGGTCGGCGGACGTTGCGATGCATCGAAGTCATGCTGCGTGGTCATGGAGATCTCCTCGGCTCGGATCACACGGGATCGACGGTCGTACACGTCGGTGCCCACCTTTCGCCGGAGCACCAGCATTCGGCCATCTGCGTCCTGATAACCCGCCTTACCAACATCACCCTCCGAAACGTCTCCAATCTCAGTTAGCGTCGGGCCATCCACCGAGGGAGAGGAGCCGGCGTTGCAGAAGACCCCCACGCGCCGACTGCTCTCGCTGCCCGACGTCGCGGCTCTCGCCCGCGTGCAACGTCCCGTCGCTTCGATGTGGCGCAGCCGCAGCGCTGGTACGTCGCTCCCGTTCCCAGAGCCCGCGAGCCGGGCAGACGGTCAGGACCTCTTCGACGCCGACGACGTGACGAGCTGGCTCGTCGCCACGGGCCGAGGTAACAACCCGGCAGTGCGCGAGGAGAGCGCGCTTTTCACGTTCGTCGATGGCCTCACCGATCTGGACAGCGCCGTGGCTTTCGATGGCCTTACCGCCCTCCTGGCGCTTCGCGCCGCAGCCGGAGTGCAGCTCTCCGGCCGCGGCCGGATCGAGGTCCTCGACCTCGCCGACGCCGTCGACCCGCAGGATCGCTGGCTGTACCGCGAGCTCGATGCGCTCGGCGAAGACCTCACCTCTCTGGCGGATCACGCGGACGACGTTGCGGATGCGGCCTACACCGTGCCGGCGGCGTTCGAGTCATTGAAGGCGCACCGGTTCCGTAGGGGGATCCGCGAGTACACCGACACGACGTTCAGCCCGGCCGTGCTCGAGCTGGCGGCGCGGATTGCGACCGAGCTGATCGACCCGGATCAGCGCAGTTCCGCCACGGTCGTCGATCCGTCCGGCGGCAGCGACCTGCTGGTGACGCTCGGCGCCCGGCTCACTGACGGCGACGGGACGACGGCCGTGCTTCCGGCGACCGGGACCGCGACGGTACGCCTGGCCGGACGTCGCCTGATCGCACATGGCTGGGGTGTCACCGAAGCCGGTGCTGACGAGGCGAACCGGCGAGGCCCCCTGGATAGCACCTTGCTGGTGGCGCAGTACCCGTCACCGGCGTTCCAGGTCGACACGGAGGACGCGATCCTCGACGCCATCGACGAGGCGGTGCTCACCATGCAGGTCGAGGACCGCGCCGTGATCATCGGCCCGGCGCGTGCGCTGACGAACGCCACACGCACGCCATCGATCACAGGTTCTCGAGCCGCGCTCCTGCGCACCGACCGGGTACGAGCGGTCGTCCGCCTGCCGGAGCGGCTGTGGACCAGCCGCCCCCGACAGCAGCTCGCTCTCTGGGTGCTCGGCCCCGCGCACGCGGGCGTGGCGATCGCAGAGCGCTGGGTGATGGTGGCGGACCTGTCCGCGGTGCGACTCGACGACAGGGTGCTCGACGACCTGCTGACCGACGTGGTCGCCGCCATCGGAAGCCGGGAGACGGTGCGCTCACACGCCTTCCGGTTCGGTCGGATCATGGCGACGAGCGCACTCCTCGCGTCGTCGGGGGACCTCGTGGGGTCGGGACTCCCGCCCCAGCATCGCCAGCGGCGTAGCGCGGCGGAGATGGCCCTCGACGTGCAGCGACTCCTCGACGTCAGTCGGGGATCGACCACATCGAGCGAGATCCGACTCGACGTCGCGCACCATGAACCCGGACCGGTCAATGTCTCCACCCTCGGTCAACTCGTGGAGGCGGGCGCCGCACGCGTCCTCCCGGGTCACCGCCTGAGCCCCGAGCACGTCGGCGCCTCGGGTAGCGTCCGGGTCATCGGTACCGAGGAGGTGCTGGGCGCCCGGCCGCTCGGTAGTCGGACGATCGACCGCCTGACCTTCACCGCCCAGTACCCCTCCGGCCGTTACACCGAACCGGGCGACGTGGTGTTCTGCGCGACGCCGGGCGTGGGGGCGATCGTGGACTCCGACGGCCTCTCGGTGGTGCTCGCCCCCGCCCGGGTCCTGCGCCTGAACCGGGCCGCACATCCCGGCTTGGTGCCCGACGCCGTCGCCCGGGCGGTGCGGTCGGCCTCGGCACGCGGTGGCTGGCGGTCGTGGCCGGTGCGGTTGGTCCCGGCGGCGCAGGCTGGCGCGCTCGACGCCGCGCTGAGAGCGGTCGCCGCCGCGCGCGCCGAGACCGAACGGCGGCTCGCCGCCCTGGACGAACTGGCCTCCACGCTCACCGACGGCGTGACGACCGGCTCGCTCACGCTCAACATCCCTCGCGACTCTGACGATCGATAAGCAGAACAGGAAGGCGTGCGCATGCCCCCCAGGAAGAGGACGTCCGATCCGTCGGCACCGATGACGATGAAGCAGCTGAAGGACACGCTCTGGAAGGCGGCCGACAAGCTGCGCGGATCGATGGACGCCTCGCAGTACAAGGACGTGATCCTGGGGCTCGTCTTCCTCAAGTACGTGTCGGATGCGTTCGACGAACGCCGCGAGCAGATCCGGACCGATCTGACCGCGGAGGGCTACCGCGAGGACCAGATCGAGGGCTTGCTCAACGACATCGACGAGTACACCGGGCACGGCGTTTTCTGGGTGCCCACGACGGCGCGCTGGCGCTACCTCGCGCAGCACGCGAAGGGCACTCAGGCCGCCATGGGACAGGCTGCGCAGACGATCGGCGAGCTGGTCGACGGGGCCATGGACCACATCATGGGGTCCAACTCCTCTCTTGTCGGCACGCTGCCGCGCATCTACAACCGCGACAACGTCGACCAGCGACGCCTCGGCGAGCTCATCGACCTGTTCAACGACGCGCGGTTCACCGGGAACGGCGCGACGAAGGCACGGGACCTGCTCGGCGAGGTCTACGAGTACTTCCTCGGCAAGTTCGCCGCGGCCGAGGGGAAGCGGGGCGGGGAGTTCTACACGCCGCGCGGCGTCGTGCGGGTGCTCGTGGAGGTGCTCGAGCCGTACTCGGGGCGTGTGTACGACCCGTGCTGCGGGTCCGGCGGCATGTTCGTCCAGACCGAGCAGTTCCTGGAACGCCACAACCAGGATCTCCAGGCGATCTCGGTCTACGGCCAGGAGCTCAACGAGCGCACCTGGCGCATGGCGAAGATGAACCTCGCCGTGCACGGGCTCAACGGCAATCTCTCGTCGCGATGGGGCGACACGTTCGCCCGGGATCAGCACCCGGACGTCCAGATGGACTACGTGCTGGCGAACCCGCCCTTCAACATCAAGGACTGGGCGCGCAGCGAGTCCGACCCGCGCTGGAAGTACGGCGTCCCGCCGGCTGGTAACGCGAATTACGCGTGGATCCAGCACATCCTGTCGAAACTCGCGCCGGGCGGTTCGGCCGGGGTCGTGATGGCCAACGGGTCGATGTCGACGAACTCCGGCGGTGAGGGGGAGATTCGCGCGCGGCTCGTCGAGGCGGACCTCGTGTCGTGCATGGTCGCGCTGCCCACGCAGTTGTTCCGTTCGACGGGTATCCCGGTGTGCCTGTGGTTCTTTGCGAAGGACAAGACGGCTGGGTCGAAGGGGTCCGTCGACCGGACCGGTCAGGTGCTGTTCATCGACGCCAGGAACCTCGGATACATGGTCGACCGGGCCGAGCGCGCGCTGTCCGAGGATGACATCGCCAAGATCGCGAACACGTACCACGCGTGGCGCGGCACGGCTTCGGCGGTGGAGGCCGGGCTGACGTACGACGACGAGCTCGGGTTCTCGCGGTCAGCCACCCTCGCGGAGATCAAGACCGCCGACTACGCGCTCACGCCGGGACGGTACGTCGGCGCGGCTGATGTCGAGGACGACGGAGAGCCACTTGAGGACAAGATCGAGCGCCTGACGAAGGAGTTGCTGGAACAGTTCGACGAGGCGGCGCGGTTGGAGAAGGTCGTGCGCGAGCAGTTGGGACGGGTCCGTGGGTGAGTGGAGGGATACGACGCTCGGCTCCTTGCTCGCAATTGGCGGAGGCTCGATCAAGACCGGGCCCTTCGGGACGGCGTTGAAGGCTAGCGAGTACTCGCAGGACGGTGTGCCGGTGATCTCCGTCGGAGAGGTGGGGTATGGCCGCCTTGTAATCCGATCCACGACCCCGCGGGTTTCACCGACAGTTACCGACCGACTTCCCGAGTACGTCCTCCGATCCGGAGACATCGTCTTCGCACGGAAGGGGTCTGTCGACAGGTCTGCGTGGGTGGCTACCGAGCAGGACGGTTGGTTTCTCGGATCCGACGGCATACGGATCCGATCCGGTGATGGAGTCGATGGGCGATTTCTCGCCTATCAGTTGCAAGGCGCAGTACTACGTGACTGGATTGTCCAGCACGCTGGCGGATCCACCATGGCCTCGCTCAACCAAGGCACGCTCGAGCGAGTACCTCTTCGAGTACCTGGTGTGCATGAGCAATGGGCAATCGCGGAGGTGCTGGGCGCGCTCGACGACAAGATCGCCGCCAACGCCGAACTGATCCGTATTGCGGACGAATTAGGTTCCGCGACCTTTCGATCAATGCTGAGTGAGAGCGAGTCGTTACCGCTGTCTGCGGCTGCACGGTTTATCAACGGCAAGGCCTTCACCAAAGGTGCGAGTAGAACCGGTCGTGTCGTGGTGCGCATCGCGGAACTCAACTCCGGAATCGGTGGTTCCACCGTGTACAGCGACATCGAAGTGGCCGACGACTACTTGGCGCGGCCTGGGGACATTCTGTTCGCGTGGTCAGGATCGTTGACGCTCCATCGGTGGTTCAGATCGGAAGCGATCATCAACCAGCACATCTTCAAGGTGGTCCCTGCGGCTCGACGCCCCGCGTGGTTGGTGTGGAACCTGATCGCCAGCAAGCTCGACGACTTCAAGGCCACGGCGGCGGACAAGGCCACGACGATGGGCCATATCCAGCGACACCATCTGGACGAACTCGTCGAGGTGCCAGCACGAGAGGTGGTCGAGCGCCACGACGCCCAGATGACGGCGCTGTGGTCCCGGGCACTCGCCGCTGAGCAGGAGAACCTCACCCTCGCCGCGACCCGCGACACCCTGCTACCCGCCCTCATGTCCGGCAGGCTCCGCGTCCGCGACGCCGAACGGGTCGTCGAAGGTGTCGCGTGAGTGCGCGCGTTGAGCAGAACGGGGCATGCTTCCCGATGCTTCCCAACCTACTGGCGCGATGGGACGTAGTGCTTGTGAGACGACTGGGAGGCTCGTCGACTTCGCACTACTTCGCACCGGAACGGGAATGCGATGCGCAGCTGCGAAGCAGCGAGGCGGCAGAGCGGCAGAGCGGCGAGCTCAGAGTCGGGTGGGACGAGTCAGTAGACGGGCATTCGCGGAAGCACAGTGACCGCTATCTCGATGATGCGCTCCGCCGCCGGCAGCGCCTCCTCGACGTCCTCGGCGCTCGCCACGGGTGCGTCGGTCGTGGGGTACTCGCTCTCGTTGCGGGTGCGACGCATCCAGTCGAACGCGTCGAGGTCCGCGCCCAGCGGAGGGTGGAGTTGAGCCCGCGTCGCGGTGAGGAGCACCGCGTGCGCGCCGTCGCCCCCCTTCGGGCGCAGCCCCTGGTTGAGGAGGATCGCCGCGAGGGCGTTGCGTGCGCCGTCATACACGAGCTGGAAGGCGCCGACGGGATCGATCTCCGAGACGGTGCGTGCAGACGCCAGGTGCCGGGTCGCTTGCAAGATCATCAGCTCGGCGAGCTCACCGTTGGGGTGAACCACCTGGAGCCGGCCCTCGGCGATGAGTGCGTCGATGTGCACTCGGCCCTGCTCCCACCGCAGTGGATCGCTCAACCGTCAGACCTCCTCGGGGACGACCGCGGTCAGCGGTCGGGAGCGCACCGTTCGGACGAAGGGCGCGGTGCCCTCATCCCACTCCGCGGCACTGACACGGCTGATGTTCACCTCGCGCGACAGCCACTGCTCGGCGGCTCGCGCCGCGTCGGCGAGGGCGGCCCTCGGCGCGCTGCCGACCACGAGGACGTCGACGTCGCGGGGCGTCGGTCCTGCCTCGCCGGCGCGGCGGGCCGCCCAGGAGCCGAAGATGTAGGCCTCCCGGACGCCGTCGATCCCGCGCAGCACATCCTTCAGCACGGGAACCGGTCCGTACGTGGCTGTGACCAGCTCTGTCAGCGGGCGGAGCAACGGGTAGTCAGGGTTGACCCGAACCATGCGCGAGCGGCCGACCGTGCGGTCGGTCAGCACGCCGGCGTCCAGCAGTCGCGTCACCTCGCGGTGCGCGACCGCTGCGGCGGTGCCGGTCGCGCGCTGGACGTCCGCGATGCTGAACTCACGGTCGGGGTGGAGCAGCACGTGAGCCAGGACGTCGCCCTGGGCGTCGGACCGCACGAACGGCGCCAGCGCGGACGGCGGAGTCTTCACAGAACGCGACGGTATCATCGCCTAATAGGAATTCGGTCCCATCCGACGCCTGCTCCAACCGGCCGAGGGCAGGGTTCAGTCGGGCGCGAGCGCGACGCCGTGCTCTACCTCAACTCCATGCCCGTCACGATCATCGGGCTCGGCGCACTCTTAAGAACTACTCTTAACCGACTCTACGGCGACACCCAGAAGTTAAGAGTAGGAGTGCTGTGAGCCGGATGGACCGGGACGACGTCACTGAGCTCCTCGACTCCCTGCGCCGGATCGGTGGGGAGCCGGAGACCGTCGAGGCGAAGAGCGGCGCGGGCGGATTCCCCACCTCCGTGCGGGAGTCGCTCGTGGCGTTCGCCAACACCGAGGGCGGCACGGTGTTGATCGGTGTCGACGAGGAGACCGGCTTCACGGTCGTTCCGATACCCAGCATCACGAGGTACCGGGACAACCTCGTTGCTCTTGCTCGGGACGCGATCACTCCACCGCTGCAGATCGAGACGGACATCGTCGAGGTCGACGGCGGCGCCGTCCTGGTCGCCCAGGTGGCGCCGTCCCGGCCTGACCACAAGCCCGTCTACGTCACGTCCAAGGGCGTCACCAACGGTGCGTACCTCCGGACGGGTGATGGTGACCGGCGAATGAGCGAAGGAGAGATCGGACTCGTCTACGCGGCACGCGTCGAGGCGCGGTACGACCGCGAGCCAGTTCCCGGCACGGGCACGCAAGATCTCGACTGGCCGTCGCTCCGCCGCTCGCTTCAGCGCGTGCGTGCAGGCTCGGCGAAGCTGCGGGTCGAGGACGAGACGGTGGTGCTGTTCCGGCTTGGTGTTCTTGCAGAACCGCAGCCCGAGTCGCCGCTGACCCTCGCTGGCTTGCTCGCCTTCGGCGAGTACCCGCAGCGGATGTTTCCTCAGCTGATGGTGTCGGTCGTCGTCTACCCAGCCGACCGCGCGGGCGGTACTCGATTCCTCGACAACGTCACGGTGCGAGGGTCGATCCCAGACATGGTGTCCGAAGCGCTCGCAGTGATCCGCCGCAATCTGGCAGCACGTGCCGTGATGGGTGAGTTCGGCCGGACAGACCGCCTCGAGTACCCACTCGAGTCGATCCGGGAAGCGCTCGTCAACGCGCTGCTGCATCGCGACTACAGCCCGTTGACCCAAGGAACTCAGGTCCAGGTCGAGCTCCACCCGGACCGGCTCACCATCCGCAGCCCGGGCGGCCTCTACGGCGGACTCATCACCGACGAGCTGGGCGAAGCCGAGCGCGCGTCCTCCTCTCGGAACGGGCTTCTCGCGGGCCTCCTCTCCGACACGTACCTGCCCGGTTCGGAGGATCTCGTCGCGGAGAACCGGTCCACCGGTATCCCGACGATGATCGGCCTCGCCCGATCGAACGGCCTGCCGCGGCCCGTCTTCACCAGCACGCTCCTCGGCTTCACCGTGACGATGGGACGCTCCGAGCTCCTCGGGCCGGATGTCCGGGCATGGATCGCCGGCCTGGGGGTTCCCGTGCCCACCCCGGCCCACGAGATCGCGCTGGCGATGATGCGTGGTGGGCCGGTGACGAACGCGATGCTCCGCGAATGGGGAGCAGATCGGATCGCAGCGGGGCAGGTGCTCCGAGACCTCGTCGCGCAGGGGATCGCCGTGCGGGAGGGCGGTCGACGCTACGCGCGATACGTGCTCGACCCGAGCCGATCGGAGCGCCCGGCGCTGCGGACGCTCTGGGACACCGTCGATGCAACAGGGACACCGAACACGACCCAGCTGGTGGCCGACGAGCTGCGCTCGCGCGGAGATGCATCCGCGGAGGAGCTCGGTTGGCTGACGGGATTGAGCCGCCCGACGATCGTGGCCCACCTCAACCGGCTCATCGAGCAGGACCTCGCCGTCGCCGAGGGATCCCGCAACAGTCCGAAGCGCCGTTATCGGTGGACCGGGATGGCAGGCATCAACCAAGGGAAGAAGCGATGACCTACCGCATGAGCGAGGACGCGTGGGAGCACCTCACGCTCGAGGTGCTCGCCGAGCCGCTCATGTGGCGACCTCAGGCGGGCGCGTCGATCGCTCCGGGGTCCGGCGAGCGCGAGTCCTGGGACGAGCTGCTCATCCCGTCGCGCCTGCGGGCCGCGCTGCGCGCCCTCAACCCGAGCGTGCCGCGCGAGTACCTCGACCAGGCGCTCGCCATGATCGCGGCCCCCACGTCGCAGGACGCGATCGCCGAGAACCACCGCATCCACGGCTACCTCACCGAAGGCTTCCGTGGCCTCACCTACATCGACGACGCCGGCCAGGAGCAGACGCCCACCATCCGCCTAGTCAGCGCCGAGCCGAGCGAGAACGACTGGCTCGCCGTCAACCAGGTGACCATCGCGCAGGGTGAGCACGAGCGGCGCTTCGACGTCGTGCTCTACCTCAACGGCATGCCCGTCGCGATCATCGAGCTCAAGCAGGCGGGCAACGCGCGCGCCGACGTCGCCGCCGCGCACGCCCAGCTCCAGACGTACGTGCGCGAGTTCCCGCTCGCCTTCCGGTTCGCGGTCCTCGTCCTCGCCTCGGACGGCGTCACGGCCAAGTACGGCACGCCCTTCACCCCGCTGCACCACTTCGCCCCCTGGAACGTCGACGACGAGGGCCAGGTCGCGGCGTCGGGCACGATGGACGAGGGGCAGACGGCGCTCGACGTCGCGTTGGAAGGCCTGTTCCACCAGCTGCGGTTCCTGCAGCTGCTGCGCGGGTTCGTGGCCTTCGACGAGGGCGACGACGGCCTGACCAAGCGCATCGCCAAGCCGCACCAGTACTTCGCGGTTACCAAGGCCGTCGGGACGACGGTGCAGGCCGTCGAGACCCACGGCAGGGCCGGGGTCGTGTGGCACACCCAGGGCTCGGGCAAGTCCATGGAGATGGAGCTCTACGCCGCGCAGGTCCTGCGGCACCCGAAGCTGCGGAACCCGACGATCGTCGTGGTGACCGACCGCAACGAGCTGGACGGCCAGCTATTCGAGGCGTTCGACCGGAGCCTCCTGCTGCCGGAGTCGCCGGTGCAGGTGCGTCGCCGCGAGGAGCTGCGCTCCGAGCTGTCCGGCCGCGTGTCCGGCGGCATCTACTTCACGACGCTGCAGAAGTTCGGGCGCAGCCAGGCCGAGCGTGAGGCGGGCGCCGAGCACCCGCTGCTGTCGCAACGGTCCAACATCGTCGTCATCGTCGACGAGGCTCACCGGAGCCACTACGACGACCTCGACGGGTACGCACGGCACCTGCGCGACGCGCTGCCCCACGCGACCCTGATCGCGTTCACCGGCACGCCGATCTCCTTCGCGGACCGCAACACCCGCGAGGTGTTCGGCGACTACATCGACATCTACGACCTGACGCGTGCGGTCGAGGACGGCGCGACCGTGCCCGTCTACTTCGAGTCCCGGCTGGTGAAGGTGCAGCTAGCCGAGGGGGTGACCGAGGAAGCGATCGACGCGGCCGCCGACGAGGCCACCGTCGGTCTCGACGACGTGGAGCGCGAACGCGTCGAGCGGTCCGTCGCGGTGGTCAATGCCGTCTACGGGGCACCGGAACGCATCGCGATGCTGGCCACCGACTTCGTCGCGCACTGGGAGTCGCGGCGTGCGGACATGGCCAAGGTGCTCGGGACCCCGGAGACCCCGCTCGTGCCCGGCAAGGCGATGATCGTCGGGGCGACCCGGGAGATCTGCGCCCGGCTGTACGCCGCGATCGTGGCGCTGCGACCCGACTGGCACTCCGACGAGCTCTCGGCCGGGAGGATCAAGGTCGTGTACTCGGGCACGGCGTCGGACGTCCCGCCGGTCGCCGACCACGTGCGCCGCGACTCGGCGAACGCCGCCATCAAGCAGCGGCTCAAGGACCCGGACGACGAGCTCGAGATCGTCATCGTCAAGGACATGATGCTGACGGGGTACGACTCGCCGCCGCTGCACACCCTCTACCTGGACCGCCCGCTCAAGGGCGCCCTGCTCATGCAGACGCTCGCGCGGGTGAACCGGACGTTCCGCGGGAAGCAGGACGGGCTCCTGGTGGCGTACGCGCCGCTCGCGGACAACCTCGCCAGGGCGCTCGCGGAGTACACCGCGGCCGATCAGGAGAACAAGCCGATCGGGCGGTCGGTCGATGAGGCAGTCGCTGTCGTCGAGGAGCTGCTGGGGCGGCTGCGCGAGGTGCTCGCGGGGCACGACTGGCGGGCACGGCTGGCACGGCCTGGACCGCGAGCCTTCATCTCGGCGGTTCACTCGACGGTGGAGTACCTGCGTAGTCCTGCCACACCGGGCAACCAGCCTGTCGAGGGCGAGGAGGGCCTCGGCGCGCAGTACCGACGGCTCGCCGGGCAGCTGTCGCGCGCGTGGGCCATCGCGGGCCGTGCGGACGTGCTCGTCGCCACGCGCGCGGAGGCGCAGTTCTACGAGGAGGTCCGCGTCTGGATGGGGAAGTTCGACGCGGAGGACCGGCAGGCACGGGGCGAGCCCATCCCCGACGACGTCCAGCGGATGCTCAACCAGCTGGTCGCGGGCGCGGTGATGTCGAGCGAGGTGCTCGACATCTACGACGCCGCCGGGATGCCTCGACCGGCCCTGAGCGAGCTCAACGCCGAGTTCCTCGCGAAGACCCAGGCGGCCGAGAACCCGCACCTGGCGATCGAGGCGCTGCGCCAGCTGATCATGGCGGAGACGCGGACGACCACCCGGAACAACATCGTGCGGCAGCGAGCGTTCTCCGAGCGCCTGGTCGAGCTCATGACGAAGTACACGAACCAGCAGCTGACGTCGGCGGAGGTCATCGCGGCGTTGATCGAGGTCGCACGCGAGGTGGCCCACGAGGCTGACCGGGGTGCTGCGTTCACGCCACCGCTCGACCAGGACGAGCTCGCTTTCTACGACGCGGTCGCGGCGAACGAGTCGGCGGTCGAGGTTCAGGGTGAGGGTGTGCTGGCCACCATCGCCCGCGAGCTCGTCGCGATCATGCGGAACGATGTCAAGACCGACTGGACGGTGCGCGACGACGTGAAGGCCAAGCTGCGGTCCTCCATCAAGCGCCTGCTCGTCAAGTACGACTACCCGCCGGACAAGCAGCCCGGCGCGATCAAGCTGGTGATGGAGCAGATGGAGTCGATGGCGCCGCGGTACGCGGCGTGAGTGGACTTGATGACGGGGGGCCGGACAGTCAACACACGGGTGGATGGCGCGTACCGCGGCGCCAACGACGCCATCTGGGCACATTTCGCGCCCGCTGTCGTCCACGAGCTCTGCTGGGAACCGTAGACGCACGAGAGCCCCGTACCGGCGAGGTACGGGGCCCAAGGCGATGCGGGAGGCCCGAGGGCGTCCTGCAATCCACACGCTACAGGCGTACGCACTGAAGAAGCCAGTCTCTCGCGGCACCCACCACATTTCGCCCGGGCCCGTTCGGCGTAGCGCCGAATGCGCTCGCTCGCAGGCGAGGGGTCGCGTCTCGGGAGATGTCACCGCCCCGTGCGAAGGTAGCGGCGTGAGCGCGCTGCACACCGCCTTGGCGGCCGAGAGGCTGTGGGTCGAGAGCCCCGCCTGGGTGCTTCTCCGTGCCCGGAACGCTCCGGCAGCGATCGCGCTGCTCGGCCAGCACCTCGGCGGCGAGGTGCGCCGTCGGTCGGTGCCCGAGCTGTTCGAGCTCATCGAGGAGGACCTGGTCGAGCTGAGGGCGCACGGCTTCGAGCTGCCCCGGCCCGCCCGCGGGTACTGCGACGACTGGCGGCAGGACGGCGTGCTGGTGCGTCGTCCCGTCGAGGGCACGCGCGAGGAGACGTACGAGCTGTCCGACGGTGCGCTGGTCGCGATCCGCTTCGTGCTCGACCTCATGGAGCCGCGCAGCGTCGTCACGGAGTCCCGGCTGGGGACGATCCTGGCGCGGGTGCGCGAGCTGTCGCTCGCGACGGACCCGAGCGCAGCCACGCGGTTGGCTGCCCTCAGCGCCGAGCGGGATCGCATCGACGCCGAGATCGCGCGCGTGCGCTCCGGCGACTTCGACGTGCTCGACGCCGATCGCGCGGTCGAGCGGGCCCGCGACGTCCTCGCGCTGGCCGACGAGCTGCCCGCCGACTTCGCGCGCGTGCGCGGCGAGCTGGAACGCCTCAACCGAGCCCTGCGGGCGCGCCTGGTGGACGACGTCGACTCGCGCGGCACCGTGCTCGACGACATCTTCCGCGGCGTCGACCACCTCGCCGAGTCCGAGGCGGGTCGCAGCTTCGACGGGTTCTTCGGGCTCATCCTCGACGCCGAGCGGGTGACGGCGTTCGAGGACGACGTCGACGACCTGCTCGCCCGCCCGTTCGCGGACAGGCTCACCGCGAGCCAGGCCCGCACCCTGCGCCGACTGCTGCCCGGGCTGCAGGACGCGAGCGGCGAGATCCACGACGTGATGACGACGTTCTCCCGGAGCCTGCGCCGGTTCGTCCAGACCGACGAGCTCGCCGAGCACCGCGAGGTGCAACGTCGTCTGCGGGCGGCGCAGCGAGAGGCCGCCGAGCTGGCGCACACCGTCCAGCCCTTCGCGCGCACGCGACTCGAGCTCGACCTCACGTCCGTGCCGTTCGAGTCGGTCGGTGCCCTGGCCCTGCACAACCCGGCCGACCACCGCACGGCGTCGGACGTCGAGGTGTCCGCGCACGAGCAGGTCGACTGGGAGGAGCTCGTCCAGGCGGCGCGCGACTCGGAGATCGACCTGGTGGAGCTGCGCGCCCACGTCAACGACGCCGTCGGCCGCCTGGGAGCGCTCACCGTGGCGGAGGTGCTCGCCGAGCACCCGCCCACGCAAGGGCTCGCCGGGGTGGTCGGGATGCTCGTGCTGGCCGACGAGCACGCGACAGCGCTCGACGGCGCCGAGCCGGTGTCCTGGACCGCGCCGACCGGCGTCGCCCGGCGCGGGACCGTCCCGCGCCGCCTGTTCACGGCGGCGGTCCCGTGACGGTCTCGCGGGACGAGGATCGCGCGGTGCTCCCCCCGGAGGGCCCGGCGGTCGGCGCCCCCGAGCCGACCGGAGGCCAGCTCTGGCCGGACGACGCGGGGACCCTGCTCGCGTCGTCGCGCCGCGCGCTGGTGCAGCTCGTGCGCGGGCCGTACCTCTCGGCCGCGCGGCACGGTGCGCTGTGGGGCGCGCTCCTCAACGACGAGCCCGCGATCCGCTCGCGGCTGGCCGACCTGTTCCTCGACCTCGTCGTCGACGCCGACCACGAGGTCGCGTTCGTGCGGAACGTCGACCAGCCGGAGGTCGACGCGCCACGCGTCGTCCGCACCGCGCCGATGACCTTCCTCGACACCGCGATGCTCCTGCACCTGCGCCAGACGCTCCTCGCGGCCGGAGCCGGTGAGCGCGTGATCGTCGGTCAGGACGAGCTGGCCGAACAGCTCGAGGTGTACCGCAGCGCGTCGAGCACGGACGCCGCCGGCTTCGCGAAGCGCGTCAACGCGTCTTGGGTGAAGCTGCAGAAGTACGGCATCCTCGCGACGACGACGACCGAGGGCCGGTGCGAGGTCTCGCCGGTGCTGCGACTCGTCTTCGGGCCCGAGCAGATCAGTGCGGTCCGGGCCGAGTACGCGCGGCTCGCGGCCCCGCCCGACGAGCCCACCGACGAAGCGGCCGGTGTCGGCGACGATGCCCACGACGACGACCACGACGACGAGGAGCGCCCATGACCACGCCGAGCACGACGGCGCTGTTCGACCTCGAGGAGTCGACGTCCGCGAGCCCGCGGCCGGCGGAGCCGATCCCCGGCGCGGTGCATCCCGGCCAGTGGCGGCTCGAGCGCATCGAGGTGGTGAACTGGGGGACGTTCCACGGCCACCACGCCGTCGACGTCGCGCGGCAGGGCTTCCTGCTCACCGGGCACTCGGGCTCGGGCAAGTCGTCGCTGGTCGACGCCGTCTCCGCGGTCCTCACGCCGCCCGGCAAGATCCGGTTCAACGCGGCAGCCGCCGACGCCGGGGGGCGCGCGGACCGGACGTTCGCCGCCTACGTGCGTGGCGCGTGGCGTCGGCAGACCGACGACGCGACCGGCGAGGTCGTGAGCGACTACCTGCGCACGGGAGCGACCTGGAGCGGCGTCGCGCTGCGCTTCGCGGACGGGACGGGCGGTGCCGGGGGCGTGGTGACCCTCGTCAAGCTGTTCCACCTGCGCGCGGGCGAGAACGCGAACCCCTCGGACCTGCACGTCCTGCTGCCCGGCGCGCTGGACCTGCTCGACCTCCAGCCGTTCGCCCGGGACGGGCTGCAGGCCCGCGCGATCAAGGCGGAGTGGCCGCAGGCCACGGTCACCGACAAGCACTCGCAGTTCGCCGCGCGGTTCTGCCGGGTGCTCGGCATCCACGGCGACAACGCCCTGCTCCTGCTGCACAAGACCCAGTCCGCCAAGAACCTCGGCTCGCTCGACGACCTGTTCCGGGGCTTCATGCTCGACGAGCCGACGACGTTCGGGCTCGCGGAGACGGCGGTCGCCCAGTTCACCGAGCTCGACACGGCGCACCGGCACGTCGTGACCGCGCGACGTCAGGTCGAGCACCTGACGCCGCTGCGGGCGCTCGCCGCGGAGCACGCCGGCCACGAGCGAGAGGTCGACGATCGTGGCGCGCTGCTCGCGGCGCTCCCCGCGTTCGCCGACGCCTGGCAGCTGGAGCTCGCGCGCCACGACCAGGCGCAGCGCAGTCAGCAGGCGGCCGCGCTCACCGACGCGCTCGACGAGGCGCGACGAGTCACGCGCGAGCGTGAGGGTGAGCTGCGCGACGCGGAGCTCCTGGTCGCGCAGCACGGCGGGTCCGCCGTCGTCTCGCAGCAGGCGCGCGTGGACGCGGCCGACGCGCGAGTCACCGCTGTGCAGGCGGCGCGCACGAGCCTGGCCGAACGGCTCGGCGAGGTGGAGCTGGCGCTGCCCGCGACCGCCGCAGAGTACGAGGAGCTCCGTAGCCTCGCGAGCGCAGAACGTCACGGTCTCGAGGAGTCCCGCGCCGCCGAGCGGGACGAGCGGCACCGGCTCTACAGCACGTCCACGCGTGCGCGCCAGACCGTCGAGACCCTGGACCGGGAGCTCGACGCGCTGAAGCGCGTACGGTCCAACCTCGACGGCGACCTGCTGCGCGCCCGCCAGCTCGTCTGCCACGCGACCGGGCTGGCGCCGGATCTCCTGCCGTTCGCGGGCGAGCTGCTCCGGGTGGCCGACGCGCACGCCGAGTGGGCCGGGCCGATCGAGCGCGTGCTGCGCCCGCTCGCGACCGTGATGCTCGTCCCGGCGCTGCACCGGGACGCGGTGGCACGCGCCGTCGATGCGCACCACCTGAGAGCCAGGATCGTCTTCGAGGTGGTGCCCGCCCGTGTCGACGCCCCCCGCCTGGTGGGAGGTCCGGGATCGCTCGTGCACCGGGTCGAGGTCAAGGACGGTCCGTTCCGAGCCTGGCTCGCGGGGACCCTCAGCCGGCAGTACGACGTCGAGTGCGTCGCCGGCGACGCCGAGCTGCACGGCGTCGAGCGCGGCGTCACACGAGCGGGCCTGGTCAAGCGCGGCAGCACCCGGCACGAGAAGGACGACCGGTTCGCCGTCGACGATCGCGCCCGCTGGGTCCTCGGCTTCGACAACGCGGACAAGGTCGAGCACCTGCTCGCTCGGCGCGCTTCCGCGCAGACCGAGCTCGACGCGGCCGAGCGGGAGATCGAGCGTGCCGACCGGCAGGCGCGTGCCGCCCAGGACCGACGAGCCGCCCTGCGCGCCGTCGAGGACCGCGAGTGGCGGGAGGTCGACCTGGCGGGCGCCGAGCAGGAGCTCGATCGTGCACGGGGTGCGCTCGCGGAGATCCTGGCCGCCAGCGCCGACCTGCGGACCGCCCAGGCCGCTGCCGGTCGTGCACGAGAAGCGGTCGGCGCGGCCCGTGACGCGGAGCAGCAGGCGCTGGCAGCGCGCGCCGAGGCGTCCAGCGAGCTCGACCGGCTCGACCGGCTCGTCGCGGATCTGTCGGCGCGGCCGATCGAGCCGGTCGCGCCGTCGCACCACGCCGAGCTCGAGGATCGGTTCTACCGTCAGCAGCGATCGGTGCGGTACGACGTCGTCCACCGGGTCCAGAGCCAGGTGCAGTCGGTGCTGCAGTCCGAGCGGGAGACCGCTGGTCGGGCGGCGGCGCGCGCGGCGGAGCGGATCATCGGCGTGCAGGCCGAGTTCAAGCACACGTGGCCGGCTCTGGCCGGAGACCTGACGGACGCGCTCGCCGACCGCGACGGCTACCTCGCGGTGCTCGGGCGGCTGGAGACCGACCGGCTGCCCGAGTTCGAGGAGCGGTTCTTCGGCTTGCTGCAGACGCAGTCCCAGCGCAACATCGGCCAGCTCGCGGCCGTCATCCGTCGTGCGCCCGGCGAGATCCGGGACAAGATCGTTCCGATCAACACCTCGCTGCGCCGGTCGCCGTTCGACCGCGGCCGGTTCCTGCAGATCAAGGTCGACGAGAACCGCACCGCGGCCGCGCATGACTTCCTCGCCGACCTGCGGGAGATCTCGACCGGCTCGTGGGCGGACGAGGACCGCGCCGCGGCGGAGCGCCGGTTCGCCGTGATGGCGCGCGTCATGGCGCGGCTCGGGTCGTCCGAGCACGGGGACCGGAGCTGGCGCGCGCTGTGCCTCGACACCCGCCGCCACGTCCGGTTCACCGGCGTCGAGGTCGACCCCGGCGGGACGCAGGTCAACGTGCACGACTCGGCGGCGGGCCTCTCAGGCGGCCAGCGACAGAAGCTCGTGGTGTTCTGCCTCGCGGCCGCGCTCCGGTACCAGCTCACGCCTCCCGAGGCGGAGATCCCCGCCTACGGCACGATCATCCTCGACGAGGCGTTCGACAAGGCCGACTCGACCTTCACCCGGATGGCGATGGACGTCTTCGTCGAGTTCGGCTTCCACATGGTGCTCGCCACGCCGCTCAAGCTGTTGCAGACGCTCGAGGAGTACGTCGGCGGTGTCGGCCTCGCGACGTGCCGCGACTTCCGTGAGTCCCGTGTCGGCCTCGTCGCGTTCGACGACGTGCCCGTCCCCGAGGACCGCGATGCCTGAGCGGCTCACCGTCAGCGCAGCACGAGCGCGTGCGGCCGCCGCCTACGACCGGCACGCGACGACCTGGGCGACGCAGCGGGCCGCGGTCGCGGACGTCCCCGCGGTGGACCTGCCGTTGCACCCACCGACCGAGCGGCACGCCCTCACCGACACCGACGGCGTCGTGGAGTGGGCGACGGCGTGGCGGGGGGTCGATGCGGTGACGTGGGGGCGCCGACGGTGGACGAACGTCGGGGAGCAACGCGTCCCCGAGCGACTGGTGCTCAGGGAGCCGGCCGACGTGGCCTCCTTCGCCGGCCGGGGTGCGCACTGGCGTCGGCTGTCGGCGCGCGCGGACGACCTGATCGCGGCGTTCGGCGTCGACGCCGGTCCCGTGGTGCGCCGCTTCGCGCGGACGATCGTCGACCTCGATGCCGTCGACTACGCGCGACTCGTCGCCGTCGCGTCGTGGCTCGTCGCGCATCCCGACTCGGGTGCGTACCGCCGTGAGCTCCCCGTGGCCGGCGTCGACACGAAGTGGTTCGAGCAGCGTCGGGGGGTGGTGACCGCGCTGGTCGCGGCAGCGACCGGGCGCGACCAGCTCGGGCTACGCGAACCACCCCGTCTGGTCCGGATGCGTGCGCTCGACCGGGGACTGGCTCCCTCCGGCCTCCCCGACGTGAGCGCTCCGGTCGACGACCTGTCCGCGCTGTCGGTTCGCGCCCGCGTCGTCGTCGTGGTCGAGAACCTGCAGACGTTCGTCGCGCTCCCCGCTCTCAGCGGCGGGATCGCGGTGCACGGCTCGGGCTACGCCGTGGACCGGATCGGCCGCATCGGCTGGGTCCGCGAGGCGCCGATCGTCTACTGGGGCGACTTCGACCGGGACGGGTTCGCCATCCTGGACCGGCTCCGCGCCCACTGCCCGGACGTGAGATCGGTGCTCATGGACGAGGAGACGTTGCTTGCCCATCGCGAGCTGTGGGTCGCGGACCCGAACGCGGCGACGCCGTTCACCCCCACCCGGCTCACCGGCGGCGAACGGCGAACGCTCGACGCGCTCGCCGCGTTCGGCGGCGTCCGCCTCGAGCAGGAGCGCCTCGCGTGGCCGCACTGCCTCGCGGCGCTCGAGGGCCTCTGACAGCGGTGGAGGCTCAGGTGAGCGACACGGCCGGTGTTTGATCGTGGCGCTCAGGTCCGACGTGCCCGTCGGTAGTGGTATATTTTCCGACATGTTTTCGCCGCGCGAATCCGAAACCGTCCTCAGCGAACTGGGCAGCAAGTTCCCTCTCGCCCTCGTGCGAGCAACCGACGCGGCCCGTGGCGACCTCCGCTCTCTGCGCCGCTGGAGGTCTGACTGGCTCCAGGGCATGTTCCAACGGGAAGTGGCTGGGATCGTACATGCTCGCATCTGGGCCCACCTGATGGCCGAGCTCGACTCGGTCGATGGCGTCACATTCCGTACGGAGGAGCCCTACCGCGAGGTGCGCGTGGTCACGCCGCTCGGCCGGACATTCAAGGTGCGAGTCAAGCGACACTCAGAGGGCGACAGGATCAGCTCGTACACGACGCCGTCTGACGTGGAGTTCTGGGGTGGCGCGGTGCTCTCGTTCGACGGGTTGGAGGAGGTACCGCTTGCTGCCGGCTACCGCTGGGAGGCGGCGACCGGAGACGTCGGCGCTCCGGTGATCTCCTACCGGGAGGGCAAGGAGAACGTGATCTGGGCGGTCGAGGTCGATGCAGGTCAGGCTGATGCTGCCGCGCCGCTCCGCTACACGCCGATCGCGCCTCCTGGCCTTCCGAAGATCGACCTGGCAGCCAGTCGACGAGACGCGGAGAGCGGCACACGATGAGCGGCCTCGGTGAGGTTCTCGCGACCGCTCGGCGAGCGCGGGGGCTGACACAGGACGAGTTGTCACGGGCTGCCGAGGTGACCCAAGCCGCACTGTCGCGCTACGAGCACGATCTGCGTACTCCCGAACCCGAGGTGCTCGGCCGTCTCGCGCTCGCGCTCGGCGTCACGCCCAGCCTTCTCGAGCACGGTGGCCGCATGGAGGGCGGCATCGCTGCCGGGGCTCACATGCGCCGGCGGGCCACTGCGAAGCCGACCGTGTGGCGCGAGCTCGAGGCTCGACTCAACATGGCTCGCCTGCATACAGCGCGGCTCATGGATGAGATCAGCGTGCGCGCCGACCGCCAGGTACCGAGCTTCGATCCCGTCGATGTCGAACCTGAGACCGCGGCTCGTCTGCTTCGGGCTCAGTGGCGTATGCCCGTCGGCCCCGTCCACTCGCTCAGCGCCTGGATGGACGCGGCGGGGGTCATCGTCGTCGAGCAGGACTTCGGGTCGGCCGCGCGGGCGGACGGTCTGTCGCAGTGGTCGGGTCCTTACCCGGTCGTGCTGGTCAACCTGGCCGCGCCCACGGATCGAAAACGGCTGACCCTCGCCCACGAGCTCGGGCATCTCGTCCTGCACTCCTCCTACCTCGATGACGAGGCGGAGACGCAGGCGAACCGATTCGCCGCGGAGCTGCTGATGCCAGAGGACGAGATCAGGCCCATGCTCAGGGCGCGCCTGACGCCCGAACGGCTCGTCGAGCTCAAGCGGTACTGGGGCGTCTCCATGCAGGCGCTCGTTGAGCGCGCGTTCGCGCTCCGGGTCTTGACGCCCGCGCAGCGCGGTTCGCTCTACAAGGTGCTCAGTGCTCGGGGAATGCGGCGGCGTGAACCGGCGAGCGAGGAGCTCACCCCAGAGGTTCCCCGGCTGACGCGGCACATCGCGGAGTCGTTGCGGTCGCGCGGGCTCACCGACGACGAGATCGCCGACCTCGCTGGGTACGCCTCCGCATCTGTGAACGCACTGTTCGTCGTGCCCGAGAGGCCGAGACTTCAACTGGTCTGACGGAGGATCGCGACGCGTGTCCGCGCAATGAGGTAGGAGAGGCTCGGCTTCACGCCGGACGACGCTCGCCCCGTCAGAGACGGCGGCATCGCGTCGTTGCGCACGGCGAGCCGCGGCGGAGGCCCTGACCGACGCTCCTCAGGCGCTCGCGACCTTCGCCATCGCGCGGTCGGTGATCTCCTGCAGGAGCTCCGGCTCGAGCGGGTCCGTCCCGCCCGCGAGGAGCGTCACCGCGACGTCGCCCGCCACGACGAGCACGACGTCGAGCGTGAGGAACAGGTTCATGCCGCCCTCGCCGCTCGACGCCTCGAGGCGGAGCGCGAGCGTGCGGTCACCGTGCTCCGGCACGTCGAGCGTGGTGACCCGGGTGGTGGTCACCTGCCCGGTCGCCGCGGTCTGCGAGTACTCGGCGCAGTCGGGCAGCGCCGCCGTGAGGGTGTCGAGCTCGGCCGTGCTCGTGCCCGGCTCCCAGGTCTCGATCGTCTCGGAGACGAACGCGAAGCCCCTGCCCCCGAACGAGGCCGTCCCCGTGGCGAGCGGGACGCGCGCCGCGCTCGTCGTCCCGGCGAGACCCGACACGACCGCCGCGCACTGCGGCGGGTCGTACGCGAGCGCCTCGGTCGACGCAGCACCCGCGTCGAGGGGCATGGCGCTCGAGGCGTCCTGCGTCCAGCCGGACGGCAGCTCGGTCTCGGTCAGGAGGGCCACCGCGATCTGCTCCTGGGTGAGCGTCGTGACGGCAGCCGCGTCCGACGCGCCGGACCGGCCCAGCCCGGCATCCGCGCCGGGTTGCGCGCGGGACGCCGCCGGGGGGAGGTCCGCCGTCTCGGGCGCCGACGTCGACCCGGAGCAGCCGGCGACGAGCACGAGGGTCGCGGCGGTCGCCGCCACTGCAGTGAGAGGTCTCGCGCGCACGTCGGCCACCTTGCTCCGGGGAGAGACGCCATTCTCCCCACCCCGCGCCGGAGCGAAAGCCGCTACTGGGGTGAATCGGACACCGCGCGCCTCCTGATGCCGGGCGCCCGGATCGTTACGGTATGTCCCGTCGGTCGGTCCGCGACCGACGCGGGGAACTCCAGCGGGAGACGCCATGACCTTGATCAGACGCGCGCGCACGATGGCCGACCCCCGGCCGGAGACCATCCCGGAGGGCGGACTGTGAGCGTCGTCGCGGTCGCCGTCATCCTCGGGGTCCTCGTGGTGATGGCGACCCGCGCCGGCCAGGTCCGGGCGGGCGCGGCCGTGCTGTGCATCCTCTTCGGCCTGGTGCTGGGCGCGACGCCGGCCGGCCCCGCCGTCAACGAGTTCCTCACGTCGATCGGGCAGGGGATCTGGGAGACGCTGCAGGCCTGGTGAGGCCGCCGGTCGAGGCGTAGCGCACCGGGCCCGGGTGTGGTGTGATCCGCGGTCATGGGCCAGGACCGCAGCGAAACCTCCCCGGCTGACGCCCCCCTCGCCGTCGACCACGAGCGCGTGGCGCAGGTCCTCGCCGCGGAGCGTGCGGAGACGCTCGAGCGACTCGCCGGACGCACGGCCGGTTTCGACGAGGTCGTGGCCGCCTCGCTGCACTCCAACGCCGACGACGAGCACGATCCGGAAGGCGCGACCCTCGCGTTCGAGCGCTCGCAGCTCGGCGCGTTGGTCCGGCAGGCGCGTGCGCACCTGCAGGAGATCGACGCCGCGACCGCGCGGCTCGCCGCTGGGACGTACGGCGTCTGCGAGCGGTGCGGTCGCCCGATCGCGACGGGTCGGCTCGAGGCGCGGCCGGCCGCCCGCACCTGTGTGGAGTGCGCGGCTCTGCGCTGAGGACTCTGCGCTGAGGGCACTGCGTGTGGAGGGCTCCGCGTCGAGGGCTCTCCGGCGAGCGACCCTGGCGTCAGACCTTGGCGTACCGCGCGCGGAAGAACGAGTAGACGCCGTACGCGGCGAAGCCGAGGGCGACGAGCGTGAGCAGCACCCGGCCGAACGGCAGCTCGAGCATCGTCCGCAGCGCGCCGTCGAGCCCGTCGGCCCGCGACGCGTCGTGCGTCGCGGCGGCCCACGCGAGCAGGACCCCCACGACCCCGAGCGCGACGCCCTTGGCGACATAGCCGACCCGCCCGGCCCGCTCGGCCCAGCGGCCGGGGTGCGCACGCAGGTCCTCGAGGAACTTCCGCCTGACGCCCTTGATCACGTGGTAGCCGCCGACGCCGACGACGGCGATCCCGACCACCGCGACCAGGACGCGCCCGAACGGCTGCGCCATGAGACCGGCGGTCGCGCTCGACCCGCCACCACCTGACGCGCCGCCCGAACCCGCGCCGCCCGAACCCGAGCCCTGCACGACGGTCGCGGTCGTCCACGCCAGGCCCAGGTAGACGACCGACTTCGCCGCCGTCTTGAGGCGGTCGACCGGCTCGCGGCGCACGAACGACTCCGCGAGCTGCCACAGCCCGAGCAGCACGAACCCGACCACGAGCACCCACAGCAGCGCGGACCCGAGCGGCGCCCCGGCGAGCGTCTGGAGCGCGCCGGCCTGGTCGGCGGACCCGCTGTAGGCGCTCCAGGCCAGCTGCAGCGCGATCCACGCGAGCAGGACGTGCAGCACGCCGTTCGCCGCGTAGCCGAGCCGGGCACCCTTCTCGAGCGCCGGGTGGTTGCCGGCTTCGCGGGCCGTCGAGCTCATCGAGGGGGACATGCCGCCCAGGATGGCAGCGCCGCCCTGGCCGCGCCGGGCGAACCGGGCGAACCGGGTGAGCTCACCCGGCGCGCGGTTGCCGCCGCCGTGGCTCGTCAGGTCCACCGGAACAGGCGCGCGGCCAGCGGGAACAGGACGACCACGTACGCCACGAGCACCAGCAGCTGCAGGGCCGGGAACCCGCCCTCGAACCACGCCGTCGTGAGCGCCTGGCTCGCGGCGCCCAGCGGCGTGTACTGGCTCACCGTGCGTACCGCCTCAGGCATGACCGGACCGGGCGTCCACATGCCGGCGAAGAACAGCATCGGGAAGTACACGAGCATGCCGATCCCCGAGGCCGAGGTTCCCTTCGGCGCACGCGCCGCGATCAGCAGCCCGACACCGAAGATCGCCCCCGCGCCCAGCACGAGCACCAGCAGCGCGGTCCCGACCTGTCGCGGCGCCGGTGCGTCGAACGCCAGCCCCGCCGCGACGAGCGCGAGCACCGACGCGACGACGAACGCCCCGAGCGCCACGACCACCTGGGCGACGAGCACCGCCTGCGGGCGCAGCGGCGTCGTCGACAGGCGGCGCAGCACCCCGCGCTCGCGGTGCGTCGCGATCGCGACCGGCAGCGTGCTGAGCGCGGGTGTCGCCATCGCCGTCGCCAGTGCGATCGGCACGAACACGTGGATCAGCTGCAGCCCGTCCCAGGGCGCGGGCACGTCCGTGAGGGTCTCCCGCACGCCCGGGAAGGCGAAGCCGACGCCCAGGACCAGCACCGCGGGGAAAGCGAGCGCGAAGAACGCCGCCCCGGGGTCACGCAGGAACAAGCGGACCTCCGAACGGGTCAGGGCACGCAACGCACGCGCGCCGTCGGCACGGGACAACCCTGAGGGCCGGACGGAGGGGGCTGCGGCGGCGCTCATGAGCGGACCTCCACGTGGTCGGTCGGGTGGGACGAGGGCGGGTGGGGCCCGCCCGGGTGAGGGGACGGGGGCGGCTGCGAGGGTGCTGCCCCGGAAGGGTCCGCGCCCGTGACCGCGACGAACACGTCCTCGAGCGTGCGGCCGAGCGTGCGGACGTCGTCGGGCACGACGCCGTGACGCGAGAGGGCGAGGATCGTCGCCGGCAGCACGTGGCCGTCGCCCGTGACCTCGATCTCGCCGGTGGAGTCGACGCGGGTGAGCGCGTGGACCTCGGGCAGTGCGGCGACCTCGGCCGCCACCTCGGCGGGCGTCCCGCTCGGTAGCCGCATCCGGAGGGCACGCCGGTCGCCGTCGCCCTGGACGAGCCCACGCGGTGTCCCGGAGGCGACGATCCGACCACGGTCCACGATCACCACGCGGTCGCAGAGCCGCTCGGCCTCGTCCATGAAGTGGGTGACGAGCACGATGGTCACGCCGCGGTCGCGCACGCGTTCGATCAGCCCCCACGTGTCGCGGCGGGCCTGCGGGTCGAGGCCGGTGGTGAGCTCGTCGAGCACCGCGATCTCGGGGTCGCCGACCAGCGCGAGCGCGATGGACAGGCGCTGCTGCTGCCCGCCCGACAGGTCGCCGAACGCCGTCCCGGCCTTCTCCGTGAGCCCGAGGAGGCGCATGAGCTCGGCCGGGTCGGCCGGGCGGGGGTAGAAGGCGGCGTAGAGCTCGAGCGCCTCGCGGACCCGCAGGCGCGCGGGGAGCGTGGCCTCCTGGAGCTGCATCCCGAGACGGGCGCGGACGGCCGCGGGGTCGCGCTGGGGGTCGACGCCGAGCACACGCACCGAGCCCGAGTCGGCCCGCCGCACCCCGGCCAGGCACTCGACGAGCGTCGTCTTGCCCGCGCCGTTCGGCCCGAGCACCCCGACGATCTCCCCGCGCCCGACGGCGAGGCTCACGCCGTCGACGGCGACCTTGGGGCCGTAGGTCTTGCGGAGGTCGCGGATCTCGATGACGGGGTCCATGCCCCTTCCTTCCTCTCGCCGGGGTGTGCGACTCAGGACTGCGCCGTGCGACTCATGACCGCACCGCGCGGATCGGGACGCGGCGCGCGATCAGGTGGTAGGCCGTCGCGCCGCCGACCAGGCCGACCACGACCAGAGCGGCCGACGCAGCGGGAGCGAGGTCGAGCCCCGAGTCCCAGAGGCCGACCGCGAACGCCGAGGCCACGAGGTAGATCGGCGCGAGCGTGAGGAGCAGCGCCACGGTCCCACGAAGTCCGCCGAAGCGGTAGTACGCGATCCCCACCAGGAGCCCGCTGATCTGGCCCCCGACGAAGGTGGGCACGAGCATCCCGAGCGTGGGCAGGAAGCCCGCTGCCAGGTCGAGGTCCTGGTCGAGCCCCGCGACGTGCGGCCAGCCCTTCGCCTCGTAGAGCAACCGCTCGAGCTCGAGCAGCACCGTCAGCACGAAGGCGTGGCCCGCTCCGGCGAGCACGCCCGCGGCGAGCGAGCCGACCGAGAAGTCGCGCCGGGTGATCCCGTGGGCGACGTGCACCGGGAGCAGCATGGCGGCGATGACGATCGCGAGGCTGAACGGGAACCACATCGCCCCGTAGCGCACGAACTGCACGATCGAGAGCTCGACCTCGCCGACCCGGTCGATCGCGAACGTCGCCACGCCGACCGGCACGAGCGCGATCCCCCAGAACCACAGGCCGGGGAGGGCGTTGGTCCACAGGGTCGTGCGCATCGCACGCACCCACGGCGGGCGCTGCCTCGACTGCGCGGCGGGCCGCGCGGGCCGCGCGGTGGTGGTGCTCATCGTGACTCCTCACCGGTCAGGTGGATGAACAGGTCCTGGAGGGGGACCGCGCCCAGGTCGACGCCCGCGCTCCGCGCCCGGGCGAGCCGGGCGTCGTCGAGGTCGTCGAACACCGTGACCTGGCGCGTGGCCCCGAGGTCGCGGGTCGCCACGACGGTCAGGCCGTCGACCGCGGCGGCGACCGCGGAGGCGGCGCCCGTGAGCGTCACCCCCTTGGCGCGTAGCGCGTCGACCTCGTCCGAGAGCAGCACCCGGCCGGCGTGCAGGATGACGACGCGCTCGAGCAGGTGCTCGATCTCGCCGATGAGGTGACTCGACAGGATCACCGTGCGCGGGTGCTCGATCACGTCGGCCAGCAGCAGGTCGTAGAAGAGCTGCCGGGTCGGCGCGTCCATGCCGAGGTACACCTCGTCGAGGATCGTCAGCGGTGCCCGCGACGCGAGCCCGACGACGGCGCCCAACGCCGACCGCTGCCCGCGGGACAACGCCGAGACGGCCTTCCTGCGGTCGAGCCGGAAGAGGTCGACGAGCTCGTCGGCACGGTCGGCGTGCCAGGTGGACCGGATGTCGCCCAGGAGCCGGAGGTTCGACCTCACGCTCGCGTCGGAGAGCAGGTCACCCGACTCCCGGACGAGGCCGGTCCCGCCCATCACGCGCGCGTTCTCGAAGGGGTCCACGCCGTCGACGAGGACGCTGCCCGAGCTCGGCGTCCGCAGGCCCGCGAGGGTCGAGAGCAGCGTCGTCTTGCCCGACCCGTTGCGGCCGAGGAGGCCGTGGAGGCCGCCCGCGGGCAGGTCGAACGTGGCGCCGTCGAGCGCCGTCGTCGCGCCGAAGCGCACGGTCAGGTCGCGTGCGGCGACCGGGTAGCCGCTCATCGCGCGTCTCCTTCCGGTTCGGTGGCGGAATCGGTGGTGGAGCTGTCGGCGGCGGAGCTGTCGGCCGCGGAGCCGCGGATGTGGCGGGCCAGCTGGTCCGCGGTGATGCCGAGGACGGCTGCCTGGGCGAGCACCGGGTCGAGGACCTCGGTGAAGAACCGCGCGCGGTGCTCGGCCAGCAGCCGGCCGCGCGCGCCCGCCGCCACGAACATGCCGACGCCGCGGCGCTTGTAGAGCACCCCCTCGTCGACGAGCTCGGCGAACGCCTTGGCGGCCGTCGCCGGGTTGATCCGGTACGTGGTCGCGTACTGGGTCGTGGACATCACCTGCTCCTCCTCCCCGAGCACGCCCGAGAGGACCTCGGCGCGGACCTGCTCGGCGATCTGCACGTAGATCGGCTCGCGTCCTTCGAACACGGCGCCGCCTTCCTCGTTCTCTGGTTAGTTACACAAGTAATGAACCATAGAAGCGGTACGTGTGGCAAGAGGCGGCGTGAGACGGACGGCCCGGGTCGTCGGGCTGGTCGACGTCGGGCGCGCGTGAGCTGTCAGGCGCTTCGCGAGCCATCGACCGCGGGAGGTCTGACACGTCGTGGGGCCTCCGACGTGTCAGGCGTGGCGCGTGCCCTGGGGCGCGGGAGGTCTGACACGTCGAAGCCTTCTCAGGCGCGCGGAGCGTGCCGCTCGAGGAACGTGTAGACCTCGGTCTGGTCGACGCCGGGGAACGCGCCGGTCGGCAGCGCGGCGAGCATGCTCGCGTGCGGACGGGCGCTCGGCCACGACTTGGTGCCCCACCGCTGGGTGAGGTCGGCGGGCGCGCGACGGCAGCAGTCCGGGTCCGGGCAGCGCGACTGGGCGCGCTCGGTGGTCTCGCGGCCGAGGAACCAGCGCACGTGCGCGAACGGCACGCCGACGCTCACCGAGAACTCGCCGTCGGGCGAGGCCTGCACGCGCGAGGTGCACCAGTAGGTGCCCGACGACGTGTCCGTGTACTGGTAGTACGGGCTGAACCGGTCCGGGATCTGGAACACGACCCGAGCGGTCCAGTGCCGGCAGACCGGCTGGCCCTCGATCGAGCCGAGCGGGTCGCTCGGAAAGCGCACGCCGTCGTTCTCGTACGCCTTGTGCAGCGTGCCGCTCTCGTGAGCCTTCATGAAGTGGACCGGGATGTCGAGGTGCCGGGTCGCGAGGTTGGTGAACCGGTGAGCGGCCGTCTCGTACGGCACCGCGTATGCGTCGCGCAGGTCCTCGACCGACAGCCGGCGCTCGGCCTTGGCCTCCTTGAGCAGCGCGACGGCGCCGTCCTCGGGGAGCATGAGCGCGGCGGCGAGGTAGTTGGACTCGACGCGCTGGTGCAGGAAGTCGCCGTACCCGGTCGGCTCGGTGTGGCCCAGCACGTGGCTCGCGAGCGCCTGGAGCAGCGGTGACCGCGGGTCGCTCGAGCTGTTCACCGCGTGCGGCAGGTAGATGCGGCCGTTCTCGAGGTCGGTGACCGAGCGGGTCGAGTGCGGCAGGTCGTGCACGTAGTGCAGCGAGAAGCCGAGGTGCGCCGCGAGGTCGGCCGTCGCGCGCTGCGACAGCGGGCCGCCCGGGTGGTCGATCGCCGTCAGCAGCGCTCGGGCGTGCGCCTCGAGCTCGGGGAAGTAGTTGTCGCGTGCGCGCATCATCGCGCGCAGCTCGGAGTTGGCGCGCCGGGCCTCCTCGGGCGTCGCCGCGTTCTCCGTGAGGAGCCGCTGGATCTCGGCCTGCAGCCCGACGATGGTCTCGAGCGCGTCGGTCGGCAGGGACTTGCCGACCTTGACCGTCGGCAGCTCGAGCGCGGAGAAGAGCGGCCCGCGCTGCGCGCGCTCGAGCTGGATCTCGAGCGCGGCCCGCCTGCTGGGCGCCTCGCTCGCGAGCAGCTCGGCGAGCGGCACCCCGAGCGCGTTGGCGACCTGCTGGAGGAGCGAGAGCTTCGGCTCGCGGTGCCCGTTCTCGAGCATCGAGATCTGCGAGGCCGCGCGCCCGACGGCGGCACCGAGCTCGTCGAGCGTCATGCCCTGCGCGGTGCGCAGGTGCCGGATCCGGCGTCCGACGACGAGGGTGTCGATGCCTGCGTCGTCCGTCGGCACCGGTCGGGTCAGGGGGGCGGCGGGCGCGCGCTGGTCCATCAGGGTCATGGAAGCAGGGTGACAGGGCCGCACGCTTCCGTCCAGCAGAAGTTCCCGATTTCTTCTGCTCAATCGGTTGGTGAAAAGGGGTTGACCTTCCGGCAGGGTGGTCGTCACCAGCCAGTGAGCACCACGTGAACGACCCAACGGAGGACATCGTGAGCACCGACAACCCGACCCGCCCCGGCGACCAGCGTCAGACCGCGGCCGAGCTTGCCGAGCAGTGGGCCACCGACCCGCGCTGGGCCGGGGTGAAGCGCAACTACACCGCCGAGGACGTCATCGCCCTGCGCGGCTCGGTGCGCGAGGAGCACACGCTCGCCCGTCGCGGCGCCGAGAACCTGTGGAACCTGATCCACTCGGAGGAGTGGGTGCCGGCCCTCGGCGCGATGACGGGCAACCAGGCGGTCCAGCAGGTCCGCGCGGGCCTCAAGGCGATCTACCTGTCCGGCTGGCAGGTCGCCGCCGACGCCAACCTCTCGGGCCAGACGTACCCGGACCAGAGCCTGTACCCGGCGAACTCGGTGCCCGCCGTCGTCCGCCGCATCAACAACGCGCTGCTGCGCGCCGACCAGATCGAGACCAACGAGAAGGGCGCCCCGGACCGCGAGTGGGTCGTCCCGATCGTGGCCGACGCCGAGGCCGGCTTCGGTGGCCCGCTCAACGCCTACGAGCTCATGTCGTCGATGATCACGTCCGGCGCGGCCGGCGTGCACTGGGAGGACCAGCTGGCGGCCGAGAAGAAGTGCGGCCACCTCGGCGGCAAGGTGCTCATCCCGACCTCGCAGCACGTGCGCACGCTGAACGCGGCCCGCCTCGCCGCCGACGTCGCGGGCGTCCCCACCATCGTCATCGCCCGCACCGACGCGCTCGCCGCCGACCTGCTGACGTCCGACATCGACCCGCGCGACCAGCCGTTCCTCACGGGCGAGCGGACGTCGGAGGGCTACTACCGGGTCAAGCCGGGCCTCGACGCCGTCGTCGCCCGCGCCGAGGCCTACGCCGAGTACGCCGACCTGATCTGGGTCGAGACCGGTGAGCCCGACATCGAGCTGGCCCGCGAGTTCGCCGAGCGGATCCACGCCAAGTTCCCGGGCAAGCTGCTCGCGTACAACTGCTCGCCGTCGTTCAACTGGAAGGCCAAGCTGGACGACGACCAGATCGCCGGCTTCCAGAAGGAGCTCGCGGCGCTCGGGTACGCCTTCCAGTTCATCACGCTGGCCGGCTTCCACGCGCTCAACTACTCGATGTTCTCGCTGGCCAAGGGCTACGCGGAGAACGCGATGACCGCCTACGTCGAGCTGCAGGAGGCCGAGTTCGCGGCCGAGGCCGACGGCTACACCGCGACGCGTCACCAGCGCGAGGTCGGCACCGGCTACTTCGACAAGGTCGCGACGGCTCTCAACCCCGAGAGCACCACGCTGGCGCTCGAGGGCTCGACCGAGACCGAGCAGTTCCAGCACTGATCGATCCCGTCCGACTCACCCGCAGCATCCCGCAGTTTCCCGAGAGGAGTTCGCCATGTCCCCCAGCACGACCACCACCGGCACGACACCGCACCTCGAGATCACCGGTCCGGTCGTCGCCGGGGTCACCGAGATCCTCACTCCCGAGGCGCTGGCCTTCCTCGCGGAGCTCCACACGCGGTTCGTCGGACGTCGGCACGACCTGCTCCTCGCGCGGCAGCGGCGTCGCGCCCGTTTCGCCGACGGGCGCGACCCGCGCTTCCGCCCCGAGACGCAGTACATCCGCGAGGACCCGAGCTGGCGCGTGGCCGGCGCCGGCCCGGGCCTCGAGGACCGTCGGGTGGAGATCACGGGCCCGACGGACCGCAAGATGACCGTCAACGCGATGAACTCGGGCGCCAAGGTGTGGCTCGCCGACCTCGAGGACGCCACATCCCCGACCTGGGAGAACATCGTCGGCGGCCAGCTCAACCTGGTGCACGCGATCCGCCGGCAGATCGACTTCACCTCGGACGAGGGCAAGGAGTACCGCCTCGCCGAGGAGAACCCGACGATCGTCATGCGGCCCCGCGGCTGGCACCTGGCCGAGAAGCACCTGCGCTTCACGGACCGGGCGGGGCAGCGGTCGGCGGCGTCGGCCAGCCTGGTCGACTTCGGGCTGTACTTCTTCCACAACGCGGCGGAGCTGATCGCGCGGGGCAAGGGGCCGTACCTCTACCTGCCGAAGCTCGAGAGCTACCACGAGGCGCGGCTGTGGAACGACATCTTCGTGTTCGCGCAGGAGTACGTCGGCATCCCGCGCGGCACGATCCGGGCGACCGTCCTGATCGAGACGATCACGGCCGCGTTCGACATGGAGGAGATCCTCTACGAGCTGCGCGAGCACTGCGCGGGGCTCAACGCCGGCCGCTGGGACTACATCTTCAGCATCATCAAGAACTTCCGGAACCGCGGGCCGCGCTTCGTGCTCCCGGACCGCTCCGAGGTGAAGATGACGGTGCCCTTCATGCGGGCGTACACCGAGCTGCTCGTGGCGACGTGCCACAAGCGCGGCGCGCACGCCATCGGCGGCATGTCGGCGTTCATCCCGAACCGGCGCGACCCCGAGGTGACCGCCAAGGCGCTCGACCAGGTGCGCGCCGACAAGGAGCGCGAGGCCACCGCCGGCTACGACGGCTCGTGGGTCGCGCACCCGGACCTCATCCCGGTGGCGCAGGAGGTGTTCGACCGCGTGCTCTGCGACAAGCCGAACCAGGTCGACCGGCTGCGCGACGACGTGCACGTCGAGGCGTGGCAGTTGCTCGACATCGGCTCCGCCGGCGGTCAGGACCAGGTCACCGACGCGGGCGTCCGGCACAACGTGTCGATCGGCGTCCGGTACATCGAGTCCTGGCTGCGGGGGGTCGGCGCCGCGGCGATCGACAACCTCATGGAGGACGCCGCGACGGCCGAGATCTCGCGCTCGCAGATCTGGCAGTGGATCCACCAGGACGTCGTGACGTCCGAGGGCCACCGCGTCACGCACGCCTGGGTCGAGGAGATCCTCGCCGAGGTGGTCGCGGAGCTGCCGCGCACCGAGGGCGACCGCGTCGACGACGCGGTGCACGTGTTCCGTGCCGTCGCGCTCGCCGAGGACTTCCCGACCTTCCTCACGATCACGGCGTACACGCGGTACCTCGTGCAGGCCGAGCGGCGTCGTCCCCAGCCGGACGCCGAGCAGGCCGCCTGAGGTCTCGCGCACCGCACCACTGCCCGGACGACCGCTGCTCGCACCACCGACGACGGCGCCGCACCCCACCCGGGGCGCGGCGCCGTCGTCGTGCGCGGCCCGGCCGGCCCGGTGCAGGGGATCGCGGCGATGTGTCAGACGTAGCGCGCGCCCGGGACCGCGCCTGGCCTGACTCGTCGACCGAGTGCAGGGGATCGCGGCGATGTGTCAGACGTAGCGCGCGCCCGGGACCGCGTGCGGCCTGACACGTGCGTGCGGACGCCTGCCGTGATCGCCGCGGGCGAACAATGCCGTCGCGGAAAAGTCTTGGCTGGCGCCGCCTCGGCACGTACGGTCGTGCGATCGGGAAAGGAGGTGGTCCAGGAGTGCATGATCCTCGGACGCGAGAGGTGACTGTCCGCTAGTCGCCGCACCTGTTCCAGGTGCACCCGGACGGACTGCTGTTCGTTCTCGAGGCCGCGCGGCGGCCAGCGAGTCCCAGGCAGTCACCGCAGCCCGTGGGCGCCGCGATCTCGTCCATCGCGGCACGGCTCCACCAGGAGCCCGGCCCACGGGCTGTTCCCTGCTCCGCCACCCCTCACTCCTTCCCTCGCGAGTGAGAGGCTGGCCCGATGGTGGAGCTCAAGAGCCGCGGGCAGATCGATCGGATCCACGCGGCCGGTCGGTTCGTCGCCGCGGTCCTCGTGTCGGTGCGCGAGCAGGCCAAGGTCGGCGTCAGCCTGCGGGAGCTCGACGCCCACGCGCACGCGATGATCGACGACGCCGGCGCCCGCTCCGTCTACCTCGGCTACCACCCCTCATTCGGCGCCATGCCGTACCCGGGCGTGCTGTGCACGTCGGTCAACGACGCGGCGCTGCACGGCCTGCCGTCGGACCACGTCCTCGTCGACGGCGACCTCCTCAGCATCGACTTCGCCGCCGCCGTCGAGGGCTGGGTGGCGGACTCGGCGATCTCGTTCCAGGTCGGCACGCCCGATGCCGAGAGCCGGCGCCTGATCGACGTCACCGAGCGGGCGCTCGCGGCGGGCATCGCGGCCGCGCAGCCCGGCGGCCGGATGGGCGACATCTCGGCCGCGATCGGCGCGGTCGGGTTGGGCGCCGGCCTCGGGGTGAACGCGGACTTCGGCGGCCACGGCGTCGGGCGCACGATGCACGAGGAGCCGCACGTCCCCAACCTGGGCCGCGCCGGTCGCGGCATGATCCTGCGGCCGGGACTCGTCATCGCGATCGAGCCGTGGTTCATGGCGGGCGGCGACGGGTACCGGATCGACGCCGACGGCTGGACCATCCGCTCGGCCGACGGCTCGCGCGCCGCGCACGCCGAGCACACGATCGCGATCACGGGCAACGGACCGGTCGTCCTCACGGCCCGCGACTGACTGCGGTCACCACGCCGCGGTCACCTCGCGTGGGACGATCTCGCGGTGACCGGCACCGACGCACCTACCAGCACCGGTTCGTGGCAGCTCCGGCCGCGGGAGGTCGTGCTCGCCTGGGTGACGGGCTTCGTCTGGGCGGTCGTGGCGACGATCGCGCTCGCCCTCGTGGGCAGCGGGCAGACCCTCGGACCCGAGGCCGGGACTGCGGGCTCGGCGGGGACAGCCGCCGCCGTCCTGGGGATCGTCCCCGCGCTCGTGATCGGGCTGCCCGCATGGTTCGGGCTCTCGCGACTGCTCCGCGCCGAGCGTCGGCAGTGGGCGCACGTCCTCTGGTTCGCGCTCGTCGGCCTGGTCCTGGCCAGCGCGATCAGCGCGGCCCTCTTCGGACAGGTGATCACCGGCGGTCTGCTCGACGCCCCGGGCGGGACCCTCACATCGTCCGACGCGGCCGACCTGCTCCGAATCTCGCTTCTGCTCGGCGCGCCCTGGGGCGTCGGCGCCGCCGTCGGGCGGGCGGCCGTGATCCCGCTGGTCCGTCGGCGCCTCGCGGCGACCCCGGCGACGATGGCCGCATGACCGCGTCTCGGACTCGATGTCAGCGGTGGGTGGCAGCATCATGGAGTCACGAGAGGAGTTCGTCATGGGACCGAGAACGATTGAGGTCACTCCGACCGAACTGGCGACGCGCCGTGCGGGGGTGCTGGAGTCCCTCGGCATGACGCGGGAGCAGTTCCGCGAACGTGTGCGTGAGGGCTCACTGTCCCCGGCCGAGTGGGACGCACGGGTCAAGTCCTGGGGAGTGGTGTAGCGGTGCGGTGTGACCCCTGGGGTGTTTTCAGGCCGTGAGGGCCAGGGTTGGGTCGGTCACCTCCTGGTCGCCGGGGACGAGGTTGAGGTGGGCCTTGGCCAG
>NZ_JABCJJ010000013.1 GCF_012952065.1 Cellulomonas fimi
TCCAGAGCATGGTCACGCTCTTGACGCGAACCCTAAAGGGACACCCACCGCCCGCGACGTCGAACACGTCCTCGTGCTCGACGACGCCAACCCACCTACACCTGATCAGCCACCATGTCGCTCAACAGGTGCAACCTACGGATCTCTGCCCAGTCCTCCATCGCGATCACCCTCCAAGGGTTCAGGAGGGGGTCAAATTTCATCCGTCGCACAGGGGTCAGTTTTCACGCGTCGTCGACAGCTCGGAAGTATCTGGCGGATCACAGCCAAGAATTCCGATTTCTACCTGGACGGCTTCGGACCGGACGGCGTAATGCACCTCTCGATGCACGGCCCTGGTGAGCGACACTCAGCCCATCGATTCCACCTGAAGCTTGACCGCCCGCTGCCCGCCGTCTCGGAGGTGGGCGGGCACGTCGTTGTCCACGGCATACCCCGGCGAGGCCAGCCGTTCAACGGCAAGGAGGTTGCCGACAGCGCGTGGCTCGTGGCTCGCATCCGCTGGCCATGGCACCTACAGCAGCGCAAGTATCGGACTGCCGCGCTCCACCGTAGGCCAGTTCCCGAACCTGACACCAGCTTCCAGCGGGGCGCCCGGCTCGGCACGTTGCTCAAGGTCGGCCGCGCATGGGACGTCGACCTCTTCGCGTCCTACAACGAGCCATACTGGCCACCCATCGGACCGGGCCAACGTGCTCACGGAGACGCCCGACTTGGGCCCCTAAAGAACGATTCGGGAATGTGGCTCACAGGAAGTTCGGCGCATCGCTCGCTAGACATGACGCCCGCCCCTGAGGAGCTCGCTGTACCCCTTCCGCGAGCACACGAGCACGCAAGGCGCATCGTCTGTGCCGGGCTTGATCCGAGGGAGGACTTCTACTGGTTCACGGAGACGATCACTGCCGGAGAACTCATCGACCGGAGTCGCCCGACAATATGAACGTGTGAATTCGAAGCCCCACCCACAGCCGGCCCGCGCCCAGTCGCGCAAGAGCGCCGCCTGCCGTCGATCGCCCAGCCGATCCACGAAATCGATGTCGTTGCGCGCTCGTGGGAGCAGCATGCGCCCCGCCGCGAGCGCTGAGCCATGGGAGGAGCGCACCGGCGCTAGTCGGCAACAGAGCGGCCAGGAGATCCACGCACTCCCATCGTCCGTCAGCTGCTCTTGGTCGAGGGCAGCCCGTTCACGAGCCGTAGGCGGTCGACAGCTCGAGGGGCGCGCGCGGGCCCCTCGGCCGCGCCGCCCGCGCTGCGTCCGTCGAAGTCCGTCCACGTTCTTGACAGGCCGTCCACGTCCTGAGACAAGTCACTGACCACACGCTGACCACGGGCCTATAACGGGCCCTCGCGCCGACGCGCCCAAGTCGCGAAGGAGGCCGCTGATCTGCATCAATACCCCGTGCGCCTGGGCAGATTCGAACTGCCGACACCCGCTTTAGGAGAGCGGTGCTCTATCCCCTGAGCTACAGGCGCGGGACACCCGCCACGACAAGGTCACCAACCCGGCCGAACAGCCCCACGAACTCTCGTCCACCGTGCTGACGAGCGATCAGAGCCTACCGTCCGCCGCCCCGACGCACTCCACCCGGCCGACGCCTCGCGCGCCCTCAGATCTTCACGATCCCGGCCCACGTGTCATACATCCGCCGCAGCGGCCACGGCTCCCCGCGGAGCGCCTTGCTCAGGAGGACGGTGACCACAGTCATCGGCTCCAGGTCGTCGCCCAGCGGGAGGCCGGCGATCACGGGATGGTTCTGGTAGACGTACCCCTTGGTCCGCGACCTCCCGACGGTCCACCTCGACCCCGGCACCGCCTCGAGCAGGCTCTCCCCGAGGTAGCGGGCCAGGCCGTCGATCAGCCAGAGGGTCGAGGCGGAGAACTGCCACCAGTCGTACACGGGCGGGTCGAACCACTCCGGGAGCTGGTCCGGCGGCTCGAGGTCGCCCACCGGCCCCCGGGGACCGGGCTGCCCGAGCGGCGGGGGGACGTACCCCTCCCGCCAGGCGAGCTGCGGGCGCGCCCACTCCCACACCAGGTCCAGCGCGTCGGGGCCGAGGTCGAGCTGCTCCTCGCGCGCCGCGCCGTCGGCCACGACTCGACGCCCGAGCTCCTCCAGCCGTCCGGGCGTGTTCGCCAGGAACAGCTGGAGGAACTGCTTGGCCTCGGCAGCCGACATCGTCACGAAGGTCACCACGACGACAGGCCCCCACCCATGTGCCCACCTTTCCTCGGCCGCGCCGCCACGATCCGGCAGCTGCGAACCGGCTGCCCCAGGAGCACGCTCGCGGGATATCCTTGAACGTACAACTTCGCGCAGCGTGTCTGGGCCCAAAGGCCCATGCATTCTCCGCGAACGCACCCGATCCTCGGATCGATACCCGCACGCACCCACAAGGAGCCGCACCGTGACCACGCAGACCCTCACCTCCCGCGCCACCCCGACGCGTCGCACGGTGGGCGACGTCGTGCGCTGGTATCGCGAGACCCCCGCCCCGCGCTGGGAGGGGTCGGCGGCCGGCAAGGCGCGGTTCGTGCAGTACCTCGTCGTGAGCGGCGTCGCGTGGATCGCCGTCGGCGTCCTGGGCAGCGCTCTGGTCAACCGCCTCGTCCAGGGGATCGCCGCCGTCGCAGGCTGACGCCCCGGTCACGCTCCACCGTCACACCCCGCCGAGCACCGTCGGCCGCACCGGCACGTCCACCTCCGGGTCGACGAACCGCTGCGCGACCCACCCCGCGACGAACAGCACCAGCGCCGCCACGAAGTTCACCGCGAGCACCGGCAGCGCCACCACCAGCACCACCTGCGCCAGCGCGACCGCCCCCGCGAGCGTGCGTCCCCACACCCCCGCGAGTACCACCGGCACCAGCGTCGCGAGCACGCGCAGCCACCACGGGCCCGACATCCCGACCGCCACGTACCCCCACCACACGAGCCCAGCCACGAGCTGCAGCACCAGCAGCACGAACCGCACCCGCGCGAACTCCCAGTAGGACGCGAGCGTCACGCCCGCCCACATGACGTGCGCCCGCAGCCACGGCACGCGCGAGTCGAGCAGCGCCTCGCGGAACAGGTCGTCGAGCGCCCGCCGCTCGGTGAGCTTCTCCCGCCGCGAGTGCCCGGTCGCGCGCACGACGCGCCGTCCGTGGTCGTGCACGACGGCGGCCCTCGTCTGCCGCCCGAACGGCCCCACCAGCGACCACCCCGGCCACGGCACCGAGGCGAGGTCCGTGCGCGAGCCGACGGGGACCGTCGTCGTGCGCCCGTCCCGGGCCGTGTACGTCAGGGGCGCGAGCACGACGAAGTCGCGGTCGCCGACCTGTGCGAGGTCGACCCAGCCGGTGCCCTCCGGGTTGCTCCACGGCTCGCGTCGCGCCGGGTCGCCGGCGGCCGGTGCGGCCGGGGTCGGGTGTGCCGCCACGGGTGCTCCTGGGGTGCGAGGTCGGTCGGGGTCCCAGTATCGGCACAACCGCCGACGCCGTCGCCCGGCCCGATCAGCCGAACCCGACCGCCGCGTACAGCCGGTTGTCCAGCACGGTCGCGCCGACGCGCATCGACGACACGTCCCTCCGTAGCATCTGGGCGTCGTGGCTGGGCGAGTTCGCCCACGCCTGGACGAGCGACGCGGCGCTCGACGGCTGCACGTACCCCACGATGTTGTCGCTCCCGCTGTGCCAGATGCTCCCTGCGAGCGCCATGTCCTCGGCGTGCGCGACCAGCGCGCCCGAGCGCGAGATCGACAGCGCGGGCAGACCGCGCGACTCGCGGTACGCGTTGATCGCGTTGCCGAGGGCGCCGGCGCTGAACTCGGGCACGCTCGCCGACGGCGCGCGTGCCGGCGCCGGAGCCGCGCTCGCCCCGGACGACGTCGCCCGCGGCGCGCGCGACGTCGTCGGCCTCGACCGGGTCGCCGTGGCCGCCGCCCGCTCCGCGGCCACGCGCTCCGCCTCGACACGCTCCGCTTCGACACGCTCCGCCTCGACGCGCGCCGCCTCCGCGGCCTGCCACGCGGCCTCGGCCTCTGCGACCGCCTGCTGCGGTGCCGCGAGCGCCGCGACGGACGCCTCGATCGCGCGGACCGGCGGCGTCGGCTCGGCCGCCACGACCGCCGACGCCGACTCGATCGCCGTCTGCAGCACGGCCAGCGCCTCGGGGCTCGCGTGCGGCGACGCCGCCAGCACGCCGCTCGCCGCCTCGATCGCTGCCGCCGCGCCGGTCAGGGCCTGGTTGCGCTCGGCCAGCGTGACGGCCCACGACGCCGCCGAGTTCTGGCGACGCAGCAGCTCCTGCTCACCCGCGAACGCCGCCGCCTCGGTCCGCGCGACCGCCTCGGCCGCCCGGGCCTGCCGCGCGAGCTCGGCCGTCCGCGCGCCGTCCTGCACGACGGCGATCGCGCCACCGGTCCCGCCCAGCACCAGCGCCCCTGCCACCACGGACACGACGAGGCGCCGACGCACCGCGCCGCCGCGCCCCTCGAGGCCAGGCTCGCGCGCCTGGCCGGCGACCGTACCAGCGGCACCGGCGGAGGTCGGGACGCCCGGGACCCGTGCGACGTCGTCGTCCATCGCGCCGGAGCGCTGGGTGGGGACGGCACCGGGGCGCTGGGTGGGGACTGCACCGGGCCGGGATGCCGCCGGCAGCACGCGGGTCGACGGCGGGGCGTCGGGCGCGGCGTCCGGGTGGGCGCGACCTGCCGCGGGCGCGCGGGTGACCTGTCGGGGATGTGCCATCTCGACCTCGGTGTCCTGGTACGGGTGGGAACACGAACTTTCCAGGGCAGCAGCCCTGCACCCTCATCGGCAAACCCGGGTGCCCGGTTGAGGTGGGATCACCCGAAATCTGACGCACGAAGGTGACGAACGTCGCAGCGGTGCCCGCCGCACGGTGCCCGCCGCGCGGTGCCGGCCGGGGGGCCGCCGCGGCCGAGCCGGCGCGGGACGTGCGTGGCAGGATCGGCGTCATGACCGCCGAGCCCGTCTCCGAGCCCGCCTCCGAGCCCGCCTCCGAGCCCACGCCCGCCCCGGTGACGACCGCGCTGTGGGTCGAGCGCACCGGGACGCGCCGCTTCACGGGTCACAGCTCGCGCGGCGCCGAGGTGCTGATCGGGCCGACCGGGACGGAGGGCGCGTTCTCCCCCGGCGAGCTGCTCAAGATCGCCCTCGCCGCGTGCAGCGGCATGAGCGCGGACGCGAAGCTCGCGCACCGGCTCGGCGACGACTTCGAGGCCACCGTCACGGTCGAGGCCCCGACCCACCCGACCGAGGACCGCTACCCCCACTTCCGCGAGGAGCTCGTCGTGGATCTCTCCGGCCTGGACGTCACCACGCGTGACCGGTTGCTGACCGTCGTGCACCGCGCGATCGAGCAGCACTGCACGGTGGGCCGCACGCTCGAGGCCGGCGCGACCGTCGAGCTCACGGTCACGGGCCCGAGGTGACCCGCATGGCCCCCCTCCGCAGGCCCCGCTCCGGCCAGCACGTCGATCCCGCGCCGCCCCCGACGACGGACGTCACGCACCCGCACCCGGGCCGTACCCCGCTGGTCGACGCCGTGCTCGACAAGGCGGTCACGATCCCGTCGAGCAAGATCCACGAGCACGTCCAGAGCCTGCGCCGACGCAACCCCTACGCCTCCCCCGCGCAGATCATCGCGCTGCTGGAACGCGAGTACATGCTCGTCATCCAGGGGGCGGGCGGTGCCGTCGGCGCCGCGGCGGCCGCGCCGGCCGTCGGGACAGGCGTGGCGACGGTGCTCACCGCGGGCGACGTCGCGGCCTTCTTCGCGTCGTCCGCGGCGTTCGCGCTCGGTGTCGCGAGCGTCCACGGCATCGAGGTGGAGGACGCCGGACGACGCCGCGCGCTGCTCCTCACCACCGTGCTCGGGGAGTCGGGGCTCACGGGCGACGCCGCGGAGATCACCTCGGGCGCGTTCGCCCGGACGCTCCTGACCCGCATGCCGACCTCGACGATCAAGCGCGTGAACCGGACGCTCACGAAGCGGCTGATCCGGCGCCAGGCGATGAAGCAGGGCGCGCTCGCGTTCGGGCGGCTCGCGCCGTTCGGCATCGGGGCCTTCATCGGCGTCACCGGGGCGCGCGCGCTCGGCAAGACCGTGATCGAGGGCGCACGCAAGGCGTTCGGTCCGCCGCCGCAGCGGTTCCCGCAGCTCGTCGAGGTCGTCGAGACGGGCGCCGCGCCCCGTGTCATCCCGTCGTCGAGCGGACCGGTCGGCCCGGACTGGCAGGGCGGCCCGGGCCCCACCACCAACGGCCACCCGCACTGACGTGAGCCGAGGTGACCGCGTGACGCGTCCCCGGAGGTGCTCGGGCGCCGCCGCCGACGCATGACCTCTACCCGTCGCACCGCCACGCGTCGCACGACGCCGTCGACCCCGCGTGACGGCGTCGTCGTCTCGCGCACCCTTCCGCTCCCGGCGGCCGCGGCCTGGGACCTCGTCGCCGATCCCCGTAACCACCCGCGCTGGATCCCGCTCACGCGGGTCGAGGTCCGGGGCGTCCCGCTCGCGGCCGGCTCGCGCGTGGTCGGGATCACGGGCCCGACCGCCCGGCGCGGCGGCACGGGCCTGGTCGACCGCATGGTCGTCGACCGCTTCGACGCCCCCACCGACCGGGCCGACGGCGTGTGCGAGCTGCGCAAGGTGGGGCCCGTGCTGCTGGGCACGGCAGGCGTGCGCGTCACGCCGCTCGGCCACGCGACGAGCCGGGTGACCTGGACCGAGGACGTCCACCTGGCAGGGCCGTTGCCGCGGGCGGTCACGCGCGCGGCCCTCGCACCGGCCCTGGCCGCGATGGTCCGCCTCGCCCTCTGGCGCGCGGCCCGCGAGGTGAGCGACCGCCATCGCGCAATGAATCGCCGCCGAGGCGGCTGACGACGCAACGACTGCACTCACCCGGCGGCATCCTTCGGAGGTGTCAGCCCCCGTAGCCTGAGCGGGACAGCCCATCGTGCGGCGCGCCCACCCCCGCGCGCCCGACCAGGAGGACACCATGCCGGTCGCCACCCCCCGCCACTACCTGATGTGCGAGCCCGTCCACTACACGGTGAGCTACGAGATCAACCCGTGGATGGACGTGACCCGGCACACGGACAGCGGCCTCGCCGTCCGGCAGTGGCGCGTGCTGCGCGACACGTACCTCGAGCTCGGCCACACGGTCGAGACGATCGAGCCGCTCGAGGGCCTGCCCGACATGGTCTACGCCGCGAACGGCGCCACCGTGATCGACGGCGTGGTCTACTCCGCGAAGTTCCGGTACCCCGAGCGCGGCGCCGAGGGCCCCGCGTACCAGAAGTGGTTCGCCGACCGTGGCTACCTCACGCACACCGCGGCGGAGACCAACGAGGGCGAGGGCGACCTGCTGACCGTCGGCAACCTGGTCCTCGCCGGCACAGGCTTCCGCACCGAGCGCGCGTCCCACGCCGAGGCGCAGGAGCTGTTCGGTCTCCCGGTCGTCTCCCTCCAGCTGGTCGACCCGCACTACTACCACCTCGACACCGCCCTCGCCGTGCTGTCGAGCGACCCGGCAGCCCCGCAGATCGCCTACTACCCGCCGGCCTTCTCGGCGGGCTCGCGCAAGGTGCTCGAGCAGCTCTTCCCCGACGCCGTCATCGCCACCTCGGCCGACGCCGCGGCCCTCGGGCTCAACGCGGTCAGCGACGGGCACAACGTCGTCGTCGCGCCCGGCGCGGTCGACCTCGCCGCCGCCCTCCGCGAGCGCGGGTACAACCCGATGCCGGTCGACACGAGCGAGCTCCTCAAGGGCGGCGGCGGCGCGAAGTGCTGCACGCTCGAGATCCGCGGCACCGCAGCGGGCGCCGGCGAGACGGGCGCGACGGCATGACCCCCGGCGCCCTGCGGACCCCCGGGGCTGCGGCCCTGCGGACCGTGCATGCTGCGGCCGCCGGGCCGGCGAGCGACGCCGTCGGCGGCCACCTCGCCCACAACTACCACCCGCTGCCCCTCACGCTCGTCGCGGGCGAGGGCGCGTGGGTGCGTGACACGGACGGCCGCGAGTACCTCGACATGCTGGCGGGCTACTCGGCGCTCAACTTCGGGCACCGGCACCCGGCGCTGGTCGCGGCGGCGCACGCGCAGCTCGACCGGATCACGCTGACGTCGCGCGCGTTCGACCACGACCTGCTCGAGCCGTTCGCCGACCGCCTTGCCGCGCTCACCGGCACCGAGATGGTGCTGCCGATGAACACCGGCGCCGAGGCGGTCGAGACCGCGATCAAGGCGGCCCGCAAGTGGGGCTACGACGTCAGGGGCGTGCCCGCCGACCAGGCGACGATCGTCGTCATGGACGGCAACTTCCACGGCCGCACCACGACGGTCGTCTCCTTCTCCACCGACGACGACGCACGCCTGGGCTTCGGTCCGTACACGCCGGGCTTCCGCGTGGTCCCGTTCGGCGACGCGGACGCGCTGCGGGCCGCGATGGACGAGACGACCGTCGCCGTGCTGATCGAGCCGATCCAGGGCGAGTCCGGCGTCATCATGCCGCCCGAGGGGTACCTCGCCGCGGTGCGGACCGCGTGCGACGAGGCGGGTGCGCTGCTCATCGCCGACGAGATCCAGTCGGGTCTCGGCCGGACGGGTACGACGTTCGCGTGCGAGCTCTGGGGCGTGACGCCCGACCTCATGACGCTCGGCAAGGCGCTCGGCGGCGGGATCCTGCCGGTGTCCGCCGTCGTGGGGCGGGCCGACGTGCTCGGGGTGCTGACCGCCGGGACGCACGGGTCGACGTTCGGCGGGAACCCCTTCGCGTGCGCGGTCGGGCTGGCGGTGATCGAGCTGCTCGAGACCGGCGAGTTCCAGGCACGTGCACGTGAGCTCGGCGCGCACCTCGCCGACCGGCTCGACGCCCTGGTGGCGGACGGACTCCTGGTGGCCCGGCGAGGGGCTGGGCTGTGGGCCGGCATCGACGTCGACCCTGCGCGGATGACCGGCCGGGAGCTGTGCGAACGACTCATGGAGCGGCGCGTGCTCGCGAAGGACACGCACGGCTCGACGATCCGGCTCGCGCCGCCGCTCATGATCAGCGCGGCGGACCTGGGATGGGGCCTCGACCAGCTCGCCGACGCGCTGCGGTGACGGACGCCGACGCCGCGGGCCCCGACGCGGCTGCGGGTGGTCCCGGCTCGCCCCTCGACCCGCTCGACGCGGCCATCGTGCGCGAGCTCGCGGTGGACGCGCGGGCGAGCTACGCGGAGATCGGCTCGGTCGTCTCGTTGTCCGCCCCGGCGGTCAAGCGCCGGGTCGACCGCCTGCGCGAGCGCGGGATCATCCGCGGCTTCACCGTGCGGCTGGATCCGGGCGCGCTGGGTTGGCACACCGAGGCGTACGTCGAGGTGTTCTGCATCGGGTCGACGAGCCCGGCCAGGATGCGGGCCGCCGTCGAGCGCCATCCCGAGGTGATCTCGGCGAGCACGGTGACCGGCGAGGTCGACCTCCTGCTGCACGTGCGTGCCCGGGACATGCGTCACCTCGAGCGGGTGATCGAGCGGATCAACGCCGAGTCGTTCGTGGCCCGGACGAGGTCGACGATCGTCCTCTCGGCGCTGGTCCGGCGGCCGGACGTGCAGGCCGTCCCGGAGGCTTGAGCCACTCACGACGCGCGTCCTCGCCGCCGGTCGTATACCCTGGGGGGTATCGGATCCCTGTCGCGGAGCCGAGCCGATGACCCCCGGTCCCGACCGCGCAGCCCGCTGCTGACCAGCCCACTCCTCACCCAGCTCCCGGAGGGACTGCTGATGGCCACGACGATCCTCACGATCGAGACGCCCTCGCTGGGCGACCGCAGCTACCTGGCGCACGACGGCGAGGTCGCCTTCGTCGTCGACCCGCAGCGCGACATCGACCGCGTCCTCGACGAGGCCGCACGGGCGGGCGTGCGGATCACCCACGTCTTCGAGACCCACCTCCACAACGACTACGTCACCGGGGGCTATGCCCTGGCGCAGGAGACCGGGGCGAGCTACTTCGTCAACGGGGAGGACGAGGTCTCCTTCCAGCGGACACCGATCCTCGACGGCCAGGCGGTCGAGGTCAGCCCTACCATGCGGGTGCGGGCGATCCACACCCCGGGCCACACCTTCACCCACCTGTCCTACGTGCTGGAGGGCCGCGAACCGGCGGTGTTCTCCGGCGGCTCGCTGCTGTTCGGCTCGACCGGCCGCCCCGACCTGCTCGGTGAGGCCCACACCGACGACCTGGCCCGTCACCAGTACCGCTCCGCCCGCAGGCTCGCGGCCGAGCTGAGCGACGAGACGAGTGTGATGCCCACCCACGGCTTCGGGTCCTTCTGCGCCGCCACCTCCGCGGGCGCGGACGCCACCGCCTCCACCATCGGGCAGGAGCGGCTCATCAACCCGGTGATGTCGCAGGACGAGGAGGACTTCGTCGCCGCCACCCTCGCCGGCCTGGACGCCTATCCCGCCTACTACGTGCACATGGGCCCGGCCAACGCGGCCGGCCCGAGCGCCGGCGACCTGTCCGAGCCCGAGCGGGCGGACAAGGAGCAGATCCGCCGCCGCCTCGAGGCCGGGGAGTGGCTGGTGGACCTGCGCACCCGCACCGCCTTCGCCGCGGGACACGTCCCCGGGACGTTCAACTTCGGCCTCGACGGGCAGTTCGCCACGTACCTCGGCTGGCTGATCCCCTGGGGCTCGCCGGTCACGCTGCTCGCAGAGTCCCCCGAGCAGATCGCCGAGGCACAGCGGGAGCTGGGCCGGATCGGGATCGACCGGCCGGCCGCGGCCGCCACCGGCCGACCCGAGGAGTGGACCGACGGCCCGCTCGCCACGCTGCCCAGCGCCAGGTTCGCCGACCTCGCCCAGGTCCGCCATCACAGGTCCGTCACCGTGCTGGACGTGCGCAGGGTCGGCGAGTGGCGCGAGGCCCACATCGACGGCGCCGTGCACATCCCCCTCCACGACGTCGTGACCGGCATGGAGCAGGTGCCCGAGGGCGAGGTGTGGGTGCACTGCGCGTCCGGCTACCGGGCCTCGATCGCAGCGTCCCTGATCGCTGCCACGGGTCGGCACGTGGTCGTGGTCGACGACAGCTTCGACCTCTCGGCCCGGGCCGCCGGACTGCCCGTCGTCGCCGAGGCACCGGCCTCCGCCTGACACGCAGCATGGCGAGAAGTCCTCGCCCGGCGTCCTGGAACGCCAGGCCCGCGGAGCCGGCGGCGTCGCCGCTCACCCGGTGTCGGTGACGAACAGCTCGCCCAGCCACATCACCGATCCATCATCGAGCCGTTCCCCTGCTCGTCCATCATCGAGTCGGTCCCCTGCTCGTCCATCATCGAGTCGGTCCCCTGCTCGTCCATCATCGAGCCGTTCCCCTGCTCGTCCATCATCGAGCCGCAGCGGGCGTGCTCGCTCATCATCGAGCCGTACGAGAAGCTGGCAGGACCGTTGGAGGCCATCGATCCCGAGGCTCCGGCACCCTGCAGCACCATCCACAGCCCCGACCCGAGCAGCGCCGCCGTCGCGACCAACGGGATCCACCAGGACCTCCCCGCGCGCGTCATCGTGCCGCGTCCCGACCACTCGTTCGGCCGGAAGCGAGGTTGACCCGCATCACCTGGTAGGTGTCCGCGTCGATCTCGCCTACGGCGTACCGGCGGTCGAGGATCTGCTCGGCAGTCTCGGCGCCCGTCAGACGGTCACGGTCGTCCTCACGCCGCCTGCTGGGCAGTGCCTGCACGATCAGCCACGCGACCAGTGCGACGAGGGCCACCCAGAAGACGATCATGGCGATCCAGCCGCCCGCACCCATCCCCCATCCGTATCCCATCATCGTGAAACCCCTCCGTCGCTCGTGTGGTGCTGACAACCCGATCCTGCGTGCCGCTCCTTGAGCGGACCGCGTGCGTTGGCTCAAGATCTGCTCAAGGCCGCTGCGTCCGGCGTCCAGGACCGCGTCCCACGCCCCGAGCGCGAGGGTGCCCGCGTGCGGGGGTACACCGGTGGGACAAGTCAGCCCCAGGTCGAGGTAAAGACTTCGGGACGATGTCCCCCTCCCCGCGGCGATTTCGAGGCACACTGGGCGTGGACGGATCCGGTACGAGCGGGAGGTACGGCCATGACTCGCGAAGATGTGGTGCTCGTCGGGCTGGACGGGTCCGCACCGAGCCTGCACGCGCTGGACTGGGCAGCCGCCGAGGCGACCACCCATGGGCTCACCCTGCAGATCGTCTGTTCCTACGCCCTCCCGTCCTTCACCGCCGCGTCGCTCGACGGCGGGTACGCCGCCCTCGACGACACCGCGATCCAGGAGGGCGCCAAGGCGGTGCTCGCCGAGGCGCAGGAACGCGCCGACGCACGCGGCGTGCGGTCGACCGCCTCCGTCGCGACCGGCGATGCGGCCGGGGTGCTCGTGGAGATGTCGCGCAGCGCACGGCTCGCTGTCGTGGGGACCCGCGGACGTGGCGGGTTCGCCGACCGGCTGCTCGGGACCGTCTCCTCCGCGCTCCCCGCGCACGCGTACTGCCCCACCGTCGTCGTGCCGCTGCGCGCGCAGAGCACGGGTGACGAGCTGGCCCTGCCCGAGCCGAGGCCGGTCCGGCGCATCGTCGTCGGGGTCGACGGGTCACCCGCCGCCGACCTCGCGCTGCGCCGCGCGATCCGTGAGGCGAAGGCATGGGGGGCCGAGCTCACCGCCGTCGCCGGCGTGCCCATCGGGGCGAGCGCGGGCGCCCTCGCCTGGCTACCCGCGGCGATCGACCACGAGGCCGTGCTGCGCGACGTCGCCGAGGGGCTCGACGTAGTCGTCGAGCGCGCGCTCATCGACCTGCCCGGGGTCGAGGTCAAGCGGCATGTGCTTGACGGCACCGGCGCGGCTCTTCTCACCGAGTTCTCGACGGCGACCGATCTCATCGTGGTCGGATCGCGCGGTCGGGGCGGGTTCGCCGGGCTGCTCCTGGGCTCCACGAGCCAGGCGGTGCTGCACCACTCCGCCTGCCCGGTCATGGTCGTGACCCAGCGCTGCGCGGACGACGAGACGCCTCACACCGGGCGCGTCAGCGGTGTCGGCGACCTCCATCCGGAGGTCTGAGCCTCACCGCCTCGGTGTGAGGGTGGCGCTACCCAGGGGCCCCGCCGCCTGACCTCAGTTGCGGTTGCGGTAGATCCGCATCGTGATCGGCGCGAGCACGGCCGTGAGCACCGCCGAGGCGACGAGCACCCAGACGACCTCCGACGTGCTCGCGGTCCCCGCCATGAGGCCACGGGTCGCCGTCACCAGGTGGCTGACCGGGTTCACGCCGACCCAGGACTGGAGCCAGCCCGGCATCGTCGACGGGTCCACGAACACGTTGCTCGCGAACGTCAGCGGCATCAGGACCATCATGCTGACGCCCATGACCGCGTTCGGGCTGCGCATGACCAGCCCGAGGATCGTGAAGATCCAGCTGAGCGAGAACGAGAACACGAGCAGGAGCAGGACCGCGAGCACGACGCCCACGACGCCGCCGTCGGGCCGGAAGCCGAGGATCAGGCCGAGCCCGATGGTCATCACGGAGGCGACCGAGTAGCGGACCGTGTCGCCGAGCAGCGCGCCGACGATCGGGGCGGGCCGCCAGATCGGCAGCGACCGGAACCGGTCGAAGACGCCCTTCGAGATGTCGGTGTTCAGCGTGAAGCCGGTGTACACCGTGATGATCAGGACGCTCTGGACGAGGATCCCCGGCAGCAGGTACTGCAGGTACGACCGCGGGTCGCCGGCCAGCGCGCCCCCGAAGAGGTACGTGAACATCAGCGTGAAGATGACGGGGGTCAGCGTCGCGTCGAACAGCTGCTCGGGGACGTGCTTGATCTTGAGCAGCGCGCGCCAGCCGAACGTCAGGGCCGCGCCCAGCGAGCCGGGTCGCGACGGGCGCTCGTCGAGCGCGAGCGCGGCGCGGAGCGGGTTCAGCCCCGGATCCGTGCGGGCAGGCGTCACGCCGGTGCGTGCGGGTGAGGTGGTCATGCCACGGCCTCGTTCGTCTCCGTCTCGACGTCGTCGGACGTCTCCGGCTCGGTGGGGCGGCCCGTGAGGGCGAGGAACACCTCGTCCAGGCTCGGCTGACCGAGCGAGAACTCGGCGACCATGATGCGCGCCTCGTGGAGCGCGGGCAGGAGTCGCGAGGCCCGTTCGGTGCCGTCGTCGGCCACACGGGCCGACAGCGCGTACGGGTCCGACGCCAGGGTCACCGGAGCGTCGAGCGTCTGGGCGATGATGCGCTCGGCCGCCGGGCGGTCCGTGGAGTCGGCGAGCCGGACGTGGACCGCGCCGGACCCGACCGACGCCTTGAGCTCGACCGACGTGCCCTCGGCGATCACCTTGCCGTGATCGATCACGGACATCCGGTCCGCCAGCTGGTCCGCCTCCTCCAGGTACTGCGTCGTGAGGAGCACCGTGGCGCCGTCGTCCACGAGGACGCGGACGATGTCCCACACCTGGTTCCGGCTGCGCGGGTCCAGGCCCGTCGTCGGCTCGTCGAGGAAGAGCACCCGGGGGCTGATCACGATGCTTGCGGCGAGGTCGATCCGCCGCCGCATGCCGCCCGAGTACGTCTTGACCTGCCGCCCGCCCGCGTCGCCCAGGTCGAACGCCTCGAGCAGCGACCGCGCGCGGGCGTACGAGGCGGCCCTGGAGAACCCGTAGAGACGCGCGAGCATGACGAGGTTCTCGGTTCCCGTCAGGTCCTCGTCGACCGACGCGTACTGCCCGGTCAGCCCGACGAGCCCGCGGACCGTGTCGGCCTCCCGGATGACGTCGTGCCCCAGCACGCGGGCCGAACCGGCGTCCGGGCGCAGCAGGGTGGCCAGCATGCGCACCGCCGTCGTCTTGCCCGCTCCGTTGGGCCCCAGCAGCCCGTAGACCGTGCCCTCGGGCACCTCGATGTCGACGCCGTCGACGGCGCGTGTCTCCTTGAAGTGCTTGACGAGGCCACGGGCCTCGATGGCCAGCTCCTGCTGATTCGGCATTGCTCGATACTCCCCTGCGCCACTGACATCGCCAACAGCTTTTCGCGGGCGATCCGACGCGCTGGGCGCCGGTCCGAGCTCGTCGCCCTACGCCACCAGGTACGGCGACCAGCTCGGTTCGGCCTTGGCCGTCGCGGCCAGGAGGGCGGCGGCGCCGCGTGGGGCGCGCGGCGTGGAGTCCAGCCGCCACCCGATCTCCGCGAGCAGCCGGTCCGCCTTGCGGTGGTTGCAGCGGCTGCACGCCGCGACGACGTTGGTCCACTCGTGCCGCCCACCGCGCGAGCGCGGCAGCACGTGGTCCACGGTGTCGGCGGCGCCACCGCAGTACGCGCACCGGTAGCCGTCGCGCTGCAGGACGGTCCGGCGGGTCGGGGGCACCGTGCGGCGGTGCGGCACGTGCACGTACCGGGTGAGGCACAGCACGAGCGGTACGGGAACGGCCGTCCGCTCCGAGTGGAGCAGCCGGCCGTCGGTCTCGAGCACGGTGGCTTTACCCGTGAGCACGAGCACGACGGCGCGATGGACGCTGACCACGCACAGGGGCTCGAGGCTGGCGTTGAGCAGCAGCGTCCGTCGAGGGGGCGCCGCCGGCATCAGCACGTCGATCTCCTGACCACATCACGGGCCCGGCTGGCTGGCCGGACCCGACAGGGAGGTGCAAGCCCGCCCAGCGTAACCGCACCGAAGACCGTGAAACACACGAGAGCCGCGGTGGCAGGACCGGGCGTCCCGCTCGAGGGCTCCCACGCCAGGAGGTTCCGAGGAGCCGCCCTGGCGGGTGCCGTCCGACGGCTTCCTATACTCGCTGGGTGTCCGCCACCCTCGACATCGCCCCGTTGCGCAGCCTCGTCGCCGTGGCGGACTGCGGCGGGTTCGGGCGGGCGGCGGACGCGCTCCACCTCAGCCAGTCGGCCGTGAGCCAGCACGTCCGGCGGCTCGAGCGCGTCGTCGGGAAGCCCGTCGTCGTCCGCCGCGGCCGCGGCACGGAGTTCACTCCCGCGGGCATCGAGCTGCTGGCCCACGCGCGGCTCATCCTCGCAGCGCACGACGGCGCGCTCCTGCGCCTCGTCGGCGGCCCACGGCGGATCGTGCTCGGGTCGACGGAGCACGGCGCCCAGGAGCTGCTGCCCGTGGTCGCCGGGGCGCTGGTGGACGAGCTGGACGCCGTCGTGACCTACCGGCTCGACAAGGGCGCCGGGCTCACCGAGGGCCTCGCGTCCGGCCAGGTCGACGTCGCGCTGCTGCTCGGAGCGCCGCGCTCGCCCGAGGACGGCCGGGTCGCCGCCGACCTGCCGTTGCACTGGGTGCGCGCGGCCGGGGCGCCGGAACCCGAACCGGGCGCGCCCGTGCCCCTCGTCGCGCTCGACGAGCCGTGCCTCATCCGCGAGTGGGCCGTGGGCACGCTCCGGCGCGCGGGCCGGACCGCGGACGTCCAGGTGTCGAGCGCGAGCCTGTCCGGGGTGCTCCTGGCCGTGCGTGGCGGCCTCGGGGTCGCCGCGCTCGTGACGAGCGGGCCGCTGCCCGACGGCCTCGAGCGCTGCACCTCGCTCCCCCCGCTCGAGGCGGTGCCCCTGCGTGCGCGCGCGGCGGCGGGCGGCGGCCGGGCGCAGGACGTCGTCGTGCGCGCGGTCGCCGCCCACCTCGCTCAGACCCCCGCGGCGACCGCCGTCCCGCGCGGCGCCTGAGCCGCCGCGGCACCCCGCACCAGCGGGAACACCTGCTCCGCGATCCGCTCCAGCTCGGTGTCCAGCGGCGAGGACTGGATGAGCACGAGGTCGAGGCCGGCCTCGGCGTACGCGTGCAGCTTCTCCGCGACCTGCTCGGCCGTGCCGACGAGGTCCGGGCGCAGGCCGCGCGTGCCGACCGAGTACTCGCGCAGGCTCACCGCCGTCTCGAGCTGCGAGTGCTGGACGAACTCCTGGTAGGACGCGTAGCCCGGGCTGCCCGCGCCCGGTGCGGCGGTGATCCGCTCGAGCTCGGCCGCGGCCTCGGCCTCGGTGTCACGCACGATGACGTACGCGGCCATCCCGAACTCGGCGAACGGCTCGCGCCCGAGCTGCTCGCGGCGGCGCCGCATCTCCGCGGTCTTCGTGCGGATCTCGTCCACCGTGCCCCCGTGCATGACGTAGGAGTCGGCGAACCGCGCGATGGACGCCTTGCCCCCGTCGCTCTCGCCGCCCGCCCAGAGCGTGGGGCGACGGCGCGGCTTCGGCGACAGCACGGCGTCGTGCACCTCGTAGTGGTCGCCCACGTAGGTGAACGGCGTCCGGCGCCACAGCCCGTCGACGACGTCGACCCACTCCTCCGTGCGGACGTACCGCTCGTCGTGCACGCCGAAGGTGCCGCCGTACTGGCGTGCCTCCTCCTGCCACCACGCCGAGACCACGTTGAGCGCGATCCGCCCGCCGCTGATCTCGTCGAGGGTCGCGGCCCGCTTGGCCGCGACGGCCGGCAGGTGGAAGCCCGGCCGGACCGCGACCATGATCTCGACCTGCTCGGTCACGGCGGCGATGGCGGCGGCGAGCTCCCACGCCTCGAGGCTGGGCGCGTCGATGCCCTTGCGGTCGTTGAGGTAGAGCTCGGGCACGAGCGTGATGTCGTACCCGAGGCGGTCCGCGAGCTGCGACACGTGGCGCACGTAGTCCCAGGTCGCGGGCATGCCCTCGTCCCCCACGTTGCGCAGGAAACCGCCGTAGATCGGCGTCCAGTAGCCCAGTCTCATCGTGCTTCTCCGATCGTGGCGGGGGTTCGTGCAGGTGCGAGGGCAGGTGCGCGCGCAGGCTCGCGGGCGTCGGGGCGCACGTGCGAGGCCGCGACCGCCGCGGTGAGGTCGGCGACGAGGTCCGCGACCGACTCGAGGCCGACGGAGAGCCGGACCGTCGACGGCCGCACGCCGGCGGCGGCCTGGTCGGCCGGCTCGAGGTGGCTGTGCGTGGTCGTCGCGGGGTGGATCGCGAGCGAGCGGACGTCGCCGATGTTCGCGACGTGGCTGAACAGCCGCAGACCGTCGACGACGGCGCGCGCCTGCTCCGCTCCCCCGGCGACGTCGAAGGCGAGCACCGCGCCCGCGCCACGCGGCAGGTACCGCTGCGCGAGCGCGTGCCACGGGCTCGACGTGAGCCCGGCGTAGTGCACCGCCTCGATCCCCGGCAGGCCCTCGAGCACCCGGGCGATCTCGAGCGTCGACGCGACCTGCCGCTCGACGCGCACGTCGAGCGTCTCGACGCCCTGGAGCAGCAGGAAGCTGGTGAAGGGCGTCGAGGACGGGCCGAGGTCGTGCAGGTAGCGCGTCCGGACGAGCGCCGCGTACGCGCCGCCCTCGGCGCCGAACCGGTCCCAGAGCACGAGCCCCCCGTAGCGGCGGTAGGGCGCCGTGAGGCGCGGCCACCTCGCCGGCTCGGCGCCGAAGTCGAACGTCCCGCCGTCGACGACGATGCCGCCGAGCGCCGTGCCGTGACCGCCGAGGAGCTTCGTCGTCGAGTGCACGACGACGTCGGCGCCGTGCTCGATCGGCCGCAGCAGGTACGGCGAGGCCAGCGTGCTGTCGACGACCAGCGGCACGCCGGCGTCGTGCGCGATGCCCGCGACGAGCTCCACGTCGAGGACGTCCCCGCGCGGGTTCCCGATGCTCTCGGCGAAGAACGCCCGCGTCCGCGGCTCGACGGCTCGCCGCCACGCGTCCTCGTCGTCCGGGTCCACGAACGTGGTGCGGATCCCGAGGTCGGCGAACGTCTCGTCGAGCAGGTCGAAGGTGCCGCCGTACAGCGAGGTCGCGGCGACCACGTGGTCACCGGCGCCCGCGAGCGCGAGCAGCGCGAGCGCCACCGCGGACTGGCCCGACGCCGTCGCGACCGCGGCGACCCCGCCCTCGAGGGCCGCGAGCCGCTGCTCGAGCACGGCCGACGTCGGGTTGCCCGTGCGCGAGTAGAGGTTGCCGGGGGTCGTCAGGGAGAAGATGCCCTCGGCGTGGTCCGTGTCGTCGAAGGTGTACGCGGCCGTCTGGTAGATCGGGGTCGCGCGGGCGCGCTGGGCGCTGTCCGGCCCGGCCCCGCTGTGCACCTGGCGGGTCGCGAAGCCGGTCATCGTCCGGCCGCCTGCACGAGACCCCGGCCGAGGTCCTGCACGAGCTCCTGGCCGAGATCCTGGCCGAGGTCGACGGGCTGCAGGAGCGGCCCGCCGGGCGCGGCGCCCGGCGCGGCGACCCGCGACCCGCGCAGGTCCTCGAGGAACTGGACGACAGCCGCGGCGACGCTGCGGTGCGCCGCGTCGTTCAGCACGTCGTGGACGCCGCCGCGCACCGCGAGCACCGACGCGGCGGGCCACGACCGCACCGCGCCCACGACGGCGTCGACCGGGCTCAGCGGGTCCGCCGCGCCGTGCAGCACGAGCGCGGGCAGCCCGACGCGCCACGCCCCGGCCGCCTCGGCCCACCGACGAGCCGCTGCCGACGTGCGGCGCAGCTCGTCCGCCCGGTCGCCGGCCGTCGACTCCCAGACGCCGCGGTGCACCGGGCACGTGGTGCGCGACGCGACGACGTCGGCGTCGGCCGGCGCGGGGCGCCCGTCGCCGACGACCGCGCCGGCGAGGACGAGGCCGTCCGGGACGACCCGACCCGTGACGACGGACTCCACCGCCGCACCGGCCGAGGCGTCCGCGGCGACCACGACGACCGGGCCCACGAGCGGGGCGTCGAGGCCGGCCCATGCCGCCTCGAGCGCGGCGGCGTCGTCGGGCACCTCCAGGAGCACCTCGACCTGGTAGCCGTCCCCGCTGAGCCGGCGCCCGAGCCGCGCGTAGTGCTGCGGTCCCTCGCCCCGCCCGGGGAGCACGACGACGGTCCCGCGGACAGCCGCCTGCGGCGCCCACGACGTCGGGACGGGCCGGTTCACCGCGTCGACCACAGCGTCGGTCACGGCGTCGGACACGGCGTCCGTCACGGCGGCGCTCATGCGACACCCACCGAGGCGGCCAGGCCGGCGACGGACGCGGCCTCACGCGCCGCCGCACCGGCCCGCAGCCGGGGCACGAGCTCCTCGCCCCACTCGCGGACGTCCTGCAGCGGGTCGAACCCGCGGATGAGGAACCGGGTGACACCCAGGTCGTGGTACCGCAGCAGCGCCTCGGCCACCTGCTCGGCCGTGCCGACCGGCGCGGTCGAGTTGCCGCCCGGACCGGTCAGCCGGGTGATGCCCAGCCACAGCCGCTCGTCGTGCACCTCGTCCTGGGCTGCCGCCTCCTGGAGCCGCTGCGCCGAGACGGGCGCGCCGTCGCCGGCTGAGCGTGAGCGGAACCAGCCGGCCTGCCCGGGTGCACCGACGCGCTCCGCGGTCGCGGCGGCGATCCGCCGCGCCTTGTCCCAGGCGGCGTCCTCGGTCTGCGCCACGATCGGGCGCAGCGAGACGGAGAGCTCGACCTCCCGGCCGAGCTCGGCCGCGCGGGCCCGGATCAGGGCGATGCGCTCCGCGGTCGGGGCGAGCGGCTCGCCGAAGAGCATGAACGTGTCGGCGTGCCGCGCCCCGACCTCGACGGCCTCGGGCGACTGCCCGCCGAAGAAGATCGGCACGGGCGCGTGCGGCTTGACCGCGCTGAACGCGCCCTCGTAGCGGTAGAACTCGCCCTCGTGGTCGAACGGCTCGTCGGAGGTGAGCGTGCGCCGGAGCACCTCGATGAACTCGCCGGTGCGGCGGTAGCGCGCGGGCTTGTCCGAGAAGTCGCCCTCGCGCCGCTGGTCGGCGTCGCTCCCGCCCGAGATGTGGTGGATCGCGACGCGGCCCGGGCCGTGCAGGTTCTCGAGCGTCGCGAGCTTGCGTGCGGCCAGGACGGGCTCGACGAAGCCGGGGCGGTGCGCGAGCAGGACTCCCAGCCGCTCGGTGCTCGCGAGCACGTGGGCCCCGAGCGCGAAGCCGTCGGGCGCGGACGCCGAGTAGCCGATCAGCGTCCGGTCGAAGCCCGCCTCCTCGTGGGCGCGCGCGAAGGCCCGCAGGAAGGCCGGGTCGACGATCGGCCGCTGGTCCCAGCCGAGCGACTCGGACCCGTTCTGCGGTGCGACCATGCCGAGGATCTGGATGCTCATGGTTCTCTCCTTGGGTGGGGCTGTCAGGGTGGGGCTGTCAGGGTGGGGCTCACGCGTGCGCGAGCTGGTCGGCCTCGAGCTCGGCGCGCAGCCGGTTGCGCAGCTCGACGCTCGCGCCGCGGCCCGCGAGGGTCCCGTTCGAGGCGAGGAGCATGCGCGTGTACGGGTGCTGCGGGGAGGCGAGGACCTCGGCAGTCGTCCCGTGCTCGACGACGCGCCCGCGGTGCAGGACCAGCACGCGGTCGCTGATGGCGGCGACCGACCCGAGGTCGTGCGAGATGACCAGCAGGCCGAGGCCGTCGCGCCCGAGCCGGTCGAGCAGCTGGAGCACGTGGTGGCGGTGCGCGGCGTCGAGCGCGCTCACGGGCTCGTCGCACAGCAGCAGTCGCGGGCGGACCGCGAGGGCCCGGGCGATCGCGACCCGCTGGCGCTGACCGCCCGACAGCTGGCCTGGATGCCGGTCCGCCAGCTCCGGGTCGAGGCCGACGTCCGCGAGGGTCTCGGCCACGCGCGCGCTGATCTCGCCCGCGCGGAGACCGCCCTGCACCTCGAGCCCCTCGGCGACCGACCGGCCCACCGTGCGGTCCGGGTGGAGGCTGCGCAGCGGGTCCTGGAAGACGTACTGCAGGTGACCCTCGCGCCGGAACCGTCGCAGGGCGCGGGGGCGCAGCGTCGAGGGCTCGACGCCGTCGACGGTCACCCGGCCCGCCGCCGGTCGGACGAGACCGAGCGCGGCGCGCGCGAGCGTCGTCTTGCCCGACCCGGTCTCGCCGATGAGCCCGACGACCTCGCCCGCGTGCACGGTCAGGTCGACGCCGCGCAGCACGGGGCGTCCACCGAGGTCCACGCGCAGCTGCTCGGCGACGAGGAGCGGGACGCCGGTCGGGGCCGCACCGGCCCGGGGCACGCCGGGCGACGCCGCACCGGGTCGCGGTGCGGCCGGCTGGGAGTCACGCATGGGTACCGTCCCGGTCGAGGTAGCGGTCGAGCGCGTAGGCCTCGTGGTGCTCCACGAGGAGGCGGGTGTAGGGGTGCTGCGGGTCGTCCAGGACGCGCCGGGTCGGTCCGGCCTCGACGACCTCGCCGTCGCGGAGCACCAGCAGCTGCTCGGTGCTCCGGGCGACGACCGTGAGGTCGTGCGAGACGACCACGAGCGCGAGGTCCCGCTCCGCCCGGATCGCGTCGAGCAGGTCGAGCACCTCGGCCTGCACGGTGACGTCGAGCGCGGTGGTGACCTCGTCCGCGACGAGGAGCTCGGGCTCGAGACTGATGGCGACGGCGATCAGGACGCGCTGGAGCATGCCGCCCGACAGCTCGTGCGGGTGCTGCCGCGCCACCAGCGCCGGGCGGTGCAGGCCCAGGCGCTCGAGCAGCTCGACCGCCCTGTCCCGCGCCTCGCGCCGGCGCAGACCGCCGCGCACCCGGAGCACCTCCGCGAGCTGACGACCCACCGGCACGGACGGGTTGAGGTACGAGCCCGGGTCCTGGAACACGGCAGCGATGCGCGCGCCGCGCACGTCCTGCCACTGTCGCGGCGTGAGCCGGGCGAGGTCCGCGCCGTCGAACCGCACGCTGCCGCCCGCCACCGAGACGCCGGGCGGCAGCAGCCCGAGCAGCGACCGGCACGTGAGCGTCTTTCCTGAGCCGGACTCGCCGACGATGCCGAGCGACCCGCCGCGCGGGACGGTGAAGGACACGCCGCGCACCACCTCGCGGCCGTCGGGTGCGGTGAGGCGGAGGTCGGTGACCTCCAGCAGGTCAGCGCGCACGGGACACCTCCCGCCGCACGGCGTGCGCCGCACGCCCGCTGTCACCGCCGGCGTCGCGGACGGCGTCGGCCAGCGCGTTGAGCGCCCCGACCGTGACCATGATCATGAGCGACGGCGCCAGCGGGCCGTCGAGGCGGTAGGTGAGGTACAGCAGGTCGCTCGCGAGCATGCCGCCCCAGGTGGGGGCGGGCGGTTCGACGCCGATCCCCAGGAAGGTCAGCGACGAGACCACGAGCAGGCCGGTCGCGAGGAGGTTCGCGGTCGTCACGACGACCGTCGGCAGCACGGCGGGCCAGACGTGCGTCGCCAGCACGCGCCAGCGCGGGACCCCGAGGAGGTGGGCGGCCTCGACGTGCTGCGCGCCGTGCTTGCTGAGCGCGGCGGCGCGCACCACGCGGAAGTAGACCGGCGCCACGAGCACGCCGACGGCGATCATCGCCTGGAAGAGCCCGTTCCCGAACAGCCCCGCGACCGCGATCGCGAAGATGATGAACGGCAGCGCCATGAGCGTGTCGGCGAACCGGAGCGAGAGCCAGGCCGGCACACGACCGACGAACACGCTGAGCATGCCCGGGACGACGCCGACGGCGGCGCCGATCGCGACCGCGACGACCGCCGCGAGCACCGACACCCGGGCGCCTGCGAGCAGCCGCGAGAGCACGTCCCGACCCAGGTAGTCGGTGCCGAGCCAGTGGGCCGCCGAAGGTCCCTGGAGGCGCACCGTCGTGTCCTGCGCGAGCGGGTCGTACGGCGCCAGGGCGGCGCCGACCACGGCGAGGACCAGGACGAGCGCGAGCACGACGGCGGCCGCGGCGCCGGTCCGGCTGCTCAGTGCCCGGCGGATCATGCCGCACGCACCGAGGCGGGCAGCAGGCGCGCCTGGACGACGTCGACGACGAGCGACGACGCGAGCACGACGACGACCGCGACCAGGAGGGTGCCCTGGACGACCGGGACGTCGCCCCGCATCGCCGCGTCGCGCGCCAGCTGACCGAGGCCGGGCATCTGGAACACCGCCTCCGTGATCACCGCCCCGCCGACGAGCCGCGGCACGTGCAGCCCGACGACGGCGACGGCGGGCGCCACGCCGTTGCGCAGGACGTGGCCGAGCACGACCCGCCGTCCGGACAGGCCCCGCACCCGCGCGCCGACGACGTAGTTCTCGCCGAGCGCGGAGACCAGGCCCGTCCGCAGCTGGCGGGCGACGTCGGCCGCCGTGTCGAGGCTCAGGGCGACGGCGGGCAGCACGAGCGAGGTGAGCCAGGCCGTGACGCTCACGGAGGGCGGCACGTACCCGCCCGCGGGGAGGACGGGCACCAGGACCGCGAACACGATGATGAGCCCGATCCCCGCGACGAACGCGGGCACCGTCGTCAGCGCGGCCGAGACCGCGGTCACGGCGCGGTCGAGCAGGCGGCCGCGGTGCAGCGCTGCGGCGATCCCCGCGGCCCCGCCGAAGAGCACGGCGAGCACGAGCGCGAAGCCCGCGACCGACAGGCTCACCGGCAGTCGCTGGGCGATCGACTCGGTGACCGGGATCTGCGTGAACCAGGACGCGCCGAGGTCCCCGCGCGCCGCGGCGCCGACCCACGACACGTACTGCTGCCACACGGGCCGGTCGAGGCCGAGCTCGCGCTCCATGCGCGCGACGTCCTCCGGGCCCGCGACGTCCCCGACCACCGCGGCCGCCGGGTCCTGCCCGCCGAACGCTCCCAGCGCGAACGTGATGCCGCTCGCGAGGAGCAGCACGGGGACCGCCGTCGTGACGCCCCGGCCGAGCGTGGCGCCCACGGCGCGCAGCGCGGCGTGCCGGGGCAGGTCGAGCCGCTCGTCGAGCGGTGCGGCGACGACCGCTCCGGCGCCCGGGGCTGCCGCACCCGAGGGCCCCGGCACGGACGCGCGGCCCGGGGCCGCGTGCTCGCGGCGCGCCGTCGCCACGGTCCCGGTCACGACGCCTCCACCCAGACGCCCTCGAACCGGACCGTCCCGATCTGGTGGCGGAAGTCGCGGACCCGGTCGTCGTGGACGAAGATCCGCGGCCACGTGAACAGGAAGGTGTTCGGCATCTGCGTCACGGCCGTCGAGACCGCCTCCTGGAGCAGCCCGGGGTAGGCGGGGTCGTCCAGCGGGACCGCGCGGACCGCGTCGATCGCGGGCTGGAGGTCGGGCGGGCTCGTGCGGCCGAGGTTCATCAGGCCCTCCGGGCCGAAGAGCACCTCGAGCGCCTGCACCGGGGACTCGCGCCCGGAGAAGCTGTCGAGGTAGAAGGGGTACTCGCGCGTGACGTAGTTGCTCGTGCCGGGCGTCGCCATCTGGATGGTGACCGTGATCCCCACCTCGGCGAGCTGCGACTGGATCTGCTCGGCCAGCGCCTGGTCGACGGCCGTGCCGATCGTCAGGGTGAGGTCGAGCCCCTTCGCGTGACCCGCCTCGGCGAGCAGCGCGCGGGCGGCGTCCTGGTCGAACTCGTAGAGCTCGTCGAGGTCGTCGTCGTACGCGACGTAGCCGTCCGGGAACGGCTGCCAGTTCGGCGAGCCGCGGCCGAAGAACGACACGTCCACCAGCGCCTGCCGGTCGAGGGCGTGGCTGATCGCCTGGAGGACGCGCGGGTCGTCGTACGGCGCCACGGTCGCGTCGACGTCGATGACCCGCACGGTGAAGGCCGTGATCTCCTCGACCGTGAGACCCGCCTGCTCGGCCGCGGCGACCTGCGCGGGCGGGACGACGGCGAGCCCGTACTGCCCGGACCGGATGCCGGCGACGGCGACGGTCGGGTCGGGCGTGGGCCGCAGGTCGACGCCGCCGAGCAGGATCGCGTCGGCGTTCCAGTACTCCTCGTTCTTCACGACGGCGGCGTGGGAGTCCGGCACGTACTCGGTGAGGGTGAACGGGCCGGACCCGACGGGGGCGGTCGCGATCGCGTCGACGTCGGCACCGAACGCCGCCGGGCTCACCTGCATGCCGTTCTTGCCGGCGAGCAGCAGGGGGATCTGGAAGTCGGGCTGGTCGAGGTGCAGCGTGACGTCGGTCGGGCTGTCGACCGTGACGTCCGTGATCACGGAGAGCTGTGCGGCGATCGTCGAGTTGGGCTGGTCCCGGCCACGCAGCAGGTTCGCCTTCACCGCCTCGGCGTCGAGCGGGGTGCCGTCGGTGAACGTGAGGCCGTCACGCAGGTGGAAGGTCACCTGGTCGCCGGTCTCGTTGTACGTCCACGACTCCGCGAGCCCGGGCCGGGCGTCGCCGTCGTCCTCCTGCTGGACGAGCGCGTCGTAGACGAGCGCGAGCGCGTGCACGTCCTGGCCCGCGGTGGAGGTGACCGGGTCCCAGGACGTGGGCAGGTACCAGCCCCACGTCAGCGTGTTCCCCGGGGAGACGTCCGCCGTGGCGCCGTCCGTGGTGGTCGACCGCCCGGCCGTCGGTGAGCAGCCGGCGAGCAGGGCAGCGACGAGGGCGACGGGCACGAACGACGCCAGCCGGGGCCGGCGCACGGGCCGGCTCGGTGGGCCGGTCGGCGGGCCGGTCGGCGGGCGGGTCAGGGACCTGGTGAGCGGCCCGGTCAGGGACCGGACCAGACGTCGGGGGGCGTTCCGTGACTGCATGGTGGGTCCTGGTTCTTCGCGAGGGTGGATGGTGCGGCGACGCCTCGGACCTGCCGGACCGGACCCGGGCCCCGGCAGGTCCGGGTCGCGGGAACGTGGGCAGCGGAGGGCGCAGCGCCGGCGCAGACGGGGCGCGCAGACGAGGCGCGCAGCGAGGGGCAGCGAGGGGCAGCGAGGGGCACGGTGGTGTGCGTGCGTGGTGCACCCGAGGGCGCACGAGAGGTGCTGTCGGGGAGCGCGCCGCGTCGGGCGGCCGGCGACGGGCCGACGAGGGCCGACGACGCGGCGACGTCTCAGGGTGCCGGGACCGGCCCGGCGTCGCTCAGCTCAGGCGCGACAGCACCCGCGGTACGCGGCACGCTCCGGCGCGCCTGTCGAGCCGCAACACATTCGACACGACCGGTGGGCAGCAGCGGCTCGAGGCTGCGTGCAGGTGGCGGTGGCCACCTCGGTGTTCCGTGTCATGAGACGCAGCCTCTCAACACGTGGACGTCGTTGTCCAATGACGATCCTCGGAGCATCCACGACCGATCGTGATGGGTCGTGACGACGCGCCGAGAGACGGGAGCGGACGAGGACGGACGGACGGACGGACGGACGGACGGATGTTACGGAGCGACCGGGTCCGCCACCGTCGCCGCGACGAAGATGTGGCGCGAGACCTCGATCGGCAGGTCGAGCACCGTCTCCGCGCCCGGCGCACTCACGGTCAGCACCCCGGCCCCGCGCTCCACGGTGATCTCGCCGCCGGGGACCACGCCCGCGTTCGCGAGCCGCGCCAGCAGCTCCGTGTCGGTCTGGAGCGGCTCGCCGAGCCGGGCGACGACGACGCGCCCCGGCTGCCCGTCCGCCGGCACCGCCTGCGTGAGGGCGACGACGCCGTCGAGGAAGTGCTCGGGCGCCCGCACGTCGCCGAGCTCGTCGAGACCGGGGATCGGGTTGCCGTACGGCGAGTGGTGCGGGTGGTCGAGCAGCGTCAGGAGCCGCTTCTCGACGCGGTCGCTCATGACGTGCTCCCAGCGGCAGGCCTCCTCGTGCACGAACTCCCAGTCGAGCCCGATCACGTCGGTCAGCAGCCGCTCCGCGAGCCGGTGCTTGCGCATGACGCGCACCGCCTTGAGGTGGCCCGCCTCCGTGAGCTCGAGGTGCCGGTCCCCGCTGACGACCAGGAGCCCGTCGCGCTCCATGCGGGCGACGGTCTGCGACACCGTCGGGCCCGAGTGCCCCAGACGCTCCGCGATGCGCGCCCGGAGCGGCACGATGCCCTCCTCCGCCAGCTCGTAGATGGTCCGGAGATACATCTCGGTGGTGTCGATCAGGTCGCTCACGTCTCAGGCCTCCCGTAGTCCTCGCGCTCGTGACAGGTTACGTGGTGGCCGCGGGCACCGGGGCCGGGCTGAGCGCCATTAGGCTCTGCCCGTGCCGCAGCGTCCTGCCCTGACGATCCCCCCGGAGCTCCTGCCGCGTGACGGGCGCTTCGGCTCAGGCCCCAGCAAGGTGCGCCCCGAGCAGGTCGAGGCCCTCGCCGAGGTCGGCCGCACGCTGCTCGGCACCTCGCACCGGCAGGCGCCCGTCCGTGGCCTGGTCGGACGCATCCGCGCGGGCCTGACTGAGCTCTTCGGCCTCCCGGACGGCTACGAGGTGGTGCTGGGCAACGGCGGCTCCACCGCGTTCTGGGACGTCGCGACCCTCTGCCTCGTCCGCGAGCGCGCGCAGCACGCGGCCTTCGGCGAGTTCGGCGCCAAGTTCGCGACCGCCACGTCGCGCGCGCCGTTCCTCGCGCCGTCGACCGTCCGCCAGGCGGCGCCCGGCACGATCGCCCTGCCCGAGCTCGAGGACGGCGTCGACGTCTACGCCTGGCCGCACAACGAGACGTCGACCGGCGCGATGGCACCGGTCCGCCGGGTCGCGGGCTCGCGCGAGCAGGGTGCGCTCACCCTGGTCGACGGGACATCGGCGGCGGGTGGGCTCGCGGTCGACGTCGCCCAGACGGACGCCTACTACTTCGCGCCGCAGAAGGGCTTCGCGTCCGACGGCGGCCTGTGGCTGGCCCTGCTGTCGCCCGCGGCGGTCGAGCGCGCGGCGGAGATCGAGGCCGGCGGGCGCTGGGTGCCCGAGTTCCTCTCGCTCACCACGGCCGTGACGAACGCGCGTCAGGACCAGACGCTCAACACGCCCGCGCTGGCCACGCTCGTGCTCCTGGCCGAGCAGCTCACGTGGATCCTCGACAACGGCGGGCTGGCGTGGACGGCGGCGCGGACCGCGTCGTCGGCCCGGCACCTCTACGGGTGGGCCGAGACGCGCGACTGGGCGACCCCGTTCGTCGCGGACCCGGCCGAGCGCTCGACGGTGGTCGGCACGATCGACCTCGACCCCGCGATCGACGCGACGCAGGTGACGGCCGCGTTGCGCGCGAACGGTGTCGTCGACCTCGAGCCGTACCGCAAGCTCGGCCGCAACCAGCTGCGCATCGCGATGTTCCCCGCGGTCGACCCGGCCGACGTCGAGGCGCTCACCGCCTGCGTCGACCACGTGGTCGAGCGGCTGGCCTGACCGGTCAGTCGACGAACCGTGCCCTCCGAGCCTGTGCCTTCCGAGCCCGCGCCCTCCCAGCCCGTGCCCACCGAACCGCTCCCCGCGGCGGCCGCGCCCGTCCAGCCCATCCGGCTGCAACGGGACCGGGTCACGGTCGCGATCTACGCCCACTTCGTGGGCTGGGCCTGGCTGATCTACGGCTTCTCGCCTGCGGTGCCGCTGCTCGCCGCCGAGCTCGGCATCACGAAGGCGCAGGCCGGCCTGCACGGCACCGCGATGGCGCTCGGCACGTTCTCGACCGCGTTCCTGAGCCCCGGGCTGGCCAACCGGTTCGGGCGTCGCCGGACGATGCTGCTGGGCAGCCTGGTCATCACGGTCGGGGTCGGGACTCTCGTCACGGGCGACTCGCTCGCGCTCACGCTCCCGGGTGCGTTCGTCACCTCGCTCGGCGGATCGCTGTGGATCTCGGCCGCGCAGCCGGCGCTCGCGGTCCACCACCACGAGGCGAGCGCCGCTGCGGTCAGCGAGGCGAACGGCGTCGGTGCGCTGTTCGGCCTGCTGTCCCCGCTCGCCGTGGGCGGCGCCGTCGCGATCGGCTGGGGGTGGCGGCCGGCGGTCGCGGTGACGATCGTGCTCGCGGCCGTCGCGGCCGTGCTGCTCGCGCGCCTGCCGAGCCGCGGCGCCCTGGGTCGCCCCGAGGCCCCGGTGCCTGCCGTGGACGCGCTCCCCGCCGCGCCCGCCCGCTCCGCAACGTCCGCGCGCTCCGCCGTGCCCGCCCGCTCCGCCGTGCCCGCCCGGCCTGCTCCCGGCCGGTTCCCCCGGCTGCTGTGGCACTTCTGGCTCGGGCTCGTCGCCGTCGTCGCGATCGAGAACGCGACCACCTTCTGGGCCGCCGACCTCATCGTCACCCGCACCGGCGCCGGCCCGGGCGCCGCCACCGGCGCGGTGGCAGGACTGATCGCGGGGATGTGCGTCTCACGGTTCGTCGCGGGGCCGCTGTCCCTGCGCCGCGCGCCGGAGAAGCTGCTCCTGGTCGCGTTCGCGATCGCGGCCCTGGGCTGGCTCGTCCTGTGGACGACGACGTCCGCGGCCGTCGCGGTCGTCGGTCTCGTGGTCATGGGCCTGGGCTACGGCGCGCAGTACCCGTTGTCGGTGTCGCTCGTGCTGCGCGCCTCTGCGGGCCGCCCCGACGGCGCTCAGGCCCTCGCGACCATGGGCACCGGTGCGGCGATCGCCGTCGCACCGTTCGCGCTCGGCGCGGCGGCGGACCAGGTCGGCTCGCACACCGCCTTCGTGCTCGTGCCGCTGCTCATCGGGTGCGGTGCGGCGGCCGTGCTGGCGGGCCTGCGTCTCGCGCACCGGCAGACGAGGAGCTGAGCTCGGGGTCCGCCGTGCCGGGGCCCCGGCACGGCGGACGTCGGGGCCCCAGCCACGGCGACCGGAGGTCAGTGCGTGTGGCGCTGGCGCAGCGACCGCCCGACCAGGACTCCCGCACCCACCACGAGCAGAGCGGCACCGGCCGCCACCAGCGAGACGGCGTCGAAGCCGGTGGCCGCGAGCACCTGCGAGGACCGCACCGGCGCCGCGTTCCCGGCGCTGAGGACCTCGCTCATGGGGACGACGCAGGTCGCGGCGACGGCGGCGGCATCCACGCGCACGGTGGCCTCCCCGCCGGCGACGAACCGGACGTCGACCGCACCCCTGGGGACGGTCGCGGGCCAGGCGACGCTTCCCGTGAGCGGCAGGCCGGCGCTGAGCACCTCACCTCCCGGCGCCTGCCAACGCAGGTCGACGGTGGTCGCCGACGTCCCGGAAGGGACCACGCGGTACCTCAGCTCCAGCACGCCCGCGGGGCAGGCCGGCACGGCCTCTTCCACCGACACCGCGCACACACCGCCGGCGGCGTAGTTGTTGTCCTGCCGGTCGCAGGTGCCGACCTGGGCCGAGGCCGGCAGACCGGCCGCGAGGACCGAGAGGAGCCCGAACAGCACCACCGCCAGAGATCGCGCCAGGGGTCGCATCAGGAGCTCCTTCGATCAGCGGCAAAAAGGACATATCGTGATCAGGGTACGCATTCCGCGCGGGACCGGTGCAGCCCGATCGGGTGAACCTCGCCGACCGTCAGGACCTGGGCACGCGCACGTCGTCGGCGCCGGGCCGCGCAGGCTGCGCCGGCAGCGCCGGCGGTCAGGGACAGACGGCCGTCAGGATCCCCGGGCTGGTCAGGGTCGGCGTGAGCCAGACGGGCAGCTCGTCGGCCGGGCGCTCCGTGCGGACCTCGAACCGGTAGGTCGCGCGCTGCCCCGGCGCCAGCCAGGACGTCAGCACCTGGACGTCACGTCCCCGCTCGACCGCCCGGAGCCCACCGATCCCGACGTCCCCCGACATGACGGGGCCCAGCGAGCCCGCGACCGGTGCGTACACCGTGAGGTTGGTCGCCACCCACCCGGTGGGCAGCGCCGAACCGCTCCATCCCGTCACGTACCTCGGGTAGTCCGCGATGTCGGCGGGGGGCGCATACGAGAGGTCGACCCGGACGACCGACGTCGTGGAACCCGCATCGCACCGCACGTCCTCGATCGCGACGTCCGTGCGCAGGAAGTAGTCGAGCTTCCCCGCGGCGCCGTCGTTCAGGAAGACGCCGGCGGCGGCGTCCGCACCGCCCGACAGGAACGCACCGCCGACGGTGGTGGCCGCCAGGACCGCCTGCTCGTCCGGACGCGCCGACCACACGCGGACACGGTGCTCGCCGCTCGCGCGGCCGAGCTGCTCCACGACGCGTCGGGCGTCGCCCTGGCCGGAGCCGACCGCCCGGAAGATCGTCGTGGCGACCCCGGTGTAGAAGGCGTCCGCCTCGAGCGGGTCCTGCAGCCGCAGGTAGCTCTGGTGCAGGAGCTCCTCGACGAGGTTCCCCGCATCCAACCGCAGCCCGCCGGGCTCGACCACCGCACCGGTCGCCTCGAGGACGTACGCGACCGCGACGGGGTCGAGGGCGATCACGCCGTCCACGTCACCACCGATCGTCGTGCGCCAGTGCTCCCGGACCAGCTCGGCCGTCCGCGGGAAGTCCGGCGTGAGCGTGGTGTTCTGCAGCCAGCGCCCCAGGCGGTCGCTGTGCACCTGCAGCTCGTCGGCGGTCAGGGGCAGGACCGGCGCGTCGAGGGCGGGGAACTCCACGGTCGTGCGCTGCTCGACGAGGTCGAGCACGCCGTTCTCCGCGCGCAGGACCGCCACCGCGCCGACGATCCCGCCGGCCGCACGCAGCTCGGCGCTGTTGAGGGAGAGCAGCAGGTACGTGCGCGGCTCGTCGGCGCCCAGCATCGGCGGCAGCAGCGCCGAGAACCGGGCCGCGCCGTCGAGCAGCTCGGACACCTCCGCGAGCCCGCCCTGCACCTGCTCGACGGGCCCGGCCAGCCGGTCCAGCAGCGGGCGCGTGTCTATCGCCGCGACGGACCGCTCCGCCGCCGCGACGGTATCGGCGGCGCGAGCCAGGCCGGGAGCCGCGGCGGCGATCGGGCCGACGTCGATCCTGCCGTCGGTCCCGCGCAGGCCCTGCGCCTCCCCGATGGCGTCGATATCCCGCAGCGTCGGCATCGCCAGGCGCGCGACGTCGTCGAGGGCTGCCGAGACCGTCGCCACGGCGGCCAGGTTGGGTCCGATGCCGGGCAACCGCGAGGCAGCAGCCCAGACCGGGTCCGACGTCGCACGGCGCGCTCGCGCCGTGTCCGCCTCGAGCTCCGGGAGCCGCGCCACGACGGTCTCGCTCCGCACGTCGGACAGGCCGTCACGGATCTCGCGGACGACCCCCTCCGCGTGCATGAGCGAGGTGGCCGCCTGCACGCCACGGAAGACGAGCCACCCGGTCGCCACGACGAGCAGCACCCCGACCACGAGCAGCGTCCGCCGAACCAGCCGCCAGGCCCGCTGCGGTCGGCGCGTCGGCGTCGGGGCGTCGGTGCCGAGCGAGCGCTCCGCCGGGTCGTCCGGGGCGGCGTCGGGCATCGCGTCCGCACCCGCGGAACCGGTCGGCCTGCTCACGGGTCGATCGTGACATACCGGGCACCGCCCGACGGCCGCCAGGGAGCGGGTTCACCCCATCGCCGCGGGGCGCCGGCACGTCCCGCGGTACGGCTCTCCCACCGTCGGGGAAGGCGGTGCGCCGTCCCGCGCAGGACGCCGCCCTATGCAGGACGCCGCCCTACGCGCGCGTGTTCGCGTCGCGCAGCTCCTCGGCGCGCAGCGCCCGCGCGGCCTCCTCGCGGGCGAGGCGCTCCGCCTCGAGCGGGTGCCCCGGCTCCCGGTCGAGGTACATGACCTGCAGGTGCGGTCGGCTCCGCAGGCTGTACCGGACCTGCAGGTGCCAGCGGCGGACCGCCCAGACGGCCGCGCCGGTCGAGACGAGCAGGGCTGTGATCGAGCCGATGCCGATGGACCAGCGCGCGCCGAACGTCTCGCCGATCCAGCCCACGAGGGGCGACCCGATCGGCGTCGCACCCAGGAACACCATCATGTAGAGCGCCATGACGCGGCCGCGCAGCGCGGGGTCGGTGCCCATCTGGATGGTCGCGTTCGCGGCGGTCATCATCGTGAGCGACGCGAGCCCCACCGGGATGCACGCGAGCGCGAACGACTCGTACGTCGGCATGAGCGCCAGGACGCCGGTCGTGATCCCGAACGCGAACGCCGAGCCGATCACCAGGCGCACCCGGGGGCGCTCGCGCCGGGCGGCCAGCAGCGCGCCGGTGAGCGAGCCGATCGCGAGGATCGAGCCGAGGATCCCGTACTCCTGCGCGCCCTTGCCGAACTCGGTGCGCGCCATGAGCGCGCTCGTGAGCTGGAAGTTGAGGCCGAAGGTCGAGACGACGCCCACCACGACCATGATCACGAGGATGTCGCTGCGCCCGCGCACGTACCGCAGGCCCGCGCGGATCTGGCCCTTCTCGTGCCGCGCGGCGTGCGGCATGGGCCGCAGCTCGCGCGTCCGCATCCGGGTCAGCGCGAAGATCGTCGCCACGAACGAGATGCCGTTGATGACGAACACCCAGCCGGTGCCGACCCACGCGATCATGAGCCCCGCGATCCCGGGCCCGATCAGGCGCGCGGCGTTGAACGAGGCGCTGTTGAGCCCGACGGCGTTCGACAGCTTGTCGGTCGGCACCATCTCGGCGACGAACGTCTGGCGCACCGGGTTGTCGATCGCCGTGACGATCCCGAGCAGCAGCGCGAACACGTAGACGTGCCACAGCTGCACGTACCCGGACAGGACGAGCCCGCCGAGCGCGAGCGCGAGCACCGCGAGGGACGACTGGGTCGCGATGATCAGCTTGCGCCGGTTGACCCGGTCGGCGAGGACGCCGGCGTGCGCGGAGAGCAGCAGGACGGGCAGGAACTGCAGGGCGGTGACGATGCCGACGGCGACGCCGGAGTCGTCGGACAGGACCGTCAGGACGAGCCAGTCCTGCGCGACCCGCTGCATCCAGGTGCCGACGTTGGCGACGAGCGCACCGGCGAACCAGAGGCGGTAGTTGAAGTACCGCAGGGAGCTGAAGGTCGGGCTCATGTGGTGGCGATCCTCCGCAGGATCTCGGTGGCCTCGGCGAGCGTGGTCCGCTCCTCCACGGTGAGCGTCGCGAGCTGCTTCGACAACCAGAGGTCGCGGCGGCGGCGCGTCTCGCGCACCTCGGCCTCGCCCTGCTCGGTGATGGTGACCAGGACCTGCCGGCGGTCGGTCGGGTGGTCGGAGCGGGCGACGAGCCCCGCCTGCTCGAGGTGGGCCACCGTGCGCGTCATCGAGGGTGGGCGGACGTGCTCCCGGTCCGCGAGGTCGCCCGGGGTGAGCGGGCCGTTCTTGGAGAGCGCCGCGAGCACGGAGTACTGGCCGTCGGTGATGTCCTCGCTGCTGCGCTCCATGCGCAGGCGCCGGACCATGCGGACCACCGCGACGCGCAGCTCGCCGGCCAGGGTGCCGGGGCGGCACTGCGCGGGCGTCAGCGAGGCGGGCTTCACCGCCTCGGGCTTCACCGACGACGACGGCGCGGGGGTGGGTGCAGGCATGGTCGTTAGTCTAGGTCATTAGTTTGGGTAACAAAATCCGTGCATCGGTCGACACGGGCGCGCGCGGCACGCTCGCCGCCGTCTACGCCTGGCTCCACGAGCGCGGCGTGCCGGAGTGGTTCGGCTACGGGCTGCTCGAGCGGGTCGCCAACGTGGCGCTGTTCGTCCCGATCGGCCTGCTCGTCGGCATGCTCGCGCGCCCGGTCGTCGGCCCGGTCGTCGGCCCGCTCGTCGGCCGCGCGCGCACGGGACGGTGGTGGTGGTGGTGGGCCGTCGTCGGGCCGGCGGCGTTCTCCGCTGCTGCCGAGCTCGGTCAGCTCGTGCTGCGGCCGGAACGGTTCGCGTCGTGGGGGGACGTCGTCGCGAACACGGTGGGTGCGGCGCTCGGCGTCGTCGTCGCGGGGCGCGTCATGGCCCCAGGTAGATCTGCGCGCAGAGCATCGCCGCGCCGTCGCGCACACAGCTGACGCCGAGCTCGGTGAGCGTCGGGTTCAGGAGGTTCTGCGCGTGCCCCGGCGAGCGCCGCGGCCCGGGGTGGCAGTCGCCTCACGGCCGCCCGAGTGCGCGGTAGGTCCACCCGGCCGCCCGCCATGCGGCGGGATCGAGCACGTTGCGGCCGTCCACGATCGTGCGGGTGCGCACGACCGTGCCCAGCTCCACCGGGTCCAGCTCGCGGTACTCGGCCCACTCGGTGGCGAGCAGCACGACGTCGACCTCCTTCGCGGCCTCCTCGGCGGTCGCGGCGTAGGTGAGGTCCGGCCACTTCTCCTGCGCGTTCGCGATCGCCTGCGGGTCGGTCACCACGACGCGCGCGCCCTGGAGCTGCATCTGCGCGGCGACCGAGAGCGCGGGCGAGTCGCGGATGTCGTCGCTGTTCGGCTTGAACGCGGCGCCCAGCACGGCGACGCTGCGCCCGACGATCGACCCCTGGCACACCTCGCGTGCCAGGTCGACCATCCGGACCCGGCGACGCATGTTGATCGAGTCGACCTCGCGCAGGAACGACAGTGCCTGGTCGGCGCCGAGCTCGCCGGCCCGCGCCATGAACGCCCGGATGTCCTTGGGCAGGCACCCGCCGCCGAACCCGAGCCCGGCGTTGAGGAACTTCCGGCCGATCCGCTCGTCGTGCCCGATGGCGTCGGCCAGGCTGGTCACGTCCGCGCCGGTCGCCTCGCAGAGCTCGGCCATGGCGTTGATGAAGGAGATCTTGGTCGCGAGGAACGCGTTGGCGGCGACCTTGACGAGCTGCGCCGTCGCGAAGTCGGTGACCACCAGCGGGATGCCCTCGTCGAGCGGGGTGGCGTAGACCTCGTCGAGGATCGCCTTGGCCTTCTCCCCGCGCTCCCCCTCCGGCACGCCGTAGACGATGCGGTCGGGGTGCAGCGTGTCCTGGACGGCGAAGCCCTCGCGCAGGAACTCGGGGTTCCAGACGAGCGTGGCGCCGGGGCCGGCGTCGGCCAGGCGCTGGGCCAGGTCCTCCGCCGTGCCGACGGGCACGGTCGACTTCCCGACGACGACGTCGCCGTCACCGAGGTGCGGCAGCAGGCCTTCGAACGCGGCCTCGACGTACTTCAGGTCCGCGCCGAACTCCCCCCGCTTCTGGGGCGTGCCGACGCAGATGAAGTGCACCTGTGCCCCGACGACCTCGCTGAGGTCGGTCGTGAAGCGCAGCCGACCGGTGGCCGCGGACTCGGCCAGCAGCTCGGGCAGGCCGGGCTCGTAGAAGGGTGCCCGGGCGTGCGCGAGCGCGTCGACCTTGGCGGCGTCGACGTCGACGCCGACGACGTCGTGCCCCAGCTTCGCCATCGCGGCGGCGTGGACGGCGCCCAGGTAGCCGCAGCCGATGACGGAGATGCGCATCTGTTCCTCCGGAGAACGCGAGAAGGGCGATTTGTCCCACCCTAGGTTCTCGGAGCGCGGGGGCCGCCGAGAAGTGGCCCCCGCGCCGGGTGAGATCAGACCCCGAGCAGCTCGCGGATCGGCCCGAGAGCGAAGTAGATGACGAACAGGATCGCCGAGACCCACATGAGCGGGTGGAGCTCGTGGGCCTTGCCACGCGCGATCTTGATGATCGCGTACGCGATGAACCCGGCGCCGATCCCGACGGTGATCGAGTACGTGAACGGCATCAGGATGATGGTGAGGAACGCCGGGATGGCGATGTCGTAGTTCGACCAGGTGATGCCGGCGACCTGCATCATCATGAGGAACCCGACGATGACGAGCGCCGGGGTGGCCGCCTCGAAGGGCACCATCGCGACGAGCGGGGACAGGAACGTCGCGAGCAGGAACGCGATGCCGGTCACGACCGAGGCCAGGCCCGTGCGCGCGCCCTCGCCGACGCCCGCCGCCGACTCGATGTAGCTGGTGTTCGAGGACACGCTCCCGGCACCACCGGCGGCCGCGGCGACCGAGTCGACGATGAGGATCTGGCGACTCTTGGGCGGGTTGCCCTTCTCGTCGAGCAGGCCGGCCTCCCCGCCGATGGCGACCATGGTGCCCATCGTGTCGAAGAAGTCCGCGAGCATGATCGAGAACACCAGCAGGATGACGGCGACGACGCCGATCTTCTCGATCGACCCGAAGAGCGAGAACTGCCCGAGCAGGGAGAAGTCCGGCGTCGCGATGATCTGGTCGGGCAGGGCGGGCACGTCGAGGCTCCAGCCGCCAGGGTTCTCCTCGCTGCGCTGACCGAGCTGCGCGATCGCCTCGATCACGACCGCGAGCAGCGTGGCCGCGATGATCGAGATGAGGATCGCGCCGCGGACGTGGCGGGTGATCAGGATGATCATCAGCACGAGGCCGAACACGAAGACGACGATCGGCCACCCGGCGAGCGACCCGTTGGTGCCGAGCTGAAGCGGGGTCCCGGCGCCGCGGGTCACGAACCCGGCGTCGACCAGGCCGATCAGTGCGATGAAGAGCCCGATGCCGACACTGATCGCGGTCTTGAGCTCGACGGGGACGGCGCGGAAGACCGCTTCTCGGAAGCCGGTGAGGACGAGCAGCAGGATGATCAGGCCCTCGAGCACCACGATGCCCATGGCGTCCGCCCAGGTGACGTCGGGCAGGGTGGCGATGGAGAAGGCGACGACCGCGTTGAGCCCGAGGCCGGCGGCGAGCGCGAGCGGGAAGTTCGCGACGACCCCCATGAGGATCGTCATCACTCCCGCGACGAGGGCGGTGGTCGCGGCGATCATGCCGAGGTTCGGTCCGTCGGCGCCGCCGCCGAGGAACTGGCCGGTGCCGTCCTGGACCGTCCCGATGATCAGCGGGTTCAGCACGATGATGTAGCTCATCGCGAAGAAGGTCACGAGGCCGCCACGGACCTCGGTCCCGATCGTCGAGCCGCGCTCGCTGATCCGGAAGAAGGTGTCGAGCCGGCCGGGCGGGGCGGTGGGCTTCGTGGGGGTCTTCGGGGTGCTGGTCGCCATGGGGGGCATCCTGGCAGAACCTGCAGGTCGGGCGGCAGTGCTCTCCGCGGGTGGAGACGGCGGGCGTGAGCGGCTCCGCGACGACCGGATACCCTGGTACAGGCGTCGTGGAAGCACACGCCGACAATTTCCGAGGACCGTGGGGAAATCGTTGTGCCTCAGCGCCTGCATCGCGTGCAGTCGCCGGTGACTCCCGAGATCGTGCCGAACTGCGCATTTCGGGCGGCCTGAATGCGGATCGCTCTCGTCACGCACCACTACGCGCCCGAGATCGGCGCGCCGCAGCGACGCTGGGGCGGGCTCATCCCGCGGTTCGTGGACGCCGGCCACGAGGTCATGGTCCTGACCCCCTCGCCCCACTATCCCAGCGGCAAGGCCGGCGAGCTCGATCCCGCGACCGCACCCGGGGCGATCACCGTCGGCGAGCACGGCGAGACGATCTACCGCCTGCGGTTCCGTGAGCACGGTCCCGGGCTCGTGTCCCGCACCATCGACCAGAGCGTGGTCGGGGTGTACACCGTGGCGCGCGGCGTCCGGCACCTCCGGCGCCCGGAGCAGCGCCCCGACGTCGTGATCGCGACCGTTCCGGGGATGCCCTCGATCGCGGCCGGCGCGGCGCTCGCGCGGTCGCTGCGGGTCCCGTTCGTGGTGGAGATGCGCGACGCCTGGCCCGACCTGATCGAGCCGACCTTCTCGCTGCGCAGCGAGTCGCGTCGCCGCCAGGGCTGGCGCGGGGTGGTGACCGCGCAGGCCCACCGCGGGATGACGCACCTGCAGCGGAACGCCGCAGCCGTCGTCACCACGACCGAGGCCTTCGCGGAGGTGCTCCGCGAGCGCTCGATGCCGCGGGTCGAGGTGGTGCGCAACGGCGCGTACCTCCACGAGATCCCCCGGCTCGGGCCGCGCGAGCCGACCGACGACCCGGCGCTGCGGGTGCTCTACCTCGGCACGGTCGGGCGGAGCCAGGGGCTGTCGACCGCCGTCCGCGCCACCTCGATCCTCGCGGACCAGGGCGTGCCGGTCCGGCTCCGCATCGTCGGGGCGGGCGCCGAGCACGGGCGCCTGGGCGACCTGGCGGCGCAGCTGGGGGCCCCGGTCGAGGTCCTCGGCGCGGTCCCGCGGTCGGAGGTCATCGACCACTACCGGTGGGCGGACACGCTGCTCGTCTCCCTGCGGGCGTGGGGGCCCTTCGAGTGGACCGTCCCGTCCAAGCTGTACGAGTCGCTCGCGACGAGCCGGCACATCTCCGGGGTGCTGGCCGGCGAGGCCGCCGCTCTCGTGCGCTCGACGCGGGCGGGCAACGTCACCCCGCCCGAGGACGCCGGGTCGCTCGCCGCCCTGTGGCGGCGCCTGGCGGAGAACCGCGAGCGACTCGAGGTGCCCGACGACGGCCGGCGCTGGGCGTTCCGGCACGCCGACTTCGACGTGCTCGCCTCGCGGTACCTCGCGCTGCTCGAGGACGTGGTCCGGTGAGCACGGCCACGACGGTGAGGCGAGCCGGCGAGCTTGCGCGCAACCTGGCGTTCGTCGGCTCGACGGTCGCGCACCACGTCGTCGAGGACCCGCTGCTGCTCGCCGTCCAGGCGAGCCGGCGCCTGCCGCGCCGGTGGGTGACCGCCGCCGCGCACGTCCTGACGCCGGGTGCCGGTGGCCCGCGGCACCACTCGGTGCGAGCCGCGTACGCGGCGTGGCTGACCGGGCACCCGGCGGACGCGGCGAGGATCGTCCGCGCGGTCGCAGCGACGCACCCCAGCGGGGTGCGCGCCCAGTTGCTCGCGGAGCTCGCGGCGCAGGTCGGCGTCGATGACGTGGGAGCGTCCGCGGGCGGTCCCGACGCCGGGTCCGGGGGCGCGGCACGGTCGTTGCGCGCTCGTGCCGCCTGGTCGGACGGCGACCTCACGCGTGCCCTCGCGGAGGCGCGGTCGGGTCGCGGCGGGTCGTTCCTGGAGGCGCGGCTCGCGTCCGAGCTCGCGCTGCTCCGCGGCTGGCGGGCCGACGACGGCGCCTCCTCGGGCACCGGGCAGGCCCCGTCGGCGTCTGCGGCATCAGCGGCAGCAGGGGCGACGGCGCCGACCGCGACGACGCCCGGGCGCGAGCAGCTGGCAGCCTTTCACGTCCTGACGAACTCGCTCCCGCACACCCAGAGCGGGTACACGCTGCGCAGCCACGCAGTGCTCCGCGCCCAGCAGTCCGCCGGGATCCGGGTCATGGCGTCGACGCGGCTCGGCTACCCCGTGGCGATCGGGGTCGTCGGCGCCCGGCACCGCGACGTCGTCGACGGCGTCACCTACCAGCGCTGCATCCCCACCCGCGCGGCCGCCGACGCCCGCGCGCGCGTCCGTCAGCAGGTCGAGCTGCTGCTGCCCGTCGTCGACGAGTTCCGGCCCGACGTCCTGCACACGACGACGAACTACGCGAACGCGCTGGTGACGCAGTCCCTCGCGAGGCACGTCGGGCTGCCCTGGGTGTACGAGGTGCGCGGGCTGCTCGAGGAGACCTGGGTCGCCGGGCGGCCGACCGAGGCGGCACGGCGGTCGGCGGCCGAGAGCGAGCGGTACCGGCTGCTCCGCGAGCGCGAGACCGAGCTCGCGCAGGCGGCGGACCACGTCGTGACGCTCAGCGAGACGCTCCGCCGCGAGCTGGTCGGGCGCGGGGTCGACGGGGCGCGCATCACCGTGGTGCCCAACGCCGTCGACGCCGCGTTGCTCGACCGGTCCGCGGCGTCCGCGGCCGCTCGAGGTGCGCTCGGCCTGCCGGTCGACGGATTCTGGGTCGGTACGGTGAGCAGCTTGGTCGAGTACGAGGGGCTGGACACGGTGATCGACGCGGTGGCGGCGCTGCGCGCGCGGGGGCTCGACGCACGGGGCCTCATCGTCGGCGACGGCGTCTCCCGGCCCGCGCTGGAGCGTCGGGCGCGCGAGGCGGGTGTCGCCGCGCACCTCACGTTCACCGGCCGGGTGCCCCGTGACCGCGCGGCCGACCACCACGAGGCGCTCGACGTGTTCGTCGTGCCGCGGCGCGACGTGCGGGTCGCTCGCCACGTGACCCCGCTGAAGCCGATCGAGGCGATGGCGTGCGGTCGGCCCGTCGTGGTCAGCGACCTGCCGGCGCTGCGCGAGCTGGTGCTGCCGCACGGGAGCGGCCGGGTCGTCCCGCCCGATGACGCCGAGGCGCTGGCCGACGAGCTGGCGCGGCTCGCGGGGTCGACCGAGGAGCGCGAGCGGCTTGCCGCGGCGGGGCGCGCGTTCGCGGCGTCCCGCACCTGGGGGGCGGCCGGCGAGACGTACCGCCGGCTGTACGGGGCGCTCGTCGGCAGGGTGGCGGCATGACGGTCCTGGCGTCGGAGCACGGACGCGGCGTGGTGCACGAGGTGATCCAGCCCGGCCGCCTGAAGAGCGTCACGCGCAGGCCTCCGCTGGGCGAGTACGTCGCCCAGCTCTCTGCCCGCCGCCACTTCGTCCTGGCGGACGCCCGGGGCCGGGTGATCAGCGGGACCCGCGGCACCTACCTCGGCACCCTGTGGCTCATCCTCCAGCCGCTGCTCGACGGCGCGGTGTACTACGTGATCTTCGGGCTGCTGCTCGGCGTCAGCCGGGGCATCGACAACTTCGTCGGCTACCTGCTCATCGGGGTCTTCCTCTTCCACTACACGTCCCGGTCGCTCAACCGCGGAGCCCAGTCCCTCATCGGTGGCCGCAACCTCATCAAGGCGTTCGCGTTCCCCCGCGCCGCGCTGCCACTGGCGACCGTGGCGCGCGAGGCCATCGCGCTGCTGCCCGTGATCGGTGTGCTGCTCGTGCTGGTCCTCGCCCTGCCCCCGACCGAAGCGGTCACCTGGCGCTGGCTGCTGCTGCCGCTCGTGCTGGTTCTCCAGTCGGGGTTCAACCTCGGGCTGGCGCTGATCGCCGCGCGCGCCACAGCCCGCATCCCGGACCTGCAGCACGTCATCGGTTTCGGGATCCGCTTCTGGCTCTACGGCTCAGCCGTGTTCTTCTCGTACGACCAGTTCGTGGACCACCCGACCCTGCTGCGTGTGCTCGAGCTCAACCCGATGTTCGTGGTGCTCGACATGGCGCGTGACCTCCTGCTCTACGCGACGCTTCCGGACATCGGCTCCTGGGCAGTGCTCCTCGGCTGGACGGTCATCGTGCTCGGCGGTGGGTTCGTCTTCTTCTGGCGCGGGGAGGAGAGCTATGGCGGAGCCTGAGCTCCAGCCCTTCTGGGAGCGCCATGACGATCCCGTCACGGTGGCGGTCTCTGACGTCCATGTGCGGTACCGGGTGGCGTCGACCGACCGGTCGCGCAAGGCCACCTCGCGTCCCGCGCGCATCGCGAACCGGCTCCTCGGCCGGGAACCGGTGGAGATCGTGCGCGCGCTCGCCGGGATCTCTCTCGTGGCGCGCGCGGGCGAGTCCGTGGGGCTGGTGGGCCTCAACGGCTCGGGCAAGAGCACCCTGCTGCGGATCATCGCGGGTCTCGAGACGCCGATGCGTGGCGAGGTACTCGCGTCCAGCACCCCCGTGCTCCTCGGGGTGAACGCCGCGCTGCTGCCCGAACTGTCCGGAGCGCAGAACGTGCACCTCGGGTGCCTCGCCATGGGGATGAGCCCCGCCGAGGCACGCGCGGCGCTCCCAGAGATCGTCGCGCTCGCCGACATCGGCCGGGCGATCCACCTGCCCATGAAGACGTACTCGTCCGGCATGGGGGCAAGGCTCAGGTTCGCCATCGCCGTCGCGGCCGACCCGCACATCCTGCTGATCGACGAGGCGCTCGCCACCGGCGACGCGGCCTTCCGTGAGCGCAGCGAGCAGAAGATGGACGAGCTGCGCTCGCACGCGGGCACGGTGTTCCTCGTCAGCCACGCCGCGAAGACGGTCGAGGAGGAGTGCACGCGCGCCCTCTGGCTGCACAAAGGCCGCCTCGTCCTGGACGGGCCCGCGTTCGAGGTCGCGCAGAAGTACCGCTGGTGGGCGTGGAACCTCGCGAAGGGTGAGACCGACAAGGCCGCAGGCCTGCTCGAGGACGCCTTCCGCTCGGGCCACGACACGCAGGTCCACTTCCCCGACCCGCTGCCCGTCAAGGGCCCCCCGCGGCACGCACGGCGCACCTGACTGCGCACCGACTCCTGGAGGACTCATGAAGCCGCTCGTCATGACCGTGTACGGAACCCGGCCCGAAGCGATCAAGGTCGCACCCGTCATCCGTGCGCTCGAGGACAGCTCGGTGCTGCGGAGCATCACGGTCGTGACCGGGCAGCACCGCGAGATGCTGGACGAGGTCAACGACATCTTCGGGATCGTGCCGGACCACGACCTCGACATCATGAAGCACGGTCAGACGCTCGCGCAGATCCTCGGGCGCGTGCTCGAGGGTCTCGACCCGATCCTCGAGGCGGTCCGGCCCGACGCGGTCATGGTCCAGGGCGACACGACGACGTCGACGGCGGCAGCGCTCGCGGCCTTCTACCGCCAGATCCCCGTGGTGCACCTCGAGGCCGGCCTGCGCTCGCACGACATCTCCTCGCCGTTCCCGGAAGAGGCCAACCGCAAGATCACGACGCAGATCTCGGCGCTGCACCTTGCGCCGACATCGGTCAGCAGGGCGAACTTGATGCGCGAGGGCGTGGCGGCGGAGACCATCGCGGTCACCGGCAACACGGTGATCGACGCGCTGCTGGGGACTGTCGACAAGCACCTGCCGTTCACCGACCCCGCACTCGAGGAGCTCGCGGGCTCGGGCCGCCCGGTGCTGCTCGTGACGACGCACCGCCGGGAGAACTGGGGCGAGGCGATGCACGGCGTCGGCCGCGCGATCGCCCGCATCGCACGCGCCGAGCCGGAGCTGACGGTCGTGCTCCCGATCCACCGGAACCCCGTCGTCCGGGAGGCTGTGCTGCCGCACCTCGCGGGTCTGGCCAACGTCCTCGTGACCGAGCCGCTCGCCTACGGGCAGTTCACGCGCATGCTCAGCGTCGCGACGGTCGTCCTCACGGACTCCGGCGGCGTGCAGGAGGAGGCGCCGAGCCTCGGCAAGCCGGTGCTCGTCATGCGCGAGAACACCGAGCGCCCGGAGGCGGTCGACGCCGGCACGGTGATGCTCATCGGGACGGACGAGCAGCGCATCGTCGACGAGGTGACACGCCTGCTCCACGACGCCGACCACTATGCGGCGATGGCGAACGCGGTGAACCCCTACGGGGACGGCCGGGCGAGCGAGCGGACGGTCGCGGCGATCGCGCACCACCTGGGGCTGGGTGAGCGCATCGACGACTTCGGGGTGATCGCGACATGAGCGTCCCCGACCGCACCCGGGTCTTCATCTACGGCAGCTGCGTGTCGCGTGACACCTTCGAGCTGATGGACCACGAGCGGTACACGCTGCTCGCCTATGTCGCGCGTCAATCGTTGATCAGCGCGTTCGGCCCGCGACCTGCAGACGTCGCCACACCGGAGGAGCTGTCGCCGTTTCAGCGTCGGATGATCCAGGGAGACCTGGAAGGTGATCTCACGCGGAAGTTGGCCGCCGCCGCGAGAAGCGTCGACCTTCTCCTGTGGGACCTCACCGACGAGCGACTCGGTGTCTATCAACTACGCGATGGTGCGTACGCGACGCGGACGTCTGACAATGTGGGCACGTCATTCGAGGCGGGGTTGCAGGAGCAATCCACACTCATACGGTTCGGGAGCGATCAACACCGGGGCCTGTGGGTCGACGCTGCAACCAAGTTCGTCGACACGCTCGGGCAGCTGGAGCTGCTGGATCGCACCCTCGTTCTCGCTCCCGCGTGGGCGGAGCGATCACTCGACGGCACACCTGTCCCGGGTAGTTTCGGGCTGCTCCCACCTGATGCGAACAGCCTCTACGAGCCGTACTACCGCGCGATCGGCGAGCTTGGCGTCACCGCCGTTCGACTCCCCGTCGACCGGGTGATCGCGTCCGCAGGGCACAGGTGGGGGGCTGCGCCGTTCCACTATGACGATGCCACCTACCGCGCGCTCATCGAACGCATCGATGAGCAGGTCCAGAACGCCCGTCAGGTGGAGCCGCGGGACGAACCGAGGAGCTAACGGTTGGCCTGCTCCAAGTCGCCGGGGATCCCGGGGACGAGGGCCCGACCTTCCCGCACATCCACCGGGAACGCCGGCGAGGGTCCACGGACGAACCCGAGCGAATCCAACGCAGTGGCCCAACGCCCCTCAGATGCGATGCATTCGCGCAGCACCGCGCGAAGGACCCACCGAGGCGGGGGAACGTGGCCTTGCCCCCAGTCGTCCAGAAGAAGATGAATCCGGTCTCGATCCGAGACGGCCCTCAAAAAATGGGTCAGGTGCCGGTAGAGATGATGCGAGTCCTTCGTGTTCTGCATGTAGGCCACGGTGTTGGAGAGCTCACCGTCGTACACGGGGCGCAAGTCGCCCGCGACGTTGTCCCGCACCAGTCGCCGTGCCTCGTCCAGGTCGCGCGCGCCGAACGCCGCGCGGGCGTAGGCGAGGAGAGCTTCGTCGTTGTAGTCCTTGAGCACGACTTGTGGGTTGACCGGTATCGCAAGGGAGCCGGGGAACCGGCGTGAGTAGTACATCGCGGCGAAACCACCGCCGGACGCCCCGAAGAAGATGATGTTCCGACAGCCCTGGGCCGCGAATATCTGGTCCAGCACACGAGGGAGGTCGCGCTGAAGGGGTTGAGAGTCGGCGCCGGCGAACCACCCGAGCTTCAGATCGGGCGACCGAGAGAGCACCGGATCCGACACCGATACGACATTGACGCTGAGATCGCCCGCGAGTGCGAGACCTGAGAACACCGGGTAAGTCGTGACACGGGGTGGTAGAGCGGTATGGAAGATGACCAGCGTTGTGTCTGCCCCGCGAGGCCGATGCAAGATGTCGAGCGGTGATCCGCCATAGTCGATGCTGAGGATGCCCGGTGCGATCGTCTCAGCCGTCACAGCATCAACGCCGTCATAGACGTGAACCGCATCCGGGAAGCGGGTGAGGTCACGGGATGTCATTCACCGGATCTTAGCTCGCGTCACGGCGACCGGTTGCGCCGCCACATGCACCTGGCCAGCGCAGCGCAGACCCGTCACATGTGCCGGATCACGAGGCTACGAGGTCCAGCCGCGAGGTGAGCGCTGTGAACCCGGGCGCCGACGCACTGAGTGTCAGTCGGTGCGCACCGGCCGTGAGCGGAATAGCCGGGAGATCCCACCTGCCGCTGCCCCGGACGAATGTCGAGTAGGTCTTCCCACCGACCGTGAGCACCACCTTGGAGTTCGGCGTGCCCCGCCCGGTGATCACCACCGGACCGGCGGCCACGGTGTCGCCCGAGCCGTGACTCATGACTATCGGTGCGGAGAGTGCCGTCGGCGCCTCCCCGAAGTAGACGTCCACAGAAGTCGACTGGTCGGCGTAACCCGGTACCTGCGAGAGGAATGTGAACGTCATCGGCGACGGGCTCACGGCGATGGTCCGCAGGTGCCACCTCCCCGTCGAGCTCACGGCCGCATAACGGACCTGACTTCCGGCCTGAAGCGTGATCATGGCGCCTGGGGTGCCCTTGCCGCTGAACCCCACCTCGCCACCCGGGTAGAAGCTCGTGCTGTTGTGGCTGATGAGCAACGGTCGTACGTGCGATGTCGGCTTCGTCGCGAAGGTGAGCGAGACGTTGTTGGTCGCGCTGGCGCAGCCTGCACCGGATGCTGTGAACGGCACCGCACCCGCCCACCACCCCATCCAGAGCGGCGACGTCGCCCATGTGCCGTCGTCGCGCACCGTGGCGGAGCGCTTCCTTGTGCCACTGACGACTGTGATGACGGATCCGGGCTTTCCGCCCGTCCCTCGGAACGCGTACTCGCGGTTCGGTTCGTTGTACCCACCGACGACCACGTTGTCAGGCGTAGGAGCAGGCAGGGTGCAGGTGTACGAGGACTGCCCCGTCGTCGTGAGGACCGCTCGGGTCACCCGAGCCGGCTGACCGTCCAGCGTTGCCGTGAAGGTCAGGTCGTAGGAGCCTGCCGCGAAGTCGATGGCTCCGAGGGTCCAGGCGCCGCCGTCCATCACGACCGTCGAGCGTGTGCGCGATCCGTCACTGAGCGTGATCGTCGAGTTGCGCGTCCCGGTTCCGGAGAAGACGAACGACCCTGGTGCCTGGGTCGCCGAGAGGTCCGGTGACGTCACGAGTGGCGCCTGGAGCGCCGTGGCTGTCTCGGCGGACGAGACCTCGTATCGGTACAGCCGGGCTCCGCGCGCGAAATACAGGTCGTCGCCGTCCTGCACCAGCGCGGTGACGGGACCGGCATCGTTCTTGCCCGCGACCGTTGTCCGCTCACCCGTCGTCGTGTTCACTGCGGCGAGCTCCTGACCGAGCGTGGCGAACAGCGTGCCGTTCACGAACGCGATCCCGAGCTCCTTGCCGGTGGGTGATGACGTGTTGGGGTAGCCACCCAGGTTTCGCGTCAGGGTCATGGAACCGTCGGCCCCGACACGAAACTGGATGAGGAAACCCGTCGAGATCGCCCAGAAGTGCCCCTGCTGGCTGGGGTCGGGGGTGATCGCGGCGACCCATGAGTATGTGGCCGAGCTGGCACCGGGTGGCGTGAACCGCTTCACCGCTCCGGTGGTCACGTTGTAGGTGAAGATCTCCGCCGGAGACGCCGCGGGGACCGCTCCGGTACCACCGGTGTTCGACGAGCCGCCGACCACGATGTCGCCGTGCGCCGCGAGCGAGATGACGCTGTGGTTGGGGATGATGTTGCGCTTGACCGTCAGTGCGTTCGTCGCTGGGTTCCAGAGGCTCATTGCTCCACCGAGGGTGTTCTTGATCGGCACGGAGCCGATCGCCACTTGCCGGCCGACCTGGCGAATAGCGACCGGGCGCTCCTGGCTGTTGTTGAGGTGGAGGCGGAGTGCAGGGTTTGAGGCGCCGTCATAGAGGTAGATCGGCGCAGACGCCGACGAGTTGCCGGTGTATCCCCCCATGACGACCGCGTCGTCGAAGGCTCCGAACCCTTCGATCTGCGGACCCGGCAGCAGAGCTGTGCCCCCGCCTCCCGGCACGTGGCGCCCGATCCCGGACGGGAGGTCGTAACCGCCGGAGTAGATGGCGCCGGCCGCGTCAGTGCCCAGGCTCATGATGGTCGACGGCGCGTCGGTTGCACGCAGGGTCTTGACGACCGGGCTCGTCTGGCCTGCCGAGTTGATGACCACCTTGCCGTCGATCGTCGTGGTCACGAGAGAGAAGCCCGACCGCCCGGCGACCCCGTCGAGCCAAGCGTAGGAGACCGGTCCGGCGACTGACGACGAGGGCCAGGGCTTGGGGTTGTCCTTCGCGTTGTACTTGTCGACTCGCACGGTCTTCAGGTGATTCGCGAGATCGACCCGCATGAGCCCCGCACCCGAACGCTGGAAGTACACGTAGCGCCCTTCGATGAGCGGGGAGATCCCATACGGCGAGATGCCCTCGATGTAGGGCACGACGTTCGGCGTCTCGGTGCCACCCGTCAGCCGACCCACCTGGTCGTCGAAGTTCTCGAAGGCGCCAGTCGAGACGTTGTACGCGAACAGGTACGGCTGATTGACCATGCGTAGGAACAGGAAGTCCCCGGCGCGCGACATGTCGAACGCCGACCACTGTGCTCCGAACGCCGCAGGGGTGGTCACCACGGTCGCCCTCCCGGTCGCCCGGTCCACCTTGACGAGCTTCGCCGACGCCTCGGCGTAGTTCGAGAGCCAGACGTTGGTCTCGTCGACCGCCAGCGACCGGACATAGGACTCGCCGGGAATGGGTTGTCCGAGGGCGCGGACAGCGCCGTCCGCGAGGACGTACAGACGACCGTTCGACGGCGCGTAGGTGCCGATGTACAGGTCGCCGTCGGGAGCAGGAGCGAGCCGCACTGCGTACTGGCCAGGGATGGTCCCGACCTTGGTGAGGGTGGAACCGCCCCCCCATCGGTACAGGTGCGCGGCAGCGGAGTCGTTCGCTGCGAGGTAGACCGACTTCGACGCGGCCGAGTAGACGATGCTCAGAACGTCTACCCCGGTGGGGATGCTGATCTCCGCAGCCATGGTGCCATCGAGGTCCATCGCGAAGAAGCGTGCTGGCGTGCCGGGACCACCACTGCTGGTGAAGTAGGTGAGATATCGACCGTCAGCCAGAGCCCCTTGTGCTGACTGCTCGGAGCGAACGGCGCCCTCGGCGCCCGGGATCTGTACACCGAGATCCTTCTCGGCGCCTGTGACGACAGGTTCAGCCGCAGACGCTCGCGGTGGCATCGCTACGAGTCCGGTGAGCACCAACGCCATCATGACGACGAATGCGGCCGCGCGACTGCGCCAGGACAGGGTCATGTACTACTCCTCGGTCGGCGCCGAGCGATTGTGAGGGATCCGGCAGGTCATAGGTCGGTCACATCGGGCGGCGGGATGCGAGCCGGTGTGCGGCTACGGTCGCTTCTGCGACGACATCCATACGTTCAACGGCCCGCATGCTCTTGAGCGGAGAGTCGACGCGAGCCTTTCGCCTTTCAAAGGTACTTCACCCTTCGGGGCATCCGGTCCCATCGGCGGTGTGTGTGGGCTCACACTGCCCGGCGCCGGGCGCGCCCGAGCGCCTCGCTCACGTGCGACCCCCTGTGTGGCGTCCGCGTGTGTGTCGTCCGCGGCGGCGCCTTCAGGACACGACGGCGGTCTGACTCATCGCACGACCGTTCCCTGGGCGGATCGTCGCGGCGACGTATTTTCCATTGCGCTTTCGGTACCATTCTTCGCATATCACCCGCACGTCCGTGCTCGTGCTGCAGGCGTCTTTCCGGCCGGCGCAGCCTGATACCGGCACGGCCGTCCGGTACGATTGGCAGCCGATTGCCGGGGAACACCCGCCCACCCAGAGTTGAGGGAAATTGAGCAGTGGACTACTTCGAGCACATGCGCCGGAGACTCGCAGGCCAGGAGCCGTTCACCCCGGCGCGGATCGGCGACAAGAAGAAGTTGAGGCAGTTCGCCGGTTTTGTCGGGGTGCGCGTTCCCGAGACGTTCTACGTCGGGCCCATCGCTGATCTCCTCGAGCGCGACCTCCCCGAGGAGTTCGCGCTCAAGCCGGATTTCGCGTCCACATCCATCGGCGTGCTGCTGCTCAAGAGGGCGAGCGCCGGCTCCTTCATCAATCTGCTCGATGGTCAGGAGATCTCCGGCGAGGAGGTGCTCAGCAGGTGCGGCGCGATCTCCGAGCGCTACTACGGAGATGCAGCGCGAGGGCACTTCATCGCCGAGGAGCTGCTCCGGGACCACGAGGGACGGACTCCTCCGCAAGACATCCGGTTCTACACGTTCCAGGGCGAGATCGGCATGATCCTCAAGGAGGAGCATCTCGCCGGTCCCGCGAGCGCGATGTACTTCGACGGTGAGTTTCTGCCGTTCCCCGACGTCACCGGCCGTTATGGCGTGGCCAAGAGCGCCGAGCATCTCGAGGCCATCGTGCCCGCGACGACGCCGGAGAACTGGCGTGAGCTGCTGGCCGTCGCCAAACGCGTGTCGACGGCTGTCGCGTCCAGCTTCTGCCGGGTCGACCTGTACGACACACCTGCAGGGATCTACCTCGGTGAAATCACGTTCTTCCCGGGCACCTTCTACTACCGGGACCGCAAGCTGATGAGTCAGGCCGAGGCGGAGCGCCTAGGACGGATGTGGGATGCAGCAGCGGAACGGCTTCGAGGTTCGAAGGACCAGCCGTCCGCGCCCTCCAACGAGACGCACGCCGACTTCACGCGGACATGACATCGCCTCGCGGGCATCCCACTCCGTCGCTCGCGGTGGTCGTCGCCACGAGAGCCAACGTCATGCCTCAGCCGTCACCCGACCGGACAGGGCCCGGACGGCGTGCGCCATCCCGCGGAGGTCGCCGACCGGCACGAGCCTGTAGTCCTCGAGCACGTGCTCGCTGAGCGGGCCGACGTCGTACGCGGCGACCGGCAGCCCACACGCACCGGCCTCGACCACCCCGTACCCGTATGACTCGGAGAGCGCGGTCGAGCAGAACACGCCTCCGGCATCACGGACGGCGCGGTGCAGCGCCCCGACGTCCTGCTGGGGCACGTTGAAGTAGAAGTCGATCCTGTCCTCGACGCCGAGCATCCCTGCGGCGCCGAGCACCGCGCTCATGCGAGCCGGGTCCGTCTCGAAGCTGAAGAGCAGGAGTCCGTAGTACTCCGGCGGCAGGAGACGCAGTACGCGGAGGAAGTCCGTGTAGTTCTTCTGCACGTTCTCCATCCGCCCGATCCAGATCACAGGGATCGCACCGGGCCTTCCGCGCAGCGGAGCGACCTCCCGCGCCGTCGGGTTGAAGCGCGTGCGGTCGATGAGGTTGGGCACTGCGCGGACCCGAGCATGCTTCCGTCTCGGCAACGCCTGCTGCACGACGTCCGCGGCCCACTCGCTCGGCGCCCAGATCTCATCCACCCTGGTGACGTCGAGGGTTCTCATCTCGGACTCCACGACGGTCTCGATCGGGGCGTGCACCTCGTACACCACCTTCGTCCGTGCCGGCGCGGACACCTGGTTCATGAGCTCTGGCTGGCTGGTCACGGTAAACAAGTCGTAGTCCACGGTGGCGAGCGCGAACGACAGGTAGTTCTTGAGGCGGTCGGGGCGGACGATGCGGACGTTGCAGTTCGGCAAGTCGGCGAACGCCGACTCCCCACCGCGGTCCTTGGTGAAGACGAGGTCGTAGCGGGTGCTCGGGTTGGCCAGCGCGCGAGCGCGGTAGACGCTCGTCATGCCGCCCAGAGAGCAGTTGACGTAGGTGCTCAGTACACGCTCCATGCTCACTCGCCCTCCAGGATGTTCAGCATCCGACCGGCCCTCTCGGACCACGACGCCGTCGCCAGGTAGTCCTCGAAGCCCTCGAGCTCCTGCGCGCCGAGCGGCTTCGACACGGACGCTCTGATCGCCTCGGCCATCCCCCGTTGCGTCGTGTACGTCAGCACGCCCGGCATCGACTCCACCTGGCCCATCGGTGCAGAGATCGTGCGGATGCCCATGGCGACGTACTCGTAGGCCTTGTTGGGGTCCACTCCGTAGGTGAGGCGGGAGATCTTGAAGGGCACGAGCCCGGCGCTCCATTCCTCGACGTAAGGCAGGCACTCGTCATGGGTCTTGGGCCCGAGGTACCGCACGTTCGAGGGCAGGACGAGATCGTCCGGCATGCCGTGACCGATGATCTCGAACCGCACGTCGCTGAGCTCGTCGGCAGAAGCCAGCAACCACGGCCAGTCGAACCAGGAGGCGGTGAGATGGCCCACGTACCCGACCTTCCGCAGCCTCGCCCGCCGCTCCCACGCCTCGGCGGTCCGCAGCGGGGCCGCAGCCTCGATGAGCGCGTCCGGCGCCGCGTTCGGGACCAGCTGGACGTCCTCGCGGCCGGTGATGACGGCGATCTTGTCCCGGAGCCGGGGGCTCACTGCCAGGACGGCGTCGGCGCGCTTCGCGAAACGGACCTCGAAGTTCTGCTCGTACCACTTCGAGTAGCCGACGCGCTTGAACTCCTCCATGTCGTCGCGGACCTCGTAGATGACTCTCCAGCCGTGGTCGTGACAGCGATCGAGGAGTCCCACCATCGACATGTCGGCGAAGGAGGAGCAGAGCAGGACGTTGTTGGCGCCAGTACGTGCAAGCAGGACGTCCATCACGAGACTGAGCGAGTCACGCCCCACCTGGAGGATGCGCTCGGCGATGAGGCCCGACTCGTCGGGCGCCGGGGTGCCGAAGGCGAGGAAGACGACGTTCCACCCGGCATCCGCGTACTCCATCGCCAGCCGGTTCGAGCGGCGGAGCAGGCTGTTCTTGAGGGAGATCGGCCCGGCCGTGGTGTAGACGACGAGCACCTTGGCGTCCGACGGGATCGCGCCGAGGTGCTGAACCAGCTGCTCGCTCGACAGGGCGCCGACCTCGAGCCCGGCACCGGTGACGACCGGCCGCGAAGGCACGGTGATCGCGCCCGTCTTCCACGTCTGGCCGGTGAGCACCAATCTGGCGACCCCCCTCGGCACCGTGATCTCGATCGCGCGCGTTCCCTCACCGTCAGGACCGACCGCATACGTGAAGGCGCCGAACTGCGGCTGGATCTGGAACTCGGGCCCCGGCGGGAGCGAGGCACCGGTTGCGTCCTGGTAGTCGAAGAGCATCAGCGCCTGAGCACCGGGTGCAGCATCCACCGTCCACTCGACCCGATAACGCACGCCAGGCTCGACGTCGTAGACGACCTTGAGCTGGTCGATGAGCACGGACGCCGGCTTGCCGGCGGAATCCGCGAATGTCGACTCACTGCCCGGTCTCTCGACCACGATGGTGGGGGCCCCAACCACTTCGACGGGCGTCTTGCTCAACCAGGGGTGGCCCCGGAGGGTGAGCCGCGTCGCGCCCTCCGGTCGAGGGATCGTCGTGCGAGAGACGGAGACCTCGTCGGGCCCTGCGTGGAGGTAGAAGTACGGACCGAACCGCTCGGACTCGAGGTATGGCGACACCGGGACGACGGACTCACCCGCCTCGTCCGTGAAGGCGAAGGCAACGAGTGCCGCCTTCCGGGTCGCCACCCCTCCGTTCGCGAAGTGGATCTCGACGAAGATCGACGACACCGAATCGTCGAGCTCGACCTGCTGGTCGAGGTCTTCGATCGTCAAGGCTGCTCCTTCCCTTCCAAGGTGAGCGCCGCTGACGACGCATGCGGGTCTGCTGCACGGGAAGCACCACGGCTCCCGCGTGGGCATGGTGTGGACGTGCGGCGAAGCGGTCCCCCGCACCCTCGCCCTTCGACCGCGCCGCCGGCGGCGGGAGGGCCGCCTGTCGGAGGCGCTACGAGCGCCGCCTCCCCCGGTCGCGCACCGCCGACCTGCGGTCTGTGTCGGTCGAACCGCCCCCACCCTAACCGAGCGGCGTTCTGTGCCCGGGCGTCGACCGGACCGCGGGACGGGCACGATGTTCGGCCGGACGAGAACTGCCGCTGCCACCATGCCGTCACGTGACCGCCGAGGTGTCGTCCGTGGGCGGCCGGCGTCGTCGCCTCGACCTCATCTCCCAGTAGGAGAGCTGGAGACGGCCGAGCCGGCTGCCTGACAACGCCTCGTACCTGTCCTTGAGTCGCTGCGTCTCCTTGACCTGTCGCGCCAGATCAGCTGACAGGTGCTCGATCTCCGTGCGCAACGTCGCATCGGCGGTGCGCGGAGTTCCTGCCCGCTCGGACCGAGGCGACGACGACCGCGGCGTGCCCGTCGCGCCGGACACGCCGGGCGCGTCGCGCGCGTCGCGCGCAGGCTCCGCGGCCGGGACGAGGCCCAACCGACCCGCGGCGTCGTGCACGACCGTCGTCGGGCCCACTTCACCGGCGGAAGCCTTGGCGGCACCGGTCCCAGCGGATCGCTCGGCTGCGAGCACGTCGACGACGAGCTCGAGGGTCGGCACGGTGGTGCGCCCCGCACTCGACGGAGTCGCTCCGTCCGAGGACCACCGCACGAAAGGCCCCATCCTCTCGACTGCGTGGAGCTCGTCACGCGCCTGTGATGCAGCGAGGACGCGCGCGGCGTCGGCGGAGTCGGCGAGCCAAGCCACCGTCCATCCGTCACGCGTGACCAGGCGTTCGTCGGACGTGACGAGCGCACGCACGCTGGCGCTGATGTCGCCGCGCGGGGGCGAGTCGCCGAGGGCGGCGTCCACGAGCGTCGGGAAGACGTCTCTGAAAACCCTCTCGTAGGTGTACCCCTCGGCCACGTCGACGGCCGTCTCGGCGGCCGCGCGAACCAACCCGCGGTCGCTCGCCATGCGGCCGAGGAGAGCGACGAACTCGGTCATGGACGAGGCGAACAGCGGGTAGTCGGCACCGAAGAGGCGCTGATGCATCGCCGTGGGGTTGATGACGCAGGGCCGACCGAGCACGCCGTGCTCGAGCAGCTTGGTCGAGAGCTCCAGGCTGGTGTCGAGCGAGGGGTGCCGCCACCCGATGCCCGCATGTGCGCTCGACACGAGCTGCCTCGCCTCGGCGCGCGTCACCGCTCCGCGCCAGCTGATGCCGGGGTGCGACTCCAGCAGGTAGCGGACCTCCGCACCGAAGGTCGGCCACTCGGGGGCTCGCTTGAAGTGATCGCCTGCCACGAGCATCCGCAGGTCCGCACCAGCCGACGCCGCCTCCTTGAACGCGGCGAGCATCTCCACGGTGTGCCAGGCGGGCGCGAACTTGCCGGTGTAGGCCAGCACGAGGGGACCGTCGGTCCCCGGCAGGATCGCCTCGTTCTCCGCGGGAACGGACGGACTCATGACAGCGAGTCGCGTCGTCGACCCGTTTGCCCGGAGAAGGGCGCCGAGGTGGTCGCGCATCTCGGGGGTCTGGCACAGGAGCGTCGCCTCGCCGACGACCAGGCGCTCGAGCCTCGCCAGCGCCTCCTCGCCGATCGGCGCGTCGGCTGCCACGACGCCGGTGACGTAGACGCAGAGCCGACGCCCGAGGTCAGGTCTGCGCTGCGCCAGCTCGTCGGCGACCTCCGTGCTGCGCACGATGACGACGTCGTACGCCGCCCGGTCCAGGTAGTGGTCGAGGGCGCTCGCCGCCATACCCTCGTCCATCCTGCGGGCGCCCTCGAACTCGGGCTTGTGCACCGCAAGCCCGGGATCGGCAAACGGGTCTGTCACGGTGACGCGGTCGTTGACCAGCATCTCCTGCACGACGACGGAGCGGGTGATCGGTGTCGCCGCGACGACGTCGACCTGAACGCCGGGTGCTGAGGTGAGCAGCGACGCGGCCCCTGCCACGAAGAACGCGGACCCGTCGATCACGTTCAGGTCGACGTGCGCATACAACAGGACCCTGAACGGCTGAGCCTTCACGGCGGTCACGTCCCCTCCGTGGCGAGAGTGACGGTCGTCGAGACGCGTGTGTCCGCCGGCGACGACTCCGTGCCGCGACGGACGAAGCCCCTGACGCGATAACGACCCGGCTCCTCGGGGGACAACCGGAGCGTATTCGACCGGCCGTATGGCTGACGCCACCGCAGATCGTCCTCGCGGTAGACGTAGAAGGCGAAGGACAGGTCGGACCCGTCTGCCTCGATCACGCTGTGCAGCGTCCGTTCCTCCTCGACCTCAAGGGAGACCGCGCGGATACGCGCGCGCGTCAGCTCCTCCACCTCCGTCTCGAGTCGACCGAGGCGGTCCGCGAGGCGTCGCAGGATCGCCTCCTGCTGCTCCTCCAGGTACGCGTACGCAGAGGCCCAGTCCACGTCGGCGACGGGCTCGCTCCCTGAGCGGTTCATGCGTCGACCCCGATCAGCTCGATCTCGCGACCGACGGTCGACGCGAAGCCGCACTTCTCCCGGACGGACGAGGCGGCACTCTGTGAGAGGGAGAGGAACAGCTCGCTGTTGTAGTAGAGCATCTCGATCTGGTTCGCCAGGTCGACCGCGTCCTCCGGGTGGGCGAGCATGCCGGAGACCCGGTCCTCGACGAACTCGGGGATGGCCGTGATCCGCGTCGACACGGGAACCAGCCCGCTCGCCATCGCCTCGCACATCGAGACGCCTTGAGAGTCGAACCGGGTGGGCGCCAGGAACACCCCGTGGAGGCGGTGCAGCTCGGCGATCTGCTCCTGCCGGAGGAAGCCGGGGTGGATCGAGACGTTCTCCAACCCCTCGACGGGCCGCACGGTCTCCTTGAACAGCGGGCCCTCACCACGGATCGTGAAGCGCAGCCGGTCGAAGAACGGCCGTCGCGAGAGCTCGACGATCGCCGCCACCGTCTGGTCGTTCGCGTACTTGCGTGAGGCGTACGGACGGACCGAGAGGATGTGCAACCGGTCGTCCGCCGACTTCGGGCGGTACCGGAAGAGATCCTCGTCTATCACGTTCGGGATGACGTGGGGGCGCCGGGTGGCGGTACCGGCATCCGGCTCGACGACATGGCGGCGGAACCAGTCGGACACGTGGACGACCTGCACGTCGAGGTCGTTCGTCGACAGCAGCCATGCCATGAAGGAGAGCTGCCCGTGGAAGTACGAGCTCCGTCGTGCCAAGGCCTCCCGGATCTCCTTCGCGGACTCGGTGAAGTTGAACCAGCGGCGGTGCCATGCCTCGGCCTCGAACCCGTGGACCCACACGATCACCGGCGTGGTGGGGGCGTGCCGCACGATGGGATCCAGCATCTCGGGGCTCGCGAAGTGCACGAGGACCGACCGGTACGACCGCGAGGCGATCCGCCGGTCATAGGCAGAGGCGTTCCCCACGGTGACGGAGACGCCGTCGAAGAGGTACGAGTACGGCGTCTCGACAGGTGGGTGGAGGTAGAAGACCTCGACGCTGATCCCCGCGTCCACATAGCTCCGGACCCTCCGGTGGATGAAGGCGTTCCGGTACAGCGCCGCGTCACTCGGGTACGCGTTCGTGACGACCAGCACCTGCGCCGGTCGCAGCTCGGTGGACTCGGCCGTCTGCACCGCCGCGCCGCCCTGCTCCTCCACTAGCGCCACACGCCCCGTGTGTCGATGACGATCTTCTCCCGCAGCTTGAGCTTGCGGCGGTCCGCGGCCCTGAACGTCTCGTGGTCGACGAGCATGAGCACGATGTCGGCGTCCCGGACCGCGGCCTCGAACGGCATCAGCGAGACGTTGGAGCGCTCGGCCAGCTCACGCGGCAGCTGCTCGATGTGCGGCTCGACCGCGTAGATCTCGGCGTCGGGCAGCTCGTCGGCCAGGCGCGCGACGATGCGCCGGGCCGGCGACTCGCGCAGGTCGTCGATGTCGGGCTTGAACGCGAGCCCGAGCGCCGCGATCCGTGGGTCCTTGAGCCGGGCGGCCTTCGCGACCACCCTCTCGATGACCTGGCCGGGCTTGGCGTCGTTGACCTCGCGCGCGGTCCGGATCAGGTTCGCGTGCTCGGGGACGGAGGAGACGATGAACCACGGGTCGACCGCGATGCAGTGCCCGCCCACGCCCGGGCCGGGCTGGAGGATGTTCACGCGCGGGTGGTGGTTCGCGAGCTCGATGAGCTCCCAGACGTCGATGCCGAGCTTGGCGCTGATCAGGGACAGCTCGTTCGCGAACGCGATGTTCACGTCGCGGTAGGAGTTCTCCACCAGCTTCGCCATCTCGGCCGTGACCGCGTCCGTGAGCATGATCTCGCCCTGGCAGAACGTCTGGTAGAGCGACTTCGCCAGCTCGGCGGCCTTCTTCGTGAGCCCCCCGACGATCCGGTCGTTCGTGATGAGCTCGATCATCACGCGACCCGGCAGCACACGCTCGGGGCAGTGCGCGACGTGGATCTGGCGTCGCGAGTCCCTGCCGTCCAGGCTGAGGTCGGGTCGTCGGGCGAGGATGCGGTCGGCCATGTGCTGGGTGGCACCGGGAGGCGACGTCGACTCGAGGATCACGAGCTCACCGCCGGTGAGCTGGTCCGCGATGCCGTCCGCGGCCGCCTCGATGTAGGAGAGGTCGGCGGCGTAGCCCTCGGCGAACGGCGTGGGGACCGCGACGATGTACACGTCGGCCTGCGGGGTCGTCGTGTCGGCCTTGAGCCGCCCCTGGCTCACCGCGCCCGCCACGGCGATCTCCAGGTCCGGCTCGACGAACGGGACCTCGCCGCGGTTCACCGCGTCGACCGTGGCCTGGTTGACGTCGACGCCGATGACGTGCGAGCCGTGCATGGCGAGGACCGCGGCCGTCGGGAGCCCGATGTACCCGAGCCCGACGACGGCGACTGTCTGCTGATCTGTCATGCCGATCCCCCTAGAACATCACGTGGTGGCTGCTGAAGCCGAAGGTCTGTACGTCGCCGGACGCCATCAGCGCCGCGTCGGACACCGTCCAGGTGTGCCCCCCGCTCGCGCCGGCCCGGCGCACCTGGACGAAGTTGAAGCGGTCTGCCGAGTAGATCGTGGCACCACTCCCGCTGAGAGCCGACAGGAAGCCTGTGTCCTCCCCGCGGTCGAGAGCCGGGAACGGGTGCGCCAGCGCCACGTCGCGGCGGGTCACGATGGTGGGACCCATCACGAAGTCGGTGAACCGGTGCTCGCGCTCGGCGAACCGCAACAGCGTGGCATCGCCGGCCTCGATGCGCATGTAGTGCGCCTGCTTGCCGACCAGGTCAGCGCCGCTGTAGGCGAGCGCATAGGCCTGGTCGCTGAGGTACTGCGGACCGTAGAGGTCGTCGTCGTCCATCTTCGCGACGAGCTCCCCGTCGGCTGCGGCGACCAGCCGGTTGAGGCACTCCCCGAGCGGGACGGAGGGGTCCGCGGCGAGGCTGACGACGTCCTCGACGCCGTGGGCCGACGCCCGTGCGCGGAGCTCCGCCTCGGGAGGCGCGAACCCGTGCGTGAGCAGGACGAGCTGGACCGGCAGCCCGACCTGCCCGCCGACCCGTGCCAGGAGATGGTCGAGCTGCTCCGGCCGGTTGGTGGAGACCAGCGCCGAGACGGTGGGGCGCCGAGTGGCCGCCGGCACGTCGAGCCCCGCCGCGGCCAGCACGCTGTCGACGCGGTGGGCGTACGTGTGCTCGGACCAGATGCGCCGCTGCGCCAGGTGCACCATGCGGTCGCGCAGCTCCGCGCTGCGGACGAGCGCCCGGATCGTGTGCTCGGCCTCGTCGCCGCCGGAGACCTGCACGACCTCGGACGGCGCGAAGAAGTGGTCGATCGCCGCGCTCGGGGTGCTCGCCACGGGGGTGCCGCTCGCCGTGATCTCGAAGATGCGGCGGGCGCACATGCTGGGCGAGTCGACCACGGTGTTGACGTTGAGGAAGACCTTGTAGGCACGGTACGCCGAGAGCATCTGCTCGTACCGCAGCGACCCGACCACGTGCTCCGCGAAGGGCTGAGGGAACTGGTACCGGTCGTCGCCGCCGAGCTGACGGGAGAAGATCTCGAGGCCGGTCTCCATGCGCTTCCCCGCTCGCACCGCCGCACCGAGCAGGAGGTCCATCTGCTCGCGCCGCTCGGGGTGCCGGTGCGCGAAGTACATCCCCGCGAAGGCCACGTCACGGACCTGGTGGCCGGCGCCCGACCGCACGGGGTTGTGCAGCGCCGGCTGCGCGGCGAAGGGCAGGACGTCCACGCGGTCGTGACCGAGAACCTCGCGGTAGGCCGGGAGCCGCTCGACGTCCGAGGTGAGGACCACGTCGAACAGGCGCGCCGTCTCGAGGAAGTCGTCGAAGTGCGCCGGGTCCTCCTTGTTCCAGAAGACCGTGGGGATGCCCTGCCCGCGGCAGAAGGCGACCAGGTCGAGCAGAGCCTGGCGCGGGGAGGTCGGCCCCGTGAGGTGGTAGCGCCAGGCGCCACCGTTCCCTGCCCAGGCCGACTCGACGAACAGGACGTCGACGGGGTCTGCCTCGAGCACCTCGCGCCACGAGCTGGGCTTCAGCTCGACCTGCTCCCACTCGTACCGCAGTGCGAGCCGGGAGAAGTCGTCGAGGATCACCCCGGCGCGGAGCGCGGGACGGGCGGGGAGACGACCCTCGACCGGCCAGGGCGCGAAGGTCACGGCGCCGTCACGCCCCACCGAGCCCGCGACGCTCGGCCGCGACTCGATCCCGCGACGCCGGGCGTACGTGCGGTACTGCGCGACGCCACCGGTCCGGAGATGCCAGAGCGCCCGCCGGAGCTCGGCGAGCGAGTGGGTCGGCCGGGGCGCCGGGCTCACGATGCGACGGGCGGCAGCAGGTCGACGTCGTCGGGATTGGCTTCGAGATACGTGGCGACGTCGTCGGCCGCGACGGCCGCCATCAGCTCGTCGAACGCCGGCTGCGCGAGGTTGACGATGCTCTGGCCGTCGGCGCTGCGCCCGGTTCCCGCGATCGGGACCGTGAAGAACGCGATGTCGCTCGAGCCCAGGCCCTTCGCCCGGTCCACCAGGTCCGTCATCACGTCCCGCGTCAGCCCGTCGTCGGCAGCGATCGACTTCGAGACGGCGTCGAGGAACGGCACGGACTTGACCGGGTTCTGCAGCGTCTGCTCGTTGCGCATGCGCGCGAAGATCGCCCGCATCCATGCCTGCTGCCGCTGCACACGATCGAAGTCGCCGCGTGCGAGGCTCTTGCGGTCCCGGACGTACGCGAGCGCCTGGTCACCGCTCATGAGGTGCTCGCCCGCGGGGAGCACGAGCCGACTGCCGGAGTAGAGGTCCTTCTTGAGGGTGATCTGAACGCCGCCCAGCTGGTCGGTGATCGCTTGGAACGACTCGAAGTCCGTGACGGCGAAATGGTCGATACGCACATTCGTGAGCTGCTCGACCGTCTGGATGAGGAGCGAGGGCCCGCCGTACGAGAAGGCGGCGTTGATCTTCGCCTTGCCGCGACCCGGGACGTCGACCCATGAGTCACGCGGGATCGACATGGCGTAGGCCCCCCGCCTGTCGGCTGGGAGGTGGATCAGCATGATCGCGTCGGTTCGCTGCGCACCCGCCTTCCACTGGCTGGGGTCGCCGGCCGAGATCCGGCTGTCGGACCCCACCACCAGGAGGTTCAACGGCACGGCGCCGTTCGTGACCCCCTCTGCACCGGGCGCCGGTGCGGCGGCAGGTGGCCGGGTGGGGATCGCGTCGAACGGGTCGCCGAGGCTCTCGACGTTGCCCACGAGCCGCTGCTGGACCGCCCAGACGGCCACGATGCCGCCCAGCCCGAGGACGGCGACCAGCGACAGCGCGATGATGAGCGCGCGACGGTCCTTGGTCTTGCGCCGACTGCGGCGGGGGGGTTCGGGGGTCCGAGAGCCGTCGGCTTCGGGCTTCACCGGCTCTGTCCTCGACACCGGGCAATTCTAAGCGAGATCCGCGGCTCAGTTTTCCAGGGGCCCACACGGGACATTTCGGGCACGGCGCGCCTGCCGATGCTCCGGTGATTCCCACAATCCTCCTGCCTCGATTTGCGAGCACGTGGCGGACGTCGGCGGCCGGTTGGGTTCCCCGCCGTGCGCCAGCAAACAGCTCCCCCGCCGTCGAGCGCCTGCTCGCCGCCGAGCTCACCGCCGACACCACCGCGACCGCGCACGCAGTCTCCGCGCTGGTGGTCGCCAGTGCGGGCGTAGGTGCCGTCGTCGGCGCCGCGATGCCGCCGCAGATGGCCCGGCTCGTGCAGGGCGCAGGGGCTGCGACCGGCGGCGGATCGTCGAGCTGTTCCCCGGAGCCGTGCGGCGCACCTTCACGCTCCGCGAGCTCGCCCGGCTCGCGCAGGGCGTCGGTCCGGGTGCGCTGCCCGCGGGGACGCCCGCCGAGCGGCTCGCCGCGCTGATCCCGCTCGCCGCAGCCCAGCGCGGGCTCAGCGGCCCCGACCAGGGCGACGACGACGTCGTCGACCCCTACGGCGGGAACGACGCGCTCTACCAGCGGTCGTTCGACGAGCTGCTGCCGGCCGTCACCGTCATCGGGGCCGTCGCGCGGGGCTGACCCGGGGCTGACCCGTGGCTGACCCAGCTCAACGAGTCGGACAACGTGGGCGGATACCGAATTGTCGGCCTTCACCTGAAATGACATAACAAATCCGGGTGAAGTGTCTCGCGAACGGGTGACGGCGAGGTTCGCCGGTTCGGGCAGGCTGCGACGCTGCGGGCACACACCTACTCGAGGAGTCCCCTCCGTGCGCCTCATGAACACCCTGATCCGGGGCGTGCTCGCAGCGCTTCTCGTCGCCGTCCCACTGGTCGCGACGGCGGGACCCGCTGCCGCGTACAACGCGCAGATGGGGCGGCCCGACAGCTACGTCACACGGACGGGCACGGTCCTCACCGTGGCTGCGCCCGGCGTGGTCGCCAACGACGTGACCGTCTACCCGGTGCCGATCCGGGTGGCGAGCTATGGCCAGCCCTCGAACGGCTCGGTCACGGTGAACCCGGACGGCTCCTTCGTGTACACCCCGACAGGCGGGTTCGTGGGAACCGACGCGTTCACGTACCGACCCGAGGACGGGTACTTCCAGGGGTTCGACACGCGCGTCACGGTCACCGTGCAGAAGGATCCGCCCGTCGCGAACGCCGACTCGGCGACCACCGCCGAGGACACCGCAGTGAGCGGTGACGTCCTGGCGAACGACACCGACCCGGAAGGATTCGCGCTCACCGCATCGCTCGCGACGGCCCCGGCGAACGGCACCGCCGTCGTCAACGCCGACGGGACGTACACGTACACCCCCGACCTCGACTGGTACGGCACGGACTCGTTCACCTACACGGCGAGCGACGGCACGCAGAACAGCGCCCCCGCGACCGTGACGGTCACCGTGACGCCCGTCAACGACGCACCCGTCGCCAACCCGGACTTCTACACCACCCCGAGCGGCACCACCCTGATCGTCCCGAACCCGGGGATCTTCGCGAACGACGTCGACGTCGACGGCACCGGCTTCTCGATCGCCAGCTGGGGGTACGTCCCGGCGAACGGGGCTCTCACCCGCGACCAGGGCGGGTTCACCTACACCCCGGCTCCCGGGTTCAAGGGTGACAACAACATCTGGTACAGCGTCTGGGACACCTGGGCGAGCGGGACCGCCCCCTTTGTGGAGTCCCCGTCCACGACCGTGACCATCACCGTCGGGAACGCCGTCCCCCTCGCCGCCGACGACGCCGCGACCACCGACGAGGACGTCGTCGTGAACGGGAACGTGCTGACCAACGACAGCGACGTCAACACCGTCGACACCCTCACCGCGTCGCTCGTCACGTCGCCCACGAACGGCACCGTGACCCTGGACGCCGACGGCACGTTCGCCTACACGCCCGCGGCGAACTTCAACGGCACCGACTCCTTCACCTACCAGGCGAACGACGGGACCGACAGCAGCAACGTCGCCACCGTGAGCCTGACCATCGCTGCCGTCAACGACGCCCCGACCGTCACCGGCCAGTCGATCGTGACCGGTGAGGACACCGCCGTCAGCGGCAACGCGAACGCCTCCGACGTCGACGGCGACGCGCTCACCGTGTCCGTGTCGGTCAACCCGACCGACGGGACCGTCGTCGTCGACGCCGTGACCGGCGCCTTCACGTACACGCCCGACGCCAACTACTACGGCGCCGACTCCTTCGAGCTCGAGGCGTGCGACCAGTCCGGCCTCTGCACCACCGCGACCGTCTCGGTCACGGTGAGCTCCGTCGTCGAACCGCCCGTCACGTCCAACTTCCAGCGCAACCTCATCGAGGACGCGTTCAACCAGACCGTCCTGCCCAACCGCACGACCGACCCGGACCACGACCCGGCCACCGACCTCACCTACAGCGTGGTGACCGGCCCGGCGAACGGCACCGCCGTCGTCGTCGGCAACAACCTGCGGTACACCCCGAACGCCGACTTCAACGGCACGGACACCCTCACCTGGCAGGCGTGCGACCCCGACGGCGCCTGCGACCCGGCGACCGCGACCTACACCGTCGCGGCGGTCGACGACTCGCCGGTCGCTACCGGTGAGTCGCTGACGACCACCGAGGACGTGCCGGTGCAGGGCAGCGTGTACGTCACCGACGTCGACAGCGCCGTGTTCACGTTCACGGTCAGCACGCCGCCGTCGTCGGGCACCGTGGCGCTGGACGCGCTGGGCGGGTTCATGTACACCCCCGACGCCGACACCAACGGTGCCGACGGCTTCGTCGTGACCATCTGCGACGACACCGGGCTGTGCGACGACGCCACCGTCACGATCACGGTGAGCGCCGTCAACGACGCCCCGACCGCGGCCGTCACCGGCGGGACCACGCAGACCGGCACCGCCGGCAGCGAGGTCACCCTGACCGCCGCCGGGACCGACCCCGACGCCGACTCGCTCGTCCACCGGTGGACCCAGACCGCCGGTGCGGCCGTCGTGCCCGCTCAGAGCGGCGCGCAGGTCCGGTTCACGCCGGCCGCGGCCGGGGCGTACGCCTTCGCGGTCGAGACCTGCGACCCGGCGGGTCTGTGCGACACCGCGACCGTCTCGGTGAACGTCGCCGCGGCGCCGGTCGTCGCGCCGGTGACCTCGGCTCCGGCTGCGGCGGCTCCGGCTGCGGCGGCTCTGGCGGCGACCGGCTTCAACGGCGGGCTGCTCGGCCTGGGCGCACTCGCGCTCGTGGCGCTCGGGTGGGCCCTGACCGGTGCGAGCCGCCGGGCGGTGAGCATCCGACGCCACTGACCCCACGGGGTCGGTAGGCGCCACGCCTGCGGGGCCGGACCAGGAGCTCACGTTCCGGGCCCGGCCCCGCAGTCCTTTCCCGCCCCGTCGATCCACCCCGCTCCGCCCCGACCCGCCCCGGAGTACGGCGCCCCGGGGGAGCGGGAACGGGGGCGGGAGTGGGAGCGCGGGGCGGTGCGGGGCGGGGGCGGTCGTCAGGTGTCAGAGTCAGGGCGGGGTCTGGCGCGCGCTCGGTCTGACACCCGACGTCCACGGGCACGTGTCAGAGTCAGGGCGGGGTCTGGCGCGCGCTCGGTCTGACACCGGACGTTGGCCGTCAGGTGGGGAGGACGATCGACAGGTTTCCCGGGCCGTAGCCCTTGACGTCCACCTCGAGGTCGAGCCGCGGGACGTACGCCATCGGCCAGCGCGCGACGTCGGCCGCGAGCGGCACGCCCGGCGGCACGGTCGTGTCGAGCGTCAGGTGCGGGGCGCCCTCGACGTTGAACAGCGAGCGCACGATGTTGAGGATCTCCTCGACGTTCTCGAGCAGCGGGTCCGGCAGCGCGCCGGCCTCGATCGCGCCCTCGGACGCGCCCGGGGGCACGAGCGCGATCGCCGCGCCGGCCCGGGCCGCGAGCGCGAGGTCGAACAGCACCAGGGCCCTCAACCGGAGCCCGCGGTCGACGTAGACGCCGACCAGGGCGCCGTCGTCGGCCCCGGGGTTGACCATCGGCCCGCCCGTGGCGACGTCGACGTCGCGGCCCAGCGTCACCTCGAGCAGGTCACGCACGTCCTTGGCGGCGGGCAGCGGCGTGGCTCCCTCGACGGGTCCGCTGCTCATACCAGCACCGGCTCGATCACCTCGCGGAACGACTCCGCGGTGAACGGCTTGGCGATGAGGAACAGCGCCCCCGCCTCCGCGGCCTGCGCCCGCATCTCGGGCGAGCCCTCCGACGTCACGAAGCCGAACGGCACGTCGTCGCCGCCCGCGCGCAGCGCATGCAGGAGGTCGATGCCGGTCAGCTCGGGCATGTTCCAGTCCGAGAGCACCAGGTCGGGCTGCTCGGCCGCGACCAGCGTGAGCGCCTCGGCGCCGTCACCGGCCTCGAAGACGTCCCACTCGTACCCCGCCTGCCGGAGCGTACGGATGACGATCTTGCGCATCACCCTGCTGTCGTCCGCGATCACTACTCGTACCAACGTCGTCTACCCATCTCGTCACTCTGCATGGAGGAACCCTGCACAGAAGGAACCGCGGTTCGCACCCGGGGGGAGCGGGACAGACGCAGTCAGAGCGTCCACACCGAGACGGTGAGCAGGCGACCGCGCCACGACAGCGCGACGTCGTCGATCGGCGTCGCCCCCTCGGCCGACGGCGCGTCGGCGCTCACCTGCGGGAGCGCGAGCTTGCCGTGCACCGGCAGCAGCGCCTTGAGGTTGCCGCCGACGACGTTCGCCACCTCGCCGAACGCGTCGACCAGGTCGTCCTCCGACACCGGCTCGTCGGGCTCCATCGCGAGCAAGGCCCGCGCGAGGTCGTCGGCCGTCTCGCGCTCCGTGGTCAGCAGCACGCGGCTCGGCAGCTCCACCTGGAGCTCGACCCACGCGTGCAGCGGGTTCGTCAGGGTGACCGGGCCGTCCAGCCACGGGTTCAGGGCGCCGGTCTCGCCGTCGACCATGGCGGCGAAGACCTCCTCCGCGATCGCCGTGATCTGCTCGGCGCCGAACAGGGCGGTGGAACTCATACGGACTCCTCGAGAGGCATCAGCCCGAGCAGCTCGAGCTTGTCCCGGATCGCGTCCGGGGTGAACGGCTTGATGAGGTACTCGTGGGCTCCGGCCGCGAGCGCACGCACGATCTGGCTGTGCTCACCCTCGGTCGTCACCATCATGAGCGTCATGTCACGCAGCTCGCGGCGCGCGCGCACCGCGAGGACGAACTCCATGCCGTCCATGACGGGCATGTTCCAGTCGATGCAGGCGAGGTCGAAGCGCTCCCCCGCGTCCAGCAGCTCGAGCGCCTCGGCCCCGTGCCCGGCCTGCGCCGTCTCGTAGCCGAGCCCGGACAGGATGCCGGCGACGATCCGCCGCATCGCCCGGGAGTCGTCGATCACCAGCGCTCTCATGACGCCCTCCGGTCGTTGAGTCGGTAGACGGAGCTGCGGCCCACCGGCACGCGCTCCCAGCTGTCGTCGATCCCGATCGTGGTCTCGGCGGCGCCGAGGAGCAGGAAGCCGCCCGGGCGGACGACCGACTGGACGCGCCGCAGGACCTCCTGCTTCGCCGCGAGGTCGAAGTAGATGAGCACGTTGCGCAGGAAGACGATGTCGTACGGCCCGCCCGCGGGTGGCGTGTGCAGCAGGTTGTGCCGCGTGAAGGTGACCATCGACTTGAGCCCGTCGCTCACCTCCCACTCGGTGCCCGCGCGGGTGAGGTGCTTGACGAGCATCGTCGCCGGCAGGCCGCGGTTGATCTCGAGCTGGCTGTACCGGCCCGCGCGCCCCTTGAGGAGCACCTCCGCGGACAGGTCCGTGGCGACGATCCGCGAGTCGAGCTCCGGGAAGCCGTCGCGCAGCTGCATCGCGATGCTGTACGGCTCCTGACCGGTCGAGCAGGCGGCGGACCAGATGCGCAGCGACGTGCGCGCCGGGTCCTGGGCCAGCAGCTCGGGGACGACATGCCGCACGAGCGCCTGGAACGGCGTCGCGTCGCGGAACCACGAGGTCTCGTTCGTGGTCAGCGCCTCGACGACGCGCTCATGGTCGGCCGGCTTGGACGCGGTGCGCAGCGCGCGCACGAACTCGTCGACCTCGACGAGCCCGGCCTGCCGGGCGAGCGGCTGGAGGCGGCTCTCGACGAGGTACTCCTTGCCGGCGGGTAGCTGGATGGCGCTGCGCTCTCGGACCAGGTCAGCGACGTACCGGAACGACTCGGGGGCCAACGTCACCGGGCACCTCCTCGGGCGGGGGTCAGGGCACCGGTCCGCGAGGCGGGGGTGTCGGTGGGGGCGGGGTGGGTGTCCGCGTGGCTGCCGGCGTCGTCGACGCCGCGCTGGACCAGCCCGACGACCGTGGCCGCCATCTCGTCGATCGGCACGACGCGGTGCGCCAGACCCGCGGCGGCCACGGCCCCCGGCATCCCCCAGACCACGCTCGAGGCCTCGTCCTGCACGACGACGGTGCCCCCCGCCGCGACGACCGCGCCGGTGCCGGTGCGCCCGTCGGTGCCCATGCCGGTGAGCACGACGGCGAGCAGGTCGCCGCCGTACACGTCGACCGCGGTGCGGAAGAGGGTGTCGACCGCCGGGCGGCAGAAGTTGACGGGCGGGTCCTGGGTCAGGCGGGTGCGTGCGCCGCGCGCGGTCCGCTCGAGCTCGAGGTGGTGGTCGCCGGGGGCGACGTAGACGTGCCCAGGCAGCAGCTCCTCGCCACCCACCGCCTCGACCACCGTCGAGCCGCCCGTGCGATCGAGCCGCTGCGCGAGCTGGCGCGTGAAGACCGGCGGCATGTGCTGCACGACCACGACGGGCACCGGCAGGGGCCGGGCGATCGACGCGACGAGCCGGGTCAGCGCCTCGGGGCCCCCGGTGGACGCGCCGATGACGACGGCCCGGACCGGGCGCACGGCACCGTCGGCGTGGTGGGCAAGAGCGATCGGACGCCGCGCCGTCGCGCCGGGCACGCCACGTGCCGCGGCCGTGACGGGGGCGTCCGCGCTCCGAGGGCCCGTGACGCCACGGAGCGCAGACGAGGTGGGGGTGGGACCGGTGCCACCGGACAGCTCCGCCGTGCGACGCGCGCGGCGCCGGGTCGCCTCGGAGAGCGGGCGCAGGGGGGTCCGCAGCGCCGACACGGGACGTCCCGCCTCGGGCGACGCGCCGCCGTCGTGCCCGGCACCCCGCGACCCGGTCCCGCGGTCGGACGAGCCGCCGTCGGCGTCGAGCACGTGCGGGACGAGGGCCTTGATGCGCGGCAGGAGCTGCTGCGCCACGTCGGTGAGCGCCGCGCGCAGGTCGGGCACGTTCGTCGGCTTGGTGACGTAGTCCGTCGCGCCCGCGGCGAGGGCGTCGAGCGTGGCCTCGGCGCCGCGCTCGGTCAGCGTCGAGAACATGATGATCGGGAACCGGTCGCCCCGACGACGCAGCTCCTGGACCGCCTCGAGGCCGTCCATCTCCGGCATCTCGATGTCCATCGTCACCAGGTGCGGCCGGAGCCGGGTCACCTGGTCGAGCGCGATCCGGCCGTTCGCGGCGGTTCCGACCACGTCGATGTCGCGGTCGCCCTCGAGCGCACCGACCACGAGCCGCCGCACGACGACGGAGTCGTCGACCACGAGGACCCGGATGCGGGACACGTGCGCTCCTTCGCTCGTCGCGCCGCTCGGCCGGTGCGGCTCGAGCGGCTGGTCGGTCGGCTGGTCTGTCGGCTGGTGCGTCGGCTGGTCTGTCGGGCTGGTGCGTCGGGCTGGGGCGTCGGGCTGGTGTGCGTGTGCCTGCGGCCGGCTCGGTGCGGGGTCGGGGGCCTCCCTGCACTGACTCCTCTATCGGCGCCGGGTCCCCCGATGTGAGCCACCGCCGCGACGCGGTATGGGCGATTCTGTGGCGATCTTCAGTACGTGAACGCGGCGACACGGGCACGCAGGTCAGACGACATGCGGGCGAGCTCCTCGACCGAGTCGCCGACCGTGTGCAGCACCTGGGTGGCACCCGCCGACGCCTGCGCGACGCTGCCGATGCTCGTGGCGATCTCGCCCGACCCCGTGGCCGCCTGCGCGACGGACCGGCTCATCTCGTGCGTCGTCGCCGTCTGCTCCTCCACGGCGGAGGCGATCGTCAGCTGGAAGTCGTTGATCGCCGCGATGATCCCCGTGATCTCACCGATCGACGCGACCGCGAGCGCCGTGTCCGCCTGGATGGCCTCGACCCGGCGCGTGATCTCCTCGGTGGCCCGCGCGGTCTCCTGCGCCAGCTCCTTGACCTCGCCCGCGACGACCGCGAAGCCCTTGCCGGCGTCCCCCGCCCGGGCGGCCTCGATCGTCGCGTTGAGCGCGAGCAGGTTCGTCTGCTCGGCGATCGACGTGATGGCCCGCACGACCTTCCCGATCTCCTGGCTCGACGAGCCCAGCTTGGTCACGGTCCCGGTCATGTCGGCGGCGACCCCGGTGGCGCGCTGGGCGACCGTGGCGGCCTCGTCGGCGTACTGCGCGATCTCCCGGATCGACACACCCATCTGCTCGGCGCCCGCCGCGACGGTCTCGACGTTGTCGGTGACGTGCTCGGCAGCGACCGCGATCATCCCGGCCTGCACGCTGGTCTCCTCCGAGCCGGCCGCGACCTGCGCGGCGGCCGCGGACAGCTGCTCGGCGGAGTCCGCCACGGCCTGCGCGGTGACCGCCACCTCGGCCAGGGTCCCCCGCAGCGTCTCCTGCGCCGTCGCGAGCGCCCGCGCCATCCGGCCCAGCTCGTCGCCGCTCGTGACGCGCGCGACCACGGTCAGGTCACCGTCCGCCATCGCGTCGAGCGAGCGGCTCACGCGGTCGATCCGGCGTCGGATCGTGCGCGGCAACGTGTACGCGGTCAGGGCAGCGATCCCGACGCCGACGACGAGCGCCGCGCCGAGGACGAGCCTCGCCCGCTGGGCCTGGGCCTGGAGCGCGACGTTGCGCGCCTCGGCGACCCCGACGATCTCGGCCTGGACCGACCGGAAGTTCCGGTCGAAGGTGTCGAGGTACGGCTGCGCCTGCTGCGTCTGCCCGAGCTCGTAGGCGACCCGGTCCCGCGCGAAGAGCGCGGGCAGCAGCCGCTCCTCGCGCACGGTCACCCAGCGGTCCCAGCTGCTCAGCACCTGGGGCCAGGCCTCGGGCAGCTCGCGGTCGGTGCCCACCGCCGCGACGAACCCCTCGACGGCCGCAGCCATGGCCCGGTCCCCCGCTGTGACCTCGGCCAGCCGGGCGGCCACGTCCGTGCTGCCGGCGGTCGCGGCCAGCTCGGCGACCGCGGCACGCGTCGTGAGCTGCGCGGAGCCCATCCGCGCGAGGCTCGTCGTCGCACGGTCGGCGCGGGCGAGGTCCTCGTTCCCCGCGGCCAGCGCGGAGAGCTGGGACACCGCGAGCGCGGCGACACCTGCGGCGACGACCGCCAGCATGCCGAGCGAGACCAGCAGCCTCCGGCGGATGGAGCGCGACCGTGACCACGACCCGAACGCTGTGCGCAGGCGTCCCGGCCCCCGCGCGCCGGTACGCCCGCGACGTCCCGTGCTCCTCATCCCACGCTCCTGATCCCGTGCTCGTCGCCCGGCCACATCAGTACGTGAAGACGTCGACGCGGTGCCGGAGGTCGGCCGACATCCGGGCGAGCTCGTCGACCGACTCCCCGACGGTGTGCAGCACCTGGGTCGAGCTGGTGGCCGCCTCGGCCACGCTGCTGATGCCGGTGGCGATCTCGCCCGACCCCGTGGCGGCCTGGGCGACCGAGCGGCTCATCTCGTGCGTCGTCGCCGTCTGCTCCTCGACCGCGGAGGCGATCGTCAGCTGGAAGTCGTTGATCGCCGCGATGATCTCGGAGATCTCGCCGATGGCCGCCACCGCCCCGGTGGTGTCGACCTGGATCGCCTCGACCCGGCGGGTGATCTCCTCGGTCGCCCGGGCGGTCTCCTGCGCGAGCTCCTTGACCTCCCCGGCCACGACGGCGAAGCCCTTGCCCGCGTCCCCGGCCCGGGCGGCCTCGATCGTCGCGTTGAGCGCGAGCAGGTTGGTCTGCTCGGCGATCGACGTGATGGCCCGCACGACCTTCCCGATCTCCTGGCTCGAGGAGCCGAGCTTCGTCACCGTGCCGGTCATCGCCGCGGCGACGCCGGTGGCCTGCTCGGCCACCTTCGCCGCCTCGTTGGCGTACTGCGCGATCTCGCGGATCGAGGCGCCCATCTGCTCGGCGCCCGCGGCGACCGTCTGCACGTTGCGGCTGACCTGCTCCGCGGCGACCGCCACGACGCCGGCCTGGACGCTCGTCTCCTCCGAGCCGGCGGCGACCTGCGCCCCGGCGACCGACATCTCCTCGGCGGACGCGGCGACCGCCTGCGCGGTGCCCGCGACCCCGGCCATCGTGGCCCGCAGCGACTCCTGCGCGCGTGCCAGCGAGCGCGCCATCTGGCCCAGCTCGTCCGCGCTGCGCACGTCGGCCGCGACCGTGAGGTCGCCGTCGGCCATCGCCTCGAGCGAGGACTTCACCCGGTCGATCTTCCGCCGGATGGTGCGGGTCATCAGGAAGGCCGGGACGAGCGACAGGACCAGCCCGATGCCCAGCGCGACGGGCAGGAGCGCCATGGCGCGGCGTGCCTCGGCCTGCGACTGGGTCGCGAGGCCGTCGACGTAGCGCATCAGGTGCTCCTGCACCGCCGCGAGGTCGCGGTCGAACGAGTCGATCGCGGGCTGGGCCCGCTGGATGCGCTCGAGCTCGAAGGCGTTCCGGTCGCTCGCGATCGCCGCGGGGAGCAGCCCCTCGTCACGCGCCTGCTTCCAGGTCTCCCAGTTCGCGAGCAGCGACTCCCACTCCTCCGGGAGCACGCGGCTGGTGCCCTCGGTCTGCGCGAACTGCGCGGCCGCCTCGTCGAACATGACGTCCGCGGCGTCGATCTTCTCCTCCCAGCCGGCCTTGCCGGCGTCCGAGGTGGCCGCCGCCAGCTGGGCGATGCTCATGCGAGCGGTGAGCTGTGCCTCGTCGACGCCCGCGAGCGCCATGGTCGCCTGCTTGTTCACCGCGGCGATCTCCGCGGCGTCGGACGCCATCCCGGTCATGCCGACCACGGCGAGGAGGCCGACGCCGAGGGAGACGGCGGCGAGCATGCCGATCGCACCGAGGATCTTGGCCCGGATCGATCGCATCGAGGACCACCGCGCGGTGGCGGCGGCCGACGCCGGGGCGACCTCGGCGTCGGGCGCCTGCGTGGACGCGGGACCTGCGGTGGGGGTCGGCACGACGGTCGGGGCCGCGCCGCCCTGAGGCATCGGCGACGGGTCGACGACGGGGGTCGTGCCGGTACGCGCGGCGTCGGCGCTGACCGTGGTGCCGGTCGTCGTCACGGTGCTCATCTGGGTGCTCCTGGGTGTTCGGGGTGCCGTCGTTCCCATCGGCCGTCGCGGCGGCCGGATGAGGTCGGCGGGGCGGTCACGTGGATCGGGCCACATGGATCGACGAGCGGTTCAGTAGGTGAAGACCTCGACGCGGTGGCGCAGGTCGGCGGACATCCGGGCGAGCTCGTCGACCGAGTCGTTGACGGTGCCGAACACCTCGGTGGACGTGGTCGCGGCGGAGGCCACGCTGCTGATGCCGTCCGCGATCTCGCTCGAGCCGGCGGCGGCCTGCGCGATCGAGCGTCCCATCTCGTGCGTCGTCGCCGTCTGCTCCTCGACCGCCGAGGCGATGGTGAGTTGGTAGTCGTTGATCGCTGTGATGATCTCGGAGATCTCGCCGATCGAGGCGACCGCACCGGTCGTGTCCTGCTGGATCGCCTCGACCCGGCGCGTGATCTCCTCGGTGGCCCGGGCGGTCTCCTGCGCGAGCTCCTTGACCTCCCCGGCCACGACGGCGAAGCCGCGCCCGGCGTCGCCTGCGCGGGCCGCCTCGATGGTCGCGTTGAGCGCCAGGAGGTTGGTCTGCTCCGCGATGGCCGTGATGACGCGGACGACGGCGCCGATCTGCTCGCTCGACGAGCCGAGCTTCGTCACGGTGCCGGTCATCTCGGCGGCGACTCCCGTGGCGCGCTCCGCGACCTTGGCCGCCTCGTTGGCGTACTGCGCGATCTCCCGGATCGAGGCGCCCATCTGCTCCGCGCCGGCGGAGGCGGTCTGGACGTTGCGGTTGACCTGCTCCGCGGCGGCCGCGACGACCCCGGCCTGCACGCTCGTCTCCTCCGAGCCGGCCGCCACCTGGGCGCCGGCCGCGGCCATCTCCTCGGCCGACTCGGCGACCGCGTGCGCGGTGCCGGAGACGCCGGCGAGCGTCGCCCGCAACGACTCCTGAGCCGTGGCGAGCGACCTTGCCATCTGGCCGAGCTCGTCGCGGCTGTGGACGTCGGCGGTGACCGTGAGGTCCCCGGCGCCCATGGCCTCGAGCGAGCCCTTGACCCTGTCCACCTTGCGGCGGATCGTGCCGGTCATCAGCACCGCGGGCACGAGCGAGAGGACGACGCCGAGGACGAGGGCGGCGACCACCAGGAGGACGGCCGAGCGCGCGGTCGTGGCGGACTCCGCCGCGAGCGCCTCGATGCGCGTCGCGAGGTCGGCCTCGACCTCGTTCAGGTGACCCTCGAACCTGCTGACGGTGAGCTGGCCCTCCTGCACCTGGAGCGTCTCGTACGCCGCGCGGTCGCGGGCGACGGCGTACGGCAGCAGGCGGGACTCGCGGATCTCGCGCCAGTCCTCCCAGGCGGTGCGCGCGAGCTCCCACTCGTCCGACAGCGTGCCGCTGCTCGCCGTCGCTGCCTCGAAGGCGTCCGCCGCCTCGTCGAACCGCGCGTCGGCCTCGTCCACCTCCGTGAGCCACTCGGCGGTGCTGGCGTTCGTCGTCGACGCCGCGACCTGCGCGAGGACCATCTGCGCCTCGAGGTGCTCGCGACGGACGGCGATGAGGCTCGCCATCGCCTGGTCGTTGATCCGCGCGAGCTGGGTCGTGTCCTTCGCCATGCCGTCCATCTGGACGAGCGCGACCCCGGTCACGGCAACCGCGACGACCGCCAGCTGGCCGATGCTGACGAGGATCTTCGAGCGGATCGACAGCGCGCCGAGCCACGGCACGCGGACGCGCGACAGTCGTGGCAGGCGTGGACGACGACGACGACGACGTCGCGCGGCGGTGGGCCGGCCGCTCTGCGGCGTGTCGGGCTGCGGGGCGTCGGCCTGGGGGGCGTCGGCCTGCGGGGCGTCGGCCTGCGGGGGGTCGGCCTGCGGGGTGTCGGCAGAGCGCGCCTCGGGGCTGGCGGCGTCCCGGTCTGCGCTCCGGGCGCGCGGGATCAGCGACCTGACCCGAGCGGTGAGCCGGTGCACGACGCCGCCGGCCGCGGGCTGGGGCGCGGGGACGGCGTCGACCGCGGGCTGCGGGTCGGCGACGGCGTCGACCGGGGGGTGGGGCGTGGGGACGCGGTTGCCTGCGGTCGGTCCGGGTCGCTTCATCGCGAGGCCCTTCGTCTCGGCTGTCGCACGGTCGGTGTCGCGGTGAGGTCGCCGGCTCATGGCGCGGTAGCGCGGTCGAGGTCGAGGGCCAGCAGCAGGCCGTCGTCGAGCTTGTACGCGCCGCGGATGATCTGCCGGAGCGGGCTCCCGAGCGTGTCCGGCGGCGGCGCGAACTGGTCGTCCTCGACGTCGACCACGTCGCCGACCTCGTCCACGAGCAGGCTGATCGACTCCCCGCCCACCTGGACCACGAGCATCATCGGCTCTGCGTCCGCAGGCGGCGGGGGCAGCTCGAGCCGGCTGCGCAGGTCGAACGAGAGGATCACCTGCCCGCGCAGGTTGACGAGCCCGACGACGCCCACGGGGGCGTGCGGCACGGGGGTCTGGTCCTGGAGCCGCAGGGCCTCACGGACGCGCAGGACGTCGACGCCGTACCGGGCGCCGTCGAGCGAGAAGGTCGCGAGCTGCGTGGCCACGTTCAGACCCCCACCAGGTCGGCGGTGCGCGCGGACTCCGCGCCGGGCTCGTCGAGCACCTCGTCGAAGTAGCCGGCGTCGGCGCTCAGCAGCGCGGCGTGCCAGTCCAGCAGGCCGGTGACCCGCCCGTTGAGGACGCTCGAGCCGAGCAGGCCGGGCGCGTCGACCAGGCTGCGTGCCGCGACGTCGTCGTGCGTGATGTCGAGGATCTCGTCCACCGTGATCGCGACCGTCCGGCTCCCCCGCGACGCGACGACGACGAGCAGCTCGCCGCCCGCGCGCTCCTCCTCCACGCCGACCAGGCGCTGGAGCCGGAGCAGCGGGACGATCGCACCGCGGTACTGGATGACCTCGCGTCCGCCGACGTGCTCGACGTCGACCCCGCGGAGCCGCTCGAGCCGCGTCACGAGGGCCAGCGGGAACGCCACGCGGTGCCCGCCACCGACCCCCGCGACCAGCATCTCCTCCGTCTCCCGGTGGTCCACCTCCTCCTCGATCACGGCCTCCTCGAGGTCCGCGGCGTCGGCCGCGAGCGCGTGACGCGCGATCGAGGGTCCGTCGAGGATGAGCGCGACCCGGCCGTCGCCGAGCAGCGTCGCGCCCGCGTAGAGGCCGATCGCCTTGAGGCGCGCGGGCAGCGGCTTGACGACGACCTCCTCGGTCGTGAGCACGCGGTCGACCACGAGCCCGAACCGGTGGCTGTCCGACTCGAGCACGGCGATGATCAGCGAGCCGTCGGTGTCCCGGAAGCTGCCGTGGCCCAGCACGTCGCGCAGGCCGACCAGCGGCAGCAGGTCGCCGCGCAGCCGGTACACCGGGGCGGAGCCGATGTGCTCGATCACCGTGGCGACCTTCTCCGCCTCGACTGCGACCAGCTCCTGCAGCCCGACCTGACCGATGGCGTACGTGCCGCCCGCGGCCTCGAGCATGAGCGCCGGCACGATCGCGAGCGTCAGCGGGATCCGCAGGCGCCACGTGGTTCCCGCCCCGACGGTCGACTCGACGTCGACCGAGCCGCCGATCGCCTCGACCTTGGTCCGCACGACGTCCATGCCGACGCCGCGGCCGGAGACGTTCGTGACCGCCTGGGCCGTCGAGAACCCCGGCAGGAAGAGCAGGTGGAGCAGCTCGGGCACGCTCATGGCGGCGACCTGCTCGACCGTGCGCAGCCCGCGCTCGACCGCCTTCGCGGCGACGCGGCCGGGGTCGATCCCGCCGCCGTCGTCGGTCACCTCGACCACGACCTGCCCGCCCGCGTGGGACGCGCGGAGCGTCACCACGCCGACCTGGTTCTTGCCGGCGGCGACGCGCACGTCGGTGTCCTCGATGCCGTGGTCGACGGCGTTGCGGATCAGGTGCGTCAGCGGGTCCTTGACCGCCTCGAGCAGGGTGCGGTCGAGCTCGGTCTCGCCCCCGATCATGTCGAGGCGGACCTTGCGGCCGGTCACCGCGGCGAGGTCGCGGACGAGGCGCGGCACCTTGCCCCACACCTGGTAGATCGGCTGCATGCGGGTCTTCATGACGCCGTCCTGCAGCTCGCCCGCGATGACGCTGAGGCGCTGGAACGCGCGCGTGAGCGCCGGGTCCTGCGCCTCGGCCGCGAGCAGCTTGAGCTGGTTGCGCGCGAGCACGAGCTCGCCGACCTGGCGCATGAGCGCGTCGAGGAGGTCGACGTCGACGCGGACCGAGGTCTCGTGGGAGCCGCGCGCGGCGGAGGTCGGGTCGGCGGGGCTGGTCGGGTCGGCGGAGGTCGGGTCGGCGGAGGTCGGGTCGGCGGGGCTGGTCGGGTCGGCGGAGGCGGATGCGTCGGCGGGGCCGGGGGTTGCGGGCGGGCTCGGGTCGGGCGGCGCCGGGATGGGCTCAGGTGACGGGCTCGGGGTCGACGCCGTCGGCTCGGGGCGGGGGGTCCGCACCGGCAGGGCACGAGCGCCGCGGGTCGGCAGCCCGGCGGGCTCGACCGGCGACGCGACCTCCGGGACGAACGCGACGTCGTCGTCCGCGGCGAGGAACGCGAAGGCAGACGCCGCGTGGTCGGCCGCCTGGTCGGTGCCGTCGGTGAGAGCGCCGTCGGTGCCGTCGGTGAGAGCGCCGTTGGTGCCGTCGGCGGGAGCGTCGGCCGTGAGCGGGGCGGCGGCGGGCGTCGGGTGACGGTTCTCCAGGACGGCCCTGATGCGCTCGATGACGGGATCGACGGCGACGTCGCCCTCGGCGCCGGTGGCGTCGATCGACGCGAGGATCTCGCGCACGGCGTCGACCATGAGCAGGAGCGTGGTCGTGGAGCTCTCGTCCATCGCGCGCCGGCCGTCGCGCAGCTCGACGAGCAGGTTCTCGCCGACGTGCGTGAGCCGCTCGAGCCGACCGAAGGCGAGGAACCCGCTGGTGCCCTTGATCGTGTGGATGGTGCGGAAGATGCTGCTCAGCAGTGCTCGGTCGCCCGGGCTCTTCTCGAGCTCGACGAGGTCCTGGTCCAGCTGGTCGAGGTTCTCGTAGCTCTCGACGAGGAACTCGCGGACGATCTCGTCCATGTCGTCCACGACTGCCCTCCCCACGCTCGATCGGTCCCGCCAGACCTCTCGATCGGCACGACCTGTCGAGATGTGAGCGCGACGCCCCCGTCTCACCCGCGCGCGCCCGGACCTCTCCGCAGGTCGGGGGGGCGGACGGGTGATCAGGCGGCCGGAGCGTGCTCAGCGCGCGGCGGAGGTCCGCGCGCTAGGCGGGTGGCTTCGGCGGCATCAGGCGTCGCAGCGCGTCGACCGCGCCCTCGTCCGCCGTGGCGGCCTGGACGTTGGACTCCGTCACCGCCTCGATCACCTCGGCCCGGTTGACCGCGACCGTGCGCGGCGCGTCGATGCCGAGGCGGACGCCGTCGCTGCGCACCTCGAGGACGGTCACCACGACGTCGTCCCCGATCATCAGTCGCTCACCCACGCGACGGCTCAGCACCAGCATGCCGACGACACTATCCGCTCACGTCCCCACCGCCCGGCCTCGCCCCGCTGGGCGGGAGGCTCGCCCGCGGGAGGAAAGTGCGCGTGGGTGCGCAGTTTCCTCCCTCAGTCCCAGTGGGCGCCCGTGCCCAGGCGCTCGCTGAGGAGGGCCGCCCAGACGACCGGGGTCGCCGGTAGGCCGTCGATCCAGCCGACCGGCGTGCCCAGGCCCAGCACCGTGCCCGGCTCCTGGGTCTCGTGGACCGAGGCCGCGGCGACGGCGTCGAACCCTCCACCCCCCGCGACCGCCCCGCCGACCGCCGCCATCCAGGCCCGCAGGTCCGCCGCCTTGCGCCGCGCGTCGAGCACGGCCCACGTCTGGTCGGCCCCCAGCTCGGCGAGCAGCTCGGCGGCCGCGCGGCGGTCCTCCGCACCAGGCCCGACGCCGAGCGCGACGATGCTCACCTGCTCACCGTCCGTCACGCGAGCCCGGTAGCGGGCCGCCGCCGAGGGGCTGAGGAGCCGGCGTCCGTGCCCCGCGACCGGCTGCATCTCGCCCGCGAGCACCACGTCGTGCGGGTCGAGCCGCAGCCGCCCCGCCATCTGCGTCGCCACCGCGAGCGCCTCGGCCTTCTCGCCGACGACGGCGACGATCGCCCCGGACGTGCGCAGCAGGGTCGGCGGACGGGTCATCGACGCGAGCAGGCTCGAGAGCGGGAGCGGCTCGTCGAGCGGCCCGTCACCGAGCAGCGCGGACGGCACGCCGAGCGCGAGCAGCGCACGGCGGTCGCCCCCGGGAGGGCGCGGGGCACCGTCGGGAGGGCGCGGGGCACCGTCGGGGGTCGCCGCGGAGGTCGACCCCGGCCCAGGGCCGACGGCGCCCGCCGCGGCCGACGCCCCGGACCCGTCGGTCCCGCCGACCTCGTCAGCCGCGCCCGCCTCCTCGGCCGCGCCGACCTCGTCAGCCGCACCCGCCGGCTCGGTCGCACCGGACTCGGGCGCGCCCGCCTGGGTCGGGATCCCGGCGCGGATCGGGTCGAACGCGACCGGCGTCACGACCGCCCCGCGCGGCGCGAAGCGAGCCGGCGGCAGCGCGGGCGCGCCCGCCGCCTCACCACCGGGGGTCGCGCCGGCATCGACCCCGGCGACGGCCGTCGCGTCGACCGCGGAGACCGCCGCGCCCACGGGACCCGCCGCACCCGCGGCGCCCACGACGCCGAGGTCCTCGATCCGCCGCGCACCCTGGTGCTCGACCACCGGCGTCGCGGCCAGTCGGCCCTCGACCCCGGCGTGCGCGCCGCCCGGGACGTCGGCCATGTCGTCGATCGAGGCCAGCACCGAGGCGAAGGTCGCGGCGTCGGTCGAGACGCGGGGTGCGGCGTCGTGCACCTCGGCGGCGTCGGCGGCGTCGATCAGCGCGGACAGCCCGACCGCGGGGGCGGCGGCCGGGCCCGGGGCCGGCGCAACGACGGGTCGGCGCCGCGGGATCCGCGGTCGCGGCTCGGGCACCTCGACGGTCAGCTCGAAGTGCTCCTTGGCGAAGAACCCGCCGATCCCGCCCGTGCGGACGCGCTCGGCCTTGACGATGACGGCGTCGGGCCCCATCTCGGCGCAGACGCGGCGCACGAGGCTCGCGAGGTCCTCGCCGTCAAGCAGCAATCGCGTGGGCATCGCGCACCGTCCCGACCGTCTCGATCCGCAGCCCGGACCCCGTCACCTCGGTGTACGAGAGAACGGGCAGCTCGGGGGTCGCGAGCACGACGAGCCTGCGCATCGCGGGCCGCAGCGCGGGCGCGCAGGTCAGCACCACCGGGAACCCGGACGCCTCCCCCGCCGCGACGCACGACCGGACCGACGCGAGCACGCCCTCGACGCGCGCGGGCTCGAGCATGATCTGCGTCCCGCCCTCGGCCGGGCGCAGCGACTCGACGAGCTGCTGCTCGAGCACGGGGTCGACGACGACGACGCGCAGCACGCCGTCGTGCCCGTACGGCGCGGCGAGCGCCGGCCCCAGCGCGGCGCGGGCCGCCTCGACCAGCCCGCCGACGTCGGTGCTCTGCTTGGCGCGGAGCGTGAGGGCCTCGTAGATGCGACCCAGGTCGCGGATCGCGACCTGCTCGTCGAGCAGCCCGTGCAGCACGCGCTGGACCTCGCCGAGGCTCAGCAGCCCGGGGACGAGCTCGTCGACGACAGACGGGTTGACCTGCTTGACGCCCTCGGTGAGCACGCGCACGTCCTCCCGGGTCAGGAGGCGCGAGGCGTGCTGGGTGATGATCGAGCCGAGGTGCGTGATGAGGACCGAGACGCGGTCGACGACGGTCGCACCCGCCATCTCGGCGGCGTGCCGCAGCTCGGCGGGGATCCACTTGCCCGCGAGCCCGAACACCGGCTCGTGGACCGCCTGGCCTGGAAGAGCGTCGAGGGAATCTCCTAGCGCGAGCATCCGCCCGACGGGCAGCTCGCCGCGGCCGACCTCGACGCCCGAGATCCGGACGGCGTAGGTCGAGCGCGGCAGGTCGACGGAGTCGCGCGTGCGGACGGGCGGCACGACGACGCCGAGGTCCATCGCGATCTTCCGTCGCAGCCCGCGCACCCGCGAGAGCAGGTCGCCGTCGCCCCCGCCGACGAGGTCGACGAGGTCGGGCGCCAGCAGGATCTCGAGCGCGTGGACGCGCATCTGCTCGATCAGCGCCTCGGGGGTGTCGGGCGACTGCGCCGCGGCGGCGGGCGACGTCGCGGAGGCAGCCGCTGCCTCGGCGTCGGCGGCGTCGCGCGCCTTGACGCGCTGACCGGCGAGCAGCAGCAGGGCGCCGACCGCGACGAACGGGACCTTGGGAAGGCCCGGGATCAACGCCATGCCGATCGACGCGGCACCCGCGATCTGCAGCGCCTGGCGCGACTGGCCGAGCTGCTTGCTCGCGGCCGAGCCGAGGTCGTCGTCGGCGCCCGAGCGCGTGACGATGATGCCGCTCGAGACCGACAGGAGCAGCGCCGGGATCTGGGTGACGAGGCCGTCGCCGATGGTCAGGAGGCTGAACCGCTCGAGCGACTCGCCGGCCGACATGCCCATCTGGACCATGCCGATGATGAAGCCGCCGACCAGGTTGATGACCGTGATGATGATGCCCGCGATGGCGTCGCCCTTGACGAACTTCGAGCCACCGTCCATGGCCCCGTAGAAGTCGGCCTCGGCGCTCACGTCGGCCCGGCGCCGGCGCGCGGTGTCCTCGTCGATGAGGCCGGAGTTGAGGTCGGCGTCGATCGCCATCTGCTTGCCGGGCATCGCGTCGAGCGTGAACCGGGCCCCGACCTCGGCGACGCGGCCCGCGCCGTTGGTGATCACGACGAACTGGATGACGACGAGGATCAGGAAGATCACGAGGCCGATCACCAGCGACCCGCCGACCACGAACTCGCCGAACGCGCCGATGACCTCCCCCGCGTACCCGTCCCGCAGCACGAGGCGCGTCGACGCGACGTTGAGGCCGAGCCGGAACAGGGTCGCGACCAGCAGCAGCGAGGGGAAGATCGAGAAGTCGACCGGCCGCTTGACGTACATGCTGGTCAGCAGGATGACGAGCGAGCCGACGATGTTGACGACGATCAGCACGTCGAGCAGCGGCGCGGGCAGCGGCACGACGAGCAGCAGCACGATCCCGACGACGCCCGCGGGGATCGCGAGCCCCGCGATGTTCTTGTTCTTCATCGACTCGTCCTCGGTGCGTGGGTGTGTGCCGGTGCGTGGGTGTGTGCCGGTGCGTGGGTGTGTGCCGGTGCGTGGGTGTGTGCCGGTGCGTGGGCGGCGGGAGCGCGGGCGGGGGCGAGGGTGGCGGTAGGGGCGGTGGGCGGGGGCACGACGGCGGGGGCGAGGGTGGCGGTAGGGGCGGTGGGCGGGGGCACGACGGCGGTGCTCTGGCGGGCGGTCATGCGGCCCTCCCGGCGGGGACCGTGTGGACGCCCTGCGCGGCGCCGCGGCGCTTGAGCGCCATGACGAACGCGAGGACCTTGGCGACGGAGGTGAAGAGCTCGGTCGGGATCTCCTGGCCGAGCCCGCACGCGCCGTGCAGCGCGCGCGCGAGCGGCACGTCGGCCACGAGCGGCACGCGCTTCTTCGTGGCCTCGGCCCGGATGCGCGCCGCGACGTGCCCCGAGCCCTTGGCGACGACCCGCGGCGCGCCCTTACCCGGCTCGTAGCGCAGCGCGACGGCGACGTGCGTCGGGTTGACGAGCACGACGTCGGCGTCGGCGATGGCCGCCATCATCCGGTTGCGGCTCATCGACATCTGCTTGGAGCGGATCGCGCTCTTGAGCAGGGGGTCGCCCTCGGACGACTTGTTCTCCTGCTTGATCTCCTGCTTGCTCATCATCGTCTTCTTCCGGTTCGCCCGGCGGATCACGAGGATGTCGAGGATCGCGAGCCCGATCCCGGCCGCCACGGCGGTGCGCATGAGCGACGCGACCCCGTTGCCGCCCAGCTGCATGACCTGGTCCAGCGAGAGCCCGCCGGACGCGAGGAGCATCGGCGCGATCCCCTGCACCGTCACGGCGAGCACGCCGCCGACGGCCACCGTCTTGAGCAGCGCCTTCGCGCCCTGCCACCACGCCTGGCCGCCGAGCACGCGCTTGAGCCCCTTCGCCACGTTGAACTGCTTGAACGTCGGCTTGAGCTTCTTGGTCGAGATGTGCAGCCCGCCCTGGGCGGCCGAGGCGACGACAGCGGCGAGGACGACGACGGCGAGCAGCGGCGCCACGGTCGTCAGGACGGAGCCGAGCCCGTCGTCGAGCGCCTGGACGGCGCGCGCCGGGTCCGGGTCGGCGACGACCGCCCGCACGGTCGTGAGCTGCTCGGTCGCCGCCTCGGAGCCGCGGCTCAGCACCATCCCGAGCGTCGCGGCGGCGACCCCCATGCCGAGCCAGGCCGAGAGGTCCTGCGAGCGCTGGAGCGAGCCGTCGCGGCGCAGCTCCTTCATCCGCTTCGGGGTGGCCTTCTCGCTCTTGGAGGCCGCGTCCTCGCTCATCCGCTCACCCCCATGAGGCTCGTGACGGCGTCGTCGGTGAGCGACGAGACCAGTGCGGGCAGCGCGACGAACGCCGTGCCGACGAGGAGGAGCGTCATCAGGATCTTGAGCGGGAAGCCGAGCGCGAACGCGTTGAGCGCCGGGGCGACGCGCGTGAGGAGCCCGAGCCCGACGTCGGCGAGGAACAGCACGACGATCAGCGGGCCCGCGACCTGGAGCGCGGCGAGGAACATCTGCGTGAGGCCGTCGGCGCTCGCGGCGCCCATCGCGGCGAGGTCGAGCGGCGTGCCCAGCGGCAGCACGTCGAACGTCCGGACCAGGCCCGCGACGATGAGCTGGTACCCGTCGGAGGCGAACAGCAGCACGATCGCCGTGAGCTGGTAGAGCCGCTGGAACTGCGCGCCGCTCGTGAGGTTCAAGGGGTCGAACGCCTGCGCGAGCTGGAAGCCGGCGAACAGGTCGATCAGCCCGCCGGCGGCCTGGACCGCCGAGAAGACGAGTGCCACGAGGAACCCGAGCGCGGCGCCGATCAGCACCTGGAGCATCAGCTGAGCGACGAACGCGGCGACGTCCGCCGGGTCGGACGCGGCCCGCGCTCGCGGGGCCACCAGCAGGGCCAGCCCCGTCGCGAGCATCGCCTTGACGGTGCCCGGGATGCCACGGTGGGCGAACGGGGGCGCGATCACCAGGAACGCGGCGATCCGGACCCCGGCGAGCACGACCGACTCGAGCGCGAGCCACGGCAGCGCGATGTTCACGCGTCAGCCCCCGCTCAGCAGGGACGGGATGCGCGTGAAGAGCTCCTGGGTGAAGCTCACGGTCTCCGAGATCATCCAGTGCCCCGCGACCAGCAGCGCGACCGAGACCGCGATGGCCTTGGGCACGAAGCTGAGCGTGACCTCCTGCACCTGCGTGATCGACTGCAGCAGCGAGACCGCGAACCCGACGACGAGCGCGGTCACCAGGATCGGCGCGGACAGCTTGGCGGCGAGGATCAGGGCGTCGAGCCCGATGTCGAGGACGGCGTTGCTGTCCATGTCAGCCGCCCCCGTTGTAGCTGCCGACCAGCGACGTGACGATGAGCCCCCAGCCGTCGACGAGCACGAAGAGCAGCAGCTTGAACGGCAGCGACACCATGACGGGCGGGAGCATCACCATGCCCATCGCCATCAGCGCCGACGCGACGACCAGGTCGATGACCAGGAACGGCACGAAGATGACGAACCCGATGATGAACGCCGAGCGGAGCTCGGAGAGCATGAACGCCGGGATGAGCGTGAGGGTCTCGACGGACTCGGGGTTCTCCGGGTTGGGGAGGTCGGCCGCGCGCGTCATGAGCGCGAGGTCCTCCTCGCGCGTGTGGGCGAGCATGAACTCGCGCAACGGCTGGACGCCGACGTCGACCGCCTGCGTGAACGTCAGCGCGCCGCTCAGGTACGGCTGGAGCCCGGCGTCGTTCACCGCGCCGAGCACGGGCGCCATGATGAACAGGCTGAGGAACAGCGCGAGGCCGGCGATCACCTGGTTCGGCGGCACGCCCGTGAGCCCGAGCGCGTTCCGGGTCAGCGCGAGCACCACGAAGATCTTGGTGAAGCTCGTCATCATCAGCAGGACCGCGGGCGCGACGGAGAGCACCGTGAGCGCGAGCAGCACCGTGATCGAGCTCGACGGGGTGCCGTTGACACCGTTGAGGTCGACGGTCACCGAGGGGTCGCCGGTCGGGACGCCGGGAGCGGCGGGCGCGGCCGGGTCCGCCGGCGGGACGGGGGCGGCGGGCAGCGCGGCGCGGACGCCGGCGGGGAGCAGGGCCGGCAGCGCC
>NZ_JABCJJ010000014.1 GCF_012952065.1 Cellulomonas fimi
AAGCCCGGACAACACCAACCGATGAACCACATGGCATCAACTACTTGGCACGCTGTTGAGTTCTCAAGGAACAGACGCGCATCGCCTTGGATCTCCCAACCCGCCGCGAGGCAACCGTTCAAACTTACCTGGTATTCGGCTCCTGACCTAATCCGCTGGGCGGACCGTCAGGAGAGTCTTCCCGTCCCGGCGTGACGAGGAGACGCCGAGGCGTCTGCCATCTTCATGCTGGGGTGTTCGCCCTCCGGGACCAGCCACCCTGCGCGCTTCGTAGCGCTGTGGTGTCCGTTCCTCCCTGCCGGGCGACATCCAGAAGATTACGCAGGTCGGTCGGCACCGTCAACTCGCGACCCCGTGACGCCGCTCACCACGCTCACCACTCCCGCCGTTCTCCACGCGCTGACGCACCGCGCCGGCTCAGTAGGGCCTCTCCGCACGGCGCGCTGGCCTGCCGGGCTCTCGTCCAACCGCTGCTCCGCTGCTCCGCGAGCGACCGAGCGCCGGCTCAGCGTCCCGCGTCGACCACGGCGAGCGTCCGCTTCCCGCGGCGCAGCACCGCCCAGCGGCCGTGCAGGAGGTCCTCGTCGGTCAGCTCCGCGGCGTCGTCCGTCACCTTGACGTTGTTGACCGAGGCGCCGCCCTCGGCGACGGCACGCCGCGCGGCCGCCTTGCTCGCGACCACCCCGGTCGCGGCGAAGAGGTCGACGAGGAGGTCGCCCGGCGCGCCCTGGGCTCTCGGCAGCTCGGCGACCGCCGCGGCGGTGGTCGCCTCGTCGAGCTCGCGCAGGTCGCCGCGACCGAAGAGCGCCTGGCTCGCCGCCACGACCTTGTCCGCGGCCGGTGCGCCGTGCACGAGCGCCGTCACGTCGTACGCGAGCGTCCGCTGCGCCTCGCGCGCCGCCGGGCGCTCGGCCACCGCGCGCTCGAGGTCCTCGATCTCGCCGCGAAGACGGAACGTGAACACCTTGAGGTAGCCGACGACGTCGGCGTCGTCGGCGTTGAGCCAGAACTGGTAGAACGCGTACGGGCTGGTCATGACGGGGTCGAGCCACACGGTGCCGGACTCGGTCTTGCCGAACTTGGTGCCGTCGGCCTTCGTGATCAGCGGCGTCGTCAGCGCGTGCACGTGCGCCTGCTCGACCTTGCGCACCAGCTCGACCCCCGAGAGCAGGTTGCCCCACTGGTCGTTCCCCCCGGTCTGGAGGCTCACGCCGTGCCGCCGGTACAGCTCGAGGTAGTCCATCCCCTGCAGGATCTGGTAGCTGAACTCCGTGAAGCTGATCCCGTGCTCGCTGTTCAGGCGTCGGGCCACGGTGTCCTTCGCGAGCATCGTCCCGAGCCGGTAGTGCTTGCCGACGTCGCGCAGGAAGTCGATCGCCGAGAGCGGCGCCGTCCAGTCGAGGTTGTTCACCATGCGCGCCGCCGTCGGGCCCTGGAAGTCGAGGAGCGGCTCGATCTGGCGGCGGATGCGCTCGACCCACTCCCCCACGACCTCGGGCGAGTTGAGCGTGCGCTCGCCGGTCATCTTCGGGTCGCCGATCAGGCCGGTCGCGCCACCGACGAGCGCGAGGGGGCGGTGGCCGCCGAGCTGCAGCCGGCGCACCGTGAGGATCTGCACGAGGTTGCCGATGTGGAGGCTCGGCGCCGTGGGGTCGAAGCCGCAGTACAGCGTGACCGGACCGGCGGACAGTGCGGAGCGCAGGGCGTCCACGTCCGTGGACTGGGCCACCAGCCCACGCCACTGCAGGTCGTCCAGGACGTCGCTCACCACGGTCTCCTCGTCGTACGGCAGCCGCGCGGTCGTGCGCGACGTTCGCCGGTCGGGTCCAGTGTGCCGTGCGGCGCGGCGGCGTCGTGCATCCGGCTAGGTCCGTGCCGTGCGACTGCCTGCCGGTCGCCGGCGATACCCCGGCCGGTAGGCGGACACGGTCGGCTCGCCGGGCAGCCAGAGCCGCCACGGGAAGAGCTCGGCGTCCGCACCCGGCCCGCTGACGCCGACCCGCGGCCCGGTGCCGACGGCCGGTGGCGCGGGATCCGGGCCCCGGTGCACGACGACGGCGCCCCCCGCCCGGGTCACGTCGGCCCCGTAGCGGCGCAGGTCGAGACCCAGGGCAACCGCGAGCCGCGCCGGTCCGCGCGCGAGCTGGACGTCGTCGGCGGCGACGCCCGACCGGGTCCGGCGTTCGCGCGCGAGCTCGGCGCCCGCCACGATCTCGCCGGCACGGAGCAGGACGGCAGCGGCCTCCCCCGTCGGGCCGCACACGACGTTGACGCAGTGGTGCAGCCCGAGGTGGCGGTAGACGTAGAGGTGCCCGGCCTCGGCGAACATCGCGGCGTTGCGCGCGGTGCGGCCGCGGTACGCGTGCGACGCCGGGTCCCTCGCCCCCTGGTACGCCTCGACCTCGGTGAGCCGGAGGGTCACCCGACCCTCGTCGTCGTCGGTCGTGAGGTACGCGCCCAGCAGGTCGCGCGCGACCGAGAGCGCGTCGCGGCCGTACCACTCCCGGGGCGGCGGCGCGGTGCGCTCGGGGGAACGCGGGGCCGGCTCGGTCACGCGCCCATCCTGCCCCAGTCGTTCGCGTCGACCAGGACGTCCGCGCGCTCCCGCGTGCGCTCCGCGGCGAAGTGCCGGTCCTCGTCCGCCGTCCAGTCCGCCCAGTGCGGCAGGACGGCCTCGCCGTCCCGGTCCAGTCCGCGCGCCCGGCGCACCGCCGGATCCGCCTCGACCCACACGCACAGGGCGGCCGACGGCGCCACGGCACGACGCGCGGAGCCGCAGCCCTCGAGCACGAGGACCGGGGCGGCGGGGACGTCGTGCCACTCGGCGAACCGGGCGATGCCCCAGTCGTACCGCCGGTAGCGCCCCGGCCGCCCCGCGGCGAGCGGCGCGAGCACCCACTCCTCGAGGCGCGGCCACATCCCCTCGAGATCGCCCCACCCGTCGAGCAGGTCGTCGGTGTGCACCACCTCGGCACCGAGCCGCTCGGCGAGGAGCCCGGCGAACGTCGTCTTGCCCGAGCCGGCCGGACCGTCGACGCAGACCAGCCGGACCGGGCCCAGCCGGGGGTCGCGACTGAGCACCTCGGCCGCGACGCGGTCGAGCAGGGCGTCGCTGACCGGTTCGGGGCTCGGCGAGCCCGGGCTGCCGGAGCCGGAGCCGGTCGAACCCGAGCCGGCCGAGCCGGAGCCGGCCGAGCCGGAGCCGGAGCCGGAGCCGGAGCCGGAACCGGAGCCGAGGGGCTGGTCCGCCCCACCGTCCGTCGGGCCGAGCTCGGCGTCCTGGTCCACGCCGTCGGTCAGCCCGCTGCCGACGCGCGCGTCCACTCCCGGAGCGCCGCCGAGCGCGCGCGGGCGCGCTCGAGCTGCTCGGCGACCCGCGCCGGAGCCGTTCCGCCGTGCGCGGACCGCGAGGCCAGGGACCCCTCGACCGTGAGCACGCTGCGGACCGCGGGCGTCAGGCGCGGCGAGAGCTCCGCGAGGTCCTCGTCGCTCAGGTCCCACAGCTCGATGCCACGCTCCTCGCACTCGCGCACGCACGCGCCGGCGAGCTCGTGCGCCACCCGGAACGGGACGCCCTCGCGCACGAGCCACTCGGCGACGTCGGTCGCGAGCGAGAAGCCCTGCGGTGCGAGGTCGGCCATGCGGCCCACGTCGAACGTGAGGCTCGCGACCATCCCCGCGAACGCCGGCAGCAGCACCGTGAGCGTGTCGATCTGGTCGAAGACGGGTTCCTTGTCCTCCTGCAGGTCGCGGTTGTACGCGAGCGGCAGGCCCTTGAGCGTGGTGAGCAGACCAGTGAGGTCGCCGACCAGCCGGCCGGCCTTGCCGCGCGCGAGCTCGGCGACGTCCGGGTTCTTCTTCTGGGGCATGATGCTCGACCCGGTCGAGTAGGCGTCGTCGAGAAGGACGAACCCGAACTCCTTGGTCGCCCAGATCACGATCTCCTCGGCGAGCCGGGACAGGTCGACGCCCGCCATGGCGGCCACGAACGCGAACTCGGCGACGACGTCGCGGCTGGCGGTCCCGTCGATGGAGTTCTCGACCGGGCCGTCGAAGCCGAGCTCGGCCGCGACCGCGGCCGGGTCGAGCCCGAGCGACGAGCCCGCGAGCGCGCCCGACCCGTAGGGCGACCGTGCCGCCCGGGCGTCCCAGTCGACCCAGCGCTCGACGTCGCGCAGCATCGGCCAGGCGTGCGCGAGCAGGTGGTGCGCGAGGAGCACCGGCTGCGCGTGCTGCAGGTGCGTGCGGCCCGGCATCGGCGCCTCGCCGTGCGCCGCAGCCTGCTCGACGAGCGCGTCGACGACGTCGAGCAGCAGCCCGCCGACCAGTCGCGCCTGCTCGCGCAGGTACATCCGCACGAGCGTCGCGATCTGGTCGTTGCGCGACCGGCCCGCGCGAAGCTTGCCACCGAGCTCGGCACCGGCCCGCTCGATGAGCCCGCGCTCGAGCGCGGTGTGGACGTCCTCGTCGGAGGGGTCGGGCGTGAAGGCGCCGCTCGCGACGTCGTCGCGCAGGCGCCCGAGCGCGTCCGCCATCCCGGCGAGCTCGTCGGCGGACAGGAGGCCGGCCGAGTGCAGCACACGGGCGTGGGCGACCGAGCCCGCGATGTCGTGCCGAGCCAGGCGCCAGTCGAAGTGGGTGCTCAGCGAGAGCGCCGCCAGGGCGTCCGCAGGGCCGCCGGCGAACCGGCCACCCCACAGGCTCACGCGCCCCTCACCCGCGCCCCCGTCGCCTGCCGGAGCACCGCCCGCGCCGCGAGGCCGCTCAGGCATCATCGCCGCTCGTGACGCCGGCGAGCTCGCCCGAGCCGAGGTCGACACCGTTGCCGAACCTGACGTCGCGTGCGGCGGCGAGCTTGGCGGTCAGGCCGTAGATCTCGATGAAGCCCTTGGCGTACGACTGGTCGAACGTGTCGCCCGAGTCGTAGGTGGCGAGGTTGAAGTCGTACAGGCTCGCGTCGCTACGCCGACCGGTCACCGTGGCGCGGCCCCCGTGCAGCACGAGGCGGACGTCGCCCGAGACGTACCGCTGCGTGTCGTCGATGAACGTGTCGAGCGACCGCTTGAGCGGCGAGAACCACATGCCGTCGTACACGAGCTCGGTCCAGCGCTGCTCGACGCCGCGCTTGAACCGGGCCTGCTCGCGCTCGACGGTCACGTTCTCGAGCTCCTGGTGCGCCGCGATGAGGGCCATCGCGCCCGGGGCCTCGTAGACCTCGCGCGACTTGATGCCGACGAGGCGGTCCTCGACGATGTCGATCCGGCCGACGCCCTGCGCACCCGCCCGGCGGTTCATCTCCTGGATCGCCTGCAGCGGCGTCACGCGGACCCCGTCGAGCGCCACCGGGACACCCTGCTCGAACGTGACGACGACCTCGTCGGCGACCGGCGGATAGCCCGGGTCGTCCGTGTAGGTGTAGACGTCCTTGGTCGGCTCGTTCCAGATGTCCTCGAGGAAGCCCGTCTCGACCGCGCGGCCCCACACGTTCTGGTCGATCGAGAACGGGTTGTGCTTCGTGGTCTCGATCGGGAGCGCGTGGCGGGTCGCGTACTCGATCGCCTTGTCGCGCGTCAGCGCGAGGTCGCGGACCGGCGCGAGGCACTTGAGGTCGGGCGCGAGCGACGTGATGCCGACCTCGAACCGGACCTGGTCGTTGCCCTTGCCGGTGCAGCCGTGCGCGACCGTGTCGGCACCGAACTGGCGCGCCGCGCGCACGAGGTGCTTGACGATCACCGGCCGGGACAGCGCGGAGACCAGCGGGTACCGGTCGAGGTAGAGCGCGTTCGCGCGCAGCGCCGGCATGCAGTACTCGGTCGCGAACTCGTCGCGGGCGTCGGCGACGTAGGCCTCGACGGCACCGCAGTCGAGCGCGCGCCGGCGGATCACCTCCAGGTCCTCGCCACCCTGGCCGACGTCGACGGCGACGGCGATCACCTCGGCACCGGTGGCCTCGGCGATCCAGCCGATGCCCACGGAGGTGTCCAGGCCGCCGGAGTAGGCGAGCACGACGCGTTCAGTCATCACGGTTCTCTTTCATCGGATGGTGCGGGGTGGTGTGGGGTCGCGGTGGAGGCGAGCTCGAGGAACCGCGCGGCGAGCACGCTGCCGCTCGAGCCGCCGCTGTCGGCGGGCTCGCGGGCGATCACCAGCACGGTGTCGTCCCCGGCGATGGTGCCGAGCACGCCGGGCATGACCGAGTGGTCGATCGCCGAGGCGAAGAACTGGGCGGCGCCGGGCGGCGTGCGCAGCACGACCAGGTTGCCCGACGCCTCGGCGGACACGAGCAGCTCGGCGCACAGGCGCGCGAGCCGGGCGGCGAGGTACTCGGCGTCGGGCGCGGGCTGCGGACCGCGGGTGCCGCCGTCGGCCGGGATGGCGTAGACCAGCGCACCGCCTGTACTGCGGATCTTGACGGCGCGCAGCTCGACCAGGTCGCGCGAGAGCGTGGCCTGCGTGACCGAGACGCCGGCCTCGGCGAGCGCCTCCGCGAGCTCGGGCTGCGAGTGCACGGGTCGCTGCGCGAGCAGCGTCGTGATCAGCGCGTGCCGAGCGGCCTTGGTCGGCGGGACCGTGGCAGGGGACGGGGCGGTGGACGTGGCCGTAGCCGTAGCAGTGGCCGTGGTCGTGAGTGCCATCATGACCGTTCCAGCAACCACGTGAGGAGCGCCTTCTGCGCGTGCAGCCGGTTCTCCGCCTCGTCCCACACGACCGACCGGGGGCCGTCGAGCACCTCGGCGGTGATCTCCTTGCCGCGGTAGGCCGGCAGGCAGTGGAGCACGAGCGCGTCCGGAGCCGCGAGCGCCAGGACGGCCGCATCGACCCGGAACGGCGCGAACACGGCCTCGCGCGCGGAGCCTTCGCCCTCCTGCCCCATCGACACCCAGGTGTCGGTCGCCAGCACGTCGACGCCCGAGGCGGCCTCGACGGCGTCGTGCGTCACGAGCACCGAGCCACCGGTGCGCGCGGCGATCGCCTCGGCGTCGGCCACGACCGACGGCGCGGGGACGTACGCCGCGGGCGTCGCGACCCGCACGTGCAGGCCCGCCGTCGCGCCGCCGAGGAGGTACGACGCCGCCATGTTGTTCGCGCCGTCGCCGAGGTAGGCGAGCGTCATTCCCGGCAGGGCGTCGACGCCGCCCGCGGCTTCCCGGTGCTGCGCGACCGTCAGGAGGTCGGCCAGCACCTGGCAGGGGTGGAACTGGTCGGTCAGCGCGTTCACCACCGGGACGCGCGCGGCGGCCGCCATGGCCTCGACCCGCTCCTGGCCCGCGGTGCGCCAGACGATCGCCGCGACCTGACGGTCGAGCACCCGCGCGGTGTCCTCGATCGGCTCGCCGCGACCGAGCTGCGACGAGCCGGCGTCGATCACGAGCGGGAAGCCCCCGAGCTCGGCGATCCCCACCTGGAACGACACGCGCGTGCGCGTCGACGGCTTGTCGAAGATCACCGCGACCGAGCGCGGGCCGTCGAGCGGGCGACGGGCGAACCGGTCGGTCCGCATCGCGAGCGCGAGCGCGAGCACCTCGCGCTGCTCGGACGGGGTCAGGTCGTCGTCGCGCAGGAAGTGCCGGACCACGGCGGGCTCGCTCGAGAGGGTCACCGCGCACCTCCCGCGTCGTCCGCACCGGTCTGGCGGTCGTCGGGGACGTCCGCGAGGAAGGCGACGAAGTCCTGGGCCTGCTCGCGCGTGAGGATCAGCGGCGGGGCGAGCCGGAGCGTCGTCGGGCGCACCGGGTTGACGATGAAGCCGGCGTCGAGCGCCCGCGCGGCGATCGCGGCCGCCACGGGCTCGTTGAGCTCGATCGCGACGAGCAGCCCCTCCCCGCGCACGCTCGCGACGAGCGGGTGCCCGGTGGCGGCGACCGCGGCCCGCAGCTGCCCGCCGAGCTCGGTCGCGTGCGCGAGCAGGCCGTCGCGCTCGATCACGCCGATCGTGGCGAGCGCCGCGGCCGCCGCGACGGGGTTCCCGCCGAACGTCGTGCCGTGCTGACCGCGGCCGAGCAGGGTCGCGGCCCGCTCGCCGTACGCGATGACCGCACCGATCGGGAAGCCGCCGCCCAGCCCCTTGGCGAGCGTGACGGCGTCGGGCACGACGCCACCGCCGAGATGGGGCTGCTGGTAGGCGAACCACGAGCCCGTGCGGCCCATGCCGCACTGCACCTCGTCGAGGACCAGCAGGGCGCCGTGCGCGGCGGTCAGCTCACGCGCCCGGGCCAGGTAGCCGGGAGGCAGCGGACGCACGCCGGACTCCCCCTGGACGGGCTCGACGACGAGCGCCGCGACGTCGTCGGACAGCGCGGCCTCGAGCGCCACGGTGTCGCCGAACGGCAGGAACTCGACGCCGCCCGGGAGCGGCTCGAACGGCTCGCGGTAGGCGGCCTTGTGCGTGAGGGCGAGGGCCCCCATCGTCCGGCCGTGGAACGCGCCCTCGAGCGCGAGGATCCGCGGGCGGCCGGTCCGCCGGGCCATCTTGAACACGGCCTCGTTCGCCTCGGTGCCCGAGTTCGAGAAGAACACGCGGGAGCCACCAGGCGCCTGGGCCAGCTCGAGCAGCCGTTCGGCGAGCGCGATCTGCGTCGGCGTGCCGAAGAAGTTCGAGACGTGGCCCAGCGTCCCGAGCTGCGCGGAGATCGCCGCGGTCAGCGTCGGGTGCGCGTGGCCCAGCGCGTTGACCGCGATGCCCGCGAGCAGGTCGAGGTAGCGCCGGCCGTCGGCGTCCCAGACGTACGCGCCCTCGCCGCGCACGAGCACGCGCTGCGGCGGGCCGAACGTGTCCATCACCGCGTGGGTGTAGCGCTCGGTCCAGCGGGCGACGGAGTCGGGCGCGACGACGTCGCCGCGCGTCGACGAGGCGGTCACGTCGAGCCCGTCCGGGCCGGGGGTTGCGCTCGTGCCGCTCATGCGTGGCCTCCCGGCTGGACCCGCGGGATCGGCCCGGTGAAGAGCGACGGCGTGGGCTCGTCGTCGGGCAGGACCATCGTGCCGACCCCCTCGGACGTGAACACCTCGACGAGGATCGAGTGCGGCTGGCGGCCGTCGATGACGTGCGCGCGCCCGACGCCGCCCTCGACCGCCCGCCAGCAGGCCTCCATCTTGGGGCGCATGCCCGAGTCGAGCCCGGGCAGCAGGTCCGCGAGCTCGCCCGCCGTGATGCGCCGGACCAGGGAGGTCCGGTCGGGCCAGCTCGTGTACAGGCCCTCGACGTCGGTGAGCACGATGAGCTTGCGCGCGCCGAGCGCGACGGCGAGCGCCGCGGCCGCCGTGTCGGCGTTGACGTTGAGCACCTGGGTCGGGTCCTCGATGTCGGGGGCGACCGTCGAGACGACCGGGATGCGGCCGGCGTCGAGCAGGTCGAGCACCGCACCGGGGTTCACGCCGACGACGTCCCCCACGAGGCCCACGTCGACGTGCTCGCCGCCGACGACCGCCGTGCGGCGGCGCGCCTGGAGCAGCGCGCCGTCCTCGCCCGAGAGACCCACGGCGTACGGCCCGTGGGCGTTGAGCAGCCCGACGAGCTCGCGCGAGACCTGCCCGGTGAGCACCATGCGCACGACGTCCATGGCCTCGGGAGTCGTCACGCGCAGCCCCCCACGGAACTCGCTCGCGATCCCGAGCCGGTCGAGCATCGTGCTGATCTGGGGGCCGCCGCCGTGCACCACGACCGGACGCAGGCCCACCTGACGCAGGAACACCATGTCCTGGGCGAAGGCCCGCTTGAGCGCGTCGTCGACCATCGCGTTGCCGCCGAGCTTCACGACCACGAGCGCGCCCGAGAACCGCTGCAGCCACGGCAGCGCCTCGACGAGCACCTCGGCCTTCTGGTGCGCGAAGAGGTGGGCGCGCGGGTCGAACGCGTCGTCGTCCGGGGCGACGGACTGGTCGGTCGTCCCGTCCATGGATCTGCTCATGTCGAGTACGCGCTGTTCTCGTGGACGTAGTCGTGCGTGAGGTCGTTGGTCCACACGGTGGCACGCGCGTCACCGGCGTGGAGGTCGACCTCGACGTGCACCTCGCGCGACCCGGCGAGGTCGACCAGCGTGCGGTCCTCCCCCACCCCGCTGGCCCGGCAGACCTGCACGCCGTTGATGCGGACGTCGAGCTGCGCGGCGTCGAACGCGGCGACCTCCTCGGGCACCGTGCCGACCGCCGAGAGCACGCGACCCCAGTTGGGATCGTTGCCGAACACCGCCGCCTTGAACAGGTTCGAGCGGGTCACGGCGCGCGCGACCGCGACCGCCGCCGCCTCGGTCTGCGCGCCCACGACCGTGACGGCGACGTCGTGCGTCGCCCCCTCGGCGTCGGCCACGAGCGCGCGGGCCAAGGCAGCGCACGCCGCGGTGACGGCGTCGGCGAGCTCCGCCTCGCTCACCCGGATCCCGCTCGCGCCCGAGGTCAGCAGCACGACGGTGTCGTTGGTCGACATGCAGCCGTCGGAGTCCACCCGGTCGAAGGTCACGACCGTGGCGGCCCGGAGCGCGGCGTGGGCCTCGTCGGGGCTCGTGACCGCGTCCGACGTGAGCACGCACAGCATCGTCGCCAGCCCGGGCGCCAGCATGCCCGCGCCCTTCGCCATCCCGCCGACGGACCAGCCGTCACGCTCGATGTGCACCGTCTTGGCGACCGAGTCCGTCGTCATGATGGCGGTCGCCGCGGCCGGTCCGCCGTCGGCAGCGAGCTGCGCCGCGGCGTCGTCGATCCCCGCGAGCAGGCGGTCCATGGGCAGCCGCTCGCCGATCAGTCCCGTGGAGCACACGACCACGTCCCCCGCCGAGACGCCCAGCACGTCGGCGACGTGCTCCGCGGTGCGGTGCGTGTCCGCGAAGCCGTCGGGGCCCGTGCACGCGTTCGCGCCGCCCGAGTTGAGCACCACGGCGTCGGCCCGGCCGTCGGCGACCACCTGACGCGACCAGACCACGGGCGCGGCGACCACGCGGTTCGTCGTGAACACACCGGCGACCACGCGCTCGGGCCCGTCGTTCACCACGAGCGCGAGGTCCGGCGCTCCGGACGACTTGAGCCCGGCGGTCACGCCGGCGGCGCGGAAGCCGAGGGGGGCGGTGACGCTCATGGGGCGATCCCGTTCGTCGTGAGGCCGAGCGTCTCGGGGAGCCCGAGCGCCAGGTTGAGGGACTGCACCGCGGCGCCCGCGGTGCCCTTCACGAGGTTGTCGAGCGCCGTGACCGTGACGACCCGACCGGCCCGCTCGTCCACACCCACCTGGACGAGGGCCGTGTTCGCGCCCAGCGTGGCCGCCGTCGTCGGCCAGCGCGACAACCCGTCACCCGCCGCGGGGAGCAGCCGCACGAAGGGCTCGTCCGCGTACGCCGCCTCCCAGGCCGCGCGGACGTCGCGCGGGTCGACGCCGGGCGCGAGCCGGGCCGTGGCGGTCGCGAGGATGCCGCGTGCCATCGGGACGAGCGTCGGCGTGAACGAGATCGACACGTCCGCAGCGCCCGCGACCCGCAGGTTCTGCTCGATCTCGGGGATGTGCCGGTGCACGCCGCCGACGCCGTACGCCTGGGCGGCGCCCAGCCCCTCGGCCGCGAGCAGGTGCGGCTTGAGCGACTTGCCCGCGCCCGAGTACCCGTTGGCGAGGACGGCGACGAGGTCGAGCGGCTCGAGGACGCCCGCGGCGATCCCCGGCTGGAGCCCGAGCGTGACCGCCGTGACGTTGCAGCCGGGCACGGCGACGCGGGTGGCTCCGGCGAGCGTCTCACGCTGCGCCGCCGCCGTGGTCTCCCCCGCGTGGAGGAGCTCGGGCAACCCGTAGGGCCAGCTGCCGGCGTGCGCGCCGCCGTAGAAGTGGCCCCACGCGGCGGCGTCGGTCAACCGGTGGTCGGCCCCGAGGTCGAGCACGAGGACGCCGTCCGGCAGCTGCGCGGCGATCTCGCCCGAGGCGCCGTGCGGGAGCCCGAGCACGACGACGTCGTGGCCACCGAGCACGTCGGCGGTCGTCGGCTCGAGGACGCGGTCCGCGAGCGCGAAGAGGTGCGGGTGGTGCTCACCGAGCCTCGACCCCGCGTTGGCGTGCGCGGTCAGGGCACCGATCCGCGCCTCGGGGTGCGCGAGCAGGAGGCGGAGGGCCTCGCCCCCCGCGTAGCCGCTCGCGCCCGCGACGGCGACGGTGAAAGACATGTGCATGAACATACACGGTCACGCACGATGATGCATCGCCGTAGACCGGCGCGGCGCGCGCGACCCGACCGCTCGTCGCTACGTTGGCCGCATGCGTGCCATCGAAGCAACCCGAGCGGGCGGTCCAGAGGTTCTCGAGCTCGTCGAGCGAGCCGATCCCGCGCCCGGCCCCGGCCAGCTGCTGGTCCGGGTCGCGGCCGCCGGGATCAACTTCATCGACACCTACCGCCGGTCGGGCGTCTACCCGGTGCCGTACCCGCACGCGATGGGCAGCGAGGGCGCCGGGACCGTGGTCGCGCTCGGCGACGGAGTCGACGACGTCGCCGTCGGTGACCGCGTCGCGTGGCACGAGGCGCCCGGCTCGTACGCGGAGCTCGCCGTGGTCGACGCCGCCCGCGCGCTCGCCGTGCCGGCGGACGTGGCCGACGAGGTCGCCGCGGCGCTGCCGCTCCAGGGCCTGACGGCGCACTACCTCGCCCGCTCGACCTTCCCCGTCTCGCCGGGTCAGGACGTCCTCGTGCATGCCGGGGCCGGGGGCGTCGGCCTGCTCCTGACGCAGCTCGCCGTCGCGCACGGGGGTCGCGTCATCTCGACGGTGTCGACGCCCGCCAAGGAGGAGCTCGCGCGCGCGGCCGGGGCGAGCGACGTCGTGCGCTACACCGAGCTCGACGACGTCACGCGCGACCTCCCGCGGCTCGTGCGTGGGCTCACGGGCGGCCTCGGGGTGCACACCGTGTTCGACGGCGTGGGCCGCTCGACCTTCGACGCGTCGCTCGCGTCGCTCCGCCCCCGGGGCGGGCTCGCCCTCTTCGGCGGGTCCTCGGGGCAGGTGCCACGGGTGGACCCCCAGCGGCTCAACGCCGCCGGCTCGGTCTACCTGACGCGGCCGACGCTGGCGCACTACGTCGCGACGCGCGAGGAGCTGACGTGGCGGGCGGGTGAGCTGTTCGACGCGGTCGTCGCCGGCACGCTGGACGTGCGCGTCGGTGCGACGTTCCCGCTCGCCGCGGCGGCCGAGGCGCACCGCGCGCTCGAGGGCCGCGCCACCACCGGGAAGGTCCTGCTGATCCCGTGACGACCGATCCTGTCCCGACCGGGCGCGCGACGACCGAGCCGCCCGCCGGTCCTGCGCGGGCCCGCCCGCGCCCCGTCGAGCCCGCGGACCTGCCAGCCCTCGCCGCCATGAACGACGCCGCCGCACCCGCGGTGAACAGGCTCGGCCTGGACGGGCTCGCGGTCCACGTCCCGCGCTGCGACCTCGCCGTCGTGATCGACGACGACGGCGGCTCGCCCGCGGGCTTCCTCCTCGCGCTCGCCCCGGGCGCGGACTACGACAGCGAGAACTACCGGTGGTTCTCCTCGCACCGACCGGGATCGCTCTACGTCGACCGCATCGTCGTGGCGCCCGACACGCACGGGCAGGGGCTCGGGCGCGCGCTCTACGCCGCCGCCGACGAGTGCGCCGCCGCGCTCGGGCTGGGCGAGATCACGTGCGAGGTGAACCTCGAGCCGCCCAACCCGGGCTCGCTCGCGTTCCACTCGCGGCTCGGGTTCACGCAGGTCGGCGAGCAGTCGACCAAGGGCGGCTCCGTGCGGGTCGCGCTGCTCGCCCGGCCGCTCCCGCGCTGATCCCCCGGCGCTGACCCCCGGCGCTGACCCCCCGGCCGCGCGGGCTCACGAACCCCGCAGGACCGCCCCGACCCGACGGCCCGCCTCGGCGACGGCCTGCTCGCGGACCGCTGCGGCGTCGTCGGCGGTGAGCGTGCGGTCCGCCGCGCGGAGCCGGAGCGAGAACGCGAGCGACTTCTTGCCCTCGCCGACCTGCGACCCGGTGAAGACGTCGAAGAGCCGCAGGTCCTCGAGCAGCTCGCCGGCGCCGTCACGCACGGCGGCGAACACGTCACCGGCGGGCACGTCGGCGTCGACGACGAGCGCGATGTCCTCCTTCGCCACCGGGAAGGTCGACAGCGGGGTACCCTGTCGCGGCTCGGTCGGCGCGGCCGCGAGCAGCACGTCGAGGTCGATCTCGAACGCCACGGTCCGCGGCGGCAGCTCGAGCCCGGCGACGGCCTTGGGGCTGAGCTCACCGGCGTGGCCCACGAGCGTGCCGTCGGCGAGGGTCACGCGGGCGCAGCGGCCGGGGTGCCAGGGTGCGTGGTCCGGATCCGCCGCCACGGCGAGCTCGACGCCGACGACCCCGGCCACGCTCTGGACGGCGGCGATCGCGTCGGTGTGGTCGGCACGGCGGCCCTGTCCCCACCAGCCGGCCGGCTCGACGTTCCCCGCGAGGAGCCCGGCTGCCCGCCGCGGCTGAGGCGGCACGGCGGCGCGCAGCCGGTCCAGCTCCTCGTCGCCCGGCCTGGCCTCGACACCGGGACGCCCGGCGGGCCCCGCCCCGGGGACGGGGAGGGTGACCATGCCGATCTCGAAGATCGCGAGGTCGCCGAGCCCCCGACCGACGTTCGTGCGGGCTGCCTCCACGAGCGTCGCGAGCAGGCTCGTGCGGAGCTCGGGATGCTCGTCGGACAACGGGTTCACCAGCCGGGCCGCGTGCCGGCGCGGGTCGTCCGGCGCGAGCCCGAACGCGTCGTGGATGCGCGGCGAGACGAACGGGTAGGTGAGGACCTCGACGAACCCCGCCTCGGCGAGCGTCCGCGCCACGGATCGACGGGCGCGCTGCGCGGGGGTGAGCCCCCGACCGGCAGGCGCCTCGGGCAGCACGGACGGGATCTCGTCGTAGCCACGCAGGCGCGCGACCTCCTCGACCAGGTCGATCGGCGTGGCGAGGTCCGGCCGCCAGCTCGGCGGCACGACCGTCAGGCTCGGCACGCCGTCGACCACGTCGCCCGTGCCCGACACGGCGCAGCCGATCGTCTCCAGGACGTCGCGGACCACGTCGGGCGTGTACTCGACCCCGACGACGCGCGTCGGGAGGTCGGTCGGGAGCACGATCGGCTCACGGTCGGCCCGCTGGTCGACGTCGGTCAGGGCCGCGTCCGCGACGCCTCCCCCGTGGGCGACGAGCAGGTCCACGACGCGCTGGACGGCGACGGCCGCCAGCTCGGGGTCCACCCCGCGCTCGAACCGCCGCGACGCCTCGGACGACAGCTTGTGCCGGCGCGACGTGCGAGCGATCGACACGGGGTCGAAGTGAGCACCCTCCACGAGGACGTCCGTCGTCGACGGCGTCACCTCGCTCGAGGCCCCGCCCATGACCCCGGCCAGGCCGAGCACGCGAGTGCCGTCCGCGCCGTCGGTGATGAGCAGGTCCTCGGGGTCGAGCCGGCGCTCGACGTCGTCCAGGGTGACGAGCGTCTCGCCGGCCCGGGCGCGGCGCACGACGATCGGCCCCGTGAGGGTCGCGAGGTCGTACGCGTGCAGCGGCTGCCCCAGCTCGAGCATCACGTAGTTCGTCACGTCGACCGCGAGCGAGATCGGCCGCATCCCGGCCTGCGTGAGACGGCGCTGCATCCACACCGGTGACGGTCCCGCCGCCGCGACCCCGCGCACGACTCGCGCCACGAACCGGTCGCAGCCCGGCGTGCCGCGCAGCGGCGCGGCGTCGGCCAGCTCGACACCGAACCCGGAGGCGGTCGCTGCGGGGACGTCGACCGCGGCCGCAGGGTCACGGAAGGTCGCGCCGGTCGCGTGCCCGTACTCGCGCGCGACGCCGCGCACCGAGAAGCAGTAGCCCCGGTCGGGCGTCACGTTGACCTCGAGCGTGCGCTCGCCGAGCCCGAGGAGCTCGATCGCGTCGCTGCCCGGCTCGGGCGAGTCCTCGAGCACGATGATGCCTGCGTGGTCGTCCCCGAGCCCCAGCTCGCGCGCGGAGCAGATCATCCCGTCGGAGACGTGGCCGTAGGTCTTGCGCGCCGCGATGGGGAACGGGCCGGGAAGGACGGCCCCGGGCAGCGCGACCACGACGTGGTCCCCCGGACCGAAGTTGTGCGCGCCGCACACGATGCCGCGCGGGACGCGTGCTGCACCGTCGTCGTCGGTGGTGTTGAAGGCGCCGACGTCGACCGTGCACCAGTTGATCGTCTTGCCGTTCCTCTGCGGCTCCGGCCGGGCGGTCAGCACGCGGCCGACGACGAGCGGTCCGGTCAGGTCGGACCCGTGCAGCTCCTCGTCCTCGAGACCGACCCGCGCCAGGTCTGCCGCGACCTGCATCGCACCCTCGGCGGACGTCGTCGCACCCGCCGGCAGGTCGACCCACTCGGCGAGCCAGGGCAGTGGCACCCGGGGCATCAGATCTCCATCCCGTACTGCAGGGAGAACCGCACGTCTCCCTCGACCATGTCGTGCATGTCAGCGATGTCGTGGCGGAACATGAGCGTGCGCTCGATGCCCATGCCGAACGCGAAGCCCGTGTAGACGTCGGGGTCGATCCCCGCCGCACGCAGCACGTTCGGGTGGACCATGCCGCAGCCGCCCCACTCGATCCAGCCCGCACCGCCCTTCTTGTTCTCGAACCACACGTCGGGCTCGGCCGAGGGCTCGGTGAACGGGAAGTACGACGGGCGGAACCGGATCCTCGCCTCGGGACCGAGGACCGCCTTGGCCAGGTGGTCGAGCGTGCCCTTGAGGTGGGCCATCGTCAGGCCCTTGTCGATCGCCAGACCCTCGACCTGGTGGAACACCGGCGTGTGCGTCGCGTCGAGCTCGTCCGTCCGGAAGACCTTGCCCGGCACGACGACGTAGAGCGGTAGGTCGCGCTCGAGCATCGCGCGCGCCTGGACGGGCGACGTGTGGGTGCGCAGCACGAGCCCGTCCTCGGGAGGGTCCACGAAGAACGTGTCCTGCATCTGGCGGGCCGGGTGGTCGGGGTCGAAGTTGAGGGCGTCGAAGTTGAACCACTCGGCCTCGACCTCGGGCCCCTCCGCGATCTCCCAGCCCATCGCGACGAACACGTCGCCGATCCGCTCCTGGAGCGACTCGAGCGGGTGGCGGGCGCCCTGGGGGTGCCGGACGGCGGGGAGCGTGACGTCGACGCTCTCGGTCCGCAGCACGCGGGCGTCCCGCTCGGCCTCGAGCTCGGCCTGCCGCGCCGCGATCGCCTGGTTCAACCGCCCCCGGGTCGAGCCGAGCAGCTTGCCGGCCACGGCCTTCTCGCTGGGGGCGAGGGCGCCGATCTCGCGGTTCGCGAGCGAGAGCGGGCTGCGGTCGCCGGCGTGCGCCAGACGCGCCGTCTTGAGGGCGTCGAGGTCCGTGGCTGCGGTGACCGCGTCGAGGGCGGCCGTCAGTGCAGCACGCACGCCGTCGGCGTCGAGCGGGGACAGCACGGGCGAGGTCGACGTGGGGTCGTGGTCAGGCGTGGACATCCGAACCTTCCGGGCGGTGACGAGCGGTCGTGCGTGCGGGGTGCGCCCCGTCGGGCGCCCGCTGGAGGACCTCACGGACCGTCCGGGTCCGGACCGTCCTCGTGCGCGAGACTCAGCCGCGCGGCCCTCGAGCGGGCCACGGAAATCGACGACCACCGGCCGTCGCGAGGATGTCGCGCACGTGGGTCATCCTGCCACGTCGGCCGCGGCGAGTCCGAAGCCCGCGACCGGGTCGTACGCCGGACCGCCCGCGCGACCCTCACCCGGGCGGGAGCGGATCAGCGTGATCTCGTCGACCGTCCACGTCGGCCCCTCGTACACGGCCAGCGCCCGCGCGAGGGAGGTGACGTCGTCGGGCCCGTCGTCGTGCCGCGCCGCGCCCCTACGGGGACCGCCCCGCCGCTCGGGACCAGCGCGGCGCCGGCGGCTCTGCGCGCGCACGCGCGCGACCGTCAGGTGCGAGCGCGAGCGCACGCGGTCGTCGGTTCGGCCTGTGACGTCGGCGCCGAGGGCGACGCAGGCCGCCGTGAGATCCCCCAGCGCAGCCGTGTCGCCGCCGCACCCGATCCAGAACACCCGCCGGTCGAAGACGCCGGCGCCGCGCAGGCGGAGCTCGAACGGGCGACGGGCCGCCGCCACGCGCGCGAGGCCGTCCTCCAGCTCCTCGCCGGCACCCGCCGACACCTCGCCGTAGAACGCGAGGGTGACGTGCCGGTCCTCCGCCGGCGCCCAGCGGAGCGGCCCGCGCGCCTGGTCCCCGCCGGCATCCGCGCGCACGGAGCCGAGCGCGAGCTCCAGGTGCTCGCGCACGGGCCGGGGTGGCACCACCGCGACGAAGAGCCGCACGTTTCCCTCCAGGCCTCGACCCCGGGCCGCTCAGCGCTGAGCCCGCGCCGAGGCGTACAGGCACACCGTGGCAGCCGTGGCCAGGTTGAGCGACTCGGCCCGGCCGCGAATGGGGACGCGGACGACGGCGTCGGCCAGGTCCCGCTCCTCGGGCGCCAGACCCCACGCCTCGTTGCCGAAGACCCACGCGGTCGGTCGGGCCAGGTCCGGGGGCGACGACCGGTCGCGCGGTTCGATGCCGCGTCGGCTGCGCTCGTGCTCGTCCAGGAGGTCGTCCAGGTCGTGCTCCCCCTCGCCGTCGGCTGCGAGCACCACCAGGCCGGCCGCGCGCAGCGCGTCGACCGTCGTGGCGAGAGTCGTCCCCGTGACGACGGGCAGGTGGAACAGCGAGCCTGCGGTCGACCTGACCGTCTTGGGGCTGTGGACGTCCACGCTCTCGGCGGTGAGCACGACCGCGTCAGCACCGGCCGCGTCGGCTGCCCGGATGACGGTGCCGGCGTTGCCGGGGTCCCGGACGTGCGAGAGCACCGCGACGAGGGAAGGGCGAGCGGCGAGCACGTCGTCGAGCGTCGCGCCCAGGTGGTCGGCGACCGCCACGATCCCCTGGCCGTCGGGCGACATCGCGTCGAGCACGGCGGCCGTGCCGAGCTGGATCCGGACCCCGCGCTCCGTCGCCTCCGTGACGATCTCGGTGTACCGGTCGGCAGCCGCGGGCGTGAGGTAGAGCTCGCGGACCGCACCGAACCGCACGGCCTCGCGCGCCGCCTGGGGACCCTCCGCGAGGAACCGGCCCGCCCGGGTCCGCGCGGAGCGCCCCGCGAGGGCCTTCACTGCCCGCACCCGCTCGGCGCGCGTGCTCTCCAGGAGCGGGTGCGGCGCACCGGGGCGTGCTGACTCGGTGCTCATGACCACCTGCTCGACGCGGGAGCTCTCTCGGGCGCGGGGCTCAGCTCGGGCACGGGTGTCCTCTCGGGCATGGCGCGCAGCCTGCCACGCGACGGGTTCGACGACGAAGCCCCCGTGATCCGGTGGGATCACGGGGGCTCCGGGACGTGCGGTCGTTTCGACCGGGTGGGAGGTCAGGCCGCGGCGACCGGGGCGTTGACGTCCTCCGGAAGTGCGTCCTTCGCGACCTTCACCAGCGTGGCGAAGGCGGCGGCGTCGTTGACGGCCAGGTCGGCCAGCACACGACGGTCGACCTCGACACCCGCGGCCTTGAGGCCCTGGATGAGGCGGTTGTACGTCATGCCGTTCGCGCGGGACGCAGCGTTGATGCGCTGGATCCAGAGCTTGCGGAAGTCTCCCTTGCGCGCCTTGCGGTCGCGGTAGGAGTAGACGAGGGAGTGGGTGACCTGCTCCTTCGCCTTCCGGTAGAGGCGCGAACGCTGGCCGCGGTAACCGCTGGCGCGCTCGAGGGTCGTACGGCGCTTCTTGTGGGCGTTGACCGCCCGCTTCACGCGTGCCACGTGATGCTCCTTGCGTCTCGGGGCTCGCAGGTGAGGCCGCGGCGTGCAGGGCACGCCGAGGAGCTCACTTGCCGAGCAGCTTCTTGATCTTGGGGACGTCGGCGGGAGCGACGAGCTGGTCGCTCGCGAGGCGGCGCGTACGGCGGCTCGACTTGTGCTCGAACAGGTGACGGGCGCCCGCCTGCTCGCGCATGAGCTTGCCGGTCCCCGTGACCCGGAAGCGCTTCTTCGCCCCGGAGTGCGTCTTGTTCTTCGGCATGGCTGCCGTTTCTCCTCTTGTCGGATCGCGCGCACGACGCGCGACTCGGTTCGGGCGGCGCCGGTGGGCAACCGCTCAGTTCTTCGGTTTCTCAGTTCGAGGATCCAGTGCGGTGGGTCAGTCCGATCACCCCGCCGCCGGAGGCTTGGGTGCCGCAGGCTTCACGGGCGTCGGCTTCGCGGCAGGCTTCACGGGCGCCGGCTTCGCGGCAGGCTTCGCAGTGGCGCTCGGCCTGGCCGGGCTCGGCTTGGCAGGGGCGGGCTTGGCGGCCGGGTTGGCAGCGCCGGGCTTGGCAGCGCCGGGCTTGGCACCGCCCGGCTTGGCAGCACTGGGCTTGGCAGGCTCGGCACCGTCGGTCGGCTCGGCCACCGTCGGACTCGGAGTCGCCGCCGGGGCCTTGGGAGCCGCCGCCGGTGGGGCCTTCGGGGTCGCTGCCTGCGTCGGAGCCGCCACGGCCTTCGGGGCCGGTGCGGGCGTCGAAGCCGGTGCAGCCGTCGCAGCCGCTGCAGCAGGTGCGGGCACTGCAGCAGGTGCGGGCGCTCCAGCAGGTGCGGGCACTGCAGGGGCCTCGGTCGCCGGAGCCTCGCCCGCCGGAGCCTGCGCCGCGGGAGCCGGAGCGGCCGCCGCCTCCCGGCGCGGGGCCGCGTCGGTCGTGCGGGCAGCCCGACGCTGCTCCTGCTTCTGCTCGGCCTTCTTCTTCGTGGGGCCGAGCACCATGATCATGTTGCGCCCGTCCTGCTTGGGCGAGCTCTCGACGAAGCCGAGCTCGGCGACGTCGTCGGCGAGCCGCTGGAGCAGGCGGATGCCCATCTCCGGGCGCGACTGCTCGCGACCACGGAACATGATCATGACCTTGACCTTGTCGCCGGCCTTGAGGAACCGCTCGACGTGGCCCTTCTTCGTGCCGTAGTCGTGCGGGTCGATCTTCAGCCGGAAGCGGATCTCCTTGAGGATCGTGTTGGTCTGGTTCCGCCGGGCCTCGCGCGCCTTCATGTCGGCTTCGTACTTGAACTTGCCGAAGTCCATGAGCTTGCAGACGGGCGGGCGGGCGTCGGGTGCCACCTCGACCAGGTCGAGGTCAGCCTCCTGCGCCAGACGCAGAGCGTCCTCCACGCGCACGATGCCGACCTGCTCCCCGTTCGGGCCGACGAGCCGGACCTCGGGGACGCGGATCCGATCGTTGATGCGGGGCTCGCTGATGTGATGCTCCTCGTTCTTGCAGGTGGTCCACCAGGAACGAGGAAGGCCCCCGTCCTGAGCACAGGTGGGGGCCTGGGAGTCCGAGCACCACGGCGCGACGTGCGGCCATGACGCGAAGGGCCCGCTGCGGCGACCGCAACGCGCTCTCTCGGACCGGACCCGGCACCTGTCGTCCGTGCGGACGGTCGGCACTCGGGTGGGATCAGCTCCACTTGTGCACCGATGTCCCACCCCGCACGCCACGGGATGTGGGCGCAGGTGCCGGGCACCGGTCGGTCTCGACAAGGGTAGCACCCGCTCGCCCGAGCCTGCCCGACCCGTGCCGGGCCCGGCCCGACCTGGCCCCGAGGCGCCCGGCGCCATCCTCACACTTGAACGATTCCAGATTACCTGGTTACCTGGACGAGTGACCAACTCCGAGCTGCTGCGCGCGAACGGGCTGCGCGTGACCGCCCCCCGCGTCGCGGTGCTCGAGTCGCTCGCGCGAGCGCCCCACGCGGACGCCGACGACGTGCTGACCGACGTGCGCCGCTCGCTGCCCACGGTGTCGGTCCAGGCGGTCTACGACGTGCTGCGTGCGCTCACCGTCGCAGGACTCGTCCGTCGCATCGAGCCGGCGGGCCACCCCGCGCGCTACGAGCGGCGCGTCGGGGACAACCACCACCACGTCGTCTGCCGCGTGTGCGGAGCCCTCGACGACGTCGACTGCTCGGTGGGCCACGCGCCCTGCCTGACGCCGAGCTCGACGAGCGGTTTCGCGGTCGAGACGGCCGAGGTCACCTACTGGGGCCTGTGCCCCACCTGCCGCCCGCCCGCCTGACCCTCCCTTTGCCGCACGACGCCGCCACGGCGGTCGTGCGCTCCCCCGCTCGCCCGCGCCACCGCCCGGGCACCACCGAACCGAGAGGAACACCGTGCAGAACAGCCCGTTCACCACGACCGACGCCGGGGCCCCCGTCGCCTCCGACGCGCACTCGCAGTCCGTCGGCGCCGACGGCCCGATCGTCCTGCACGACCACTACCTGGTCGAGAAGCTCGCGCAGTTCAACCGCGAGCGGGTGCCGGAGCGCGTGGTGCATGCCAAGGGCGGCGGCGCGTTCGGCACCTTCACCACGACCGAGGACGTCAGCAGGTACACGCGTGCGGCGATCTTCCAACCGGGTGTCGCGACCGAGATGCTGGCGCGGTTCTCGACCGTGGCCGGCGAGCTGGGCTCGCCCGACACGTGGCGTGACCCCCGTGGGTTCTCGCTGAAGTTCTACACGACCGAGGGCAACTACGACCTCGTCGGGAACAACACGCCGGTCTTCTTCATCCGGGACGGCATCAAGTTCCCCGACTTCATCCGCTCGCAGAAGCGCCTGCCCGGCTCGCACCTGCGTGACAACGACATGCAGTGGGACTTCTGGACGCTCTCGCCGGAGTCCGCGCACCAGGTCACGTGGCTCATGGGGGACCGCGGCATCCCGGCGTCGTGGCGCCACATGGACGGCTTCGGCTCGCACACGTACCAGTGGATCAACGCCGCGGGTGAGCGCTTCTGGGTCAAGTACCACTTCAGGACCGACCAGGGCATCAAGAACCTCAGCAACGACGAGGCGTCGCAGCTCGCCGGGTCGGATTCCGACGTGCACATCCGGGACCTCTACGAGGCGATCGCGGGCGGCGACTTCCCGAGCTGGACGCTGTCCGTCCAGGTCATGCCGTACGCCGACGCCGAGGAGTACCGCTTCAACCCGTTCGACCTGACGAAGGTCTGGCCGCACGCCGACTACCCGCTCCTCAAGGTCGGCACCATGCAGCTCAACCGGAACCCCGAGAACTACTTCGCGCAGATCGAGCAGGCGACGTTCGCCCCCTCGAACTTCGTGCCGGGCATCGCGACGAGCCCGGACAAGATGCTGCTCGCGCGGATCTTCTCCTACGCGGACGCCCAGCGGTACCGGGTCGGCACGAACCACGCGCAGCTGCCGGTCAACGCGCCGCACGCGGCGCCGGTCCACTCGTACTCCAAGGACGGCGCCGCGCGGTACACGTTCGACGCCCCGGACGTCCCCGTCTACGCGCCGAGCTCGCGCGGTGGCGCGCACGCCGAGCCGGCTCGCGCCGCGGACTCGCCCGGCTGGGAGTCCGACGGCGCCCTGGTGCGCTCGGCCGCGACGCTCCACCCCGAGGACGACGACTTCGGCCAGGCCGGGACGCTCTACCGCGAGGTGTTCGACGACGCCGCGCGCGCGCGCTTCCTCGAGACGATCACGGGGCACGTCGGTGGCGTGAGGGCCGAGGACATCCGCGAGCGCGCGATCCAGTACTGGACGCACGTCGACGCCGGGCTCGGCGCCGCGCTGCGCGCCAACCTCGCCGGGACCGCGCCGATCGAGACCGGCACCCCCGCGACGGCGAGCCTGCCCGTCGCCTGATCGACCGCGAGCCGCACGAGGGTCCGTTCCGCATCGCGGGGCGGGCCCTCGTCCGTCTCCACGGGCGGTACGTCGGGGTGGCGTCGCCGTGGAGTCGCACTGGTGTCGCAGTAGTGTCGCAGTGACGTCGCGGTCGCGTCGCGGTGAGAGGATCGGGCCATGTCCGACACCTCCCCGCCCCCGGCCGCGCCCGACGCCAGCACCGACCCCGCCCCGAGCGCGACGCGCGACATCGCCGACGTCGCCGCCGTCGAGGTCATCACCACCGCGGCCGTCCATCTGATGAGCGCCGCCGCGGTGAAGTGCGGCCTGAGCGAGGACACCGCCGACGGCTCGGGTGCCGACTACCTCGACCTCGACGAGGCGCGCAAGCTCATCACCGCGCTCGCGGCGCTGGTCACGGCGTCGGCCCCCGACATCGGGAACCAGCACGCGCGCTCGCTGCGGGACGGGCTGCGCTCCCTGCAGCTCGCCTTCCGTGAGGCGTCGCCCTTCCCCGACGCGCCGGGCGAGGGCCCGGGCGAGAAGTTCACCGGGTACGTGAGCTAGCCGCCCGCGGACCAGCCACCGTGGTGCTCGGGCGCGAAGGTCACGAGCGCGGCGGGTCGAACCACATGAGCAGCAGACCCGCGCCCACGCCGCCCACGCAGACGGAGACGAGATCCGTCGTCGTCGACCACTGCGTCGCCACCGACGCGCGGCGCAGGCCGAGCCGGTCGATCCGCCGCCCGCGCCAGGGTCCGCCGATCGCCGTCACGAGGGACATGCGGACAGGGTCGCAGGACGCCACCCGGGCCGCGTCGTGATCTTCCCGCCCCGCCGCCGACCTATCCTGTGCGGGTGACGACCGAGCCGACCGGGCACGTCGGGCCCGGACCGACGCCCCGCACGTGGGTACCCGCACCGGCGGGGGAACCGCAGCCCGCCCTGGCGAGCACGGACCAGCCGGGCGTGCCGACTGCCCGGCGCTCGCCGGACCAGCCCGCCGCGACGCCCGTCGTGGAGCCCGGCCGGCGCCGGCGGTGGCCCGTCGTCGTGCTGGCGGTGCTCCTCGTGCTCGCGCTCGCGCTCGCGGGCTACCTCTGGACCACGACCCGCGCGTACCAGGAGCGGGCCGCGGGGATCGAGGAGCAGGCGCGTGAGATCGGGACGCAGCTGACGACCACGCGCGCCGAGCTGGCCGGTGCGACGGCCGAGCTCGAGGCCGTCCGGAGCCAGCTCGACACGGCGCAGGCGCGGATCACCGCGCTCGCCGACGAGAAGGCCCAGGTCGGTGACGACCGCGAGGCGCAGCGTCAGCTCGTCGACTACCAGCAGCGAGTCAGTGAGGCCGCCGGCGTCGTCGCCTCGGCCCTGACCCGCTGCGTCGAGGGGCAGGACCAGCTCATCGCCTACCTCGGGAACGCCGCGGCGTACGACCCCGCCGAGCTCGCCCGGTTCGGCACGCAGGTCGAGTCGCTGTGCCGGTCGGCCACCGAGGCGAACCAGTCGCTCCAGGAGGAGCTGTCGCGATGAGTCGCACGTCGGGGCCGCGTCGGGCACGGACCGCTGCCGTGGTGCTGACGGCCGTGCTCGGGGTGTCCGGCTGCGGCGCGCTGCCCGAGCTGCCGGGCCCGGCGCCGACCGACCTCGTGCCGTCCGAAGTCCCGCGGGCGGTCCCGACCGCGACCGGCAACCTCTCCCCCGACGGCTTCGATGCCGCGCAGCGCATGGCGGTCCGGATCCGGAACGTGGGGTGCAGGTCGCTCTCGACGGGCTCCGGGTTCGCGATCGACGCCACCACCCTGATCACCAACCGGCACGTCGTGGCCGACTCGGCGGACCTCCAGCTGAGCACCTACGACGGGCGGGACATCGGCGCGACGGCGGCGAGCACCGCGGCTCTCGCCGACCTCGCCATCGTGCGGACGGTCGACGAGCTGCCCGCGTTCCCCGAGCTCGCCGAGGCGGACCCGGCGTCGGGCGACACCGTGACCATCGTGGGTTACCCGCTGGGCGGGCGGCTCACCGTGACCTCCGGCCGGGTCATGGGGGTCACCACGGACCCCCTCAACGAGAACCTCGGCGAGGTGCTGGTCACGGACGCCCCGGTCGAGCCCGGGAGCTCGGGGTCCGCCGTCCTCGACGCGGACGGACGGGTGATCGGCGTCGTCTACGCCAAGAACGCCGCGGGCATGAGCTTCATCGTGCCGGTGAGTACGCTGCGGCAGATGCTCGCGGACGAGGGGGCGTTCGTCCCGTCGCCCACGTGCACCGACTGACCCGTCCCGTCGGCCCCTCCCAGCCGGAGGTCATTCGTGACCGAGCGCTCGTCGCCCCGCAGCAACCTCCCTCCGTTCGACGCCGCCGACCTGACGCGGGCGACGAGGGACGCCCTCGACGTCCGCCGGGTGTTCGGTGACGCCTACGAGCGCGGCGCGACCTGGGTGATCCCCGTGGCCAAGGTCATGGGCGGCACCGGCGCCGGGGTGGCGGGTGGCGCGATGGGCGGCGAGGGGCCCCGGACCGGCGCCGGGGACGACCGCGCCGGGCGGACCGGCGCGCGGACCGGACCGCAGGGACAGGGAGAGGGCACCGGGGGGGGCGGCGGGTTCGGGGTGCGCGTGAAGCCGCTCGGCGTCTACGTCGTGGACGACGCCGGCGTGCACTGGCGGCCCGCGCTCGACCTCAACCGCGTCATCCTCGGTGGGCAGGCGGTCGGCGCGGTTCTCGCGGTCTGCCTGGCGTGGGCGCTGCGGCGTCGTCGGCGCTGACCCCGGGCAAGCCCGAGCGCGCGTCGCGCCACGCTCGTCATGGTCATACCACCACAACCCTCAGGAGCGCGCGCGGCCGACGACGGCGTCCCACGGGCGGGGCGCCGTCGTCGCCGGCTCAGACGGCGGCGCGCAGCCGCAGCTCGAGCGAGTCGACCCGTGCGGCGACCGTCCCGTCCGCGGCGAGCGCCGCGTTCACCCGGGCCAGCACGGCGTCGAGCGCGCGCCGGTCCAGGCCGGGCACCAGGGCGAGCACCACGGCGACCTCGGCACGGCGCCCCGGCTCGACGTCGGTCCGGACGACCTCGGTCACGTCGGCGAGCGCCCCTGCGACCGCACGCCGCACGTCGACGCCCACCGCGCCGTCGGCCACCGCGGGTCGCCACGGCTCCGCACGCGCGAGCGCCCACACCGCCGTGCGCGGCACGAGCACGCTCGCCGGCCCCCCGGGGTCGACGACCATCACCTCCCAGCCCTCGGCCACGGCCGAGAGCGCCGCGCGCGGCACCGTCGTCGGGACCGGACGCGCCTGCGCCCGCCAGGCCGACATCGCGTCCACCGAGGAGAACACCGGCAACGCGGTGCGGCCGTCGGGTGCCTGGAGCGCCACGATCCCCGCGGACGCCTCCTTGTCGACCGTGAGCCCGTGGCCCTCGTGGCCCTCGTGGCCCTCGTGGACGACAACGTCGGCCACGTCCAGCTCCGCCAGCACCGGGACCAGCACCCGGGAGGTGCGCGCGAGGGCGCCGACGACGTCGGCGAGCGACCCGGTTCCGCGGGAGACCGACTCCAGGGCCGCGGCGAGCGCCGGGTCGGCGCTCCCGTCGTCCCCCGCGAAGGGGGACGACGGTGGCAGCGCGCGTCCGGTCACGGCCGTACCGTCACGGGCGCCCCGCGACGTCCAGCGCCTGCGGCAGCGTGAACGCCCCCGCGTAGAGCGCCTTGCCGACGATGGCGCCCTCGAGCCCGAGCGGGACGAGGCCGCGCAGCGCGACGAGGTCGTCGAGGGTCGCGACGCCACCCGAGGCGACGACCGGTGCCTCGGTGCGCGCGCAGACCTCGCGCAGCAGCTCGAGGTTGGGACCGCGCAGCGTGCCGTCCTTCGTCACGTCGGTCACGACGTACCGGGCGCAGCCCGCGTCGTCGAGGCGGGACAGGACCTCCCAGAGGTCCCCGCCCTCCTGGGTCCAGCCGCGGGCCGCGAGCGTCGTGCCGCGCACGTCGAGCCCGACGGCGATCGCGTCGCCGTACCGCTCGATCGCGCGGGCCGTCCACTCCGGGTCCTCGAGCGCCGCGGTCCCGAGGTTGACACGCACCGCGCCGGTGCCGAGCGCCCGCTCGAGCGACGCGTCGTCACGGATGCCGCCCGACATCTCGACCTTGACGCCGCGCTCACCGAGCTCGCGCGCGACCTCGGCGAGCACCGGCGCGTTGGACCCGCGGCCGAAGGCGGCGTCGAGGTCGACCAGGTGCACCCACTCCGCTCCCCCGGCCTGCCAGTCCAGCGCGGCGGCGAGCGGCGCGCCGTAGGAGGTCTCGGAGCCGGCCTCGCCCTGGACGAGGCGGACCGCCTGACCGTCCGCGACGTCGACCGCGGGCAGCAGCTCGAGGCGACGGCCGGGGACCGGCTCCGCCGTGCCTCCCCGCTCGTCGGGCGCAGGCTGGGGTGACTCGGTCATGGTGTCCTCTCGGTCGGCGCACGCGCGGCGCCGGGTCGGTGGGTGCGGTGCTCCCCGGTGTCAGCGGAGCCCGTCCACCCAGTTCGCGAGCAGCTGGGCGCCGGCGTCGCCGGACTTCTCGGGGTGGAACTGGGTCGCGGCGAGCGGGCCGTTCTCGACGGCGGCGACGAACGGTCCGCCGTGCTCGGCCCAGGTGACCTCGGGCGCCGCCATCCGCGCGTTGCCCAGCTGCGGGAAGCTGCGGGCGGCGTAGGAGTGGACGAAGTAGAACCGCTCGGTCTCGACCCCGGCGAAGAGCCGCGTGCCCTCGGGCGCCTCGACGGTCGCCCATCCCATGTGCGGCACCACGTCGGCCTCGAGCCGGTCGACGACGCCGGGCCACTCGCCCAGCCCCTCGGTCCGCACGCCGTGCTCGTCACCCGCCTCGAACATCACCTGCATGCCGACGCAGATCCCGAGGACCGGCCGTCCACCGGCGAGGCGTCGGCCGACGACCTCCCCGCCCCGCACCTCGTGCAGGCCACGCATGACCGCGGCGAAGGCGCCGACGCCAGGGACGACGAGGCCGTCCGCCTCCTGCGCGTGGCGACGGTCGGCGGTCAGGGTGACGGCGGCGCCGACCCGCTCGAGGGCGCGCACGGCGGAGCGGACGTTGCCGAATCCGTAGTCGAGGACGACGACGCTCGGGGGGGTGCTCACGGCCGTCGAGTTTACGTGGCCGCGGCGGGCGCCGCGGTCACGCCTTGCGGTTCTTGCGGGCCGAGGACGCCAGCAGCCGCATGGCGCGCAGGCGCGACATGCCGACGCTGGACTCCACGCCCTCGACCTCGTCGGGCGTCACCGTCCCGATCGCGAGGTCCTCGAGGATCTCGGGCGCGTCGCTCAGCACGAGACCCGGCGCCAGGTCGTCACCGCGGGCTCCGTCGAGCCAGCGCGACGCCTCGAGCTGCGCCTCGCGACGCACCAGCAGCACGACCGGGACGCCCTTGAGGAGCTGAGAGACCGACCTGGCCGCCCCGGTGGGGGCGTCGCCGGACCGGTCGCGGCAGACCGCGAGCGCGCCCACCGGTGACGGCACGACGTCGACGGCGACCCCGGCGAGCGCGCACGTCGCGGCGAGGGCCGCGGCCGAGGCGACCGGGGTGACGAGCAGCGCCACCGCCGCGTCACCGACGAGCGACGAGACGTCGTCGGGCACGTCCGTGGGGACGTCCTCGCTCACAGCGCACCCTTGGTCGACGGCACGCCCTGGACGCGGGGGTCGCGTGCGACGGCCGCGCGCAGCGCGCGGGCCAGCGCCTTGAACTGCGCCTCGACGACGTGGTGCGGGTCGCGGCCCGCGAGCACGCGCATGTGCAGGCAGATGCCGGCGTGGTGCGCGATCGACTCGAGGACGTGCCGCGTCAGCGACCCCGTGAAGTGGCCGCCGATGAGGTGGTACTCCTGCCCGACCGGCTCGCCGCTGTGCACGAGGTACGGCCGGCCGGACACGTCGACGACCGCCTGCGCGAGCGCCTCGTCGAGCGGCACGAGCGCGTCCCCGAAGCGCGCGATCCCCGTCTTGTCGCCCAGTGCCACGCGCAGCGCTTCGCCCAGCACGATCGCGACGTCCTCGACCGTGTGGTGCACGTCGATGTGCGTGTCGCCGTGCGCCCGCACGGTGAGGTCGATGAGCGAGTGCTTGCCGAGCGCCGTGAGCATGTGGTCGTAGAACGGGACGGTGGTCGAGATCTCGGTCCGGCCCGTGCCGTCGAGGTCGAGCTCGACCAGCACGGTCGACTCCGACGTCGTGCGCTCGAGGCGCGCCGTGCGTGCCACGACGCCCTGGGGCTCGTCCGTCACGTCGAGCTCGGTGCGTGCGCTCACAGTCCTGCCACCTCCACGAGGGCGTCCCGAAACGCCGTCATCTCCTCCGGCGTGCCGATCGACACGCGGAGCCAGCCGTCGGGACCGACCTCACGGATCAGGACCCCTCGATCCAGCAGACCCTGCCAGACGGCGTGCCGGTCGTCGAACGGGCCGAACAGCGCGAAGTTGGCGTCGGAGTCCGCGACCGTGAACCCCTGCGCGCGCAGCCACGCCACCGTGGCGTCGCGCTCGGCGCGCAGCGAGCCGACCTGCGCCATCAGCGCCGGGGCGTGCCGCAGCGCCGCACGCGCGACCGCCTGCGTGACCGCGGACAGGTGGTAGGGCAGCCGGACGACGCGCAGCGCGTCGACCAGCGCCGGTGCGGCCGCGAGGTAGCCGACCCGCGCTCCCGCCAGGCCGAACGCCTTGGACATCGTGCGCGAGACCGCGAGGTTCGGGTGCCCGTCCAGCAGCTCGAGCGCGGACGGCACGCCGGCACGGCGGAACTCGCCGTACGCCTCGTCGACGACGACGACGCAGCCGCCCTCGACCGCGGCCGCCGCGGCCAGCACCGCCTCGACCGTGGCGAGCGGCAACGCGGTGCCGGTCGGGTTGTTCGGGCTCGCCAGCAGGACGACCGACGGCGTGTGCTCCTTGATCGCCGCCGCTGCGGCAGCGGCGTCGAGCGTGAAGTCGTCCTCCCGGCGCCCCGCGACCCACGCCGTCGCGGTGTCGCGCGCGTACTCCGGGTACATCGAGTACGTCGGCGCGAAGGACAGCACGGTGCGGCCCGGCCCGCCGAAGGCCTGCAGCAGGTGCAGCATCACCTCGTTGGAGCCGTTCGCCGCCCAGACCTGCTCGGGCACCAGACGCACGCCCGACTCGCGCGCGAGGTAGTCCACGAGGTCGACTCGCAACGCACGGAAGTCACGGTCCGGGTAGCGGTTGAGCCCACGCGCCGCGACGGCGACGTCGGCCGCGATGTCCGCCACGACGTCGTCGGACGGCGGGTAGGGGTTCTCGTTGACGTTGAGGAGCACGGGGACGTCGAGCTGCGGGGCTCCGTAGGGCTCGAGACCCGCGAGCTCGGGACGCAGGGGGAGGACAGGACGGGACGGCGAGGGCACCCGGTGATCGTACCGACCGGCCTTTGGTCCCGCTCCGACGGCGTACCGCGCGCCTAGCGTGGGAGGTCACCGGCCGGGACCCGGCCGAGGGCGTGCGGCAGGAGGCGACCGTGGACACGATGCGCGCCGTCGTCGTGCTCGCTGCGGGCGAGCGACCGCGACGCGGTCGCGTCCCGGCGCCTGTCCCCGGGCCCCACCAGGCGCTCGTGCGGGTGACCCGCACCGCGGCGTGCGCGAGCGCCGTCCGTGCCGCCGCCGCACGACCCGAGGGACCGCGCGCGTTCCCCCTGGTCCCCGGCCACGGCGGGCACGGCCCGGTGGTCGCGCTGGGCCCCGGCGTCACCGGCGTGCGCATCGGCGACGAGCTGGGCTCGACCTGGGTCGCGAGCGCGTGCGGGACGTGCGCGCTCTGCCTGACCGGGCACGAGTCGCTCTGTCCCGCGGTGGCCGTCACCGGGGTCACGGTGCACGGCAGCTGGGCCGACCTCATGCTCGTCGACACCCGCTACGCCGCGCGGGTCCCCGGCGGGTGCGACCCGGTCGCGGCCGCCGCGGTCCTGTCCGGGGGCGTCAGCGCCGTTCGGGCGCTGCGCTCGACAGGCGCGCAGGCGGGGCAGTGGCTCGTGGTGTCCGGGATCGGCGACGTCGGGCACCAGGCGGTGCAGCACGCGGTCGCGCGGGGCGTGCGGGTCGTCGCGGTGGACGACGACGAGGGTCGGCTCGCGCTGGCCCGGAAGCACGGCGCCGAGCTGACCGTCAACGCGGCCGCCCAGGACGCGAGCCGCGAGGTGCGCACGCGGACGGACGGCGGCGCGCACGCCGCACTGCTCACCGGTGCAGCGCCCGACGTCCGCGACGCGCTCGCCCTGGTGCGCCCGGGCGGCACCCTCACGCTCACGGGGGTGCCCGCCGGCACGCTGCCGCTCGGCGTGCCCGCGCTCGTCGGCCGGGGGCTCACGGTGCGCGGCGCGACCCCGGGCGACCGACGCGACGCGGTCGAGGCGCTCGACCTGCTCGCGCGCGGCGTCGTCGAGCCGACGGTCACGGTCCGCCCGTTCGACGCGGTGGAGTCCGCGCTCGCGGACCTCGAGGCGGGAGCGGTCGAGGGCAGCCTCGTCCTGGACCTCAGCGACTGAGGGCGCCTCGTCGCCTGGTGAACGGCGCCGTCACCGGTCTTCTGTCACCGGCGCTGTCACCGGCGCTGCCTACGATCGACGCATGACCCCACCCCCCGAGCAGACGGCGCTGGCCGCGACGACGACCGAGGCGATCCCGGACGCTGCCGGCCGCGACGAGCTGCGCCGTCGGGCGCAGGCCGCTCTCGTCGCGCTCGTCGGTCGCGACGACGCGGTGCTCCGGGCCGACCAGTGGACGGCGATCGAGGCGCTCGTCGCGGACCGCCGGCGCGCGCTCGTCGTCCAGCGCACGGGGTGGGGCAAGTCTGCGGTGTACTTCGTCGCCACGGCCCTCCTGCGGGCGGCCGGCGCCGGCCCGACCGTGATCATCTCGCCCCTGCTCGCCCTCATGCGCAACCAGGTGGACGCCGCCCAGCGAGCCGGGATCCGCGCCGAGACGATCAACTCGGCCAACGTGCAGGACTGGGCGACGGTGCACGAGCGCGTCGCCGCGGGCGAGGTGGACGTCCTGCTCGTGTCACCCGAGCGGCTGAACAACCCGGGGTTCCGCGAGGAGGTCCTCCCCCGCCTGGCGGCGTCCGCGGGGCTCGTCGTGGTCGACGAGGCGCACTGCATCTCCGACTGGGGGCACGACTTCCGGCCCGACTACCGCCGGATCCGCACGCTGCTCGCGGAGCTACCGGCCGGGATCCCCGTGCTGGCGACCACCGCCACCGCCAACGCTCGCGTGACGGCCGACGTCGCGGAGCAGCTCGCGGTCACGGGCGGTCGGGACGTGGGGCACGCGCTCGGCGACGTGCTCGTGCTGCGCGGCTCGCTCGACCGCGAGAGCCTGCACCTCGCGGTTCGCGAGCTGCCCAGCACGCCGGCCCAGCTGGCCTGGCTCGCGCACAACCTCCCGCGGATCGACGGGTCGGGGATCGTCTACTGCCTCACGGTCGCTGCCGCCCAGCAGGTGGCCGAGCACCTGCGCGACTGCGGGCTGGCCGTGCGTGCCTACACCGGTCAGACCGACCCGGCCGGACGCGAGGCGGCCGAGCAGGACCTCCTCGCGAACCGCGTCAAGGCCCTGGTCGCGACCTCGGCCCTCGGGATGGGGTTCGACAAGGGGGACCTGGCGTTCGTCGTGCACCTCGGCGCACCGGCGTCGCCGATCGCGTACTACCAGCAGGTCGGTCGTGCCGGCCGGGCGACCGAGCGGGCGGAGGTCGTCCTCCTGCCGGGCCGCGAGGACCGGGCCATCTGGGACTACTTCGCGTCGATGGCGTTCCCGCCGGAGCACGAGGTGCGCGCGACGCTCGCGGCGCTCGAGACCGCCGGGATGCTCTCGACCGCGGCGCTCGAGACCCGGGTGTCGCTGCGGCGCAACCGGCTCGAGCTCATGCTTAAGGTGCTCGACGTCGACGGTGCCGTCCGGCGGGTCCGTGGCGGCTGGGAGGCGACGGGGCGGCCATGGAGCTACGACGGCGACCGCTACGCCCGCGTGGCCGCGACCCGGCGGGCGGAGCAGGACGCGATGCTGGACTACGCGCGCGGGGACGGGTGCCGCATGGCGTTCCTGCGCGGTGCGCTCGACGACCCGGCGCTCGAGCCGGGGTGGCGGTGCGGGCGGTGCGACACGTGCGGCGGCGCTACCGCGGGCGCAGCTCCGGACGAGGTCGAGGTCGAGGCCGCGCGCGAGCGTCTGGCCGTGCCCGGCGTCGAGATCGAGCCTCGGCGCCAGTGGCCCACCGGCATGGCGGCACTGGGCGTCGAGGTGTCCGGGCGCATCTCCGGCGCCGAGCAGGCGGCGCCGGGCCGGGCCGTCGCCCGCCTCGACGGGATCGGGTGGGGCGGTCTGCTGCGCGACCTGTTCGCCGCTCGGGCCGACCCGGAGGACGAGCACGCGGCGACAGCCTCGAGCACCGCGTCGGCGCACGAGCGGCCGAGCCAGGACGGCGGTCTCCCCGTGGCGCTGCGCCGCCCGGTGCTCGAGGTGCTCGAGGCCTGGCGACCCGATCCCGCCCCCGCCGGCGTCGTCGTCGTCGAGTCGGTGACCAGACCCGAGCTCGTCCGTCACCTCGCCGAGGGCGTCGCTCGGACGCTCGGGGTCCCGATCGTCGGGTCCGTCCGCCCCGACCCGACGACCGCGCCGGGGCGTCACGACGTCAACTCCGCGCAACGTCTCGCCGGCGTCGCCCGGCGGCTCGAGCTCGACCTGTCGGACGCCGGGCGCGCCGGCCTCCCGGGCCGGGCCGTGCTGCTCGTGGACGACCGCACGGACTCGGGCTGGACCGTCACCGTCGCGGCGCGGCTGCTGCGCCAGGCCGGCGCGTCCGCCGTCCACCCGTTCGTGCTGGGGGTCGGCTAGCGCTCGCGCGTATGGCCGTACGCAGCAGCAAGGCGCGCGAACCCCTCGTCGAGCGACACGGCGGGCTCCCGGGTCCGGCTCGCGGGTCGCGCTCGTGCCCCTCAGAAGCGAGCTCGGACCGCCTCGCCGTGCGCGGGCAGGTCCTCGGCGTCGGCCAGGGCGACGATGCGGTCCGCGACCTCGGCCAGCGCCGAGTCGTCGTACTCGACGACCTGCACGGCCTTGAGGAAGCTGTGGACACCGAGACCGCTCGCGAAGTGGGCGCAGCCGCCGGTGGGCAGGACGTGGTTGGACCCGGCCATGTAGTCGCCCAGGGAGACCGGCGAGTACGGTCCCACGAAGATGGCACCCGCGCTCCGGACCCGCTCGGCGATCGCGGACGCGTCCCGGGTCTGGATCTCGAGGTGCTCCGCGCCGTACGCGTCGACGACGGCGAGCCCCTGCTCGAGGTCGTCCACGAGCACGATGGCGGACTGCGGTCCCGCGAGCGCGGTCTGCACCCGGGCGGCGTGCCGGGTGCTGGCGGCGCGGTCCGCGACCTTGGCCTCGACCGCGCCGGCGAGCTCGACCGAGTCGGTCACGAGCACCGACGCGGCCATCGGGTCGTGCTCGGCCTGGCTGACGAGGTCGGCGGCGACGTGGTCGGCGTCGGCGGTCCCGTCCGCGAGGACCGCGATCTCGGTCGGTCCCGCCTCGGCGTCGATGCCGACGACGCCGCGCACGAGGCGCTTGGCCGCGGCCACGTACACGTTGCCGGGCCCGGTGATCACGTCGACCGGCTCGCACAACCACTCGCCGTCCTGGGGTTCGGACCCGGCGGCTCCGTACGCGAGCATCGCGACGGCCTGCGCGCCGCCGACGGCGTAGACCTCCTCGACACCGAGCAGGGCGCACGCCGCGAGCACGGTGGCGTTCGGCAGCCCGTCGTTGTCGCGCTGGGGCGGCGACGCGACCACGAGCGAGCGGACACCGGCCTCCTGCGCCGGCACCACGTTCATGACGACGGACGACGGGTAGACCGCGAGCCCGCCGGGCACGTAGAGGCCGACGCGGCCGACCGGGACCCACCGCTGGCGTACGCGGGCGCCGGGCGCGACGTCGACGGTGAAGTCGGCGGGACGCTGTGCGGCGTGGACCGCCCGGACCCGGACGATCGTCTCCTCGAGCGCGGCACGGACTGCGGCGTCGAGCGACTCGAGCGCCCCGGCGATCGCGCCGGCCGGTACGCGCAGGTGCCGGGGCCGCACCCCGTCGAGCTGCTCGCTCAGCGCACGCAGCGCAGCGGCACCCTCGTTCCGGACCGCCGCCAGGATCGGCTCGACCAGGTGCGCGGCGGCGCTCACGTCGACCTCGGCGCGCGGCAGCGCCGCGACGAGCTCGCGGGTGGACAGGGTGCGACCGCGCAGGTCGAGTCGGGAGATCACCGCTCGATTCTAGGTCGGCCCAGGGGCCGGCAGCGGGTGGTCCCGCGTCGTGGTCGCCGGTGAGGCGACCGGCATGATGGGGGCATGGACGAGGGCACGGACAGCACGGTGCAGATCAGCGACGACACGATCCGGCTCGGCCAGTTCCTCAAGCTCGCCGGGCTGGCCGACTCGGGCGCGCACGCGCGCGAGCTTTTGGAGGACGGCGCGGTGCGGGTCAACGGCGAGGACGAGGCGCGGCGCGGGCGTCAGCTCCGCCGGGGTGATCGCGTCGAGCTCGACGCACCCGCCGGGCCGATGCGGGCGACCGTCGGCTGACACCGGGCGGACCGCGCGGCGCCCGCGGGTGCCCGCGTGCACGGGTGCCCGCGTGCACCGGTGGGCATGCCGACCTCATCGGACGGTTCCCATGACGCGGTCGACCGTGAGGTGCACGACGACGCGCTCGGGGTTCTCGGCCAGCGCGCGGTAGCGCCGTGCATAGGCCTCCACCGCCACCTCGACGTCGCGCGGGTCGCGCGACAGCGTGACCGTTCCCTCGAGGGTCAGCCATCTGCGCCCGTCCACCTGGCACAGCGCGGCACGCAGGGGGGAACCGTCCGCACCACCGGCCGCGATCGCGCGCGCCTTGACCGAGGTGACCCGCGTCGTGATGCGGGCGTGGCCGTGCTGGGCGTCCCACGTGAAGGCGACCGGCACCACGTGCGGACGGCCGCCGGGCGGCACGGTCGTGAACGTCGCCAGGTGTCGCACGGTCACGAAGCCGAGCTGGTCGGGCGAGAGGAGGATCACCGTCGAAGACTAGATCGGCTGCACCAGCCACCGGCGCAAGCCCGCCGCCCACGGACTGCTGCCCCCGACGTCACGCGACGCGTTACGACGCGAGACAGCTCGGTCCGAGCAGCGCCTTGAGGTCCCCGAACAAGGCGGACGAGCGCTCGACGCGAAGGCTCTCCTCGAGCCGCATCACCGTGGCTCGACCCGGGCTCGTCAGGCGCAGATGCACCTCGGTGACGCCCGGGTGGGTGGCGAGCACCTCACGCAGCCGCTCGACCACCGGAGGGGTGCATCGCGCGACGGGCATCGAGACGGTCACCGGGGCGTCCGCGACGGCCGAGACGTCCGGGAGCGACACCTCCATGGCCTGCAGCTGCATCGCCTCGTCGCGTCGCCGGACGCGACCGCGGATCACGACCACCTGGTCCTCGGCCAGCACGGTCGAGTACGCGAGGTACGTCTCGCCGAAGAACATGATCTCGACCGAGCCCTCCATGTCCTCGACCGTCACGGCCCCCCACGGGTTGCCCTGCTTCGACATCTTCCGCTGGAGCGACGTGATCAGTCCCGCGATCACGACCGTCGAGCCGTCGGGACGCGCCTCGTCCGCGATGAGGGTCGCGATGGAGACGTCGGCCGCCGCCGAGAGCACGTGCTCGAGACCCGAGAGGGGATGGTCCGAGACGTACAGGCCGAGCATCTCGCGCTCGAACGCGAGCCGCTGCTTCTTGTCCCAGTCAGGCAGGTCGGGCACCTCGACGCTGAACGAGAGCGCCTCGTCGTCGTCGGCGCCACCGCCGAAGCCGGCGAAGAGGTCGAACTGCCCCTCGGCCTCCTTGCGCTTGACGCCGATGACCGAGTCGACCGCCTGCTCGTGCACGAGCAGGAGCGCGCGACGGGTGTGACCGAGCGAGTCGAACGCGCCGGCCTTGATGAGCGACTCGATCGTCCGCTTGTTGCAGACGACCGCGGGCACCTTGTCGAGGAAGTCGGTGAACGAGGTGAACTCGCCCTTGCTGTCCCGCGCCGCGACGATCGCGTCGACCACGTTCGCACCGACGTTCCGGACCGCCGTGAGCCCGAACCGGATGTCGGTACCCACGGCCGTGAAGTTGGCCGACGACGAGTTGACGTCGGGCGGAAGCACCGTGATGCCCATGCGGCGGCACTCGCCCAGGTACAGCGCCGACTTGTCCTTGTCGTCGCGGACCGAGGTGAGGAGCGCCGCCATGTACTCGGTCGGGTAGTTGGCCTTGAGGTACGCCGTCCAGTAGGAGACGACGCCGTACGCCGCGGAGTGGGCCTTGTTGAAGGCGTACCCGGCGAACGGCACGAGCACGTCCCACACGGCCTGGATCGCCTCGTCGGAGTACCCGCGCTCGCGCATCCCGGCCTGGAACGGCACGAACTCCTTGTCGAGCACCTCCTTCTTCTTCTTGCCCATCGCGCGCCGCAGCAGGTCGGCCTGGCCCAGGGAGTAGCCGGCCAGCTTCTGCGCGGCGCGCTGGACCTGCTCCTGGTAGACGATCAGGCCGTGGGTCAGGCCCACGATCTCCTCGAGCGGCTCCTCGAGCTCCGGGTGGATCGGCACGACCGGCTGCAGCCCGTTCTTGCGCAGCGCGTAGTTGACGTGCGAGTTCATCCCCATCGGGCCGGGGCGGTACAGCGCGATGACGGCTGAGATGTCCTCGAAGTTGTCGGGTCGCATCTGCCGCAGCAGGGAGCGCATGGGTCCGCCGTCGAGCTGGAAGACACCGAGCGTGTCGCCGCGCCCGAGCAGCTCGTAGGCCGCGGGGTCGTCGAGCGTGAGCTCCTCGACGCGGATGGCCTCCTTGCCGTTCGCGACGATGTTGTCGAGCGCGTCGTCGAGGATCGTGAGGTTCCGCAGCCCGAGGAAGTCCATCTTGATCAGCCCGAGCGCCTCGCTCGTCGGCTGGTCGAACTGCGTGATGATCGCGCCGTCCTGCTCGCGACGCATGATCGGCACGATGTCGATGAGCGGCTCGCTCGACATGATCACGCCGGCCGCGTGGACGCCCCACTGCCGCTTGAGGTTCTCCAGCCCCCTGGCCGTCTCCACGACGCGCTGCGCCTCGGGGTCGGCCGCCACGACCTGACGGAACTCCTCCGCCTCGGTGTAGCGCGGGTGCGACGGGTCGTAGATGCCCGACAGCGGGATGTCCTTGCCCATGACGCCGGGGGGCATGGCCTTGGTGAGCTTCTCCCCCATCGCGAAGGGGAAGCCGAGCACCCGCGACGCGTCCTTGAGCGCCTGCTTGGCCTTGATCGTCCCGAAGGTGACGATCTGGGCGACCTTCTCCTCGCCGTACTTCTCCGTGACGTACCGGATCACCTCGCCGCGACGGCGCTCGTCGAAGTCGACGTCGACGTCGGGCCACGAGACGCGCTCGGGGTTGAGGAACCGCTCGAAGATGAGCCCGTGCTCGAGCGGGTCGAGCTCGGTGATGCCCATGGCGAACGACGCCATCGACCCGGCGGCCGAGCCACGGCCGGGACCCACCCGGATCCCCTGTGCCTTCGCCCAGTTGATGAAGTCGGCGACGACGAGGAAGTACCCGGGGAACCCGAGGTCGGTGATGACCTTCGTCTCGTAGTCCGCCTGCTTGCGGACGTCGGCGGGGATGCCGTTCGGGTACCTGCGGTGCAGACCCGTCTCGACCTCCTTGACGAACCACGAGTCCTCGTCCTCCCCGGCCGGGACCGGGAAGTTCGGCATGTAGTTCGCGTCGGTGTTGAACGTGACCTCGCACTGCTCCGCGATGCGGAGCGTGTTGTCGCAGGCCTCGGGCAGCTCGGCCCACGTGCGACGCATCTCCTCGGCGGACTTGAGGTAGAAGTCCTCGGCGTCGAACTTGAACCGCTTGGGGTCCGCGAGCGTCGAACCGGACTGGACGCTCAGCAGCACCTCGTGCGCATGGTGGTCCGCCTTGGTCGTGTAGTGCAGGTCGTTCGTCGCCACGAGCGGGGCGCCGATCGCCTCGGCCACCCGCAGCAGGTCCTTGGTGACGCGGGTCTCGATCTCCAGCCCGTGGTCCATCAGCTCGACGTAGTAGCTGTCCCGGCCGAAGATGTCCTGGAACTCGCCGGCGGCGCGCACGGCCTCGTCGAACTGCCCGAGCCGGAGCCGGGTCTGCACCTCGCCCGACGGGCAGCCGGTCGTCGCGATGAGGCCGGTCGCGTACCGCTGGAGCAGGTCGCGGTCCATGCGCGGCTTGTAGAAGTGGCCCTCGAGCGACGCGAGCGAGGACATGCGGAACAGGTTGTGCATGCCCGAGGTGTTCTTCGCCCACATCGTCAGGTGCGTGTACGCGCCACCGCCCGAGACGTCGTCGCCGGACTGGTGCTGGTCGCCCCAGCGCACGCGCGTGCGGTCGTGCCGGCTCGTGCCGGGCGTCAGGTACGCCTCGACCCCGATGATCGGCTTGATCCCGTGCGCGCGCGCCTTGGACCAGAAGTCGAACGCGCCGAAGACGAACCCGTGGTCGGTCGTCGCGATCGCGGTCTGGCCGAGCCGCTCGGCCTCGGTGAACAGGTCGTCCAGACGAGCCGCGCCGTCGAGCATCGAGTACTCGGTGTGGACGTGCAGGTGCACGAAGTCCGTGGCGGCAGAGGACGGCATGGGACGGATTCTAGGCGGCCCCACCGACGGTCCCGGCGAGCCACGCGCGGACTGTGACGCGCGCCGCGCGGGTCGTCCGCGACACGCGAAGGACCCGCCTCCGCCGTCTCAGCGGTACGAGTCGCGCAGCCGCTCGAGCCCCGTCGCGAGGTCGTCCGGGTAGGGGCTCGTCACGACGAGCGGCCGGCCGGTCGCCGGGTGCTCGAACCCGAGCCGGACGGCGTGCAGCCACTGCCGCCTGAGCCCGGTCCGCTTCGCGAGCGTCGGGTCGGCACCGTACGTCAGGTCGCCGACGCACGGGTGGCGCAGCGCTGCGAAGTGGACCCGGATCTGGTGCGTGCGCCCGGTCTCCAGGTGCACCTCGACGAGCGAGGCGCCCGGCAGCATCTCGAGCACCTCGTAGTGCGTCACCGACGGCTTCCCCTCGGCGACGACGGCGAACCTGTAGTCCGCGGTCGGGTGCCGGCCGATCGGGGCGTCGATGGTGCCGGTCGTGGGTTCGGGGTGCCCCTGCACCAGCGCGTGGTAGACCTTCTCGACCGTGCGCTCCTTGAAGCCGCGCTTGAGCACCGTGTAGGCGTGCTCGCTCTTCGCGACCACCATGAGCCCCGACGTCCCGACGTCGAGCCGGTGGACGATGCCCTGGCGCTCGGCGGCCCCCGACGTCGAGATCCGGTAGCCGGCCGCCTGCAGCGCCCCGACGACCGTGGGCCCGGTCCACCCCGGCGAGGGATGAGCCGCGACGCCGACGGGCTTGTCCACGACCACCACGTCGTCGTCGTCATGCACGATGCGCATGCCCGGGACCGGCTCGGCGACGACCTCGATCGTCGCGGCGGCCGCGCCGGGCGCGTCGGGCAGCTCGACCTCGAGCCAGCCGCCCGGCAGCAGTCGGTCGGACTTGCCCACGGCCCGTCCGTCGAGCCGCACGCCGCCGGTCGCGGCCAGCTCCGCGGCACGCGTCCGGGACAGCCCCAGCAGCCGCGCGATCCCCGCGTCGACGCGCTCGCCCGCGAGCCCGTCCGGGACGGGGAGCGCGCGCAGCTCAGCCACGGTGCGGTCCTGCGTCGCGCGCCGCGGGCTCCTGCGCCGCGGGCTCCTGCGCCGCGGCCTCGTGTGCCTCGTCGCCGTCGCTCGGCTCGCGACCCGGGGCGGGCCTGGCGTGCGCCGGGGCCGCGTGCTCGCGCGTCCCGTCGAGACCGATGCCCCGCAGCGCCAGGAGGATGATCAACCCGGCGGCGCCGACGATCGCGACGTCCGCGACGTTGCCGACGAACAGGTCGCCGTAGGCGAGGAAGTCCACGACGTGCCCGCGCGCGAAGCCCGGTTCGCGCGCGAACCGGTCCACGAGGTTGCCGAGCGCGCCGCCGAGCAGCAGGCCGAGCGCGACGGCCCAGCCACGGGACCCGATGCGACGGGAGGCTCGGATCACGACGACCACGACGACGGTGGCCACGACGGTCAGCACCCACGTCATGCCGGTGGCGATCGAGAGCGCGGCGCCGGGGTTGTAGACGAGGGTGAGCCCGAGGAGGTCGCCCAGGAGCGGCGTCCGGTCGCCCGGGACCAACGACCGCTGCGCCCACAGCTTGGTGAGCTGGTCCACCGCGAGCACCATCACCGTCAGAACGGTGATGGTCAGCAGGAGGCGACGCCGTCGGCGGGGATCGGCGGTGGCGGCCGGGGCCTGCGGTGGCGCGGCAGGCTCGTCAGGAGTCGTGGACATCGCCGAGCAGTCTCCCACGGGCCCCGACGGCGCGACGGCACGTGGCGTCAGCGACGCTCCTCACGCTGCTTGCAGGCGACGCAGAGCGTCGCGCGCGGGAAGGCCTGGACGCGCGCCTTCCCGATCGCCTTGCCGCACGACTCGCACGTGCCGAACGTCCCGGCCGCGATCCGCGCGAGGGAGCGGTTGGCCTGCTCGAGGAGGTCCCGGGTGTTGTTGACGAGCGTGAGCTCCTGCTCGCGCTCCAGCGCGCTCGAGCCCGAGTCCGCCTGGTCGTCGCCTGCCCCGTCGCCCGAGTTCCGCAGCAGCTCGGAGAGCTCCGCGTCGGCTGCCGAGACCTCCGTGCGAAGACGCTCGACCTCGTCGGTGAGCTCGGCCGCGATCTCGCGGACCTCCTCGACCGTCCACGGTGACTCGCCCTCCCGCACCGGGAAGGTGTGCACCGCCTTGGCCAGGTCCGGCAGGTCGGCGGCGGTCGTCGTCCTGATCGCGTCGTGGATGGCCACGGGCGCCCCCTTGGGTTCGAAGTCAGGCAAAGGTAGACGCCACTGCCGGGAGGCACAACACACCACGCGAGACGAGTCCCGCGTGGTGCGTCGCAGAGCGCGCTGCGGCGGCGCCGCTACAGGCCGCCGGCCTCGGCGGCTGCCGCCTGGCCACCGCGCGGTGGCAGCGCGCTGCCCCGGTTGTCGAGGTCGCCGAGCAGGTTCTCGAGGTAGCTCTTGAGCCGGGTGCGGTAGTCGCGCTCGAAGACCCGCAGCTCGTCGATCTTGCGCTCGAGGAGGCTGCGCTCCTGCTCCAGCTGGCTCAGGGTCCGGTGCGACGTCTCCTCCGCCTCGCGGACGATCCGCTGGGCCTGGGACTTCGCCTCGCCGACGATCCGGTCGCCCTCCTCCTGGCCGCTGCGGACGTAGTCGTCGTGCAGCTTCTGGGCCAGCGCGAGCATGCCGGTGGCCGACTCGGGCTCGCTCGCGCGGGCCGACACGGCGGGCGAGATCGGCGCCGCCGGCGCGACGACGGGAGCCGGCTGGGGAGCGGGCGGGGCCTCGACCTGGGGCTGAGGGGCGGGCGCGGCCTGCGAGCCGGTCCGACTCAGCTCGGCGATCCGCCGCTCTGCGGCGGCGAGCTTGTTCTTGAGCTCGTCGTTCTCACCCTGGACCGCGCGGAGGGTGTTGACCACCTCGTCGAGGAAGTCGTCGACCTCGTCCTGGTCGTAGCCCTCACGGAACTTCGTCGCCTGGAACTTCTTGTTCAGGACGTCGTCTGCGGTCAGCAGTGCCATCGGTGTCACCTCAGTAAGTCGTGCCGCTCGCGGTCGAGCTGGTCAGGCGGTAGTCCACCGACCACCTGCGATCACGGTAGCGGAGTTTGAGCGGAGCGCATGAATCAGACGCTGGCGAGAAGCCCCAGCAGGAGCCAGGAGATCAGGGTCAGCACCATGAACGCGAGGTCGACCCGAGCCCCGAGGATGTTCAGCGGTGGGATGACGCGCCGGAGCGCGCGCAGGGGTGGGTCCGTCACGGTGTAGACGATCTCGGCGACCACCACGGCGATGCCGCGCGGCCGCCAGTCCCGGGCGAAGTACTGGACCCACTCGAGGATCAGCCGGACGAGCAGGATCAGGAAGAAGACGAGGACGACGAGGTAGGCGAGGTCCGCCAGGACACGCACCGGTCAGCTCTGGTTGTAGAACCCGGCGCGGACCTCGCCGGGAACCGCCTGCTCCTCGGCCGTGACCTCGACGTGCGCAGGCGACAGCAGGAAGACCTTGCTCGTGACGCGCTCGATGGCCCCGTGCAGGCCGAAGCTCAGCCCGGCCGAGAAGTCCACCAGGCGCTTCGCGTCGGCGTCGTCCATGTCCGAGAGGTTCATGATCACCGGCGTGCCGTCCCGGAACGCCTCGCCGATCTTGCGTGCGTCGTTGTACGACCGCGGATGCACGGTCGTGATCCGGCGCAGGTCGCCGACCGGCGGTGCCGGGACCGGCGCGACCGGGGTGCGGGAGGCGGCCGAGCGGATCGGCGTCACCTGGGCCTCGTAGTCGTGCGCCACGGCGGTCTCCGGTTCCTCGTACTCGTCGGCGTACTCCTCGCCGTGGTGGTCCCCTCGCTCGTCGGCGAGACCGAGGTACAGCATCGTCTTGCGTAGCGCTCCGGCCATCGCCCAGTTCCTCTCCGTACACCTGTGTCCTGCAGATTCACGCTAGCAAGGGCCCCTCACCGATCCCCTCCGACACGCCCGGTTCCCCACGGGTTCTGCGGACCACGCCGGCGGAGCGCCCGTCCGTGGCACCCGTGGCCACGCTGCGGCGGTGCGAGAAGAAGCGCTCGTCGGTCGCGGTGCAGCAGTCCAGCCGACGCACGTGCCGCACGCCCGCTCCCGCCAGCACCGCCTCGACGCCACGCGGGAGGTCGAGCGCAGGGGTCCCCCACGACGTGGTGGACCGGGCCGCGGGCACGACGGCGGCGATCTCGTCGCGCATCGCAGCCGGCACCTCGTAGCACGCTCCGCAGATCGCCGGTCCGATGGCGGCTCGCACGCGTTCCGGCGCGGCCCCGGCTGCCACCATGCTCCGCAGGGCGGCCTGCACGACGCCCCCCGCCAGACCCCGCCTGCCCGCGTGGACAGCCGCCACGACACCGGCGTCGGCATCCGCGAGCAGGACGGGGACGCAGTCGGCCACCATGACGCCGACTCCGGTCGGTCCCGACGTGACGATGGCGTCCGCCGCGCCGACCGAGTCCGGCACGGACCCCGTCTGCGGCACCACGACGGCGACGTCGGCCCCGTGGACCTGGGTCGCGAACGCCACCGGGCCTCCGAGCCAACGCTCGACCAGGCGCCGGTTCTCCCGGACCCGGCCGGGGTCGTCGCCGACGTGGAGCCCCAGGTTCAGAGGTGCCGCGGTGAACGCCGCCCGCACGCCGTCCCCCAGGTCGACCTCGATCAGGGGGACGTCGGCGTGCTGCGCCAGGACGGGCTCGGTCACTCGACGCTCCGTCGGGGCGCCTCGGGCCCGGCTACTTGAGGAAGTCCGGGATGTCGAGGTCGTCCTCGCGTCGCCGGGCGACCTCCTCCTCGAAGATCCGGGGGACCTCGAGCTGACCTGTCACCGGCGCTGGCACCGGAGCGAACCCCGGGTCGGTCGCGATGAATGCCGGCAGGCGCGCCTCGCTCGGCTCGGCCACCGGGGTCCGGCTGGGCGCGGCGGGCTGGCTCGGCACGTACGCCGGCGCGACCGCACGGTGGGACGCGTCCTGGTCGTCGGCATCCTCGCGCGCCTGCACCGGGGCGGGCGCGGGCCGGCTCGACCCCGACACCTGCCCGAGCGCACGGGCGTCCCGACGCTGGTGCGGCGAGCCGCTGTCGAAGCCCGCGGCGATCACCGTGACGCGGACCTCGTCTCCCAGCGCGTCGTCGATCACAGCACCGAAGATGATGTTCGCCTCGGCATGCGCGGCCTCCTGGACCAGGCGGGCCGCCTCGTTGATCTCGAACAGCCCGAGGTCGCTGCCACCCTGGATGCTGAGCAGCACCCCGTGCGCGCCGTCGATGCTCGCCTCGAGCAGCGGGGAGGAGATCGCCAGCTCGGCCGCCTGGACCGCGCGGTCCTCGCCCCGGGCGGACCCGATGCCCATGAGGGCGCTCCCCGCCCCCTGCATCACGGACTTGACGTCCGCGAAGTCGAGGTTGATCAGACCTGGGGTCGTGATCAGGTCGGTGATGCCCTGCACGCCGGACAGCAGGACCTGGTCCGCCGAGTGGAAGGCGTCGAGCACGGAGACCGAGCGGTCGGAGATCGACAGCAGCCGGTCGTTCGGGATGACGATCAGCGTGTCGACCTCGGCACGCAGGTTGTCGATGCCCGAGTCGGCCTGGACCGACCGGCGCCGACCCTCGAAGGTGAACGGGCGCGTCACGACGCCGATCGTCAGCGCGCCGAGCGACCGGGCGATGCGGGCGACGACCGGCGCGCCGCCGGTGCCGGTCCCGCCGCCCTCGCCCGCGGTCACGAACACCATGTCGGCGCCGCGCAGGACGTCCTCGATCTCCTCCGCGTGGTCCTCCGCGGCCTTCTTGCCGACCTCGGGGTCCGCGCCGGCGCCGAGCCCGCGCGTGAGCTCACGGCCCACGTCGAGCTTGACGTCGGCGTCCGACATGAGGAGTGCCTGGGCGTCGGTGTTGATCGCGATGAACTCGACGCCCTTGAGCCCGACCTCGATCATCCGGTTGACGGCGTTGACGCCACCGCCGCCGATCCCGACCACCTTGATGACCGCCAGGTAGTTCTGCGGAGCTGCCACGTCGTTGCCTCTCGTTCTGCGTTCGGTGCCGTGCTGCGTAGAAACCTTCACCTTGAGGTAGAAGGTTAGAGTTATGTCAAGTAGTTCTGAGCCGTGACGCTAGGCGGGCGAGGTCCCCCGGGCAACGACCACGCCGCGCGTGTCGCGGACTTCCCCGATGTCGTCAGCGCGTGACGGGCAAGGTCGGTGCCGAGACGTCGATCTGCGTGGCACCCGCGGTCGCGGGTGCGGCGCGCAACGCCTGCAGGACGGCGACCTTGAGGGTCGCGTCGTTCGCGCTCCCCCAGCGCACCGTCGTCCCGTCGCGCAGTCCCATCTCCACGGTGTCCTGGGTCGACGCCGAGACGGTCGCCACCTCGGCGCGCAACGGCTCCGGCAACGCGTCGAGCACGGTGAGCACCGCGGTGAGCGTGCGCGTGTTGTCCCCGTCCACGGGCACCGAGACGACCGGCAGCCCCTCGGGCGGCACCTCGCTCCAGCCGACCTGGTACCCCTCCGTGTCGAGCAGCGTGAAGCCCGTCGGTGCACCGTCGGTCGACGGGCCCGCGAGGGCCCGGTTCTCTGGCACGGCGGCGACGGGCTCGCGGGAGACCAGCGACACCGCCAGCCCGCGCGGCCACAGCCTCGTCACCTTGGCCTCGCGCACGCCGGGCACCTCGAGGATCCGGTCACGCAGCCCGATCGTGTCGAGCCTCGGCATCGGGGTGCCGGCCACCTCGTGGACCACGCCGAGCACGTCGTCCACGGCCACGACCGTCCCTGCGCCGGTGACCTCGACCTCGGCGGCGTCCAGCGCCAGCACCGGCGACACGAGCAGGAGCCAGGCCAGGCCGAGCACCAGAGCGACACCGGCCACGGTCAGGTAGACCTTCTGACGCAGGACCCGGCGACGGGCGGCGGCCCGCTCGGCGAACCGCTCCGCCGAACCCGTGGAGACCACCGACGGTCGGGCCGGCAGCCCGAGCGCCCGACGGCCGGTCGTGTACGTCGTCACGGCCGAGCCGTCGACCGCCGCGGGGTCGGGCTGCCGGCGCACGTCGGGGTCGACCGTCGGCCGCGCCGGTGGAGGCGTCGCGGTCCCCCGGCCGTCTCCGCTCCCACCGCTCCCACCGCTCGCGCGCCCGGGTCGCGGCGGGCGGCGCGGCGGGACGGGCTGCGGGGGTCGTGCCGGGGTCATCGCGCAGACCTCGGCGGCGTCCCGGTGGCCTCCGCCCCGTCGACCCCGCCGGTGGCGGCCGCGGCGAGCGTCTCGAGCACGACGGCGCCGAGCTCGGTGACGTCACCCGCCCCCACGGTGAGCAGGAGGTCCCCGGGCCGGGCGCGTGCGGCGATCCGCCGGGCCGCCTCGACGCGGTCCGGCACGAGCTCGGCCTTGCCGGGCGTCCGGACGCGCTCGGTCACGAGCGCGCCCGTGACCGACGGGTCGGGATCCTCACGAGCCGCGTAGACGTCGGTCACCACGACGGCGTCCGCGAGGTCGAGTGCCGCGGCGAACTGCGCCGCGAACGCGCGCGTCCGCGAGTACAGGTGCGGCTGGAACAGCACGAGCAGGCGCCCCCCGCGCGCGACCGGGCGCGCGGCCCGCAGCAGCGCCGCGACCTCGGTCGGGTGGTGCGCGTAGTCGTCCACGACGCGGACCCCGGCGACGGTCCCGCGATCCTCGAACCGGCGGCCGGTCCCCCGGAACCCCGCCAGCCCGTCGGCCGCGGCCTGCGCCCCGGCTCCGACCAGTCGGGCGGCCACCCACGCCGCGGCGGCGTTCAGGGCGTTGTGCGACCCGGGTACCGTCAGCGCGAGGTGCAGCTCGAGCGGTGCGGCACCCGCGGCGTCGTGCAGGGCCGGATGCGCCGTGCGCAGCGTGCACGTCGAGCCGCCGTCCTGCGCCCGGTACCCGCTCACCACGACGTCGGCTCCCGGGGTCCGGCCGTAGGTGAGGACGCGCGCACCGCGTGCCCCGAGGTCCGGGCCCACCGCCTCGACCAGACGGCGGGCGCCGTCGTCGTCCGCGCACGCGACGAGCGCCCCGCCGTCGACGACGCGGCCGACGAACTCCTCGAACGCGCGCTCGAACGCCTCCTGCGACCCGTAGTGGTCGAGGTGGTCGGGCTCGACGTTCGTCACGACCGCGACGGTCGGCGCGTAGGCGAGGAACGAGCCGTCGGACTCGTCGGCCTCCGCGACGAAGACGTCGCCCGACCCGTCATGGGCACCGCCCACGGCCTCCGGCTGCGCGAGCACGGTCCCGCCGATCGCGTACGAGGGGTCCAGGCCTGCCGCGGCGAGCGCGGCCGCCACCATCGCGGAGGTCGTGGTCTTGCCGTGGGCGCCGGCGACCGCGATCGCCCGACGGTCGGACATGAGGGCGGCGAGCGCCTGCGAGCGGTGGAGCACCGTGAGGCCCAGCTCACGAGCCCGCGCCAGCTCGGGGTTGGACGCGCGCACGGCGGTCGAGACGACGACCGTCCGCGCCCCCTCGACGTGCGCCGCGTCGTGCCCGACCCACACGGTCACGCCCGCCGACCGCAGCCCGTCGAGCACGACGCCGTCGCGCGCGTCGGACCCGGTCACCTCGAGTCCGCGCGCCGCGAGGAGCAGCGCCACGGCCGACATCCCCGCGCCACCGACGCCGATCAGGTGCGTGCGGCCGAACGAGGCGAGCGCGCTCATCGGGGCACTCCTCGCGCGGCGTCCTCGACGAGGTCCGCGACCCGCGCGGCGCCGTCGCGCACCCCGACCGACGCGGCCGCGCGCCCCATCGTCGCGAGCGCGACGCCGTCGGCCAGGAGCGGCAGCAGGTAGGTGCGCAGCCAGCCGGGGGTCAGGTCCGCGTCGTCGACCAGCAGCCCACCGCCGGCGCTCACCACGGGCGCCGCGTTGAGCCGCTGCTCGCCGTTCCCGATCGGCAGCGGGACGTACACCGCCGGCAGGCCGAGCGCGGCGAGCTCGCTCACCGTCGCCGCGCCCGACCGGCACACGACGAGCGCCGCGGCCGCGTACGCCTGCTCCATCTCGGTCAGGTACTCGCGGACGTGGTAGTGGGCGCGGACGTCGGCGGGCTGCGCGTCGACGAACGCGCGGACCGGGCCCGCCTTGCCCGCACCGGTGAGGTGCAGCACCTGGGCACCGGCGGCCACGAGGTCCCCACCCACGTCGGCGACCGCGGAGTTGAGCCGCAGGGCGCCGAGGCTGCCACCCGTGACGAGCACGACCGGGCGGTCGGGTGCCAGCCCCAGCGCGACCAGCGCCGAGCTCCGGGTCGCGGCCGGCTCGGTCACCAGACGGTCCACGAGGCCCGCGATCGCGGCCCGCAAGGGCATGCCGACCACCTGCGCGCGCGGCAGCGGCGTCCCCGGGAACGTCACCCCGACGGCGGCCGCCCAACGGGCTCCCGCTCGGTTCGCCAGCCCGGGCCGCGCGTTCGCCTCGTGCACGACGACAGGGATGCCCCGGCGCCGGGCCGCCAGGTACGCGGGCGTCGCGACGTAGCCCCCGAAGCCGACGACGACGCGGGCCCCCGAGGACTCGATGGCCTGCTCGGCCGCACGGACCGCGGCGAGGAGCCGGCCCGGCAGTCGGAACCAGTCGGGGGTGGGGCGACGCGGGAGCGGCACGCGCGGGACGAGGACGAGCGGCAGCCCGCGCGCCGGCACGAGCTCCGCCTCGAGGCCGGTCGCCGTGCCGAGGACGGTCAGCCGGGTCGCGCCGTCCCGCCGCGCGAGCTCCTCGGCCACGGCGAGCAGCGGGTTGACGTGGCCGGCCGTGCCGCCGCCCGCGAGCAGCACCGAGCCGAGGGGGCTCGGGCCGCCGACGCTGCCCGGCGCAGGGCTCCGAGGTCCGGTGGACGCGTTCACCGGGTCATCGCCGCGCGACGGGACGAGGGGCACGCGCCGCGCCACGCGACCGGCCGACGACGGCGAGCGACCGGCGCACGACGCCGCCGCGCGCCCTGAGCGCCTCAGCCGCGCCCGGCTCGGCGCGCGCGAACGAGATGACGACGCCGAGCGCCGCCATCGTCATGATGAGCGCCGACCCGCCCGCCGACACGAGCGGGAGAGGGATGCCGATCACCGGTGCGAGCCCGATGACCACCGCGATGTTGACGAGCGCCTGGCCGATCACCCAGACCGCGATCGCCGCCGTCGTGATCGTGATGAACGGGTCGGTGTGCCGGCGGACGACCCGGCTCATGGCGAGCGCGACGAGCCCGAACAGGACGAGCACGAGCAGCGTGCCGACGAGGCCGAGCTCCTCGCCGAGGATCGCGAAGATGAAGTCGTTCTGCGCCTCGGGCAGGTAGGACCACTTCTCGCGGCTCTCCCCCAGGCCCAGCCCCCACCAGCCTCCCGTCGCGAGCGCCCAGGTGCCGTGCAGCGGCTGGTAGCACTCCTTGGTGACGTCGCAGTCGCCGCTGAGCCACGAGAAGATGCGCGTCATCCGGTTGTCGCTCGCCTTGGCCAGGACGGCCACACCGAGTGCCGCGGCGAGCCCCGCCACCGCGAAGATCCGCCCCGGGACGCCGGCCAGGAACATCGCGCCGGCGACGATCAGCATCAGCACGAGCGCCGTGCCGAGGTCGCGCCCGAGCAGCACCAGGCCGATCACCACGCCCGCGACCGGGACGACCGGGACGAGCGCGTGCTTCCACTCGTGCAGCAGCGGACGCTTGCGCGCGAGGACCGCGCCGAGCCAGAGTGCCAGCGCGACCTTCACCACCTCGGAGGGCTGCACGACGACGGACCCGACAGCCAGCCAGTTGCGGTTGCCGTTGACCTCGATCCCGAGCGGGGTGAACACGAGGAGCTGGAGCAGCGCCGCCACGCCGAGCCCGGGCCACGCGACCGCACGGTAGAACCGGACCGGCAGCCGCGACGCGACCAGCAGCACCGGCAGGCCGATGAGCGCGAACTGCGCCTGCGACACGAACTCCACGTACGGCGACTGGCCGCCGGCCAGCGACTCGACGCTCGAGCTCGACAGCACCATCACGAGCCCGAGCACGACGAGGATCGCGGTCGCACCCGCGAGCAGGTAGTAGCTCGTGACGGCGCTGTTCCACTGCCCCAGGCGCGCCCCCGGCCCGGGCGCCGGGTGCGTGGCCGGCGTGGCCGTGGACGTGCCCGGGAGGGCCGGCCGCGCAGAGGCCGCCGCACGCGAGGGCGGGCCGGCCGGGCGTGGCTGGGGCACCGCGCCGGGTCGGGTGGAGCTGCGGGTGGTGGAGCTGCGGCTGGTGGAGCTGCGGCCGGTCGTGCGGCCGGACCCGGTGGTCTGGGTCATCGACCGGCCTCCGCGAGCGAGCGGGCGGCTGCGGCGAAGGCGTCGCCGCGCTCGGCGTACGAGGCGAACTGGTCCATCGACGCGCACGCGGGAGCCAGCAGCACCGTGTCACCCGGGCGGGCGAGGCGGCGCGCGGCGATCAGGGCGCGGGTCATCACCGACCCAGTGTCACCGGGATCGACCGCGGCGACGGGAACCTCCGGCGCGTGTCGGGTGAGCGCCTCGCGCAACGGCTCCTGGTCGACCCCGATGAGCACGACGGCGCGCAGCCGGTCCCGGCGGGCCTGCACGAGGTCGTCGAACTGTGCGCCCTTCGCGAGCCCGCCGGCGACCCACACGACCGAACCGGGGCCGAAGGCCCCGAGCGACGCCGCCGCGGCGTGCGCGTTGGTCGCCTTGGAGTCGTCCACGTACGAGACCCCGCCGAGCTGCGCGACGGTGGTGATCCGGTGCGCGCCGGGGGCGTAGGCCCGCAGGCCGGGGGCGACGGCGGCCGGGCGGACGCCGTGGGCGAGGGCCAGCGCGGCCGCGGCCAACGCGTCCGCCACCACGTGCGGCGGGACCGAACCGGTCCGTGGGTCGGCCGCGTCGGCGCTGCCCAGGTGCGCGAGGTCGGCCAGCGTCGCCAGCTCGGCCGCGTGCGTGTGCCGTCGCGTCATGAACCCGCGGTCGACGAGGACGTCCTCGACGAGCCCGAGCTGTCCCACGGTCGGCATCGCCAGGGTGAAGCCGACAGCGAGCGCGCCGTCGACCACGTCCGCGTCCCGGACGAGCCGCTCGGTGCGCGGGTCGGCGGCGTTGTAGACGCACGCCACCTGCGCCCGCTCGTAGATGCGCCCCTTGTCGGCCGCGTAGGCCTCGAAGGTGCCGTGCCAGTCGAGGTGGTCCGGGGCCACGTTGAGGACCGCCGCCGCCTGCGCGGACATCGAGTGCGTGAAGTGCAGCTGGAAGCTCGAGAGCTCGACGGCCAGCACGTCGAGAGTCGGGTCGGTCGCCGCCTGCAGCACCGGCGTGCCGACGTTGCCGACCGCGAGCGTGTGCGCCCCGTCGGCCCGCAGGATCGACTCGAGCATCCCGACGGTCGTCGTCTTGCCGTTGGTGCCGGTGACGGCCAGCCACGGCGCGGGCCCCGAGCCGTCCGCCCGCTCGGCGCGCAGCCGCCACGCGAGCTCGACCTCGCTCCACACCGGCACGCCCCGCGCGACGGCACCCGCGAGCAGCGGGTTTGCCGGAGCCCAGCCGGGCGACGCCACGACCAGCGCGACGCCGTCCAGCCCACGGGCGGCCACGAAGGCACCGGCGTCGGCGGCGTCGGCGGCGGGGTCCGCGGCATCGACCGTCTCGAGCCGGGCGCCCCGCTCGGCGAGCGCCTCCGCGGCGGCCCGGCCGGAGACACCGAGGCCTGCGACGACGACGCGTCGACCCGCAAGGTCGGTGGCGGCGTCCACTAGCCCACGACCCACTCGGCGTAGAAGACCCCGACCCCGACCGCGACGAAGAGGCCGGCGATGATCCAGAACCGGATCACGATGGTGACCTCGCCCCAGCCGGAGAGCTCGAAATGGTGGTGCAGCGGCGCCATCTTGAACACCCGTCTCCGGGTCATCTTGAAGAAGCCGATCTGGATGACGTCCGAGAGCACGATCACGACGAAGAGCCCGCCGATGATCGCGCCGAGGATCTCCGTGCGCGAGAGGATCGACAGGCCCGCGAGCGCGCCGCCGAGCGCCAGAGAGCCGGTGTCCCCCATGAAGATCTTGGCCGGGCTGGCGTTCCACCACAGGAAGCCGAAGCACGCGCCCGTGATCGCGGCCGCCACCACGGCGAGGTCGAGCGGGTCCCGCGTCTCGTAGCACCGGGGCCCCGCGGAGACGATCGACTGGCAGGTCTGGTTGGACTGCCAGACGCAGACGATGACGTAGGCGCCGAAGACGATCAGCGACGCGCCGGTCGCGAGCCCGTCCAACCCGTCGGTCAGGTTCACCGCGTTCGACCAGGCGGTGATGAGGAAGTTGGCCCAGAGCACGAACAGGATCAGCCCGAGGGTGGCACCCGCGAACGCGAGGTCGAGCCCCGTGTCGCGGATGAACGAGATCCGGGTCGAGGCCGGCGTCCGGAAGTTGCTGTTGGGGAACTGCAGGGCCGCGACCGCGAAGGTCACGCCCACGAGCCCCTGCCCGATGATCTTGGAGCGGGCGCTGAGCCCGAGGCTGCGCTGGCGCGAGATCTTGATGAAGTCGTCGAGGAACCCGACGACCCCCAGCCCCGTCATGAGGAACAGCACCAGGACCGCGGACGCGCTGGGCACGTATCCCGTGACGAGGCTCGCCGCGGCCCACCCCAGCAGGGTCGCGAGGATGATGACGACGCCGCCCATGGTGGGCGTCCCACGCTTGGTGAAGTGCGCCGTCGGGCCGTCCTGCCGGATGAACTGGCCGTACTGCCGGTGCACGAGGAAGCGGATGAACAGCGGCGTGCCGAGCAGCGCGAGCAGCAGCGAGATGCCGCCCGAGATCAGGACCGCCCTCACGTGAGCGGCTCCGCTCCGGGTCCCCTCGGGTCGTCCAGGTGCCGCCTCGCCGGCGGCGCCTCGGCGGCGACCAGGCGGTCGCCCAGCCGCCACAGGCCCGCACCGTACGAGGACTTCACCAGCACGACGTCGCCGGACGCGAGCTCGGACTCGAGGAAGTCGCCCGCGGCGTCGACGTCGTCGGCGACGACCACCTCGTCGCCCCACGAGCCCTCGCGGTTGGCGCCGTCCGCGATCGCGTGGGCACCGGCACCGACCACCACCGTGAGCGCCACGTTGAGCCGGACGACCATCAGGCCGAGAGCCTCGTGCGCGGCGCGCGAGTCCGGTCCCAGCTCGAGCATCTCGCCGAGCACCGCGATCGAGCGTCGGTCCCGGCCCGCGACGGTGGCGAGCGCCTTGAGCGCGGCGCGCATCGAGTCCGGGTTGGCGTTGTAGGAGTCGTCGATCACGGTGACGCCGTCGGGGCGGTCGACCACGTGCATGCGGTGCGGGCTCAGCGCGTCGGCCACCGACAGCCGCTCGGCGACCTCGGCCGGCTCGATCCCGAGCCGGAGCGCGACCGTGGCCGCGGCGAGCGCGTTGTGCACGTGGTGCTCACCGACGAGCCGCAGCGTCACCGGATGGCTCTGCCCTGCGGTCGCGAGCGTGAAGGAGGCCCGCCCGGCGCGGTCGACCCGGACGTCGGTCGAACGCACGTCGGCCCCCGTGGTGCTGCCGAACGTCACGACGTCACCGGGGGCCTTGCTCGCCATCGCCGCGACGCGCGGGTCGTCGGCGTTGAGCACCGCGACCCCGCCCGGCGCGAGCCCCTCGACGATCTCCGACTTCGCGCGCGCGACCGCCTCGATGCCGCCGAACTCGCCCAGGTGCGCGCTCCCCACCACGAGCACGGCCGCGACGTCGGGCGGCGCGATGTCGGTGAGGTAGGTGAGGTGGCCCAGCCCGCTCGCCCCCATCTCGAGGACGAGGAAGCGGGTGCTCTCGTCGGCGCGCAGCACGGTGAGCGGGAGGCCGATCTCGTTGTTGAACGAGGCGACCGGCGCGACCGTCGGTCCCGACGGGGTGAGCACCTGCGCGAGCAGGTCCTTGGTCGTCGTCTTGCCGACCGACCCGGTCACCCCGATCACGTTGAGCCGCGTGGCCCCCGGCTCGTCGTCGGTCCGCAGCCGGAGGAGCACCGTGCGCGCGAGATCGCCCAGGGCCCGCTCGACGTCGGGCACGACCACGGACGGCACGGGACCGTCGGGCCCCTGCACCTCGCGCGCGGCGAGCACGAGCGACGCCCCGGCGTCGACCGCCGCGGCGGCGTGGTCGTGCCCGTCCGAGCGTTCCCCGGGGAGCGCGACGAAGAGCGAGCCGGGTGCGACCCGGCGCGAGTCGACGACCACCGGCCCGTGCACGACGCGCGCCGGGTCGAGGTCGGCCGGGTGCAGGCGACCACCGGTCGCGGCCAGCACCTCGGCCGCCGTGAGCGCGATCACTCCGCGGACCCCGGTCCCGCGAGGGTGGCCTCGGCGACGGCCGCACGCAGCACGTCCCGGTCGTTGTACCGGTGGAACACCCCGGCGATCTCCTGGGTCGGTTCGTGGCCCTTGCCGGTGATGATGATCGTGTCCTCGGGGTCGGCGAGCGTGAGTGCGGTACGGATGGCGGCGGCGCGGGAGGTCGCCTCGTGGACGTCGCCGCCGTCGGGGCGCACCGAGCGCACGCCCGCGAGGATCGCGGCGCGGATCTGCTCGGGCACCTCGGAGCGCGGGTTCTCGTCCGTGACCACGACGACGTCGGCCAGGTGGGCGGCGATCTCGCCCATGATCGGGCGCTTGCCCTGGTCGCGGTCGCCGTCGGAGCCGAAGACCAGGATCAGACGACCGGGCGTGATGGGCCGGACCGACTCGAGCGCGAGCACGAGCGCGTCCGGCGTGTGGGCGTAGTCCACCAGGGCGAGCGGCCGGCCGCCGCCCCGCTCGATCACGCGCTCCATACGGCCCGGGATGGCGGGCGCCGCACCGATGCGTTCGATCGCCGCACCCATCGCGATCCCGGCACGGTGCGCCAGGACGATCGCCAGGGCGGCGTTCGACACGTTGACGAGGCCCGGCAGCGGGCTCACGGCCCGGTGGTGCGCACCGTCGGGCCCGCGGAGCGTGAACGTCGACCCGACGCCGTCGAGGCCGACGTCCGCCTCGACCACGGCCCAGTCGGCCGTCCCGGCGGCCGGCCCGTCGAGGTGCGTCGAGACCGACTCCACGGGGATCGGGGCCTCGGCGACCAGCCGGCGTCCCCACGCGTCGTCGACCACGACGACGCCGCGCTTCGCCTGGGCGGGCGCGAACAGGCGTGCCTTGTCCGCGAAGTAGCCGTCCATGTCGCCGTGGAAGTCCAGGTGGTCGCGCTGGAGGTTCGTGAAACCGACGACGTCGAACGTGAGCCCGTGCAGCCGACCCAGCGCGAGCGCGTGGCTCGACGCCTCCATGGTCGCGGCGGTCGCGCCGCGCTCCCGGGCGAGCGCGAGGAGCGCGTGCAGCGCGGGTGCCTCGACCGTCGTGCGCGGGCTCTCGATGGCGTCGTCGCCGATCCGCAGCTCGACCGTGCCGAGGACGGCCCGCACCGGGTGGGCGGCGGCGAGGGCGGCGTCGACGAGGTAGGTCGTGGTGGTCTTGCCGTTCGTCCCGGTGATCCCCACGGTCAGCAGCTCGCGCGTCGGGTGGTCGTACACCCACGCCGCCACGTCGCCGACCAGCGCGCGCGGGTCGTCCGCCACGAGGACCGGCACCCCGAGCGGCGGGGTCACGTCCGCGCACAGGCGCGCGCCGTCGTCGTCGGTGAGCACGGCGACCGCGCCGGCGGCGACGGCGTCGCGGGCGAACCGGGCACCGTGCGCCGTGAGACCGTGCAGCGCGACGAAAAGGTCACCCGGCTCGACCGCCGAGCTCGCGACGGTCACGCCCGTGACCGCCGTGCCCGACGGCGCCGGGGTGCGCGGTGCGGCGACCTCCTGGTCCGCGCGGGACGCGTCGGGACCGGCCGTGCGTAGACCGAAGGTGCGGATGAGGTCGGCGATCCCGTGGGCGGTGGGATGCGTCGGGCGCATCCGACCCTGCGGGGACGTCATGGAGGAGAATCTACCGCGGACCGGACCTGTCGCCCGCTCGCCGCTCACTCGTACGTCGTCGGGAAGAGCTGCGGCTCGGAGCCGCTCGGGGCGACCTTGAGCATCTGGAGCGCGTACCCGGTGACCTCGCTGAAGACGGGCGCCGCGACCGTGCCGCCCCACTCGGAGGTGCGCGGGTTGTTCACGATCACGCTCACCGCGATGCGGGGGTCGTCGGCCGGCGCGACGCCGATGAACGACGCCGTGATGCCCACCGAGCCGTCGGACGCCCAGATCTGGGACGTGCCGGTCTTGCCCGCGACGCGGTAGCCGGGGATGGCTGCGTTGGACCCGGTGCCCTCGTCCACGGCGCTCTCCATCATGGTGAGCACGGTCGCCGCGGTCTCGGGCGAGACCACCTGGGTCGGCGGCGTGAGCTCGGCGGGCCGGAACGTCCCGGCGGCGTCGGTCCGTCCCTTGATGAGGTGCGGCTGCACCTGAAGCCCCCCGTTCGCGATCGTCGCGAACACCTGGGTCGCCTGGACGGCGTTGACCGAGACGCCCTGTCCGAACAGGACGGCGTACTTCGTGCGCCCGTCCCAGGCCTCGGCGGGATGGAGGATGCCCGGGGACTCACCCGCCAGCTCGAGTCCCGTGCGCGCGCCGAAGCCGAACTTCCTGAGGTAGTCGTACCGGACCTGCTGCGGGATGTTCTGGCCGATCATGACGGTGCCGGTGTTGGACGACTTGGCGAGCACGCCCGTCGTGGTCAGCTGCAGCCCGCCGTGCACGGACGAGTCCTTGAAGGTCTGCCCGTTCTCGGTCGTGTACTGGTAAGGCACCTCCCAGCGGCCGAGCGGCGTCGTGACGCCCGTCTCGATCGCCGCCGCCATCGTGATGACCTTGGCGGTCGACCCGGGCTCGAACACGTCGGAGATGGCGCTGGAGCCCCGCGAGTCGGCCGGGGACGCGCCCGGGTCGTTCGGGTCGACGGTCCCGGAGTCGGCGAGCGCGAGGATCTCCCCGGTCGGGATGTCGATGGCGACGAGCGCACCCGAGTCCGCACCCGTCGCGGCGACCGTCTTGTCCAGCTCGTCCTGGGCCTTCCACTGCAGGTCCCGCAGGATGGTGAGCCGGACGTCCTCGCCCGGCACGGCGGGGGTCTCCTCGCGCTGGCCGCCCGGGATCTCCTGCCCGCCGAGGCCGCGCTCGTAGCGGTAGAGGCCGTCGGTGCCGGTGAGCGACTCGTCGAGCGCGCCCTCGAGCCCCTCCTGGCCCACGCCGTCGCGGTTGACGAAGCCGATGACGTTGCCGCCCACGTTGCCGGCGGGGTAGACCCGCTGCGGCACCATGTCACCGTTGATGCCCGCGATGCGCAGGTCGCGGATCGCCCGCCAGACCTCGGGCAGCACCTCGCGCTTGAGCACCACGTAGGTCGTGTCGCCGTTCAGCTGCGCGCCCAGCTCGGCGGGGTCCAGCTCGAGCAGGGGTGCGATCTCCTGGGCGGCGTCGGCCGCGCCCTGCGCCACGACCGCGCCGCCGGACGTGCGCTTCCAGGTCGCGACCTGGGCCTGATCGGCCCAGATCGTGTAACGCTCGACCGAGGTGGCGAGCACGACGCCGTTGGCGTCCGTGATGTCGCCGCGGTCGGCGGTGAGCCGGGCCGTGCTCATGCGCTCCTCGAGCGCGACCGCGGCGACCGCCTCGCCGCGCAGGCCCTGGACGTAGACGAGCCGGCCCGCGAAGACCACGAGCAGGACCAGCACGAGGGCCAGGGCGGCGTCGTGCCGCCGGCCGGTGTGCCCGACGGCGGCTGCCCGTGCGGCAGGCGGGCGGACGATCCGGCCCGGGCCGGTCCCGCGGCCCGCACGGCCCCCACCGCTCAGGGCTGACAGGGCACCGTGGCGCGGCTCGGCGGCGCGCCGCTCGGTGGAGCGTTGCTGGGCGGCGCGCGGCTGGGCAGCGCGCGGCCGGGCGGCGCGAGGCCGGGTGGTGCGTGCGGTCGTCGTGGGGATGCGCGACGAGCCCGCGCGCGGCGGGGTGCGCCCGGTCATCCCTCGGCCCCTGCGGGGGTCGGTGAACCGAGGACCGCGCCGTCGGACAGCCGGAGGAAGGCCAGCTCGGGCGCGGGCACCATCCCGAGTGCCCGCGCGACGCCGGCGAGCTGCCCGGGGGCCTTGTTCGCGAGCAGGTCGGTGCTCAGCTGCTGCTCGACGCGCGCGAGCTGCGCGGCCTCGATCTGGAGGTCGTGCGCCTCGTACGAGCCCCGCGCCATCGACGTGTTGAGCAGCAGCGCGCCGAGCAGCGACGACGCGAGGATCGCGATGCACAGCAGCACGAACGGCGCACGGGTCCGGGTGTGCTGGGGGGCCCGGACGAGGAGGAGTCGCGGTTCGGCGTCCCGCGAGCGGTCGGGAGCGCCCGCCGGAGCGTGACGCGGCGTGGGGACGTAGGACTGCGGCAGCGCGCTCATGCGGCCCTCCTTCGCAGGTGGTCGGGTGTGCGACGCAGGCGCTCGGCGGCACGGAGCCGCACGGACTGCGATCGGGGGTTCGTCTCGCGTTCCTCGGCGGACGCCTCCTCGGCGCCCCGCGTGAGCAGCCGGAGGTAGGGCTTGTGGGTCTCGGGCTCGACCGGGAGGCCGGCCGGAGCGCTCGACGTCGCCCCGGCGGCGAACGCGCGCTTCACCAGGCGGTCCTCGAGCGAGTGGTAGGACTCGACGACGATCCGGCCGCCCACGGCGAGCACCTCGATCGAGGCCGGGACCGCGCGCTCGAGGACCTCGAGCTCGCCGTTGACCTCGATCCGCAGCGCCTGGAACGTGCGCTTGCCGGGGTGACCGCCCGTCTTCCGGGTCGCGGCCGGGATGCTGGCACGCAGGAGCTGGACCAGCTCGCCGGTCCGCGTCAGGGGGACGCGTTCGCGCTGCGCGACGACGTTCCGTGCGATCCGCTGGGCGAAGCGCTCCTCGCCGTACTCACGCAGGATCCGGACCAGCTCGCGCTCCTCGTACGTGTTGAGCACGTCCGCGGCGGTGCGGCCCGTCGCGCGGTCCATGCGCATGTCGAGCGGCGCGTCCTGCGCGTACGAGAAGCCGCGCTCGACCTCGTCGAGCTGGAGCGAGGAGACGCCGAGGTCCATGAGGACGCCCTGGACCGCGGCGAGCCCGAGGCGGTCGTGCACGATGTCCTCGATCTCGTCGTACACGGCGTGGACCGGCGTGAAGCGGTCGCCGAACGCGCCGAGTCGCCGGCCCGCGATCTCCAGCGCCTGCTCGTCCCGGTCGATGCCCACGACACGCACCTCGGGGAACGCGCGCAGCACCGCCTCGGAATGCCCCCCCATGCCGAGCGTCGAGTCGACCAGCACGGCCCCGGGAGAGGTCAGCGCGGGCGCGAGCAGCTCCACGCAGCGCGCGAGCATCACCGGGGTGTGCCGCTCCGCCGCGTCGCGCGGTTCGGTCATCGGTACTCCTTGCTGTGCCGGCGCGTGCTGCCTGGCGGGCGTGCGGGCTGATGGGCGTGGGGCTGGTGGGCGTGCGGGCTGGTGACTCGCGGGGCGGTGGCTGGCGGGCTGGTGGGCTGATGGCTCGTGATCGATGAGGTAGAGGTGAGTGGCTGGCCGGGCAGCCACTCCGCCGTCCGACCAGGTCCCCCTCCGACCCTCTGGCACCGGGGAAGTGCGCCAGAGCGGGCGGGAGGAGACCTCGTCGGACGGCGTGGTGCGGAACCACGCTCAGCCCCGCTCAGAACGGTCCGTTCGGGAACACCTCCTCGGCGGTGTCGGCGTACCCGGCCTCCTGCTCGGCCAGATAGGCCTCCCAGGCCGCGAGGTCCCAGATCTCGACCCGGGTGCCGGCGCCGATCACGGCGACGTCCCGGTCCAGACCCGCGTAGGTCCGCAGGGGTGCGGGGATCGAGATCCGGCCCTGCTTGTCGGGAAGCTCGTCCGTGGCGCCCGAGAGGAAGACGCGGAGGTAGTCGCGCGCCTGCTTGCTGGTCACGGGGGCCTGCCGGATCTGGTCGTGCATCCGGCGGAACTCGTCGAGCGGCAGGAGGAAGAGGCAGCGCTCCTGCCCGCGCGTCATCACGAGCCCCGGCGCGAGCTGTCCGCGGAACTTCGCCGGGAGGATCAGCCGCCCCTTGTCGTCGAGGCGCGGCGTGTAGGTGCCCAGGAACATCGCGTGCCCGCCCCCGAGGAGGTCGCTCATGTCCGGTCGCCCTCCCCTCGCGCGCCAGATATCACCAAGTGCCTCCACGGTACTCCACTTCCCTCCACCGTCAACGGTTCCCTGCGCGCATTCACCCGTGCAGCGGACCGTCGGCGCAGGTCGGAGCCGGTGGAGCGGAGTGGAGGGAGATCGCGCGCCCGCGCTCTGACGCTGAGGCGCTGCCGAGGGCTGGTGCGCCGGTGCCGCGCAGGCCCGGCCGCTGCACGCGGCGCAGCACCGGCGCCGGCAGGGCGCGTGCCGCCCGGGGTGGAGCGAAGTGGGGCGCCTGGGCCGAGAGGTGGGCCGGTCTCCGGACGCACCGTCCGAGCCCCGGGTCGGGGACCGAGATTTGCGCCACCCGGTTGATCGCCGAGCCTGGCGACGTCGCCTAGGCTCAGGACAGTCCGCCGAGGGAGTCGACATGCTGCAGGCTGTGCCGTCCTCGACCGAGCTCGACGAGCTGGTCGACGTGACCGAGAAGATCCGGGCCGGCGTGGAGCAGGTCGTCACCGGCCGGCCCGACCTCGTGCGGATCACGGTGGCGGTCCTGCTCGCCGAGGGTCACCTGCTCCTCGAGGACGTGCCCGGAGTCGGCAAGACGACCCTGGCGAAGGCCCTCGCGCGCACGATCGACTGCACGGTGGGCCGCATCCAGTTCACCCCGGACCTGCTGCCGAGCGACCTCACGGGCGTCAACATCTTCCGGGCCCAGACGCACGAGTTCGAGTTCCGCCCTGGTCCGGTGTTCGCGAACATCGTCATCGGCGACGAGATCAACCGCGCCTCGCCGAAGACCCAGTCGGCCCTGCTCGAGTGCATGCAGGAGGCGCAGGCGACCGTCGACGGCGTCACCTACCCCCTCCCGCGGCCGTTCCTCGTCATCGCGACCCAGAACCCCGTCGAGATGGAGGGCACGTACCCGCTCCCCGAGGCGCAGCGCGACCGCTTCATGGCCCGGCTGACGGTCGGGTACCCCGATCCGGGGTCCGAGGTCGAGATGCTCGACCGGCAGGAGGTCGTCGACCCGTTCGCCGTGCTCGAGCCGATCACGTCCGCCGTGGAGGTCGCCCGGCTCGTCGCCACGGCCCGCCGACTCTACGCGGCCCCGGCGATCAAGCAGTACGTCGTCGACCTCGTGGGCGCGAGCCGGCAGGACGCGGGGCTCCGGCTCGGGGCATCGCCCCGCGCTGCGATCCAGCTGCTCCGCGCGACGAAGGCCCTCGCTGCGATGTCGGGGCGCGACCACGTGCTGCCCGACGACGTGCAGGCGCTCCTCCAGCCCGTGCTGGCCCATCGGCTGCTCGCAAGCACCGAGTCGCGGCTCTCCGGCCGGTCCACGGGCGACGTGCTCGAGGCGATCGTCGGCCGCACGGCGATCCCGGCGGTCGAGGTCGGCTCACGTCCGCGGCTCGCGACCGGGTGACGCGAAGGCCGTGATGACACCGCGCATCAGACGCATCAGAGGCGCCGGCGCCCGCGCCGCACGGTTCGCCGCGCTCCGCCGGCTGCGGCCGACGGCGCGCGGGTGGGGAACCGGCCTCGGCGGCCTCGTGCTCGCGGGGCTCGGCCTGGGCCTCGGCTCGACCGACCTGATCCGGCTCGGCCTCGTCGGACCGCTGGTCGTGCTCGTGGGCGCGGTCTGGTTGCTGCTGGTGGACCCCACCCGCGGTCGCCACCCGCTGCGCGTCGTGCGCGCGGTGCACCCCAACCCTGTGCCCGTGCACGGGACCGCCACCGCGCGGGTCGAGGTCCGCGCGGGCGACCCGTCCGGACGTGCCCGCCTTGCCGAGCTGGTCCTGGGCGAGCAGGCGGCGACCCAGCTGTCCGGCGGGCTGACGCTCCGTGCGCGCGTCGTCCGGTCCCCCGGACAGATCACGCTGAGCTACCCGATCCAGCCGATCCGCCGTGGGCGTTGGCCGCTCGGCCCGCTCGTGGTGCGGCGTGCCGACCCGTTCGGCGTGATGCGGACCCGCGCCGCGCTCGGCCAGCAGGCCGAGGTCGCCGTGTGGCCGGAGGTGGTCGACCTCCTGCTTCCCGGTGGCGCGCTCGTCGGCGAGCCCGACCGGGTCGCGCTCGGTGCCCGGACGCCGTCCCCTGACGACGCCGCGCTGCGCGACTACCGGGTCGGTGACGACCTCCGGCGGGTGCACTGGGCCAGCTCGGCCCGCCGCGGACAGCTGCTCGTCCGGAGCGACGAGCGCGCCGGCATGCTGCCTGCGAGCGTCCTGCTCGACCTGCCGCAGGACCGTGCGGGGATCGAGTGGAGCATCTCGCTGGCGGCCTCGATGGGCATCGCGCTGCTGACCGCCGGGCATCCCGTCCGGCTGCTCGGCGCGCGTGCGGGCGAGGGCGCCGCAACGGTCGACCCGGCCGTCCGCCTCCGCCACCTGCGCGAGGGTGCGGGTCAGACGGGACGCGCCGCGCTGCTCGACCTGACCGTCGACCTGGAACCGGGCCGCACCCCGGCCGACGCCGACGCCGACCTGCTCGCCGCCGCCCACGAGCTCACCGCGGCCGGGTCCGGGTCGGCGCTCGTGCTGGGGGTCCTCGGACCGCTCTCCGCGGCGGCCCGCAACACGCTCGCGCCGGTGGGTGACCTGTGCGACGCCCTCGCCGTCGTGCGCGTGCCGAGCGGGGCCGGCGTCGCGCGGCGGGAAGCGGAGCACACGATCGCCGCGCTCCGGCGGGCCGGCTGGCGTGCCTGCCCCGCGACCCCCGGTGAGGACCTCCACACCTGTTGGCTCCGGCTGCTGAGGACGGAACGATGAACGAGCTGCCACGCGGGACCCGCACGGTGGTCGCCGGTGCGCTGTGCGCCGCCGCGGTCGTGGCCAGCCTCCACGCGCTGACCGGGCTGATCTCTGCCGGCCGATGGTTGCCCGCGGCTGTGGTGTGGGTCCTCTGCCTGGCCGCCGTCCTGATCGGCGTCCGCGCGCTGACACGCGCGTGGTGGGCCCCGACGCTCGCGGGCACCGTCGTCGCCGGCGTCGCGGTGCTCGCGGTGTTCGCCAGCCCGCCCGGCCGGTTCCAGCTGGTTCCGTCGACCGACTCGCTCGGCCGCCTCGGTGACATCGTCCGGGTCGGCATGGAGTACGTCAACGGGTCGCGTCCGCCGGTCGACGGCACGGTGCCGCTCGAGCTCCTCGTCGTCGGCGGGGCGCTGCTCGTCCTGCTCGTGACCGACCTCGTCGCGCTCGGCCTGGCGTCGCCCGCCTGGTCGGGTCTCGGGCTGCTGGCGCTGTGGATCCCTGGCGTGGCGCTCGACCGCCCCGGCAGCGGATGGGCGTTCGTCGGGACGGCCGCCGCCTACCTCCTCCTCCTGGCGGTGGCGGCGGCACCCGCTCCGGGCACCCGGGGCGGGCGTGGCCGTGGCGACGCCCGGCGGCGTGTGGGTGCGGCGCTCGCGGGTGCCGCCGCGGTCACGGTCACGGCCATGGTGCTGGGCCCGGTCGCCGGCGCCGCGCCTGGCTGGTCGACGATCCGGCTGCCCCAGCTCGGCACCGTCACCGGAGGATCGCTCCAGCTGGCCGACGACCTCGACATGAGCGAGAGCCTCGGCGCGCGCTCCGACGAGGTGGTGCTCACGTACCAGGCGGACCCGGTCCCCGTCGGTCCCCTCCGCCTCTTCACGCTCCGGGACTTCGACGGCATGAGGTGGTCGCGTGACGACGACGCGAGCGACGTCGCCCCCGACGACGACGTGCTGTGGCCCGCTCGGGACCTCCAGCGCCCGGCCGGCGAGGCGGTACCGACCGTCAGCACGGTCACCGTCGAGGTCGGCGGCCTCCGTGAGGAGCGGCTCCCGGTCCCGGTGATGCCTCGCACCGTCGAGGCCGACGGCCGGTGGACCTACGACGCCGCGCGGGACGAGGTCGTGCGGGTCGGCGTGACGCGGCCCGGGATGGTCTACACGATGGAGGTCCAGCTCCTGGAGCTGACGGCTGACGGGCTGCGGGCGAGCGACGGCGACGACCCCGCGGACATGGAGCGGTACCTCGCGGTTCCCCAGACCTCGCGCGCCGACGAGGTCGCGCTCACGGCGGCGGAGGTGACCGCCTCGGCCGACAACCGGTACGAGCAGGCGCTCGCGCTCCAGTCCTACTTCCGGAGCTCGCAGAACTTCACCTACGACACCGACGTCCCGGCGGCCCGCAGCGACGACGGCGTCTGGGACTTCCTCGGGAGCCGCACCGGCTACTGCGTCCAGTTCGCGACCGCGATGACCGTCATGGCCCGCACGCTCGGCATCCCCGCTCGTCTCGCGGTCGGGTTCCTGCCCGGATCGCTCACCGACGCGGGCCAGTACGTCGTGACCGGCCGTGACTCGCACGCGTGGCCCGAGCTGTACTACCCCGACCTGGGCTGGATCCGCTTCGAGCCGACGCCGGCAGTCCAGTCGGGAGCGCCGCCCCGCTGGGCAGACCCGTTCGCGGGCGCCGGGGCCGCGCCGACCCGGGAGGCGAACCCGGAGGGTCCGGGTGCACTTCCCAGCACGGCCGCGACGCAGGCGCCGCAGTCCGCGCCCGCCGGCGGAGCGCAGCAGGCCGACCGCGGGTCGACCATGGCAGCCGCCGCGGCAGCCTCAGTCCTGGCCCTCGCCGGGGCGGTGTGGGTCGTGCGGCGCCGTCGCTCGGCGCGCGCGGGAGACCTCAGCCCCGAGGTGGCCTGGCAGCACCTGCGCACGAGGCTCGCGTCGGCAGGCATCACCTGGAGCGATGCTCGTACTCCGGCTCAGGTCGTCGCACTCGTGTCCGCGGAGCTCGCCCGGCGGAACGGGTCACCGATGCGACCCGAGGCCGAGATCGCGCTCCGGGAGCTGGCGTTCGCGGTGCAGGACGACCGCTACGCGCCCGACCCCCGGGACTGGGAGCACGGTGAGCTCGAGAACCGGGTGGGCGCCGTGCTCCGTGAGGTGACGAGCCCGACTCGCGTCGAGGTGCCGTAGGGAGTCGGTCGAGGTGCCGTAGGCGTCGGAGGTCGGTGCGTCACGTACGGTTCAGTGCCCGCGGTCCTCGCGGCGCCGGTCCCACCGGTCCTCGAACCGCTGGAGGAACCCGCCGCGCTGCTTCCTCGCCTTGCCGGTGGGCCGGTTGCCGGTGGGCCGGTTGCTGGTGGGCCGCGGCCCGACGCCGCCCTTGGCGTCCACGATCCCCGTCGGGCCGGACGGGCGCGGTGCCGCGAAGGCGAACACCGCCGAGGCGAGCATGAGGACGAACCCGATCACACCGACCCAGAGCTGCGAGCCGGCGGCTCCGGCGACGAGAAGAAGCAGCCCGACGAGCAGGCCAGCACCGGCGATGACCCATCGACCGATGCCGCGCCGTCCGCGTGATTGCAGCGTGCTCGCCAGGCGCGGGTCGTCAGACGTGAGCTGTCGCTCCATCTGCTCCAGTACGCGCTGCTCGTACTCGGAGAGAGGCATCACTACCTCCGAACGTCCCGGTGGGTCTGGTCGACCTCAGGATAGATCGCCGTGAGCACTCGCGGTAGTTGGGGTCCCCTGACCACTCCCCGAACGGACGCGGACGGAAGGCGCCGACGCCGACTGGATCGCGGCGCGCCCGAATCGTCCGCGGACGACGTCCATCGCCCGCTCCGCGTCCGCGCGCCGAGAGCGCTCAGACATCTCGTCCACCGCCTGCTCGAGGGTCGGCTGGACGGCCGTGCTCGTGGCGGGTGAGAGCCCCTCCGCGCGCACGCCGACGAGGCGGACCGGCAGCCCCCCCAGCTCCACTCCGGCGAGCAGCTCGCGGGCGACGAGGTAGATCTCCCGGCCGATGTCCGTCGGGGTGGTGAGCGTACGGGCGCGCGTGAGCGTCCGGAAGTCCGAGGTGCGCACCTTGATGCTGACGGTTCGCGTGACGAGGCCCTCCGACCGCAGGCGCGACGCACAGTGCTGGGCGAGGTCCTGAGCCTTGGCCTGCACGAGCTCGAGGTCGGCCACGTCGGCGGGGAAGGTGGTCTCCGCCCCGATGCTCTTCTCGACCCGACCCGGCGTCACGGGCCGGGGGTCGCGGCCCCAGGCCAGGTCGTGAAGATGCGCGCCGGCCACCTTGCCGACAGCGCGCTGGATCGTCGCGACGTCGCTGTCTGCCACGTCCGCGACGGTTCGCAGGCCCCACCGCGCCAGCGCCGCCTCCGTCCGCTCTCCCACGCCCCACAACGACCCGACGGGAAGGGTGCGGAGGAACTCGACCGTCGCGTCGCGCGGGATCAGGAGCACACCGTCGGGCTTGGCGAGCCCGGACGCCAGCTTGGCCACGAACTTGGTGCCTGCGATCCCGACCGAGCAGGTGATCCCGTGCGCCACCCGCACCCGCTCGCGGATCATGGCGGCGATCACCGTCGGAGGGCCTAGTCGGCGCCGTGCCCCCGACACGTCGAGGAACGCCTCGTCGACGCTCACCTGCTCGACGAGCGTGGTCACCTCTCCGACGATCTCCATGACGCGCGCGGAGACCGCGCGGTACGCCTGGTGGTCTGGTTCGATGACCACCGCCTGGGGGCACATGCGTCGCGCCACCTGCATCGGCATCGCCGAGTGCACGCCGAAGGCACGGGCCTCGTACGTCGCTGCCAGGACGACGGCGCGCTCGGAGCCGCCGACGATCACGGGTCGACCTCGCAGCTGCGGGCGACGGGCCAGCTCCACGGATGCGAAGAACGCGTCCATGTCCACGTGGAGGATCGAGCAGCCGTCCTCGTCCGTGCCCCAGTCGCGACGGGCGCCTGACGGCCGCGGCGCCCGGCTCACGGCGGGCCGCTCACGAGGCACGCACCGCCAACAGCTGACGGCGCCCGACAGAGCCGTGCGCGGCCCCGGGTCGGTGGTCGACCGGTTCGGAGGCGTCACGCCGACCGCGCACGAGCAGCCCGCGCGCCTCGTGGAGAAAGTCCTCCGAGGCGCACAGCAGCTCCTCCGCGCGCGCGGCGTCGACGGCGTCGGTGCGACCCGCCTCGACCGCTTGCCGCAGGCCTGCGCCGGCCGCGAAGTACAGCGACCACGACTCGAGCTCGGGGGCCGCGCCCGCCAGGAGCTCCCACACGGTCCGTGGGGTGCGCCGGCTCTTGGGCGCCGGGTGCACGGCGAGGACCGCGGCAGCGGCGCGCAGCGCCGCGAGGTGCGCGTGGACGAAGCGCTCTCCGGCCTCGGAGGAGAACTGGGCGGCGAGCAGCTCCGCGTCGGCTCGGCGGAGCAGATCGACCGCCGTCGGCGGCAGGGGCGCGGCGTGGGCCGTCGGGTTCATCTGGATCACCTCCCGTCCTCATCATCGAACAGGTGTTCGACGACGTCAACCTCGGGCTCGGCGTCCCGCCCGCCGACTCCCCTACGGTGGTGCGGTGGCCGGTCGCGCGAGCTCGTCCCGAGGTGCTCGCTCAGCGTCTCACCGGCCACCCACACGCGCCCGACCCGGGACGATCGGCACGCTGCCCGACGGTCCGGTCCCGGTCGCGACCGGGACGGTCGAGCTGCGCCGTGACCCCGACGACCCGAACGGCGTGACGCTGGTGCTCAACGGCGTCCCGAGCTCGCACCTCGACCTCCAGGACCCGACGAGGCTCGACTTCGAGTACATGCAGCAGATGGCAGCGGTCGTCGACCGCGTCGCGCCGCCCGGTGAGCCGCTCCGCGTGGTCCACCTCGGCGCAGCCGGCTGCACGATGGCCCGGTACGTCCAGGCGACCAGGCCCGGATCGCACCAGCTCGCGATCGAGCTCGACTCCACGCTCGCCGAGCTGGTGCGGACCTGGTTCGGGCTGCCCAGGTCGCCGCTGCTGCGCATCCGGACGGGCGACGCGCGGGCCGAGCTCTCCCGCCTGGCGACGGCGAGCGCCGACGTCGTGATCCGCGACGTCTTCGCCGGCTCGGTGACGCCGCGCCACGTCACCACGCGCGAGTTCACCGCGGAGGTCGCCCGCGTGCTCGTCCCCGGTGGGGTCTACCTCGCGAACTGCGCGGACCGCCCACCGCTCGACGTCGCACGCTCCGAGGCGGCCACCGTGGGGGCCGTGTTCCGGGAGGTCGTCGCGATGGCGGAGCCGGCGCAGCTGCGCGGACGCCGCTACGGCAACGTCGTGCTGGTCGGGACCGAGCGCACGGACCTGCTGGACGCGCCCGGGCTGGAACGCGCCGTCCGGTCGCTTCCCGCGCCCACCCGGCTCCTGCGCTCGGACGAGCTGCGCGCGTTCGTCGGGGCGGCCGGCGCCCGCCGGGACCCGCCCGAGCCGGACGCTTCCGGGCCGAGCTGACCGGGCCTCACGTGACCCGGCCTGACGTGACCCGGCCGGACGGGACGGCGCTCGACCGCGAGAGGGCAGACCATCCCGCCCGCCCGACGCAGACCCGCCCGCCGCTGTCCGCGGGGCACCGGGCGGTACGGAGCGCCGCGGACGCGGCGGACCTCGCCCGGCACGGCGCGCGTGCCTCCAGCCGCGACGAGGCCCCGCCCGACGTCGGGCGGGGCCTCGTCGTTCGACCGGGAGACCCGGCCGGACGTCTCAGAGCGGTCGAACCTGCTCGGCCTGCGGGCCCTTCGGCCCCTGGGTGATCTCGAACTCGACGCGCTGACCCTCGTCGAGCGAGCGGTAGCCCTGGGTCTCGATCGCCGAGTAGTGGACGAAGACGTCGGCGCCGCCGCCGTCCTGGGCGATGAACCCGAAGCCCTTCTCAGCGTTGAACCACTTCACAGCACCCTGTGCCATATTTCTGTCCTTCTGTCCATCCGGGGACTTGCGACCGAACCCTGCGTCCGGTCGTCCTGCCGCAATGCCTCGTCCACGTCCTTGCTCCGGGTGGACCGACCGGTCACTTCCGGCCGGTGGTGCCGACGGAGGTCCGCCGGCGCCGGGTCAAGCGTCGTACGCCACTGCAACGCGCAGATCGTCTCACGGCGCCCTGGCCTCCGCCACGACTTGCGCCAGTCTCACCCGGCCAGTTCTGCAACGTTTCGGTCACAGCCAGGTCACGGCACCGTCACTCGACCGGCCTCAGCGCGGAGGACCGTCCCCGCCCTGCTGCGCGAGGAAGCGCTCGAACTCCTCGCCGAGCTCGTCGGCGGTCGGGATCGCCGACGTCTCGGCCAGCAGGTTCGTCCGACCGATCGAGCGCGTGAAGCTGTCGTACTGCTCCTCGAGCGCGCGCACGACCGCCGCGACCTCTTCGGAGGACTCGACCTGGCGGTTCACCTCCGCCAGGGCCTCGCCGGCTGCCTCGGTGAGGGCGGCGACACGCAGGTCGAGCCCGCTCGCCTTCTCGACGCTCTCCAGCGCCGTGATGCTCGCGTGCGGGAACGGCGACTGCGCGAGGTAGTGCGGGACGTGCACCGCGAACCCCATCGCGTCGTGCCCCGACTGACCGAGCCGGTACTCGAGCAGCGAGCTGGCGCTGCCCGGCACCTGGACCGCGCCGAACCACGAGGTGTGGTGGGCGACCAGCTCGGGTCGCGTCGCGTGCGCCGTCACCGTGAGCGGCCGCGTGTGCGGGACGCCCATGGGTATGCCGTGGATCCCGATGGTCAGGGGGACGTCGAACCGCTCGACCAGCCGGCGCACCGCGGCCGCGTAACGCTCCCACTGGACGTCCGGCTCGAGCCCGTGGAGCAGGAGGAAGGGCACACCCGCGGTGTCGCGCACGAGATCGACCACGAGCTCGGGCTCGGCGTACTCGCTCCACGTCGTGGAGTCGAACGTCATCGCGGGGCGGCGCGAGCGGTAGTCCAGGAGCTGGTCGACGTCGAACGTCGCCAGGCGGGTGGTCGGGAGCTCCTCGGCCAGGTGCTCGGCCGCGAGCGCGCCCGCGCTGCCGGCGTCCACGAAGCCGCGCACGGCGTGCAGCAGGACCGGACCGGAGCCGCTCGACCCGTCCCTCACGGCGTCGAGCTGCTCGGCGGTGTCCGGCTCGATGTCGTAGATCTCGCTCGGGTCCAGCATGTCGTCCTCTTCCGTCCGTCGATGGCCGACCGGCTCCCGCCGGTTCCCGCCGGTCCGTCCGACCACTCGTTCAACGCGGGAGCGGCGCCGATCCTTCCCTCAGCGGCCCGGCAGCCGCACCACCGAGACGAAGAACTCGTCGATCTGACGCACGACGTCGATGAACCGGTCGAAGTCCACCGGCTTGGTGACGTACGCGTTCGCGTGCAGCGAGTAGCTGCGCACCACGTCCTCCTCGGCCTCCGAGGTCGTCAGCACGACGACCGGGATGCTGCGGAGCTCGTCGTCCTGCTTGAGCGCCTGCAAAACCTCGCGCCCGTCCATCCGCGGCAGGTTCAGGTCGAGCAGCACGAGGTCCGGCGTGGTGGCGTCGGCGTACTGGCCCTCCTTGCGCAGGTACTCGAGCGCACTGACCCCGTCGCTCACGACCGACAGCCGGTTGGCGACCTTGTTGTCCGCGAACGCCTCCTGGGTCATGAGGACGTCACCCGGGTCGTCCTCGACCAGCAGCACGTCGATCACCTTGTGGCTCACAGGCATGGGTGTCCTCTCAGTGCGCGACGGCGGGGACCGTCGCCTCGGTGGGGTCGGCCGGACGGGCCGCGGGAAGCGCCCAGCGGACGCTGGTGCCGCGGGCCCCGTCCGCGTGCGCGTCGACCCAGATGTGACCGCCGTGGTACTCGACGATCCTCTTGCAGAGGGACAGGCCGATCCCCGTCCCCTCGTACACGTCCTTCGGGTGGAGCCGCTGGAAGATCACGAACACCCGCTCGGCGTACTGCGCATCGATGCCGATGCCGTTGTCCCGGCAGACGAACTCCCACGATTCTCCCACGCGCCGGGCCTCGACGTGCACCCGGGGCGCGCGGTCCGGGTCGCGGAACTTGATGCCGTTCCCGACGAGGTTCTGCAGCAGCTGCACCAGCAGCGCCCGCTCCCCGGGGACCACCGGGAGCTCACCATGCGTGACGACGGCGCCCGACTCGGTGACGGCCTCGTGGAGGTTCGACAACGCCTCGTCGAGCGCCGAGGCCATGTCGACGTCGACTGTCTCCCCGCCCACGCGGCCGACGCGGGAGAACCCGAGGAGGTCCTGGATGAGCCGCTGCATGCGTTTGGCGCCGTCCACGGCGAACTCGATGTACTGGTCCGCCCGCTCGTCCAGCTGTCCGCCGTACCGCTTCTGGAGCAGCTGGGTGAAGCTCGCCACCTTGCGCAGCGGCTCCTGCAGGTCGTGCGACGCGACGTACGCGAACTGCTCGAGGTCGCGGTTCGAGCGACGCAGGTCCTCGGCCTGCTCGGTCAGCTGCTGGTGCGTCGCGGCGAGCTCCGCCGAGGACACCGCGAGCTGGTCGACCTGCCGGACGAGGTCCCGGCGCATGGACTCCATGTCGCGGGCCAGCACCGCGATCTCGCCCGGCCCGGTCACGGTGATCGGGTGGGTCAGGTGCCCTGAGCTGACGACGCGGGCGTCGTGCGCGAGCGAGTCCAGCGGGCGCACGACCCAGCGACGCAGGGCGAGGGAGATCAGCACGCCGACGACCACGGCGGCGCCGATGAGCACCGCGATCGCGGCCACGAGGACCTGCGTCCAGCGCTGGAGGCCCCGGACGGCATCGTGCCGGGCGTCGCGCAGCTCGCCCAGGTACTCGCTGACCGACTCGCGCGAGACGGCGAACGTCTCGGCGCCGGCGGCGAGCTCCGCAGGACTGACCGAGTCCGCGCCCTCGGCGCCGACCTTCTCGATGGTGGGCAGTGCGACGGTGCGGAACCAGTGCTGAAGGTCCTCGATCGCGGCCTCCCGTGACCGCGCGAGCGGCGAGTCTGCGCCGACCCGGGCCTCGACCTCCGACCACCGGTCGTCGACGCTGCTCTCCATCACCCGCTCATAGCTCTCGAGCAGCACGGGGTCTCCGGTCTGGGCGTACCCACGGATGGCCGTCTCGGCGTCGACCAGCTGGATGAACGTCGACTCCGCGGCCGTGAGCGCCTGGAAGTAGACCGTCGTCACGTCGCGCTGACGCTCCACGACCTGGACGGTCGCGACGACGGCCGTCGCGCCGACGAGGCCGAGGAGCACCCCCGTCGCCACCAGCGTGCGGGTCAGCCGCTTGCTCAGGGTCATCGCCCCCGGCAGCGAGCCCGCCGGTGCCGCCGCGCGCACGGAGCTCGGCTCGAGCGCGCTCATCACGCTCCTCCGTCCCAGCCGATGACGACCGCCGCGGCGTCGTCGGTGAGCGGGCCGCCGTGCCGGAGGCATACCTGCCCGATCACCTCGTCGACCAGGCTCGAGGCGCGGCCCTCGCGGGCGGCGTCGACCACCTCGATCAGCCCGCCCTTGCCGAGCCGCTCACGGCCGCCGCCGACCGTCGCCTCGATGAGTCCGTCCGTGTACATCAGCACCCGCCAGGAGTCGCCCAGCTCGAGCCGCTGCGGCTCCCACTCCCCGGGCACCGGCACGCCGAGCGCTCTCCCGCGCGCCTGCGTGGGCAGGACGTGACTCGGCCGGCCGAGCAGGAGCGGGAGCGGGTGGCCCGCGACGTAGAGGTCGGCGTGGACCCGGTCGGGTGCGACGGCGAGCTGGCTCACGGTCGTGAAGATCTCGGGCGCCCAGCGCTCCGAGTACAGCACACGCTCGAGGAGCGGGAGGATCGCGCCGACCTCGGTGTCCGCGAGCACGAGCGTGCGCCAGGCGGTCCTGAGGGTGGCACCGAGCGCGGCGGCGTCGGCGCCGTGGCCGCAGACGTCGCCCACAAGGGCGAGGACCGTGCCGTCGGGCCGCTCGACCACGTCGTAGAAGTCCCCGCCGAGAACGCCCTCGCGTCCCGCGCGGTACCCCACCCCGACCTCCAGCCGCGCGTCCACGACCACGGGGGTCGGCAGCAGGGCACGCTCGAGACGGGCGTTCTCCACGGCCTGTACCTGGCTGCGGTAGAGCTCGCGCTCGGTCGCCTCGGACCGCCGACGCTGGATCGCGTACCGGACCGCGCGACCGAGGAGCTCGGCGTCGGCCTCACCCTTCACCAGGTAGTCCTGGGCGCCGGCCGCGACGGCCTGGAGACCGACGTCCGCTCCGCTGAGCCCCGTCAGGACGACGACGGCCGGCGCGCCCGCCTCGAGCAGGTGGTTGAGCGCGTCGAGGCCCACGGCGTCGGGCAGCCCCAGGTCCAGCAGGACGCAGTCGACGTCGAGCGCGTGCACGGCCTCGTCGATCGTCCGCACCCGGACGAGCTCGACCTCGAGCCCCGCGTCCTCGAAGAGCGCCTCCACCAGGATCGCGTCGCCGTCGTCGTCCTCCACCAGGAGGACCCGCATCGTCGACACCCGGGTCATGCTGCCCGTCACAGGGGTCCCCCTCCTCCTCGGCCGTCCCCTCGACGGACACGGTCTGCCGGTGCCCGGCCCCCGCACGGATCGCAGGCGCCGACCTGGATCCTAGGTGCCCGGCCGAGCACGTCGCCGAACGTGCGGAACCGCGAGCCCGTCCGCCCGGCGAAGATCACCCGCACGCAGGCACGCCCGGCGCGCCTCTCCGGACGGGGCGTGCACGCGTCCCCCGCAGTGCGGATAATGGACGGCCGCCCGCACGGGCGGCGACCGGCCGCACGGCCGGGAGGTCTGGGGCGGGAGCACACGATGGCGGGGCGCGAGTCAGAGCTGAGCGGCGAGCAGAAGGTCGTCGACGCGCTCTACGACCGGCTCGACGCTCTCCGGGCGCAGACCCGAGAACGCCTGCGGGACGTCCGCCGTGACGGTCCGTCCGGGTCGCCGCAGAACCGGAGCGAGCGGGACGCGTTCGCGACGCTCTACGAGGACCGGGTCGCGCAGCTCGAGGCGGTCGAGGACCGGCTCGCCTTCGGGCGCCTGGACCTGCGCGACGGCGACCGCCGGTACGTGGGCCGGATCGGCCTCACGGACGCCGACCACTCGACGATGCTCACGGACTGGCGCGCCCCGGCGGCGCAGGCGTTCTACCGCGCGACAGCCGCGCACCCCGACGGCGTCGTGCGTCGTCGGCACCTCGTGACCCGCGGCCGGTCGGTCACCGGCCTCGAGGACGAGGTGCTCGACCTCGACGCGATCGGTGCCGGGACGCCGGGCGGGGCGGACGTCGCCGCCGGCCTCACGGGAGAGGGCGCGCTGCTCGCCGCGCTCGCCGCCGGCCGGACGGGCCGGATGGGGGACATCGTCGCGACCATCCAGGCGGAGCAGGACGCGATCATCCGCTCCGAGCTGTCGGGCGCCCTCGTGGTCCAGGGCGGCCCCGGGACCGGGAAGACGGCCGTCGCGCTGCACCGCGCCGCCTACCTGCTCTACGCGCACCGTCGGCTGCTCGAGCGGTCGGGCGTCCTCCTGGTCGGCCCGAGCAGGGTGTTCCTGCGCTACATCGACCAGGTGCTCCCCTCCCTGGGCGAGACGGGCGTCGTGACCACGACGATCGCCGAGCTCTACCCGCGCCTCGTGGCGACCGGCGCCGAGGACGACGCCGTCGCGGAGCTCAAGGGCCGCCCCGCCCTCGCCGGGGTGGTCGCCCGCGCGGTGCGGCAGCGGCAGCGGGTGCCGGCACGTCCCCAGGAGATCCGCGTCGAGGGCCGGACCGTCGTCGTCACACCGCACGACGTCGGCGAGTCGATCGCGCGCGCACGCCGCAACCACCGGCCGCACAACCTCGCTCGGGTCACGTTCGTCCGCGAGATGCTCGCGCGCCTCGGGGACCAGTACGTCGAGCAGCTCGGGTACCCGCTGCCGCCCGACGAGCGCGGCGAGATCCACGAGGAGCTGCGCTCGCACCGCGAGGTACGGATCGCGCTCAACCTCGCGTGGATGCCGACGACGCCGCAGAAGCTGCTCGAGGACCTCTACGCCAGGCCGGCGCGCCTCGAGGCGGCCGCACCCGAGCTCACCCCCGCCGAGCGGCGCCTCCTCGCGCGCGAGCCCGGCGCCCCGTGGACCCCGGCCGACGTGCCGCTGCTCGACGAGGCGGCCGAGCTGCTCGGCGAGGACGACCAGGCCGCGCGGGCGCAGCAGCGCGTCGACGCGGAGAACCGGGCGGCCGAGCTCGACTACGCGCGCCGCGTGCTGCAGTCGTCGGGCAACGAGGGCCTCGTCTCGGCCGAGCTCCTCGCGGACCGCTTCGCGAGCGGCGGGCCGCGCCTGACGACGGCGGAGCGTGCCGCCGCCGACCGGACGTGGACGTACGCGCACGTCGTGGTGGACGAGGCCCAGGAGCTCTCGCCGATGGCGTGGCGCATGCTGCTCCGGCGGGTCCCGACGCGCTCGATGACGATCGTGGGTGACGTCGCCCAGACGAGCGCCCGTGGCGGCGCCCGGTCGTGGCACCCGACGCTCGACCCGGTGCTGGGCTCGAGCTGGCGGCTCGCGGAGCTCACGGTGAACTACCGGACGCCCGCCGCGGTCGCGGACGCCGCGCAGCGCGTCGCCCGTGCGGCCGGCCTGCCCGTGAGCCCGCTGACCTCCGCACGCGACGTGGCCGACTCGCTCGTGGTCGACCGGGTGCACGACGACCCGGCGCTCGTGGCGTCCGCGGCGGGGCACGCCGCCGTCGCGCTCGAGTCGCTCGCAGGGGGCGACGGCGGCCGCGTGGCCGTCGTCGCGGCGTCGGGCCGGGTGCGCGCGCTCCGCGCGGCCGTCGAGTCGACCGGCGTGGCCGGGGCGCTCGGAGCGGGCCCGACGGCGCTCGACGCCCCGCTCACGCTCCTCACCCCCCGCGAGACGAAGGGGCTCGAGTTCGACGTCGTGGTCCTGGTCGAACCTGCCGAGGTGGGGGCCGGGAGCGCGGGTGACCTGTACGTGGCCATGACCCGGCCGACGCAGCAGCTCCGCGTGGTGCACCACGCGCCGCTCCCGGACGGCTTCGAGGTCTGAGACCGCCGGTGGGCGACCGGCGCCAGGCCACAGCGACGCCCCCCCCCCCGCGTCCGAGGGGCGGGACCGCTTTGGGCGCACGTCGACCGGGGCGCACCATAGGGGCGTGCGCGCCCTCCTCCTCGAGAACCTCCATCCGCTCGCCGCGTCGATCCTCGCGGCCCACGGGATCGAGGTGACCACGCGCGCGGGTGCGCTCGACGAGTCCGAGCTCGTCGAGGCGCTCGACGGCGTGCACCTGCTCGGGATCCGGTCCAAGACCCAGGTCACGGAGAAGGTGGTCGCGAACGCGCCCGACCTGCTCGCGATCGGCGCGTACTGCATCGGGACGAACCAGATCGACCTCGCGGCAGCGGCCAAGCGCGGCGTCGCGGCGTTCAACGCGCCGTTCTCGAACACGCGCTCGGTCGTCGAGATCGCCCTCGGGGAGATCATCGCGCTGACCCGACGGCTCACCGTGCTCGACCGCGCGATGCACGACGGGACCTGGGAGAAGACGTCCGAGGGTTCGCACGAGATCCGCGGGCGGACGCTGGGGATCATCGGCTACGGCAACATCGGGACCCAGCTGTCGGTGCTCGCCGAGAACCTCGGGATGTCGGTGGTGTTCTACGACACCGCCGAGAAGCTCGCGCTCGGCAACGCGCGCCGGATGGAGACGCTCGACGAGCTGCTCGAGACGGCGGACGTCGTCACGCTGCACGTGGACGGCCGCAGCGGCAACGCGGGCCTGTTCGGCGCCAAGCAGCTCGCCCGCATGCGGCCCGGCTCGATCTTCCTCAACCTGTCGCGCGGCTTCGTCGTCGACTACGCCGCGCTGCGCGAGTCGATCCTGGCCGGACACGTCGCGGGCGCCGCCGTCGACGTCTTCCCGGTCGAGCCCAAGCGGCGTGGGGACGCGTTCGAGTCCGAGCTCCGCGGGCTGCCCAACGTCATCCTCACGCCGCACGTCGGCGGGTCGACCGAGGAGGCGCAGGAGGCGATCGGCCAGTTCGTCTCGCACAAGCTGCGCGACTACCTGACCACGGGCACGACGACGCTCAGCGTCAACCTGCCCAACCTCGCCCTCGTCCAGTCCACCGGCAGCCACCGTCTCGCCCACCTGCACCGCAACACGCCCGGCGTGCTCGCGGCGGTGAACGCGACGCTCGCGGAGCACGGCGTCAACATCGAGGGCCAGCTGCTCGCCACGCGCGGGGAGACGGGATACGTCGTGAGCGACATCGGCTCGGGGCTGGACCGGGAGTCCGTCGAGGCGCTGCGCGAGATGCCGCAGACCATCCGGCTGCGCGTCCTGTCCTGACGCGACCTGTCCTGGTCAGGACGAGCCCGAGCGGCGGCGGAACGTCCGCTGCGTCGGTCCGGCCGTCTCCGACCCGTGGACGTTGCCGGTGTTCGCCTGTCCCTTGGCGGTCCGGTGCTGCGCGGCCTTCTTGCGGTCGAGCGCCTCACGGAACCTCGCCTTGGCGTCGTCGCTCACGCCTGCCTCGGCCGGCTCGTCGTGGTCCTGCTGCGTCATGGTGGTCCTCCCGCTCGGTCGTGCCCTGTCCTGCGCGGACCAGGGCGGTGCGCGCTGCTGCTCGGGGGGTGCTCGCCGGCGAGGCCGAGCACCGCGCCGAGCTCGTCAACCGTCGTCACGACGTGCTGGGCGCCGGCCTCCTCGAGCTCGTCCACCGAGGCGAAGCCCCAGCGCACGCCGACCGAGGTCAGCCCGTGCGTGGCGGCGCCGTGCACGTCGTGGCGGCGGTCGCCCACCATCGCGGCTCGCCCCGGGTCGGGCCCGCCGAGCTCGCGCAGCGCCGCCGCGACGACGTCGGCCTTGGTGAGCGAGCCGTCCGGCCGGTTCCCGGACACGACGGCGAAGTGCTCCGACAGCCCGAAGTGCTCGAGAGTGCGTGCTCCCTCACCCGTGGGCTTCGCGGTGGCGAGCGCGAGCCGGACGCCGGCCGAGCGCAGCCGACCCAGCAGCTCGGGGATCCCGGGGACCACCTCGGCCTCGTAGAGCCCCACCTCGCCGTGCCGCCCGCGATAGGCGCCGACGGCGAGAGGCAGCTCCTCGGCGGTCACGCCCAGCAGCGCGAGGTTCTCCTGGATCGGTGGGCCGATCACCCAGGTGAGGTCGGCGTCGTCGGCCGCGTGGCGGCCCACGGCGGCGAGCGCGTGCCGGTAGGACGACGTGATGCCGATCGCCGGGTCGGTGAGCGTGCCGTCGAGATCGAAGAGCACGACGTCGAACGGCGGTGCGTCGGCGGACCGGGACCCCTCCGTTGCGTCGGAGGGGTCCGACAAGAGGGTGCGAGTCGGATCAGCCACCCGGCGAGCGTACCGGGGCGCCCGACTGCCGCCACGACGGCTCCGCGGGTTAGCGTCGACCCATGCACCTCGCGAACCCTGACCGCTACGACGTCCTCCCCTACCGCCGGACCGGTCGCAGCGGCCTCGACCTGCCCGCCGTCTCGCTCGGGCTCTGGCAGAACTTCGGCGGGGGCGACCCGCTCGACCGTCAGCGCGAGATCGTCCTGCATGCGTTCGACCGGGGGGTCACGCACCTCGACCTGGCCAACAACTACGGGCCGCCGCCCGGCTCCACGGAGGAGAACTTCGGCCGCATCGTGACCTCCGACCTGCGGCCGTACCGGGACGAGCTCGTGATCTCCACCAAGGCGGGGTACGACATGTGGCCGGGTCCGTACGGCGTCGGCGGGTCCCGCAAGTACCTCCTCGCCTCGCTCGACCAGTCGCTCGCACGCATGGGGCTCGACTACGTCGACATCTTCTACAGCCACCGGTTCGACCCGACGACGCCTCTCGAGGAGACGCTCGGCGCGCTCAAGACCGCAGTGGACTCCGGGCGTGCCCTCTACGCGGGCATCTCGTCGTACAACGCCCACCGCACGCTCGAGGCGCTCGAGGTCGCGCGGACGATCGGGCTGACGCTGACGATCCACCAGCCGTCCTACTCGATGCTCAACCGGTGGGTCGAGCGCCCCGACGAGCGGGCGGACGGCAGCTCGCTGCTCGACGTCCTCGGCGAGAACGGGCTCGGGACGATCGTGTTCTCGCCGCTCGCCCAGGGGATGCTCACGTCCAAGTACCTCGACGGGGTCCCGGCCGACTCGCGTGCGGCGCGCGGCGGGTCGCTCCGCCAGGAGTTCCTCACCGAGGACAACCTCGCACGCGTCCGTGCCCTGGCCGCGATCGCGTCGTCGCGCGGCCAGTCGCTCGCGCAGATGGCGATCTCCTGGGCCCTGCGCGACCCGCGCGTGACCTCGGCCCTGCTCGGGGCGAGCAGCGTCGCCCAGCTCGACGAGAACCTGACAGCCCTCGAGAACCTCGAGTTCTCGGATGACGAGCTTGCTCTGATCGACCAGCACGCGGTCGACGCGGGGGTGAACCTCTGGGCCGCACGATCCAGCGACCTCTGACGCGTCGGGCGACCTCCGGCAGGCGAGCGATCGCGGACGGGCCCGCCGGTGCTGCGACGGGGTCGGGCGACCCTGGGCACTGCCGCCCCGCACGCCGAGCCGACCGGCTAGCGTGCTGCGATGACCTCCCGGCCCGATCCCGCAGCCCGCGCGACCACCGGGCGTGACCCGTCGATCGGCGCGGCGGTCACGGACGCCGCGCGGTACGCCGCGCACTGGGTCGAGGTGCAGCGCGGCCTCCAGCGCGTGCCCGGGGTCCAGCTCGCGGTCGAGCACGACGGCGAGCTCGTGCTCTCCCGGGCCTACGGGGTGGCCGACGCCGGCTCCCGAACCCCGCTGACGCCTCAGCACCTGTTCCGGGTCGCGTCGCACTCGAAGTGGTTCGCAGCGACGGCGGTGCTGCAGCTCGTCGAGAGCGGTCACCTGCGACTCGACGACCGCGTCGACGCGTGGCTCGACCACCTCGTCGGCACGGAGCTCGGCACGGCGACCCTCCGTGACCTCCTTGCGCACGGTGCAGGGGTGAGCCGGGACTCGGACGACGGCGACTTCTGGCAGCTGTTCGACCCGTTCCCGGATGCCGGCGAGCTGCGTCGGATGACCGGCCTCGGCTCGGGGGCGGGCGTGCGACCCGTCGCCGAGCGCTTCAAGTACTCGAACCTCGGCTACGGACTCCTGGGCCTGGTCGTGGAGCAGGCGAGCGGGATGTCGTTCGCGCGCTACCTCGCGACGCGCATCGCGGAGCCCCTCGGGCTCGCCGACACCGGCGGCGAGTGGGACGCGGCGCGCGCGGCCGAGTACGCGACGGGCCACACCGGCTGGGCGACGTCGGCGGACGGCGCCGGTCCGCTCACGATCCACCCCGTGGAGACGGGCGCGCTCGCGCCCGCGACCGGCGTGTACTCGACCGCAGAGGACCTGGTTTGCTTCGCCGCGGCGCACTACCTGGGCGACGAGCGACTGCTCAGCGACGCGTCCAAGCGCCGGATGCAGCGGGCCGAGTGGCCCAGCGGCCGCGATCGCGAGGACTACGGGCTCGGCCTCATCATCACGGCGGTCGGCGGTCGACGCACGGTCGGGCACAGCGGGGGGTTCCCGGGGCACATCTCCCGCACGATGGTCGATCCCGTCGACAGGTTCGCCGTCAGTGTGCTCACCAACGCGATCGACGGCCCGGCGTCGGCCCTCGCCACCGGTGTGGTCCGCCTGGTGAATCTCGCCGCCGAGGTCCCCGCCGACGACGACGCGCCCGACCTCGACCGGTTCACCGGTCACTTCGCGAACCTCTGGGGAAGGCTCGATGTCGTCCGGCTGGGCGGGCGGCTCTACGCGCTCGACCCCGGATCCCCCGAGCCGACCGAGCACCCGGTCCACCTGACCGTCGAGGACGACTCGAGGCTCCGCATCGGTGGCGGCACGGGATACGGCAGCTACGGAGAGGCGTTCCGCTACACGCGGGCACCCGACGGGACCGTCACCTCCATCCGTGCCGACAGCGGCCAGACGATGTACCCGGCGCAGGCGTACCTCGCTGCGCTCGGACGCGAACCGCGCGTCTCCCGGGGCGGCGTGCGGGCCTGAGGCCCGAGAGCCTCTCCCCCGACGTCGCTGTGCGGTCCGGTCCCCCGTCCGGATCGACCGGAGCAGGGCCGACCGGGCGAGCCGGAACGCGAACCGGTTCCGCTTCCGCCTCCAGGGGTGGATGATGGGGGCGATGCCTTCTCAACCCACCGGTCTCCGCCGGCACCTGCCCAACAGTCCGTTCAACGCCGCCCGTGAAGCAGCCGATGCGGCGATCGAGCCGATCCCCGTGGGAGCGCGTGTCTCGCACGAGCGCCACGGGCTCGGTCGAGTCGTCGCCCTCGACGGCGACCGCGCCGTCATCGTCGACTTCGGAGGCGGCGACCGCCGTCGCGTCGCACTCGACAGCGCGAAGCTCGAGGTGCTCTGACGAGGTCCTGACCCGGGCCGGATCCAGACCGCGCATCACCCTCACGTCACGTCCTGCGGGTCCCGATCTGCCGTCACCTGCCCACGGCAGGACCGGCTCATGACTGTGCGGACTCCGCCGACTCGGTGAGCTCCTGGTCGGTGTGGTCCTCCGCCGAGTCCCGTTCGGCGCGGAGGACCGTGATCGCGGCCTCGAAGTCCTCGAGCGAGCTGAAGGCCTGGTAGACGCTCGCGAACCGCAGGTAGGCGACCTCGTCGAGGTCCCGGAGCGGCCCCAGGATCGTCAGACCGATCTCGTACGCGTCCAGCTCGGCGCTGCCCGTGCTGCGGATGCTCTCCTCGACCCGCTGCGCGAGAAGGGCGAGGTCGTCCTCGCTGACCGGCCGCCCCTGACACGCCTTGCGCACCCCGTTGATGATCTTCTCGCGGCTGAACGGCTCGGTCGCACCCGATCGCTTGACGACGGAGAGGCTTGCCGTCTCGACCGTCGTGAACCGTCGGTTGCACTGCGGGCACTGCCTCCGGCGCCGGATTGAGGCGCCGTCGTCAGAGGTCCGGGAATCGACGACGCGCGAGTCGGAGTGGCGGCAGAACGGACAATGCACGGCGATCCCCTCTCAGCTTCCCGGCGTAGGCGCCCGCACCCGAAGAGGACCAGGTCCGAGGACGACGAGATCTGGGGAGCGCCTCGCCGCGCGCGCACTATATCTGGGAAACCTAGAGATCTGGAGAACCGAGAGCCGCGCCGCCACGCGCGCCAGAAGTGCCGCGTCACCCCGCCGGGACGAGGATCTGCGCGCCGGCGCGCAGCCCCCCGTCGTCCATGCCGTTGAGCCGGACGAGCTCGGCGACGGTGTCGCGGACGTCCTCACCCGGTGCGGTGTACCCACCCGCGATCGACCAGAGCGTCTCACCGGCCCCGACCGTGTAGGTGTCGACGGCCACGGGCCCGGCCGGCGCACTGGCGACGGCGCGCCCGCCGAAGAGGACGACGGCCAGGGCGAGGAGCACGGCCACGAGGCTCAGCACCCGGCGACCGCGCGCCGTCAGGGTCAGCGGGCCCGCGCCGGCAGAACCAAACCGGATGCCCTCGGGGTGGATCACCGCTGCACTCATGTCCTGCTCCTTCCCTCGTGCGTGCCGTCCCTGGCGAAAGGTCGAACAGGTGTTCGTCAAACGCCTGTACGATTTCTAGCACGCCTTGCGCGGTCTGTCGAGACACGCTCGAACAGATGTTTGAATCGCGGCCCTGCTGCTCCTACGCTGCAGGGACGAGGCACAGCGCACCACGAGCCACTGACACGGTGGTCTCGGGCGGCCGGCCGACGAGGAGGAGGAACGGTGGCAGCTGAGGGGAACACCCCGCGGGGATCCCAGGACGCGGCGTCGCTCGCGTCGGTGCACTCCTTGCCCGACGGCGCTCCTGACGGCGACGGCCTGACCGCGCGCCAGCGCCTCGTGCTCGAGACGATCCGGTCAGCCGTCGAGCAGCGTGGCTACCCGCCCAGCATGCGGGAGATCGGCGAGGCCGTCGGCCTCACGAGCCCGTCGAGCGTCAAGCACCAGCTGACCGCCCTCGAGCGCAAGGGCTACCTGCGCCGGGACCCCCACAGGCCGCGCGCGATCGAGGTCGTGCACCCTGACGACTCCCGCGCGATCCAGCGCTGGCGGGCCCGCTCCGATGACGACGCCGCTGCGGCGACGTCGGGCTTCGGCGAAGAGCACCTCGCGGCGGGTGACGGCGCTCCGACCCCGTCCTACGTGCCCGTCGTCGGCCGGATCGCGGCCGGTGGGCCGATCCTCGCGGAGCAGGTCGTCGAAGACGTCTTCCCGCTCCCCCGGCAGCTCGTGGGCGACGGCGAGCTCTTCCTCCTCAAGGTCGCGGGCGACTCGATGATCGACGCAGCCATCTGCGACGGCGACTGGGTCGTGGTCCGCCGTCAGCCGGTCGCGGAGAACGGCGAGATCGTCGCGGCGATGATCGACGGCGAGGCCACCGTGAAGACGTTCAAGCGCACGGACGGCCACGTCTGGCTCCTGCCGCACAACGCCGCCTTCTCGCCCATCCCGGGTGACCAGGCACAGATCCTCGGCCGCGTCGTCACGGTGCTGCGCAGCCTCTGACCCGAGCGCACCGTCGGGTGGGCGGGCGGACCACCGAACCGCTGCGATCGCCGGTCAGCCGCGGGCCGCCCGCGCACGGCCCGGCCGGCGCCGCGGCACACGGGTGCCGGTGGAGCGTCCCCCGACGCTCGTGCGGGACTAGGGCGTGTCTCCCTTATGCGCGTAGCCAGGTGAGGCAGGCGCTGAGGGTGGCGCCGGCGCGGTAGGTGATGGCGAGCTTGTCGTAGCGGGTGGCCAGGGCGCGCCACTGCTTGGCGTGGACGAAGGAGCGTTCGACGACGTTGCGGCCGCGGTAGGCGTTCTTGTCGAACGTCGGTGGGCGTCCGCCCTTGGCGCCGCGGCGTTTTCGAGCCGCGATCTGGTCGCTCTTCT
>NZ_JABCJJ010000015.1 GCF_012952065.1 Cellulomonas fimi
ACGGGCCCGTGTACGGGGTCAGCGCCACACCGTCGGGGACACCCGTGCTCGTCGCATCCGGGAACCCGGTCGACGACGCCACCGGAGCGACGGGTCCCGGAACAGGGGCCGGGGCCGGTGCGGGGGCAGGGGCCGGGGCAGGGGCCGGTGCGGCAGCGGGTTTCAGCCAGCCGTTCCGCTTCGCGTACTCGTCGCTGGCCACGATGCTGCCGATGACGGCCTCCGTTCGCGCGCCCTGCTGGATCGCCGTGACCCACGTCGCGCGGCCTTCCAGGTCGACGCCCCTGCGCAGCAGGTGCTGGTAGTAGCCGTCGATGTCGGTGGAGAGCCGCTCGGTCGAGAGCAGGAAGCCGCGCGCGACCGCCTCACGGCTGGCTCCGAGGGCGAGCTGGCTCACCCAGTGCCGCACCTCCGCGGCACCCGCGTCTCGGCCCAGGACGTGCCGGTACAGCTGCTCGACCCAGACAGGATCCGTGGCCCCGGCCCGGTAGAAGTACTCGGGCGAAGCGACGAAGCCCCCCTCCATCTGCTGGATGGTCATCCCGCTGTCCATGGCCGCGAGCCAGTGCGCCATGCCAGTCGGATCGGGCGCACGGCCCAGGAAGTCCTCGTAGGCCTGCCGGATGAGCCCGCTGCGGTACTCGGCGGCCCGGGTGATCGCGTTCGCGACGTACACCCGAGGTGTCCCCGAGGTCAGTGCCGCCGTCCACGTCTGGAGCCCCGAGGGGTCGGGTGCGCGACCGAACAGGTCCCGGTAGACCGCCGTCACATACGCACCGACCCCCGGGGACGACTGGGCTGGTGCGGCGACGACCGCGGGCACCGCCGCAGGGGCCGCGGTGGCCTGCGCCATCGGGACCGCAGCCCCGCCCGCGAGAACGACGCTGAGTGCTGCGCCTACCGTCAGCGCGGTCCGGCGGGAGCGCGATGCACCTCGGACGCCTCTTCCGGCCGCCCGACGTGTGGACTTGTTCGAAGGCATAAGGAACTCCATGATTCGGCGGCCTGGCAGACCTCTTGGGGTCCCATGGCTTTGCGTCCCCGTCTCGCGACGGGTTTGCCCTTGTCGTCAATGCGTTCCACAGGGACCATGCCCGGAGCCGGCCACCTGTGCGCTGCCATGGTGACCCGCCCACGAGCGTCCCGGAAGCGCAGGCGTGCTCAGCGCCGCCCGCGAATCGTGTGCATTTGGGACTTGTCCGGACAACCTTGTTCCGAATGTGATGAGAATCACAGAGATCGCGGCCCGCCCGGGTGGCTCATGTCCGGCGAATGTGCAAAGGCCTCCCCACGACACCGGCCGCGGTCCCTCCCGATCTCGCGAGAGAGCGGCGTGAGGCCTCGGCCGGCAGGCCCACGCGCCCACCGCCGACTCATTTCAACGCGAAGCGCCCACTGTCCACGCAGAGCGTTCCGCGCTCAGTGCCCGATGAGACCCTCCGCGCAGGCCAGGTCACCAACGTCGGCCCGACCTCGGCCCCGACGCCCTGAGGGTTGGACGGAGCGGCGGTCAAATGGCCTACACGGTCCGCGACACTCGGTCTCACCACTTAACAGACTCTTTGGCCGCCTTATGGTCCGCCCCACGGGTCACAGGCGCTACGACTTGCCTGGTCAACCCGCGCGCGTCTCCGCTCGAGCGCACCACGCAGGTAACGCAACGCACCCCACCGTTCAACGCGCAGCGGTCCCCGCTCCCGCTCCGCCTCCAGGATTCGAACCTGGACCGCAAGGCTCCAAAGGCCTGCGTGCTGCCGTTACACCAAGGCGGACCGACCTCGCCCGACGACCTGTGCAGGCGCCGGCGCGCCCACAGTCTGCCAGCACGGCACGGCATGATGGCCGCGTGGCAGCCGAGAGCAAGCGACCCGCGCGCGCCCGCATGACGGGCAAGGAGCGGCGAGAGCAGCTGCTCGACGTCTCGCGCCGGCTGTTCGCCGAGAAGGGCTTCGAGGGCACGAGCGTCGAGGAGATCGCGGTCCGGGCGCAGGTCTCGAAGCCGGTTGTCTACGAGCACTTCGGCGGCAAGGAGGGGGTCTACGCCGTCGTCGTCGACCGCGAGATCGAGGCGCTCACGGGCGCCCTGACCGAAGCCCTGACCTCCGGGGGCCATCCCAAGGTGCTGCTCGAGCGGACGGCGCTCGCGCTCCTGACCTACATCGAGCAGAACACGGACGGCTTCCGGATCCTCGTGCGAGACTCCCCCGTCGCCCAGGCCACCGGCACGTTCTCGAGCCTCATCGGGGACGTCGCGACCCAGGTCGAGCACCTGCTGGCCGACCAGTTCAAGCGGCAGGGGCTGGACCCGAAGACCGCGCCGATCTACGCACGCATGCTCGTCGGGATGGTCGCCCTGACCGGCCAGCACTGGCTCGACTCGCGCAGCCCGAAGAAGACCGACGTCGCGGCGCACCTGGTCAACCTCGCGTGGAACGGCCTCAGCGGGCTCGAGCGGCGGCCGAGCCTGGCGCGCGCGGCACCGGTCGACGGCGCGCGGTAGCTCAGCGGAAGCAGGCGGGCTTCTGCAGGCGGCCTCGCGCAGGCGACCGGGCGGCTCTCCCGCGGACACGCGTGCGATATCTCGATGTCGAGTAATCTCCGGTCCATGACCTCCGACCCCGACGCGCGCGGCCCGCGACGCGAGGACGAGGTCGACCGCATCGTCGCCGCGTGGCGCCGGGAACGGCCCGATCTCGACGTCGAGCCTCTGACCGTGCTGTCCCGCGTGTCGCGACTGGCCCGTCACCTCGACCTGGCCCGGCGCGGGTCGTTCGCGCGTCACGACCTGGAGCCGTGGGAGTTCGACGTCCTCTCGGCGCTCCGGCGCGCGGGCGAGCCGTACCGGCTGTCCCCCGGTGCCCTGCTCACGCAGACGCTGGTCACCTCGGGCACGATGACCAACCGGATCGACCGGCTCGCCGAGCGCGGGCTCGTCCAGCGCCTGCCGTCGCCCGGCGACCGGCGGGGCGTCCTGGTCCAGCTCACCGAGCAGGGGCGGGCACGCGTCGACGCGGCGATGTCGGAGCTGCTCGACGTCGAGCGTGGGCTCCTCGCGCGGCTCGACACCCGGGACCGCGAGCGGCTCGCAGAGCTGTTGCACGACGTCGTCGCCCCCTTCGACTCCCCCTGACCCCGCGCCCGACGCCCGAGCCGCCCTCGCCCCGCCGCCCCGCCGAGTGCGACGTTCCGCCGCCCATTCACGCGACAGCACCGCCACACGTCTCACTCGCGCGCCCGGAGGACAGGGGACCGGTGGCGCGGTGTGGGTGTGGATGTCGGGTGCGTGGTGCGGGGTGCGGCGTCGTCAGGGCCGGCGGGTCCAGAGCTCGATGTTGCCGGCGCGCCCGGCCGGCGTGAAGTGCTCCTCGAGGTAGGCACGCGCACGCGGCCCGAGGTCCTGCTTGGGGCGGTGCGCGGCGAGCAGCGCGCCGTCGCTCGCGGCGAGCTCCTCGAGCACGAGGGCGTCGAGGTCGCGGGCCGACGTGCGCGGCAGCGAGCCGCCGGCGTGCAGCAGCAGGGAGGCTCCCACCACGTCGGGCGTCGCGGGGCAGCCGGCGTCGACCTGGTCGGCCGCCACGTCGGCGACCTGCAGGAACGACGGGTTGCGCGCCCACAGGCACTCGTGGCCGGCGACGAGCTCCGCGAGAGCGGCGTTGTCGACCTGGCTCCGGATCGGCAGCGGGGGCTGCGTGAGCGCCAGACCGGCCCCGCCGACGACGGCGAGCGTCGTCAGGGCGGCCACGCCCACCCGGGCGGGCCGCCCGCCGCGCGCCCGGACGACGCGCACCAGCCCGCCCGCGCCCGCACCGAGCAGCAGGCAGAGCGCCGGTGCCACGAACGCGGCGTAGTGCAGGTAGTAGCTGGGCGCGAGAGCCAGCGCGAGCAGCTGCACGGCGGCGAGCAGCCCCCACCACACGGGGTCGGCCCAGCGCCGCGGGCGCACACGCCGCGGGGTGGCGGCGGCGAGCGGGGCGAGGACGAGCGCGAGCAGCACCAGCCCGACGCCGAGCGCGACCGTCTCGCTCGGCGGCGCGTGCAGCCCCGCCGTCGGGTCGAGCGTCCCCAGGCGGAAGGCCAACCCCTTGTCCTGCCTGGGGCGGGCGAGCTGGGTCACGACGACGTCCTGCCAGAACGCGCCCGGCGCGGCGACCAGGAACGGGAGGACCACGGGGGCCGCACCTGCGACGCACCACGCGACCCAGCGCCCGGCCGCGCGCACGCCCCAGCGGGACAGCACGAGCAGGCCCAGCACCGCGGCGTCGAGCACGACCCAGGTCTTGACCGTGACGGCGAGGCCGAGCGCGACGCCCGAGACTGCCAGCGCGCGGCGCACGAACGGCGTCGACGCCGACGTGCCCGGCGCCGCGCGGCGCAGAGCGAGGAGCGCGACCAGCAGCCCGACGTTGATCGGGACCTGGAGGTAGGCGGTGTGCTCGGCCGCGACAGCCGCTCCCCACAGCGCGTACGCGCCGCCGCCGACCGCCGCGGCCAGCGCACCCCGCGGCGCGAGGACCAGGGCGACGAGCACGGCGGCCGTCGCACCCAGCGCCATGAACGCGAGCCGCACGAGCGCGAGCGCCCACGAGTCGCCCAGCAGGTCGGCGGTCGCAGCGAACGGCGCGAGGAGCACCGCGATCCCCGGCGGGTGGAGGAACACCTCGTCCCGGTACGGCAGCAGCCCTGCCAGCAGGCGCTGCGCGAGGGCCAGGTGGACGCCGTCGTCGTACCCGAGGACACCGCGCAGCGTGCCCGCGGTAAGCACCGGGACCAGGCGCGCCGCGAGCGCGATCACCGCGACGGCGACGAGCAGCGGGCCGAGCCCGCGCGGGCGGGCCGCTCGGGACGTGCGGAGGCTCCCGTCGGCGTCGTCGACCAGGGCGTCGCGGTCCGCGACCGGCGCGCCGGTCACGCCAGGTCCGCCAGCTCCAGCCACTGCTCCTCGAGCTCCTCACGTTCGGTCGCCAGGGCGCGCAGCTCGGCGTCGAGCGCCGTCACGGTCTCGTGGTCGGTAGCCTGCGCCGCCATCCTGTCGTGCAGGTCCGCCTCGAGGTGGGCGATCGTGGCGAGGCGGCGCTCGATCCGCCCGAGCTCCTTGCGCGCCGCCCGGGCGTCGGCGCCGCTCGCGGGCCCCGAGCGACGCCCGTCGCCCGACCCGGCGGATTCCACGCCCGCGACGCGAGCGACGGCGGCGGCAGGCGGCGGGCCCGACGACGCGGCAGTCCGGCGCAGGGTCAGGTACTGCTCGACGCCGCCGGGCAGGTCGCGGATCCTGCCGTCGCCGAGCAGGGCCACCTCCCGGTCGCACACGCGCTCGAGCAGGTAGCGGTCGTGCGAGACGACGATCAGCGTGCCCGGCCAGCCGTCGAGCAGGTCCTCGAGCGCGGCGAGCGTATCGGTGTCGAGGTCGTTGGTGGGCTCGTCGAGCAGCAGCACGTTGGGTTCGCCGACGAGCAGCCGCAGCAGCTGGAGCCGTCGCCGCTCGCCACCCGACAGGTCGCGCACAAGGGTCCGCGCGCGCTCGTTGGTGAAGCCGAGCCGCTCGACGAGCTGCGACGCCGTGAGCTCCTTGCCGCCGACTGAGACCGTCCGCTTCTCGCGCTCGATCACCTCGACGACGCGCAGCCCGCCGACCTCGTCGAGGTCCTCGACGTCCTGCGTGAGCTCGGCGACCTGGACGGTCTTGCCCCGCTTGACCCGGCCCGATGTCGGGCTCAGCCGGCCGGCGAGGAGCGCGAGCAGCGACGTCTTGCCCGCGCCGTTGACCCCCACGACGCCGTAGCGGTCCCCCGGCCCGAGGCGCCACGTGACGTCGTCGAGCAGCACCGTGGGAGCCGCGCCGGGCGCGGTCCCCGGGAAGCTGAGCGTCACGTCCTCGAGGTCCAGCACGTCCTTGCCGAGCCGCGTCGTCGCCATCCGCGTCAGCTCGAGCGGGTCGCGGGGCGGCGGCTCGTCCGCGATGAGCGCCGCCGCGGCGTCGAGGCGGAACTTGGGCTTCGAGGTCCGCGCCGGGGCCCCGCGGCGCAGCCACGCGAGCTCCTTGCGCAGCAGGTTGTTGCGCTTGTCGGCCGTCGACGCCGCCATCCGGGCCCGCTCGGCCCGCGTGAGCACGTACGCCGCGTACCCGCCGTCGTACATGGCGACGGAGCCGTCGGCCGCGCTTCCCTGGACCTCCCACATCCGCGTGCAGACCGCGTCGAGGAACCACCGGTCGTGCGTCACGACGACCAGCGCACCCTGCGACCCACGGCCGAACCGGTCGGCGAGGTGCTCGGCGAGCCACGCCACGCCCTCGACGTCGAGGTGGTTGGTCGGCTCGTCGAGCGCGATGACGTCGTGGTCGCCGACCAGCAGGGCGGCCAGGGCGACCCGGCGGCTCTGGCCTCCCGAGAGCGTCGCGACGTCGGCGGCGAGGTCGAGGTCGCCGAGCAGGCCCACGTGCACCGACCGCACCCGGGCGTCCGAGGCCCACGTGTGCTCCGCGGCGGTGCCGTGCACCAGCTCGCGGACGGTGGCGCCGGGCGGCAGCTCGTCGCGCTGGTCGAGCAGCGCCACGTCGGCGCCGCCCGCGCGGGTGATGCGACCGGCGTCGGGCTCGTGCCGACCCGCGAGGAGGCGGAGCAGCGTGGACTTCCCCGCGCCGTTGGGCCCGACGACGCCGATGCGGTCGCCGTCGTCGACGCCGAGGCTCACGCCGTCGAGGAGCGTGCGGGTGCCGAGGGTGAGCGAGATCGAGTCCGCTCCGAGCAGGTGGGCCATCGAACCGTTTCGTGGAGGTGTCAGGTACGGGGGGTCAGGTACGGGGGGGTGCGGAAGGACCTCCGCGGTCAGTCCGAGTCGTCCGCCACGTCGCCGACGCCGCCACGCGCGCCGTGCACGACGCGCGCTCCGGGCACCGGGCCGACGGCGGTCGCGACCTGGTCCGCGACACCCGCGGCGGTCCACGCGGCCGCGACGACGAGCGCGTGCTGGCGGCTGCGGGCGAGCGCGGCGACCGTCGGACCCGAGCCGGACACGAGCACGCCGAGGGCGCCGGCGTCCTCCGCGACCGCGAGCGACTCCGCGAGACTCGGGGCGAGCTCGAGCGCGGCGTGCTGGAGGTCGTTGTGGAGCGCGCGGCCGAGCGCGGGCGCGTCACCGGCCCGGAGCGCCTGCATGAGCGCGCGGTCGGCCTCGGGCTCGAGCCGCGTGGCGCCGGAGATCAGCTCGTCGAAGACGCCGAACACGCGCGCGGTCGACAGCCCCTCGTCCCGCACCGCGAACGCCCAGTGGTACTCGCCCCGGCTCATGGCGGGGGTCAGCAGGTGTCCCCGGCCGGTCCCGATCGCGGTGTGACCGGCGAGCGAGAACGGCACGTCGGAGCCCAGGCGGGCCGCGAGGTCGGCGAGCTCCTCGCGCGCGAGCCCCGTGCGCCACAGGGCGTCGCACGCGATCAGCGCCCCCGCGGCGTCCGCCGAGCCGCCGGCCATCCCGCCCGCGACGGGAACCGCCTTGTGCAGGTGCAGGTGCACGCCGGCGTCGACCCCGGTGCGGGCGGCGAGCAGCTGGGCCGCCGCGAGCGCGAGGTTCTCGGGACCCGTCGGCACGAGGTGCGAGTGCTGCCCCGAAACGGTCACGCTGAGGGCCGTCGAGGGCCGCGCCACGACCTCCTCGTAGAGGGAGACCGCCTGGAAGACGGTCGCGAGCGGGTGGTAGCCGTCGGCCTCGCGGGCGCCCACCCGGAGGGACAGGTTGACCTTGCCCGGCGCGCGCACGCGCACCTCGCGGTCGGTCCGGACCTGGCTGGGAAGGCTCACGCGTCCACTGTGCCAGGTGTGCGGCCAGGTGCGCTCGGCCGGGCGACGCCCTCGGCGACGCGGGCGAAGTCCTCGATGGCGAGCCGCTCGCCGCGCGCCTCGGGGTCGACGCCGGCCGTTCGGAGCGCGGCCACAGCGCCTTCGGATGACCCCGCGATCCCCGCGAGCGCCGACCGCAGCATCTTGCGCCGCTGAGCGAACGCGGCGTCCACCACGGCGAAGACCTCCTCGCGTGACGCCGTCGTCGGCGGTGGGTCGCGCCGCTCCAGGGCGACCAGGGCGGAGTCGACGTTGGGCACGGGCCAGAAGACGCTGCGTGCGATGGTCGACGTGCGGCGCGCCGACGCGTACCAGGCGACCTTGGCCGACGGGACACCGTAGGTGCGGCTCCCGGGCGGTGCCGCGAGGCGGTCGGCCACCTCGGCCTGCACCATGACGAGCACGCGCTCGAGGCTCGGGAAGCGTTCGAGGAACGTGAGCAGCACGGGCACCGAGACGTTGTACGGCAGGTTCGCGACGAGCGCGGTCGGGGGCGGGCCGGGCAGGTCGGTCACGTCGAGCGCGTCGGCGAGGACCACGTCGAGGCGGCCCTCGCCCCCCGCACCGGCACCCGGGAGATGACGCTCGACGGTCTCGGGGAGCAGCCGCGCCAGCACCGGGTCGATCTCCACCGCCACCACCGAGGCACCCGCCTCGAGCAGACCGAGCGTGAGCGACCCGAGGCCGGGCCCGACCTCGACGACCCGCTCCCCCGGGCGCACCTGGGCGGACCGCACGATCTTGCGCACCGTCCCGCCGTCGATCACGAAGTTCTGGCCCAAGGTCTTGGTCGGACGGATGCCGAGGCGCCCCGCCAGGTCCCGGATCTCCGCGGGACCCAGCAGGGCGCCGGGGATCTCACTCGTGCTCACTCGCCGGACCTCATGGGCGTCGAGCCTAAGCCGCCGGCCGTCCCCCCGTGTTCCCGGCGCGTCACGCGGGGACAGGCTCGAGGGCCGTCTTGCCGGTCTCGGGACCGCCGAAGTCGTGGACCACGTGCACCGTGGACATCGTCTTCTCTTCTCTCGTGGTCGCGGGTCAGCGGGTGGCGAGCTCGACCGGAGCGGTCGGTGCCTTCTGGGGCGCCTGCGCGCGGGGGGTGGTGTCGTCGCGGCGACGCAGGAGCCGCATCGCGTTGGCGATGACGACCAGGACCGACACCTCGTGGACCAGCATCCCGATCGCCATGGTCACCCCGCCGGTGAAGACGCCGGCGAGCAGGAGGGTGACGGTCACGAGAGCGACGGTGATGTTCTGCCGCATCACGGACACCGTGCGCTTGGCGAGGCCGATGGCCTCGGGCAGCCTGAGGAGGTTGTCACCCATGAGGGCGATGTCGGCGGTCTCGACGGCGACGGCGGAGCCCGCGGCCCCCATGGCGACCCCGACGTCGGCGGTTGCCAGGGCCGGGGCGTCGTTCACGCCGTCGCCGACCATCGCGACGGTGTGGCCCTGGGCCTGCAGCTCCCGGACGGCGTCGAGCTTGTCCTCGGGGAGCAGGCCGGCGCGGACCTCGTCCACCCCGGTGACCGCCCCGATCGCGTCCGCGACCAGCGGGGCGTCACCGGTGAGCATGACGACCTTCTTCACCCCGGCCGCGTGCAGGCGCCGGACCATCTCGGCGGCGTCCTCGCGGACCTGGTCGGCGACGGCGACCACCCCCGCGACCGCCCCGTCCACCGCGACGATCATCGGGGTGCGGCCCGCCGCTGCGAGGCGGTGCGCGGTCAGGGCGGCGCCCACCGTGTCGGCGACGCCCTCGACGGCCAGCAGCGCGGCGTTGCCCACCAGGATTCGGCGCCCGCCGACGACGGCAACGATGCCCTTGCCCGGCACCGGCTCGGTCACCTCGGGCAGGCCGGGGGTGCCCACCCCCTCCGCGACGGCCGCGGCGAGGACCGGGCGCGCGAGCGGGTGCTCCGAACCGGCCTCGGCGGCCGCAGCCCAGGTCAGGACCTGGGCGCGGTCGAGGGCCGGGTCGAGGACCACCACGTCGGTCAGGTACGGGCGTCCCTCCGTCAGCGTGCCCGTCTTGTCCACGGCGACGACGTCGATCCGGGCGGAGCTCTCCAGGAACTCCCCGCCCTTGATGAGGATGCCGTCCTTCGCCGCGCGGCCGATGCCGGCGACGACGGCCACCGGGATGGAGATGACGAGTGCCCCGGGGCAGCCGATCACGAGCAGGGTCAGGGCGAGGACGACGTCCCCGGTGACCAGGCCGACCACCAGAGCGAGGGCCATGATGCCCGGGGTGTACCAGGTGGAGAACCGGTCGATGAACGCCTGGGTCTTCGCCTTGGCGTCCTGGGCCTCCTCCACCCGGTGGATGATCCGGGCGAGGGTGGTGTCCGCACCCACCCCGGTGGCACGCACCTGCAGGAACCCGCCACGCGAGACCGTGCCCGCGTAGACCAGGTCGCCCTCGACCTTCTCCGCCGGCATGGACTCACCGGTGATGGACGCCTCGTCCAGCGCCCCGGACCCGGCGACGACCTCGCCGTCCACCGGGACCTTGGCGCCGTTCTTGACCAGGACGGTCTCCCCCGTGCGGACCGCAGCGGCCGGGACCTCGACCTGCTCACCGTCGCGCAGGACCACGGCGACGTCGGGGGCGACGGCGACGAGCTCGGCCAGTGCCGAGCGGGTCTTGTTCATGGTGCGCGCCTCGAGTGCGTGCCCGACGGCGAAGAGGAAGGTCACCGCCGCGGCCTCCCAGTACTCGCCGATGACGATCGCGCCGGCCGCGGCGACCGAGACCAGCAGGTCGATGCTGATGACCTTCGCCGTGAGCGCACGGACCGCCTTGACGGCGATCGGGACACCGGCCACGAGCGCCGCCGCGACCATGAAGACGTTGCTCACCGCGTCCGAGCCGAGGACCCGTGCCACGCCGAACGCCAGCAGGATCAGCGCTCCGGACCCCGTCGGCACCCCCCACGGGCCGCGCCACCACGAGTGCTGCCGCCTGTTCATGACTGTTCCTCTCGTCGAAGCCGTCACCCGGGGACCCGGGGCCCTGGCCCCGACGTTACGAAGGCCGGTGGTCGTCAGACATGACGGGCGTCAATCAACCGCAGCGCGCCCCTGCCTGGTGCGGTGCGGCGGCCACGCCGCCTCGCCAGGACCGCACATGACGACAGCGCCACCGCCGGGATCCGGCGGTGGCGCTGCTGTGGCGCTGCTGTGGCGCTGCTGGTCGGGTCAGAACGTCGCGGGCTTGGCGACGTACCCGGCCTTGGCGACGGCGGCGACCAGGTCGTCCACGCTCGCCGTCGCCGGGTCGTGGTCGATCTCGACCCGAGCGGAGGCGAAGTGGACCGTCACGGCGTCGACGCCGTCCAGGCGGCCGACCTGCTTCTCGATCTTGGTGACGCACGACGGGCACGAGAACCCCTCGGCGCGCAGGATCGTGCGGGCGGTGGTGGGAGCGGTGGCACTCATCTCGACCTTCCTTTTTTTGTGTGCGGTCCACCCCTCGTCCGGGGTGCTGACCTCGACACTAGGAAGCCGGGAGCACCCGAACCATGACGTGCGTCAATCGACCGCAGCCGAGTGCCTCGCACCGCCGCAGGGGTGGCGCTCAGGAGAAGAGACGTGGCCCGCAGCTCGGCCACTGGCCCGCCCCAGAGCGGTTGTAGAGCATCTTGGCGCGCATCGTCTGCTCGTCGGGCGACGCCTGCGAGGGCAGGCCTGAGCCGCCGACCCCGTTCCACGTCGCCACCGAGAACTGGTAGAGACCGTGGTACTTGCCGGTCGACGAGACGGCGTCCGGGCGACCGCCCGACTCGCACGCCGCGAGCGCGGCCCAGTTGAGCGAGTCCGCGTCGCCGCCGACGTTCGGGTTCACCGGGCCGGAGCTGCCGGAGCCCGCCGACGGCGCCGAGCGAGCCGGCGCGGGCGCGGCCGGGCGCTCCTTGGTGCCGACCGCCACGACCTTGTCGACCGGCGCCGCGGTCACCGCGTCGGTGACCAGCTCGCGGGCCGTCTCGAGCCCGTCGACCGTCGTGATGCGGTGGACGAGCGTGCGCTGCCCCTCGACCCCGGCGGTCGTGACCTTCTTCGAACCCTCGAACCGGTTCGGGTCGGGCTGCTCGACGACGGCGAACGGGATCGGCTGGAGCTCCGGGACGTCCTGCACGACGACGCGGTTGATGACCACCGCGACCTTCGCGCCGCCCGCACGCGCGACCGAGACCTGGTCGAGCTCACCGAGGGTGAGGCCGAGCTGGTCGAGCACCGCGGCCAGGCCGCGCGAGCCGTCGGCCACCTCGAGCACCTGGCCGTCGACGCGCACCTCGACCGGGCCGTCGAGCGCCAGGTCGATCGGCAGCTCGGCGCGGCCGGCGGAGCGCGACGCCACGAGGCGGACGTCGCCGCCGCGGGTCGCGAGCGTCGTGAGCGCCTCGTCGGCGTCGAGCGCCGTGGTCCACACGTCCGTCGCGACGCCGTCGACCTGGGCCGTCACGAGGGTCGCGTGACGGACGACGATCTCCGAGCCGTCGCGCAGGGCCGACGGTGCCGCGGGGGCGACGGTGTCGCGGTCGCCGACCTCGATGCCCTGGTCGTCCAGGACGCCGTCGACGCTGCCGGCGAACGTCGTGACACGGCTGATCTCGCCGTCGACGTCGAGGGTGATGGTCTTGTGCGCGACGCCGTAGGCGGCGGTGCCGCCGGCGAGGACGGCGAGCGCGGCGGCCGAGGCGGCGATGGTCACGCGGCGGCGGCCGGGCTCACGGGAGCGGAAAGGAGCGGACAGGACGGAAGAGACGCGAGAAGGGAGAGCCACTGTGTTCCAGACGTCGGGCTGTCCGGGCACGGGGAGGGTGACGCTCGCTCGAGCGCGACGCGGTTGCGGCGACTGCCGCTGCGATCGCCCGGTCCGACCGGGCAGTCCCGCAGTTCCCGGATCCCCGATCCGGCCGTCACGGCGTCGGGACGGGTGTCCGCACGCCGGTCGCACGCGACCTCGCCCCTATCGGATCCGGGCCGAGCTCGCTAATGCGACACGGAACCGTAACTGATTCGTGACCTCTCGCCAAACGGTGAGACCACGGCGGCACGCGCCGGCCGGGCGCTCGTCACCACCGGCGCAGCGCAACCGGTGCGGGTCAGTACCAGTTCTTGACGAGGAACGACCCCCAGGCGCCGCAGGGGGTCCCGTACCGGCCTCCGATGTAGTTGAGGCCCCAGGTGATCTGCGTCGCGGGGTTCGTCCGCCAGTCGTCGCCGACGGTGGCCATCTTGGAGCCCGGCAGCGCCTGCGGGATCCCGTAGGCGCCGCTCGAACGGTTCTCGGCGTCGACGCGCCAGCCGCTCTCCCGGTTCCAGAGCTGGAGCAGGCACGCGAACTCGTCGTCGCCCCAGCCTCGCGCGGCGGCGAGCTCGCGGCCGATGGCCTGCGCGCTGCCGGGCGTGACCTCGGGCAGGTCGGGCACGACCATCGTGCCGATGCTCACCACCTGGTCGACCGGCTGGGCCAGCACGACCTGCGCGAGGACCGTGCGGTCCACCTCCGCCCCGCCGACCAGCGCGGTCGCGTACGTGATCTGGCGCTGGCCCGCACGGCCGGGCGTCGTGACCCTGCGCGTGCCCTCGGCGAGCCGCGGGTCCTCGACCTCGCGCTCGGTGAACGGCATGGCCTCGACGACCGTGCCGCTCCCCTGCTGCGCGCGCGTCACGAGGACGACGAGGCCGTCCACCGCCGTCGCACCCAGGGGCACCGAGACCTGGTCGCCCTCCTGGAGCACGAGGCCGATCTCCTTGAGGGCCTCGCGCACCGTGGGAGCGCTCGTCAGGCCGTCGATGACCTGGCCGTCGACCACGAGGTGGAGCGTCTTGAGCGTCGACACGCGCAGCACGTCGCCACGAACGAGGGAGGCCGAGCGCGAGGCGGAGACCCGGGCGCCGTCGTCGCGCACGCCGACGTCGCCGATCGCCTCGCCGACCGTGAGCCCCGTGGTCCAGACCGTGCGCTGCGCCCCGTCGACCTCGACCGTGATCTCGCGGCCGTGACGCACCACGATCTCGCCGCCGTCAGGCACCGAGTCGTCCAGGGCCGGCGCCACGAGGTCACGCTCGCCCGCCTCGATGCCGGCGTCCGCCAGCACGTCCGCGACCGTGCGGCCGAACGCGCTGACCTCGACCTGCTCGCCGTCGACGTCGACCGTGACCTCCTTGTGCAGGACGGCGAACGCGCTCGTGGCACCGGCCACCAGCATCAGCACGACTCCCTGGGCCGCGAGGCGGGTCGCTCGGGGGGTCAGGCGCAGGTGCACGCGTCAGGGTCCTTCGGTCGGGACGGGATCGGGCCAGGGTGACCGTAACCGATTCGTGACCGTGACGGGTACCCGCCGGCCGCCGACCGGTGGACGGGGCGGGGCGCCGGCTGGGCGGCTCGGCCCGATCTGCCGCCCCTCACGGGCGCGACCCGACAGATCTCACCCGGGCCCGACGACGTGGCTCACCAAGGGCCGTACACCGCCTCCGACGTCGCCGCGATCGTGCGGCAGACCCGCTCGAGGTCGATCCCGAGCACCTCGGCGACCGCCCGGACGGTGAGCGGCACGAGGTACGGCGCGTTCGGGCGTCCGCGGAAGGGGTGCGGGGTCAGGTACGGCGCGTCCGTCTCGACGAGCAGCTGCCCGAGCGGCACCTCGCGGAGCGCGGCGCGCAGCTCGTGGTTGCTCGTGAACGTCACCGGTCCCGCGATCGACACGAACCAGCCGCGCTCGGCGCACACCCGGGCGAGCTCGGCGTCGCCCGAGAAGCAGTGGAAGACGGTGCGGTCGGGTGCGCCGTCGCGCTCGAGCACCTCGAGGACCTCGGCGTGCGCGTCGCGGTCGTGGATCTGGAGCGCGAGGCCGAGCTCCTTGGCGAGGGCGATGTGGTCCCGGAACGACTCGACCTGAGCGGCCCGGCCGTCGGAGCCGGACCGGAACAGGTCGAGGCCGGTCTCGCCGATCACCCGGATGCGGTCGTTGCCCCGCGCGAGCTCGGCGATCTCGGCGATCGCTGCCGCCAACCCCCGGGCGTGCTCCTCGCGCGGCCGGGGCGGCAGGCCGTCGGGCCCGACGTCGGTGGCACCGGCGAACAGCGTGGCCTCGTTGGGGTGGATCGCGACGCCGCCCAGCAGTGCCTCGTGCTCACGGACGACGCGGTCGGTCCACCGCGCGGCGTCGAGGTCGCAGCCGATCTGCACCATGCGCGGGACGCCGACGGCGGCCGCGCGGGCGAGCTGGTCGGCCAGCGTCGGCGCGACCTCGCCGTCGGCGGGCTCCGGGTCGAGGTCGAGATGCGTGTGGTTGTCGACGACGCCGAAGGGCAGCGGCTCGGGGTCCGGCGGCCAGGTGCGGTCGCGGGGCCGCCGGCTCATGCGCGGCTCACGCGCCCGCGTCCGCCGGCTCCTCGAGCCGCGGGAAGAGCGACGCGCCCTTCGTCACCCGGGTGCCGGCAGGCAGCCGGCCGGACGTTGCCACGGTGCCGACGGGCTGCGCGCCGAGCGGGCCGAGCACGTCCGCCGCCCCGAGCGACTCCCAGAGCCCCGTGGCTGCCTTGGGCGTCACGGGGTGCAGCAGCACCGCGAGGACGCGGAGCGCCTCGGCCGACGCGACGAGGATCGTGGCGAGGCGACCGCCCTGGCGGAACCCGGCGTCGGCGGCGGAGTCCGCAGAGCTGGCGGTGTCCGCAGAGCTGGCGGTGGCCGGGCGCTCCGTCGGGTCCTTCGCGACCTGCCAGGGCGCCTGCTCGGTGAGGTAGCCGTTGGTCGCCTCGACGAGCGTCCACACGGCGTTGATGGCCTCGTTCAGCGCCATCCGGTCGACCGCGGCCTCCGCGTCCGTGACCGCCTTCGCCGCGACGTCGGCCAGCGCCTGCTCGGCGGGACCCGGCTCCCCCGGCGTCGGCAGCGCCCCGCCGAAGTACTTGCCGATCATCGCCGCGACCCGTGAGGCCAGGTTGCCGAAGCCGTTCGCGAGCTCGGCGTGGTAGCGGGCCGACAGGTCCTCCCACGAGAAGGACCCGTCCTGCCCGAACGGGATCGCGCGCATGAAGTAGTAGCGGAACGCGTCCGACCCGAAGTGGTCGATGATCTGGCTCGGCGCGATGCCCGTGAGCTTGGACTTGCTCATCTTCTCGCCGCCCACGAGCAGCCAGCCGTGGGCGAAGACCTGCCCCGGCAGCTCGAGCCCGGCCGCCATGAGCATGGCCGGCCAGATGACGGCGTGGAACCGCAGGATGTCCTTGCCGACGAGGTGGACGTCGGCGGGCCAGATGCGCTCGAAGCGCGCCTTCTCCTCCGGGTCGTCGCTCGCGTACCCGGCCGCGGTCGCGTAGTTGAGCAGCGCGTCGAACCAGACGTAGAGCACGTGCGAGGGGTCCCACGGGATCGGGATCCCCCAGTCGAACGTGCTGCGCGAGATCGACAGGTCCTGCAGACCCTGCCGCACGAACGCCATGACCTCGTTGCGCGCGCTGGCGGGCTGCACGAACGTCGGGTTGGCCTCGTAGAAGTCGAGCAGCCGCTGCGTGTAGGCGCTCATGCGGAAGAAGTAGTTCTGCTCCGAGAGCATCTCGACCGGCTTGCCGTGGATGGCGCAGACCTCCTGCCCCTCGAACTCCCCGGTGCCCGGGACCAGGTCGCCCGGGAGCTTGTACTCCTCGCAGCCGACGCAGTAGGGGCCCTCGTACGAGCCCGCGTAGATCTCGCCCTTGTCGTACAGGTCCTGGATGAACGCCTGGACCCGGGTCGTGTGCCGCTCCTGGGTCGTGCGGATGAAGTCGTCGTTGGTCACGTCGAGGACGCCGAGCACGGGCTTCCAGGAGGCGTCGACCAGGCGGTCGGCCCAGTCCTGGGGGCTGACGCCGTTCGCCTCGGCGGTCCGCATGACCTTCTGGCCGTGCTCGTCCGTACCGGTGAGGAACCAGACGTCCTCCTGCCGCTGCCGGTGCCACCGCGCGACCATGTCGGCCGCCACCGTCGTGTACGCGTGCCCGATGTGGGGGGCGTCGTTCACGTAGTAGATGGGCGTGGTCAGGTAGAAGGACCGGCGGGGTTCGGGCATGGGGTCATCGTAGGGCGCACGGGTGGTGCGCCCAGGAGCCCCGTTGTGAGACCCAGCGCGTCACCGGGCGCGCGTTCCGCCTGACACGTCCGCAGCCTGCCCCCCGTTGTCAGACCCAGCGCGTCACCGGGCACCCGTTCCGCCTGACACGTCCGCAGCCTGCCCCCCGTTGTCAGACCCAGCGCGTCACCGGGCACCCGTTCCGCCTGACACGTCGGCGGCCTGCCCCCCGTTGTCAGACCCAGCGCGTCACCGGGCACCCGTTCCGCCTGACACGTCGGCGGCCTGGTCGGCTCGCTCGACGGTGACGTGGACGATGCGATCATCCCCCGGGCGCGGGTCACCGCGGCCGTCGGTGTTGTTCGTGACGACCCACAGCCCGCCGTCGGGCGCCGGCTCGACCGCGCGCAGGCGGCCCAGCTCTCCCGCGAGCAGCGCCTGGGGCTCGCCGACGCCGTCCTGCGTGAGCGGGACCCGCCACAGCCGAGCCCCGCGCAGGCCCGCGAGGTAGACGCCCTCGGCTGTGACGGCGAGCCCGCTCGGCGACGCGTCGGACGTGGCCCACGTCGCGAGCGGGTCCGTGAACCCGCGTGCGGCGGCATCGGCCCCACCGGTCCCCTCGACCTCCGGCCAGCCGTAGTTCGCCCCGGGCAGGATCTCGTTGAGCTCGTCGAGCGTGCTCTGCCCGAACTCCGAGGCGAACATGCGCCCGTCGGGTGCCCACCCGAGCCCCTGCACGTTCCGGTGCCCGAGCGACCACACCGGGGACCCAGGGGTCGGGTTGCCCGGCGCGGGTGCGCCGTCGACGGTCAGGCGCAGGATCTTGCCGCCCAGGCTCGTCGGGTCCTGGGATCGTTCCGGGCGGCCGGCGTCCCCGGTCGTCACGTAGAGGAAGCCGTCCGGCCCGAACGCCAGCCGGCCGCCGTTGTGGTTGCCGGACGACGGGATCCCCGTGAGGACCGGTTCGAGCTCACCGAGCACCGGGGCGCTCCCCGGCGCGGCGTCCAGGGTCGCGCGGACGACCTCGTTGCCGTCCGCCGTCGTCCGGTAGAGGTAGACGTCGCCCGCGCGCGGCCCGCTCTCGGGGGCCACCGCGATGCCGAGCAGACCGCCCTCGCCGCGGACCGTCGTCGTCCCCGCGAGCGCGTCGGCACCCGGGCCCGTGAGGAACGTGGCGGCGGCGCCGGGCGCCGGCGCGTCGATGACGACGACGCGGGCGGCGTCGCGCAGCGTCACGAGGGCACGCCCGTCCGCCAGGAACGCCACGCCCCACGGCGCGTCGAGGCCGGTCACCACGTCCGAGACGCCCGTGACCGCGACGGTCGGGATCGCCGTGACCGCCGACGGCGTCGGGCCGGTGCCCGCGCCGGCGCTCGGCTGCGAGGTGGACCGGTCGGTCGGCTGGTCGGTGGCGACCGTCGGCGTGCGTGCGGCACCCGGATCCGCCCCGGTGCACCCGGCGAGGACGAGAATGCACGCGAGCGCGCCGACGCCCGGCACGGACGGGCGGGCCGGAGGACGACGCGGCCGCCTCACCAGGCGATCCGCGACGTCACACAGGCCACATGCCCTGGCCGGCCGACTTGCCGCGCTCGATGTCGCGGAGCGCGTCCCGCGCCGCAGCCGCTTCCTCGGGGGTGACCGACCTCCCGCCGTGCCCCGAGCGGCTGAGGTTCTGGTAGAGGTCGAGCCGCCACGCGAGGACGGCCAACGCAAGCAGGACCCCGACCAGGATGATCCAGTCCCAGACACCCATGGCTGCCTCCCGACACCGAGCACGGCACGTGCCGGATCGTCACGCTACTCGCGGCGTGCCCGCGGGACCAGAGCCCGCTGGAGCCGCGCAGCACTCACTGGGTCGCGATCCTCGCAGCCGCACGTGGTGCGCCTGCGACGGGTGGGTCGACAGGGATTCGCAGGAGTCGCCAACGTTCACATGAGTCACTCGCGCGGCTGTCCGGATCGTGCAGACGTGGTGGCTGTCCCCTCACACAATCAGCCCTGGGCGGTCAGGACCGCCTGGACCGCCCGCACCACCATCGACGGAGAGCGCATGACGTCCTCGTACGTGAATCGGAGGACGAGGTAGCCCTGACGGACCAGCTCCCTGTCGCGGCGCCTGTCCTCCCGGTACTCGGCCCGGCCCGAGTGGTAGGCGAAGCCGTCGAGCTCCACGACGACCCTGCCCTCGACGACGAGATCCACCCAGCCGACTCCGGCGATCCGCACGCCTGGCTCGACGCGCAGCCCCGCCTGCATGAGCGCCAGCCGCGCGACGGTCTCGATCGGTGACTGGCTGCGTGCGTCAGCTTGCCGTAGCGCCAGGCGAGCCCCGACCTGACGAGGCCCGCGCACGCGCGCGGCGATCTCCTCGACCGTGACGAGCCGTCCGGCAAGGGCTGAGTCGATCGCCACGATCGCGTCGACCGGCCCACGGCACGACAGCATGCGCGCAAGGGCGTCCGGCACGCTCACGAGCGGGCGAGAGCCGTCACCGACCGTCTCGACCCCGTCCTCCCGATGAAGGACCGCCGGCCACTCCCTCCGCGCGGGTGACGCCGTCCTTCCCCTGGACCGGGGGACGGTCAGATGCGGGGCACTGGCAGGCGTCAGCACGGGGAGTCCGTGCAATGACGCGGCAGTCACGCAGGTCACACGCGCGCGGTGGACGCATGCCGTGAGCAGGTTCGGATCGATCCCGGGAAGCGCGTAGACACCCGGGGCGACCTTGACGACGGATCCACGCTCGACCGCTCGCAGCAGGTCGCGTGCCTGCGCCGAGGAGGTGACGAGCTGGGATCGTCGCGCCATGCCGCCCGATCGCTCGAGACTGTCCACCACATCCATCCGGGAACGGTCTGACGCCGCGCCTGTGCCGCTCCCCCGCACGGACCCGTGCTGTGGACGCGCATGGCCGGGCCTGCCCTGGGGACGCCCGCGGTCCCTGTGATCCTCCCAGCCGCGCGAGTGACAGGAGGTGCCCCCGTGACCCGCGCGACGCACCACGGGCCTCGCGAGCCCCACGCGTCACACGCGCGGCTGTGAGGGCCGGGCGAGCGACCCCGGGGTCAGGCCAGCTTCGGCAGCGCCCTGCGCAGCCCGCGCGCCGCCTGCGCGATCCGCTGCTCGTTCTCGATGAGCGCGAACCGCACGAACCCTTCGCCCCCGGGCCCGAACCCCACACCGGGCGACACCGCCACGTCGGCCTCGCGCACGAGGTGCGTCGCGAGGACGACGACGCGCGGCTTGGGCCAGCCGAGGTCCCACGCCTCCATGACGCGGTCGACGTACCCCGCGCCGTCGGACCCGTCGCCGATCGGCACCTGCCGCGTGTCCGCCCCCGCGAAGTACGGCCCCCAGATGTGGATCGGGTAGCTGGGCGTCGGCACGATGGCGGCGTCCCCCGGCTGCAGCAGCACCCACATGAGGTGGCTGAAACCCTCCTTGGCGCCGATCGTCGAGAGCACCTCGGTCTCGGGGTCGAGCACGACGCCGAACGACCGCTGGTAGTGGTCCGCCACAGCCTGGCGGAGCTTGGGGATCCCGCGCGACGACGAGTAGCGGTGGTTGCGCGTGTTGTGGGCCGCCTCGGCGAGCTTCTGGACCGCGATGGCGGGCGACGGGAGGTCGGGGTTGCCGAACCCGAGGTCGACGACGTCGCGACCCGCGCGCCTGGCCTCGAGCTTGAGCCCGTCGATGATCGTGAACACGTACGGCGGCAGGCCGGGGATGCGGCGGAACCCCATAAGCCGACGCCAGCGCCCTGCGCGCCGCCGCCGGCCGGGACCTGGCAGGCTGGGGTCCAGCCCGGCCTCTGGTTCCCGGCACGTCATCGAGGAGGTCTCCCGTGAGCAACCCCGACGAGCACGCAGGCGCCGCGCCCCCGCGTGAGCCGAGCCGTCGCGCGCTGGTCGTCGTCGACGTCCAGCCCACCTTCTGCGAGGGCGGCGCGCTGCCGGTCGAGGGCGGAAACGCCGTCGCCGGGCGCATCGCCGCCTACGCGGCCGAGCACCGCACCCGCTACGACCTGGTCGTGACGACGCAGGACTGGCACGTCGACCCCGGCCCGCACTTCGCGGTCCCGCCTGCGGAGCCGGACTTCGTCGACACGTGGCCGCCGCACGGCGTCGCGGGGACGGAGGAGGCCGAGCTGCACCCCGCGCTCTCCGAGCTGTTCCCCGACGCGAGCGTCCGCAAGGGCGAGCACCAGGCCGCCTACTCGGGCTTCGAGGGGGTCGACGGCGAGGGCCGCTCGCTGGAGACGATCCTGGCCGAGGGCGGGATCACGGCGGTCGACGTCGTGGGCATCGCGGAGTCGCACTGCGTCCGCGCGACCACGCTCGACGCCCTCGGGGCAGGCCTCCGAGCCCGCGTGCTCACCGACCTCACGGTGCCGGTCACCCCCGAGCAGGGCGCTGCCGCACGCGAGGCGATGGCGGCTGCGGGCGCGGAGCTGGTGGCGTCAGACGCCGTCTGACCCCGGAGAACGTCACCCTCGGCGTCGCGCGATCGCTGCGGCGTAGAGCTCGCGCTTGCCGACGCCGGCGGCCTCCGCGACCTCCGCGACCGCGTCCTTGAGCCGCTCGCCCCCGTCCGCACGCGCGAGGACCTCGTCGACGACGTCGCCCACCGAGCGTGTCCGCGCCGGCGCGCCGCCGACGACGACCGCGATCTCCCCCCGCACCTCGCCCGCGTCGGCCCAGGCCGCGAGCTCCCCGAGCCGGAGCCGGACGACCTCCTCGTAGGTCTTCGTCAGCTCGCGGCACACCGCCGCGGGCCGGTCCGCACCGAACGCCTCGGCCATGGCCGCGAGCGTGCCCGCGAGCCGGTGCGGGGCCTCGAAGAACACGATCGTCCGGCGCTCGTCGGCCAGCTCGGCGAACGCCCGGGCCCGCTCCCCCGACTTGCGCGGCGGAAAACCCTCGAAGCAGAACCGGTCGGTCGGCAGCCCGGACAGCGCGAGCGCGGTGAGCACCGCGCTCGGCCCAGGAGCAGCCGTCACCGGCACGCCGGCCTCGACCGCAGCCGCCACCACGCGGAAGCCGGGGTCCGAGATCGCGGGCATCCCGGCGTCGGTCACCACGAGCACCGTCCCGCCGCCACGCACGACGTCGAGCAGCTCCTGCGCGCGGGCCGTCTCGTTGTGCTCGTGGTAGCTGACGACGCGCCCGCCGACCCGCACGCCCATCCGCGTCGCGAGCGCGTGCAGGCGCCGGGTGTCCTCGGCGGCGACGACGTCCGCCTCCGCCAAGAGCCGACGCAGTCGCAGCGAGGCGTCCTCGACGTCGCCGATCGGCGTGGCAGCGAGCACGAGACGGCCGGCGGTCATGGACGCCAGCCTGCCACGGGGCTCCGGCCGCCGGTCGCGCGAGGGCCGCCCGAGGGTCCGTCCAGGACCCGCACCTACGATGACCGCGTGACGACGAGCCCGACCCCGGACGGCGACCGCCGCCCCTCCGGTGGGACGGGGCCGGCGCTGTGGCCGACGATCGAGCGCGACGGACCGGTCGCGACGGCGCTCACCCCGGCCGAGCGCGAGCCGACCGAGACCCGCCTCCTGCGTCGCCTGCTCGGCGACGCGACCCTGCGCCTGGGGACGACGCCGCGCGACCGCCTCTGGGGCTGGCTCGGTCCCCTGCTGGTCATGGTGCTCGCGGCCGTCGCGCGGTTCCCGGCCCTCGGCCGGCCGGCCGAGCTCGTGTTCGACGAGACCTACTACGTCAAGCAGGCGTACACGCTGCTGCGCGTCGGCTACGAGGCGCGCTGGCCGGAGGACCCGAACCCCGGCTTCGAGGCCGGGAACCTCGACACGTTCCTGCCACAGGCCGAGTACGCGGTGCACCCGCCGGTCGGCAAGTGGCTGATCGCGCTCGGCATGGAGGTCGCCGGCCCGGCGAGCTCGGTCGGCTGGCGGCTCGCGGCGGCCGTCGTCGGCACCCTGAGCGTGCTCGTGCTCGCCCGCATCGCGCGCCGCCTCTTCGCGTCGACCCTGCTCGGCACGCTCGCCGGCGGCCTCCTCGCGGTCGACGGCGCCGCCATCGTGCACTCCCGTACCGGGCTGCTCGACGGCTTCCTGATGTTCTTCGCGCTCGCCGCGTTCGGGGCGCTGCTGATCGACCGCGAGCAGGCCCGACGCCGCCTCGCGGCCCGGGCGGCGCAGCGCCTCGACGCGGGGCACGGCCTGGGCGGCTGGGGACCACGGCTCGGGTTCCGCGGGTGGCGCCTCACGGCGGGGCTGCTGCTCGGGCTCGCGATCGGGACCAAGTGGTCGGGTCTGTACTTCCTCGCCGTCTTCGGCCTGCTCACGGTGCTGTGGGACGTGACCGCGCGCCGCGCCGTCGGGGTGGACCGGTGGTTGCCCGCCGGGGTGCTGCGCGACGGCGTCCCCGCCTTCCTCGGGCTCGTCCCCGTGGCCGCGGCCACCTACGTGGCGAGCTGGTTCAGCTGGTTCCGCTCGCCGGGCGCCTACCTCCGCGACTGGGCCGCGGGCAACCCGGGCGAGGGCGTGACGTGGCTCCCCGAGTCGCTCCGGTCGCTGTGGCAGTACCACCTGGAGATGTGGCAGTTCCACAACAACCTCACCAGCGAGCACGCCTACGCCGCGCACCCCCTGGGGTGGATCGTCCAGTGGCGGCCGACGTCGTTCTTCTACGACACGCCCGTGCCCGCGAACGCCGCGTGCGGTGCCGACCGCTGCTCGCAGGCGATCACCTCGATCGGCAACCCCATCCTGTGGTGGGCCGGGGCGGTCGCTTTGGTCGCGCTCGTGTGGTGGCTGATCCGTGACCGGGACTGGCGCGCGGGCGCGATCCTCGCCGGGATCGCCGCCGGATACCTGCCGTGGTTCGCCTACGCGCACCGCACGATCTTCACGTTCTACGCGATCGCGTTCCTGCCCTGGGTCGTGCTCGCCGTGGTCTACGCCGTGGGCCGGCTGCTCGACCGCGCGCGTGCCGACCCGGCCCGCCGACGCCGGGCCGTGGGGCTGGTGGCCGGCTTCCTCGGCGTCGTCGCTGCCGTCAGCGTGTTCTTCTACCCGATCTGGACCGCGCAGGTCGTGCCGTACTGGTTCTGGCGGCTCCACATGTGGCTCATCACCTGGGTGTGAGCCCGTCGACCTGCGGGCCGGCGGGCCAGGCGAACCCGTCGGCGTCCCAGCGGCGCAGGTGGTCCGCGACGCGCCGGCCGGGCGGGGCCGGGCGGGGTCAGGCGCCCGGGCGTTCCTCGCGCGTCGCCGAACGCGCCGGGCCGACCGACTCGAGGCCACCCTGGATCGCGAGCGCGATGTCGCGCAGGTGGGCGACCTGCTCGGGCGTGAGCGGGTCGAACACGCCGGCGTGCACCGTCTCGACGTGCCCCGGCGCCGCCGCGACGAGCACCTCCCAGCCGAGGTCGGTGAGCACCGCGACGTGACCGCGGCCGTCGGTGGCGTGCCGCTCACGGCGCACCCAGCCGGCCTCCTCGAGCCGAGCGACCGCGTGCGACGTGCGCGACGCCGACGCGTTGAGCACGCCGGCGAGCTGACTCATGCGCAGCGACCGGCCGTCGGCCTCCGAGAGCATCGCCAGCACCATGTAGTACGCGTGCGGCATGCCCGAGGCCTGCTGGAGCTGCCGGTCGAGCACGGCCTGCAGCGTCCCCGTCATCCCGATGAGGGCGCGCCAAGCCTCCTGCTGCTCTGCGTTCAACCACCGGGTCTCGGTCACGGCGACATCGTAGGGGCGGCCGCTGCGGGCGGCCGCTCCCACGCGACGTGCCGAGGGAAAGCCCCGTCGCCCCGAGGAGGACTCGAGGTTGCTCACGCGTCCCGGCATCCCGACCGGCCGGGCGTCATCGCGCTGCGGCGCTTCCCACGCCGTCCGCGACGACCTGGCCGACGACGTTGTCGACGAACACGGGGCTGTCGAAGTAGGTCACGGTCGGGTCGGTGCCGTACTTCGCGCGCACGAAGGTGCGCCACGCGTCGGTGTACAGCGCCTCTGCCGCCGTTCGCGACTCCCACAGGTAGACGCCGCCCGCCGTCCGTCCGTCCTCGGAGAGCGTGTAGTGCTTGCGTACCAGGCCGTCGACGCCCTGGTACGTGGGTGCCGTGCTGAGGAAGATGTCGCGGCCCCGCTCGGGCGTGATCGGTTCCGGCAGGACGAAGGCGGTCACGGCGATGATCATCGGCAGCTCCTGTCGGACGGCGCGTGTGGACGTGACGCCAAACCTGCCAGAGATCGCGGCGCGAGGCGGCGGATCGCTACGGTCGGCCCTGGGGGCGACTGTCCTCCACGAGGGACACGCGTCGAGCACGGACGACCCGGTGGCTACACCAGGCCGACGAACCGTTCGAAGAAGACGGTCAGCCGCTGGAGCACGATCTGCTTCCTCTCGGAGTGGTTCGACCCCTGAGAGAACCGGGACAGGGGCGGAAGGATCGTGGTGACCGCGGTGCCGGTGGCTCTGATCGCACCGTCGCGGAAGGCGGTGTCGACGAACGCGCGAGTCGCCGCCGGCTTGAGCTGTTCTTCGGTGATGATCCGCTCGAGCTCGGCAGCACGCTTGGCCTCGATGTAGGTGCGCCAGTCAGCAGCGACGTCGTCGGTGATGGTGAGGTCGTCGACGAACGTCTCGATGAGGTCCTTCTTGTTGCGCAGCGACGGGGAGGAGTCAATGGCCCGGTCGATGGTCGCCTTGATCTCCTTGTCCTCGCCGTCGCCGTGCGCGGCCCGGTACCGGACGACGAGCATGAGGATGTAGTCGACGTTGATCTCGACCTGCCTGATGAGCTCGATCTCGAAGACGACGTCGTCGTTGATCGACTCCTTCTCCGCGTCGGTGGCGCGGCGGAAGGACTGGTACAGGTCCAGGTACAAACTCTGGTAGTCCTGGAGGTCACGGTCGGACAGGATGCCCTGGCCGGCGAAGTCGTCGAACGAGGTCAGGATGTTGCGCAGGCGCAGGATCGCGCCGAACAGGGCGATGAACGCCTTCTGCGCGTCCTCCCCGACGATCGCCTGCCCGAGTGGGATCCGCTGCTGCAGCTCGGCGACCTTGTCGGCGTACTCGTCGAAGTACTCCTGGTAGGGCTTGAGGAGCACGATGCCGGTGGCGTCCTTGTTGCCGAACAGGGCGATGGCGTCGTTGGTCTCGTCCTCCAGGTTCCTGAAGCTCACGATGTTCCCGTAGGTCTTGACCGAGTTCAGGATGCGGTTGGTACGCGAGTAGGCCTGGATCAAGCCGTGGGCGCGCAGGTTCTTGTCGACCCACAGGGTGTTGAGCGTGGTCGCGTCGAAACCGGTCAGGAACATGTTGACGACGATGACGAGATCGATCTCGCGGTTCTTCAGCCGCAGGGACAGGTCCTTGTAGTAGTTCTGGAACTTGTCGGCCGACGTGTCGAAGCTCGTGCCGAACATGTCGTTGTAGTCCTGGATCGCGTCCTCCAGGAAGTCCCGGGAGGACTTGTCCAGCCCATCGGTCTCGAACTCTTCCTCGTCGAGCAGGCCGTCCGGCTCGTCCTCGTTGGCCGCGTACGAGTAGATGAGCGCGACCTTCAGCCGCTGCGCCTCGGGCAGGTCGAGCTGCTGCAGCCCGAACTGGTTGTAGTAGATCTTGGCCGCCTCGATCGACGCGGTCGCGAAGATGGAGTTGAACCCGGCCACCCGCTTGTCCGCGAGGCGGTAGGTCTCGTTGCGCTTCGTCTTCTGGTCGAAGTGCTCGCGGATGTACTCCACGACCTTGCGCACCCGTTGCGGGGCGAGGAGCGCCTTGGCGGTGTCGATCGCGGACACCTGCTTGTCGACCACGGTGTCGGCCTGGCGGACGGTGTTGACGTAGTCGATGCGGAACGGCAGCACGTTCTTGTCGTTGATCGCGTCCACGATCGTGTAGGTGTGCAGCTTCTCCCCGAAGGCCTGCGCGGTGGTGCGCAGCTGCACGTTGCCGCCCGACCCCGCATTGGCCGCGAAGATCGGCGTGCCGGTGAACCCGAACAGGTGATACCGCTTGAACGCCTTGGTGATCGCGGTGTGCATGTCCCCGAACTGGGAGCGGTGGCACTCGTCGAAGATGATCACCACGTGGCCCCCGAAGACCTCGTGCCCCTTGTTCTTGGCGATGAACGTCGAGAGCTTCTGGATCGTGGTGATGATGATCCGCGCCCCAGGGTCCTCCAACTGCCGCTTGAGCACCGCCGTCGAGGTGTTCGAGTTCGCGGCGCCCTTCTCGAAGCGGTCGTACTCGCGCATGGTCTGGTAGTCGAGGTCCTTGCGGTCGACGACGAACAGCACCTTGTCGACGTCGCCCAGCCTCGACGCCAGCTGCGCGGTCTTGAACGAGGTCAGGGTCTTGCCCGACCCGGTCGTGTGCCAGACGTACCCGCCGGCCGCCAGGGTGCCGAACTGCTTGTACGTCGTCGAGATCTCGATGCGGCTGAGGATCCGTTCCGTCGCGACGATCTGGTACGGACGCATGACCAGCAGCATCCGGTCCGCCGTCAGCACGCAGTACCTGGTGAGGATGTTCAGCAGCGTGTGCTTGGCGAAGAACGTGCGCGCGAACCCCGTCAGGTCGCCGATCGGCGCGTTGCTCGCGTCGGCCCACCACGAGGTGAACTCGAAGGAGCTCGACGTCTTCTTCTTCGCCCGCCTCGCCGCGGCCGTCTCGCTCAGGTGCTGGAAGCGCGTGGTGTTCGAGTAGTACTTCGTCAGGGTGCCGTTCGAGATCACGAACAGCTGGACGTACTCGAACAGACCCGAGCCGGACCAGAACGAGTCGCGCTGGTAGCGGTCGATCTGGTTGAACGCCTCCCGGAGGTCCACCCCGCGTCGCTTGAGCTCGATGTGGACCATCGGCAGCCCGTTGACCAGGACCGTCACGTCGTACCGGTTCTCCCGGCGCTCGGCGGCGGTGGCGCCGGTCGAGGTGACCTCGTACTGGTTGACGACCTGGAGCCGGTTGTTGTGGATGTGCCGCTTGTCGAGCAGCGTGATGTTCTTCGTCGACCCGTCGTCACGCTTCAGCAGCTGGACGTGATCCTCCTGGATCCGGACCGTCTTCTCGACGATCCCGTCCTTGTCGCCCGCGATCGTCGTGGTGAAGAACCGTTCCCACTCCGCGTCCGAAAAGGCGATGTGGTTGAGCGCCTCGAGCTGCGTGCGGAGGTTCGCGACGAGCTGAGCCTCGGACGTGATCGGCAGGTGCTCGTACGCCTGCTCCCGAAGCAGCTCGATGAATGCCGCCTCGAGCTCCGACTCCGACTGGTACCCGTGCTCGGCGCGTTGGTCCGCGACGAACTCGGCGACGACCGTGCTCTCCGAGCTCAGCGCGATGGGCTCGAAGTGACGCGCCGGTGCCTCACTCACGGGACAGCCTCCTCGAAGGACAGGAGCCGGTCACGGTAGTACTCGTACTGCTTGCGGCGCCCGGCGATCTCCGCAGGCAGGCCGACGGCGATGTCGGCGATCAACGCGTCGAACTTGTCGAGGATCCCGACGACGCGCTCCTGCTCCTCCCTCGGCGGCACCTGGATCTTGATCTTGGCGAGGTTCGCACCAGAGATTCGAACGACCTTCGACTCTGAGGCGAACTTGACCTTCTGCTCCTGAAAGCTCGCCGACTGGAAGAAGTACGACGCGTACCTCGGGTCGAGTGTGTGTCGGAAGATCTGGCAGTCGTCGTGGACCGCCACCTCGTCGTCGCTGAGCCAGGCAACCGCCTTGCAGACGTCCTCGACGTTCTCCCCCGTCGCCGCGATCACCAGGTCGCCCTTCTTGGCTAGCCGGAGCGATGCACTCATAGCGGGGTTCAAGAACGCAACCGTCGACGTCGCCGAGGTGCCGTAGTCGGTGTAGATCTGCCCGTAGTGGATGCACCCCAGGCCGGACTCGACGTAGTCGTCCTTGGTGAAGCGGCGGCCCCGGATGAACTCGCCGACGTCACCCAGAGTCGTCCACCGCGCGTCCCCGTCATCGGGAAACGTCAGGAGCCGCTCCCGATACTGGGCATACTGCGCCTTGCGGGCCTCCAGCTCCGCCTCCAGCTCCGCCTCCAGCTCCGCCTCCAGCTCCGCGAAAGAGTCCAATACTCGCACGATCTCCTGTTGAATATCGAGAGCGGGAGCGGGGATTCGAACTCTCGCCAGCCCTGTGCCCGAAATACGTCGCACTTTCGTACCAGTGATGCCGACCGTCTTCTGCGCTTGGAATCGCTCAGACTCGAAGAAGTATGCGACAAACTTCGGATCCATCGAGTGACGGAATATGTATGCGTCACCGCTCACTGCAGCGTCCTCGTCGCCAAGCCAGGCAACGGCCTTTGCTACTGCATTGTCGTCCTCGCTCGTGGTGGCGATGACAAGATCGCCAGGTTGCGCTTTCCGCATTCCACGCGCGAATTCGGGCGTGACGAACGAGATGGACTCCGCCGTCCAGGTGCCGTAGTGGGTGTGAATCTGGCCGTAATGGATCGCGGGAACACCCACGTCGGTCAAGTCCTTCTTCTGGAGGCCGTTCCCCCGAGTGAAGGTTCCGATCTCCCCGAGGAACTTGTACTCAATGCCGTTTGGCGCGAACTCCGCAATAAGGTCGTCGATCACGCTCACTCGGCGTCTCCTTGCAGCTCGGCCTCGATCTGCTCGATGGTCGGCATCGCGACCTGCAGCTGTTCTGGCAGCGACTCGACGAGCTGGTACTCCGCGACCCCGAGCGGCTGGGCCGTCCCGCGCAGCGCGTACTCGGCCACGACCTTGTCCTTGCTCTTGCACAGCAGCAGGCCGATGGTCGCGCCGTCGTGCTCGTGCTTCACCTGCGCGTCGACCGCGGTCAGGTAGAAGCCGAGCCGACCGAGGTACTCGGGCTCGAACGTGCCGGCCTTGAGCTCGACGACGACGTAGCGCCGGAGCGTGAGGTGGTAGAAGAGCAGGTCGAGGTAGAAGTCCTCCTCCCCGACCTGCAGATGAACCTGCCGTCCGACGTAGGCGAACCCGGCGCCGAGCTCGAGCAGGAACTCGGTCACGTGCGCGACCAGCGCGTTCTCGATCTCCCTCTCGCCCGCCTCGTCACCGAGCCCGAGGAAGTCGAACAGGTAGGGGTTCTTGAGCGACTCGCGGCCGAGGTCGGAATGCGGCGTAGGGAGCGTGCTCTCGAAGTTCGTGACAGCCTGCCCTTGCCGCTCCACCACGTGCCGCTCGATCTGGATGGCCAGAACGTTTCGCGACCAGCCGTGCCGCACAGCTGCTTCGGCGTACGCCAGCCGCTCCTCCGGCGTCTTGAGCTTGGTGAGCAGCACGAGGCTATGACTCCAGGGGATTCGTCCAACAGCCTGTTGGACGATTGCCTCCTCAGGCCAGGCATCCGCGAACGCCCGCATGTACATGAGGTTCGCGCGGGAGAACCCCTTCATGTCCGGGAAGGCCGAGCGGAGGTCATGGGAGAGGCGTTCGACGACCTTGCGTCCCCAACCCTGCTCCGACTGACGGACGAGGATGTCGTTGCCGATCTGCCAGTACAGGTGCAGCATCTCAGCGTTGACCGCCAGCGCTGCCCGCTGCTGGGCCGCGTGGACGCGGGACTTCAAGCCGTCCAGCCAGGCCCGGTACCCGTCGGGAGGATCGGTCAGCGCGAGCGGGCGGTCCGTCATCCGGCCCCCTCGAGGTCCGCGACGATCGCGTCGATCGCTGTCCGCAGCTCGGTCTGCCGCTCGACGATGCCTGCGATGCGCGCGTTGAGCTCGTTGATGTCGACCGCCTCGCGGGTGTCTTCGGCCTCGACCCAGGACGACACCGAGAGGTTGTAGGCGTTCTCGGCGATCGCCTCGTTGTCGACGAGGCGGACGAAGTGGTCGGCGTCCTGACGGTCGACGAACGCGTCGAGGATCTTCCGCTGGTCGGCGTCGGTGAGCTTGTTCTTGTTGCCGCGGCGGACGAACTGGGCAGAAGCGTCGATGAACAGCACCTTGTTCTCGGCCTTGGACTTCTTGAGCACGATGACGCAGGTCGCGATCGTGGTGCCGAAGAACAGGTCCGCCGGTAGCTGGATGACGGCGTCGACGTAGTTGTTGTCGATCAGGTACTTGCGGATCTTCGCCTCGGCGCCGCCACGGTAGAGCACGCCGGGGAACTCGACGATCGCCGCGGTCCCGTTGACGGCCAACCACGACAGCATGTGCATCGTGAACGCCAGGTCCGCCTTGGACTTCGGTGCCAGCACGCCGGCCGGCGCGTACCGCGGATCGTTGATCAGCAGCGGGTTCGCGTCGCCGTCCCACCTGGTGGAGTAAGGCGGGTTGGACACGATCGCCTCGAACGGCTCGTCGTCCCAGTGGGCGGGGTCCGTGAGCGTGTCGCCGTGCGCGATGTCGAACTTCTCGAAGTTGATGTCGTGCAGGAACATGTTGATCCGGGCCAGGTTGTAGGTGGTCAGGTTGATCTCCTGACCGAAGAAGCCCTGGCGGACGTTGTCCTTGCCGAGGACCTTGGCGAACTTCAGCAGCAGCGAGCCGGACCCGCAGGCCGGGTCGTACACCTTGTTCACCCCGGTCTTGCCGACCACGGTGATGCGGGCGAGGAGCTCGGAGACCTCCTGCGGCGTGTAGAACTCCCCGCCGGACTTGCCTGCGCTCGAGGCGTACATCTGCATCAGGTACTCGTACGCGTCGCCGAACGCGTCGATCTTGTTCTCGCTGAAGCTGCCGTCCCCGAGGTTCAGGTCTCCGATCGCGTCGAGCAGCTTGACGAGCTGTGCGTTGCGCCTGGCCACGGTGCTGCCGAGCTTGGCGCTGTTCACGTCGAGGTCGTCGAACAGGCCCTTGATGTCGTACTCGCTGTCCGTACCGACCGCGGAGGCCTCGATGTTCTTGAAGACGCGCTCGAGCGTCTCGTTGAGGTTCTCGTCCCTCGGGGCACTCTTGCGCACGTTGACGAAGAGCTCGCTCGGCAGGATGTAGAAGCCCTTCTCAGCCACCGTCTCCCTGCGGCCGAACTCGGCGTCCTTGTCGCTGATGGCGGTGTAGTCGAACCGGATCACACCCGCCTCGAGCTCGAAGCCGTTCAGATAGGCCGTGAGGTTCTCGGAGATGTAGCGATAGAACAGCATGCCGAGGACGTACTGCTTGAAGTCCCAGCCGTCCACGCTCCCTCGGAGGTCGTTCGCGATCCGCCAGATCGTCTTGTGCAGCTCCGCGCGCTGCGTCTCGCGGTTCATACGTCGGTCTCTCCTGTCGCCGCGCTTGTGCGGGCGTGCTCGTGGTCTCAAGGTCCTGCGACAGCGTCCGTCGATGCGGGCGTCAGGCCCTGGCGACTCTATCGACGGGGACCGACACGGCAGGGATGCGCGCCGATCCTCGCCGGGTTGTCGGCCGGCCGCCCGGCCGCCCGGCCGCCCGGCCCTCACAGTCGGACGGACGCCGCATCGCCCGACTGGCGGAGCGGTCCGGTTGGGAGACGACAGAACCCCGCCGGACCGGAGTGCTTGCGCTGGTCCGACGGGGTCCCGTCGAGGGTGGAGCTGAGGGGATTCGAACCCCTGACCTTCTCATTGCGAACGAGACGCGCTACCAACTGCGCCACAGCCCCTCGAGCGGGCTACAGATTAGCACCCGGCTCCGGGGTTCTGAGAAATCGGCAGGTCACTCGCCCGACGCACGCCGGCGCGCGAGCACCGCGTCCAGGTCGATCGACGGCGCGGGTGCCCCCGGCTCGGCCGCCGCTTCGCCGGCCGCAGCAGTCCGCCCGCTCGCCGACGACGCCGCGTCCCCCACCTCGGCCTCGTCCTCGCCCTCCGCGTCGGTCGCCGACGACGCCGTCGCGACAGCCGCCTCTTCGAGCACCAGCGGCGCCGGCTCACGACGTGGAGCGGCGGCCTTGGTCGTATAGGTCGGGCGCGGGACGGGGACCGGCTCCCACTGGGTCGAGCCGGCCTCCTCCGCGTGCGACGCCTCGGTCTGCGCGTCCGGCTCGTCCGCCACGGCGGTCACCGCGTCGTCGGCCTCGGTCTCGATCCCCGCCTCCGTCCGGGTCTCGATCCCCGCCTCCGTCCGGGTCTCCGTCTCACTGCCGGTGCCCACCGGCACCGCACTCGTCGCGCGACCCCGCGCGGAGCGCCCGCGCGTGATCGCGCCGTCCGTCGCGACCTCGTCCCCGACCCGCTCGATCACCTCGGTGTGCGCGTCCGACGGGTGGTACGCGCGCCCGGTGACGGGAGCGCCGGGCGCGAGTGCCGCACGAGCCGGCGCCGCCTCGCGACGCGCCCACGCGGCGTCGGCGGCCTGGCCCTGGAGCACCGCGCGCCGGCCGAGCACGAGGACGCCGGCGAGCGCGACGGTCGGCACAGCGGCCGCGACGAGCGGGAGCGTCCCGAACCCCACCACGACCCACGCCGCCGCGCTGAGCGCGAGGAGGGCGACGGTCAGGACGGCGCGACGCCGGGCTGCCGCGGCACGACGCGCGAGGGTCGCTGCGCGCTGGGCCCGCCGCTGGGCCGCGCGCCGGGCGGCGTCGGCCGTGGTCTTGTCCTGCGTGCCGTGCGGTCGTTCCACGATGCCGCCCACCCTCGCCGCGCTGTGCTTCCCGACCGGACCCTGCTGCCCGGTCGAACCCTGCTGCCCGGTCGAACCCTGCTCCCGAACCGAACCCTGCTCCCGAACCGAACCCTGCACCCGAGCCGAACCCTGCACCGGGATGCCCCAGCCGGGCGTGAGCAGCCCGGTCCGCTTCTCAGCGCCCGGGCCGCACTCTGCCCGGGCCTCGCCGGCGCGCGCCGCCCGACCTGCCCTGTCTCCGAGCCGGTCGGCCACCGCGAGCACCCGCAGCGCCTCCGAGAACCTGTCCTCGGCACGCGACTCGAGCAGCTGTTGCCGGTACCGCAACCGCTGCGGCACCAGGTACGCGATCCAGAGGGCCACCGCCGCGAGGGAGGCGACCCCAGCCAGATCTCGCACGTCACCGACCGTAGGCGCGCGCGCCGCACCACGGCGGCAGCCGGCGCGGCGTGTCGGCGGGCGAAACTACACGCGTGTCATTCCCGGGCCGCGCTCGGTCATTCCGGGGCGCTCGACGCCGACCTCGTGACCTTCCACCGGGTCAGCAGCCCCTCCGGGACCTCCTCCGCGGTCAGCGCGAACGTCCGGTGGTCGCACCACTCCCCCGCGATGTGGAGGTAGCGCACCCGCACGCCCTCGTCGCGGAAGCCGAGCTTCTCGACGACGCGCAGGCTCGCCGCGTTCTCGGGCCGGACGTTGATCTCGACGCGGTGCAGACCGAGCGCGCCGAAGCAGTGGTCGGTGGCGAGCGCGACCGCCGTCGGGATGATCCCTCGCCCGGCGACGTGCTGGGAGACCCAGTAGCCGATGGTCGCCGACCGCAGCGAGCCGTAGGCGATGCCGGACACCGTGAGCTGCCCCACCAGCCGCTCCTCGTGGTCGACGGCGAACGGCAGCGCCGTCCCGGCCCTCGCCTGCCGGGAGAGCTGGCGCACGAACTGCGCGAACGAGGGCGGCGGACCGGGCACGGGGACCGGCGACGACGCCTCCCACCGGTCGAGCCAGCCCGCGTTGGACGCCCGGAGCGCGAGCCACGTCCGCCCGTCGTGGCGCGTCAGCCCGCGCAGGCGGACGTCGCCGTCGGCCAGCGCCACGGGCCACCCGGTCCGCATGCCTAGCCCTCGAGCACCTGGGAGCGGGCCCGGTCCCCCGCCCGGACCGCCGTGCTCTGCTGGGAGACGACGGCGAGCGCGTCGCCGTACGCGCGCGACCCGAGCGAGAGCTCACCCGGGTCTCCTACGGGCGTCACCTGGCGCCCCTCCTCGGGATCGTCATGGGGTGGAGGCTAACAACGGCTCTCGGCGCGTGCCGCGTCGGACCACCCCGCCCCATGCGCGAGACTGTTCGCCATGAGCAACGTCGCCCAGCCCGTTCCGGCCGCGCACGGCGCCATGGACCCCGAGGACGCGAAGGACGCGCTCAGGAAGGCCATCCGGGCCGCCCGGCAGGCCCGCTCGGAGCGCCGCCGGCTGGAGGCGGCCGAGGCGTTCGGGTCCGTGCTGAGCACGCTGCCGCCGCTGCGCGAGGCCCGCTGCGTCGCCGCCTACGCCGCCCGCGCGTCCGAGCCCAGCACCCTGCCGCTGCTCGAGTGGCTGACCGACCGGGGCGTCCGGGTCCTCCTGCCGGTGCTGGGCTCGGGCCTGCAGCGCGACTGGGCGGAGTACCGCGGCGCCGAGGACCTGCACCAGCGCGCCCCCGGCCGACCGCCCGAACCGGGCGGCCCCCACCTGGGCCCCGAGTCGCTCGCCGAGGCCGACGTCATCGTCGCGCCGGCACTCGCGGTCGACACCTCGGGGGCCCGGCTCGGCCAGGGCGGAGGCTGGTACGACCGTGCGCTGGAGCACGCGCGGCCGACGGCGCCCGTCGTCGCCATGGTCTTCGCCGAGGAGGTCTACGACGCCGGCACGCGCCCGCTGCCGCGGCAGGCGCACGACCGCATGGTCGACGCCGTCGCGACGCCCGAGGGTTGGCGCTGGCTCCGGCCGCAGACCGCCGGGTAGCCGCCGTCAGGGTCGCAGCGTCAGCCGGTCGCGCGCCGCCTCGTCGACCGCGGCGGGGCTGAACGGCCACGCGAACGTCCTGCCCTGCGCCCAGTCGTCGAGCTGGTCGGCGTAGTGCGTGCTCGCGGGGTGCCCCGACACGCCGGTGAGGTTGACCCACGTCGACGCGTCGAGGTCGGCGAGGTCGACGACCATGCGCATCGAGGGCGCCGACGTCACCGCGTACGAGTCGGTCCCGGCGTCCCAGTTCATCGCGTTGACCATGGCCGACCCGCCGGGCACCGCGACCGCTCCGGGGTTCATGAGGGTGCGGATCGCGGACGGCACACCCTCGCCACCGAGCACGCTGTGCTCGGGCGCTGCGGTGTGCAGCTTGCCCCAGCTCCAGTCGGACGGGTCCTTGCTGATCTCGACCGTGAGCTCGAGGCGGGCCGACGTCAGCGCGCGCGTCAGGATCTCGTCGCGCCCCTCGACGACGCCCACGGTCGTCCGGTCGTCCCACCACGGGTCGTCGGGGCGCTCGAGCAGGCCGCGCACGACCTCGAGCCAGCGGCTGCCGCCGGTCGGCCGGTAGCTCTCCGGGAAGTCGTCCCAGAACGTCAGCTCGAGGAGGTTCGACCAGACGGCCGCGAAGTACGCGGCCGCCGCCGAGTCGGTCGTCGAGCGGCGGTCCCAGTCGCGCAGCAGCCGCTGCCCGGCGCGGTCGAACTCGGACTCGAGCCGGGTCGTCATCAGCGTGCGGACCAGCATCTCGGCGTACGGGTTGGCGTCGTCGAGCTGGAGCGCCTGGGTGCTCGCGACGTCGATCTTCGTGCCCGCCTCCGTCGCCGCCGAGAGCACGTCGCGGATGCGCTGCGCGCGGTACCCGTAGTCGTAGTCGCTCGTGAGGAAGGGCCCGACGCCGGGCCGCGTGACCGCCTGGTTCGCGGCCACGATGAACCCCTCCTCCGGGTCGAGGACGGCGGGCATGTCGGCCGGGTCGACGAACCCCTGCCAGTCGAAGGCGCTGTCCCAGCCGGGCCGTGGCCAGCTGCCGTCGGACGGGACCGGGCTGCCCGGGACCTGCGCGCGGATCGGGATCTTGCCGGGTGCCTGGTAGCCGATGTGGCCGTCGGTCGTGGCGAACACGATGTTCTGCGACGGCACCTCGAACAGGGCGGCGGCGGCGGCGATGTCGTCGGCGTCGCGCGCGAGGTTGATGGCGAACACGGCGTCCGCCGACCGGCCGGGCGCCAGGGCCGTCCAGCCCAGGGAGATCTCGTAGACGCCGGCCGGCGCGCCCTCGGGCAGCGGCGCGACGCGCGCGGCGTTCACCTCGGGCAGCACGCCCGAGATGATCGGGCCGTGGCCGGTCGAGCGGACCACGAGCTCGACGTCGTCGCCGCCGTTGACCTTGATCGTCTCCGTGCGGGTCTCGAGGTCGATGCGCTCGCCGTCGAGCAGGTACTGCTCACCCGAGATGCGCTCGAGGAAGAAGTCCGTGACGTCGGCACCGAGGTTGGTCAGGCCCCACGCGAGCTGCTCGTTGTGCCCGATGATCACGCCGGGGAACCCTGCGAACGAGAAGCCGGTGACGTCGAACGGGCACTGCGGGCCGACGTCGGCGCAGCGCAGCCCGACCTGCGACCAGACGCTCGGAGCGGAGATCCCCAGGTGCGGGTCGTTCGCGAGGATCGGCTGGCCGGACGCGGTGTGCTCGCCCCCGACGACCCAGGAGTTCGAGCCGATCCCCTCGCCGCGGCCCACCAGCTGGGGCACCGCCGCGAGCGCGTCCTGGGCCGAGGCGAGCGCCCGCTGGAGCTCCTCCGAGGCGAGGTCCGGTCCCAGCCCTGCCGCGCCGTCGTCGGCGGTGGCGGTGGCACGCAGCGACTCGTCGGTGAGCTCCGGGAGGATCGGCGCGTTGCGGTCCTGCGGGTAGGCCGGGAAGAGCTCGTTGACACGGGCGACGTCGCGGACGGCGGCGAACGTGGTGGCGCGCGCGAGCTCGTCGTCGTAGTTGCCGCGCAGGTCCCAGGCCATCGCCTTGAGCCAGGCGACGGAGTCGATGGGGTCCCAGGGCTCGGGGTCGGCGACGTCGACCTGCAGGCCGAGCACGGTGTACTCGACGCCGAGGGCGTCCGGCGAGCGCGAGTCGAGGTAGGCGTTGACGCCCTCCGCGTACGCCTCGAGGTACGAGCGGGTCTCGGGCAGCAGCAGCTCCCACTCCTGCTCCGCCACGTCGCGCCAGCCGAAGGTCCGGATGACGCTGTCCGCCGCGAGCGCGTCCTCGTTCGCGCCGACGAGCTCCGAGACGCGGCCCGAGGTCACGTGCCGGCGGTAGTCCATCTCGAAGAAGCGGTCCTGAGCCGCGACGAAGCCCTGCGCGCGGAACAGGTCGTCGGTCGTCCCGGCCGTGATGGACGGCACGCCCTGGGCGTCCCGGACCACCTGGACCTCGGCGTCGAGCCCGGACAGCTCGAGCGTGCCCGACGTCTGCGGAAGCGGCTTGCGGATCGTGACGGCGGTGACCACCACTCCGCCGGCCAGGACGAGCACGAGGCCGGCGGCGATGGCTGTGGCGACGATGCGGAGGCGGCGGCTGGGCACCCCGCGAGAGTAGCCCGCGCGACGCTCCTCGGTGAGGCGCGCGCGGCGTGGGCGCACGGGTGCATCGACGGGCGAGTACGATTAGCACTCAGTCGAGCAGAGTGCCAGCGCCGCTGGTGGCCCGTGAGGAGGACCCGTTGCCCACCTACGCCTACGCGTGCACCGAGTGCGCGCACACGTTCGAGGCGCTCCAGTCGTTCAGCGACGCCTCGCTCACCCAGTGCCCCGAGTGCGCCGGACGGCTGCGCAAGGTCTTCTCGAGCGTGGGCGTGGTGTTCAAGGGCTCGGGCTTCTACCGGAACGACTCGCGGTCGGGGAAGTCGGGCGCTGGGACGCGCGCCGACGCGTCCCAGGGCGGCGAGTCGGCGACCGGGTCGGGCGACTCTGCGTCGGGTGGCTCGGGGTCGGGTGGCTCGGGGTCGGGTGGCTCGGGGGGTTCGGCTTCGGGTGAGTCCGGGTCGTCGGGCACCGGCACGGCCGCCGCTCCCGCGACGACGGCCGGCTCGACGAGCGGTCCCGGGGCGAAGCCCACGAAGTCCAGGGCACCCGCGACGACGTCGGCCGCGGCCGGCTGACGTTCACCCCAGGGCGGCGCACCGACATCCACAGCGCACCTCGGTCCCACGGCGGCGGACTGCGCGAGCGACCTAGCGTCGCGCCATGCCTCGCCGATCCTGGTCCGTGCCCGACGACGGCGCTCGGCGTCCGCGTCGACGCTCGCCCCGCCTGCGCTGGCGGCTGGTCCTGTGGCGCTGGCGCTTCCTGGTGGCGGCGGCCCTGCTCGGGCTCGCGGCGGCCGTCGTCGTCGCTGAGCTACGACCGCCGCCGCCGGTCACCCGACCCGTGACGGTCGCGGCGCGCGACCTGCCCCCCGGCGTCCCGCTCCAGGAGCAGGACCTGCGTGTCGCGCGGCTCCCGGCCGGCTACGCCCTGGCGGGGATCCCCGAGGCGAGCTCCGACGTCGTCGGGCGAAGCCTCGTGACCGCGGTCCCGGCGGGACTGCCGATCGTCGAGCCGCTGCTGGCCGGGGAGCGGCTCGCGGCGTCGGGACCGCCGGGCACGGTCGTCGTGCCCGTGCGCCTGGCAGACCCTGCCGTCGCCGCGCTCCTGCGTCCCGGGGACCGGGTCGACCTCCTCGCCGGCTCGAGCGGCTCCGACGGGCGGCCCACCGCACAGCGCCTGGCCGAGCGCGCGCTCGTCCTGCCGGGGCCGGGTGCGGGCCGCGGAGGGGCCGCGGAGGCTGCGGACGCCGGCGACGGCGGGCTCGCCGGGGGCCTGCTGGGCGGCGGCACGGTCTCGACCGACGGAGCGCTCACCCTCGTCGCCGTGGGCCCGGACGAGGCCGAGGCTCTGGCCGGAGTGCTCGGATGGGCGGACCTGAGCGCCGTGCTCGTGCCATGATCGGCCCGACACCCGCCCGGACCCAGGACAAGGGGCACATCGATGCTGAACGGCTTCAAAGAGTTCATCATGCGCGGCAACGTCGTCGAGCTGGCCGTCGCGGTCGTCATCGGCACGGCGTTCACGGCGCTGGTGACCGCAGTCGTCGACGGGATCCTCACGCCCCTCGTGGCCGCGATCTTCGGCAGCCCCGACCTGAGCCAGGCGGGCGCCTTCGTGGTCAACAACGCGAACTTCTACCCCGGCCTGGTACTCGATGCGATCGTGAAGTTCCTCATGATCGCGGCCGCGGTCTACTTCCTCATCGTGCTCCCGCTCAACAAGCTCGCCGAGCGCCGCAAGCGCGGCATCGAGCCCGAGCCCGAGAAGCCCGCGGAGGACGTCCTGCTGCTGCAGGAGATCCGCGACCTGCTCGCGGCTCAGGGTCAGGCCGGTCGGTCCGGAAGCGGCCTCCACGCGTCGCCCGGAACCGGCTGGACCTCTGCGGGCGAGGCGCCGCCTGCTCCACCCGTCGTCTGAGAGCCCCCGCCCGCGGGACCGGCCCCGCGGCCCGACTCCGCGTGTGCCCACCCGCGCGCCGGGACGGTCACCAGTGCGGTGGGACGTCGCGGCGGAGTCGGTCGTCGTTGGAGTCCGACCCCTCGTGCCACCCCACGTCCGAGTCGTCGGCGTGCGGGTCGGCTGTCACGGGCTCGCCGCCCGCCCCCGGACGGACCGCACGCCGAGGTCGACGTCGCGTGGCCGCCCGGCGCGGCTCGTCGACCGGCTCCCGCTCGGGCTGCGGGTCTGGTCCGGGGCCCGGCGAGCCGGCCGGCGCAGGGTCCGGTCCCGTCACGTCAGCGCGCGCCGGACCGCGCCGTCGATCGCGGCGTCCACCCGCGCGCCACGTCGCGTGATGCCCAGCTCGAAGCGCAGCGCGGCGGTGAGCTCGGCGGGTTGCCGAGCGACGCCGTCGGACATGATCCACTCGGCCAGCTCGTCCAGCTGGTCGTCGCCGTACGCGCTGATCGGCAGCCCGCGCTCGACCGGTGGGCGCGGGCGGCCGGGCACGGGGAGGGTGGGCTGCTCGTGACCTGCGGCGCGTCCCGCATCCGGTTCCGGAGCGGCCGTTCCGGGCCCGGCGGCAGGTCGCGCCCGCGGCACGACGCTGCGTCGAGCGGGCACGCGCAGGCCGTCGACGGCGTCCTCCTCCGAGCCCGCGCCCGGAGCGGTGACGTCCCCCTCTCCCCCGGAGCTGTCAGACCCACGTGAGCCCTGTGCGTCACCCAGCTCTGACAGCTCCGTGGGACCGGACGGCACGTCGCCGTGCAGCGCCGGCGCGAGCGGGACCGCACCGCGCGCCCGGCGGTCGGCGACGCGTCCCAGCACGGCCCGCTGGATCGAGTCCGCCTCGGCCTGCGGGTCGAGGAACGCGGCGGCGGACCACACCTGCACGACGGTCCAGCCCAGCCGCTCGAGCCGCTGCGCCACCTGGCGGTCACGGACCCGGACGCTCGGTTCCGCGACGTACGCGGCGTCGTCGGTCAGCACCGCGACGACGAGCTCACCGGGCAGGTCGGGGTGGCCGACCGCCAGCGGGATGCGGCGCCCACCTGCGACGCCGTAGTCGATCTCGACGACGAGCCCCGCGCGCCAGAGCCGCTCCGCCAGGTCGACCACGAGCCGGTCGGGTGCGGTCGCCGCCCCGACGTCGGGTGCGGTCACGGCCGGCCCGGCCTCGTCACGCCCTCGCGCCGCGGCGAACTCGAGCAGGTCGGCGAGGAGCCGGGCACCCGGGCCGCGCAACCGGTCGGGGTCGAGGTCCGCGGCAGCGAAGCAGCTGACCAGCACGAGTCGGTGCCGCGTCGCGCCGAGCGCGTCGAGCAGCAGCGCCTCGCCGCCCGGTCCGCTCACCGGCCCGAACCGGTGCAGCACGCGCCCGTGCGGGGTCCGGCCGTAGCCGAGCGAGAAGATGATCGCCTCGCGCCGCAGCCCGGCGACCCCGGCGAGGTCCGCGACCACGAACGGCTCCGCCCGCCCGGGGTCGAAGAACGACGCGAGCGCGGGGTTGTCGCGGACCTCCGTCATGATCGCCTCGCGCACCCGGTTCGCGTGCACGGGCGACGACGTGATCACGGCCAGCGACTCCTCGGGGCGCGTCAGCGCGTGCTCGATCGCGAGCTCGACGACGTGCTCGACCTCGGCGCGCGTGCTCTCCACGGCCCCGGTCTCGCCGTCGGGCATGCCCGACCCGTCCACCACGTCGAGACGCACGAGCGGCGCCGCCTCGGGCAGCGGCACCGCCTCGAGCACCCCCGCGTAGCCGTGCTCGGCGAGGAACGCGGTCAGGTACGGGTCGCGCCGCGTCGCGTCGGCGCGCAGCGCCACCTCGGGGAGCACCGCCGCGAGCTCGCGCACGGTCGTCCCGGACGCGCAGCGGGCATCGCCGACCACGACGACCTGCCGCCCCCGCACGAGCGCCGCGAGCGCGAGCTCGATCGGCAGGTGCTGCACGGCGTCGAGCACCACGAGGTCCACCGTGCGCGTCGGCGGCAGGAGCTGAGGCACGAGCATGGGCGCGGCGGTGAGCACCGGACGCAGGCGCCGGACGAGCTCGGGGTACCGCTCGACGGTGTCCCGCAGACTGGTCAGTCGCTCCTCGACGAGCTCCCCGAACAGCGACTCGGCCTGCGCGTGGCGCACCCGCAGCGTGGCGCCGACCTGCTCGACGACTGCGGTGCGCACCGGCGCGGACAGGCTCGCGACGTGCGCGAGGTCGAGCCGGCGGACCTCGGCGGCGAGCGCCGAGAGCGCCGCGCCGTCGTAGCCGGCGAGGGCAGGGTCGGCACGCAGCAGCTCCTCGAACACGGTGCTCCACCAGGCCAGCTCGAGCTCGGCCCCGACCAGCTCGGGCGGGACCCGCCGGTTCGCGAGATCGGTCAGCAGGGGGTCGAGGCCGGCCGAGCGGAGCGAGCGGATGGTCGCGGTGCGCTCAGGAAGCACGCTGAGGACGGCCCGGTCGGCGAGCAGGCGGCGCAGCCGGTCCTGGAGCTCCGCGAAGGGCGTGCGGAGCAGGTTCCCGCCGCCCGGTGTGGTCGTGAGGACCTGCTCGAGCTGCTCGAGGTCCTCGCGCACCTGGCGGTACTGGCCCTCGATCGCGCTGAGCCCGTGCGGCAGGCGGGGCCAGCCACCGCCCGGGCAGTGCGCCTGCCAGATGTCCCGCTGACGCTGCACCTCGACCAGTGCGGCGTGCAGGTCGGCGACGGGGCGCCCCGGCCGCACCATGTCCTTCGCCTGCTTCGTGAGCCGACGCCGGTGCAGCAGGCCCATCGGCATGTCGTGCCGGGCGCGCCACTCCTTGGTCGCCGTGGCCGCGACCAGGTCCGCGGCCGTCCGTTCGAAGACGAGCGGCTGGAACACGTCCAGGGCCGTCCGGATCCCGGCGAGCATGTCGAGCTGCTCGCCCCAGGCCGCGAGCGTCTGGGCCGTCGTGAGGCCCGTCGAGCCCGCGACCTCCTCGGCGCGCGCGGCGAGCGAGGCGAGCCCCCCGCCCACCAGCCGGTCGATCCGCGCGACCGCGTCGTCGGCCGCCTCGTTCGTCGTCAGATCAGCGCCGAACCACGGCGTCTCCGACGGCCGCGTCGCGAACGCCCCGAGCGCCGCGGCGGCCGCGAGCCGCTCGGCCAGCTGCTCGCGGCGCCGGGCGTCCAGCACGCGCACGACGTCGGAGCCGAGCCGGACGGTGGTCTGCGGCCCGGGACGCGTCGAGGTGAGCCGGGCGAGCGCCTGGAGGGCGTCGTACGCGGACGCCCCCCACGGCTCGCGGCGCTCGTGCAGGGCGGTGACGTACCCGCTCAGCCGCCCGCGCTGCGCCACCAGGTCACGGCGCAGGCGCGCGACCGCGTCGGTGTCGACCGGCTGCGGCTGGAGCGACATGGCACCCAGCAGGCGCCGGGTGACCGCCGTGCGCCACCCGGCGTCGGGGGCGACGTCGAGCAGCAGGTCGTCCAGGCCGAGCTCCGTCAGGCGCGCCGTGAGCGAGGTCGCCGCCCGCCGGTGGCCCGGCACGTACAGCACGCTGCGCCCCCGGGCGGCCGCGTCGGCGACGACGGCGGCGAGCGTCCCCGTCACGTCGCAGCCCGCCGGCGCGTCGATGAACAGGTGGCTGCCCGTCGCGAGGACGTCGAGCACGTGCCGCTGGACCGGGTCGAGGTCGCCGACCCCGCGCTCCTCGGCCGGGTCGCGGTCGCCGCGGATCGGTTCGGGCAACGGGCGGGCGAGGGCGGCGAGCGCGCGCCCGTCGCCCGCGAGCGCGGCGACGACCTCGTGCCGCTCGAGCGTCGCCGAGCTCTGGTCGAGGTCCTCGACCAGGACCTGGCCCGGGTGCACGAACGTGCCGACGAGCAGCCGCTCCGTGAGCGAGAAGTCCTCGAGCACCGCGCTGCCCAGCGCCTTGAGCCGGTCCAGCGCGGGCCGCGGGTCGAAGCCCGAGCTCGTGAACGCGCCGCGCGCGACGGCGAGCGGGTCGAGCAGCGCGCCACGGCCGCGGAGCGCCCGGGCCAGGACGGGGTTCACCTCGATCGACGGCTCGAGCGTCAGCTCGTAGTCGCTCTCGCCGCTGCCCCGCGCGTGCAGCGCGACGGGTCGCAGCAGCACGGGGGCGCGGACCACGCGCGGCGCGGACGCGGACGCGGGCGTGTCGGCGGGCGCGGGCGTGTCGGTCGGGGTCGCGACCGCGGGACGTCCGCGCATCACGGCCGCCAGGGCTGCGACGTCGTCGGTCGAGACGTCCGGCGCCGTGCGCTCGACCCACGTCGCGACCCCGATCGCCAGGTACGTCGGGGCGATGCCGTAGCGCTGCGCGTACTCGTCGGCGCGCGCACCCACCACGCGCGCGCGCCGCTTGGCCGTGCTGAGGGAGCTGCCCTCGCGGACCAGGTTCGACAGGCGGGTCTGGCGGCCCGCGAAGAGCTGCGCGATACCCGACGGATGGGCCGCCGAGAGGTCGAGGGCGACGTCGCCCAGGAGGTCGACGTCGGCGAGGGTCGAGCCGCCGGCCGCCTCGACGAGCGTGGTGCGCCAGGTGGCGACGGCGGACGCGACCAGCTCGGCGGTCGACGGCGCCTCGACGACGACCGGGGCCGCCTCGGCCCGCGGGGCGTCGGCAGACGGCGCGGCGGCGGGCGGCGCGCCCGGCCGTGGGTGCTCGGGGGTCGCGTCGGGTCCCGGGCCGGGGGTACGCGCGGGGGCATTCACCTGAAGAACGCTAACCGCCTCGCGCGCTGGTTGGGGGCTGGCACGCCGAGCCGCCGACCGCGATCGCGGCTTTCGTGAGGGGCGAGACCCGCGTCTCGACGAGGGGGTCCCGTGTCCGGGAGGGGTCCAGGAGGGCCCGGGAGCGACCGGGAAGGGTCGGGAGAACGACCCGAGAATAGGAACAGTGCGCACCGCGCAGGGGGCAGGCGATGCGCACTGTCAGGGTCGATTGTGTGCCTCCCGGCGAGCCGGGTCAAACCCTCAGCGCACCCCGACCGGGTGAACTCCGGATGACGTGGCGGTGACCCGTACTCGCCGGTACGTCGACGACCTACCGACCAGTAGGCAAGGGTGACGAACCGTGCGCCACGGGTCGCGCTCCCCCCGGCGGCGGGGCGTCGGGAGGAGCGCGAGCCGACGGCGGGAACGGCGACGGCGAGCCGTCAGGGCATCCGCTCGTACGCCGGCAGCGTGAGGAAGTCGACGTAGCCGTCCGCGATCGCGACCTCGAGGAACGTCGCGCGCGCCTCGGCGTAGTCGGCGGGCGAGCCTGGGAGCGTCGCGACCTCCTCCTCGACCAGCCTCTCGACGAGCTCGCGCGTGACCTTCTCGCCCGAGTCCGCCAGCACGACGTCGTTGTGCAGCCACTGCCACACCTGCGAGCGCGAGATCTCCGCGGTCGCGGCGTCCTCCATCAGCCCGTGGATCGCGACCGCGCCGAGGCCGCCGAGCCACGCGGCGAGGTACTGGATGCCCACGTTGATGTTGTTGCGCAGGCCGGCCTCGGTCACGTCGCCCGGCGTGCTGGCGATGTCGAGCAGCTGCTCGGCGGTGACGTGGACGTCGTCGCGCCTGCGGTCGATCTGGTTCGGCCGGTCGCCGAGCACCGAGGTGAAGATCTCCGTGCACAGCTCGACCATGCCGGGGTGGGCGACCCACGAGCCGTCGAAGCCGTCGTTCGCCTCGCGCGTCTTGTCGGCGCGCACCTTGGCGAACGCCGCCTCGTTCGCGGCCGGGTCCTTGCTCGGGATGAAGGCGGCCATTCCGCCGATGGCGTGCGCCCCGCGCTTGTGGCACGTGCGGACCAGCAGCTCGGTGTAGGCGCGCATGAACGGCACGGTCATGGTGACGGTGTTGCGGTCCGGCAGCATGAAGTCCGCTCCGCGGGTCCGGAACGTCTTGATGATCGAGAACATGAAGTCCCAGCGCCCCGCGTTCAGGCCGGCGGAGTGCTCGCGCAGCTCGTAGAGGATCTCCTCCATCTCGAACGCGGCCGGGATGGTCTCGATCAGGACGGTGGCCCGGATGGTGCCGCGCGGGATCCCGAGCGCCTCCTGCGCGAGGAGGAACGCGTCGTTCCACAGCCGCGCCTCGAGGTGCGACTCCATCTTCGGCAGGTAGAAGTACGGCCCGAGGCCCTTCTCGACCTGGCGCCGGCCGGCCGTGGTCAGGTACACGGCGAAGTCGACGAGCGAGCCCGACACGGCCTCGCCGTCGACCCGGATGTGCTTCTCGGGAAGGTGCCACCCGCGGGGGCGGACGACGATGGTCGCGAGCTCGTCGTCGGGGCGCAGCGTGTAGGCCTTGCCGTTCTCCGCCGTGAAGTCGATCGTGCGGTTGATCGCGTCGAGCAGGTTGAGCTGCCCCTCGACCACGGACTCCCACCGCGGGGTGTTGGCGTCCTCGAAGTCGGCGAGCCACACCTTCGCGCCCGAGTTCAGCGCGTTGACGGTCATCTTGCGGTCCGTCGGGCCGGTGATCTCGACCCGGCGGTCGACGATGCCCGGTGCGGCCGGCGCGACGCGCCAGGAGTCGTCCTCGCGGATCGACGCCGTCTCGGGCAGGAAGTCGAGCGTGCCGCCGGCGGCGATCTCCGCGACCCGTCGACCGCGCGCCTGGAGCAGCTCGAGCCGCCGGGCACCGAGCTCGCGGTGGAGGCGGGCGACCAGCTCGAGCGCCTCGGGGGTGAGGACCTCGTCCTGACGATCGACCTGCGCGCCGGTGATCTCGACGGTCCGGGTGGGGGTCACGGTGTCTCCTTCGTGGTGGGCGCGCGGGGCTCGGGCGCGCCGGAGGTGTCGACGGGTGTCGCTGGTGTCAGACGCCACGGGTAGCGGCGGTCACGCGGGCCGGCGGATGCGCGGGCGGTTCAGGCGTCACGGGTGCGGACGTGCGAGCCGGGCGTCAGGCGCGCAGGGCGGTCCAGCGTTGTTGCGCCTCCTCGCGCGTGGCCTCGCTGAGCTCACCCCACAGCCGGAACCGGCTCATCCCGCCGTCAGGGTAGACGTCGAGGCGCACGTGCGTCGCCTCCACCGCCCGCGTCGAGACGAACCGGTGCCGGGTGTCCGGCCGCACCGGCCGCCTGGGCAGGATGTCCGTCCACGCGTCGTCGGCCTCGAGATCACCCGAACGGGCGTCGACCACACCCACGCGGACCCAGCCGGGCGCGTTGCCGACGAAGTAGCCGGTGTCGATCTCGAGGTGTCGCACGGTGCCCGGCAGGCCGAGCGCGAAGATCGCGAAGTCGTTGCCGCCGCCGCGGCGTCGGGCGTTCTCCCAGCCCTCGCCCATGGATCGGGCGCGGCCGGGCAGGATCAGCTGCGCGGGCGAGGAGTAGAACGCGTCGGACGTCCGCACGAGGCGGCCGCCGTTCTCGGCCGCCACGAGGTCGAACGTGCCGTCGAGGAGCCGCGGGTCGGCGATCGCCTCCCCGTGCACGCGCAGGCGCGCGACGCCGCCGTCCGGGTAGATCGACAGCCGCACGTGCGTCCAGCAGCGCTCGTCGTCGACGGCGTAGTAGTTCTTGGCGTCGCCCGCGCAGTCGGTCCGGGCCACGAGGGTCGTCCACTCCGCGTCGACCAGCTCCGCGACCGACGGGTAGTCGTCGGCCGCGAGGGCCTCGATCGAGACGAACGGCGGGTAGTTGCCCCGGAACCACGCGGTGTCCACCACGACGCCGCGCACGACCCCGGCCGCACCGAGCCGGACGATCGCCCAGTCGTGGCCCGGCTCGCGCCGCCGCCGCGTCTCCCAGCCGTCGTAGACCTTGCCCTTGTGCCCGAAGACGGCCGGGTCGAACGCCGCGTCGCCGGCGGTGATCAGGTTCTCCCGTTGGGCGAAGAGCTCGTCGTTCGCGGCGACCACGCTCGCGCCGAGGGCACGCGACGCGAGGTCTGTGAACGCGGTGAAGGCAGGTGGTCCGGCGGTGCCCTCGGCCCCCGGTGGTTGCGTCTGGTTCATGCGTCTCCTCGTCCGAGCAGGTGGCCGCGGGGTGCGCCCGTCGGCCCGGTTCCGGGCACGTCCTCGCCGCGCAGCAGCGTCCGGCGCACCCGGCCTGCCAGGGTGCGGCCGGCGTACGGCGTCACGGGGTTCTTGTGGAGCAGGGCGCCCGGGTCGACGACGACGCCCTCGTCGGGCGCGAGGACGACCAGGTCGGCGTCGTGCCCGACGGCGACGGCCCCCTTGCGCGCCATCCCGACGAGGCGGGCGGGCCCCGACGACATCCATCCCACGACGCGCTCGAGGCCGATGCCGCGCCGTCGGGCCTCGGTCCACACCGCCAGCAGGCCGAGCTGGAGCGACGCGACGCCGCCCCACGCCGCGCCGAAGTCGCCCGTGTCGAGCGCCTTGAGGTCGGGGGTCGACGGCGAGTGGTCCGAGACGATCGCGTCGATCGTGCCGTCGAGCAGGCCCTGCCAGAGCCGGTCGCGGTTCGCGGCGTCCCGGATGGGCGGGCAGCACTTGTACGCGGTCGCGCCGTCGGGGACGTCCTCGGCCGTGAGCGTGAGGTAGTGCGGGCACGTCTCGGCGGTGAGCCGGACCCCCTCGGCGCGCGCGCGAGCGATCAGCGGCAGGGCGTCCGCGCTCGACAGGTGCAGCACATGGGCCCGCGCGCCGGTCCGTCGGGCCGTCTCGATCACGAGCTCGATCGCCCGGGTCTCGGCCTCGGGCGGCCGCGACCGCAGGAAGTCCACGTAGCGCCTGCCGTGCGGCGCGGGTGCCTGGGCCACCGCGTCAGGGTCCTCCGCGTGGACGAGCAGCAGGCCGTCGAACCGCGCGAGCTCGCGCATGACCGCGTCGAGGCCCGGCGCGTCGAGGTGACCGAACTCGGGCACGCCCGAGTCGATCAGGAAGCACTTGAAGCCGAGCACCCCCGCGTCGTGCAGGGGGCGCAGATCGGCGAGGTTGCCCGGGACCGCGCCGCCCCAGAACGCCACGTCCACGGTCGCCTGGGCGCGTGCGGCGTCGCGCTTGAGCGCCAGGGCTGCCACGTCGACCGTCGGGGGGATCGAGTTGAGCGGCATGTCCACGATCGTGGTCACGCCGCCGGCCGCGGCGGCCCGGGTCGCCGAGGCGAACCCCTCCCACGCGGTGCGGCCCGGCTCGTTGACGTGCACGTGCGTGTCGACCAGGCCCGGGAGCAGCACCTCGTCGTCCTCGAGGTCGATGACCCGGGACGCCTCGAGCCGGGCGCCGAGCGGCTCGACCGCGACGACGGCGCCGGCGCGCACGCCCACCTCGCACGCGGCGAACCCGCCGGGGGTGAGCACGCGCGGGCCCCGCACGACCAGGTCGAGCGTCATCGCGCGCCGCCGTCGGCCGGGTGCTCGGCCGGGTGCACGGTGACTCGCTCGGCTGGGTGCTCGGCCGGGTGCTCGGCCAGGTGCACGGTCAGGTGCACGGCGGCGACCTGCGCCCCGAGCCGTTCGAGGAGCGGGCCGGGCTCGGCGATGCAACGCGCCAGGTCGGGCTCGAGGTCGGTCAGCGCGTACGCGGCGACGATCCCGGCATCGGCGAGGTGCTCGGGCGTGAGCGCCAGCCGCCCGCAGACGGCGACGACCGGTACCCCGGCCGCGGCGGCTGCCTGGGCCACCCCGACCGGCGCCTTGCCGTGCAGCGACTGGCGGTCGAGGCTGCCCTCACCCGTGACGACGAGGTCGGCGCCGCGCACCCGCGCGGCGAAGCCGGTGAGCTCGAGAACCACGTCGACGCCGGGCCGGCGCCGGGCACCGAGCAGGGTGAGCGCGGCGTAGCCGACCCCCCCGGCCGCTCCCGCGCCCGGCGCCTGCGCCAGCCCGACGGCGTCGGGCACGCCCGCCTCCGCGAGCGCACGGACCCACCGCGCGAGGCCCTCGTCGAGCTCGGCGACCGTCTGCGCGTCCGCACCCTTCTGCGGCCCGTAGACCGCTGCGGCGCCGGTGGGGCCGAGGAGCGGGTTGTCGACGTCGCTCGCGAGCACCACGTCGGTCTCGCGCAGGCGCGGGTCCAGGCCCGTGACGTCGACGCCGGTCAGCGCGCGCAGGTCGCCGCCTCCCGCCGCGCGGTCGTCCAGGGCGCGGTCGTCGAGGGCGGGGTCGTCGAGGGCGGGGTCGTCGAGGGCGGGGTCGTCGAGGGCGGGGTCGTCGAGGGCGGGGTCGTCGAGGGCGGGGTCGTCGAGGGCAGGGCCGTGGAGCCGCACGCCGAGCGCCTGGACCATCCCGGCGCCGCCGTCGGTGCTGGCCGAGCCGCCGACGCCGAGCACGATCGTGCGGGCGCCGTGGTCGAGCGCGTGCCGCACCAGCTCGCCGACGCCGCGCGAGGTGGCGTGGCGGGCCGTCGCCGGGTCGGGCGTCACCATGTCGAGCCCGGAGACGGCGGCCATCTCGATGACCGCGGTGGTCCCGCGGACCGCGTAGCGCGTGGCCCGCTGCTCGCCGAGCGGGCCGGTCGCGGTGAGCTCGACCGCCGTGAACCCCGCGGCCAGCGCCGCCTCGACCGTGCCCTCTCCCCCGTCGGCGACCGGCAGCTCGGTGACGACGACGCCGTCGACGGCCCGTCGCAGCCCGGTCGCCACGTGGGCCGCGACCCCGGCGGCCGGGAGCGAGCCCTTGAACTTGTCGGGCGACACGACGACGCGCGGGGGCACCATGGCGGACAGTCCACCAGAGTCAGCCACCGGAGCGCTCGTGCCGCGGCAGCCAGGCGAAGGGGTCGACGGCGTCGCTCGCGTACTCGAGCGCGACCTGGCCCGCGTAACCACCGGCGCGCAGGTCGGCGACCCACTCCCGGATCGGCAGCGTCCCGGTGCCGGGCTCGCCGCGCCCCGGCGCGTCGGCGACCTGGACGTGGGCGATCCGGTCGCGGTGTCGCTCGATGTCCGCGGGCACGTTCGGCACCGTTGACAGCCAGGTGGTAGGTATCGAGCAGCAGGCCGAGGTTCGTCGGTCCGTGCTCGCTCGTGACCCGGTCGATGGCGTCGACCGCGTCGTCCGCCGTCCGCAGCGGGTACGCCGGCACGCCCGAGAGCGGCTCGACCAGCACCGTGCCGCCCACGCGCCCGAGCGCCTCGGCCGCGAGCGCGAGGTTGCGCGCGGCGAGGTCGTCCTGCGCGCGCGCGTCGACGCCGTCGAGCCTGTTCCCGTAGAGCGCGTTGAACGCCCGGCAGCCGGTGCGCTCCGCGAGCGCGGTCACGACGTCGAGGTTGGCGCGCAGCTCGCGCTCCCGGCCGGGCCACGAGACCAGCCCCCGCTCGCCGGCCGCCATGTCGCCCGCGGCCAGGTTGAGGCCGGTCAGGCGCACGCCGGCGTCGTCGAGGGCGCGGACGAGCGCGTCGACGTCGTCGGCCGCGGGGGTCGCGGTGGGGAACGGCCACCACAGCTCGACGGCGGCGAAACCCGCCGCCCGGACGGCCTGGAAGCGCGCGGCGATCGGGAGGTGCGTCAGGAGGATCGAGCAGTTCACTGCGTAGGGGAGCTCGGGCGACGCGTGCGGCGTCGTCGTCGGTGTGGGCGTCATGCCGACGACGCCGACGGCGGGCGCCGGAGGAGACGCGTCAGGTCGCCGGGGGTGACGCCCGCGCGCTGCTCGAGCTCGTCGGCTGTCACCGCGCCGCAGTCGAGCCCGCGCCGGAGGAATCCGGCGAGCGCCTTCGCAGTCGCGGGCTCGTCCATGACCGCCCCCTCGGTCCGCGCCAGGTAGTCGCGCAGCCGGTCCGCGGCGGCGTCGAACCCGGCCCGGAAGAACGCGTACGTCGCCGCGTAGCGGCTCGGCAGGTGCGCCGGGTGCATGTCCCAGCCCTGGTAGTACCCGCGCTCGAGCGCACGGCGGACCAGCCGTGCGTGGAGCGCCCACGCCGCCCGCACCTGCGCCGGCGTGCCGACCGGGAGCACGTTCGTCGACCCGTCCGACAGCCGGACGCCCGTGCCGGCCGCGGCCACCTGCATCACGGCCTTGGCGTGGTCGGCGGCCGGGTGCTCGGGGCTCTGGTACGCCGCGGCGATCCCGACCGACGCGCTGTAGTCGAACGTCCCGTAGTGCAGCCCGGCGACCCGGCCGCGGCCGGCGTGCACCATGCGCGCGACGAGCGCGGTGCCATCGGAGCCCAGGACGGCCTGCGGCGTCTCGACCTGGAGCTCGAAGCGCAGCAGGCCGGGGGCGAGGCCGTGCGCGCGCTCGAGCGCGTCGCACACCGCGACCATCACGCTCACCTGGTCGACCGAGGTGACCTTGGGCAGCGTGACCACGAACCCGGCGGGGAGGGTGCCGCCGTCGGCCAGGAGGGTCGCGAGGACGAGGTCCAGGGTGCGCAGCCCGCGCCGGCGCGTCGGGCGCTCGAGGGACTTGAACCGGATGCCGACGAACGGCGTGCCGCCCCCGTGTGCGGCCTCGTCCCGCAGCACCCGGGCGGCCGCCACCGCGTCGTCGTCCTCGGCGGCGCCGTGGTCGCCGTAGCCGTCCTCGAAGTCGACGCGCAGGTCCTCGACCGGCTCTCGGGCGAGCTTGGCGAGCACCTGGCTCCCGACCCGCTCGCGCTCGCCCGGCGGCACGGCGCACGCCTCGAGCAGCGCGTCGATGCCACCCGCCGCCTCGACCGCGGCGCGCGCGACCTCGCCCCACTCGCGCGCGAGGCCGGCGTGGAAGCGGTCCGCGGGCACGTAGACCGTGTGCACCGGCTGACGGGAGCCGTCGTCACCCGGGTAGGCGCGCTCGAGCAGCGCGTCGGCAGGTGCCAGCCGCGCGTCGATCCGGGCGAGCATCTCCTCGCTCAGCGCCGTGCTCACCAGCGGGTCACCGGCCGCACTCACCGGCCGGTCACCGGCCGCCGCCCGACGCCACGTGCCGCTGGGGCGCGGCGCCCGAGCCCTCCTTGCGGGCCTCCTCGCGCACGGCCTCGGCCACCGCCTCGGCGACCCTGGGGTCGAACACGCCCGGGATGATGAAGGCGGCGTTGCGCTCGTCGTCGCTCACGACGTCGGCGATCGCGACCGCCGCGACTCGCAGCATCTCGTCGGTGATGTGCCGCGCGCCGACGTCGAGCAGGCCCCGGAAGAGGCCCGGGAACGCGAGCACGTTGTTGATCTGGTTCGGGTAGTCGCTGCGTCCCGTCGCCACGACCGTCGCGTGCTCGGCGGCCTCGATCGGGTCGACCTCGGGGGTCGGGTTCGCGAGCGCGAACACCACCGCGCCGTCGTTCATCGTCGCGACGTCGTCGCCCGTCAGGATGTCCCCCGCGCTCACCCCGATGAACACGTCCGCGCCCACGAGCCCCTCCTTGAGCGACCCGGAGAACCCCGTGGGGTTGGTGTGGTCGATGACCCAGTCGCGGTGCGGGTCGCCGTCGCGGCGGCTGCCCGGATGGAGCGGACCGTCCTTGTCGAAGCCGACGACGTCCCGGGCGCCCTGGGCGAGCAGCAGCGTGATGATCGCCGAGCCGGCCGCACCCACGCCGGCCACCACGATGCGCACGTCGGCCAGCTCCTTGCCCACCACCTTCAGCGCGTTGATCATCGCCGCGAGCACCACGATCGCCGTGCCGTGCTGGTCGTCGTGGAAGACGGGGATGTCGAGCTCCGCGCGGAGGCGTCGCTCGATCTCGAAGCAGCGCGGCGCGGAGATGTCCTCGAGGTTGATGCCGCCGTAGACCGGCGCGATCGCCTTGACCACCGCGATGATCTCCTCGGTGTCCGTGGTGTCGAGGCAGACCGGCCAGGCGTCGACTCCTGCGAACGTCTTGAACAGCGCCGCCTTGCCCTCCATCACGGGGAGCGCCGCACCGGGGCCCAGGTTGCCGAGCCCCAGGACGGCCGTGCCGTCGGTGACCACGGCGACCGTGTTGCGCTTGATCGTGAGGCGACGCAGGTCGGCCGGGTTCGCCGCGATCGCCAGGCACACCCGCGCGACGCCCGGCGTGTAGGCACGGGAGAGGTCGCGGCGCGTCTTGAGCGGCACCTTGGGGTTCACCTCGATCTTGCCGCCGAGGTGCATGAGGAACGTCGAGTCGCTCATCTTGAGCACCCGCACGCCCTCGAGCAGGTTGAGCGCGTCGACCACGCGCTGGCCGTGCTCGGCATCGACGGTGTCGCACGTGATGTCGACGACGATCGAGCTGCCGTGGGACTGGGTCATGTCGATGCCGGTCACCGACGCGCCCGCGACGGCGATCTCGTGCACGAGGTTGCTCGTCGCCACCTGCGACGCCGGCGCCTCCACGCGCATCGTGATGGTGTAGCTGGGACTGGGCTGAACCATGCTCCTCGATCCTCCGGTCCGTCAGCAGAACCCGGCGACGGTCGCCCAGGCGCGTGGCTCCGGCGTCGTGCCCTGGCGCGTGAGCGTGGCCTCGATGAGGCCGTACGGACGGTCGGCCGCGTAGAACACCTCGTTCGGGTTCTCGAGCCCGAACGGGGCCAGGTCCACGAGGAAGTGGTGCAGGTTCGGCATCGAGAGCTTGACCTCCGCGATCTCGGGATGCGCTTGCAGAACGCGCTCGCCCATGTGGAACAGCGTCTGCTGGAGCGCGAGCGAGTGCAGGTCGGCGAAGCTCTCGAGGAGCACGCGGCGCACATCCGCGAACACCGCATCGAAGTCGAGGGCCGTCGTGGTGTACCGCCAGCGGCTCGTCACGCTCGTGGCGAGGATCCGGTCGGTCGTCTCCGGCAGCGTGGTGAAGCGGTCGCGCGGGAAGCCGTGGAACTCGGACCCCGTGGACTTGAGGACGGCGAGGTCGGTGAGCCCCGAGACGACGAACACCTCGTCGCGGTCGCGCTGCACGACGGTCGTGCGCGTCTCCGTCCCGCCGCGCACGAACGCGTGGTCGTGGGTGCCGTCGGTGGCATGGGTCGCCAACGACGTGGGGATGCGCTCCCAGGTGTACTGCTCGACCTCCCAGCGGCCACCGTGGATCCACGGGTACGTCGACAGGAAGTGCTCGCCGAGGCGCAGCGCGAACCCCTCGGGCGACCCGACGCCGTCCTTGGCGAGCGCGAAGACGGTGTTCTTCTGGCTGTCGGTCGCGACGACCAGGGAGTTGTCGCCCTCGGTGTGCGCCTTCTCGACCTCCCCGCGCAGCTGGGACGTGACGTTCACGTCGGTGATCCGGTGCCGGGGCTGCGAGCGGTCGATCCTGACGAGCCGGACCTCGGCCTTGCCCCACTGGTTCTCACCCAGGACGACGACGCCGGGGCTCGGCTCGTGCGTGCTCGTGACGGGCTCGGACTGTGTCATCTGGCTCGCTCCTCAGCTGCCGCGGTAGGTGGAGTAGGCGAACGGGCTGAGCAGGATCGGCACGTGGACGTGCTCGCGGTCCGGCTCGAGGACGAAGTCGACGAGCACCTCGGGGTAGAACGTCGCGACCCCCTGGGCCGCGAAGTACGCACCCGTCGCGAACACCAGCCGGTAGGTGCCCGGCTCGAGGCGCTCGGGCCCCAGCACGCGGTTGCGGCCGTCGGCGTCGGTCACTCCAGTCGCCACCGGCACCAGACCGGCGTCGGCGTCGGCGTCGGAGACGGCGCGCCGCGAGAGCACCAGCCCGACGCCGACCGCGGGCGCGCCGGAGACGGCGTCGAGCACATGGGTCGTGACGTGGGAGGTCATGCGCCCGCACCGCCGGACGAGAGAGCACCGCTTGAGAGAGCACCGCTTGAGAGAGCACCGCGCAGGCGCAGCAGGGCGATGTCGAGCAGCTCGTCGGCGACGATCGCGCGCTCGTCGGCCGGGTCGTGCGTGAGCCGCTCCTCGAGCGCGCCCAGCAGCTCCTCCGCCGTGCGACCCGCGGCCCGGATGAGGAAGACGCGCCCGAACCGCTCCTCGTAGGCACGGTTGCCCTCGGCGAACCGCCGCCGCACGTCGTCGTCGGCCGGGTCCACCGCTGCCTGCTCCTGGCGGGAGAGCCGCGCCTCGGCGTCGTCCCCTGGCGGCCGCTCGCCGATGCGGGGGTGCCGGCCGAGCGCCTGGTCGAGCTCCGCGTCGGTCCAGGGCCGCGCGGCCGCGGACGCCGCCTCGACCGCCGCGTCGACGTCCGCGAACGGGCGGGCTGCTGCGAGCTCGGCCGCCCAGCGCGGGACGTCGACGCACGTGCGCAGCAGCCGCTCGGCGTCGGCCGCGTCGGCGGAGTTGAAGCGCTCGAGCGCCGTGGGTCCCACCGTTCCTCCTCGAGGTGACCACCGGGTCGGGTCGCGCCGTCGCGCCCGATCACCGCGGTCCAGCCATCCTGGCAGGCCCCACCCACATCGCGGCACTCGCGCTCGCCCCGCCGGACCAGCACCATGAGCGCCATGGCCGACCCACCGACGACGCGTGAGGTCGAGACCCGTCACGGGATCGCGCGGCTGCACCTGCGTCCTGTCGCCCGGCCGGTCGCGGCGCTCGTGCTGGGCCACGGCGCGGGGGGCGGCGTCGGCGCGCCCGACCTGGTGGCCGTGGCCGACGCCGCTGCGGACGTGGGCCTGGCGGTCGCGCTCGTCGAGCAGCCGTACCGCGTCGCAGGCCGCCGGGCGCCGCCGCGGGCGCCCGTGCTCGACGCGGCGTGGGTCGACGTCGTCGCCCACCTGCGCGAGATCTGGTCCGACACGATGCCCGAGACGTCGTCCGGCGGCCCCCTGCTGGTCGTCGGCGGGCGGTCGTCGGGGGCGCGCGTCGCGTGCCGGACGGCGGCCGACGTCGGCGCGGTCGGCGTCCTGTGCCTCGCGTTCCCGCTGACCCCGCCGGCCCGGGCGGGCAGGCCCGAGCCGCCGAGCCGGCTCGACGAGCTCGACGCCGTGGAGATGCCGGTCCTGGTCGTCCAGGGCGAGCGCGACCCGTTCGGGATGCCGCCCCAGCGCGAGCGCCGGACCGTCGTGGTGGTCCGCGGCGACCACGCGCTCACGGCGGACCTCGCGGCGGTGCGCACGGCGGCGCGGGAGTGGCTGGGCGGCCGCGCGGAATACCGGCCGTCGCAGACTTCTTGAACGTTCACATGAGCGCTCCCGTCTCCGTCCACGTGTGGTCCGACGTCATCTGCCCCTGGTGCTTCATCGGCAAGCGCCGCTTCGAGCGGGCGCTGGCCGACTTCGACGGCGAGGTGACGGTCGAGTACCACTCGTTCGAGCTGGCCCCCGACACCCCGGTCGACTTCGACGGCAGCGAGGTCGACTTCCTCGTCGACCACAAGGGCATGCCGCGCGCGCAGGTCGAGCAGATGCTCGCCCAGGTCACCGAGCTGGCCGCCGCCGAGGGACTCGCGTTCGACTTCTCGACCAGCAAGCAGACCAAGACGCTCAAGGCGCACGAGCTGCTCCACCACGCGAAGGCGAAGGGTGTGCAGCCGGAGCTCGTCGAGCGGCTGTTCGCCGCGCACTTCGAGCAGGGCGGGCACGTCGGGCGCGACGACGCCCTCGCGGCGCTCGCGGCCGACGTCGGGCTGGACGCCGACGAGGTTCGCACCGTGCTCGCCGCGGGCACGTACCGCGACGCGGTCCAGGCCGACATCGCGACCGCGCGTCAGCTCGGCATCCGTGGCGTGCCGTTCTACGTCATCGGCGAGAAGTACGGCATCTCGGGCGCGCAGAGCCCCGAGGTGTTCGCCGAGGCGCTCCGTCGTGCGGCGGCCGACCAGGCGGCCGACGCTGAGGCCGCGTCGGCGGTCACGGCGTGACGGGCGGAGCGTCGGGGGCCGACGCGCCGACGCAGCCTGCAGGGACGGGCCCGACGCCGACGCCGGTGCTCCCCGGGCTCGCGAGCCTCACGGCGCTCGAGACGCTGGGCGACGACGACGCCGGGACGTGCGTCGACGGAGTCTGCGCGGTCCCCGGCGGCTGACCCGGGCGACCCGCGTGACGCCGTCGGGCCCGGATCCTCTGACTCCCTGACCCGTCCGACCGGCCGATCCACCGGCGAGTTCGCTGGTCCCGTGCCGAGTTCGCTGGTCCGGATCAGCGAACTCGCGCCCGCACCAGCGAACTGGCCGGCGCGGCGCCGGGAAGGCCTGCGTCCCGCGTGGTCCTCAGGTGACGCGGCCGAGCGCGAGGGCGGCGTACATGAGTGCGGCCACGGTCTCGCCGTCGGTGATCGTGCCGTCGCGGACCAGGCCGATTACCTCGGCCCACGGGACGCGGCGGACGGCCGTGATGCCCTCCTCCGCCTGTTCCGACGCGACCGCTGCGGCGTGGCGGGCACCCTCGTCGGCGGCCCGGAGGCCACGCGCCACGAACACGTGCTCGGGCGCGTGGCACACGCCGTTGAGCGCGAACATGCGGCCGATCTGCTGCCAGGACGCCGCGACGAGCCCGGTCTCCTCGCGGAGCTCACGCTGGGCGGCGAGCAGCAGGTCCTCACCGTCCGACCCGCCGGCTGGCACCTCGAGCGACGGTCCCGTCGTGTACCGCTCGACCTCGACGAGCACCACCTCGTCGTCGTCGGTGATCGGCACGACGAACACTGCCGGGCTCAGCACCTCCATGACCCCGTAGACGCCGGACGTGCCGTCCGGACGCGTCACCTCGTCCTCCCGCACCCTGATCCAGGGGTTCTCGTACGCGACCCGCGACGAGCGGGTGCGCCACCAGCGCGCCGCGCCGGCCACGGGCACGACGTCGGGGGTCCCCACCGGGGCGATGGGCGGCGCCCACCACGGCCGCGGCACGAGGCAGAACGGGTGGCCCGCCGGGTCGGCGTACACGTCGTCGCCGTGCTCGAGGCGTCGCGCACCCAGCGCGACTGCGCGCGGGCCGGCGAGGGCGACGTCGTCGACCATGATGTCGAGGTGCATCTGCTGGGGGGACGCCCGGTCGGGCAACCGCGGCGGCAGGTGGTCGGGGGCGCGCTGGAACGCGAGCCCGGACGTGGTGCCGTTCTCGGCGACCACGACTGAGTCCTCCGAACGGCGCGTGGCGGGCAAACCGAGGAGCTCCGAGTAGAAGGCCGCGAGCCCGGCAGGGTCGGGGCAGTCGATGACGACGTGGTGGGTGCGTCCGATCATGCGGCCCATGGTGGCGTGACATGCGCGGGACTGGCAGGTGCGGGCGTCCGGGACGCGCGATCGCAATGGGCCTGTGGAACGCGAGACGGGCCCGGGCCCGGGCGGGTATGATCGAACACATGTTCGAATCGAGCGTGGCGGCAGGCGTGGTGTCGGGCGGGTCTGCGCCCGTGACCGGGCCCGCCCTTCGCTCGTCGCCGTCGGCGCCGGATGTGGCGTCTGTGGTTGCCGCGGTGGAGCGGGTGGTGGTGGCGGCGCGGGGGGCGGACGGGTGGTCGGTGGGTGAGCGGCGTGCGGTGCTGGCGGGTCTGGATCGGGTGATCGACGGGTTGTCGGCGGTGCGGGCGGCGGTGCTGGTGGCTGAGCGGTGAGTCGGGGGCGTGGCGGGGTGGGGGTGATCGGTCGTTCGAGGCGTGGCGGGGGCGCACGTCGCGGGCCGGGTCGCGGGCGGCGATGGTCCAGGTGCGGCAGGCCGAGGGTCTGGCGGCGGTGCCGGTGGTCGCGGCGGCGGTGACCGCGGGGCGGATCAGTCTGGAGCATGCGGGGGCGATCGCGAGGGTCGCGGGTGCGGGGACCGCGGTGCAGCGGGTGGCGGTGGTGTCCCCGGAGGGGCAGCGGCACCTGCTCGGGCTCGCGGAGCGGCTGGACGCGGGGAGGTTCGCGACCGCGGCGGCGCGGTGGGTTGCGGCGGTGGACCCGGGCGGGCTGGAGCGGGACCATCAGGCGCAGCGGGCCGAGCGGTTCGTGCAGCTCACCCACACCCCGGGCGGCACGCTGGTCAAGGGCAGGTTGGACTCGATGGCCGGGCACCGGCTCGCGCTGGCGCTGGAGGCCGTGACCCCGCGGCCCGGGGTGGACGACGACCGGGACCACGGTCAGCGGCGCGCGGACGCGCTGGACACCATGGCGACCCGGATCCTGGGGTTCAAGGACACCAAGCCCGGCGCGCACGTGCCCGCGCAGGTGTCGTTCGTGCTGACCGCGCAGACCTGGCACGCGGCCCGCGCCGAACGCGACCGCCGCCGCACCCGCCGGGCCGCCGACGAGGAGAGCGCGACGACGAGCGCCGAGGCGGCGGGGGCTGCGGAGGCGGCTGGTGCGGCCGGGGTGGGCGCGGTGTCGTACGAGCCGGGGACGTCGTACGAGCCGGCGACGCTCGAGGACGGCACCCCGGTGCCCGGCACCGAGCTCGCCGCGGCGCTGTGCGACTGCGAGCTGACCCGGATCGTCCTGGACGCCCAGGGTGCGCCGATCGACCTGGGCCGCGCCGAGCGGGTCTACACCGGGCCTCAACGACGGGCCGTCATCGCCCGCGACCGGCAGTGCGCCTGGCCCGAGTGCGCCGCGCACGCCCGCTGGTGCCAGATCCACCACATCGCCTGGTGGGACCGCGACACCGGGGCCACGTCCGTGGACAACGGCGTGCTGCTGTGCAACTTCCACCACCACGAAGTCCATCGACGAGAGCTGACCATCACGAGGCACAACCTCGACGGACCACCCGGACCTGAGGGATCACCCGGACACGACGGAGGCGTCGCCCGCGTCCGGTACGAGTTCCACGACGCGGGCGGGCGCTCGGTCGGCGCACCGCCCGGGTTGCCGCCGCCGCGCGGACGGGGCGGGCCGCCGGGTCTGTCGACGCGGGGCGGGCCTGGTGCACCGCCCGAGCTGCTGCTGCCGCACGGCTCAGGCGAGCCGCCGGGAGGGGATCCAGAGAGCCGAGTCACCGATCCCGTCACCGGCATGAGCATGCCCGCATGGTCGCTGTCGTAGGGCTGTGTCGTAGGGCTGTGTCGTAGGGCTGTGTCGTAGGGCTGTGTCGTCGGGCTGCTGACGTCGGGCTGCTGACGTCGGGCTGCTGACGTCGGGCTGCTGACGTCGGGCTGCTGTCGTCGGGCTGCTGTCGTCGGGCTCCCCGGCTCGGCGGTGCACGGGGCGTGCATGTGTTCCGAGCGCTCGTCCACGGGCACGCGTGAGTCGCGGGAGGCCAGGCACCAGCAGCGCGCGCCCGGGGCTTGCGGATCCCGACGCACGTCGCGAGATCGTCCAACCGCCCGACCGGCGCGCGGACCCGATGCCCATGCGCACCCGGTAGGCAGGGCGACCGACACCCGCGGCTCAGCCCCCGACGTTGAACTCCTCGATCCCGAGGAGCGGCCGGATGACCTTCCGGACGTCCCCGCGCACGACGTAGCTCTTGACCTTGTCGTTGCGCAACTCGTTCCCGAGCGCGGCCATGATCATGCCCTGGTCGAGAGACAGGTAGCGCTGGGCGACCGTGCCGCTGCGGACCGCGATGGCGTCGTAGAACCCGCCAGGCCCGTAGGCGTCGAAGTCCCTGCGGAGGTTAGCGAGGTTGTCGAGCGCCTCGGCCTTCGCGTACGGCAGCGCGAGGAACGACGCGTGCGGCGTCACCACGCCGTCGTTGTACGACGCCGGCTGGCTCGGCGCACGGAAGCACGCCGGGTCGTCCCAGCCGGACTCGACGAACGTGCGGGGCTGGTCCGACGCGTAGCCGTTCGGCTCCATGCCGATCGGGTCGACGCCGTACTCGCGGTAGCCGCCGAACGGGTTGCTCGACGGCGAGAAGCCCCAGTACCCGTAGCCGGCCTCCTCCATGCCGTGCTCGATCTGTGCGCGCACGGTCAGCGGGTGGTTCACGCCCCAGCTCTTCGGGCCCCACTCGGCCTCGGGGATGAACAGGTCGACCATGAGCGCCTCGAACATCGACCCGCCCCACGTGGGGACGAGCTGCATGCCGCGGTAGCGGTAGGCGCCCTCGAACACGTCGACGCCCATGTACTGCACCCACTCGCCGACCGGCTTCTGCTCCGGCCAGCTCCAGTCGCAGGTGTCCGGGAACGTCCGGAACATCTTGAAGTAGTGCTCGGGCGGGATCTGGCCCCAGGCGATGCCGAGGTAGCTCGCGATGCGCGGCTCGGTGTTGAGGGTCCCGTAGTGGTGCCCGGTGTACCAGACGTCCGGTCCGCGGTCGCGGTAGTTGTCCAGCACCGCGGCGGCGTCCGGGGGCTGCTCGTCCCAGAAACCACCACGGATCTGCCCGACGACCGGGTCGTAGTAGAAGCCGAAGTCCATGGTCGAGAAGATCGCCTCCGCCTGGTCGCGCAGGCGCGGCTCGGCGTTGCTCACCAGGACGAGCGCGGTGGCGAGCCACCCGTTGTCGACGCTGGACAGGAACGGGTAGACGACGTCGCCCGTGCCCGGCCAGCTCGTGAGCTTCTTGCCGGTGGCCTCGCTGTACCAGTTGTAGAACATGCCCGAGTCCATGTGGCGGTCGAGCGCGGCGACGGACTCCAGCGTCTGCGACAGGCGCTCGAACGCCTCGGTCCGGCTGATGATCTTGAGGTCGCGGGCGACCACGGTGCTCCACAGGTACGCGCCGATGTTGGTCGGGGACGTGTACCCGCTCAGGGTGCTCGTGTCGAGGTCGCCCTCGATGTTGTCCGCAGGCAGGCCCGTGCCGGGGTCGACCATGGCCTCGAACGAGGCCCAGGTGTCCGTCGCGTACTCCATCAGGGTCGCGCGGTCCTGGCTCGGCCCCGAGGCCGCCGGGCCGGCGGTGACCACCAGCCCCGTCGTGGCGAGCGCCGCGGCCGCGAGGGCGGCCGTGCGTCGACGCAGTTGTCCGGTCATGTCTCTCGAGTCCCTTCGTCGGCAACGTCGCGGTCGGTCGAGTCGGATCAGGTCGCACCTCCTCCGCCTGGCGCTGGGCGCCTCGCGCCATCCGGCTCGCCGGACGGGCCGACGACGTCGAGGCGGGCCGTCACTCCGGCCCCGGCGTGCGGGGCCACGCGGATCGTGAAGGGTCCTGGATCGCATCGCTCGCGACCCGTCGCGTCGCGACGCGCGAGGAGGTGGTGGTCGACGTCGAAGGTCACCACGGTCGTCTCCCCCGGGGCGAGCTCCACGCGGCGCGCCCCGGCGAGCTCTCCGACCGGCCGGGAGACGGGCGCGACGTGCGCACGCGCGTACAGCTGAGCGGTCTCCACCACCCGACGCTCCCCGAGGTTGGTCAGCCGGGCGCTCGCGCGGACGACCTCGCCGGGCCGCAGGGTGCCCGCGGACAGGCTCAGACCGTCGTACACGACGGCGCCGTAGCCCAAGCCGAACCCGAACGGGTACTGGGGCGTGTCGCGATGGTCGCGGTACCGCCCCACCGGCCCGTCGGGGTCGAGGGGACGCCCGGTCGGCAGGTGGTCGTGGTGCAGCGGCACCTGCCCGGTGGTCCAGGGCAAGCTCGCGGGCAGGCGCCCGCTCGGCACGACGTCCCCGGTGAGCACGTCGACGACGCCGTGGCCGCCCTCGACCCCGGGATGGAACACGAGCGCGAGGGCCGAGCCGAGGTGCTCCAGCCGTTCGAGCGCGAGCGGCCGACCGGTGAGGACGACGACGACGAGGTGCCGGCTCACGCGGGCCAGCGCCTCGAGCACCTCGGTCTGCCCGGGCGGCAGCTCCACGGACGTCACGGAGTTCGCCTCGCCGCTCCGCATCGGGTGCTCCCCGACGCAGGCGACCACGACGTCCGCCGCGCGCGCCGCCACCAGGGTCGCGTCGACGAAGCGCCCGTCGTCCACCGTCACCTCCGTGGACGTCCCCGCGAAGCGCTCGCGGAAGGCGTCGGCGATGGTCACGGCGTCCTCGGCACGCCCGTCCAGGGTCCAGGTGCCGAAGAGCTCGCCGTCGGCTGTGGCGAACGGCCCGGTCACGTGCAGCCGGCGCGGGACGGCCCCGGCCCCGGCCCACTCGGCTGCCTCGGCTACCCCGGCTACCCCGAGCGGCAGGACCCCGTCGTTGCGCAGGAGCACGACGGCCGACGCCGCGGCCCGCCGCGCGAGCGCCCGGTGCTCGGGAGTCAGGTGCACCGCGGCGGCCCGAGCCGGGTCCGTGTACGGGGCCTCGAACAGCCCGAGCCGCAGCTTGAGCCCGAGCACGCGGGTGACGGCGTCGTCCACGAGCGCGGTCTCGACGACCCCGGAGCGGACCAGGTCCGCGAGGTGCGCGCTGTACGCGCCGGTCACCATGTCGATGTCGACGCCCGCGCGGATCGCGAGCCGCGCGGCCTCGCCCAGGTCGGCCGCCAGGCCGTGGTGCAGCAGCTCGCCGACGGCGTCCCAGTCGCTGACCACCGGCCCCGCGAAGCCGAGGTCGCCCTTCAGGTGGTCCCGGAGCAGCGGGACGTGGGCCGTCATCGGCGTGGCGTCGAGGGTGTGGAACGCGCTCATCACGGTCGCGACCCCCGCCTCGACCGCTGCGCGGAACGGCCGCAGGTGCCGGTTGTGGAGGGTCACCGGGCCGACGTCGACCTCGGCGTAGTCGCGGCCGCCCTGGGCGAGCCCGTACCCGACGTAGTGCTTGGCGCACGATGCCATCGCCTCGGGCGCGGCGAGGTTCCCGCCGTCGGGACCGCCCTGGAAGCCCTGGACGGCCGCCGCGCCGAGGTGCGACGCGAGCCACGCGTCCTCGCCCCAGCTCTCGGCGACGCGTCCCCAGCGAGGGTCCTGGGCGACGTCGAGCATCGGAGCGAAGGTCCACCGGACGCCGTCGGCGGTCGCCTCCCGCGCGGCGACGCGCGCGCACTCGCGCACGAGGTCGGCGTCGAACGACGCGGCCTGGCCGAGCGGGATCGGGAAGACCGTCCGGTGGCCGTGGATGACGTCGCGCGCGACCAGGAGCGGGATGCCGAGCCGGGAGGTCTCCACCGCGGCCCGCTGCAGTGCGTCGACCGCCTCGGCCTGCGTCCCGGCGTCGCGGACGTTGCCCGCGTGCTCACCGCTCGCGACGATGCAGGTGCCGAACGCACCGGCCGCGAGGGCGTCGGCGTCGCGCACCGGGTCCGGGTTCGCGACCTGGTGCAGCTGCCCGACCTTCTCCTCGAGAGTCATGGCGGCGAGGAGCGCGGCCGCCCGGTCGGCGACCGGGAGCGAGGCGTCCCTCCACGGACGGGTGGGACCGGCGGCATCGGGCGTCACAGCAGGTCGACCTCCAGCTCCGGCCCACCGGGAGCGAGGGCCTCGGCCAGACGGGACAGCGGCACGGACAGCCCGCCGTCCCGGTAGCCGTTCCGTCCCGGAACCCCGAGGACCTCGCGTTCCGCGAGCCGAAGCCGCCCGACGCCGAAGCCCTGCGGCCCGACGTGGTACCGCAGCCGCAGGTTCCCGCCCGCGAGCGGCACCGTCGCGCGCACCCCGTCGAGCCCCGCGGGGAGCACCGGGTCGATCTCCACCCGGGGCCCGCGCCGACGTACGCCCAGGAGCGACTGGGTGATGACGCGCACGAGCACCCCGGGGCCCGACGAGTAGATCCGCCACCCGCCCTCGAGGCCGGTCGCGCCGGTGAGCACCTCGGCGTACCGGGCGGCGAAGTCGGGGCGGTCCAGCACCGCCGCGTCCGAGCTCGACGAGTACGTGTTCGCCTGCCGACGGCGCGCCCCCGGCACGACGTCGAGGACCCCGGGCGCGAGCACCTGCCGCAGTCCCAGCCACAACGCGTCCGCGTCACCGAGGTGCGCCATGGCCTCGCACCACCGCAGGTGGGCGTGCGCGTACATCAGGCCGATCTCGCGCCCGACGAACGTCGCGGTCTCCGCGCGCTGGAAGTGGCGCGTCTCGCCCCCGTGGTACCCGGGCGGCTGGTCGAACAGCCGCACGCCGTCGACCCCCATGAGGTGCCCGCGCACGATCTCGAGGTGCCGCTGGACCTGCCCCGGGTCCAGCAGCTCGTCCCCCAGCGCGTGGATGATCTGGAGCGAGCCGTGGCGCAGCCCGGTCTCGGTGTCGCGCGGATGGACGAGCACGCGGCGCACCGGGACGGCGACGTCGTCCTCGCCCTCGCCCTCGTCCCCGCCCTCGCCCTTGCCCTCGTCCTTGCCGAGCTCGCCCAGCTGGACGTACCCGGCCAGCTCGCCGTCGATCACGAGGTACCGCTGCAGGTCCGCCTCGACCGCGTCCGCCCAGGTGCGCAGGTCGTGCACGCGACGAGCCGTGTGCCCGGCCGCGGCCAGCCCGGCCGCGGCCAGCCCGGCCGCGGCCAGCCCGGCCGCGAGCGTCCGCAGCGCCTGGTGGTGCAGCGTGACCGTCCACGCGCTCGTCATCGTCCGCGCCATCGCCGGGTCCGCCGGCTGGAGCGAGTCGTTCCAGTCGCCGTGCCCGTAGGCCGCGAGCCCGGTCGACGGCAGCGTGCTCCGGCGGGCGAGCTCGAGCGCCCGCTCGACGTGGTCGAGGAGGCTGGTCGGGGCGCCCGGGCCGTCGGGCGTGTACCAGGGCACCGGCTCGTCGAGCACGTCGGCGTCCTGCGACGCCAGGAGGTAGCGCCCCAGCGCCAGCACCGGCCAGTGGGCGACGTCCCCGTGGGCCGGCTCCATCCGGAAGTGCTCGTCACCGGGCAGGAAGCCGAACGCCTGCGGCCACGAGCCGTCGACGTTCTGCGCGGCGAACACCCCGAGCAGCAGGGCGCGGGCGTCCGCGAGCCGGTCGAGGGCGAGCAGCAGCTCGAGCGGACCCTGGGTGACGTCGCGCGTCCCCCACGCCCCGCCGCTGTACTGCTCCAGCCCGCGCGGCGACAGGAAGTGGACGAGGGCGTCGCGGACGAGCCACGGCAGGCTGACCGTGAGCGCGTCGAGGTCCTCCCCGTCACCGGAGACGCGCAGCGCGGTCATCTGCTCCCACCAGCCCGTCCCGGGGCTCCCCGGAAGCGAGTCGGGTGGAGCCTGCCCGGCAGGGGACAGGTCGGGCGCGACGTCGACCGTCAGGGTCAGCTCGAGCGCCGACACCTCGTCCGTCCGCAGGGTGACGACCCCCGGGACGCGGTGGGCGCCGTCGTCGAACAGCGGGCCGTCGTCGCCCGGCTCCAACGGAGCCGACGCCGCGACCGCGAGCACCCGCTCCACCCCGTCCACGCCGGGCACGACGACCTCGACGCGGCGCGGCTCGCGGGTGTGCGCCCGGGTCTGGCCGGTCGGGCCCTCAGGCTCCGGGAGCGGCTCGGAGGGCGTCGCCAGGTGCAGGGCGACCAGCACGCGCCGACGTGGCCCCGTCAGGCCGACCCGCAGCGTCACGCGGTGGTCCTCGGCGGGCGCGATCGTGCGGACCTCGACCGTGCCGCCCCCGTCCGCCGGGTCGAGCAGGTACTCCCACCGCGCCGAGTCCGGCGTCATGGCGAACGCCGACGGGAGGTCGAGCAGCCGCCACCGCCCGGCGACCTCGACGAGCAGGCGCAGGCCGTAGGCGCGCTGCAGCCCCAGGTACCCACGCACGGTGGTCAGGACGCGGCCCGTCGTGGCGTTGCCGCGCGTGAGGTAGGAGAGCGGGGAACCGGCCATCCAGGCGGTCGCCGTGAGCCCCTCCGGGTCGGGGACGGCGCGGGCGCCGGTGCGCAGGATCGTGCCGTGGGGGCGCAGCACCTCGCGCTCCTTCGCCTGCACGACGACGTGCTCGCGCCCCGGGTCGTCCTCCGGGCCGGCGAAGAAGGACAGGACGGCGCCCGCCTCGTCCCGCTCGACGACGCTCCAGGGCTCGGGCCACCGGTCGGTCAGCTCGGACGCCTCGGGCTCGCGGACGCGCAGCTCGCGGCCCTGGTCGTACGCGCCGCTCGGCGCCCGACGCCCGAGCTCGGCGGCCCGCCGCTGAGCCGGGCGGGCCGGCCCCTTCGCGGCGCCCAGGTCGAGCGCCTCTCGGACGTAACGCTGGTCCGCGTCCGAGGTGGCCGCGGCGTGGTCCGCCAGCAGGAGCCCTGCGAACGTCATGCCCAGGCCTTCCCCGGGCGCCAGCACCGTGCGCTCCGTCTGCAGCGCCGCGAGGGTGTGCTCGTGCTGGCGTCGTCGGCCCGGAAGGTCATCCGTGGGGCCGGTGGCGCCGCCCCACCGGCCGGACGAGCCGTGCACGTCGAGCGCGTCGCTCGCCCACGACGCCACCGGCACGTCGGCGGCGAGCACGCACCAGGGGTGGCGTCCGGACTGCGGAAGGTTCTGCCGGACCGCGAGCGCCGTCCCCGTCGGGCCGTCGAGCGGCGTGACGTCGAGGTACTGGCTCACGTAGAGCTCGTTCGTGCGGAGCATCCCCGACGCCGCGAGCGCGACGTCATGGGTGTGCACGACGTCGACCTCGCGCGGCGCTCCCCCGGCGTTCCTCACCTCGACGCGCCAGGACCAGGCGGGCCGCTCCGCGTGCAGCGCGAGGCTCACCCGCCAGCGCAACCCGCCGCCGTCGTCCGCGGCACCGTCACCCTGGGCCCCGGGGTCCTCGCTCCCGGTGACGACGAGCGCGCCGTCGTGCACGGTGACCCGCGAGACCGAGCCGGCGCCGAGCACCGGCCAGCACCGGCCGCTCTCCCGGTCCCGCACCCAGACCTGCACCAGGCCGGGCTCGAGCGCCGACGCCGCGTGCTGCACCAGCTCCACGTCGTCGGCCGCGAGCGAGGCCAGGGCTCCGCCGTCGACCACGAGCGCCCGCAGGCCCCCGCCACCCTCGAGGCGCCACGGCGGGGCATCGGGGGCGGCATTCACTTGATGCCGGTCAGCGCGACGCCCTGCACGAAGAACCGCTGCAGGAAGAAGAAGACGACGAGCACCGGCACGACGACGACGACCGCGCCCGCCAGCAGCAGCCCGTAGTTGATCTGGTTCTGGCCGGTGCTGTAGAGCGCCAGAACCACGGGCAGCGTGTACTTGTCCTCGGACGTCGCCACGACCAGGGGCCACAGGAAGTTGTTCCACGACCCGAGGAACGTGATGATCCCGAGCGTCGCGAGCGCCGGCTTGGCGAGCGGGATGACGATCTGGACGAAGATGCGCGACTCGCTCGCGCCGTCGACCCGCGCTGCGTCGATGAGCTCGTCGGGGATCGCGAGGAAGAACTGCCGCATCAGGAAGACGCCGAACGGCGCCGCGAGGAACGGCAGGAACAGCCCCCAGTAGGTGTTGACGAGCCCCATGTTCGCGATCAGCACGAACAGCGGGATCAGCGTGACCATCCCCGGGATCATGAGCGTGCCGAGGACGATGCGGAACAGCAGGTTCTTGCCCGCGAAGTCCGCCTTGGCCAGGACGTACCCGAGCATCGAGCAGAAGACCAGGTTGCCCACGGTCACGACGACGGCGACGAGCGTCGAGTTGAAGAAGTACTGCGGGAAGTCGAGCCGCTGGAAGAGTTCCTGGAAGTTCTCCAGCGTGAACGTCTCCGGCCACCAGGTCGGCGGGACGCGCCGGATCTCGCCCTCGGTCTTGACCGAGCTGAACGCCATCCACACGAAGGGGCTGACGACGACGACCAGGCCGAGCCCGAGGATGAGGTAGACGACAAGGTTCGGCCGCGCCTCACCGATGGGTCGCTCCTTGGTGCGGCGGCTCTCGGGAGGCTCGGTCTCCGGGGGTGCCGGCTCGGCCGGCGGTCGGGACGCGCGCCCGGTCGTCGTGCTCATCGTCCGATCTCCTTGCTGGCGACGGGCCGCAGCGTCCGGCGGGGCTTCCTGGGGGTGTCCCTCTCGCCGAGCAGACGGAACTGCACGAGCGCGAGGACGACCACGGCGACGAAGAGCACGTAGCTCATCGCGGCCGCGTAGCCGTAGTTGCCGAAGCCGAACTGGTTGTACGTGTGGAACGCGACGGAGAGCGTGCTGTTGAGCGGCCCGCCCTGCGTCATGACGAAGGGCTCCTCGAAGAACTGGACGTAGCCGATGCCCGTGATGACCGCCCCGAAGAGGATGGTCGGGCGCATGGTCGGCAGCGTGACGTGACGGAACCGCTGCCAGGCGCCGGCACCGTCGAGCGCGGCGGCCTCGTGCAACGACGTCGGCACACCCTGCAGGCCGGCCAGGAAGATGATGATGAGCGTCCCGATGGACCGCCAGACCGCCATCGCGATCATCGCCGGCATCGCCCAGGTGGTGCTCTCGAGCCAGTTCGGTCCCTCGATCCCGACCCAGCCGAGCGCCTGGTTGACCATCCCCAGGTCCGGGTGGAGCAGGAACCGCCACACGACGGCGACGGCCACGATGCTGGTCACCACCGGCATGTAGTAGCCGACCCGGAAGATCGTCCTGAACCGGGTGATGCCGGAGTTCATCAGCACGGCGATGGCGAGCGAGATCGCGAGAGCAAGAGGCACGCCCACCAGGACGAAGTAGGCGGTGTTCGCCGCCGCCTTGCGGAAGAGCGGGTCCTGGAGGACCGCGACGAAGTTGTCGAGCCCGACGAACTCGACCGCGAGGGGGTTGCGCAGGTCCCGGCTCCGCAGGTCGGTGACGGCCATCACGAGCGACATCAGGACCGGCCCGACCGTGAACGCCGCGAAGAGCAGCACGAACGGCAGGGCGAAGCCCCACGCCGCGCGGGTCCGGCGGCGGTACAGGGGCGAGTGCTTGCGCAGCTCGTAGGACCCGGCCCGGCCGGGCGTCTGCGCACCCGGCCGGACCGTGGTGCCGGAGGTCATCTCAGAGCCCGGTCCCGATGGACGACGCCTGCTGCTGGATGGCCGTGGAGACCTCCTGCGGATCGGCGCCGGCCTTCGTGAGCCGCTCGAGCTCGGTGTCGATGACGCTGGCGACCTCCTCCCAGGTCGGGATCGAGGGCGGGGCGACGGCGCTGTCGAGCTGCTCGCCGAAGACGCCGAGGTACTGGTCGTCCGCGATCGCCGGGTCCTCCCAGGCGCTCGCGACCGACGGCAGGTCGGTCACGGTCTCGTACCACTGGACCTGGATCTCCGGCCGCGTCAACCACTCGACGAACTTCCAGGCGGCGTCCCGGTTCTCGGCGTCCTTGAAGACGGCCAGGTTCGCGCCGCCGATGAACGAGGCCTGCTCGGCACCGGAGGGCAGGGGCGCGAGCGCCACCTTCGACATGTCCGCGTTCTCGGTCTCCTCGAGGATCCCGACGTGCCACGGCCCGGAGACGAAGGAGGCGATCTTCCCGGCCACGAAGTCCTGCTCGAGCGTGCCCTGCGGCAGGTCGGTCGGCGCGAGCCCGTCGGTGAAGAACGACTGGTAGTAGGTGAGCGCCTCGACGAACTCGGGCGAGTCGATCGTGAACTCGGTGCCGTCCTCGTTGGTCAGCTGCGCGCCCGCCTGCCAGGCGAACGGCATGAACGTCTGCCACGCGCCGGTCTCGCCCGGCTGCAGGTTGATCCCGTAGGCGGCTCCCGAGCTCTTGGCCTGCTGGGCCATGGCCGTGAGGCCGTCCCAGTCGGTCGGGGGCTCCGGGACCAGGTCCGTGCGGTAGTACAGGACGCGGGTCTCGACGTACCACGGCACGCCGTAGTTGGTGCCGCCGACCTCCGTCGTGCCCCACGCGCCCTCGAAGAACGAGCCGGTGTCGATGAGGTCAGGCGTCGGGTCGAGGGCTCCGGTGGCGGCGAACTCGCCCATCCACGTCGTGCCGATCATCGAGACGTCGGGGGTCTCGCCCGCGGCGATGGCCGTCGCGATCTTGTCGTGCGCGGCGTCCCACGGGACGGGGGTGACCTGGAGGTCGACGTCGGGGTTCTCCGCGACGAAGGCCTGCGCGAAGTCGCCCAGCTTCTCCCCCTCGGTGCCCATGGCCCAGACCTCGATCGAGCCGCTGGCCGCTCCCTCGGCGACCTCGGCGGCCGGCTCCGGGGCCTCGTCACCGCCTCCGCTGTCGCGGCCGCAGCCGGCCAGCACGAGCGTCGCGACGGCCAGGGCCGCAGTCCCGCCCCGCAGAGTCCTGTTCATGGCATGTCCTCCTCGTCGAGGTGCCCGCACCTGGGCACCGCAGGGCACAGCCGGCACGGCCGGGCACCGCAGGGCATCTATGCGCTTAACCGCATCCCGACTCTAAGGGGAGGACCTGTGACCTGCAACACATGCCGGAGGGGTCGGTCGTCAGCGCTCCCACGCGCAGCCGCAGGACTCCCGGTAGAGCGGTCGGACCGGCAGCGTCCGGTCCACCACGCCGCTGACGTCGTCGGCCAACGAGTTCATGAGGATGTCGACGGCGAGGCGACCCATCGCCTCCATCGGCTGACGCACCGTGGTCAGGGACGGGGAAGAGATCCGCCCCGCGGCCACCCCGTCGAACCCCGTCACGACCACGTCACCGGGGACGGAGAGCCCGAGCCGCCGCAGGAGGGAGACGAGGTCGAGCGCGTGCTGGTCGCTCGCGCACACCAGGGCACGAGGGAGCCGGCCGGAGGTGACCAGGTCGCGGACGACGGGGAACGGGTCCTCCGCGCCGAGGGGCGTCGGGTCCAGCACCCGCTGCGGCGCCGGCAGGCCGAGCTCGCGCAGCGCGTCGCGCATCCCGTCGAACCGCTCGGCGTAGTCCGTCATCTCGGGCGCGCCCACGAACTCGATCTCGTCGATCCGGTGGGTGCGCACCAGGTGCTCGGTCAGCGCCCGCGCCCCGCCGGCGTTGTCGACCCGCACGTGGTGGAGCATCCCGGGCCCGTACGGCATCGCGAAGGCGACGACCGGCAGCCGGCGCGCGACCTGGTCCAGCACCTCCTGCGAGCGCGCGCCCGGGAACACGGCGAGGCCGTCGACCCGGCTGGCGATGTCGATCACGCCCGCGCCGTCGCCGCCCGGCCCACGCCCGATCAGCAGGGCCCGCCCGCGCCTCGCGCACTCGAGCTCGAAGCCGCGCTGGACCTCGTCGACGTAGAGCGGGAAGACGCGGAAGTCCTCGCTATCGGCGTCGTCGGCGAAGGCGCGCTCCGCGAGGTCCCCGCCGTAGAACGGCCCCGGGTCCTCGCGCACGGGTCGGGCGCCCCGGCTGCCGGCGGCCTCGAGCAGCATGTCGAAGGAGTAGAGGCCGAGGGCGCCGGTGCGCCCGCCCGCGAGACCGCGCGCACTGGCGCTCGGCACGTAGTTGAGCGCCCGCGCGGCGTCGAGCACCGCCTGGCGCGTGCTCTCGCGGACGCGCTCGGGCTGACGGAACGAGAAGGAGACCGTGGCGATCGAGACACCGGCCGCCTGGGCGACGTCGTAGACGGTCGGGCGCTTGGCCACGTGCCGCCTCCCTCTGCCCGGCGCACATCCGGCGCATCACGTGCGGTGTCCCGGCGTGGCACCGAAGCGGGAGTTTACGCCCGCGCACCGGCACGATCCGCCGTCGGCGCGGTGGTGCTCTGACGCGGTGACGCGGTGGCGCGGTGGCTCACACCGTGACGACCACCTTGCCGCGGGCGTGCCCGCGCCCGACGTGGGCGACCGCCGCCGCGGCCTCGCTGAGCGGGTACGTCCGGTCGAGCACCGGCACGACCGCGCCGGCGGCGATCAGCTCGGTCAGCGCGATCAGGTCGTCGCGCTCCACCGTGACCACGAACGGCCGGGCGACCCTGCGCCCGAGCAGGGCCAGGACGTGCGCGCCGAGCACGCGCCCGGCGCTCGCGAACCACCGGTTCTCGAGCTGTCCCGCGTTCGGCACGAGCATCCCGTCCGCCGTCAGCACGCGCAGGAGGCGGGAGAGCGGGTGGTTGCCGACGTTGTCGAGCACGACGTCGTACCGCGCGCCACCCCGGGTGAAGTCGTCGCGCGTGTGGTCGACGACGTGGTCGGCGCCGATCGCGCGGACGACGTCGACGTTGGCGGCGCTGCACACGCCGGTCACCTCCGCGCCGAGAGCCTTGGCGATCTGCACGGCGAACGTCCCGATGCCTCCGGACGCCCCGTTGACCAGCACGTGGCGCCCGGGCCCGACGTCGCCGGCCCGGAGCGCGCGCAGGGCGACCGCACCGGCGAGCGGGACCGCCGCCGCCTGCTCGAAGGTCAGGCCCGCCGGCTTGGGCGCGAGCGTCTCCTCCGTCGCGACCACCAGCTCCGCGTACGCGCCGGGGGCCGAGCCGAAGACCTCGTCACCGGGCGCGAACCGCGTGACCGCGGAGCCGACGGCCGCCACGACCCCCGCGACGTCCGTGCCGCGCACCGCGACCTTCGGGTGCGGCAGCCCGTAGACGGGCCGGGCGATGTACGGCAGGCCCTGCGTCACGGCCCAGTCGGCCGGGTTGACGCCGGCCGCGCGGACGCGGACGAGCACGTCCTGAGCACCGACGACGGGGGTCTCGATGTCCCGAGGCGCGAGCACCTCGGTGGAGCCGTACCGGCTCTGGACGACGGCCTTCATGACGCTTCCTCTCCGCGAACTCCTTACGGTGTAAGGATGCAAACCTTACGCCGTATGGCGACGCCCGGTCAAGAGGCGCGGGCGTCCCGGAGCAAGGCGTCGAGCAGGAGGCCGAGCCCGTAGTCGAACTCGTCGCCGTAGCTGTACCCCGGCCGCATCACGCGCTCGACCGTCAGCCGGGCGAGGTGCGGGTAGTCGCGCGGCAGGTCGGGCAGGACGGCGTCGACCACCCCCTCGATGCCGCCCGCGTCCTGCGACGGGAGGTTCACCTCCTGGAGCACGAACCCGTAGACGTAGCTGTCGATCAGCGACGTCGCGTGGCCGGCCATCTCGACCGAGAACCCCGCCCTGAGCGAGCACCCGATCACCGCGTCGAGGTGCCCGAGCGTCTGGGGCCCCGGCGCGGTGCGCGACTGCATGATGCCGATCGCCCAGGGGTGCCGGGTCAGCACCGCCCGCACCGACGCGCCCCGCCGGAGCATCGCCGCCTTCCAGTCGAGCCCCGCCGGCGGGTGCTCCATCTCGCCGAACACCAGCTCGACCATCCCGTCGAGGATTGCGTCCTTGCTCGCCACGTGGTGGTAGAGCGACATCGCCTCGACGCCGAGCTCCCGAGCGAGCCGCCGCATGGACACCGCGGCCAGCCCCTCGGCGTCGGCCACGGCGAGCGCCGTCTCGAGCGCGCGGCGACGGCTGAGCGGGGCGCGTTCCTTCGTGGGTCCAGCAGCGCGTGCAGGCATGAGGCTCCGTTCACCGGCTTCCTTACGGCGTAAGCGTACGGATCGTCGCCCGTGCTCGTGCGGCGAGCGCCGGCACCGAGCCGCCGGACAGCCGCCAGTTCGCTGGTGCGGTCTCGAGTTCGCTGCTCAGGATCAGCGAACTGGAGACCACACCAGCGAACTCACCGCAGGAGCGGAGCTGCGGGGCCGTCAGCCGCGCCACACCTGCACGACGGCGGGACGTGGCCCGGCGAACTCGCCGGCTCGGGTCGGGGCGCCGGCCGGGAGGTAGTCCGGGAAGCGTGAACGCTGGTCCGCGAAGCTGCCGTCCTCGCCCGGGTGCTGGACCGCGACGTAGACCATGGACTCGGCCTCGTCGACGACTGGCCCGCACGTCTCCGCCTCGCGCGGGACCGCGAGGAACTGCTGCACGCGGCCGCGCTCCGGACCCTCGAGCGGGACCTTGAAGAGCCCGTCGCAGTAGCCGATCGTCCCCGGCTGCCCGTCGGTCGCGATCCACAGGTTGCCGGACTCGTCGAAGGCGAGGTTGTCGGGGCACGAGATCGGCGACACCTTGTCCGCCGGGAACCCCGCGAAGTAGGTCGACCCGTTCACCGAGGGGTCCCCGCACACGAGCAGCAGCGACCAGGTGAAGGACATCGCGGTCGGGTCGTCGCCCGCCTCGACGAGCTCGACGACGTGCCCGTCGCGGTTGGCCACCCGCGGGTTCGGCTCGGTCGCGCCCTCCTTGCCGACCTTGCCGCGGTCCGAGTTGTTGGTGCAGGCCACGTAGACGCGGCCGGTCGTCGGGCTCGGCTCGACGTCCTCGGGGCGGTCCATCTTGGTCGCGCCGACGGTGTCGGCGGCGAGGCGCGTGTAGACCGCGACCTCGGCCGCGCTGAACCCGGGGACGTGGCTCACGCCGTCGACGATCAGCGGGATCCACTCCCCCGTGCCGTCGAAGCTGCCGTCGGACGGCAGCCGGCCGGAGCCGTCGATCTCCTCGGCGGGCGAGTCGCCGCGGAACCGGGCGACGTAGAGCGAGCCCTGCGACAGGAGCGTCTTGTTGTGGGCGCGGTCCGCCTTGCGGGTGCCGCTACGCATCGCCTCGGTCGAGACGAACTTGTACAGGTAGTCGAAGCGCTCGTCGTCGCCCATGTACGCGACGACGCGGCCGGACGGCGCGACGATGACGTTCGCGCCCTCGTGCTTGAAGCGGCCGAGCGCGGTGTGCTTGACCGGCGCCTCGTCAGGCTCGAACGGGTCGAGCTCGACGATCCAGCCGTGCCGGTTCGGCTCGTTCTCGTTCCCGGGGGTGCGCGCGTCGAACCGCGGGTCCTCGTGCTCCCAGCCGCGGCCGGTCTCGGCGTCGCGCAGCCCGTAGCGGGCGTCCCCGCGGCCGGTGCCGGACGTCCGGAAGTACCCGTTGAAGTTCTCCTCGCCCGACAGCACCGTGCCCCACGGGGTCGTGCCGCCCGCGCAGTTGTTGATCGTGCCGAGGATCGTGCGGCCGCTCGGGTCCGCCGCCGTGCGCAGCAGGTCCGACCCGGCCGCGGGCCCGCTGACGGCGAACGGCGTCGACATCGTGATGCGCCGGTTGTGCGGGCTGCGGCGCTGGTACTCCCAGGGCTTGCCGGCGCCCTTGCGGCGGACCTCGACGACCGACATCCCGTGGGCCGCCATGGCGATGCGACGCTGCTCCGCGAGGGTCGCCGGGTCGGTGGCGGGCAGGAACATGATGTTCTCGTTGGTGTACTCGTGGTTGGCGACGAGGAGCGCCTTGCTGTCGCGCGTGCGCGGCGCGGTGCCCTCGTGGTGGACGCCTCCCGTGACGCCGCGCGAGCGGTTCATCGAGATGATGTCGAGGTAGTCGTTGTTGTAGCCGAACTGCCCGGCCTGGGCCTCGGCCGTGTGCCGGGCGGCGTCGAACTCCGGGGCGCCCTTGAGGATCGGGTCGCCCCAGCGGATGATCGGGCGCCACTGGTAGCCGCTCGGGACCGAGAACGCGTCGACGCTGGCGGGCACCGGCGCGATCGGGCCGAACGCGAGGCCCGCCGCGCCCGGTCGACCCGGCCCGCCGGCCGCTGCCGCAGAAGGCGCGTTCGCGGCGTCGGCCCCCACGAGCAGGACCAGCGTGCCGAAGCCCATGCCGCCGAGCAGTGCGCGCCGGCTCAGCGTCGCGTCCACGATGTCGCCGAAGTACTCGTTGCTGCTGGTGTTCGGCACCGGGTGCGCGCACGCGTCCGCGCACTTGAGGTGGCACGTCACCGGGCTGCGCTTGCCCCGCGTGGTTCCGTGCATCGGCAGGAGCGGGCGGGAATCCGGGGTGATCGTCACAAGAGCCTCCATCGGCGCGAACGGGTGTGAACCTGTGTCGACGGTACGAAGCCCGTCCCTCGTTCGGGCGACACCGAGGTGAGCACCCGGTGAACACCTCTCGCGCCGCGAAAGTGACGCTTTCTCGCCCATGTCGGGCAAATGACCGGGGAACCGTCGCACTCGGCGACGCCGCCCCAGGGTGCCGCCCGCCTCGCACGGGTCACGAGGTCCGCGTACGGCGGAGCAGGAAGTCGGCGGAGCTGGAGCCGCTGCGTTGCGTCTCATGCGTTCGAGTGACGCGCGACCGCCGCGCGCCGGTCCAGAGTGTCCTGGATCATCCCGATGACGATCCGGTGAACCCTCCGGCCCGACACGCCGTCGTTCACCACATGTTCACTTGTTGCGGGTGGTCCCGCGCCCACACACTCGGCCCATGGGGATCAACTCAGAGCACGGTCCTGCGGTCGAGTTCCAGACGGAGGCGTTCGAGGAGCGCCTGCACGAGGAGTTCGACCCCCAGCTCGGCCCCGTCGCGGTGCACGAGGCCATGCTGCGCGCGCACGACGAGTTCGAGAACGCGCGCATCGACACGTTCGTCCCGCTGCTGACGTACCGCACCGCGCGCGACCGGCTGCGCGCGCAGCTGCGGACCCGGGTCGTGCCGGCGACCTGAGCCGTCGGTGCCCTGTTCGGATCTGGCGGCGGACGTCTGGCTGCTCGCGCCGGGTGACGTCGATCCGGCGCTCGGTCTCGCGCTGCTGGACGACGCCGAGCGCGCGCGGGCGGCCCGGCTCGCCGGGGATCGGCGGACGTCCTTCGTCGCGGCCCGGGCGCTGCTGCGGAGCGTGGTCGGCACGCGGCTGGGCTGTCGGCCGCAGGACGCCGGCCTCGCTGTCCGGTGTCCCGTGTGCGGGGGCGCTGACCACGGGCCGGTCGCGGTGGTCGCTGTCGGCGGCGTCCGGCTGGGGGAAGCGGCACCGCACGTGAGCATCTCTCGGACGGGTCCGCGGATCGCGGTCGCTCTCGCATCGCGGCCGGTCGGCGTCGACGTCGTCTCGGTGGCCGACGTCGCGCGATCGCCCTTCGACGACGTCGCCCTGGCCCCGGCGGAGGTCGAGGCGCTCGCGTCGCTCACAGGCGAGCCCTTGCACGAAGCGCGGGCGAGGGCGTGGGCCCGCAAGGAGGCAGCGCTCAAGGCGCTCGGCACCGGGCTGACGACCGACCCGAGGACTGTCGACGTCCGAGATGTCGCCGCCCGCGCGCCGGCCGGGGACTGGGTCGTGATCGCCGACGCCCACTCGGCACCCGGCGAGGCGGCCGCGGTCGCCGTCGCACTGGGCGAACACCACCCCAGGTCGTGGCCGCCGGGCGGGATCTTGCGCCTCGACGTAGCGGTGCACGGCAGCTCGGCACAGATGACGCGTGCGCGGGCTAGGCCGCGAGGGGATTGAGCATCGACCGAATGCCGCTTGGGGACGCATCTATGTCTGTCAAGCATGGGCGGCCCGCTGCTGGCGGTGTTGAGGGCGGGGTAGATCTGTCGATAGGTCGCGCCTGCCGCCGGACGCTGTCGCGAGCTCATCGCGGGTGCCCTCATCTCGATCACGCGCCGGGAGGCACCGCGGGCCAGATCGTCTGTCGTTTCCCATACAGCGGCGCGCGTTACTGGGCTCTTCAGAATTGGGGGTGTAGGCGGGGGCGGCGCCGGGAGCGACACGGCGTGTCGAGGTCCAGGTAGGGGTCGAGGTCTTCCGATGATGGGAGTTCTGACGCTGCCCATCCGAAAGACCTCGACGTGCCTGACGCTACCT
>NZ_JABCJJ010000016.1 GCF_012952065.1 Cellulomonas fimi
GCCTGGAAACCCGCACCCGACGCGCCAGCCGGGACCCGGTCACGCCCCGCTACCGGAAACCGCAACAAGACCCGCAAACGGGTCACCAAGACCCCTGACGCGCCACTACTCGCGGATTTGGGTCAGATGCTGTCCTGCGAGTCCCAGCCGGCCCCCGAGCTCTCGTGCTCGTGCCAGCGGGCCTCCGACTCGGTGAGCGACCGTGGTGCCTGCGCGGCGTGTCCGCCGGCTCGGACGTCGTGCTCGCCGGGCGGTGCGTCCACGCCGGGTCGGGAGTCCTTCGGCGGCGCGTCCGGGCGACCGCCGGCGTTCACGCCCTCAGGCTCCACGAGGTTCTCGTCGTCCCCCTCGACCGCCGGGTCGACGACAGGCTGCCCCGCGTGCGCCGCGGGTGGCGTCGGGGTGCTCATGGGCCCAGGTCTACCGTGCGCAGCGGCCCTGCGCATCCGCGTCACTCTCCGCGTCCCGCCGCGTCCGCACCGCCCGCCGCCGCTCGACGTCGCCCGCCGCCGCTCGCGGTCGCTCCCGGTCGCTCGCCGCGCGACGGTCGCCGATCCGGGTCAGGATGGCGGCGGGGCGCAGGCACCGCCCGCCCCGACGTCGTACTGCGCCGTCGTGCGCACCGCTCGACTGGAGGACAGCACATGGCTCGCACGGATCTGCCCCGGTTCACCGTCCCGTCCCTCACGCCGGAGGAGGGCGCCCGCACAGCCGTGATCCTGCAGGACCGCCTGAACGCGTTGAACGACCTCGCGCTGACGCTCAAGCACATCCACTGGAACGTGGTCGGACCGCACTTCATCGCGGTGCACGAGATGCTCGACCCGCAGGTCGAGGCCGTCCGCGCGATGGTCGACGCGGTCGCCGAGCGCATCGCGACGCTCGGGGTGCCGCCGCGCGGGACGCCGGGGGCGCTCGTCGCGGAACGCACCTGGGACGACTACTCGATCGGGCGCGCGGGCGCCATCGAGCACCTCGGCGCTCTCGACACCGTCTACCAGGGCGTCATCTCGGCCCACCGCGCGGCGGCCGAGGAGACCGAGGAGATCGACACCGTGACGGGCGACCTGCTCGTCGGGCACCTGCACGAGCTCGAGCTGTTCCACTGGTTCGTCCGCGCGCACCTCGAGTCCTCGGGGGGCGCCCTCAGCACCGAGGGCTCGACCACCGAGAAGGGCTCGGCCGCGCAGGCCGGCGCGAAGGCGCGGAGCACCGGCGCGAAGACGAAGTCGGCCGGCGGGAAGAAGTAGCACCCGACGCGTGACGTGGCCCCCGGTCCTCCGGGGGCCTCGTCACGCGTGGTCGTCTGGTCGGACGCGTTCTCGTCGGGTCAGACGCGCGGGTGGCCCGACTCCTCGCCGATCTTGTGCACCAGGATCGAGTTGGTCGTTCCCGGGACGCCGACCGGCGCGCCCGAGACGATCACGACGTAGTCGCCCAGCTCGGCCAGCCCGTGGGCCCGCAGTGTCTGGTCCACCTGCTGCACCATCGCGTCGGTGTCGTCGACCGCGGCGACCTCGTAGCTCTGCACCCCCCAGCTCAGCGACAGGACGTTGCGGACGGTCGTGACCGGGGTGAACGCGAGCAGCGGGATCCGGGAGCGCAGCCGGGACATACGGCGGGCCGAGTCGCCCGACTGCGTGAACGTCACGAGGTACTTGACCTCGAGCGTCTCGCCGATCTCGGCCGCCGCCCGGGTGATGGCCCCGCCTCGGGTGTGCGGGCTCGACCCGAGCGGTGCGATCCGCTCGGCACCGAACTCCTCGGTGTTCTCGATGATCCGCGCCATGGTGCGCACGGCCTCGATCGGGTACTCCCCCACGCTCGTCTCGCCCGACAGCATCACCGCATCGGCGCCGTCGAGCACCGCGTTGGCGCAGTCCGAGGCCTCCGCGCGCGTCGGGCGGGGCGCCGAGATCATCGACTCCAGCACCTGGGTCGCCACGATGACGGGCTTCGCGTTGCGACGCGCGAGCTCGACGGCGCGCTTCTGGACGAGCGGCACCTGCTCGAGCGGCAGCTCCACGCCGAGGTCGCCACGGGCCACCATGATCCCGTCGAAGGCGTCGACGATCTCGACGAGGTTGTCGACGGCTTGCGGCTTCTCGATCTTGGCGATGACCGGGATGATCCGCCCCTCGTCCTCCATGATGCGGCGCACGTCGTCGTAGTCGGCTGCCGTCCGCACGAACGACAGCGCGATGAGGTCGGCGCCCACGCGGAGCGCCCAGCGCAGGTCGCTCTCGTCCTTGTCGGACATCGCGGGGACCGACACGGCGACGCCGGGGAGGTTGAGCCCCTTGTTGTTCGAGACGGGCCCGCCGACCTCGACCCGCGTGACGACCCGCTGACCCTCGACCGCCGTGACCCGCACGAGCACGCGACCGTCGTCGATGAGGATCGGGTCGCCCACCCGCGCGTCCTCCGGGAGCCCCTTGTGGGTCGTGGAGACGAGCTCCTTGGTACCCGGGACATCCTCGGTCGTGATGGTGAACGTGTCGCCGGTCTGGAGCTCGTGCTTGCCGTCGGCGAACCGGCCGAGCCGGATCTTCGGGCCCTGCAGGTCCACCAGCACGGCCACCGAGCGGCCCGATGCCTTGGCGGCGGCACGGACGTTGTTGTACACCCGCTCGTGGACCTCGGTGTCGCCGTGGCTCCGGTTGAGACGAGCGACGTCCATCCCCGCGTCCACGAGGGCCTGGATCTGCTCGGCGGACTCCGTCGCGGGCCCGATGGTGCTGACGATCTTCGCTCTGCGCATGGTGACGAGCCTAAGCCCTTCACCTCGGCCGGCGAGCCGGGACAGGTGCCCTCGGGTCGCCGCTCAGCGTGCCTCAGGGGCGCAGCGCGACGGTGCTCGCGGTGACGGGGAAGGGCAGCTCCGTGGCTCCCGAGAGGTAGGCGTCGACCGAGGCGGCGGCCGCGCGGCCCTCCGCGATCGCCCACACGATGAGGGACTGGCCGCGGCCGGCGTCGCCGGCCACGAAGACGCCGGGGACGCTCGTCGCGTAGTCGTCCCCGCGTGCGACGAGTCCCCGCCCGGTCAGGTCCGCACCGGTCTGCTCGACCAGCTCGGCCGTCTCGGGGCCGGTGAAGCCCATCGCGACCAGGACCAGGTCCGCCGGGATCTCCCGCTCCGTGCCGGCCATCGGGACGCGTCGGCCGTCCGCGAGGTACTCCGTGGTCGCCAGACGCAGCGCGCGCACGTGCCCGGCGTCGTCCCCCGAGCCGCCCACGAACGCGACGGTCGAGGCGAGGAAGTCCCGCTCGCCGCCCTCCTCGTGCGAGCTCGACACCTCGAACACGAGCGGGTCGGTCGGCCACGGCTGGTGCTGCGGCCGGTCCGTCGGCGGCTGCTTGCCGATGGCCAGCGTGGTGACCGAGGCGGCCTGCTGGCGCAGCGCGGTCCCCAGGCAGTCGGACCCGGTGTCGCCGCCGCCGATGATCACGACGTGCTTCCCGGTCGCCACGATCTGGTCGGCGACCTCACGGCCCGCCACCACGGCGTTCGACTGGTGCAGGTACTCCATCGCGAAGTGGATGCCCTCGAGCTCGCGCCCGGGCAGCGGGAGCTCCCGCGGGACGGTCGCGCCGGTGGCGACCACGACGGCGTCGTACCGGGCCCGGAGCTCGTCCCAGGTGAGGTCGCGACCGATCTCGATGCCCGGCCGGAACCGGGTGCCCTCGGCCTTCATCTGATCCAGACGCCGGTCGATGTGCGACTTCTCGAGCTTGAAGTCGGGCACGCCGTAGCGCAGGAGGCCACCGATCGCGTCGTCGCGCTCGTACACCGCGACCGTGTGGCCGGCACGCGTGAGCTGCTGCGCGGCGGCGAGCCCGGCGGGGCCGGAGCCGACGACGGCGACCGTCGCCCCGCTCAGACGGTGCGGGACCTGCGGCGTGACGAGCCCGCGGTCGAACGCCTCGTCGATGATCGAGACCTCGATCTGCTTGATCGTCACCGGGGGCTGGTTGATCCCCAGGACGCAGGCCGACTCGCACGGGGCCGGGCAGATGCGGCCGGTGAACTCCGGGAAGTTGTTGGTCGCGTGCAGGCGCTCGATCGCGTCGCCCCACTGCTGCTGGCGGGTCAGGTCGTTCCAGTCGGGGATCAGGTTGCCGAGCGGGCAGCCCTGGTGGCAGAACGGGATGCCGCAGTCCATGCACCGGCCGGCCTGCCGCCCGAGCACGAGGATGTCGTCGGGGTTGCCCGCGCGGTGCTCGTGGACCTCACGCCAGTCGAGCAGCCGGACCGGCACCGGACGGTTCGGCGGGAGCTCCCGCTCGCGGACCTTCAGGAAGCCACGGGGGTCAGCCACGGGACACCTCCAGGATGTGCTCCCACACGCCGGGCGCGGCCGGGTCGAGGCCTTCCGCCTCGACCTGCGCCATCGCGAGCGTCATGCGGGCGTACTCGGTCGGCAGCACGCGCGTGAAGCGCGTCCGGATCGCGTCCGGGTCGGCGAGGAGCTCCTCGGCGACCGGCGACCCGGTCTCCTCGTGGTGCCGCCTCAGGAGGTGCTCGACCCGGCCGACGTCGGGCTCCGCGAGCGGCTCGAGCGTCACCTCTCCCGAGGCCACCGCAGGTCCGTTCACCGAGCCCGGCCGCAGGTCGAGCACGTAGGCCGTCCCGCCCGACATGCCGGCCGCGAAGTTGCGTCCGGTCCGGCCGAGCACGACCACCGTGCCACCGGTCATGTACTCGCAGCCGTGGTCGCCCACCCCCTCGACGACGAGGGTCGCCCCCGAGTTGCGGACGGCGAACCGCTCGCCGACGACGCCGCGCAGGAAGATCTCGCCCGACGTCGCGCCGTAGCCGATGACGTTGCCCGCGATCACGTCGAGGTCCCCCGTCAGCACCGCGGACCGGTCCGGCCGGACGACGATCCGGCCTCCTGAGAGCCCCTTGCCGACGTAGTCGTTCGCGTCGCCGTACAGGCGGATCGTGATGCCCGCGGGCAGGAACGCGCCGAGCGACTGGCCGGCCGACCCCGTCAGCGTGAGGTCGATCGTGCCGTCCGGCAGGCCGGCCGCCCCGTACCGCTTGGTGACCTCGTGCCCCAGCATCGTGCCGACCGTGCGGTTGACGTTCCGTACGGGCAGGTCGATCCGCACCGGCTCGCGCCGCTCGAGCGCGTCCACGGCCAAGGTGATCAGGCGGTTGTCGAGAGCCTTCGCGAGTCCGTGGTCCTGCTGACCGGTGTTGCGCAGCGCGCCGCCGTCGCGCGGCCGTGGCGCCGACAGGACCGGCGCGAGGTCCAGGCCGTCGGCCTTCCAGTGGTCGATGGCGGCACGGGTGTCGAGCGCGTCGACGTGGCCGACCGCCTCCTCGATGCTGCGGAAACCCAGCGCCGCGAGGTGTTCGCGGACCTCCTGCGCGATGAACTCGAAGAACGTGACGACGAACTCGGGCTTGCCGGTGAAGCGCGCCCGGAGCTCGGGGTTCTGGGTCGCGACGCCGACCGGGCAGGTGTCGAGGTGACAGACCCGCATCATCACGCAGCCTGAGACGACGAGCGGCGCGGTGGCGAAGCCGAACTCCTCCGCTCCGAGCAGCGCGGCGACCACGACGTCGCGCCCGGTCTTCATCTGCCCGTCCACCTGCACGACGATCCGGTCGCGCAGCCCGTTGAGCACGAGCGTCTGCTGGGTGTCGGCCAGACCGATCTCCCACGGACCGCCCGCGTGCTTGAGCGAGGTGAGCGGGCTCGCGCCCGTGCCGCCGTCGTGCCCCGAGATGAGGACGACGTCGGCGTGCGCCTTGGAGACACCCGTCGCGACCGTGCCGACGCCGACCTGGCTCACGAGCTTGACGTGCACCCGGGCCGCGGGGTTCGCGTTCTTGAGGTCGTGGATGAGCTGGGCGAGGTCCTCGATCGAGTAGATGTCGTGGTGCGGCGGCGGCGAGATGAGGCCGACGCCGGGGGTCGAGTGCCGCGTCGCGGCGATGGCGGGCGAGACCTTGTGACCGGGCAGCTGCCCGCCCTCCCCCGGCTTGGCGCCCTGCGCCATCTTGATCTGCAGGTCGTCGGCGTTCGTCAGGTAGTCCGCGGTGACCCCGAACCGGCCCGACGCGACCTGCTTGATGGCGCTGCGGCGCAACGGGTCGCGCAGCCGCGCGGGGTCCTCGCCGCCCTCGCCGGTGTTGGACCGCCCACCGAGGGCGTTCATCGCGACGGCGAGCGTCTCGTGCGCCTCGGCAGAGATCGAGCCGTAGGACATCGCGCCGGTGTTGAAGCGCTTGACGATCTCGCTCACGGGCTCGACCTCGTCGAGCGGCACCGCGGGCCGCGCACCGTCCTTGAACGTGAGCAGTCCCCGCAGCGTCATGAGCCGGCGCGACTGGTCGTCGACGTGCCGCGTGTACTCGCGGAACACGTCGAACCGGCGCGTGCGCGTCGAGTGCTGGAGCCGGAAGACCGTCTCGGGGTCGAACAGGTGGTCCTCGCCGTCGCGACGCCACTGGTACTCACCGCCCACCGCGAGGCGCCGGTGCGGGAGCCGGTTGCCGCTGCGGGGGTAGGCGTCGGCGTGCCGGGCGGCCACCTCGGCCGCGACGACGTCGAGGCCGACGCCGCCGAGCCGGCTCGTCGTCCCGGCGAAGTACTGGGCCACGAGGTCCTCGGAGAGGCCGATCACCTCGAACACCTGGGCGCCGCGGTAGGAGGCGATGGTCGAGATCCCCATCTTGCTCATGACCTTGAGCACGCCCTTGCCGAGCGCCTTGATGAGGTTCGCCACCGCGCGCTCGGGCGAGACGGGCAGGTAGCCGGCGCGCGCCAGGTCCTCGACGGACTCCATGGCGAGGTACGGGTTCACCGCGGCGGCGCCGTAACCGATGAGCAGCGCGACGTGGTGCACCTCGCGGACGTCGCCGGCCTCCACGACCAGCGAGACGCGGGTACGCATCCGACGACGCAGCAGGTGGTGGTGCACCGCGCTCGACAGGAGCAACGAGGGGATCGCGGCCAGGTCCGCGTCCCCGTCACGGTCGGAGAGCACGACGAAGCTGACGCCGGCCTCCACGGCGGCGTCGACCTCGGCGAAGATCTCCTCGAGGCGCCGCTCGAGCGCCTGCCCGCCGCCGCGCACGCGGTACAGGCCGCGGATCGTCACCGCGCGGAAGATGCCCTCCATCCGCGGGTCGCGGTGGATCCGCGAGATCTTGGCGAGCTCGTCGTTGTCGATGACCGGGAACGGCAGCACGAGCTTGCGTGCGTGCTCGGGCGAGTCCGCGAGCAGGTTCGGCTCGGGACCGATGGCGCCGCCGATGGAGGTGACCAGCTCCTCGCGGATGGCGTCGAGGGGCGGGTTCGTCACCTGCGCGAACATCTGCGCGAAGTAGTCGAACAGAAGGCGCGGGCGGTTCGACAGCACGGCGAGCGGCGTGTCCGAGCCCATTGCGCCCAGCGGCTCGCCACCGGACGCCGCCATGGGGCCGAGCAGGACCTTGAGGTCCTCCTCGGTGTACCCGAACGCGCGCTGACGACGGTGCACCGACGCCCGCGAGTGCGCCACGTGCTCGCGCTCCGGGAGGTCGGGGAGCGCGACCGCGTTCTCCTCGACCCACTGCGCGTACGGGCGCTGAGCGGCGAGCTGGGCCTTGATCTCCTCGTCCTCGACGATGCGGCCCGCACCGGTGTCCACGAGGAACATGCGGCCCGGCTCGAGCCGTCCCTTGCGCACGACGGTGGCCGGGTCGAGGTCGAGCACGCCGGCCTCCGAGGCGAGCACGACGAGCCCGTCCTCGGTGACCCAGTACCGGCCCGGTCGCAGCCCGTTGCGGTCGAGCACCGCGCCGATGAGCGTGCCGTCCGTGAAGTGCAGGCAGGCGGGCCCGTCCCAGGGCTCCATGAGGCTCGCGTGGTACTCGTAGAACGCCCGGCGAGCCGGGTCCATCTCGGCGTGGTTCTCCCACGCCTCGGGAATCATCATCAGCACCGCGTGCGGCAGCGAGCGGCCCGCGAGGTGCAGCAGCTCGAGCACCTCGTCGAAGCTCGCCGAGTCGCTGGCACCCTCGCTGCACACCGGCAGGACCGGCGCGAGGTCGCCGAGGGCGTCGGTCGCGAGCGTGCTCTCGCGCGCAGCCATCCAGTTGCGGTTCCCCTTGACCGTGTTGATCTCGCCGTTGTGCGCGATCAGCCGGAACGGCTGGGCGAGCGGCCAGGACGGGAAGGTGTTGGTGGAGAACCGCGAGTGGACCAGGGCCAGCTCGCTCGCGTAGCGCGGGTCGGAGAGGTCGGGGAAGAACGGCTCGAGCTGCGCGGTCGTGAGCATGCCCTTGTAGGTCAGGGTGCGCGCCGACAGGGACGCGAAGTAGACGCCGGTCTCGCGCTCGGCGCGACGCCGCAGGCGGAACGCACGCCGGTCGAGGTCGAGGCCCGCGAGCTCACCCGCCGGGTCCGCGACCACGAGGTGACGGAAGACCGGCATCGAGGCGCGCGCCGTCGGGCCCACGAGGTCGGCGGTGACCGGCACGTCGCGCCACGCGAGCACCTCGAGCTTCTCCTCGGCGGCGATCGCGTCGATGGCGGCGACCGTGGACGCCCGCGCGCCGTCGTCCTGGGGCAGGAAGGCCATCCCGATCGCGTACCGCCCCGCCGGCGGGAGCTCGACCGCGACAACGTCACGCACGAAGGCGTCGGGGATCTGCGTGAGGATGCCCGCGCCGTCTCCGCTGCCCGGCTCCGCCCCGACCGCGCCGCGGTGGTCGAGGTTGAGCAGCGCCGTCAGCCCCGCGTCGACGATGTCGCGGCCGGGAGTCCCCCGCAGGGTGGCGACGAAGGCGACGCCGCACGCATCGTGCTCGTGCACGGGGTCGTAGAGGCCCTGGCGCGTGGGAGCCTGCGGGGTCGCGACGTTCGACGACGTGAGCATGGGGACCGCCCTCACCGTCCCCGACCGGTGGTCGGGGATGTTGCCTGAACCTGGGGGAACGTGGGGACGTCGTCGGCCCTAACGCCTGGTGGACGATACATGGCCGAAACGTGTCGCGTCAGCCCTTCCACCGCACATCGACGCGCTGCCCCACGCGATCAGCGGGTGCGCTCGGCTGCGTTCTGCTCCTCGTCGGCCGCTGCTGGGTCCAGGAGGAGGGTGGTCTCGCGTCCGGGGTGCCGGCGTCCGACCAGCACGAAGGCTATCAGTCCGCCCAGGGCGACGACGATCGAGGTCCAGACGTTGAGGCGCAGCCCGAGCACCTGCTCGGCCGGGTCGATGCGGAGCAGCTCGATCCACAGCCGGCCGACGCTGTAGAGCAGCACGTAGAGCCAGAACACGCGTCCGTGGCCGAGCCGGAAACGCCGGTCGAGGTAGACGAGGAGCGCCGCCGCCGCGAGGTTCCACAGCATCTCGTACAGGAAGGTCGGGTGGAACAGGGTGTCGGCCGGGAGGCCGTCCGGGAAGGTCGGGGCCGCGGGGTCGATCTCGAGCCCCCACGGGAGCGTCGTCGGTGCGCCGAAGAGCTCCTGGTTGAACCAGTTCCCCAGCCGACCGATCGCCTGCGCGACGAGGAGCGCCGGCGCCAGCGTGTCCGCGAACGGTGCGAACCGGACCCCCTGGCGACGGCACCCGATCCACGCACCGACCGCGCCGAAGGCGATCGCCCCCCAGATACCGAGACCGCCCTGCCAGATGAACAGGGCCTTGATCGGGTCACCGTCGGGGCCCCAGTACGCGTCCGGCGACGAGACGACGTGGTAGATCCGCCCTCCCACGATGCCGAACGGCACCGCCCAGAACGCGATCTCGATGACGGTCTCCGGGTCGCCGCCGCGCTCGGCCCAACGGCGGCGCGCGATCCAGAGCGCCACGGCGATCCCGGCGAGGATCGCGAGGGCGTACGCGCGCAACGGGAACGGACCGAGCTGCCAGACCGACTCGGACGGGCTCGGGATCCCGAGCGGGAGCACCGTCGGCGCGAGCACCGTGGGGACGAGCACCGCGGGGACGAGCGCCGCGGGGACGAGCACCGTGGGCGCGGCGAGGAGGGAGGTCACCGGTCGATCGTACGGTCCGCGGACCGCACGCCGGCCGCAAGGCCTTCCGCGACCTTCGTGAGCGCAGCCAGGCCCGCCGCACGGTCCTGCGCCTCGAGCAACGGGCGCACGAACGCCGTCCCGACGATCACGCCGTCCGCGAACGACGCCACGTCCGCTGCCTGCTCGGGACGGGAGACGCCGAGACCCACGCAGACGAGGTCCGCGCCGGCGGCGCGGGTGTCCGCGACCAGCGCGGCGGCGCGGGTCCCGAGCGTCGTCCGCTCACCCGTGACGCCCATGGTCGACGCCGCGTACACGAAGCCCCGCGTCGCGGCAGCGGTGGAGGCCAGCCGCTCGGGGGTCGAGCTCGGCGCGACGAGGAACACGCGGTCCAGATCGTGCCGGTCCGAGGCCTCGATCCACGCGCCGGCCTCGTCCGGGATCAGGTCCGGCGTGATCAGCCCTGCGCCCCCCGCGGCGGCGAGGTCACGCGCGAACGCGTCGACCCCGTACCGCAGGACGGGGTTGAAGTACGTCATGACGAGGACCGGCGCACCCGTCGCGGCGATCTCCTCGACCGCGCCGAACACCTGGCGGACGCGGGTCCCGCCGGCCAACGCCCGCTCCACCGCGCTCTGGATGACGGGCCCGTCCATCACGGGATCGGAGTACGGCAGGCCGATCTCGACGATGTCGACCCCCGCCGCGACCATGGCCTTCGCCGCGTCGACCGAGCCCGCGAGGTCGGGGAACCCGAGCGGCAGGTATCCCACGAGGGCCGCGCGGCCCTCGGCCCGCAGCTCCCGGAGGCGCTCCGCAGTCCTGCTCGCGGGCCCTGCCGACGACGTCACCCTGCTCGTCTCACGGCTCGTCTCACGGCTCGTCCCAGGGCTCGTCTCAGGGCTCGTGCTCACAGCTGCTCCCCCGGGATCTCGGCGACCTTCTCGGCAGGGTCGTCGTCGAGCAGGTCGAACCAGCGCGCGGCGGTCTCGACGTCCTTGTCGCCGCGCCCGGAGAGGTTCACGAGCACGACGGCGTCGGGGCCGAGCTCGCGACCGACCTCGATCGCGCCCGCCAGCGCGTGCGCGGACTCGATGGCCGGGATGATCCCCTCGGTGCGGCAGAGCACCTGGAACGCGTCCATCGCCTGGGCGTCGGTGATCGGCCGGTACTCGGCGCGGTGGATGCTCGCGAGCCACGAGTGCTCAGGGCCGACGCCGGGGTAGTCGAGGCCCGCGGAGATCGAGTGGCTCTCCATGGTCTGGCCGTCCTCGTCCTGCAGGAGGAACGAGCGTGCGCCGTGGAGCACGCCGGGAGCGCCCGCGGTGATGGTGGCCGCGTGCCGGCCGGTGTCGACGCCGTCGCCCGCGGCCTCGAGGCCGAGCAGGCGGACCCCCGGGTCGTCCAGGAACGCGTGGAAGATCCCGATGGCGTTCGAGCCGCCGCCGACGCACGCCGCGACGACGTCGGGCAGCCGGCCGACCAGGTCGAGCACCTGCTCACGCGCCTCCTCCCCGATGATGCGCTGGAGGTCGCGGACCATCGCGGGGAACGGGTGCGGACCCGCGACCGTCCCGAAGACGTAGTTGGTGGTCTCGACATTCGTGACCCAGTCGCGCAGCGCCTCGTTGATCGCGTCCTTGAGCGTGCGCGAGCCGGTGCGCACGGGCACGACCTCTGCGCCCAGCAGCCGCATGCGTGCGACGTTGAGGGCCTGGCGCCGGGTGTCCTCCTCGCCCATGTAGATCACGCACTCGAGGTCGAACAGGGCCGCCGCGGTCGCGGTCGCGACCCCGTGCTGTCCGGCACCCGTCTCGGCGATCACCCGGGTCTTGCCGATGCGCTTGGTGAGCAGTGCCTGGCCGAGCACGTTGTTAATCTTGTGCGACCCCGTGTGGTTGAGGTCCTCGCGCTTGAGGATCACCCGTGCACCCCCGGCGTGCTGGGCGAACCGGGGCACCTCCGTGACGATGCTCGGCCGGCCGGTGTACGTGCGGTGCAGCCGCATCAGCTCACCGGTGAACGCCGGGTCCACCTTGGCCTTCTGGTACTCGAGGTCGAGCTCGTCGAGTGCCGCGATGAGCGCCTCCGGGACGAACCGACCCCCGAACTCCCCGAAGTACGGTCCCTCGTTCGTCGCGAGGGAGTCGCGCAGGCGTGCCTGGTCCAGCTCCACGGCGTGCTCCTTGGTGGTCTCGTTCGGTCAGTGCCGCACAGCGCGCAGCGACGGGTGCGCGCCTGCGGCGACGAGGTCCGCGACCGACTCGCGCGGGGCGTCGTCGGTCACGAGCGCCTCGCCCACCAGCACGGCGTCCGCACCGGAGCGGGCGAAGTCCATCACGTCGTGCGGGCCGCGCACGCCCGACTCGGCGATGCGGACGATGCCGTCCGGGATCAGCGGGGCGACCCGTGCGAAGGTGCCGCGGTCGACCTCGAGCGTCTTGAGGTTGCGGGCGTTGACCCCGATGACGCGGGCGCCCGCGTCGACCGCGCGCGCGACCTCCTCCGGGCCGTGGACCTCGACGAGGGCCGTCATGCCGAGGGAGTGGACCCGCTCGATGTAGGACGTGAGAACCGTCTGCTCGAGCGCCGCGACGATCAGCAGGACGAGGTCGGCGCCGTGCGCCCGCGCCTCCCAGATCTGGTACGGCGAGACGACGAAGTCCTTGCGGAGCACCGGGATGTCGACCGCGCCACGCACCGCATCGAGGTCCGCGAGCGAGCCACGGAACCGCCGCTGCTCGGTCAGCACGGAGATGACGGCGGCGCCGCCCTTCTCGTACTCGGCGGCCAGCGCGGCGGGGTCGGCGATCGAGGCGAGCGCGCCGGCGCTGGGGCTCGAGCGCTTGACCTCGGCGATCACCGCCACGGCCTGCTCGTCGCGGAGCCGGCTCAGGCACTCCGTCGCCTCCGGCACGCGGGCGGCGCGCTCCTTGAGCGCGCTCAGCGGCGTCGCTGCCTCACGTTCGGCGAGGTCCTCCCGGACCCCGGCGAGGATGTCGTCGAGCACGCTCATCGTCGCCTCACCTCCCCCTCGCTGATCGCCGCGCGGTTGCGCGCGGGCCTGGTTCATCGTAGGCCGACCGGCCGGATCACCTGGTGCGAGGCCACTGGCTGGGACCGGCGTCCGTCCGAGGCTGCAGGTGGCATCGCCCGGCGCGGTCCGACGAGGTCGTGGGTCGCCCGCAGACCGCCGCAGCCTGCGCGGCCCAGACCGGTGGGAGCGGGCACGGGGCACGTCGGTAGTGACCCGGGGTGTGCAGGACGCAGGACGGCCCGGCCCCTGGGCCGGGGCCGGGCCGTTCGAGCGATGGAGCGCCGAGCGCGACCGCGCGGGCTCAGAATCCCGAGTCGTAGTTCATCGTGCTGTCCCAGTTGCCCGAGGCGAGGAGCGCGATCACGCCGATGGCGACGAGGACCCCCAGGACGGTGACGATCCAGCCGATGACGATGCCCGCGGTGGCGAGTCCCGGGTTGTTGGCCTGCCCCTCGGCCGCGGCGCGCTTCGCCTTGTTCCCGACGATGATCGCGGGGATGCCCGTGAAGAAGGAGCAGATGAAGAACCCGACGAGCGCGAGGACGAGCGACCAGACCGCGAGGCTGTTCTTGGGGTACGTCCCGGGCCCGCCGTAGTAGTCGCCCGCTCCGTACTGCGGCTGCGACCCGTAGGCCGGTGGTTGCGACCCGTAGGCCGGTGGCTGGGAACCGTACGCGGGCGGCTGCGACCCGTAGGCCGGTGGCTGCGACCCGTAGGCCGGTGGTGGGGAACCGTACGGGGGCGGCTGCGAGCCGTAGGCCGGCGGTGTGTCACGGGGGGTGGACCCACCCGAGGTGCCGGGCTGCTCCGGCTCGCGGCCTGCTGCGTACGGGTCCTGCGGGGCGTTGGGATCCGACATCGAACCTCCGTGGGAGCGGGCGACCTGCGCGTGGGCCGGTCGCGGACGTGCTGGGGAAGGGACGAGGCCTCAGGCGGTCAGTGACCGCGCCCCTCGGCCCGAGCGCGAGCCTGCTTGGCGAGCGTCTTCTTGCCACCCTGTCCGTAGCCCGCGACCTGGAGGGCCTTGCCGGCCACCAACCCGACCAGGACGACGGCGAGGCCCGCCCAGACCATCGACGGCACGGCGATGATCACCCCGACGGCGGACACCACACCGCCGACGAGCACGAGGGTCACGGTGACCCAGGCGGCGAGCGTGTGCCCGTGGTTGGTCCAGGGCACGGCGGGCGGGAGGTAGGACGTCTCGGAACGGGGCGCGGAGCGCTCCAGGGACGGATCGACCATGACGGAAGAGCCTTTCGTCTGCGGACTCACGGAACCCTATCGCCCCACGGGCGAGGGGGGGTCGTCGGCACGCGAGAGGGGCGTCCCACGTGACGCGGTCGTCGTCGGGACCGCGGTGGCGCCGGTCACAGCGCCGGTGAGCGCAGCGTTCTCGTGCCGGTCGGAGGGTCGTGCCCAGCGACTGCGCCGTCAGCCCCGCACCCGCCGGAGCCGCGCCGCCACCTGCACGGCGCGGACGGCGGCTGCGGCCTTGTTGCGCGACTCCTCGTACTCGAGCGAAGGCACCGAGTCCGCCACGATCCCGCCGCCGGCCTGGACGCTCGCCCGCCCTCGTGCGATCAGAGCGGTGCGGATGGCGATGGCCATGTCCATGTTGCCGGCGAAGTCGAAGTAGCCGGCGGTCCCGCCGTAGATCCCGCGCCGCGCGGGCTCGAGCTCGTCGATCAGCGCCATCGCTCGCGGCTTCGGGGCCCCCGACAGCGTCCCGGCCGGGAAGGTGGCGACCAGCGCGTCGAGCGCCGAGGCGTCCTGACGCAGCGCACCGACGACGGTCGAGCAGATGTGCATGATGTGGCTGTACCGCTTCACGGCCATGAACTCGATCACCTCGACGCTCGCCGGCTCGCAGACCTTGACCAGGTCGTTGCGCGAGAGGTCGACGAGCATGATGTGCTCGGCCCGCTCCTTGGGGTCGAGCGCCAGCTCCCCGCCGAGCTCGACGTCCTCGGCCGGGGTCACCCCGCGCGGGCGTGAGCCGGCGATCGGGAACGTGACGACCCGGCCGTCGGTGACCTTGCACAGCGTCTCGGGGCTGGACCCGACGACGGCGAAGTCGGCGCCCTCCGCGTCCCGCAGCTGGAAGTAGTACATGTACGGGCTCGGGTTGATGGTCCGCAGCACGCGGTACACGTCGATCGGGTCGGCCGGGCAGTCCAGGTCGAGGCGCTGGGACACGACGACCTGGAACACCTCGCCGTCCCGGATCGCCTCCTTGCCCCGGGCCACCGCCGCCTCGAACTCCGCGCGTGTCGAGCGGAACTCGAGCGGCGGCTCGGGAGCGTCGACCAGGACGGAGGTCGCGGGCGGCGCGGGGTGCTCGAGCGCGTCCTGCATCGCGTCGAGCCGGCGCACCGCGTCCGCGTGCGCCTCGTCGACCCGCTCGTCGGTGTCGTCGAAGTTGATCGCGTTCGCGACCAGCCACACGGACCCGTCGAGGTGGTCGACCACGGCGAGGTCCGACGCGAGGCAGAGTGTCAGCTCGGGCACGCCGAGCTCGTCCGGCGCGGCCGCCGGGAGCGTGGGCTCCCAGTGCCGGACGACGTCCCACCCGAGCACTCCCGCAAGGCCCCCGGTCAAGGGTGGCAGACCGGCGACCGCGGGCGTGCGAAGCACCTCGAGCGTGCGGGCGAGGACGTCGATCGGGCTGCCCTCGGTCGGGACCCCTGCGGGCACGTCCCCGACCCAGACGGCCTGGTCGTCGCGGACGGTCAGCGTGGCGCGGGACGCGACGCCCACGAACGAGTACCGCGCCCAGCTCCCGTCGCCCTCGGCCGACTCGAGGATGAACGTGCCCGGACGACCCGCCGCCAGGGTGCGGTAGAGGCCGACCGGCGTGACGTCGTCGGCCAGGAGCCGGCGGACGACCGGGATCACGCGGCGTTCGGAGGCCAGACCGCGGAACCGGTCGAGCGAGGGCCAGGTGCTGCCCCAGGCGAGGTCGGCCGCCACGTCGGCCACGGCGTCGGCCACGTCGCCCGTGCGGGGGCCGGCGGCCGTGAAGGGGTCCGTGCCCGTACGGGGGCCCGTGCCCGTGCGGGGGTCCGTGGCGGCGCTCATCGGGCTGCCTCGTCCGGGCGCCGGCCCACGACCGCGTCGAGCGCGCCCCCCGCATCGAAGCACGTGCGGGCACCCGTGTGGCACGCCGCCCCGACCTGGTCCACCCCTACCAGGAGCGCGTCGCCGTCGCAGTCGAGGGCGACCGAGCGCACGTACTGGGCATGACCCGACGTGTCGCCCTTGCGCCAGTACTCGTTGCGCGACCGGCTCCAGAACGTCACGCGCCCCGTGGTCAGCGTGCGCCGCAGCGCCTCGTCGTCCATCCAGCCGAGCATGAGCACCTCGCCGGTGTCGTGCTGCTGCACGACGGCGGCGACCAGGCCGGCGTCGTCACGCTTCAGCCGGGCGGCGATCTCGGGAGCGAGAGGGGCCTGTGCACCGGCGGGACGTGCGGAGGGGTCAGGAAGAGGCTGCTCAGGAGGACGCTGGTCAGGCACCCGTCGATCCTCCCACGACCCGGCGTGGACGGGCGTCAGCCGTCGCGCACCGCGGCCTGGGCCACGTCGTCGTCCGCCGTCCCCGGGTCGGCCTCCGCGACCCGGCGCGCGGTCTCCTGCTCGTACGCCGTGGCCAGCGCCCGGTAGCCCCGGTCGCGCGCGAGGAGCTCGGCGTGCGTGCCGCGGTCGACCACCCGGCCCCCCTCGAGATGGACCACCTCGTCCGCGAGCAGCACCGACGACATCCGGTAGGCGACCAGCAGCACCGTCGGGCCGCTCCCGGTCGGCCCCTGCGCACGCAGGCCGCGCAGGATCTCCTGCTCGATCCGGGGGTCGACGGCGGAGGTCGCGTCGTCGAGCACGAGAACCCGCGGGCGGCGCACGAGCGCGCGCGCGAGAGCCAGCCGCTGGCGCTGACCGCCGGAGAGGTTGGCGCCGCGCTCCCCGAGCCTCGCGTCGAGCCCGCCCGGAAGTCGCGCCACCACGCCGTCCACGCGCGCGAGCCGCAGCGCGGCCCACACCTCGTCGTCGGTCGGCGCCGAGGGGTCGCCGTCGTCAGCCAGCGTGACGTTCGCGCGGACGGTGTCCTCGAACAGGAACGTCGCCTGCGCCACCAGCACGACCCTGCGCGTCAGGTCCGCGGGCGCCACCTCGCGCACGTCGACGCCGTCGACCCGGATCGCACCGCTCGTCGGGTCCGAGAGCCTGCTGAGGAGGGACACGAGGGTGGTCTTGCCGGCACCGGTCGGTCCGACCAGGGCGACCGTGCGCCCGGCCGGCACGTCGATGCTCACCCCGGTGAGCAGCTCCGCGGTGCCCGGGCCGCTCGAGACGCGCACGGCGACGTCGTGCAGCTCGACGCGCGCACCGTGGCCGTCGCGCCCCGTCGCGGGCAGCGGCGTCGACCCTCGCCCGAGCTCGCCACGAGCGTCGATCACCCGGGAGATCCGCTCATGGCCCACGAGGGAGCGCGGGAGCTCCCCGAGCACCCAGCCGAACGCCCGCACCGGCACCGCGAGGAGAGTCAGGAGGTACGCGGCGGCGACCACGTCCCCGGTCTCGACCGCGCCCGCCCGGACGCGCGCGGTGCCCACACCCAGGACGAGGAGCGTGCCGAGACCGGGCAGCAGGTCGATGACCGGGTCGAAGACCGCACGCACCCGGCCGACCCGCACGTTGGCGTCACGCAGCTCGTGCGTGCGTGCGGTGAACCGCTCCCCCTCGCGTTCGTGCGTCCCGAGGGACTTCACGAGCAACGCGGCCTCGAAGCTCTCGTGCGCGATCTCGGCCACCTCGGCGCGCAGCTGCTGCGCGCGCGTGATGGCCGGCGACATCCGCCGCTGGAAGACGAGATTCGCCACCACGGCCAGCGGGAGGACGCTGAGCGCGGCGAGCGCGAGCCAGCCGTCCGCCCGGACGAGCGACACGGTCGCCACCACGAGCATGACCGCGACGCCGAGGGCGTACGGCAGCGGGTTGAAGACCGACGTGGCCGCCTCGACGTCCGAGCTCGCGTTGGACAGCAGCTGTCCGGTGGGGTGCCGGCGGTGCCACGACATCGGCAGGTGGAGGTACTGCCGCGTGACCTGGCGTCGGTGCCGGGCCTGGAGGTCCGCGTAGGCGATCCCGGCGAAGATGCGCCGCAGCGCGACGCCGACGCCCAGCGTGAGCGCCACGGCGGCGAGCGCCAGGCCCGCGAGCGGCAGCTGGTCGCGGGCGGTCCAGGAGCCGTCCAGCGCGGGGACGACCACGCGGTCCGTGGCGGCGCCGACCACCTGGCTGACCGCGACCGTCGCTGCGCCGAACACGGCCGACGAGCCGATCGCGAGCACGTACGTCCTCGGCTCGGCGGCGATGCCGCGGAGCATCAGCTGGACGGACCTGCGTGCGGCCGACCCGGTCAGGGTGTGGGGCCGCGTGCTCGTCGGACGCGCGGGCACGTCGCTCCTCGCTGATGACGGGTGGCGGATGGCTGAGGGCGGACGGGATCAGGGGGTGCCGCGATCATCTCACGCACCGCGTGCGACGATGCCGGGGTGACCTGGCACCAGATCGAGCGCGCCGCGCTCGCACACGCCCTCCGCGAGGCGGGCCCCGACGCACCGACGCTGTGCGAGGGCTGGCGCAGCCGGCACCTCGCGGCACACGTCGTCGTCCGTGAGACCCAGCCGACCGCCGCGGCGGGGATCGCGGTACCCGCCCTCGCGGCGCGGACCGAGCGCGCGATCCAGCAGGTCGCGGGTCCGGCGACGGATCCCGAGGGCTATGCCGACCTCGTCTCGCGGGTCGCCGCGGGCCCCGGTCGGCTCAACCCCATGAGCTGGTCCAGGATCGGCGAGGGCGCGAACCTCCTCGAGTTCTTCGTCCACACCGAGGACGTGCGCCGGGGCACCGGCCCGGTCGAGCCGCTGCCGCTCGACCAGGCGCACGTGGACGCCCTGTGGCGCCGCCTGGTCCGCAGTGCACCCCTGTTGTACCGGCGCGCGCCGGTCGGCGTCGTGCTCGTGGTCCCGGGCGGCCCGCGGCGCGCGGTCCGGCGGCCGACGGGAGAGCACGGGACCGTCGTCGTACGCGGCGAGGTCGCCGAGCTCGTCCTGCACGCGTTCGGCCGCGGGCGTGCCGCACGGGTCGACGTGCTGGGCGACCCCGACGACGTCGCCGAGCTCGAGCGCACCACCGGCGGCCCGTGACGCGTCGGCGGGCGGGGCGGCGGGCGGGGCGGCGGGCTCAGCGGACGACGACGCCCGCCGCCCGCAGGTGGTCCTTGACCTGACCGACCGTGAGCGTACCGAAGTGGAACACGCTCGCGGCGAGCACGGCGTCGGCACCGGAGCGGGCGGCCTCGACGAAGTGCTCGGGAGTGCCCGCTCCCCCGCTCGCGATGAGCGGCACGCCGACCTGGGCCCGCACCGCGCGCAGCATCTCGAGGTCGAAACCGGCCGTCGTCCCGTCGGCGTCCATCGAGTTGAGCAGGATCTCCCCCGCACCGAGCTCGGCGCCCCGCGCGGCCCACTCGACCGCGTCGATGCCCGTGCCCCGGCGTCCGCCGTACGTCGTGACCTCGTACCCGGACGGCGTGGTGGTCTCCCCCGTGACGCGGCGCGCGTCGACGGAGAGCACGAGGACCTGGCTGCCGAAGCGCTCGGCGATCTCCGCGATGAGCTCGGGCCGGGCGATCGCAGCGGTGTTGACCCCGACCTTGTCGGCGCCCGCCCGCAGCAGCCGGTCCACGTCCCGCGTGGTCCGCACACCGCCACCCACGGTCAGCGGCACGAAGATCTCCTCGGCGGTGCGCCGCACGACGTCGTACGTGGTCTCCCGGTCGCCCGACGAGGCGGACACGTCGAGGAACGTGACCTCGTCTGCGCCCTCGCGGTCGTACCGGCGGGCCAGCTCGACCGGGTCGCCGGCGTCACGAAGGTTCTCGAAGTTCACGCCCTTGACGACGCGGCCCGCGTCGACGTCGAGGCACGGGATCACTCGCAGCGCGACCGCCATCGTCAACCCTCCTGCTCTGCCGCGCGGTCCGAGGGGTTGCTCGCCGCGAGGATGTCGACCACCAGCACGAGCGTGTCCTCCTCGGCACCGACCGCGCCCCCGGCGCTCGGCGGGATGACGAGCATGACCTGGCTGCCGACGGTCTGCTCGACCAGCCCGTCGGCGAGGCCCGGCAGCACCCCCGTGCCGAGGTCGAAGGACTTGGGTCCGCCCTGCTGCCAGCTCGAGTCGTACGGCGAGCCGTCGGACCAGCGCACGCCGGTGTACTGGACCGTCACCGTCGCGCCCTCCTCGACCTGCGCGCCGTCGCCCTTGATCAGCGCCTGCACGACGAGCTGGTTCGGAGGCTCCCCCTGGGGCGCCGCGATGGCGGGTTCGCCGCCGTCGCCGAGGGTCACGGCGGGCAGCCCCTCGCGCGGCTCGACCGGCTCGCCCCAGGCGCGCGTCGGCAGCACGTCGACCACCATGACCGACGCAAAGCTCGACGTGTTCGACGTCGCCGGGACGAGCAGCAGGATCCGAGCGCCCACCGACTGGCCCGAGAGCGCGTCGTAGAGGTCCTCGCTCACGTTCTCCGGCGTCAGCGTGAACGGCGTCGGCACGTGCGAGTACGTCTCCTCGACGAGCGAGCCGTCCCGCGCGTTCTCGAGCCGGTAGTCCAGGAGCACCGGGCCGCCGTCGACGAGGCGCGGTCCCGCCCCCGGCCAGACGACCTCCGACGTGGCGCGCGTGATCGTGAGCGGCGGCGCGTAGCCGAGCACGGGCGCGCGACCCGCCTCACCCGTCACCTGGACCTCGGGCGGCGCCCCGTCGCTCGCCGTGCAGCCGGCGAGCAGCACGACGGCCCCCAGTGCACTGCCCAGGGCAGCGGCCAGCAGGCGTCGCACGTCACACCCTTCGTCGTCCGGAGTCGGCCGGCACGCTCTGTCGGCCGGCACGCTCTGTCGGCCGGCACACTCTGTCGGTCGGCACACTCTGTCGGTCGGCACACTCTGTCGGTCGGCACACTCTGTCGGCCGCACACTCTACGGCGCTCCGGGCGCGCGACGGCTCCACCCGAGCGACCCGCACGACCCGTGCGGGTCAGGTCACATGGACTCGATCAGCCGCTCGACCCGCTCGTCGACGCTCCGGAACGGGTCCTTGCACAGCACCGTGCGCTGCGCCTGGTCGTTGAGCTTGAGGTGGACCCAGTCGACCGTGTAGTCCCGGCGGGCCTCCTGCGCACGCCGGACGAAGTCGCCCCGCAGCTTGGCGCGCGTCGTCTGCGGCGGCGTGGCGGTCGCCTCGAAGACCTCGAGGTCGGTCGTGACCCGCTCGACCATCCCGCGGGCCGCGAGCAGGTTGTAGAGCCCCTCGGTCCGCGAGATGTCGTGGTAGGCCAGGTCGAGGCGGGCGATCCGGGCGTCGCCGAGGTCGAGCCCGTGCTTGGCCCGGTAGCGCTCGAGGACGCGCCACTTGATCACCCAGTCCAGCTCGCGGTCGACGAGCGAGAGGTCACCCGTCCGCAGCGCCCGCAGCCCGCGCTCCCAGAGGTCGACGACCTGCTTGGTGATGGGCGTCGGGTCGAGGTTCGACGCGAGGAAGTCCTTCGCGCGCGTCAGGTACTCCTCCTGGAGGTCGACGGCGGTCGTCGTGCGGCCGTTGGCGAGCTGCACGACGTGCAGGCCGGTCATGTCGTGGCTGATCTCGCGGATGGCGCGGATCGGGTTGTCGAGCGCCATGTCCCGCATCGGCACGCCTGCCTCGACCATGCGCAGGATGAGGTCCGTCGCCCCGACCTTGAGCATGGTCGTGGTCTCCGACATCGACGAGTCGCCGACGATCACGTGCAGCCGGCGGTAGTGCTCGGCGTCGGCGTGGGGCTCGTCACGCGTGTTGATGATGGGCCGCGACCGCGTCGTCGCGCTCGAGACGGCCTCCCAGATGTGGTCCGCACGCTGGGAGAGGCAGTACGTGGCGCCGCGCGGCGTCGAGAGCACCTTGCCCGCGCCGGTGAGCACCTGCCGACTGATCAGGAACGGCACCAGGACGTCGGACAGCCGGGCGAAGTCGCCCTGCCGGCGCACGAGGTAGTTCTCGTGGCAGCCGTAGGAGTTCCCGGCGGAGTCCGTGTTGTTCTTGAACAGGTGGATCCGGCCCTCGATGCCCTCGTGCTCGAGCCGCTGCTGCGCGTCGGCCACGAGGCCCTCGAGCATCCGTTCGCCCGCGCGGTCGTGCGCGACGAGCTGGCGCACGTCGTCGCACTCGGCGGTCGCGTACTCCGGGTGCGACCCGACGTCGAGGTAGAGCCGCGAGCCGTTGCGCAGGAAGACGTTCGAGGAGCGGCCCCAGGCGACGACCTTGCGGAACAGGTACCGGGCGACCTCGTCCGCGGAGAGGCCACGGCCGTCGTCGGCCGCGCACGTCACCCCGTACTCGGTCTCGAGGCCGAAGATCCGTCGGTCCATCCGGTGCCCCTCCCTCCTACGTCGCCGTGCCGCCGAGCAGGTCCTCGAGCAGCGCTCCGGTCAGCCGGCGGAACGCGCGCCGCGGTCGCGTGCGGTCCAGGACGGCCACCTCGAGCTGACCGGCCGGGATTGCGCGCGGCTCCCCCTCAGCCTGCGCCCCGAGGGTCCTGACCGCCAGCCCCAGGACCTGCGGGAGGGACATCCCGGGACGCCACTCGTCGGCGAGCTTCGTGCCGAGGTGCTCCGCCTGACCACCCATGACGACGAACCCGTGCTCGTCCGCGACCGAGCCGTCGTACGACAGCCGGTAGACCTGGTCGCCGGACTCGTCGGCGCCGACCTCCGCGACGACGAGCTCGACCTCGAGCGGCTTCGACTCGGTCGTGAACACGGTCCCGAGCGTCTGGGCATAGGCGTTGGCGAGCCCGCGCGCGTTCACGTCCGCGCGATCGTAGGAGTACCCACGCAGGTCCGCGTACCGCACCCCGGCGACGCGCAGGTTCTCGAACTCGTTGTACTTGCCGACCGCGGCGAACGCGATGCGGTCGTAGATCTCCGAGATCTTGTGCAGCGAACGCGACGGGTTCTCGGTCGCGAACGCGATCCCGTCGTCGTACCCGAGCACGACGACGGAGCGGCCGCGGGCGATGCCCTTGCGTGCGTAGTCGGCCCGGTCCTTCATCAGCTGCTCGGGCGAGACGTAGAAGGGCATGCTCACCGGTCAGCACCCCCCTGCCTGTCGCCCTCTGCCTGCTCTGCCCGCTCGGCCGGCGCGGCCCGCTCGTGCTCGCGCCGTCGCCGGTCGGCCACGGACTCGACGACGTCGCCGAGCGACTCCTCCGGCACGCGCAGGTAGCCGGCGGCGGTCACGGTCGCCACGACCGGCCAGATCCGGCGCACCATGTCGGGTCCGCCGGTCGCCGAGTCGTCGTCGGCGGCGTCGACCAGGGACTCGACGGCGACGCGGACCGCGGCCTCGGCGTCGAGCGCCGGCTGCCAGAGCTTCTTGAGCGACCCCCGCGCGAACACCGAGCCCGAGCCGACGCTGTGGTACTCGTGCTCCTCGTAGCGCCCGCCGGTCACGTCGAACGAGAAGATCCGACCGGCCCCGCGGTCGAGGTCGTAGCCGGCGAACAGCGGCACGACCGCGAGGCCCTGCATCGCGAGCGGGAGGTTGCCCCGGATCATCATGGCGAGCCGGTTCGCCTTGCCGTCGAGCGAGAGGAGCGTGCCCTCGATCTTCTCGTAGTGCTCGAGCTCGAGCTGGAACAGGCGCACCATCTCGACCGCGAGCCCGGCCGCACCGGCGATGCCGACGGCCGAGAACTCGTCGGCGGCGAAGACCTTCTCGATCCGCCGGCTCGCGATCATCGGGCCCGCGGTGGCGCGCCGGTCGCCCGCCATCACGACGCCGCCGTCGAAGGACAGCGCGACGATCGTGGTGGCATGCGGCGCGGCGGCGGACGCGTCGGACCCACCGACCGCCCTCCGGCCGGGCAGGAGGTCCGGGGCGTAGCCGGCGACGAAGTCGACGAACGACGAGGAGCCAGGAGTCGTGAAGGCCCGTGGGAGGCGGCCGTGGTGGTCCGTCGTCATCGGCGCCTCACTGCCCGCCCTTCTGCACGAAGCCGCGGACGAACTGCTCGGAGTTCGACTCGAGCACCTCGTCGATCTCCTCGAGGAGCGCGTCGACCTCCGCGTCGCGCGCCTGGGCCGCCGGGGCCGCCGGGGCGTCCGGCTCGGGAGCGTCGTCGCCCTCGGAGTGATCCCTGCGCACGTGTTCCTGACCAGCCATGGTGCCCTCCTCGGGTCAGCGCTGCCCTACCCCGCCCACCCTAGGCCCTGACCCGGACGGGTCCAGTGCAGGCGGCCCCCGCGGCGTCTCCGCGCGCGAGACCGGGTGGGTCAGGAGCCCGCGAGCGCCGCGAGCAGGCTGCCCACGTCAGGGCTCCGGTCGAGCAGCGCCCCGACGTGGGCGCGGGTGCCACGGAAGGGATCCCGCATGGGGACGCGCTGCAGGGTGGGCGAGCCGGGCACGTCGAACACGATCGAGTCCCAGCTCGCGGCCGAGATGTGGCCCGCGTACCGCGCGAGCGCCTCGCCGCGGAAGTACGCGCGCGTGTCGACGGGCGGGTGGAGGGCCGCGCGCTCGGCCGCCTCGTCCGTCACGAGCCGCTCGACCGCGCCCGCCTCGAGCAGCCGGTGGTACAGACCCCGCTCGGGGCGCACGTCGGACCACTGCAGGTCGACCGCGGCGAGGCGGGGGTGGTCCCACTCGAGACGGTCCCGCCGGCGCAGCCCCTCGAGCAGGCGCAGCTTGGCGAGCCACTCGACCTCCCGCGCGCAGCTCGCGGGGTCCGTCGCCAGCCGCTCGAGGATCGAGGCCCAGCGGTCCAGCACGTCGGTCGTCTCGGCGTCCGGGCCCACTCCCGTCGCGCCCGGGGCCAGGCCCAGGGCGGTACGGGCCGCGTCGAGGTACTCGCGCTGCACCTCGAGCGCGGTCAGCCGCCTGCCGTCGGCGAGCTCGAGCCGCGCCGTCATGGTCAGGTCGTGGCTCACCGTGTGGACAGCCGCGACGGGGTCCTTGAGCGTCAGCCGGTCGACGGCAGCGAGCGCCGCGGCCGGTCGGCCGCGCGCCGCACCGTCGGACCCGCCGAGCGACTGCTCGAGCAGCCACAGGACCAGCGAGGTCGTCCCGAGCTTGAGGTACGTGGCCGTCTGGAGCAGGTTCGCGTCCCCGATGATGACGTGGAGCCGACGCCACCGCGCCGGGTCCGCGTGCGGCTCGTCGCGGGTGTTCACGATCGGGCGCCGCAGCGTCGTCTCGAGCCCGATCTCCGCCTCGATGTAGTCGGCGCGCTGCGAGAGCTGGTAGCCCGCGACCTCACCCCGCTGCCCGATCCCGACGCGTCCCGCACCCGTGAAGACCTGACGCGTCACGAGGAACGGCATGATGCGCCGCGCGAGCTCCGCGAAGGGCACCGCGCGCTCGACCAGGTAGTTCTCGTGCGTGCCGTACGTCGCGCCCTTCCCGTCCACGTTGTTCTTGTAGAGCGCGACGTCCGGCAGCGCCGGGCTCTGCGCGAGCGCACGGACGGACGCCAGCATCACGAGCTCGCCGGCCCGGTCCCACCGGACGGCGTCGAGCGGGCCCGTGACCTCGGGCGAGGAGTACTCGGGGTGCGCGTGGTCCACGTACAGCCGGGCACCGTTCGTGAGGATCACGTTCGCGGCGCTCGGGTCGTCGTACTCCTCCACGACCGGGCGGACGAGCTCCTGGAGCGGCTCGGGCGCCGCGCTCGAGCCGGTCGGCGGGCCGTCCGCCGGGGTCGGGTCCGGCGTCGCGTCCGGGGCCGCGGGCGCCGCGCGGGTGGGGTCGTCGGTCAGCATCGACGGGTGGGCGGCCGCGCGCTGGAGGCGGAACCCACGCGCGTCGTGCAGCGGGTCCTCGTCGTCGTAGTCCCAGCGGGCGCGCGCGCGCGAGCCCTCGCGAGCCGGCACGTGCGCCGCGACGACGTGCGAGGACAGGAGCATCGGGTTGGCCGTCGGACGGCCGGGCTGCAGCACGCCGTACTCGGTCTCGATCCCCATCACGCGGCGCACGGTCACGTCGTCACCCTAGTTCGGGCGCGGGCCACGGTCCGGAGCGGCGGCCGGTGCGCGTGCCCCGCGATCGCCGGGTCGCCCGCGGTGCCCTCAGAGGTACTGGCCCGTGCTCGTGACCGTCTCGATCGTGCGCGAGGAGTCGGAGCCCTTCTTGCTCGTGACGATCGTGCGGATGAACACGATCCGCTCGCCCTTCTTGCCCGAGATGCGCGCCCAGTCGTCCGGGTTCGTCGTGTTCGGCAGGTCCTCGTTCTCCTTGAACTCGTCGACGCAGGCCGCCAGCAGGTGGTCGACGCGCAGCCCACGCTGCCCGGACGCGAGGAAGTCCTTGATCGCGGACTTCTTCGCCCGGTCCACGACGTTCTGGATCATCGCACCCGAGTTGAAGTCCTTGAAGAACAGGACCTCCTTGTCGCCCGAGGCGTACGTGACCTCGAGGAACCGGTTCTCGTCGCTCTCGGAGTACATGCGCTCGACGACGCGGTGGATCATCGCCTCGACCGCGGCGACCGGGTCGCCGTCGTGCTCGGCGAGGTCGTCGGCGTGGATCGGCAGGTCCGGTGTCAGGTACTTGGCGAAGATCTCCTTGGCGCCCTCGGCGTCGGGCCGCTCGATCTTGATCTTCACGTCGAGGCGGCCCGGCCGCAGGATCGCGGGGTCGATCATGTCCTCGCGGTTGGAGGCGCCGATGACGATGACGTTGTCGAGCCGCTCGACGCCGTCGATCTCCGACAGGAGCTGCGGCACGATCGTCGTCTCGACGTCGCTCGACACCCCCGTGCCCCGTGTCCGGAAGAGCGACTCCATCTCGTCGAAGAACACGACCACGGGCGACCCGCCCGTCGCCTTCTCGCGCGCGCGGGCGAAGATCAGCCGGATGTGCCGCTCGGTCTCGCCGACGTACTTGTTGAGCAGCTCCGGGCCCTTGACGTTGAGGAAGTAGCTCTTCGCCGCGCCGCCGTCCTCACCGCGGGCTGCAGCCGCGGTGGCCGCGAGGGAGTGCGCGACCGCCTTCGCGATCAGCGTCTTGCCGCACCCGGGCGGGCCGTAGAGCAGGACGCCCTTCGGCGGCTTCAGGCCGTGCTCGCGGAACAGCTCGGGGTGCAGGAACGGCAGCTCCACGGCGTCCCGGATCGCCTCGATCTGCGGCCCGAGGCCGCCGATGTCGGTGTAGTCGATGTCCGGGACCTCCTCGAGGACGAGCTCCTCGACCTCCGCCCGAGGGATCCGCTCGAACACGAACCCGCTGCGCGCGTCGATCGTGAGCGCGTCACCGACCCGGATGCTGTGCTCGGCCAGCTGGCCGGCGAGCCGGACCACCCGCTCCTCGTCGGCGCGGCCCACGACCAGAGCGCGCTCGTCGTCGAGCAGCTCCTTGACGGTCACGAGCTCCCCGACGGGCTCGTACCCGCCGACCTCGACCACGGTCAGCGCCTCGTTGAGCATGACCTCCTGGCCGGGCCGCAGCCGGGACAGGTCGAGCGCGGGACTGGCACCGACGTGCATCTTGCGGCCCGCCGACATGATGTCGACCGTCCCGTCGTCCCGGGCGCTGAGGAAGATCGCGTAGGTGCCGGGCGGCTTCGCGAGGTCGTCGAGCTGCGCCTTGAGGTCGACGATCTGGTCGCGCGCCGCCACGAGCGCGTCCGACATGCGCTCGTTCTTCGCCGTGAGCGCAGCGATCTGGCGCTCCAGGTCGCGGAACTGGGAGTAGCCGGGCGACTCGGTCATCGTGGGCCCCCTCGTTCGTGGTCGGTGCGGCGCCGGCCTCGACGTCGTCTCCCACCGACCCTAACCAGCGATGTCAATCGGTCGCGGGACCCTGCCCCACGTCGCGCCGCACGCGCCGGACCTTCTTGTCGGAGACCGGACGTTCGCCGAGGTCCTCGGCCGTCCACTCGCCCTGGTCGGGCGCGTCGGGCGAGCCGTCCACGGGGTAGTTGCCCTTCGCGGGACGACGACGCCGGACGGGCGCCTCCACGCCGTCGGCCATGCGCCGCGCGGTGAGCAGGAAGCCGGTGTGGCCGATCATCCGGTGCTGAGGACGCACCGCCAGGCCCTCGAGGTGCCAGCCGCGGACCATCGACTCCCACGCCTCGGGCTCGGTGTAGCGCCCGTCCGTCCGCAGGTCCTCCGCGAGGCGCGACAGCTGCGTCGTCGTGGCCACGTACGCGATGAGGACGCCGCCCGGCGCGAGCGCGTTCGCGACGGCGTCGAGGTTCTCCCAGGGGGCGAGCATGTCGAGCACCACGCGGTCGACGGTGCCGGGCTCCGCGGTCACGGGGAGCACGTCGGACAGGTCGCCGACCGACAGCGTCCACGCCGGGTGCGGCCCGCCGAACTGGAGCTCGACGTTCCCACGCGCGATGGCGGCGAAGTCCTCGCGACGCTCGATCGAGTGCAACGACCCCCCGTCCCCGACGGCGCGCAGCAGCGACATCGTCAGCGCGCCCGAGCCGACGCCCGCCTCGACCACCCGGGCGCCGGGGTAGATGTCCGCCATCGCGACGATCTGGGCGGAGTCCTTGGGGTAGACCACCGCCGCCCCACGCGGCATCGAGAGCACGTAGTCGCTCAGGAGGGGGCGGAGCACGAGGTACTCGGTGCCGGCCGTGTTGCGGACGACCGAGCCCTCCGGCAGACCGATGAGGTCGTCGTGGAGGAAGTAGCCCTTGTGCGTGTGGAACTGCCCGCCCGCGGCCAGCGTGATGGTGTGCAGACGCCCGCGCGGGTCCGTCAGCTGCACACGGTCCCCCGGGCGCAGCGACCCCCGGCGCAGCTCGGCCCCCGTCGGCGCGGCGTGCGCCGCTGCGCCCGGCTGCGGGGCGGCGCCGAGCTGCGGGGTGTCGCCCGGCTGCGGGGTGTCGCCCCGCTGGGCTGCGGCGGGTGCGAGGGTCGGGCGGCGGGGCTGGTCGGTCACGAGGGTCGAGTCTAGGAGCGTCGCACGGTGCTCACGGCCGCGCGCCCAGGGCCGCGACCACGTCGCGCGCGAAGACGATCCCGGACACGCGGCCGTCGACGACCACGGCCATCGCCTCCGAGAACCGGCCCACCCGACCCACGGCCTCGACCAGCGCGGCCCCGCCGAGAGCGCCGTCCACGACCGCACCGACGGGCAGGGGGACCGCCACCGCCTGCACGGGCGTCGAGGGACGCGCGGGCGTCGGCACCGTGGCAGCAGCAGCGCCGTCGACGTAGCCGGCGGGGCGGCCGTCGGGAGCGAGCAGCAGCACCTGGTCGACCCCCGCGGCCACAGCACGGGACTCCGCCTCGCCCAGCGTGACCCCGTACGGGACGCCCACGGCCGGTCGGGCCACCGCGGCGATCGTCAGGCCGTCGAGCGCACGCTGCGCGCGCGCCCCCCGGATGGCCTGCGTGGCACCGCTCCAGAGGAACGCGCCGATCAGCGCGGCCCAGCCCACCGTGAACAGGTCGGGCTGGCGCCCGCTCAGGAGCGGTCGAAGGAGCACCCACGCGACGAAGCCGATCGCGACGACACGCCCGCCCCACCCTGCGACGATCGTCCCGCGCGCCCGGTCGCCCGAGGTCCGCCACACCGCGGCTTCCAGCACGCGCCCGCCGTCGAGCGGCAGACCGGGGATCAGGTTGAAGACGGCGACGAAGCCGTTCGCGATCGCGCCCGCGTACAGGACGATGCTGACGAGGCCCCCCGCCGGCACGGCGAGCACGGCCAACCAGCACACGACCGCGACCGCGAGGTTCGTCAGCGGGCCGACGACGGCGATGAGGGCGCTCGACCCCGGAGTCGCGGCTGCCCCCCCGAACGCGGTGTGCCCGCCCCAGAGGGTGATGGCGAACTCGCGGACCTCCAGCCCACGCGAGCGGGCCACGAAGCCGTGCGCGAGCTCGTGCAGGAAGACCGAGAAGAACAGCAGCACCACGAAGGTGAGCGCCACGAGGTAGGTCGCGACGCCACCGAGCCAGGGTGCCAGGTTCCGGACCGTCGGCACGAAGAGCAGGGTCAGGACGGCGGCCGCTACGAGCCACGACGGCGAGAGGATGACGGGGGCTCCCGCCGCACGCCCGATCACCCAACCCTGGGTGCCCTCGCGACGAGGGGTGCGTGGCGCGACGTTCACGACGCCAGCCTAAGTGGTGCGGGGCGTACGACCGGACGTCGGTGGCTGCGCCTACCCTCGTCGTGTGCCTCTTCCCGTCCCCAGCGTGACCACCGCCGCCGTCGGTCCCGCCGCGACGAACGAGCCGCCGCGTGAGGCTCGTCGTCCCGGGCTGTCGCCGTCGCGTGCCAACGACTACATGCAGTGCCCCCTCCTGTTCCGGTTCCGGGTGATCGACAGGCTGCCCGAGCCACCGAGCGAGGCGGCCGCGCGCGGGACGCTCGTCCACTCCGTGCTCGAGCGGCTCTACGACGCCCCGGCAGCCGAGCGTCGTCTCGACGCGGCACGCGCGATGCTCCCGGAGGCGTGGGAGGAGCTCCAGGCGGCGGACCCGCGCTACGCCGAGCTGTTCACGTCGAGCGAGGAGGTCACCGCCTGGCTCTCGAGCGCCGGGGACCTCGTCGGCACGTACTTCACGCTCGAGGACCCGACGCGGCTCGAGCCGCGCGAACGGGAGCTGTACGTCGAGACCGAGCTCGACGGCGGCCCGCTGCTGCGCGGGATCGTCGACCGCCTCGACGTCGCCCCGGGCGGCGAGATGCGGGTCGTCGACTACAAGACCGGGCGCTCTCCCAAGCCGGGGTTCGAGAGCTCGGCGTACTTCCAGATGCGGTTCTACGGCCTCGTCCTGTGGCGATCACGCGGCGAGATCCCGCGGATGCTCCAGCTGGTATACCTCGGTGACGGTCAGGTGCTGCGCCACACGCCGCGCGAGGCGGAGCTGGTCATGACCGAACGTCGCATCAGGTCAGTCTGGGCAGGAATCGAGGCCACGGCACGGTCGGGCGACTGGCGGGCCCGGCCGTCGGCGCTGTGCCCGTGGTGCGCGCACCGTTCGCTCTGCCCGGCCTTCGGAGGCACGCCGCCCGAGGTTCCCGAGGGGGCGGTCGAGCTGGCCCTCGGGATCGCACCGCATCCGCGCACGACGACCGAGCCGACGAAGGTCGGCCCGGGGGCGTGATCGTGCCACGCCGACCGGGTCGCCCCCCTCAGCCGGCTGGTCGGGCGGGCCCGATGAGGTCCAGCACGCTGCCGTGGGCGATTCGTGCGAGGTCCCCGACCCCCAGGTCGGCGAGCGAGGTCACGCGGCTGAGCCCCGGTTCGGGAGCGACCGGCAGCATCGTCTCCACCCCGATCGTGCGGGCCTGCGAGGCGAGGGCCGACGCGATCCCGGTGGGCGAGTCCTCGACCGCGACGCACGTCCGCACGTCGACGCCGAGCTGCCGCGCCGCGGTCAGGTACGCCTCGGGGTGGGGCTTGCCGTGCGTGACGTCGTCGCCTGCGACGACAGCGCCGAAGACCCCTGCGGGCGCGGCCGCCACGAGGACGTCGGCGAGGCGGCGGTAGGACATGGTCACGAGCGCGCACGGCACGCCGGCGTCCGCGAGATCCGTCAGCAGCTCGAACGCACCGGGCTGCCACGGCACCTCGCGCCGCACCTCGTCGGCGACGCGATCGATGAGGAAGTCCACGATCTGCTCGGCCGGCAGGTCCACGCCCCGAGCGCGCAGCACCTCGGCCGACGACAACAGCTCACTGCCGATCAGGGCGAGCGCGTCCTCGTGCCGCCAGGTGCCGCCGTGCGCCTCGACCAGCTCGGTCTCGGCAGCCATCCAGTACGGCTCGGTGTCGATGAGTGTGCCGTCCATGTCCCACAGGACCGCAGCGGGCAGCACGTCAGGGACGGAGGTGGGGGTGGGCACGAGCCCATCCTAGGTGGCGCCGCGCGGCGCCCGACGCGCCGGTGGAGGTGCGCCCTAGGCTGGTCCGATGAGCGAGACCGAACCCGGCATCGACCTCCCCGAGCGTGAACCGTTGATGCTCGCGGCGTTCGAGGGCTGGAACGACGCCGGCTCCGCGGCCAGCCAGACGCTGCATCACCTCGACGACGTCTGGGGTGCCGAGCAGATCGACGAGCTCGACCCGGAGGAGTACCACGACTTCCAGGTCAACCGTCCGACGGTCGCCATGGGGCCGACCGGGCGGCGCGAGATCACCTGGCCGACCACGCACGTCTCGCTCCTCACCGCCCCCCGCACCGGCCGGACGGTCGTGCTGGTGCACGGCATCGAGCCCTCGGTGCGGTGGCGTCGCTACTGCGCCGAGCTGCTCGACATCGCGGCGAACCTCGGCGTGCGGTCGGTCATCACGATCGGGGCGCTGCTCGCGGACGTCCCCCACACGCGGCCCATCCCTGTGACCACGACCTCGGACGACCCCGAGGTCCGCGACGTGCTCGGCGTGGAGCCCAACACCTACGAGGGGCCGACCGGGATCGTCGGCATCCTGCAGCACGAGGCCGCCGAGCGCGGTCTGCGGGCGCTCTCGCTCTGGGCCGCGGTGCCGCACTACGTCGCGCACCCGCCGTCGCCCAAGGCGACCCTCGCGCTCCTGGCGCGGATCGAGGAGATGCTCGGCGAACCCGTGCCTCTCGGCGACCTGCCGGACGACGCGGTCGCGTGGCAGCACGGCGTCGACGAGCTGGCCGCCGAGGACGCCGAGATCGCCGAGTACGTCCACCAGCTCGAGGAGGCGAAGGACACCGCAGAGCTTCCCGAGGCCACCGGCGAGGCGATCGCCCGGGAGTTCGAGCGCTACCTGCGACGACGCGACAAGGGCACCGGCGCCTGAGCCGGCGTCCCTGCGCCCGGGGCAGCTAGAGCCGCACGCCGAGCAGCGCGTTCACCGCGCGTGCCACGACACCGGGGGCTCCCTCCACCGCCGGATCCGTCACGTCCCAGCCCGCAGGTGCACCCGCGAGAGCCGCGTCCGCCCAGGCGTCCACCGCGCTCAGGGCAGCGGGCGCGTCGAGATCCGCCGCGAGGGCCGCACGGATCCGGTGCAGGGTCTCCCCCGCCTCCGGGCCGCCGTTGCCGGACACGGCGGCGCGCCAGCGCTCGAGCCGCTCCAGAGCGGTCACGAGGTCGGCGTCCGTCCACTCCCAGTCGCCCGCGTAGTGGTGGGCGAGCAGGGCGAGTCGGATCGCCATCGGGTCCACCCCCTCCTCGCGCAGCGCGGAGACGAGCACGAGGTTGCCCCGCGACTTGCTCATCTTCTCCCCGCCCAGCCCCACCATCCCCGCGTGGACGTGGGTGTCGGCGCCGCGACCGCCGTCGAGCATCCGCGCGTGCGACGTGCTCATCTCGTGGTGCGGGAAGCGCAGGTCGACGCCTCCGCCCTGCACGTCGAACGGGAGCCCGAGCCCGTCGCGCGCGATGACCGCGCACTCGATGTGCCACCCGGGCCGACCGCGCCCGAGGGAGCCGCCGTCCCACGCCGGCTCCCCGGGCCGCTTGAGCCGCCAGAGCAGCGGGTCGAGCGGGTCCCGCTTGCCGGGGCGGTCCGGGTCGCCGCCGCGCTCGGCGAACAGCTCTCGCATCCTCGCCCGGCCGAGGCGGGCCACCTCACCGAACACGGGGTCGGCCGCCAGGTCCGCGTACACGTCGCCGGGCAGGCTCGCCGCGCCCGGGACCTCGGGCTCGACCGGCACCCGGTACGCCGCCCCGTGAGCCAGCATGTGCTCGACGGCGGGCACGACGGCGGGGATGGCCTCGACCGCGCCCTGGTAGACGTCGGGCGGCACGACGCCGAGCGCCGTCATGTCCTCGGCGAACAACGCCGTCTGGTCGAGCGCGAGGTCACGCCATCGGACGCCGGTCTCCTCGGCCCGCTCGAGGAGCGGGTCGTCGACGTCGGTCACGTTCGACGCGTAGCGCACCGTCAGCCCGGAGTCACGCCACGCACGCAGCAGCAGGTCGAAGGCGACGTAGGTCGCCGCGTGCCCGAGGTGCGTCGCGTCATAGGGGGTGATGCCGCACACGTACATGCTCGCCGTCGGGCCCCGCGCGGCCAGGACCAGCTCGCCGGTCGAGCTGTCGCGCACCCGGATCGGGAGGCCCGTCCCGGGGAGCCGAGGGATCTGCGGGGCGGGCCAGGTCTGCACCGGGGCAGCCTAACCGCGACGCGCCCGAGCCCCCGGACCCGGCCGCGAGGCGAGACCGCCGTGCGGCCCTGGTCCGCCTCGGCGGCCCGGCCGTCCTCCGACGAGCGGGTCAGGCGGCGCCGCTGCTGCTGAGCGGCTCGAGGACCCCGACGGCGAGCAGGACGACGACCACCACGGCGAGCGCGAGCCGGTACACGACGAAGGGACGGTAGCTGTACGTCGAGACGATCTTGAGGAAGGCGATGATCACCACGTAGCCGACGGCGAACGCCACGACGGTCGCGAGCAGCGTCGCGCCCACGCTCGGGGTGCCCGGGCGGCCGAAGTCGTCGAGGCTCTTGACGAGCTGGAAGATCCCCGAGCCCATGACGGCGGGGATCGCCAGCAGGAAGGAGTACCGGGCTGCTGCCTCGCGGGTGTAACCCATGAGGAGCCCGGCCGTGATGGTGCCGCCCGAGCGCGACACCCCCGGGATGAGCGCCATCGCCTGCGCGAGCCCGAAGTACACGGCATGGCGCCGGTTGAGCTGCTCGAGGTCGCGCCCCTTGGCGCCGCGACGGTCCGCCCACCCGAGGATCAGCGCGAACACCGCGAGCGTGCCCGCGATCAGGTAGAGGTTCCGGAACGGCTGCTCGATCGACTCCTGGAAGATCAGGCCCAGCACCACGATCGGGATGCTGCCGAGGCCGATGTACCAGCCCATCCGCGCGTCCTGGTTCCCGGCCCCCAGCCGCGCGGCGCGGTCGGTCCCGTTCGCGCCGCGCACCGCGCGCCACCAGGCGACGCAGATCCGGGCGATGTCCCGGCGGAAGTAGAGCAGCACCGCGGTCTCCGTGCCGATCTGCACGATCGCGGTGAACGCGGCCCCCGGGTCCGCCGAGCCGATGAGCTCGCCGACGATCCGCAGGTGGGCGCTGGAGGAGATCGGGAGGAACTCCGTCAGACCCTGGACCAGCCCGAGGAAGAGGGCCTGAAAAGTCGTCATCCCTGCTGCGGTCTCCACGGGCCGCAAGGCTACCGGCGGCGCGGCGATGACCCGACCGCACCGGCGGTGCCCGGTACCGTCGCCGCCATGGAACAGCGTCAGCTCGGTCGCACCGGGCTCCGGGTCTCCGAGCTGGGCCTGGGCACCATGACCTGGAGCCGCGACACCGACGAGCACGAGGCCGCCGAGCAGCTGCGCGACTTCGTGGACGCCGGCGGGACGCTGCTCGACACGGCCGCCTCGTACGCCGACGGCGCCTCGGAGGAGCTGATCGGCACGCTGCTGAGCGGCACGGTCCCCCGGGACGAGATCGTGCTGTGCACCAAGGGTGGCGTGCGGCGCACCGCGGCCGGCGGCGTCGTCGACGCCTCGCGCGGCGCGCTCCTCGACTCGCTCGACGGTTCGCTGGCCCGGCTGCGCACCGACCACGTGGACCTGTGGCTCGTCCAGACGCCGGACCCGCGGACCCCCCTCGCGGAGACTCTCTCGGCGCTGCGGTACGCGGTGACCAGCGGGCGCGCGCGGTACGTCGGCCTCTCGAACCACCCGGGCTGGCAGACGGCGCGCGCCGCCACGCTGCTGGGCGACGACGTCGGGCTCGCGGCCGTCGAGGTCGAGTACTCGCTGCTGCAGCGGGGTGTCGAGCGCGAGGTGCTGCCGGCGGCCGCGGAGCTGGGCATCGGCGTGCTCGCGTGGTCACCGCTCGGGCGCGGCGTCCTGACCGGCAAGTACCGGCGCACCATCCCGGCCGACTCGCGGGCCGCGTCACCGCACCTGGCGGGGTTCGTCGAGCCGTACCTCGGCGCGGGGTCGCTCGCGGTCGTCGAGGCCGTCGCGACCGCCGCCCAGGGGCTCGGGCGCTCACCGCTCGACGTCGCGCTCGCCTGGCTGCGCGTCCGCAACCAGGTGACCGCCGCGATCGTGGGGGCGCGGACGGCGGCCCAGCTCCGGGGGTCCCTCGCGGCGGGCGACCTCGAGCTGCCGCCCGAGATCCTGCACGCCCTCGACGAGGTCAGCGCACCCGAGGTCGGGTACCCCGAGCGCCGCTGAGCCGTCTGCTGGTGCGACCCGGCCGCTACTGCGACGCGCGGGCGCCGTCGAACGCGTCGTCCTCGAAGGCCTCGTCGGGGACGTGGTCCTCGTCGTCGAGCTCGAGCACGTCGTCGTCGTCCTCGTCGTCGTCCTCGGCGATGTCGAACGGCGTCGTCTCACCGAAGACCGTGCTGAGCGCCTCGTCGTAGACCTCGAAGGCGTCCGCGAGCACGTCGTAGGCGTCGTCGACCGCGGGGTCGTCGTCGTGACGGCGCGCCGCGATCGCGTGGTAGTGGGCTTCCAGGGCGGCGACGAGGCGGTCCAGTGCGGCGCGCGGATCGACGGTCATGCACTGACCGTAGCGCCGGTGAGTGCACAATGGCACCGGCAATGATCACCGGCGGCACCGGGACGTCAGGGCCGTCGACGGCACAGGACGGAGCGCTCATGAGCGGTGGCGTCGCGGGTCGGACCCGCAGCGGATGGGTCGCTCAGGGGGGCGAGTACGAGTACCGCGTGCTGCGGCTCCCGTCTACCACCAGCGGCGGCGACGCACGCCGCCTGCTCACCGAGCAGGCCGAGTACGGACGGTGGGAGCTGGCCCGGACCAGGCTCTTCGCCGGGGGCGAGCGCAAGGTGTGGCTGCGTCGCAAGATCATCCGGGTCCGGAGCACGCTCGGCTACGCCTCGCCCGACCCCGCCTCGACCGACCTCGTCTGACTGTGAGGGGTTGTGCCCCTGACCGACGGCAGCTGACGTCGACCGCCGTCGACGGGCCGCTCAGCAGGTACCGAGCAGCCGGTCGAGCACGCGGACGCCGAACCGCAGCGACTCCGTCGGCACCCGCTCGTCCACCCCGTGGAACATGCCGGCGAAGTCCAGGTCCGGCGGCAGCCGCAGGGGTGCGAAGCCGTAGCCGGTGATCCCCAGCCGCGCGAGCGACTTGTTGTCGGTCCCGCCGGAGAGCGAGTAGGGCAGCACCGCCGCGCCGGGGTCCTCCCCCTGGAGCGCGGCGACCATCGCGTCGACGAGGTCCCCCTCGAACGGCACCTCGAGCGCGATGTCCCGGTGGATGTCCTCGATCCGCACGTGCTCGCCCGCGAGCGCGGCGAGCGTCGCGCGCGCCTCGTCCTCGTGCCCGGGCAGGAACCGCGCGTCCACCGTGGCCTCCGCGCGGCCCGGGATCACGTTCGCCTTGTACCCGGCGCCGAGCTGGGTGGGGTTCGAGGTGTTGCGCACGGTCGCGCCGACGAACCGCGCCGCCGGCCCGAGTGCCGCGACCAGCCGGGCGACCGAGTCGGGGTCCTCCGGCTCGAACCGCGTCCCGGTGAGGTCCGCGACGCCCGAGAGCAGGGTCCGGACGGTCGGCGTGAGCTGCAGGGGCCACGGGTGCCGACCGATCCGCGCGACGGCGGCGGCCAGCTCGGTCACCGCGTTCTCGTGGTTGACCTGGCTCCCGTGCCCGGCGCGCCCGTCCGCGACGAGCCGCAACCACGCGATCCCCTTCTCCGCCGTCTGGAGCAGGTAGGCCCGGCGCCCGTCGATCTCGACCGAGAAGCCCCCCACCTCGCTGATCGCCTCGGTCGCACCCTCGAAGAGGTCGGGCCGGTTGTCGACGAGCCAGCGCGCGCCGAACGTCCCGCCCGCCTCCTCGTCCGCGAACATGGCGACGACGACGTCGCGCGCCGGCCGGCGCCCTTCGCGCGCCATCTGGCGCACGACCGCGAGGATCATCGCGTCCATGTCCTTCATGTCGACCGCGCCGCGCCCCCAGAGCAGGCCCTCGCGCTCCTCGCCCGCGAACGGGTCGACCTGCCAGTCCGCGGACTCGGCCGGGACGACGTCGAGGTGCCCGTGCAGCACCAGCGCGTCACGTCTCGGGTCGTCGCCCGGCAGGCGCACGACGACGTTGGCGCGGCCGGGAGCCGTCTCGTGCAGCTCGGGGTCGAGCCCGACCTCGGTGAGCGACGCCATCACGTACTCGGCCGCCGCGCGCTCGCCCGGGCCGGAGCCGTCGCCGTAGTTCGAGGAGTCGATCCGCAGCAGGTCCTGGCAGATGCCGACGACCTCGTCCTCGGCGGTCACGGGAGCGGGCTGGCGGGCGGTGGTGGCGGACATGGCGCCACGGTAGCCGCAGGTCAGGCCAGGATCGACGCCACATCCTTCGCTGCGAGCCCGTGCGCGTCCGCGACCCCCGGGTCGTACAGCGTGCCGGCGTGCGCCGTCAGTCCCAGGGCGAGACCCCGGTCCTCGGCGAGCGCGTCGCGCCACCCTCGGTCGGCGAGCGCGGTCACGTACGGCAGCGTCGCGTTCGTGAGGGCTCGCGTCGAGGTGACCGGCACCGCGCCGGGCATGTTCGCCACGCAGTAGAAGACCGATCCCCGGACGCGGAAGGTCGGCTCGGCGTGCGTGGTCGGGCGCGTCGACTCGAAGCAGCCGCCCTGGTCGACCGCTACGTCGACCAGGACCGAGCCGGGCCGCATCCGGCCCACCAGCTCGTCGCTCACGAGACGCGGCGCCCGGGCGCCGGGCACGAGCACGGCACCGATCACGAGGTCGGCCCCCAGCACCTCCTGCTCGAGCGTGTACGCGCTCGAGGCCAACGTGTGGACCCGCCCGCCGAACGCCGTGTCGAGCTCGCGCAGCTTGGGCAGCGAGACGTCGAGGACCGTGACCTCGGCGCGCAGCCCGAGCGCGAGCTCAGCGGCGTGCCGCCCCGCGACCCCGCCGCCGATGATCACCACGCGCCCGGGTGCCACCCCCGGCACGCCACCGAGCAGCAGCCCCTCGCCGCCCTCGTTCTTCATGAGGTGGTAGGCGCCGACCTGCACGGAGAGCCGGCCGGCCACCTCGCTCATCGGCGCGAGCAGCGGCAGCGTGCCGTCCGGTGCGCGCACGGTCTCGTACGCGATCGCGGTGGCACCGGAGTCGAGCACCGCCTCGGTGCCCGGCCGGTCCGCGGCGAGGTGCAGGAACGTGAACAGGGCGAGGTCGGGCCGGAGGTAGCCGTACTCGGCCGCGATCGGCTCCTTGACCTTGCACACCAGCTCGGCCGCGCGCCAGACCTCCGCCGCCGTGTCCACCAGCGTCGCCCCCGCGGCGGCGTACGCGTCGTCGGGGTTGGCCGAGCCCTCCCCCGCGCCGCGCTGCACGAGCACCTCGTGCCCGCGTGAGACCAGCTGGTGCGCACCCGCCGGGGTCAGTGCGACCCGGTACTCGTGGTTCTTGGTCTCGGTCGGAACTCCTACGCGCATGACCCGCTCCGGTCCACGTCGAGGCCCGCCGGCGTCGTCGACGACGGGTGTGGACATTGTGACGCGCTCGACGAACTTCGTGTGCCGTAGACCACACATCCCGCAGATCATTCGATAGCCTCCGCCTCATGACCGGCCCTCGTTCGGCACAGGGTCGCCCCCCGGCCGCGTCACCGTCGCATGTTCGGGCGGTGGCGCTCGACGACGTGGACCGCCGCCTCGTCCGGCTGCTCGAGGAGGACGCGCGCATGCCGAACAACGCCCTGGCTGCCGCGGTCGGCGTCGCACCCTCCACCTGCCTGGCGCGCGTGCGGGCGCTGCGCGAGCGCGGGGTGATCCGGGGGTTCCACGCGGAGATCGACCCCGCCGCGGTCGGCCGCGGGCTCCAGGCCATGATCGCCGTCCGGATGCAGGCCGGTGCACGCGCTCAGCTCCGGGACTTCGCGCGTCGCGTGGCGGACCGTCCCGAGGTGATGGACCTGTACTTCGTGGCGGGCGCGGACGACTTCCTCATCCACGTGGCCGTGAAGGACACCGCGACCCTGCGCGCCTTCGTGGTGGACCAGCTGAGCGCTCGGCCGGAGGTCGCCGTCACGCAGACGAGCCTGATCTTCGAGCACCTGCCGGCGGCGGGGTCGGGCTTCGTCTGAACGCGCGTGCCGCGCGAACCCACCGGCGTCGGGGACGACGACGGCCCCCGACCCGCGTCTCTACGGGCCGGGGGCCGTCGTACGTCCCGGGCCAGCATCGTCTGCGCCACCGTCCACCGCGCCCGCTTGTCCTGGTCTCGCGCGGCTTGAACCGCCCCCGGCCAGTTGGGGGCTGTCAGTGACGTGCCACCCGGTCCGTGGCCGTCCACCCCTCACGAGGGGCGCGTTCCACGACCGGGCCGGTCCTTCGCGGCGGGATGCTGGCACCACCACGCAGACCGGGAACTGCTCCACCCGCGGCGTGAGCCGCGAGCGCCCGACCTATCGGCCGCTGCCTGAGCAGTATGAGGGGTTCAACGTCACCGGGTCGACAGGATATTCCGCCGCCTCGCGTCGACCGCGCGCGCGACGTCGTCGTCCACCAGGTCGGTGTTGAGGGCGGCGCCCACCTGGGCACCCGCCGCGGCCGCGCCGACGACCTGCGCCGCGGGGTCGACGACGTTCCCCGCCGCCCACACGCCCGGCACGGTGGTCCGGCCGCGGGCATCGGCCTCGAGGACCACGCACGAGCCACGGTCCGTGGTCGCGAGCCCGAGAGACGTCAGGGAGCCGACCTGCGCGATCCCGCGGGGGCTGACCGCGACGACGTCCCGGGCCATCAGCTCTCCCGAGGCCAGCCGGACGCCGACCAGCCGGTCGTCCTCGGTGACGAGCCCGTCGACGTGGCCCTCGACGACGACCACGTCACGCGCCTCGAGCTGCTCGCGCTCGGCGTCGGTCGGTGGAGCCGCGCTGTGCCGGAGGAGGACCACGTCCGGCGACCACTGGCGGAAGACGAGGGCCTGGTGCACCGCCTCCGGTCCGGTGGCAAGCACGCCGATGGCGCGGCCCCGCACTTCGTGCCCGTGGCAGTAGGGGCAGTGCAGCACGTCGCGTCCCCACCGCGCGCGGACGCCCGGCACGTCCGGCAGCTCGTCGACCAGTCCGGTGGCGACCAGGAGACGCCGGCTGGGCACGACCGCGCCCCCCTCGAGGACCACGCTGAAGCCGTCCGGGGCCCTCCCGGCCGACACGACCCGGCCGTGCACGACCTCGCCGCCATAGGCGTGCACCTCGTCGCGGCCGCGGCTGATCAGGTCAGCGGGTCGGACGCCGTCCAGGGCGAGGAGGCCGTGCACCGCCTCGGCGGAGGCGTTGCGGTGCTCACCGGCGTCGACCACCAGCACCGCACGACCCGCGCGTGCGAGGACCACCGCGGCGCTGAGGCCGGCGGCTCCCCCACCGACCACGACGACGTCGTACCTGTCCAGGGCGGGCTCCGGCGTCATGCCCGGGGCTCTCCCCGCACGTCAGTGCGACGCATCGAGCTGCAGCACCGCGGGCGACCACTCGCCGCCGCAGACGGTGCACCGCACGATCTCCTGGCCGCCGCCGAGCGGGACGAGCGGGATCCAGAAGACGTGGAACCACGTGCGGACGTCGGCGTGCTCGTAGGAGCGCTGGTCGTAGCAGAACGGGCAGTGGAAGACGCCGCTGCCGAGCGAGCGGCGCCGGAGCCGGGTGCCGAAGAACAGGAACATCTGTTCAATGTCGCACGCGTCACGAGGTCCGGCACGGCGACCGACGGACCGCCGGGCGTGCGTCGACGCTCAGAGCCCGGCGGCCTCCGCCCACGCCACGGCGTCGGACCGGCTCGACACACCGAGCTTGCGGTAGACGCTGCGCACCTGCGACTTGACCGTGTTGCGAGACACCCAGAGGCCCGCAGCGATGTCCTCGAGCGTCGCCGGCCGCGCCAGGTTGCGCAGCACCACGAGCTCACGCCGCGTCAACGGCTCGATCGGCGGAACCGGGCGGACGTGCGTGCCTGGCAGCACACCGTCGAGCTCGAGAGCAGACATGGTGACCTCCGTCGTCACGGGCCCGAGGCCCGCTGGTGGGTGCGACACTCCGGACATTCCTGGTACACGTGCGAGGACCCGGCGCGGTTCGACCGCGTGGGTGCTCTCCCCCGAGGACGGGCCGGGCGCCGTCCTGATACATCGGGCGCCCTCCCGCGGCCGCGGCATGACGATCTCGACGCCCGACGCCGCCCCGACCGCTTCGAGCCAATCGTCCGTTCCGCCGCCCTGACCTGCTGCTCTGCATCCCGGTCGCGGCCCTGAACAACTTGTGCAACGATTTCAGCAACGCGCTGGTTCACATCCGTGGACCAGCGCTTCACTGTCCACACCACCGGGAGCACTCCTTCATGGCCGCATCGACCAACCCCCACGCCACCGAGCGCACGTCGCTCACGCACCGTCGCGCCAAGACCACTGGTCTCGCGGTCACCGCGGCCGGCGTCGTCCTGTTCAACATCTCGCCGCTCCTCAACTGGGTGAACCCGGACGACGGCGCGGATCCTCGTACGGCTACGAGACCGACTCGCTCGTCCCGTTCATCGCCTACCTCGGTCTCGGCCTGCTGGCGGCGCTGTTCTACGCCGGCAAGCGCGCGCGCCGCGGACAGCACCGCGGCCTGACCCTGGTCTCGATGGCCGTCGGCATCGCTGCTGCCATCCAGAGCCTCGCCTTCGCGCTGAACCCGATGGGTGGCCTCGAGCGGGGGGACGACCTCTCGACGGACATCGGTGTCTGGGTCGGGTCCCTCGGTGCAGCGATCTGGGCCGTCGGCTCGTACCTGCTCGCCAAGGAGGTCGAGGGCGATGACGAGGACGCCGTCGACGACGTGCGTGTCACGTCCGCCCACCGCTGACATGAGCGGACCTGGCGGCGCGCTGGGCCCGGCGGCGGGTCCGGCCGGCGGCAGGTAGCAGGACACGAGAGGGGGCGGCCGATGCCGCCCCCTTTTCGTCCTGCCGACAGCGTGGACGGCGTCGACATCGCCGTCTCCGGTGGAGACGAGACGAAGAGAGCTCCCGTGAGACGCCGGACCACGTGATGACCACGAAAGCCCCTGCCCGGCGTTTTCGTACGCCGGGGTGCGCACGACGGCGTTGAGTGAAGCTCGGACGCCGTCCGAGCCGGTGGTGCGCTACGTCGCCGGGCTCCAGTCGCTGAACGGGCCGGGGATAGCCCTGTCCGAGGAGGACCGCAAGGAGGTGGCCGATGCGCTCGACGGGGCCCTCAAGGGCTGCATGATGAACGGTGTGCACGTCGACGCGATGTACCGCTTCAACCTGGACGAGTCGTCGTCGTGCTCGCTGGCCGTCACGGTCGCCGTCGGCAACTCCGGTTTCGGGGTCTACCCATGATCGAGGTCTCGGACCTGTCCCGCTCCTACGCGAACAGCCGCGCGCCGGTGATCTCGGGCCTGAGCTTCTCCGTGCGCCGGGGCGAGATCCTGTGGGTCGCCGGCCCGTCCGGCAGCGGCAAGACCACGCTGCTCAACGTTCTCGGGCTGCTCTCGACAGCGAACTCGGGGGAGTACCGGATCGATGGCCAGGAGATGCTCGGCGCACCGCAGCAGGTGCGCGCACGATCTCGGCGCGACGTCGTGAGCACCGTCTTCCAGCGGGGCAACCTCTTCGCGCACCTCAGCGCGGTCGACAACGTCCTGGTGGGGATGCACCCGAAGGAGCGGTCGGTCGCCGAGGCGAGCCTCGCCGCGGTCGGGATGGCGGGCAGGGAGCGGCAGCCGGCCGGTCTGATGTCCGGCGGGGAGCAGGGGCGCGTGGCGATCGCGCGGGCCACCGCGCGGAGGACGCCGGTGCTCCTCGCCGACGAACCCGTCTCCGGTCTGGACGACGCGAACGCGTCCGCGGTGCTGCAGCTGCTCGAGCAGGCCGGCGCCTCCGGGGTCGCCGTCGTGGTCGTCTCGCACGATCCCCGGGTGGGCCCGATCGCCAGCGCGACCCTGACGCTCCCGGCACGGCAGGCGGCATGAACAGCCACACGCTGCTCGTCGCCAACACGCGGCAGACCCTCCGGCGGTTCCGCGCTCTTCTCGGAGCGCTGGTCGTGGGCATGGCGCTGCTCGTCGCCTCGGCGGCGGTGGTCGGCAGCCAGGTCGTGGCCGGCGCGCGCACCCTGGACAGCGACTCCAGCCTGACGTCGATCGAGCTGCTCGGCGTCGCACCGTCGGGGACGCCCCGGGAGCTGACACCTGAGTCGCTCGAGGAGATCCGGGCACTTCAGGGCGCGGTCGAGGTCGTGGGCGCGGCGAGCGTCGGGGTGTCCCTCTCGGACCCGCAGGGCGGGGAGACCGGAGACACCGCCTTCGACGGCGTGTTCTGGGCCATGCCGCGCTTCTCGTGGTCGCAACCGCCGGTCGTCGAGGCGGCGAGCGGCTGGTCCGCCGACAACGTCCTCGGCCCGGGTCAGGCGCTCCTACCCAGCACCTACCTCGGCGAGGACCTGAGCCCGCTCGTGGGCAAGACGCTCACGCTGGAGTACACCCGGCGGACCGGGTCGCAGGCGGGCGTCCCCGAATTGATGACCATCGAGGTCGTCGGAGTGTTCGACAACACGGACCCGAAGCGGGACGGCGACTCCGCGCTCTACCTCGACGTCGGCGATTTCGAGCGCGTCTACGCGTCCCTCCTCGGCGCCTCCGACGGGCGGGTGCCCGCAAGCGGCTCGTACAACGCCGGCTGGGTCAAGGCCGCGTCCGTGGCCGACGCCGAGCGGCTCGCCCAGGAGCTGACGGATCTCGGCTACTACGTCAACGCAGGTGGTGGCGAGGCGAACCTCCCCCCTGCGCTCGCGGTGCTGCAGCAGGTGAACGCCGTGATCGCCGTTTCGCTCGGGCTCTTCGGCGTCGGGATCGGGATGACCCTTGCCGGCACGTGGTCCCACCTGCGCCGGTGGGACGTCGGAGTGCTGACGTCGCTCGGCTGGTCCTCCAGGGAGATCATGCGCACCTACCTGGCGGAGCTGGCGATCGTGGGGCTGGCCGTCGGAGCCGTCGCGGCGGCCGTCGGGACGGTCCTCACGGTCGTCACCGGCGTCGTGGCGCACGAGACCGCGCTGCTGGGCTCGGGACCAACTCCGCTCCTCGCCTGGCCGCCGGTCACGTGGCTCCTCGGCGTCGTCGTCGCGGTGCCCGCGGCACTGCTGCTGGGCGCCTTCGTCCGGGTGCTGAGGCTCAGCCGGACGGAGCCCGACGACGCCCTGCGCCGCATCGACTGACGCCGAGGGCCACGAGAGACGCACCCAGGCTGATCGCTCCGCACCTGACGACCGATGGGCCGAGGAGCGACGCCGATCGGACCTGAGCACCGCGGCGCGGCGATCGGGGCCGAGGCGTTCCGGCACGGCCTGGTCAACGCGTGCGTGCTGCTCCTGTGCGCGGTGCTCGTCGGCGGCGGCACGCCGGCACTGCCCCGGGGCGTACGAGTCGACATTTCGACGAGGACGCCTCACGGATGGCCATGAAGACTCGGGCCCCGACGGTGTGACGTGCCGTCCTGGGACGCATCCCGCCCCGGACACGACCGTGCCCCCGCTGTGGAACGGGGGGCACGGTCGCCTGCTGTCTCAACAGATCTTGGCGGGCGGATCGCCCGGTACCGCTGGTCGAACTGGCCGTCTGGGCAGGTAAGCCGCTGACGCGGACATAGCGCCCTGGGTGTCCGGAGGGGGACTTGAACCCCCACGCCCGTTAGGGCACTAGCACCTCAAGCTAGCGCGTCTGCCATTCCGCCACCCGGACAGGTGGGCCTTGCGGGGAGCATCTCCCCGTCAGGCGCGGCCGTAAAGATAGCACGGAGAGAGCACCCGGCGAGCATCGCTGCGGAGGTGCAGACTGGCGCCGACACCGCCGGCGGTCGCGATCGTGAAGAGGGTCACATGGTGGATCAGGACGGCTCGCTCGCCGGTCCGGGCGAGCGGGTGAGCCAGGCGACGAAGCACCTCGTGGGGGCCAGCCCGGCCGCTCGCCGGGTGGCCGGCGCGCGCCGCAACCCGTCGGTGATCGGGTTCGAGCAGACGGCCCCGCACTGGCTCCGGACGATGGCCGGGATCTCCTGGCGGCTGCTGGTGGTGGTGGCCGCCGTCGTCCTGGTCTTCTACGCGACGTCGCGCGTCCAGCTCCTGTTCGTCGCGGTCTTCATCGGCCTCGTCTTCACCGCCGTCCTCCGGCCGGCGGTCGAGCTCCTGAGCCGGTTCCTGCCGCGCGGGCTGGCGACGGCGGTGTCGCTGCTCGGCGGATTCCTCGTGCTCGCCGGCCTGCTCACGTACGTCGGGCTCTCGGTGGCGGGCCAGTGGGTCGTGCTCTCCGAGCAGTTCGGCAGCGGCGTCGAGGACATCAAGGGCTGGTTGATCGACGGCCCGTTGCCGTTCGTCATCACCGACGCGCAGATCGACGAGTGGATCACCGAGGGGCAGACCTGGCTGCAGCAGAACAGCGACGAGCTGGCCGGTCAGGCGGCGCAGGGGGCAGGCTCCGTCGTCGAGGTGTTCGCGGCCCTCGCCCTCGCCACCTTCTGCTCGGTCTTCTTCCTGGCCCGGGGCAGCCAGATGTGGACGTGGTTCCTCAACCAGCTGCCCGCACGGGTCCGCGAGACCTGGCAGACCGCAGGAGGCGCAGGCTGGTACACGTTCTCCGGGTACACCCGGGGGACGGTCATCATCGCGGTCGCGGACGGGGTGCTGGCATTCCTGCTGCTGGGCATCGTCGGGGTCCCCCTCGCTGCACCGCTCGCAGTGCTGGTGCTGATCGGGGCGTTCATCCCCTTGATCGGGGCGCCGGCGGCCATGGTCGTGGCGATGATCGTGGCACTGGCGGCGAACGGCCCGGTCCAGGCCGTGATCGTGGGGGTCGGCATCGCGCTCATCGGGCAGTTCGAGGGACACATCCTCCAGCCGCTCGTCATGGGCAAGCAGGTCCACCTGCACCCCGTCGCGGTCGCCCTCGCCGTGACGGGTGGCACGCTGACGGCAGGCATCCTCGGCGCCGTGATCTCCGTCCCGCTCATCGCGGTCGCGTGGGCGATCTTCTCCCGGCTCCGCCGCATGGACCCGCCGATGGACGAGACCGAGGAGGAGGACGCGATCGAGTCCGTCGAGCCGATCGACGAGTAGCGCTCGCACCCGCCGCGCTGCTCGTCGGCGCGGTCACCGGAAGTCGCGCGACGACGTCGGCACCCGGAGCGAGAGCGGCGCGAGGTGCTCCGCGACGAGGTTCGTGGCGTCGTCGGCCCGCTCGAGCCGGCCGCGCACGACGAGCGCGGCCGAGGTGCGCGCGACGCGGCGGAACCGCTGCCAGAGCCCGGCTGTGCACACGACGTTGAGCAGCCCCGTCTCGTCCTCGAGCGACAGGAACGTCACCCCGCCCGCGGTCCCCGGGCGCTGGCGGTGCGTCACGACCCCCGCGACCGCGACCCGACGGTCCGCCTCGTGCTCGAAGGCCTCGGCGACCCGCAGGACGCCCGCCGCGTCGAGCCCCTCGCGCACGTACTGCGTCGGGTAGGAGTCGACCGAGACGCCGGTCGCCCAGACGTCCGCCACCGCGAGCTCGACCTCGCTCATGCCCGGCAGCGTCGGCGCCGCGACGCCGACGGAGACGCCGGGGAGCGTGTCCGGCCCCTCCTGGGCCAGCGCGCCCGCGGCCCACAGCGACTCCCGACGCTCGACCGCGCCGCCGCCGCCGCCCACGGCCTCGAGCGCCCCCGCGGTCGCGAGCGCCTCGAGCTGCGCTGTCGTCAGGCGCACCCGCCTCGCGAGGTCCCGCAGGTCGGCGAACGGGCCGCCCGCCCCGCGCTCGGTCACGAGCGCCGTGGCGACCTCCTCGCTCACGCCCCGCACCGAGGCGAGGCCCAGGCGGACGGCCAGGGCGCCGTCGTCGTCCACGGGTCCGGTGGCGGGACGCCGCGCGCTGCCCGACGGCAGCGGGACCAGCGGGAGCGCCGGCCCGGCCGCCCCCCGGACCCGCTCGAGCCCCGCCTTGACCCCCGACGCCTGGACGTCGGGGCGCAGGACCGTCAGGCCGTGCCGCCGCGCGTCGGCCACGAGGGACTGCGGTGAGTAGAAGCCCATCGGCTGCGCGGCGAGGAGGCCGGCGTAGAACGCCGCCGGGTGGTGCACCTTGAGCCACGCGCTCGCGTAGACCAGGTAGGCGAACGAGTAGGCGTGCGACTCGGGGAACCCGAAGTCGGCGAACGCCTTGAGCTTGTCGAAGATCTGCTCCCCCACCTCGCGGCTGATCCCGTTCTTCGCCATCCCGTCCAGCAGCCGCCCGTGCAGCGCCTCCATCTTCGCCGTCGAGCGCTTGGACCCCATCGCGCGGCGCAGCTGGTCGGCCTCAGCCCCCGTGAAGTCCGCGACGTCGATCGCCATCTGCATGAGCTGCTCCTGGAACAGCGGCACGCCGAGCGTCTTCTCGAGCGACTTCTTCAGCTGGGGGTGCAGGTAGGTGATCTCCTCCCGGCCCTGCGCGCGGTTGATGTACGGGTGCACCGAGCCGCCCTGGATCGGGCCGGGCCGGATCAGCGCGACCTCGATGACGATGTCGTAGAACGTGCGCGGCTTGAGGCGCGGCAGCGTGGACATCTGCGCGCGCGACTCGACCTGGAACACCCCGACGGTGTCCGCCGCGCACAGCAGGTCGTAGACGCGCGGGTCCTCCTGCGGCAGCGCGTGCAGGTCGAGCTCGACCCCCTCGTGCGCGCGGGTCAGCGTGAACGATTCCTGGATCGCCGTCAGCATCCCGAGGCCGAGCAGGTCGAACTTCACCAGGCCCGCGTCGGCGCAGTCGTCCTTGTCCCACTGCAGCACGGTCCGCCCGGGCATCCGCGCCCACTCGACCGGGCACACCTCGATCACCGGGCGGTCGCACAGGACCATGCCGCCCGAGTGGATGCCGAGGTGCCGGGGCAGCCGCAGGAACCGGTCGGCCAGGTCGATCACGGCGGCGGGGATCTCGTCGAGGTCGCTCGCCGCGGGCGGACGGTGCGCGGGCACGACGTCGTGCCCGTCGACCGAGAAGTAGTTGCCGACTCCGCGCGTGTGCTCGACCCGGACGGAGACCCCACCCGTCGCCGCCGGAGCCCCGGGTGGAGGCTGCTGCTCGGGCCGCAGGCTCCCCCACCGCTCGATGCTCTTGCTCCACGCGTCCTGCTGCCCGACGTCGTAGCCCAGCGCCCGGGCGGCGTCGCGGATCGCGGAGCGCGGGCGGTAGGAGATGACGTTGGCGACCTGCGCGGCGTGCGTGCGGCCGTGCTTGGCGTAGACGTGCTGGATGACCTCCTCGCGGCGGCCCGCCTCGATGTCGATGTCGATGTCCGGCGGGCCGTCGCGCTCCGGGGCGAGGAAGCGCTCGAAGAGCAGCCCGTGGCGCACCGCGTCGACCGCGGTGATCCCGAGCGCGTAGCAGACCGCCGAGTTCGCGGCCGAGCCGCGTCCCTGGCACAGGATCCCGTTCTCGCGGCAGAACTCGACCAGGTCGTGGACGATCAGGAAGTACCCCGGGAACGTCAGGGCCTCGATGACGTCGAGCTCGCGCGCGATCTGGGCGTACGCGCCGGCCACCCGCTCGGAGCCTCGCGGGCCGTACCGCCGCTCCGCGCCGCGCCAGGTCAGCTCGCGCAGCCAGCTCGCCTCGGTGTGCCCGGGCGGCACCGGGTACGGCGGCAGCTGCGGCGCGACGAGCTCGAGGTCGAACGCGCACTCGTCCCCGAGCGCGGCCGCCGTCGCGACGGCCTGTGGGTGCCGGACGTGCCGGGCCAGCATCTCGGCCGGCGAGCGCAGGTGCGCGGCCGCCGTCGCGGGCAACCAGCCGTCGAGGTCCTCGAGCGACGACCTCGCCCGGACCGCGGCCAGCGCGGCCGCCAGGTCCGCGTCCCGGGGCGTGGCGTAGTGCACGTTGCCGGTCGCGACGAGCGGCAGGCCCGACGACGCAGCGAGGGCCGCGAGGGCATCGTTCCGCTCGGAGTCCCACGGGTCGCCGGTGTCGGTGATCTCGACCGCGACGTTGTCCCGTCCGAACAGCGCGACGAGGCGGTCGAGCTCGGCTTGGGCACTCCCACTCCCACTCCCACTCCCACCGAGGCTGCTCCCGAGCGCACGCCGCACCGCGCCCTTGCGGCACCCGGTGAGCACGAGCCACTGCCCCGCGGCCTGCGCGGCGAGCTCCTCGAGCCGGTAGGCGGCTGCCCCCTTCTCCCCCGTCGCGAGGTGCGCGGTGGCGATCGCCCGGGAGAGGTTGCGGTAGCCGTCGGGGCCACGTGCGAGCACCAGCAGGTGGGTCGAGCGGGGGTCGGGCACCCCGGTAGGCGGGTCGAGTACCTCGCCGCGGGGTGAGGGCGCGGGCAGGTGGAGCTCGGCCCCGAAGACCGTGGGCAGCCCGACGGCACGCGCCGCCTGGGAGAAGCGCACGACGCCGTAGAGCCCGTCGTGGTCGGTCATCGCGAGCGCGGACAGGCCGAGCCGGGCCGCCTCGGCCGCGAGCTCCTCGGGCTGGTTCGCACCGTCGAGGAAGCTGAAGGCGCTGTGGGCGTGCAGCTCGGCGTAGCGCGGGCGCGCCGCCCCGCGTCGCTCAGTCATAGACGGCCTCGCACGTCCAGCGGCCGCCGGAGAACGCGAGCAGGAGCGCGCGGCCGTCGGCGAGCGCGGCCTGCAGGTGCACGCGCCGCTGCGGCGCCGGAGTCCACCAGCGCTCGACCATGGGCCACGGGCCGGCCCACGCGGCCAGGGCCTGGGTCTCGTCCGGCCAGCGGACCGACGCGGGCGGCGCGCTCATCGTCAGCCGCGCGTCGACGCGCACGGGGTCGCCCGCCGAGTCGAGCACCTCGACGGGCGCCGGCTCCACGAGCACCGTGGCGGGCGCCGGCTCGGGCAGCCGGCCGGGCCACGGCCGGTCGACCGCGCGCACCGGCGCCTGCGCGTCCCCCCAGGGCACCAGGTGCACCTGGTCGCGCACGTCCCGGCCGCCCTGGAGTCTCGCCACGAGCACCCCGTCGCCACCGAGCAGCCCCTGGACCCGCAGGAGGGCGCGGTGCGCACGCAGGTCCCCGCCGCTCGCGCCGCCCCAGAGCCGCCCCTGCTCGGCCCCCGCCGGTGCGACCTCCTCGGCGGCGATCCCGAGGCGCACGAGCGCCGCGGGCGCAGGGGTGCCCGCCCCGGCCCCTGCCCCCGCCCCAGCTCCCGTGACGGCGCTGCCCGACAGCCACCCCTCGAGCTGCCACCGCACCCGGTCGGTGATCCGCGCGGGGCTCAGCCCGCCGAGCCCACCGGCGTCGGTCCGCCAGGTGCGCACGAGCTCCTCCCCGGCGTCGGTCCGGGCGGTGATCCGGAGCCGCCCGCAGCTGACCGACCGCTCGAGCAGCACCGCCTGCAGCTGCTCGGCGAGACGCCGGGCGGCGAACGCCGCCGCATCGACCCGTTCGGCCGGCGGGTCCAGCTCGCACCCCACCTCGACGTCGGGCTCGAGCCGACGCCGGACCGGCGGGCGCACGTCCTCGCCGCGCGCCAGCCGGTGGGCCCACGCGCCGAGCCGCCCGAACCGCGCCTCGACGTCGGCCGCCGGGAGCGCGACGAGGTCGCCGAGGGTGCGCAGGCCGAGCCGGTGCAGCAGGTCGACGAGCCCGGCGACCTCGGTGACCGCGCCGCCCTCCGTCGCCGCGTGGACCAGCTCGTCGACCGGGAGCGGCGCGAGGAAGGCATGCGTCCGCGCGGACGCGACGATGCTCGAGGTGCGGGCTGCGAGGACGGCCGCCAGCACGCCGTCGGCCACCCCGACCAGGCACTCGTGGCCCGTCCGCTCGGCGACGCGGCCCACGAGCGCCTCGGCGAGCGCCTCCTCCGAGCCGTGGAACCGGCTCGCCCCGCCGGCCGGGAGCAGGAGGAGGCCCGGTCGCGCGACCTCGAGCCCCGCGACCACGGTCTCCGCGGCCGCCGCCACGGGCTCGAACGCGCGCGCGTCGCGACCCTCGTCGACCGGGAGGAGCACCAGCTCGGGGCAGCACTCCTGCGCCTGCCGCCGACGCATGCCGCGGCGCACGCCCTGCGCCCGCGCGAGGGCGGAGACCGTGGTGACCCGGCGACCGTCGTGCACCGCCGCGGGGTGGTGGGGCTCGGCCTGCCCGGCCGCGATCGCGGCGACCACCGGCCAGTCGGGGACCCACAGCACGGCGGTGCGGGTCGTGCTCGTCACGCCCGTGCTCGTGCTCACCGTCATCCGACCAGCCGCAGCGGCGCGGCCTCGTGCTCTGCGCTGCGCACGGGCTCCAGCGGCGTGGCGGGCACGTGCCTGCTCGGCGGGGTGGCGCGCACCGGGAGGACCACCTCGGTCCGCACCGGACGACCCGCGCTCCCCCGCCCGCCCCGGGTGACCGTCCACCGGTGGCTGCGCAGGTGCCCGTGCCCGGCCCCGAGCCCGGTCGACCCCGCCGGCTCGGCCGTGAGCACGAGGTGGGCGCCCTGCCAGGAGGTGGTGGGCAGCAGGACCGCGCCGCGTTCGCGGGCGCGGGCCATGAGCCGACGCCGGTCGGAGTCCAGGAGGGCCGCCTCGCTCCCGACGACGACGAGGTCGACGCCGTCGAGCAGTGCGGCGACCACCGTGGGCGCGTCCGGGCCGGGCCGGGGCACGAGGGCCAGCCGCTCGAGCACGACGCCGGCCTGCTGGGCGGCGAGCACGCCGACGCCGGGCTGCCCGACGACGGCGACCCAGGCCCCCTCCTGGGTCGCCGTCGAGACGAGCGCGAGCACGAGGGAGGTGGACCCCTGCACCACGAGCGTCCCACCGCGGTGCAGCGCCCCCTCGGGCAACAGGTGCGCGAGCGGGGTGGGGACCGGCAGGGGCGGCCGGTCGGGGTGGCCGGCACGGCCGTGCCGGTGCGACGACGTCGGCGACGGCGATGCCGATGACAGCGGCGGCGACAGCGATGCCGATGCCGATGACGGCGAGGACGGTTGCGCGGGCAGGGCCGGGACGGGCGCCGCGCCGACCGGTCCGGCGGGGACGGATGCCGGCATGCTGCGCGCCCCGGTCCGGAGCTCGGCGTGCCGCAGCGCCTCGCGCGCCCGGGAGGCGCGGTCCGCCATGGTCCTCACGGTGTCCTCCCGTCCTGGTGCGCGGCGTCGCCCGAACCCGCCGACAGAGCGTGGTTCGAACACCTGTTCGACTGATCACCCCTTAGTAGACGACCCCGGATCAGCGGTGTCAACCGGCCTCGGCGCGTCGCCACCCGCCTGCCGGGCGCGGCGCCCAACAAGGGGTACGATTGATGAATCCATCAAATCATCATGCGAAACGACCCACCGGAAGGACACCCGTGCCGCTCCGCGCGCTGGGGATCGACACCCCGCTCCACGAGCTCAAGGCCGACCTGTTCAAGGCCCTCGCTCATCCCGTCCGCGTCCGCGCCCTCGAGCTCCTGCTCGACGGCGAGCGCCCGGTCAGCAGCCTCCTCGCCGAGACGCAGATGGAGGCGTCGCACCTCTCCCAGCACCTCGCCGTCCTGCGCCGCGCCGGCATGGTCACCGCCCGCCGCGAGGGCAACGCCGTCCACTACCGGCTCGCCCACCCGGCGGTCCCCGAGCTGCTCACCGCCGCCCGCACCGTGCTCGTGAGCGCGCTCAGCACCACGCGCGCGGCGCTCGCGGGCCTCGAGGACGACGCCCGCCCGACCACGACCCCCGCCTCGTGACCGCCCCCGCGCTCACCCCCGAGCGGATCGACTGGCGTCGCGTCGCGACCACCGTCGCGCACCGCGCGCTGCCCCGTCGCAGCGACTACGCCGGCCTGCGCACCGGGTGGCGCACGGACGCGCTGGCCGGGCTCACGGTCGCGGTCGTCGCGCTCCCGCTCGCGCTCGGCTTCGGCGTCAGCTCGGGGGTCGGGGCAGCCGCCGGCCTGGTCACCGCGGTGGTCGCGGGCTTCGTCGCCGCGATGTTCGGCGGGTCCCACCTCCAGGTGTCCGGGCCCACCGGCGCCATGACGGTCGTCCTGGTGCCGATCGTCGCCCGGTTCGGCGCCGAGTCGGTCGCCGTCGTGGCGATCATGGCCGGCGGCCTCGTCGTGCTCGCCGGCCTGCTCGGGCTCGGCCGGCTCGTCGCCTACATCCCGTGGCCGGTCGTCGAGGGCTTCACGCTCGGGATCGGGGTCGTCATCGGGCTCCAGCAGGTGCCGCTCGCGCTCGACACCCCCAAGGCCGAGGGCGAGAACGCCGCGCTGGTCGCGCTCCGCACCCTGGGCGACGTCGACTGGTCGGCCGCGCTGCCCGCCGTCGGGCTCGTGGTCCTCGTCGTCGGCCTGATGGTCCTGCTGCCGCGCGTCAACCGGACGCTTCCCGCGTCGCTCCTCGCGGTGGCCGGCGCCACGGTCGTCGCCGAGCTCGCCCGCCTCGACGTGGCGCGGATCGGCGCGATCCCCGCGACGCTCCCCGCTCCGGGCATCCCCGACCTGACCCCCGAGGCCACCAGCGCCCTGTTCTCGGCCGCCCTCGCCGTCGCCGCCCTCGCGGCGCTCGAGAGCCTGCTCTCGGCGCAGGTCGCGGACGGGATGGCCGACGACGTCCCGCGCACCCACCCCGATCGCGAGCTCGTCGGCCAGGGGCTCGCCAACCTGGCCGCGGGGGTCTTCGGCGGCGTGCCCGCGACCGGCGCGATCGCGCGCACCGCGGTCAACGTGCGCGCGGGCGGCCGGACCCGGGTCGCCGCGATGTCGCACGCCGTGGTGCTCGCCGGGGTCGTCTACCTGGGCACGTCGTTCGTCGCGCGGATCCCGCTCTCGGCCCTCGCGGGGGTCCTGCTCGTCACGGCGGCGCGCATGGTGAACATCCGCACCGCCCGCACGATCTCCCGCTCGGGGCGCTCCGGCGCGCTCGTCTTCCTGCTCACGTTCGGCGCGACGGTCGTGTTCGACCTCGTCGTCGCGGTCGAGCTGGGTGTCGCCGTGGCCGCGGTGCTCGCGCTGCGTGCGATGGCACGGGCGAGCGGCCTGCACCGCGAGCCGCTGCCCGACGTCGAGGTGGACACCGTCTCCGAGCGCGCGCTGCTCGCCGAGCACATCGCGGTGTACCGGATCGACGGCGCGCTGTTCTTCGCCGACGTGCGGCGGTTCCTCGACGAGCTGGCCCAGGTGGCCGACGTGCGGGTCGTCGTCCTGCGCCTGGGCAGCATCCGGGTCCTCGACACCTCGGGGGCGAACGCGCTCGCCGAGATCGTCGCCGACCTCCAGCGCCGCGGCATCGTCGTGCTGCTCAAGGGGCTGCGTCCGGAGCACCGGCAGGTCGTCGAGGTGGTCGGGGTCCTCGCCGAGTTGCAGCACCACAAGCACCTGTTCGACGACCTCGACGCGGCCGTCGAGCACGCACGCTCCCACGTGCGCCGGGCCCAGACCTCGGCATGATGGGGCGATGGACCTGAGCCGACCCCTCGCCCCGGACCCGTACTCCCTGCTCCCCCCGGTGCCGACGTTCACGCTGATGAGCGACGACGTCGCCGACGGCGCCCCGCTCGCCGAGCGCCACACCGCGGCGCAGGACGTGTCGCCGCACCTGCGCTGGGAGGGCTTCCCGGCCGGGACGCGGTCGTTCGCGGTCAGCTGCTTCGACCCCGACGCCCCGACGCCCGCGGGCTGGTGGCACTGGACCGTCGTCGACCTGCCCGCGAGCACGACGTCCCTGCCCACGGGCGCGGGCGCCCCGGACGGCGCAGCGCTGCCGAGCCCGGCGTCCCAGGTCCGCAACGACAGCGGCAGCACGGGGTACGCCGGTGCCGCGCCGCCACCCGGCGACCGGGTGCACCGCTACGTCTTCGCGGTTCACGCGCTCGACGTCGAGCGGCTCGGTGCGGGTCCCGACGACAACCCCACCGCGGTCGCGCTCGACGTGCTGTTCCACACGCTGGGCCGTGCCACCCTGACGCCGACGTTCCAGCGCTAGCGTGCGCCGCATGACCCTGCCCTCGCTCGGGAGCCTGACGTGGCTCCGCGCCGTCGACCACCCAGAGCTCCTCGCGCCCGCGACCCACGCCGCCCTGTCCGGCTGGGCCGTCGTCGACCCCACGGTGGCGGACCGCGTCGCCGTCGCCGAGATCGACCCCGGGCTGGCCGACACGGCAGCCATGACCCAGGCCTACGACCTGCCCCCGGCGGCCTCGGCCAACTGCGTGGTCGTCGCCGGACGGCGTGCGGGCGACGAGCGCATCGCGGCCGCCGTCGTGCTCGCCACGACCCGGGCGGACGTGAACACCGCGGTCCGCAGGCTCCTCGACGTGCGCAAGGCGTCGTTCCTGCCGACCGACCGGGCGACCGAGCTCTCGCAGATGGAGTACGGCGGCATCACCCCGGTCGGGCTGCCCGAGGCGTGGCAGGTGCTCGTCGACTCGCGCGTGGTGGCCGACGGCGCGGGCGTGGGCGGCGTCGTCATCGTGGGCAGCGGGGTCCGCCGGTCCAAGCTCGCGCTCGAGGGCGCGCTGCTCGCGGAGCTCCCCGGCGCCGAGGTGGTCGAGGGCCTCGGCGTCGCGCTCGACGGCCCCGAGGGGTCGCGCCTGCTGCCGCACCAGGTCGCCGGTGGGCCCGTCAGGCCCGCGTCGCCCAGAACGCGACCGCCGACGCCGCGGCCACGTTGAGCGAGTCGACGCCGCCGGCCATGGGGATGCGGACGACGACGTCGGCCGCCTCGACCGCACCGCGCGACAGGCCGTCGCCCTCCGTTCCCAGCACGAGCGCGAGCCGTGACTCCGGACCCGTCACCGACGGCGAGGCGGCCAGCTCGTCGAGCGTGACGGCGTCGACGGTGAGCGCGAGGGCCGCGACGGTGAAGCCGTCCGCCCGGAGATCGGCCAGGCCCCCCGGCCAGGTCTCGAGCCGCGTCCAGGGGACCTGGAACACCGTCCCCATCGACACCCGCACCGAGCGCCGGTAGAGCGGGTCGGCGCACCGCGGGCTCACCAGCACCGCGTCGACGCCCAGGCCGGCCGCGCTGCGGAACACGGCACCGACGTTCGTGTGGTCGACGACGTCCTCGAGCACGGCGACGCGCCGAGCGCCTGCTCCCCCGCGCGCACCGGCGAGCAGCTCGTGCGCCGGCAGCAGCGGCGGTCGGTGCATCGCGGCGAGCGCGCCGCGATGCAGGTGGAAGCCGGTCACCGACTCGAGCAGCTCGGCGTCCGCGACGAAGACCGGTACGTCGCCGTCCGGGCCGGCGCCGACGGCGTCGAGCACGTCCTCGAGGTCGGGGAGCCACCGCTCGGCCATCAAGAACGACCGCGGACGGTGCCCGGCCGCGACCGCGCGGCGGATCACGGTCGAGCTCTCGGCGATGTAGAGGCCCTTGGCGGGCTCGTGCCGCGAGCGCAGCGCCACGTCGGTCAGGCGCAGGTAGTCGTGCAGGCGCTCGTCGTCGGCGGTGGTCAGGCGGTGGATCGGCACGCCGAGGATCCTGCCAGCCACCTCAGTCCACCGGCGCCGCCGCCCGGGCGAACTGGCTCGCGTACAACGCCGCGTACGCGCCGCCCGCCTCGAGCAGGCTCTCGTGGCTGCCCTGCTCGACGATCGAGCCGTTCTCCATCACGAGGATCACGTCGGCGTCGCGGATCGTGGACAGCCGGTGGGCGATCACGAACGACGTGCGTCCGACCCGGAGCGCTGCCATGGCCTTCTGAACGAGCACCTCGGTCCGGGTGTCGACCGAGCTCGTCGCCTCGTCGAGCACGAGGATCGCGGGGTCGGCGAGGAACGCGCGCGCGATCGTCAGCAGCTGCTTCTCACCGGCGCTGACGTTGCCGCCCTCGTCGTCGAGCACGGTCGCGTAGCCGTCGGGCAGCGTGCGCACGAACCGGTCGACGTGGGTGGCCTGGGCGGCGGCGGCCATCTGGTCCTGCGTCGCGTCGTCGACGCCGTACGTGATGTTGTCGGCGATCGTCCCGCCGAACAGCCACGTGTCCTGGAGCACCATGCCGATCTTCGACCGCAGCGCGTCCCGCGTGGTCGTGGCGACGTCGACGCCGTCGAGCGTGATCCGCCCCGAGTCCACCTCGTAGAACCGCATGAGGAGGTTGACCAGCGTCGTCTTGCCGGCGCCGGTCGGCCCCACGATCGCGACCGTCTGCCCCGGCTCCGCGACGAGCGAGAGGTGCTCGATCAGCGGGCGGTCCGGGTCGTACCGGAACGACACGTCCTCGAACGCCACGCGTCCGCGGACCGGCGTGGGTACGTCGGCGGCCGGCTCGGGGTCGGGCCGCTGCTCCTCGGCGTCCAGCAGCTCGAACACCCGCTCGGCGGAGGCGACGCCGGACTGGAGCAGGTTCATCATCGCGGCGATCTGCGTGAGGGGCTGCGTGAACTGGCGCGAGTACTGGATGAACGCCTGCACGTCACCGAGGGTCATCGCGCCCGACGCCACTCTCAGTCCGCCGACGACCGCGACGATCACGTAGTTGAGGTTGCTGAGGAACCCCATCGCCGGCTGGATCGTCCCGGAGATGAACTGGGCCTTGAAGCTCGCGGCGTAGAGCTGCTCGTTCTCCTCGCGGAACGTCTCGATCGCCTGCTGCTGACGGCCGAAGACCTTGACGAGCTCGTGGCCGGTGTACATCTCCTCGACGTGCGCGTTGAGCCGACCGGTCGAGGCCCACTGGGCGACGAACTGCGGCTGGGACCGCTTGGCGATCGCGACCGTCGTCGCGACCGACGCCGGCACGGTGACGAGCGCCACCAGGGCGAGCAGCGGCGAGATCCAGAGCATCATGACGAGCACGCCGACGACGGTGAGGACCGCGGTGATCAGCTGGGACAGCGTCTGCTGCATCGTCTGGGCGATGTTGTCGATGTCGTTGGTGACTCGCGAGAGCACCTCCCCCCGCTTCTGGCTGTCGAAGTAGGCGAGCGGCAAGCGCGAGAGCTTGCTCTCGACGTCGGCGCGCAGCCGGAACGTCGTGCGCTGGACGACGCCGGTCGTGAGCCGGCCCTGCAGCCAGCCGAAGAGGAACGAGCCCACGTAGATCGCGAGGACGGTCAGCAGCACCGCGCGCAGGTGACCGAAGTCGATGCCCACGCCGGGGACGACGTCCATCCCGCCGAGCATGTCCGCGAACCGGTCCTGCCCCTGGGCCCGGGCGGCGTCGACGGCCTGCTGCTTCGTGAGGCCGGCCGGGAGCTGCCGGCCGATCACGCCCTCGAAGATGATGTCCGTCGCGGTGCCGAGCACCTTGGGGCCGAGCACCACGAGGGCGACGGACGCGACGGCGAGCGCCAGCACCCCGGCGACGGCGCCCCGTTCGGGCCGCAGCGTGGCGACCAGGCGCCGTCCCGAGCCACGGAAGTCCAGCGACTTCTCGGTCGGCATCCCGATCGCCATGTGCGGCGGCCCGTGCGGACGCTGCGGCGGCCGGACGGGAGCGGGGGACGACGCCGGCGGCTGGGTCTGCGGCTGGGCCTGCGGCCGCGCGTGGGGCGCGGGTCGGTCGGCGCTCATGCCGCCTCCTGCGCCGACACCTGCGAGAGGACGATCTCCCGGTACGTCTGCGAGGTCGCCATCAGCTCGTCGTGGGTGCCGACGCCCACCACGGCGCCGGCCTCGAGCACGACGATCTGCTCGGCCCCCCGGATCGTCGAGACCCGCTGCGCGACGACGACCACGGTGGCGTCGCGCGTCTCGGGCGCGAGCGCGGCCCGCAGGGCAGCGTCCGTCGCGTAGTCGAGCGCCGAGAAGGCGTCGTCGAACAGGTAGATCGACGGGCGCTTGACCAGCGCGCGGGCGATGGCCAGCCGTTGCCGCTGCCCGCCCGAGACGTTGGTGCCGCCCTGCGCGATCGGCGCGTCGAGACCTTCCGGCATCTGCTCGACGAAGTCGCGCGCCTGCGCGACCTCGAGCGCGTGCCACAGCTCGTCGTCGCTCGCGTCGGCCCGGCCGTACCGGAGGTTCGACGCCACCGTGCCGCTGAAGAGGAACGGCCGCTGCGGCACGAGGCCGATGCGGGCCCAGAGGTCGTCCGGGTCGAGCGCGCGCACGTCGACGCCGTCGACCAGCACCGCACCCGCCGTGACGTCGAAGAGCCGCGGGACCAGGCCGAGGAGCGTCGTCTTGCCGGCACCGGTGGAGCCGATGATCGCCGTCGTGCGGCCGGGCCGGGCGGTCAGGCTGATCCCGTGGAGCACCGCCGCCTCGGCGCCCGGGTAGCGGAACTCGGCCTCCCGGAGCTCGACCGTCCCCTGCGCGACGCCGAGCGCGGTCCCCGGCGGGAGCCGCACGGGCTCGGCCGGCGGGCGGACGGTCGGCTCGGAGTCGAGCACCTCGACGATCCGCTCCGACGCGACGACCGCGCGCGGCACCATCACGAACATCATCGTCGCGATCATCACCGCCATCAGGATGTAGACGAGGTAGCTGAGGTACGCCGTGAGCGAGCCGATCTGCATCGCACCGGCGTCGACCCGCTGCCCGCCGAACCACAGCACGCCCACGCTCGAGGCGTTCATCACGAGCATGACGGTGGGGAACATCAGGGCCATGAGCATGCCGACCCGTATCGAGGTCTCGAACAGCGCGGTGTTCGCGACCCCGAACCGCTCCGCCTCACGCCGCTCGCGGACGAACGCCCGGATGACACGGATCCCGGTGATCTGCTCGCGCAGCACGGCGTTGATGCGGTCGATCCGCTTCTGCATCGCCCTGAAGTACGGGATCATCCGGCTCACGATCAGCCCCACCGCGATGCCGAGCACGGGGACGACCACGAGCAGGAGCCGCGACAGCGCGACGTCCTCGCGCAGGGCCATGACGACGCCCCCGACGAGCATGATCGGAGCCATCACCATGATCGTGAAGCTCATGAGCACGACCATCTGGACCTGCTGGATGTCGTTGGTGGTCCGCGTGATGAGTGACGGCGCGCCGAAGTGGCCGACCTCCTGGGCCGAGAAGTCCTGAACCCGCGTGAACAGGCCCTCGCGCAGGTCGCGACCGAACGCCATCGACGCCCGGGCGCCGAAGTAGACGGCAGCGACCGCGCACGCGACCTGCAGCAGGCTGATCGCGAGCATCCAGCCACCGGTGCGCATGATGAAGCCGGTGTCGCCGCGGGCGATGCCGAGGTCGATGATGTCCGCGTTGAGGCTGGGCAGGTACAACGTCGCGAGCGTCTGCACGAGCTGCAGCACGAGCACGCCGGTCACGAAGGCGCCGTACGGCCGCAGGTACTGCCGCAGGAGTCGGATCAGCACGTCGGGTCCGCGGGGTCAGACCGGGCGCGACACGTGGTCGGGACGCGGGTGGGGCACATTCCTTGCACCCTGCCACTGCCGCGCCGCGAAAGCACTGATCTTTCTCGTACTTCGCGCCGGGCGAAACCCGGCGCTCCTGGGCGGCTCGCTCCGCCCGGTCCTCGTCGGCGACGCTCGGCTCAGGGCGTCGGCTGGTCGCCCTCCCGCGGCGTGTAGGGATGCTGACCTGCCTCGGCCGCCGGGTCCCGGGGCGCCCCGCTGAGCGTCCCCGCGCTCGTGGCGTCGGCGGTCGCGGCCTCGGACTGCCGGCGTGCCTCCGCCAGCGCCTCCGACGGGTCGCGCAGGCTCACGGGCGGCAGGTCCGCGCCGAGCGGAGACGTCCCCGCCGGCCGACCCGAGTCGGGCGCGGGGCCCTCGGGACCCGTCATCGCGCCGCCGAAGCCCTTGGTGAACTGAGCGAGCGCGCCCGTCAGCTCGGACGGCACGATCCAGACCTTGTTCGAGGGGCTGCTGGCGATCTTGGGCAGCGTCTGGAGGTACTGGTAGGCCAGCAGCTTGGGGTCGGCGTCGCCGCGGTGGACGGCGTCGAAGACCTGCAGGATCGCGCGGGCCTCGCCCTCGGCGGTGAGGATCGCCGCCTGTGCCGCGCCTTCCGCGCGGAGGATCGCGCCCTGCTTGTCGCCCTCGGCGGTGAGGATCTGCGACTGCTTGACGCCCTCGGCCGTGAGGATCGCCGCACGCCGGTCGCGCTCGGCGCGCATCTGCTGCTCCATCGAGCCCTGGATGCTCTGGGGCGGGTCGATCGACTTGAGCTCGACCCGGTTGACGCGGATGCCCCAGCGCCCGGTCGCCTCGTCGAGGACGCCGCGCAGCTGCCCGTTGATCTGGTCACGGCTCGTCAGCGTCTGCTCGAGGTCCATCGAGCCGATGACGTTACGCAGCGTGGTCACGGTGAGCTGCTCGATGGCGGTGATGTAGTTGGCGATCTCGTAGACCGCGGACCTCGGGTTGGTCACCTGGAAGTACAGGACGGTGTCGATGCTCACCACGAGGTTGTCGGACGTGATGACGGGCTGCGGCGGGAAGGAGACGACCTGCTCACGCAGGTCGACCCCCGCGCGCACCCGGTCGACGAACGGGATGAGCAGGTGCAGGCCGGGTTCCAGCGTGCGGGAGTACCGGCCGAGGCGCTCGATCACCAGCGCGACCGCCTGCGGCACGATCCGGACCGACCGGACCAGCGCCACGACGACGAAGATCAGCAGCAGCCCCAGCACGACGTAGCCGAGGATCTGGCCGACCGAGACGTCGTTCGTGGCGATCGTGGCGACCGAGAGGGTGTTCATGCGCTCTCCTTGTGCTCAGGACGTGCGGGCGGTCTGGGAGCCGGGATCTCGTCCGCCGGCTCGACGACGGCGGTGGCACCGTCGATGGCGACGACCCGCACCTCCGTGCCCGCGGGCAGGCGGAGCTCGTCGACCGCCGTCCGTGCCGTCCACACCTCGCCGGCCAGCTTGATGCGGCCGCCGCGCTCGCTGACCTCGGCGACCACGACGGCGGCACGTCCGACGTGCGCGGCCGCGTTCGTCTCGACGAGCGGCATCCGGGTCTTCAGCTGCCGCAGCAGCCACGGCCGCATCGCGACGAGGAGCAGCACGGAGGCGACCGCGAAGACCACGATCTGCAGCCAGAGCGGCGCACCCAGCCCGTTGGCTGCGGCAGCGGCGAACGCGCCGCCCGCGAACATGACGAGCACGAGGTCGAGCGAGACGATCTCGATCACGATCAGGACGAGAGCCGCTCCGACCCACCAGAGCCAGTCCATGGCGACCTCCTCACAGGCCCGTTCCGCGGCAACGGCGAGAGCGCGGAGAGCAGGGACGACGACGCAGGCGGCGACGTCGATGTCTTACCCATCCTATGCGGGCTCTTTGCCGTCCCGGGCTCTTTCCCGTCCCGGGCTCTTTCCCGTCTCGGGCTCTTTCCCGTCCCGGGCTCTTTCCCGTCTCGGGCTCTTTCCCGTCTCGGGCTCTTTCCCGTCTCGGTGCCGGATGCCCTCGATCAGGGCGTCCGCGCCGACCGCGCCGTCCAGCGCCCGTCGACGTGCTCGACCGTGAGGTCCAGCCCGAACGTGCCCGAGAGGTTCTCCGGGGTGAGCACCTGGTCCAGGGGGCCCGCGGCGTGCACCGTCCCGGCACGCATGAGGAGCACGTGCGTGAAGCCGTCGGGGATCTCCTCGACGTGGTGGGTCACGAGGACCAGGACGGGCGAGCGGGGGTCGCGCGCCAGCTCGGTGAGCGCGGCGAGGAGCTCCTCGCGGCCGCCGAGGTCGAGCCCCGCGGCGGGTTCGTCGAGCAGGAGCAGCTCGGGATCGGTCATGAGCGACCGCGCGATCTGCGCGCGCTTGCGCTCGCCCTCGCTCAGGGTGCCGAACCGGCGGTCGGCGAGCCCGGCGACGCCGAACGCCGCCATGAGGTCGCGGGCCCGCGACTCGTCGAGCTCCTCGTACTGCTCGCGCCAGCGACCGGTCATGCCGTACGCGGCGGTCAGCACGACGTCGCGCACCGTCTCGCCGGCCGGGATCCGGTCCGCGAGCGCGGCGCTGGCCAGGCCGATGCGCGGGCGCAGCTCGAAGACGTCGACCCGCCCGAGCCGCTCGCCGAGCAGGTGGGCCCTCCCGGACGACGGGTGCATCCGGCCCGCGGCGACCTGCAGCAGCGTCGTCTTGCCGGCGCCGTTGCCGCCGAGGACGACCCAGCGCTCGCCCTCCCGGACCTGCCAGCTCACCGCGTCGAGGATCGTCGTGGTGCCCCGGCGGATGGACACGTCCTGCAGGTCGAGCACCTCGTTCATGGGCACCGACCCTACCTGCGCCGGGCGCGGGACCCTTGCCGCGGCGCGGGCAGGTCGTAGGTTGTGCGCGTGGATGACCTGTCCGACCTGATGGCGCTGCCGCGCTCGGTCCTGCTCGCGCTCTGGGCGCAGCGGGTCGGCGCCGGCTCGGGCCCGCTCCAGCGCGCCGTCGACGCCGTGCAGGGCGACGACGAGCCCCACGCCGTCACCGGGGCCGACGCGGACGACGTCGCGCCCCGCACGCTGCCCGACCTGCTCGCGGACTGGGCCGGCGGTGCGCGCGAGGCCGCCGCGCTGCTGCCCGCCCCCGGCGACGTCGCCGGGGTCCCCGCCCCCGTGAGCGCCGCCGCGGTCGAGGCCGGCGAGTGCGTCCTGGTGCACACGCGCGCCGGGTCGTACGCCGCGGTCCCGGCCGTCGAGGAGTTCGGGAGCGTCTACGAGCCCGGTCACCTGGTGACGTGGACCGTGCGACCGGTCCCCGACTGGCGCGCGAGCCTGCTCGGGACGGTCGGCTCGCTCGCCGACGCCGAGCGTGCGCTGCGCCTCGCGCTGATCTCCGCGACGGAGGCGCTCGACTCGCTCGACGTCGCCCGGTGGCGGCCCGACGCCGCGGTCGCGATCGCCTCGCTGCGCTCCGACGCCGACCTGGGCTGGCCGGTCCCCACCGGGATCGACGGACGGCGCCTGCGGGTCCTGGTCTCGGCCGCCCGGCTCCGCGCGATCGTCGCGCTGGCCACGGCCGACGACGGCGGCGCGGTCAACCTCTGGCAGGCGGACCAGCGGTCGACGGCGCTGCGCGAGGTGGACCGGGCCGCGCGGCGTGCGATGTGTGCGGCGACCGCGCTGGTCGGCCCCGACGCCTGACGCCCGGCACCGCCCTCACCCCGGCGCAGGCTCCCCGAGCACCGCCCGGTAGACCTCGAGGGTGCGTTCGGCGATGGCGTCCCACGCGAAGTGCTCCTCGACGCGTCGGCGTGCTGCCGCGCCCATCTCGGCCGCCCGCTCCGGGTCGCCGGCCACCCGCGTCAGCGCGTCCGCCAGGTCCGCGACGAACCGGTCCGGGTCGAGCGGCGTCCCGGTCCCGTCCTGCGCCTGGTCGATCGGCACGAGCACACCGGTGGCGCCGTCGTCGACCACCTCGGGGATGCCGCCCGTCGCGGTGCCCACCACGGGCAGCCCGACGGCCATGGCCTCGAGGTTGACGATGCCGAGCGGCTCGTAGACCGAGGGGCAGACGAAGACGGTGGCACTGGCGAGGACCGCGACGAGCTCGTCCCGCGGGAGCATCTTCGCGATCCAGACGACACCCTGCCGTCGCTCGGCCAGCCCGGCGACGAGCCCCTCGACCTCGGCCGCGAGCTCGGCGGTGTCGGGGGCGCCCGCGCACAGGACCACCTGCACGTCGGCGGGCAGCCGCTCGGCCGCGCGCAGGAAGTACGGGAGCCCCTTCTGCCGCGTGATCCGTCCGACGAACACGACCGCGGGTCGGTCGGGGTCGATCCCCAGGCCCCGGACGACGGCGTCGGCGGCCTCGGCGTCGGGCCCGGTCGGGCGCTGCCAGCCCGCGAGGTCGATCCCGTTGTGGACGACATGCACCCGGGCGGGATCGACCTGCGGGTAGACGCGCAGGATGTCCTCGCGCATCCCGGCGCTCACCGCGACGACGCCCGCCGCACCCTCGTACGCCGTCCGCTCGGCCCAGCTCGACAGCGCGTAACCGCCGCCGAGCTGCTCGGCCTTCCACGGGCGCAACGGCTCGAGGCTGTGCGCCGAGAGCAGGTGCGGGATGCCGTGCAGCAGGCCGCCGAGGTGCCCGGCCATGTTGGCGTACCAGGTGTGGGAGTGCAGGAGGTCGGCGCCCGCGACGTCGTCGGCCATCGCCAGGTCGACGCCGAGCGTCCGCAGGGTCGCGTCCACGCCGGCCAGGCCGTCCGGGACGGCGTAGCCCGTGACGCCGGGCGGCGCGTCCTCGCGGGGTCCGTCGAAGCACCGGACCCGCACGTCGACGCTGCGGCGCAGGACCGCCGACAGCTCCGCGACGTGCACCCCCGCCCCTCCGTAGACGTGCGGCGGGTACTCGCGCGTGAGCAGGTCTACTCGCATCTCGCCACGGTAGCGCCGCGTCCCCTCGCGCGCCGTGCCGCTACCGGTGGCCGGTCCGGGACCGGCGGGCCTACTGTCTGGTCATGGCAGCGCCGCGCGTCCTCGCAATCGTCCTCGCGGGTGGTGAGGGGAAGCGACTCATGCCGCTGACCACCGACCGCGCCAAGCCCGCCGTCCCGTTCGGCGGGATCTACCGGCTGATCGACTTCGCCCTGTCGAACGTCATCAACTCGGGGTACCTCAAGGTCGTCGTGCTGACGCAGTACAAGTCGCACAGCCTCGACCGGCACGTCACCAAGACGTGGCGCATGTCGGCCCTGCTCGGCAACTACGTGGCGCCCGTGCCGGCGCAGCAGCGCGTCGGCAAGCACTGGTACCTCGGCAGCGCCGACGCGATCTACCAGTGCCTCAACATCATCGGCGACGAGCGGCCGGACATCGTGGTCGTGGTCGGCGCGGACCACGTCTACCGCATGGACTTCTCGCAGATGGTCGACGCGCACGTCGAGTCCGGGGCCGAGCTGACCGTGGCAGCGATCCGGCAGCCGGTGGCGCTCTCGACCGAGTTCGGCGTCATCGAGCCGGACCCCGACGACCCGACGCGCATCGCGGCGTTCCGAGAGAAGCCCCCGGACCCGGTCACGGTGCCGGGCTCGCCGGGCGAGATCCTCGCGTCGATGGGCAACTACGTCGCGAACGCCGACGCGCTCGTGGCCGCCGTGACCGCGGACGCCGAGAACCCGACGTCGAAGCACGACATGGGCGGGGACCTCGTGCCGTACTTCGTCGCGCGCGGAGAGGCCGGCGTCTACGACTTCATCCACAACGACGTACCCGGCTCGACCGACCGCGACCGGGACTACTGGCGCGACGTCGGGACGCTCGACTCGTACTTCGACGCGAACCGCGACCTGATCTCGATCGAGCCCGTGTTCAACGTCTACAACGACGAGTGGCCGCTGCACACCGGGTACACGGGGCTGCCGCCGGCCAAGTTCGTGCACGCCGGCCCGGACCGGATCGGGTACGCGGCGGACTCGCTCGTGTCCCCCGGCGTCATCGTCTCGGGCGCCGGTGTCTCGGGTTCCGTCCTGTCGCCCGGCGTCTACCTGCACTCGTGGTCGTCCGTCTCGGACAGCGTCCTCATGGACGACGTGAAGATCCACCGGCACGCCCAGGTGCACCGGGCGATCCTCGACAAGAACGTCGTCGTGCCGCCGCGCGCCCGCATCGGGCTCGACCGCGAGCACGACCTCGCGCGCGGCTTCACCGTGACGGAGTCGGGCATCACCGTGGTTCCCAAGGGCTCGATCGTCGAGCTGTGAGCGCGGCGCGCTCCGACCCGGCCCCGGTGCTGGGCGGGCGCGGCACCGTGCACGACGCCGCGGCTACCCTGCGCGGGTGACGTCACCGCCCGCGCCCGGCGCCTCCGGAGCCCGACCGACCGACGCCCGCCGGCTCCTGGTCGTCATGGACGTCGACTCGACGCTGATCACGGGCGAGGTCGTGGAGATGCTCGCCGCGCACGCGGGGTCCGAGGCGGACGTCACGGAGATCACGGAGCGGGCGATGCGCGGCGAGATCGACTTCGCCGCCTCGCTGCACGCCCGGGTCGCGACTCTCGCCGGGCTCCCCGTCGGGGTGCTGGACGCGGTCCGCCGCGAGGTCGAGCTCACGCCGGGCGCGCGCGAGCTGGTCGAGGAGCTGACGCGCCGCGGCTGGCCCGTGGCGTTGGTCTCCGGCGGTTTCGCCGAGATCGTCGAGCCGCTCGCGGCGTCCCTGGCTATCGCCCACACCCGCGCCAACCGCCTCGAGGTGGCCGACGGCGCGCTCACCGGCCGCGTGACCGGAGCAGTCGTCGACAGCGAGGGCAAGGCGCAGGCGCTGCGCGACTTCGCGCGCGCCGAGGGCGTCGACCTGCGCGACACCGTCGCGATCGGCGACGGCGCGAACGACCTCGGCATGCTCGCGGTCGCGGGGCTGAGCGTGGCCTTCAACGCCAAGCCGCTCGTGCGCGCGCACGCCCACGTGGCGCTCGACGGGCGGCTGGACCAGGTGCTCGCCCTGCTGGACCGCTAGTCCTTCGGCGAGACGACCGCCCGCAGCACGGCGCCGGCCCGGTCGAGGCCGCTCCAGTCGACGTCGACCTCGAGGACGACGAACGAGGCCGTCGAGATCCCGGCACGGACGCGAGCCACGCCGGCGTCGTCGGACCCCGGGCCGGCGAGCAGGGCCGCGAGCGTCGACACGGTCGGCTCGTGCCCGACGACCAGGAGCGTCCGCACGCCCGGGTCGACCTCGCGCACCTGGGCGAGGACGTCGCCGGGGCCCGCCTCGTAGAGTGCATCCGTCACGACCGCCTCGGGCTTCGCGCCCCCGAGCCCGTTGCGGACGAGCTCCCACGTCTGCCGCGTCCGGACCGCCGACGAGCACAGCACCAGGTCCGGGACCAGACCGTGCTCGACCAGCGCCGCGGACACCCGGGTGCTCTGTCGTCGGCCCTCCAACGCGAGCGGACGCAGCTCGTCGACGTCCCGGCCGCCCTGCTCGGCCCTGGCGTGCCGGAGCAGCACGAGACGACGGGCCGCGCCCGCGCCGCCGGTCACGACCGTCAGAGCCCCATCGCGTGGACGCCGCCGTCGACGTGGACGATCTCGCCGGTCGTGGCGGGGAACCAGTCGGACAGCAGGGCAGCGACGGCACGGGCGGTCGGCTCCGGGTCCGAGACGTCCCAGCCGAGAGGCGCGCGGTCGGGCCACCCGCCCTCCATCGTCTCGAAGCCGGGGATCGACCTCGCCGCCGTCGTGCGGACCGGCCCGGCCGAGACCAGGTTGACGCGGATGCCGTCGGGGCCGAGGTCCCGCGCGAGGTAGCGAGAGGTCGCCTCGAACGCGGCCTTCGCGACCCCCATCCAGTCGTAGACCGGCCAGGCGTACCGGCCGTCGAACGTGAGGCCGACGATCGACGAGCCCCGGCCGAGCAGCGGCTTGGCTGCGACCGCGAGCGACTTGAGCGAGTACGCCGAGATCTCGAGCGCCGTGGCGACGTCAGGCCACTCCCCCGCGAGGAAGTTGCCGCCCATCACGGACTGCGGCGCGAACCCGATCGAGTGCACGACGCCGTCGAGGTGGTCCGTGTGCTCGCGCACCCGCTCGGCGAGCGCGTCCAGGTCCTCGGCCGACGTCACGTCGAGCTGGACGACCGGGGCCGCCGCGGGGAGCCGGCGCGCGATCGCCTGGGTGAGCCGGAACTGACGCCCGAACGAGGTGAGCACCACCTCGGCGCCCTGCTCCTGGGCCAGCCGCGCTACGTGGAAGGCGATCGAGCCGTCGGTGAGCACACCGGTGACGAGGAGCTTCTTGCCGTCGAGCAGAGCCATGGCGTGGCCTTCCGTGCGTTCGAGGGTGGTTCGGGGACGAGAGGGGCGAGGAGGAGCGTCGGCCGCTCAGTGACCCATGCCGAGGCCGCCGTCGACCGGGATCACGGCCCCGGTCACGTAGGCGGCGTCCGCGGAGGCGAGGAACTGCACGACGCCGGCGATCTCCTCGGCCTGGCCGAAGCGCCCGGCGGGGATGGAGGCGCGGTACGCCTCCTGGCGCTCGATCGGCAGCTCGGCCGTCATCGCGGTGTCGATGAATCCGGGCGCGACGACGTTCGCGGTGATGCCGCGCGCCCCGAGCTCACGCGTGATCGACCGGGCCATGCCGACCAGGGCCGACTTCGAGGCCGCGTAGTTGACCTGTCCGGGCGAGCCGTACAGGCCGACCACCGACGAGATGAGCACGATGCGACCGCGGCGCAGCCGGATCATGCCCGTGGACGCGCGCCGCACGCAGCGGAACGCGCCGGTCAGGTTGACGTCGACGACCGTCTCGAACTCCTCGTCGGTCATGCGCATCAGGAGCTGGTCCCGCGTGACGCCGGCGTTCGCGACGAGCACCTCGACGGGGCCGTGCGCCGCCTCGACCGCGGTGAAGGCCGCGTCGACGGACGCCGTGTCCCGCACGTCACCGACTACGCCGAGGACGCCGTCGGGCACGTCGCCGCGGCGGTAGATCGTCGCGACCCTGTCCCCCGCCGCGACGAACCGCTCGGCGATCGCCCGGCCGATGCCCCGGTTCGCTCCGGTCACCAGCACGCTGCGGGGTTCAGTCACGCGTTTCGTCCTCATCTCGGGTGCGGGGTCCAGCTGCCTGCACGCCGAGCGGGGGCAGACCGCCGGCCGGCGTGACGAGGACTGACGGTATCCGAGGATGAGTGGTGCGGGCACCCGACGTAAACTCACCAGGTGAGCAAGCCACATCCGGGCACCCCCGAGGTGCACCGGATCACGACAGCCCCGGAACCGCTGGCGGACGACCTCGCGCGCCGCACGCGGCGCTACCTGGTTCAGATGGGCATCCGTGTCGTCTGCTTCCTCCTCGCGATCCTCACGTGGGACCGCGTCCCGATGTGGGTGTCCGCCGTACTGCTGGTCGGCGCCGTCGTGCTGCCCTACGTCGCCGTCATCCTGGCGAACGCCGGCCGGGAGCGGCGAGACGACCCGCTCGAGACGATCGACCCCCGCGCGCTGATCAGTCGTCCCCACGACCAGCCGCCGACGACCGGCCCGCGGGCATGACGGCCCGGACGGCCGACCGCACGAGCGGACGCCACGCGTGAGCGAGCCCACGAGCCCGGGCCTCGGGTCGCTCGGCGCCGACGCCGTGGACGAGCTGATCTGCAGCGCCCGTGGCTGCCGGGCCGAGGCCGCCTGGGGGCTGCTCTGGAACAACCCGAGGCTCCACGCGCCCGAGCGGCGCAAGGTGTGGCTCGCGTGCGACGACCACCGCGCGCACCTCGAGCAGTTCCTGGGCGCCCGCGCGTTCCTGCGCTCGACGGTGCCGGTGGCCGAGCTCGACCGACGTCCGGTGCCGCCACCACCGGGGGGTGTGGACCGGTGAGCGCGCGGAGCCTGAGCCCCGCGGCCCGGCGCGCCGCCGGGCTGGTCACCGTGGCGGTCGTGCTCGCGGTCGTGTGCGGACTCCTCGGCTGGTGGCAGTGGACCCGGAACGCCGCGCGCGCAGAGGTCATCGCGACGATCGAGGCGGGGTACGACGCCGAACCCGTGCCGTTGGACGAGGTCCTCGCCGGCCCGACCGACGCCCTCGGGGACGACGAGGTGTGGCGGCCGGTGACCGTAATCGGGCAGTACGACGCCGAGGCGACGGCGCTGCTGCGCAACCGACCCGTCGCGGGTCAGCCCGGCTTCCACGTGCTGGTGCCGTTCGTGGTCACGGGCGGCACCGGCGAGCCCGGCAGTGAGCCCGACGGTGCGACCGCCGCGGGGCGGGACCGCCCGGTGCTCGTGGTCGACCGCGGCTGGGTGCCGACCGGCGCCGACAGCGAGCAGGCCGAGGCGGTACCGGACCCGCCGCGCGGCACGGTCGAGATCACCGTCCGGCTGCGGGCCGACGAGCCGGCGTCCTCGCGCGGCGCGCCGGCCGGCCAGGTGCAGGCGATCTCGATCGACCAGGTGCTCGCCGCCGCCGGGCTCGAGGGTGCCGAGGCCTATGCGGCGTACGGCGCCCTGGCCGCCGAGGATCCGGCCCCGGCGCAGCCGCTCGGCCGGCTCCCCCGTCCGAGCACGGACCCGGGCTCGAACCTGTCGTACGCCTTCCAGTGGTGGACCTTCGCGCTCGGGGCGCTCGTCGGCTTCTCGTGGATGGCCCGGCGCGAGCTCCTCGAGCGCGGCGACGACGTCGACGGACGGACCACGGTCGCGGGCGGCCCGTCCGCGGTCGGCGTCGGCAGCGTGAGCGGGAGGGCACCGGCCCCGAGGTCCAGGCCGTCCCGCGTGCACCGTTCGCGCGGGCCGAGCGCGGAGGACGAGGAGGACGCGCTCATCGACGCCCAGCTGCGCTGACCGGTCAGGCGAGCGAGATGAGGTCCGCGTAGTCGGGACCCCAGAGGTCCTCGACGCCGTCCGGCAGCAGCACCACGCGCTCGGGGTCGAGCGCCTCGACGGCTCCCTCGTCGTGCGAGACGAGCACGACCGCACCCTCGTAGCTGCGCAGCGCACCGAGGATCTCCTCGCGGCTCGCCGGGTCGAGGTTGTTGGTCGGCTCGTCGAGCAGCAGCACGTTCGCGGACGAGACGACCAGAGCTGCGAGCGCGAGCCGCGTCTTCTCCCCGCCGGACAGCACGCGGACCGGCTTCTCGGCGTCGTCCCCCGAGAAGAGGAACGAGCCGAGCACCGAGCGGACCTGCGTGTCGGTGAGGTCGGGCGCGGCGGAGCGCAGGTTCTCGACGACCGTCCGGGAGGTGTCGAGCGTCTCGTGCTCCTGCGCGTAGTAGCCGAGCTTGAGGCCGTGGCCGGGCCTGACCTCGCCCGTGTCGGGGGTGTCGAGGCCCGCGAGCATGCGCAGCAGCGTCGTCTTGCCCGCGCCGTTGAGGCCGACGATGACGACGCGGCTCCCCCGGTCGATCGCCAGCCCGACGTCGGTGAAGACCTCCTGGGAACCGTAGGACTTGCTCAGGCCCGACGCCGTCAACGGGGTCCGGCCGCATGGCGCGGGGGTCGGGAAGCGCAGGCGGGCGACCTTGTCGGAGGCGCGCACCTCCTCGAGCGAGGACAGCATCCGCTCGGCACGGCGCGCCATGTTCTGCGCGGCGACCGCCTTGGTCGCCTTGGCGCGCATCTTGTCGGCCTGCGCGAGCAGCACCGACGCCTTCTTCTCGGTGTTGGCGCGCTCGCGCTTGCGACGCTTCTCGTCGGTCTCGCGCTGGAGCAGGTAGGCGTCCCAGCCGAGGTTGTACTGGTCGAGCTCGCCACGGTTCGCGTCGAGGTGGAACACCTTGTTGACGGTCGCGCGCAGCAGCTCGGTGTCGTGGCTGATCACGACGAACCCGCCGGGGTAGGACCGGAGGTAGTCCCGGAGCCACAGGATCGAGTCGGCGTCGAGGTGGTTGGTCGGCTCGTCGAGGAGCAGCGTCTCGACGCCCGAGAACAGGATGCGGGCGAGCTCGACCCGTCGGCGCTGACCGCCCGAGAGCGTGCCGATCGTCTGGCCCAGCACGCGCTCGTCGAGGCCGAGGTTGGACGCGATGCGGCTCGCCTCGCTCTCGGCCCCGTAGCCGCCGGCGGCGGTGAACCGCGCCTCGAGCTTGGAGTACTTCTCCATCGCGGTCTCCTGCACCGCGTCGTCGGTGCTGGCCATGGCCGCTTCGGTGGTCCGCATGGCCCGCACGATGTCGTCGAGGCCCCGCGCCGAGAGCACGCGGTCCATCGCGATCATGTCGAGGTCCCCGGTCCGGGGGTCCTGCGGCAGGTAGCCGACGTCGCCCGAACGCGTGATCTGCCCGCCCGAGGGCAGCGTCTGGCCCGCGAGCGTCTTGGTGAGCGTCGTCTTGCCGGCACCGTTGCGCCCGACGAGCCCGATCCGGTCGCCCGCGGCGATCCGGAAGGTCGCCTCCTCGAGCAGCACGCGCGCGCCGACGCGCAGCTCGACGGCATGGGCAGTGATCACTGAGGATTCCTTCGATAGCGGTCCGCGGATGTTGGTGGCGGACACAAACGCCCACGAGTCTAACGACCGGCTAGCGTGACGAGCTGCTGCCCACCCTCACCGGGAGATGCCATGCCGTCCGTGCCCGAGAACGCCCCAGCCGCTGTGCCCGCGGGGGCACCGGCCGCCGGCCCCGCCGTCGCCGCGCCCACGGCCGCACCGCTGGCGCTCCGGTCCTCCGTCGCGACGGACGTGGCGCTCGTCGCGACCTTCGCGGCGCTCATCGCGGCGTGCGCCCAGCTCACGATCCCGGTCGCCGGGCTGGCGGTCCCGATCACCGGGCAGACGTTCGCCGTCATGCTGGCCGGTGTCGTGCTGGGCGCCCGACGTGGTGCTCTCGCGGTCCTGCTCTACCTCGCCGTGGGCCTCGCCGGTCTCCCGGTGTTCGCCGAGGCGACGGGCGGGCTGGCGGTCGTCGGCAAGGCGTCGTTCGGGTACCTCGTCGCCTTCCCGTTCGCCGCGGCGCTCGCGGGCCTGCTGGCCGGGTACGCGCGTCGCGTACGGGCCACCCTCGTCCCCGTCGTGCTGTTCGGCGCCGCGATGGCCGGGAGCCTCGTGTTCACGCACCCGATCGGCATCACCGTGATGGGGTGGCGGGGCGGGCTCGAGCCGGCGGAGGCGATCCGCTTCGGCGCGCTCTTCCTGCCCGGTGACGTGATCAAGAACGCGCTCGTCGCCGTCGTCGCCGCCGCGATCTTCCGCGCCTTCCCCGACATGCTGCGGCAGCGTCGCTGACGCTGCCTCGCCCGGCCCACCGCCCGTGATCACCTTCAAGGCCGTCTCGGTCGTCGTCGAGGGCGCCGGTGGCGCGCCGGACGTGCCGATCCTCGACGACGTCGACCTGAGGCTGACGGAGCGGCGCATCGCCGTCGTCGGGGCGAACGGCTCCGGGAAGTCGACGCTCGCGCGCCTGGTCAACGGTCTCGTGCTGCCGACGTCGGGCCGCGTCGTCGTCGACGGGCTCGACACCGCGTCGGACGGCGCGGCGGTGCGCCGGAAGGTGGGCTTCGTGTTCACCGACCCGGACGCCCAGGTCGTCATGCCCACCCCGCAGGAGGACATCGCGCTTTCGCTCCGGCGGTTGCGCCTCGATCGGGCCGAGCGGGACGCGCGGGTCCGCGGGATCCTCGACCGCTTCGATCTGGGACACCTCGCCGAGGTCAGCGTGCACTCGCTCTCCGGCGGCCAGAAGCAGCTGCTCGCGCTCGCCGGGGTCCTGGCGACGGAACCCGAGATCCTCGTGTGCGACGAGCCGACCACGCTGCTCGACCTGCGGTGGCGCCGGGTCGTCGACGAGCTGCTCGACTCCCTCGACCAGCAGGTGGTCCTCGTGACGCACGACCTCGAGGCCGCGGCTCGCGCCGACCGGGTCCTCGTCGTCGACGCGGGGAAGGTCGTGGCCGACGGCGGCGCACCGGTCGGGGTCGAGCAGTACCGCGCGCTCATGGCTGTCCGGTGAGGCGGCAGCACCCGGCGAGGGCCGGCGTGTCGGCGGCGGGCGTCCGCCGCCGACGGAGCCGACGCCCGTGGACCGGGCCGCTCGGGCTCTACGTTCACGGCACGACGCCGCTGCACCGGGCGCCGGTCGACGTGAAGCTCGGGGCCCTGGCGCTGCTCGGCGTCGCGGTGATCGTCCTGCGGGGCCCGGCGACCGCCGCCGTCCTGCTCGCGATCGCGACGGTCGCCGCCGTGGTCGCCCGCGTCCCCGCGCGTGCGACGGTCCGGGGACTGCTCCCCGTGCTGGTGACGGCGGGGGTCCTGGGCGCCTACCAGTGGTGGCAGCGTGGGCCTGCGGTCGCCGTCGAGGTCGGGGCCGACCTGGTGAGCCTGGTGCTCGCCGCGGGGGTCGTGACCGCGACGACGCCCGCCGACCGCATGCTCGACGTCCTCGAGCGCTCGCTGCGGCCGCTGCGCCACATCGGGGTGCGCCCCGACGTCGTCGCGCTCGCCGTGGCGCTGATGCTGCGGACGATCCCCGCGCTGGTCCAGACGGTCGCCGAGGTCCGGGACGCCGCCCGGGCGCGCGGGCTGGAGCGAGATCCGCGGGCGCTGCTCGTCCCTGCCGCAGTCCGCACTGTCGCGCGGGCCCGGGCGACCGGGGACGCCCTGGCCGCGCGAGGCCTCGGCGACTGAGCCGGCCGCCCGCGGGCGTCACCGCCCTCGCCCTGCGGCACCTCGGGGCCGGGTCTAGCGTTCGCCGCATGACGTTCAGCGAGGGCGGGAGCTTCGAGGGTGGTCGCGTACGCACGAGCCGCGGCCGGGGCGCTGCGATCGGCGGCGGCATCGGCGGCATCGTGGTGCTGCTCGGCGCGCTGCTCTTCGGGCAGGACCTCGGCCCGCTCGTCAACGGTCTCGGCGGCGGCGGGGGCGCTGCCCAGGAGGGTGCGGTCGGGGACTGCACGGCCGAGCAGGCGAACTCCGACCCGCTGTGCCGCCTCGCGGGGGCCTCCGAGTCCCTCGACGTCTACTGGGCCGGGGCGCTCCCGGCGGTCGGCGTCGAGTACGTCCAGCCGGGCGTCGTCAGCTTCGAGCAGTCGGTCTCGACGGCGTGCGGGAACGCCACGAGCGCGACCGGGCCCTTCTACTGCCCGCCGGACCAGACGGTGTACCTCGACCTCGGGTTCTGGGACGACCTGCGCGACCGGTTCGGGGCCCAGGGCGGCCCGCTCGCGGAGATGTACGTGATCGCCCACGAGTTCGGCCACCACGTCCAGACGATCACCGGGGTCATGGAGGCGGCGGACCGCACGCAGACCGGACCCGACTCCGACGGCGTCCGCATCGAGCTCATGGCGGACTGCCTCGCCGGGATGTGGGCCGGCGACGCGTCCACGACGGTGGACCCCGAGACCGGCATCACGTACCTCGAGCCGATCACCGCAGAGGAGCTCGGCCAGGCCATCTCGGCCGCCGAGGCGGTCGGGGACGACCGGATCCAGGAGCAGGCGACCGGCACGGTCAACCCTGAGGCGTGGACGCACGGCTCCGCGGAGCAGCGCCGTGCGTGGTTCACGGTGGGATACGACGGCGCGTCGTTCCAGGACTGCAACCTCCTCGAGGGCGGCGCGATCTAGCCGGCCCCCGGCTGGACGCCGCACCGGTGGGGGTCGCGTCGCCGCTACCGTCGGCCCATGCTGATCCTCACCGCCGACGACGTGCGCTCCCTCCTCACGATGCTCGAGGCGGTCGACGCCGCCCGCGACGCCGTGCGGCTGCTCTCCACGGGGGGTGCCGACGTGCCGCTGCGCCTCAACCTCGACGTCCCGGAGCAGGAGGGGCACACCCTCGTCATGCCGGCGCGGGTGCCCGAGCTCGGCGCGTTCGGGCTCAAGGTGATCTCGCTCTTCACGCGCAACGCGGCCCGCGGCATCGACGCGGCGCCGGCGCACGTGCTCGTGCTCGACGCCGAGACCGGTCAGGTCGTCGCACTGGTCGACGGGGTCGTCCTCACGCAGCGGCGCACCGGAGCGGTGCAGGGCGTCGCGACGGACGCGCTCGCGCGCAGCGACGCGCGCACAGGGGCGCTCCTCGGGACGGGCAGCCTGGCGCCCGCACAGCTCGAGGCGATGCTCACGGTCCGCGACCTCGACGAGGTGCGGGTCTACTCGCGCGACCCGGCGAGGACCGCCGCGTTCGTGGACCGCGCGCGCGAGTCGCTCGAGGGGCGTCACGGCGCACGACTGGTCGCGGCGTCGTCGGCCACGGCGGCGGTGGAGGGGGCGGACGTCGTGACCGCGGCGACCCCGGCGACGACGCCGGTCGTCTCGGACTCCGCTGTGGCGCCCGGCGCGCACGTCAACGCGATCGGCGCGTTCACGCCGGCGATGCGCGAGCTCGACCCGCGGCTCGTCGGGCGCGCCGGTCTGGTGGTGGTCGACACGCCGGCCGCCACGGTCGAGGCGGGTGACCTCGTGGACCCGATCGCCCGGGGGCTGCTCGACCCGGCCCGCATCGTGGAGCTCGGCGCGGTGGTCGCCGGCCGAGCGGCGGGGCGCACGAGCGACGACCAGGTGACGGTCTTCAAGTGCGTCGGCTCCGCGGTCCTCGACGTGGTGACGGCCCAGCGCGTGTACGCGGCGGCCCTCGACCGCGGGATCGGCCAGAAGGTCGCGCTCTGACCCGGTCGCAGAGGCGCAACGTCCGAGATCGGTAGGACGCAGCAGCGTCGTGTGGGTGGCTCGGTCTAGAGTCGAACACATGTTCGAGACGGCGAGTGCGAAGGACGCAGCGGGTGCGAGCGACGCATCGGGCGCGCACGGCGTCAGGGCCGCGCCGTCGGCACCCTTGCTCTCCGCGCCGCCGCTCGGCGTCACGGTCCGTGGACGTGATCTTCAGGCAGATGGTGGGTGTGCTGATCGAGGGGGCGGCGCACCTGCCCTCGACGGTGAGCGTCGAGGTGAGCGGCGAGGCGAGCGGCGAGGCCCCCGTGCCGACCGGGGTCGCGCTGGCCGACGCCCTGGATCGCCTGCTCCCGGGGCAGGAGCTGGTGGGTCTGCTGGACGGCCTGGAGCCGGCTGACCTGCACGAGGCGGCGGTGGTGGAGGCGATCGCGGGGTGGGAACGCATCACCTCGTGGGTGGCGGCGCGTCAGGCGCGGATGATCACCGAGCTGGCTCGTCGCCGCGAGCTCGGGCGCCTCGGTGAGTTCGTGGCGGACGAGGTGGCCGCCCGG
>NZ_JABCJJ010000017.1 GCF_012952065.1 Cellulomonas fimi
GATCTGTGAGCGCGAGCACGGCCACGCCCGCGACCCGGGCGGCGCCACGACGCGCGCGCGGTCGCGCGGCGCGCATCGGGGGAGCGGTGGCCGTGCTCGCGCTCACGGCGGCCGTGGTTGCCCAGGCCTCCGCGATCCCGGTGCCGCCCGACGTCCCGGTGGCCGTGCCCGCGGTCGAGGTCCCGCCCGCGGCGCGCCAGCTCGTGTGCGCCGGACCGCTCGTGCAGCCCGACGACACGGTGGCCGGCGACGCGGCGTTCGACCCGACGCCGGTGGACGTCCTGACCCGCGTGGGCGTGGTCACGGTCGGCGCGTCCGACGCCGATCGCGCCCCCTCGGCGACCCTGACCCCGCTCGCCGGGGACCAGCCGCTCACGGTCGCCGAGCCGGCCGGAGGGGCGGCCGGCGCGGCCGAGGCCGCCGCACCGGACGGTGCGACGCGGATGACTGCCGACCCCGTCGGCGACACGGCCGCGCGCATCGCCGGCACCACGGCGTCCGTGACCTCGGCGGGTGACCTGCGCGGCCTGGCTGCGGCGTCGTGCCAGGCGCCGGCGGCCGAGCAGTGGCTCGTCGGCGGGAGCACCGAGATCGGCAGCAGCGCGCTGCTCGTCGTCGCCAACCCCGGTGCGACCCCGGCCGAGGTGACGGTCGAGGTGTTCGGCCCCTCAGGGCGGGTCGACCTCGCCGGTGCCGCCCGGTTCCTCGTGGCGCCCGGGGCCGAACGCGCGCTCCTGCTCGAGGGCATCGCCGCCGAGCAGCGCCGCATCGTCACCCGCGTGACAGCGGCCGGCGGGCTCGTGACCGCCCAGGTGCAGGACAGCCGGCTCAACGGCTTCACCCCCGCCGGGACGGACCTGGTCAGCGCGGGCCAGGGCCCGGCGACCCGGCAGGTGGTCGGTGGGCTGGTGGTGCCCGACACGACCATCGACCAGCCCGACACCGCGGTGCTCCGGCTGCTCGCCCCGGGGGACCTCGCGACGCGCGCCCAGGTCACGCTCCTCGGCGCGGCCGGTCCGGTCACGCTCCCCGGCGTCGAGTCGGTGGACCTCGCGCCCGGTGAGGTGATCGACCTGCCCCTCGGCGGGCTGCCCACGGGTACCTACACCGCCGTCGTGGACTCCAAGGAGCCGGTCGTGGCGGGGGCGATGCTCACGCGCCCCGGCCTGCCCGGTCAGCTCGACGACCTGCCGACGCTCGAGCGTGCCTGGAGCGCCGCGTCGGCGGTCGGTCGCAGCGGCGTGGTCGCGGTGCCCACCGGGATCACCCCGACCCTGCTCCTCTCGGCGGTCGGTCCCGGCCTCCGAGGCGCGGGCGGCGACGCCGCGACCGGCACGCTGCACGTGCTGGGCGCCGACGGCGCGGTGCTCGACGAGCGTGAGGTCCGCGTCGAGGCGGGGACCACGTTCGCCATGCCCGCGACCGACCTGGTCACGGGCCGGCAGGTCGCGGGTCTCGCGCTCACGCTCGAGGACGCCGACCGCACCGGGCGGGCGGCGCTGGCGTGGACGGTGCTGGCGAGCGTCCCCGCCGCGGACGGCGAGCTGGTGTCGATCCTCGACCCGGTCCCGGACGCCGCAGCGCAGACCCGGGTCCCCGTGCAGCGCGCCTCGACGCTCGGCCTGCCCTGACGGTCTGCGGTCAGCGCGCGGCGCGGAGCTCGAACCGCTCGCGGATGCCGAGCCCGACGCTGACCGCCACCCGCACCGGCCAGTGGTACCAGCGGTCGTACCGGTGGTGGAGGTAGCGCTCGGCGCTGCGGTGGTGCGCGGTGATCATGGTCGCCGGACGCTCGCGCCAGGACGTGCCGCCGACGTGCGTGACGCGCGCCGAGGGCACGTAGACGTTGTGCCACCCGGCGAGGGCGAGCCGTTCCCCGAGGTCGACGTCCTCGAAGAACATGAAGTACGCCGGGTCGAACCCGCCGACCTCCTCGAACGCCTCGCGCCGCACGAGCAGGCACGCGCCCGAGAGCCACCCCGTCGTGCGCTCCGTGGCGTCGGCCGTCTCCTGGCGACGCAGGTAGGCCCGGGTCCACGGGTTGCCCGGCCACAGGCGCGCGAACAGCGCGTGGCCCACCCCCTGCGTGAGCGACGGCAGCGCGCGCGCCGACGGGTACAGCGTCCCGTCGACGTTGAGGAGCGCGGGCCCGAGGGCGCCGGCACGCGGGTGCCGCTGCGCAGCGGCGAGAAGCGTGTCGAGCGACCCGGGCGACCACACGATGTCGGGGTTCGCGACGACGACCCACGGCGCCGTCGCGCCTTCGGCACCGGCGTTCGCGGCACGGCCGTAACCGAGGTTCTCGCCGGTCCGCACCACCTCGCCGCCGTACGCGGCCGCAACTGCGTCAGCCGCGTCGGCATGCGGCCCGTTGTCCACGAGCACCAGCTCGACCGGCCCGCTCGCCGCGTCCTCGAGCGACCGCGCGAAGTCGTCGAGCTCGCTGCCCGGGTCGTACGTCACGCAGATCACGCGGACCAGGGGAGGGCCCGACTCGGCGGAGGTGCTCATCGCGGACCAGGCTAGTGCCCCCGGGTCGCGGCCCGCCGCCGTGCCGCCGCCGTGCCGCCGCCGTGCCGCTCGTCGTGCCGCCAGGTCGAGCCGGGTGGTCAGGCGCCGTCGTGGTAGCCCGGGTCGACCTCGTCCGGGCTGCGGCCCAGCAGGTGGGCGACCTGCTCGACGACGACGTCGCGCACCAGGTCCTCGAGGTCGGCCTCGTCGAGAGCGCGCGTCTCGACCGGGCGGCGGTACACGACGACGCGCGCCGGCAGCCCGGCGTCCGCGGGGAAGTACCGCCCGAGCGGGACGCCACCGCGCTCCCACGGCGCCGGGTTCGACGGCGGCACGTCCTCGACGGCGAACTCGGTGCCGTCGAGCTCGCGCCCCCACCGCTTCTCGAGCCGGCCGACCGCCTCGAGGACGAGGTCGTCGAACCGTTGCGCCCGGGTCCGGAACGCCGGCAGCCCCGCGGGAAGGAGCGGCCCGCGCGGGCCGCGTCCGCGCCGGTCACGACGCCGTGCGGGTTGCGCAGGGTGGGACGGAACGGGCATCGTGGTCATCCGTTCGATCCTAGTCCGCGCAACACGCCCCGGTGTGACGCCTTTCACCCGGCGCGGCAGTTCTGGCCGGTCCCGTGGGCCCGGTACGGTTCGCGATGTGAGATCCGTCCGCCAGTGCTCCCGCACGGCCTGCGACAGCGGCGCCGTCGCGACGCTGACGTATGTGTACTCGGACTCCACCGCCGTTCTCGGGCCGCTCGCCAACCTCGCAGAGCCCCACTCGTACGACCTCTGCGCCGAGCACGCGGACCGCCTCACGGCGCCGCGCGGCTGGGAGGTCGTCCGGCTCACGCCGGACTTCGTCGAGGTGGGTCCGAGCCACGACGACCTGCTCGCGCTGGCCGACGCCGTGCGTGAGGCCGGCCGGCCGCGGCACGTCGCGGCCCCGCACCCTGTTCAGCTCGCCGAGGTCGGGCGACGTGGTCATCTGCGCGTCCTGCGCGGGGACGGAAACTGAAGGAGAACCATGTCCGGTCCTGCTCGGGCGCGCTCCGACGTCGCCGCGCTGCCCACCACCTTCGCGACGCCGCCTGGCGCGGTGGCCGCTGCCCGTGCCACGCGACGTGCCTCGGGCGCGTTGCCTACGCAGAGCGCGCGCAGCCGGCGCGCGGCGGCCGAGGCGCTGCCGCTCGGCTCGATCGCGACGGCGCCCGCGCGGACCGCGCCGGGCACGTCGAGCTGCGGCGAGTGCGCGAGCACCGCCCTCACGTACCTCGAGATGACCTTGACCGACGGCGCCCCGGTCGTGTTCGTCTCGTGCCACGAGTGCGAGCACAAGGGCTGGTTCTCGCTCGACGGCGGCGGTGCAGCGCTCTCACTCGACTCGGTGCTCGGCAGCGCGACGAAGGTCCGCTGACCCAGCTCAGGCGCGCGCCCGCGCGGCCGACTCCACGATCTCGCGGAGGCCGCGCTGCGCCCGCCACCCGGTGGCGGCGGTGAACCGCTCGGTCGACGCGACGAGCGCCGGCGGGTCCCCCGGCCGGCGCGGAAGCACCTCGGCGGGCTGGTCGCACCCGGTGGTCCGCGCGACCTCCGCCAGCACCTGACGCACGGAGGCCCCGACCCCGGTCCCGACGTTGAGCACGTCGTCGGTGCGCTCGTCCCGGTCGAGGTGGTCGAGCGCCGCGAGGTGCGCGTCCGCGAGGTCGAGCACGTGCACGAAGTCGCGCACGCACGTCCCGTCGGGGGTCGCGTAGTCGGCTCCGAAGACCTGCGGCGGCAGCCCGCGGTCGAGCCGTTCGAGCACCATCGGCACGAGGTTGAGCGCATGCGTGTCCGCGAGCTCGGGCCAGCCCGTCCCGGCCACGTTGAAGTACCGCAGCGCGAGGAACCGCAGCCGCCACGCGCGGGCCGCGGCACGCCCGAGCCACTCGCCCACGAGCTTCGTCTCGCCGTAGGGATTCACCGGGGCAGGCGCCACGTCCTCGGTCACGAGCGGCACGTCGGGAGCGCCGGCCAGGTGCACGACGGCGCGCACGCGGGCGTCGATGAAGAGGTCGGTGAGGGCGTCCTCGGCCCCCCGCCCGGCGACGTCGACCACGGTGAGGGGGACACCCGCGACCCGGTCGGCACGCCCGGTGCTCAGGTCGTCGACCACGACGACCTGCTCCCCACGGGCCGCCAGCAGGCGCACCACGTGCGCCCCGATGTAGCCCGCCCCACCCACGACGGCGATCGTCACTCCGCAGAGAGTAGGGCCTGGCCGCTCTCGCGGGGGCGACGCGCGCCGACCGTTCGCGCCGACCGTGCGCGCCGACCGTGCGCACGAACCCGTGCCTCGGGACGCCGCCCGGGATCAGTACGATGGCGGGCGTGCCAGCAGACGACTTGATCCCCGACCTGACCGCGCTCATCAAGGCGTACGACGTGCGCGGCCTCGTGCCCAGCCAGCTGGACGCGCGCGTGTCCCGCGCGATCGGGGCGGCGTTCGGCGACGTCGTCGTCCACGGCGGCGCCCGGCCTGCGGCCGGTTCGGCGTCCCGCCCCGTCGTCGTCGTGGGGAACGACATGCGGGAGTCGGGCCCCGAGCTGGTCGCGGCCTTCGCCGGCGGTCTCGCCGCGCGGGGGGTCGACGTCGTGCGGATCGGGCTCTGCTCGACCGACGGCCTCTACTACGCCTCGGGCGCCCTCGACGTCCCCGGCGCCATGTTCACCGCGAGCCACAACCCCGCCGAGTACAACGGCATCAAGCTGTGCCGCGCGGGCGCGCGGCCCGTCGGGCAGGACACCGGGCTCGCGGAGGTCCGCGACCTCACCCGGACGTACCTGGCCGACGGCGTCCCCGAGCTCCCGGCACAGGAACGCGGCCACGTCAGCGACCGCGACGTGCTCGCCGACTACGCCCGGTTCCTGCGCTCGCTCGTCGACCTGGGCGGTATCCGCCCGCTCAAGGTGGTCGTCGACGCCGGCAACGGCATGGGCGGGCACACGGTGCCGGCCGTGCTCGGCACCGGGGCGGGCCTTCCCGCGCTCCCGCTCGAGATCGTGCCGCTGTACTTCGAGCTCGACGGCAGCTTCCCGAACCACGAGGCGAACCCGCTCGAGCCCGAGAACCTGCGCGACCTGCAGGCCGCCGTCGTCGAGCACGGTGCCGACATCGGCCTGGCGTTCGACGGCGACGCCGACCGCTGCTTCGTCATCGACGAGCACGGCGACCCGGTCAGCCCGTCCGCGATCACGGCGCTCGTGGGCCTGCGCGAGGTCGAGCGCGAGCGTGCGGCCGGCCGGGACTCGATCGTGATCCACAACCTCATCACCTCGCAGGTCGTCCCGGACCTGCTGACGGCCGCGGGCGCGCGTGCCGTGCGCACGCGCGTGGGGCACTCCTTCATCAAGGCGGAGATGGCCGCGCACGAGGCCGTCTTCGGCGGCGAGCACAGCGCGCACTACTACTTCCGGGACTTCTTCTTCGCGGACACCGGCATGCTCGCCGCGATGCACGTGCTCGCGGCGCTCGGGGGTCAGGACGCGCCGCTCTCGGCGCTCGCGGACGCGTACATGCCCTACTCCGCGTCGGGCGAGATCAACTCCCGGGTCGACGACGTCCCCGCCGCGCGAGCCCGCGTCGTGCAGGCGTACGTCACCGACGAGGGCGCCGGCGCCGTCGAGGTCGACGAGCTGGACGGGCTCACGGTCCGGCACTGGGACACGACGCCGCGCTGGTGGTTCAACCTCCGCGCGTCGAACACCGAGCCGCTGCTGCGGCTCAACGTCGAGGCTCAGGACGAGGACATCATGGAGAAGGTGCGCGACGACGTGCTGACGCTCGTCCGTGCGGGCGTCGAGAAGGAGTCCGAGTGACCGACCAGCGGGCCGGGAGCGCATCGGCCATCGAGCCGTGGCTGCGCGAGATCCTGCGCTGCCCCGTGACGGGCGCGACCCTGGTCGACGGGACCGGGCCCGACGGCGAGCCGGAGCTCGTGTCGACCGACCCGGACAACCCGCTCGCGTACCCGGTGCGCCAGGGCATCCCGGTGCTGCTGGCCGACGACGCGCGCCCGGTGCGCCCCGCACAGTGATCCACGGGTCGGGCTGTGTCGTCAGGCGCCGCTCGCGGCCGTGAGGTCCTCGAGGAGCTCGGGGTTGTCCGCGAGCCACTGCGCGGCGGACTCCTCGTTCTTCTCGCCGCCGTTCTCGTTGAACATGAGGTTCTCGAGCGAGAAGAGCTGCTCACCGGTCAGCGTGAACTCGCCGAGCCACGACGCGAGCTGCGGGAAGTCGGCCGCGAAGCCGGTGCGTCCGACGGTCTCGATGCGCTCCGCCTCGCCGAGCGTGCCCTCGGGGTCCTCGAGGTCGCGCAGCGGGAACGCGTCGTACGCCCAGTGCGGGCGCCACAGCGTCACCGCGATGTCACGACCGGCGTCGACGGCGCCGCTCAGCTCGGCGAGCATCGCGGGCGTCGAGGACTCCACGAAGTCCAGGTCCTCGAGGCCGTAGGTCGGGATGACCTCGTCCTTGGTGATCCGGGTCAGACCGGCCCCGGGCTCGATCCCGACGAGCCGGTTGCCCACGACGTCGGGCTGGGCCGCGAGGTCCTCGAGCGACTGGAGCGGGGAGTCCTCGTTCACCGCGATGGTGAGGCGCGCGTCGTCGTACCAGGCGCCCAGCTGCTCGAGGTCGTCACCGAACTGCTCGAGGTAGTCGGCGTGCGTGACGGGCAGCCACATGTCGAAGTTGAGGTCGAAGTCGCCGCCGGCGAGGCCGGTGTAGACCGGGCCCGGGTCGGCCATCTCGAGCTCGACCGAGTAGCCCTCCTCCTCGAGGATCGCCTCCCAGAGGTAGGAGACGGCGATGCCCTCGTCCCAGCCGTTGTGGACGGCGATCGTGACCTCCTGGAGGTCACCGCCCTCGGTGGTGGCCGAGCCGGGGGCGTCGGAGTCGGTGGTCGAGCACGCCCCGAGGAGCAGGGCCGTGGCCGTGGCCGTGGCGGCGAGGTCGAGGGGACGTCGGGTTCTCAGGGTCATTGCTTCCTTTCACGGTCGCCCCGGCCGGGTGCCGGCGGCGGGAGGGGCACGAGGTGCGGGCGTCTCAGGCAGCCGCCAGCTTGAGCGCGCGCGAGACGGGCGCACGGTCGGCGAGCGCCGACGTCATGCGGTCGAGGTACATCGCGAGGATCACGACGGCGAGGCCGGCCTCGAAGCCGAGCGACACGTTCACGCGCGACAGGGCGGAGACGACGTCGCGACCGAGCCCGGCCGCGCCGACCATGCCGGAGATCACGACCATCGACAGCGAGAGCATGATCACCTGGTTGACGCCGGCCATGATCGTCGGCAGCGCGAGCGGGACCTGGATCTGGCGCAGGATCCGGCCGGGGGAGGCGCCGAACGCGTGGCCGGCCTCGACGACCTCGCGGTCCACCTGCCGGATGCCCAGCTCGGTGAACCGGACGCCGGGGGCCAGCGCGAACACGATCGTGGCCACGATCCCCGGGACCGCGCCGGTGAGGAAGATGACGACGGTCGGGATGAGGTAGACGAACGCGGGCATCGTCTGCATGAGGTCGAGCACCGGGCGCAGCGTGCGCGAGACCCTGTCGTCGCGCGCCGCGAGGATGCCGAGCGGGATCGCGATCGCCAGGGCGATCAGGCTCGCGACGACCACCAGCGCGAGGGTCGCCATGGCGTTGTCCCACTGGTCGACGCCGACGATCACCGCGAAGCCGACGAGGGCGCCGACGGCGAGCCGCCAGCCCTTGGTGACCACGGCGAGCGCGACGAGCACGAGCACGACGACCCAGACCGGCGGCGCGGTCAGCGCGAGCTCGAGCCCGTCGTAGGCGCCCAGGAGGACGGCCTTGACCGCGTCGAACAGGCCGCCGAAGGTCGCGGTGACCGCGTCCACGGCGGTGTCGACCCAGTCCCCGAGCGGCAGCCGGAAGGTGAGGTCGGAGGCAGCGGTGCGGACCGTCATCGGGCACCTCCGGTGGTGACGAGGACCGCGTCGTCGGCGCGGCCGGCCTGCTCGGCGGGCGGCGAGGCCATCGCCTCGAGCAGCGTGACGCGCGGGATGACGCCGACGAGCCGCCCGCGGTCGTCGACGACGGGCACGGGCAGCGGGGTCTCCGCCGCGGGGGCGAACAGGTCGGCGAGCGGCGCGTCCACCGAGACGGGGGTCACCTCGTCGCGCGTGAGGTCCACGAGCGCCGAACCGCCCACGCGGACCGCGGTGACGAGGTCCTCGTCGCGGACGACGCCGCGCAGCGTCCGGTCGCGGTCGACCACGTACGCGGCCGAGGTCTGCGCCTCGCGCATCTGACGCAGGGCGACGCGCGCGCCGGCGGCGGCGACCACGACCGCCGTGGGGCGCACCATGACGGAGCCGGCGGTGAGCACGCGGCTGCGGTCGACGTCGGCGACGAACTGCGCGACGTACTCGTCGGCGGGCTCCGAGAGGATCTGCTCGGAGGTGCCGATCTGCACGACCCGCCCGTCGCGCATCATGGCGATCCGGTCACCGAGGTGCATGGCCTCGTTGAGGTCGTGCGTGATGAAGACGATCGTCTTGCCGAGCGTCTGCTGGAGCTCGAGCAGCTGCTCCTGCATCTCGCGGCGGATCAGCGGGTCGAGCGCGGAGAACGCCTCGTCCATGAGCAGCACGTCCGTGCCGGCGGCCAGGGCGCGGGCCAGGCCGACGCGTTGCCGCATCCCGCCCGAGAGCTGCGACGGGAGCGAGTCCTCCCACCCGTCCAGCCCGACCAGGCCGAGCGCCTGCGCGGCCCGCCGGCGGCGCTCCGCGCGGTCGATCCCCTGGATCTCGAGGGGGTACGCGGCGTTGTCGAGCACGCTCCGGTGCGGCAGGAGCGCGAAGTGCTGGAACACCATGCTGACGCGGCGCTGCCGGAGGTCGCGCAGCTCCGACGCGCTGACGCGCGACAGGTCGGCGTCGCCCAGCAGGATGCGCCCGGCCGTGGGCCGGACCAGCCCGTTGAGCATGCGGATGAGCGTCGACTTGCCCGAGCCCGACAGGCCCATCACGACGAACGTCTCGCCCGCCGCGACCTCGAAGCTCGCGTCGATCACGGCCGCGGTCCCGAGTCCCTTGACGGACTCCCGCTCGGCGCCGTCGCGCAGGCGGCGCACGGCCTCCTGCGGGCGGCGCCCGAACACCTTGAACACGCCTTCGGCGCGCAGTGCTGTCACTCGTGTACCCCGTTCGGTGGATCACCGCCTCCGGCGCCCGCGTCGCGGCTGCGACGTGCGGCGCCGAATGCACCGCGAGGGCCCGGACTACGTGCCGGCCGGTGTGCGCCGCGCGCCCCGGTGGGCACAGCGAAAGACGCGCCGGACAGGCCGCGCGCACCGTCCGGCAGCGCCACCTGGATGGTGCCGCGCGAAGTCGCGCACCCACTGTCCGGTCCGACCGATCGTGGATCAGGTCGGGCTCCACCATGCCGTCCCGGGGGCGGTCTTGGCCAATACGATCGTGGCTCCACGGCGTGGCAGACGGGTGACAGGAGCCCGTGATCCGGCGGCTGACCTGGACGTTTGTCCAATAACGGATCGTTACCCAGTTGTGACCCGAGTCATCCCGGGGTGGGCGCGCGGGACGTCCCGGTCAGGCCTCGTGGACGGCTCCGTCGGCGACCGCCCAGCGCCGGTTCACGTGCACGGCGTCGAGCATCCGCCGGTCGTGCGTGACGAGCAGGAGCGTGCCCGCGTACGACTCGAGCGCGGCCTCGAGCTGCTCGATCGCGGGGAGGTCGAGGTGGTTGCTGGGCTCGTCGAGCACCAGGAGGTTGACCCCGCGGGCCTGCAGCAGCGCGAGCGCCGCGCGCGTCCGCTCTCCGGGCGAGAGCGAGGCGATCGGTCGCCCGACGTGGGCCGCGCGCAGCCCGAACTTGGCGAGGAGGGTGCGGACGTCCGCCGTCGGCCGGTCCGGCACCTGGCCCTCGAACGCGTCGAGCAGGGCGCGCGGGGAGTCGAGCAGAGCGCGCGCCTGGTCGACCTCGCCGACGGCGACGCTCGCGCCGAGCGACGCGGCGCCGTCGTCCAGCGGGACGCGGCCGAGCAGCGCTCCGAGCAGCGTCGTCTTGCCCGAGCCGTTCGCGCCCGTCACGGCGATCCGGTCGCCCGCGTCGACCTGGAGGTTCACCGGCCCGAGCGTGAACGGCCCGCGCCGGACGACGGCGTCGCGCAACGTGGCGACCACCGCGCTGCCCCGCGGCGCGGCCGCGATCTCGTAGCGCAGCTCCCACTCCTTGCGCGGCTCCGCGACCTCCTCGAGCCGCTCGATGAGCCGGTCGGTCTGGCGTGCCTTCGCGGCCTGCTTCTCCGAGCCCTCCTTGCGGAAGTTGCGCACGAACTTGTCGGGGTCCGACTGCTTCCGCATGGCGTTCTTCACGCCCTTGTCCATCCACGCGCGCTGGGTGCGGGCGCGCTCCTCGAGACCGGACCGGCGGTCCGCGTACTCCTCGTACGCCTCGCGCGCGTGGCGCCGCGCGGTCGCACGCTCCTCCAGGTACGCGTCGTAGCCGCCCCCGTAGACGTCGACGCGCTGCTGCGCGAGGTCGAGCTCGACGACGGTCGTCACGCTCCGGGAGAGGAACTCGCGGTCGTGCGAGACGACGACGACGCCCGCGCGCTGACCCCGGACGAACGCCTCGAGCCGCTCGAGCCCGTCGAGATCGAGGTCGTTGGTCGGCTCGTCGAGCAGGAGGACGTCGAACCGGGAGAGGAGCAGCGCCGCGAGCCCTACGCGCGCCGCCTGCCCGCCCGACAGGCCCGTCATCGGCTGGGCGGTGTCGAGCCGCAGCCCGAGGTCGGCGAGCACCTGGCCGGTCCGTTCCTCGAGGTCGGCGGCGCCGAGCGCCATCCAGCGGTCGAAGGCCAGGCCGTACGCGTCGTCGGCCCCGGTGCGACCCTCGGCGAGACCCGCGGCGGCGTCGTCCAGCTCGGCCTGCGCCGCGGCGACGCCGGTCCGGCGGGCGAGGTGCCCCGCGACCGTCTCGCCGGCGGGACGCTCGATCTCCTGCGGGAGCCAACCGACCCGTGCGTCGGCGGGGGACAGGGTGACGGTGCCCGCGGCCGGCGCGTCGACGCCAGCGAGGAGGCGCAGGAGCGTCGACTTGCCCGCGCCGTTGGCGCCGACGAGCCCGACCACGTCGCCGGGCGCGACGACGACCGAGAGGTCCGAGAACAGGGTGCGGTCGGCGAACGCGGCGCTCACGCCGCGCGCCACGAGGGTCGCGCTCATCCACCGATCCTCTCAGCCGGAGCGAGGACGGGCGGTTCGTGCGAGCCGCGCGGAACAGCCGGACGGGTGCGCTGGTTACGATGGGTGCGCACGGCGTCGGTGATGCCCACGGCCCAGAGGGGCCGCGCCGGGCGAGGAGCACCGTCGTGGACCGCGGTCCCCGGCCCCGGTGCCCGCTCGGTCCCGTCCCACGCACGCCTCGCACGCACAGCCCCCTCACGCAACGGAGTGACATGACCACCCTGCTGTCGTCCCCGACCTCACGGTTCGACGAGTCCGCCGGCCGCTACAAGGTCCGCGACCTGTCGCTGGCCGCCGCCGGCCGCCACCAGATCCGCCTCGCGGAGCACGAGATGCCCGGGCTCATGGCGCTGCGCGCCGAGTACGGCCCGTCGCAGCCGCTCGCAGGCGCACGCATCGCGGGTTCCATCCACATGACCGTGCAGACGGCGGTGCTCATCGAGACGCTGACGGCGCTCGGCGCGGACGTCCGCTGGGCCTCGTGCAACATCTTCTCGACGCAGGACGAGGCCGCGGCCGCCGTCGTCGTCGGCCCCGGGGGGGCGCCCACAGCACCATCAGGGGTGCCGGTGTTCGCGTGGAAGGGCGAGACTCTCGAGGAGTACTGGGAGTGCACCGAGCAGATCCTCGTGTGGCCCGGTGACCAGCGGCCCAACATGATCCTGGACGACGGCGGCGACGCGACCCTGCTGCTCCACAAGGGCGTCGAGGTCGAGAAGGTCGGGGCGGTCCCGGCCGACGCGACGCCGGGCGAGGCGGGCTACTCCGAGGAGGGCAACCTCGTCCTCGGCGTGCTGCGCCGCTCGCTCGCCGTCGACCCGCAGCGGTGGACGCAGATCGCGGCCGAGGTCCAGGGCGTCACCGAGGAGACCACCACGGGCGTGCACCGCCTGTACCAGCTCTTCGAGGCCGGCGAGCTCCTGTTCCCGGCGATCAACGTCAACGACTCGGTCACCAAGTCGAAGTTCGACAACAAGTACGGCATCCGCCACTCGCTGCCCGACGGCATCAACCGGGCCACCGACGTGCTCATGGGCGGCAAGGTCGCGTTCGTCGCGGGCTACGGCGACGTCGGCAAGGGTGCGGCCGAGGCGCTGCGCGGCCAGGGCTCGCGCGTCGTCGTCTCCGAGATCGACCCGATCAACGCGCTCCAGGCGGCGATGGACGGCTACCAGGTGGCGCGCATCGAGGACGTCGTGGGCGAGGCCGACTTCTTCCTCACCACGACGGGCAACCGCGACGTCATCACGGCCGCGCACATGGCGGCGATGAAGGACAAGGCGATCGTCGGCAACATCGGCCACTTCGACAACGAGATCGACATCGCGGGCCTCGCCACGCTCGCGGGCGTCACACGCACCGAGATCAAGCCGCAGGTCCACGAGTGGACCTTCCCGGACGGCCACTCGATCATCGTCCTGTCCGAGGGTCGGCTGCTGAACCTCGGCAACGCGACGGGGCACCCGTCGTTCGTCATGAGCAACTCGTTCACCAACCAGGTGATCGCGCAGATCGAGCTGTTCACCAAGCGCGACGAGTACCCGGTCGGCGTCTACCGCCTGCCCAAGGTGCTCGACGAGAAGGTCGCGCGCCTGCACCTCGACGCCCTCGGGGTGCGGCTCACGGAGCTGACGAAGACGCAGGCCGAGTACCTCGGCATCGACGCGGCCGGCCCGTACAAGCCGGAGCACTACCGCTACTGAGGTCGGGCGTCAGCGGGCGCCTGCTAGTCGGCGGGGTCCGGGACGGCGTGCGGGAGTCGCTGGACCAGCGCGGCCTCGACGGCTGCGCTGTGCGCCGCCCGCGTCTCCGCGGCCAGCTCGCGGTCGCGGCGCTCGGCGAGCACGGCCGCGAGGAACGCCTCGGGATGCGTGCCCGGTGGTGGAGGGGGTGCGACGAAGCGGCCGGCGTCGGCGGCGAGCTGCGTGCCGAGGCGGACCCGCGACGAGGGGTGCAGGCGGTCGGTCCGACCGAGGAACTGGCGGGCGGCGAGCGCCAGACCGTCGGGGAGCCGGCGCATGTCGGCCGCGTGAGCCCACCCGGCCAGGTGGTACGGCATCGACACCGGCGGCAGCTCGCGGTGCGCGCCGCGCACCCGCACCGCGTACGTGCCGGCGACGACGTCGCCCACGCGCTTGCCCTTGTCGTTGAGCAGCGACGTGATCAGCGCGACCGAGCCGAACGTGAGCCACAGCTCGCCGAACCCGGTGAGCGCGCGGATCAACGCCTGGCGCAGGCGGACCGGGCCGCCGTCGTCGCGCACCACCCGGATGCCGGCCGCAAGCTTGCCGAGCGAGCGGCCGCGGCTCAGCGTCTCGACGACGGTGGGCAGGACGACCAGCACGGTGACGAGCGAGGCGACGACGATCGCCCGACCCGCCGCCGGGGAGAGCTCCACGTCGGCGACCGTGATGCCGAGCGCGATGAGGAAGCCGACCGTCGCGACCACCAGCACGTCGAGCAGAGCCGCGAGAGCGCGCGAGGCGAACGAGGCCGGCCGGGCGTCGATCGAGACACCCTCACCGATGAGGATCCCGTCGGTCATCTGCGGCTCGTCTCCCTCCGTGCGCGTCCGCCCGGTGTGGCCGCGCGCTGTGGCAGGGTATCCGGCGTGGACCTCGATGCCTTCACCGCCGTGCGCCGGGCGCAGTGGTCGCGGCTCGACGAGCTGGTCCGGCGGCGGCGCCTGACGGGTGCGGAGGCCGACGAGCTGGTGCGGCTGTACCAGTCCGTCGCGACGGACCTCTCGACCGTGCGGTCCGCGGCTCCGGACCCGGCGACGGTCTCCCGGCTCTCCGACCTTCTCGGCCGCGCCCGCAGCGCCATCGCGGGCGCGCACGAGCCGGCGTGGCGCGACGTGACGAAGTTCCTCGTCGTCTCGCTGCCCGCGGCGCTCTACCGGATCCGGTGGTGGACGGTCGCCGTGACGATCGCGTGCGTGGCCATCGCGGTGGTCGCCGGGTGGTGGGTCGCGACGCAGCCGGACGCGCTCGCCGCGATGGGCACGCCGAGCGAGCGGCAGGAGTACGTCGACAACGCGTTCGAGCAGTACTACGACCCGTCGGCCGGGTTCGCGGCGATGGTGTGGACCAACAATGCCTGGATCGCGGCCCAGGCCATTGGGCTCGGGATCAGCGGCATCTGGCCGGTGTTCGTGCTCGTCAACAACGCCGTCTTCGTCGGAGCCACGGGCGGCATGATGGCCGCGTCCGGGCGCCTCGACGTCTTCCTGTCCCTGATCGCACCCCACGGCCTGCTCGAGCTCACGGCCGTGTTCGTCGCCGGGGCGGCGGGCCTGCGCATCTTCTGGACGCTCGTCGACCCTGGGCACCGTCCCCGCTCCCAGGCGCTCGCGGAGGCGGGGCGCGCGCTCTTCACCGTGGCGCTCGGCCTCGTTCTCGTGCTGGCCGTGTCAGGGCTGATCGAGGGGTTCCTCACCGGGTCGAGCCTGCCCTGGTCGGTCAAGATCGGCGTGGGCGGGCTCGCCCTCGCCGCGTTCTGGGCATACACGCTCGTGCTCGGCCGACGCGCGGTCGCCGCCGGGGAGACCGGCGACCTGGACGCCGACCGTGCGGGGCACGTGCTGCCCGTCGCCGGCTGACGGTCGGTCCCGTCGCCGGCTGACGGTCGGTCCCGTCGCCGGTCAGGAGCCCGGGGACACCAGCGCGCGCAGGTGCCCGAGGAGCTCGGCGCGCGAGCCGACGCCGAGCCGCTGCCGCATCCGTGCGACATGGTGCTCGACCGTCTTGGCGGAGATGTAGAGCCGCTCCGAGATCTCGCGGTAGGTGTGGCCCGCGACCACGAGCCGGGCGACCTCGAGCTCGCGCTCGCTCAGACGCGCCTGCGGCCCGCCGGACTCGGTGGTCGACGCCGCTGCTGGAGCCGGTTCCTCGCCCGTCTCGGGCCGGACCGGTCCCGTCCGCGGACGGTGCAGGTCCCGCGCGAGCTGCATGAGCGCCACCATCACCTTGTGGTCCGTGGTCCGGGCGGCGGCATGACCGGCGAGCCGTGACCCGTCCCACCCCAGGCCGACGTCGGCGAGCCGCCGACCGACGTGCTCGACCGCCCCCGGGTCGATCTTCCCGGCGAGCACGTGCAGCCAGACCCGGCCCGCGTCGGCGAGCAGCGCGGCGTAGCGGCTCGTGGCGGCGGCCTTGACCAGGGCGGTCGCGTGCGGCTGGAGCTCGTCGGGCCGCTCCCGCAGGATCGCCGCGTGGACGCCGTACCAGTGCATGGGGGTCGCCCACAGCACGGGCCGGCCGACACGATCGAGGAGCACGTCGGCCTCGATCACGTGCGGTGCGAGCTGGTCGCTCTCGCCGAGCCGTGCCGCCGCCACCGCGATCTCGCCGAGCGGCAGGAGGGAGAAGAGGTCCAACCGGCTCCGGAGCACGACCTCGCGCGCCGCGGGCCAGGCGCGGACGAGGGTGGCCAGGTCGTTGGACCGTCGGGCGATGCCGACGACGAGCGCGTGGTGCACGAGCTGGTCACGCGGCTCGAGCTCCGCACGATCGCGGACCGCGCCGGCGAGGTGGCCCCGGGCGACGTCGAAGTGCCCGCGCAGCATCGCGGACCAGCCGAGGAGCAACCGGTGCCGCGGCCGCGCGACCGGCCCGCCCAGACCCGAGGCCAGCGCCTCGTCCAGCACCGCCTCGGCGTGCGCGGACTCGCCCGAGCTGAGCGCGACGAGCGCCGCGAGCGCGGCCGGCGTGTCGGGCAGCAGCGTGCCGCGGCCCGTCGAGCGCAGGAGGGCGGAGGCCTGGCTCAGGGTCGGCAGCGCACCGGCGCCGTCCGCCTCGAGCGACTCGCGGACCCCCCGGACCATGAGGTGCTGGGCGCCGGCCAGGAGCGTCGGCGGCGCGGCGCGCACGGCGCCGGGTGCATCGCCGGGCGCCCCGAGCGCGCCCGGCGGGCGGCCGGTGCCCAGGCGCGTCAGCGGCTCGAGCGGCGCCGCCGCGGGGCCCGCGATCTCGGCCAGCCAGCCGTACACGTCCGCGCTCCGGGCGAGGAGCCCGCGGTGCGCGAGCGCCGACGCCGTCACGTGGATCGCCCGTGCGGTGTCCGGTCCGCCCGGCCGGGCCACGACCTCGTCGGCCAGCCGGAGGGCGACGTCGAGGTCGCCCGCGAGGGCCGCGCACTCGGCCCGCCGCGCCGCGAGGGCCGGCGCGGGCGCCCCGGCATCGACGGCCTGCGCGTACAGCTCGCCCGCCTGCGCGGGGTCGGAACCGACGACGTCGCCCGCGGCCTCCTCGAGCAGCGTCGCCAGCGCGGGCACGGGGAGCGGCAGGACGCCGACCCGGCGTGCGAGGTCGACGGCACCGGTGCCTCGGCTGCGCTCCACGTCGATCACCGTGGTGAGCACGTCCGCGCAGCGGTCCGCCGGCGTGCCCTCGAGCACGGCTTGGCGGGCGACCGGGACGAGACTCCCGTCGTCGAGCACGAGCCCGGTCGCGCGTGCCGCGCCGAGCAGCTCGCGCGTGCGCTCGGGCGTGCACGCCAGCACCGGTGCGAGCGTGCCGACGTCGGCGGTCGCGCCGAGGGCGAGCGCCAAGGTCATCGCGCGCAGCGGACCGTCCGCGTCGCCGAGCTCGGCATCGACTCGGACCGAGAGCCCCCACGGGACCGGCACCAGCCCGTCGAGGTCGACCGGCCGACGGCCGACGCAGTCGGTCAGCACGAGCTCGACCAGGCCGGGTACGCCGCCCGTCACCCGCAGGACGTGGTCGACCAGCGACGGCGGGGCCGAGCGGCCGAGGTGCCGCGACGCGCGCCGCGCGATCTCGAGCCAGTCGAGGCGTCCGAGCTGGAGATGGGTCCCGCGCTCCCGGGCGACGCGTTCCAGACCGGCGATCGCGGCGGGTCGCGGCCAGGCCCGGTAGGCGGCGACGACGCGGGCGCCGGGGTGCTCGACCAGGTCGCGCACCCGATCGAGCACCGGCGTCGGCACGGTGTGGGCGTCGTCCACGACCACGGCGACGGAGCCGGGGTCGACCGACCCGGCCGCCAGGAGCGAGCGGGCGCTCAGGACGTCGGCACCCGCGTCGAGGTAGGCAGAGCGCACGGCGGCGAGCACGGTGGACTTGCCGCTCCCGCCGTCGCCGGCCACCGCCGCGAGGAGAGGCGCGTGGGGGTCGGTCACCACGCCGTCGACCAGGCGACGCCACGGCGACGGGTTCGCGACCTCGCCGCGGCCCTCGGCCACGACCCCCGCCGGTGTCCCTGCGCCCGCGGTCTCCAGCGTCCTGGTGGGTCTCATCCTGCTGCGTCCTCCGCGGCGCCCGGCGCCAGGCCGCTCGGCGGGCCGAGCACGGGCGACGTGGGATCGGGCGGTGTGGGATCGAGCGGCGGGGGATCGGGCGGCGTGGGATCGAGCGGCGTGGCGCCGTCGCGCTCGCCCAGGCCCCCGCCGAACATCCGCGAGACGACGTCGCCGAGCGACGAGCCGTCGTCGGTCGAGAGGGTCGACGCCCCCGGCGGCTCGGCGCCGTCCTGCGTCAGCGCGGCACCCGACACGGCGAGCGCGCTCACCGCGAGCACCAGTGCACCCCCGGCGGCCATCGCGGCGGCGCGCGTCCTGCGAGTGCTCCGGGTAGGGCGACGCCGGTGCGGGGCGGCGGAGCGGTCGGCCGGCTCCGCCGCGCCCGAGGGGCCCGGGGCGCGTCGGCGCCGGGTGCGGCCGGAGGGCTCGGGCTCTGCGCGCTCGTCCGGGGCGGCTGCGGTGCGCCCGGAGCGTGCGGCCTGCGCTGCTCCGCGGGCGACGGCGTGGGCGGCGTCGTCGTCGACGACGGTGAGCGGTGCGTCGAACTCGAGCGCGACGAGCTCGGCGAGGAGGGGGAGCGACGCGGCGGCGCCGAGCAGGAGCACCCGGTCGACGCCTCCGGGCGCGGCGGCGACGACGGCCTCGGCGGCCTTGGTGACGGCGCTCGCGGCCCGTTCGCGCACCCGGTCCTCGAGCTCGGCCGCAACCATCCGCACCTCGACGCGTTGCGCGGCGCCCGGGGAGGTGAACGAGACCGACGGGTGCACCGCGAGGAGGCGGGCCGCCCGTGCGCACTCGGCCCGCAGGGTGCGGGCTGCGGCGTCGTCCATGACGGGCAACGACGGGCCAAGGACGGCGCGCACGTGGGCGAGCACGGCGTCGTCGATGTCGGACGCGCCGAAGGTCTCGACGACGACGGGGTGGCCGAGGACGGTTCCCGGTCTGTCGCGCTCACGGTGCGACCCCACCGTCGTGACCCGCAGGTGCTCCGAGCGGAGGTCCAGGACGGCGACGACGTCCGGGCCCCCGGCGTCGAGGACCGACCGGTCGACGTGCAGCACCGCGGCGACCGCGTCCGGGAGAAGGGTGAAGTCCACGAGCCCCGCCTCGGCGAGCGCGGCGCTCAGGAGCGCGGTCCGGTACGGCCCCCAGGTGGGCGGGTACGCCACCGTGACCTCGTCCGGTCCGGAGCCCTCGTGCACCGCGACCGCCTCGACCGCGGTGACGACCGCCGCCGCGACCGCGCTCTCCGCGCTCACCACGAGCCCGTCCTCGTGGACCGGCACCGGATCGCCCACGCGGTCGACGAGCCGGTGCAGCGGGAGGGGCCGCGGCGGCGGTTCGAGCACGTCCTGCTCATGGCGCCCGGGAGGCTGCGCGCGGTTCAGGGCGATCGTGGCGGACTCGCCGTCGAGGTCCACACCGAGCGCGTACCCCATCGTTCGCCTCCCCGCGCGGACCTCGCCGAACGCCGTCCGCTCACCTCTGCCAGCCCCCGTCCCCGCCATGATGCCCCGATTCGGTGAATGCAGCACACCCCTTTGGGTGAATTTGTCCTACGACCTGCAGTTCTGGTAGGGGATGTGCTCGCCCAGGTAGGGGTCGGCTGGGGTTCGCGGGGCCTCCACGGCGCCCATGGCGCGCGCTCTGACGTGCGCAGGGACGGGCATGCAGCCGTCGGCACCCCTCCGCGCCGGATCGCACCGGGGCGGGCGCCCGCCCATCCCCTATCGGCCGCCCCCCAGGAGGGGGGAGTACCCCGATGGACGCTGGTGGTGCCCTCCCTAGCGTCGCCGGTGGGTGACGACGCCCGACCAGCTCGTGAGAGGGATGGACATGCCGAACGTAGCCAGCTCGCTTCTCGACTTCATTCTCAGCCTGCTCAGGGACGGCGAGGCCGCCCGCAGCTTCGCGAACGACCCGCAGGGAACCCTCGAGGAGCACGGGCTGGGGGACATCACCTCGACCGACCTCGACGACGTCCTGCCGGTCGTGCTCGACCAGTCGCCGGTCAGCTTCGACCGCGGCAGCTACAACACCGGGGGCAACTCCTCCGGGGCGAGCCAGTCCGGTTCGGGCGGCGCGAGCGGCGGCGGCATGGCGCCCTCGGCGGCGGTGGCAGCGCCGGCTGCGGTGGCGTCGGACGACGACGTCGTTCCCCAGATCCAGCACATCATCGCGACCTACTCGTACAACACCAGCTACGTCGACGACCGCGACACGATCGTGGACAGCTCGGTCAACCAGAACATCTGGGCGAGCGGAGACGTCGAGCAGATGTTCGACATCTCGCCCGTCGTGGCGAACGGTGGCGTCGTTGCCGGGGACGACGTCAACGGGGGAGCGTTCGTCGGTGACGGCAACGTGGTCGGTGACCGCAACTCGGTCGGCAACCTGACGGACAACTCGAGCGACGACAACTCCGACAACAGCGACAACAGCGTCAACGGATCGTACAACGACAACAGCGACAACAGCGACAACAGCGATAACTCTGACAACAGCGACAACAGCGACAACAGCACGACTGACAACAGCGACAACAGCGATAACTCTGACAACAGCGACAACTCTGACAACAGCGACAACAGCACGACTGACAACAGCGACAACAGCGACAACTCTGACAACAGCGACAACAGCGACAACTCTGACAACAGCGACAACTCTGACAACTCCGATAACTCGGACAACAGCGACAACAGCACGACCGACAACAGCACGACCGACAACAGCGACAACAGCGACAACTCTGACAACAGCGACAACTCTGACAACTCCGATAACTCGGACAACAGCGACAACAGCACGACCGACAACAGCACGACCGACAACAGCGACAACAGCGACAACAGCGACAACAGCGACAACAGCGACAACAGCGACAACAGTTGGGCAGACAACAGCGACAACTCCGACAACTCTGACAACAGCGACAACAGCTGGACGGATAACAGCGACAACTCCGACAACAGCGACAACTCCGACAACAGCGACGACCTGCTCGACATCCTCTAGGAGTCCCAGCACGACACGCCGCGGCGACCGGCCCTGCAGCCCCAAAGGGGGTTGCGGGGCCGGCCTGCTGCTGGCTTACTCGAACGGGACACCGGAGGGGCGCGAGTGCGATCACTGTCAGAGCTGCTGGGACGTGCGCTCGAGGCGAGCGACGCGGCGGAGCGCCCGGACCTCAGCGCGCGCCTGCACCAGGCCCGGCGCCGCCTGCGGGACCCCCACGTCCGTGTGCTCGTCGTCGGGGAGTTCAAGCAGGGGAAGAGCCAGCTCGTGAACGCGCTGGTCAACGCCCCGGTCTGCCCCGTGGACGACGACGTCGCCACGTCGGTCCCCACCGTCGTCATGCACGGTGCGGAGCCGTCCGCCGCGCTGGTCCTGGCGCCGCCCGACCGGCCCGAGGACCTGGCTGACGCGCGAGCGCCGCTCGACAGGACCGTGGTACCGATCGAGTCCCTCACCGAGCACGTCTCGGAGCTCGGCAACCCCGGGAACGACCGCCGCATCGCGTACGCCGAGGTCACCCTGCCGCGTCAGATCCTCAGCGACGGGCTCGTCCTGGTCGACACCCCCGGCGTCGGCGGTCTCGGGTCGACGCACGCCGCCAACACGATGGCCGCACTGCCGACGGCCGATGCCGTGCTCCTCGTCTCCGACGCCGCGCAGGAGTACTCCGAGCCGGAGCTCGAGTTCCTGCACCAGGCGATGAAGCTCTGCCCCAACGTGGCCTGCGTGCTCACGAAGACCGACCTCTACCCGCAGTGGCGACAGGTCGCGGAGATCGACCGCAAGCACCTCGACGACGCGGGCGTCCGGACGAGACTGATCCCGGTGTCGTCCACGCTGCGGCTCCATGCGGCACGCACGCGCGACGGCGCGCTCCACGAGGAGTCGGGCTTCCCGGCACTCGTGCGGTTCCTGCGCCAGGAGGTCGTGGGCAACGCGGGGCTGCTGGCACGGCGGTCCATGACGCACGACGTGCTCGCGGTGATCGATCACCTCCTGCTGTCGCGGCGGTCGGAGCTGAGCGCGCTCGAGGACCCGGGAAGCAGCGCCGCGATGATCCAGGACCTCGTGGCGGCACGCGAGACCACGGGTGAGCTGCGCCGACGCTCCGCGCGCTGGCAGCAGACCCTCAACGACGGCGTCACGGACCTCATGGCGGACATCGAGTACGACCTCCGCGACCGCCTCCGCAAGATCGCCCGGGAGGCGGAGGACGCGGTCGAGGCCGCCGACCCCGGCATGGTCTGGGACGAGTTCGACGGCTGGCTCGTGCAGCGGGTCGCGGCGGCGGTCGCCGCCAACTTCGTCTGGGCGCACGAGCGCTCGCAGTGGCTCGCGACCCGGGTGGCCGAGCACTTCCAGACCGACAGCCAGGTCGACCTGCCCGAGCTGGTCCGCGGCGACAGCGACGAGGCGCTCGAGCTCGTGGGCGCACTGGAGCGCGTCGAGATCGAGCGCGTCGGACCGACGCAGAAGGCGCTCATCGCGCTACGGGGCTCCTACGGTGGCGTGCTCATGTTCGGGATGGTCACGGCCGTGGCGTTCTCGATGCCGATCATCAACGCGATCTCGGTGAGCATCGGCGTGATCATGGGCGCCAAGGCGTACCGGGACGACAAGAAGTCGCGGGTCCGCCGGCGCCAGGCGGAGGCGAAGGCCGCGGTCCGCCGGCACGTCGACGAGGTCATCTTCCAGGTGAGCAAGGACTCCAAGGACCGGCTCCGGCAGATGCAGCGGCTGCTGCGCGACCACTTCACCGCGACGGCGGAGGAGCTCTTCCGGTCGCTCGACGACTCGGTGCGGTCCGCGAAGAGCGCGGCGACGGCGGGTGCGGCCGACCGCGACACCCGGGTCAAGGAGCTCCGCGTGACGATCGGCCGACTCGAGGCCATCCAGCGCGCGGCGCACGAGCTGAACCGGTCGGCCCCCGAGCCGGTGGCGGTGCCGGCGTGACGATGCAGGTCGAGGAGGCACGCGACCTGCTCCACCGCGCCCTCGACGCGTACGCGGGGAGCGGTGACACCGAGGCGCTCGACCGGCTCGAGCACGAGCTCGACCGGCTCGACGCCCCGCTCCGTGTCGCGCTGGCCGGCAAGCTCAAGGCAGGCAAGTCGACGCTGCTGAACGCGCTCCTCGGCGACGAGCTCGCGGCGACCGACCACGCCGAGTGCACGCGGGTGGTGACGTGGTACCGCCATGGCTCCGTTCCCTCGATCACGGTGCACCCCGTCACGGGCGAGCCGTGGACCTGCCCGCCGCGACGCGGTCCGGCCGGGCTCGTGGTCGACCTCCGCGGGTGCCGCGCCGAGGAGGTCGACCGGGTCGAGGTCGTCTGGCCGGCGTCCGGCCTGCGCGACCTCACCCTCGTCGACACCCCCGGCCTGGACTCGCTGTCGCGAGAGGTCTCCCACCGGACCAGCGGGTTCCTCACCGCGGAGGAGGAGTCCCCGGTCGACGCCGTCGTCTACCTGATGCGTCACCTGCACGCGACCGACGTGCGGTTCCTCGAGGCCTTCGAGGAGGCCCGCAGCAGGCGCGACGTCGCGGCGGCGACCGTCGCGGTGCTCTCGCGAGCTGACGAGGTCGGGGTGGGACGGATCGACGCGATGATCTCGGCGGACCGCGTGGCTGAGCGCTATCGTGCGCACGCCGCGCTCCGCGCCGTCTGCCAGACGGTCGTGCCGGTGAGCGGACTGCTCGCGCACACGGGCCAGACGCTGCGCGAGGACGAGGTGGCCGCGCTGCGCGTGCTGGCGGCGATGGACCGCGCCGAGGTCGAGGGCCTGCTGCTCTCGGTCGACCGGTTCCGGCAGCCGTCGCTGAGCCTGGGGGTCCCGGCCGAGATGCGGGCCCACCTCCTGTCGCGGCTCGGCCTGTTCGGGGTCCGGATGGCCCTCGCGGTCCTCCGCCTCCGCCGGCAGACCGCTGCGACCCTCGCGGACGAGCTCGTGCGTCGCAGCGGCCTCCCCGAGCTCCGGCGCGTGCTCACGGCACAGCTCATGGAGCGCCGTGACCAGCTCCGGGCGCAGGCTGCGGTCCGCGCCGTCGCGCGCCTGGTCGCCGACGCTCCACCGCCCGACGGGGTCGAGCTCGCCGCACGGTGCGAGCAGCTCGTCGCGGGCGCGCACGAGCTCCGGGAGATCGCGCTGCTGGCTCGGCTGCGCGCGACCCCCGTCGAGCTGTCACCCGAGCAGGTCGCGTCGGCGGACCGCCTCCTGGGTGGTGACGGGCGCGCGGTCGTCGCGCGGCTGCGGCTACCCGCCGACGCGCGTCCTGCGGACGTGCGGACCGCGGCCGCGCACGCGCTCGAGCAGTGGCGCGCGCTGGCGGACGACCCGATGCTCGACACGGACACCCGCCGCGTCTGCCGGGTGCTCGTGCGGACGTGCGAGGGGCTGCTGACGGACGACGTCAGACCAGTGCGCGAGCACGTCTGAACCACCGGCGTGGCCCCGGCAGCAGCAGCGCGACCAGGGCGGCGAGCGCCAGCGCGGCCTGCACGAGGAGCGCGGCCCGCGGAAGGTCCGAGAGCACCGATCCCGCGCGGTCCGCCACGACCTCCTGCACCAGCACCACGACCGCGATACCGACGGCGCCGGTGAGCACGAGCAGGTTGCGTGCCCACACCCGCCCGACGCGCATGAGGAGGGCGAGGGTGAGGTGGATGGCTGCGACGAGGAGCACGCTGCCGAACGCGGCCAGGAAGGCGTACCGCGCGGCGTCGGCCACGACGTCCGCGGCGCGGGCGGGGTCCTGCTCGACCACCGCCGCGGCGAGGCGCGTCCGGAGCGCCTCCTGGCCGAGCCAGAGCGCCAGGGCGGCGACCAGGGCCGCGACGGCGGAGGCCACCCACAGCCACATCGACACCGTGACCGAGCGCGGCGGTGCGCCCACCTCGATCGTGGCAGCGAACCCCTCACCCCCGACCTCCGGTCGCGGCGGGGCGGTCGCCGGACGCTCGGGACGACCTACGCGTGCTCCACCGTCCGAACGACCCCGCGGGCCTCCCTCCTGCGTCATGGCCCTGACCGTATGCCCGCAGGCTGCGTCGGGCGAACCCGTCTCGGACGTGTCGTCGGCGAGGAGGGCGACCGGTCGACCGAGGGGTCGGTCCGAGTGGTCAGAGCCGGCCCGCCGCCTTGAGCGCGAGGTACCGGTCGGCGAGCTGGGGCGCGAGGTCCTCCGGGAGCGCGTCGACGATCTCGACCCCGCGTCGCCGGAGCCGCGCGGCCACCGCCACGCGTTCGAGCTCGCCGCGCTCGGCCGCTGCCGCGTCGAAGACCTCGGCCGCGTCCCCGCGCCCGGTGCGCAGCTCGGCGACCTCGGGGTCCCGCACGGAGGCGAGCACGACGACGTGGTCGTCGGTGAGCTGGCCGACGACGCGCAGCAGCCCCGACTCGACCGTCGCGGGCTCGAGAGCCGAGAGGAGCACGACGAGGGACCGCTGCGACAGCCGCTCGCGGACGAGCGCGACGATGCCGGGCCAGTCCGTCTCGACCAGCGCCGGCTCGAGCGGCGCGAGGGCGTCGGCGACCGCGGGCATGAGGCGGGGCCCGTTCGCACCGGCGACGCGCGCGCGCAGACGGCGGTCGTAGGCCACGAGCTCCACCCGGTCACCGGCGCGGGTGGCGAGGGCAGAGAGCAGGAGCGCCGCCTCGATCGAGGCGTCGAGCCGCGGGGCGTCGTCGACCCGCGCGGCGGCCGTGCGTGACGTGTCGAGCACGAGCAGCACCCGGCGGTCGCGCTCGGGCCGCCAGGTCCGGACCACGACCTCGGAGCGGCGGGCGGTGGCGCGCCAGTCGATCGAGCGCACGTCGTCGCCGATCACGTACTCCCGCAGGGAGTCGAACTCGGTGCCTTGCCCGCGCACCTGGACCGCCGCGCGGCCGTCGAGCTCGCGCAGCCGCGCGAGCCGGCTGGGCAGGTGGCGGCGGGAGGCGAACTCGGGCAGGACCCGAAGGACGGAGGGCACGGTGAGGGACGCCTGGCGGGCCGCGAGCCCGAGCGGGCCGTACGAGCGGATGGTGACGCGGTCGGCGGTGCGGTCGCCCCGGCGGGTCGGCACCAGGACGGTGGTGAGCCGACGGCTCTCGCCGGGCGGGAGGTCGACGGCGTGCCGGTTGGCGCCCGCCCCGGCGGAGGGCTGCCAGGCGTCGCGGACGAGCCCGCGCAGCCGTCGGCCGCCGGCGTTCGTCACGGTGAGCACCGACCGCGCCTGATCCGTCAGCCGGACCGAGCCCGGCGCCGTTCGGGAGACCGCGACGGACCGGGGCGAGGCGGCGAGCCCCGCGTCCACGCCGCAGACCGCGAGCACGACGAGCGTCCACAGCAGCGCCGTGCCGGGGACCGGGACGAGGGCCACCGGGACGACGCCGAGCGCCGCCAGGACGACGGCGCGCCAGGTCAGGGCCATGGTGGGGAACCGCCCGGGTCAGCGCGGGACGGGGACGGCCGCGAGCACGGTGTCGAGCACGCTCTCGGTCGTGACGCCCTCGATCTCGGCCTCGGCGCGCAGCTGGACGCGGTGCCGGAGAGTCGGGTGCGCGAGCGCCTTCACGTCGTCGGGCGTCACGTAGCCGCGGCCGGACAGCCAGGCCCACGCGCGCGCCGTCCCGAGCAGCGCCGTCGCACCACGCGGCGAGACGCCGAGCGACAGCGACGGCGACTGGCGGGTCGCGCGGCACACGTCGACCGCGTAGCCGAGCACCTCGCGCGAGACCTGCACCTGGGCGACCTCGGCGCGCGCGCGAGCGAGCATCTCGACACCCGCGACCGGTCGCACGCCGGCGGCGCGCAGGTTGCGTGGGTCGAACCCGGCCGCGTGCCGCGCGAGGACCTCGATCTCCTGGTCGCGCTCGGGCAGCGGCAGGACGAGCTTGAGCAGGAAGCGGTCGAGCTGCGCCTCGGGCAGCGGGTACGTGCCCTCGTACTCGACGGGGTTCTGCGTCGCGATGACGAGGAACGGGTCGGGCAGCGGGCGCGGCACGCCGTCGACGCTCACCTGCCGCTCCTCCATCGCCTCGAGCAGCGACGCCTGCGTCTTCGGCGGCGTGCGGTTGATCTCGTCGGCGAGCATGAGGTTGGTGAAGACGGGGCCCTGGCGGAACGAGAACTCGGCGGTCCGCGCGTCGTAGACGAGGGAGCCGGTCACGTCGCCGGGCATGAGGTCGGGCGTGAACTGGACGCGCTTGGTGTCGAGCTCGAGCGCGGCCGCCAGCGTGCGGACGAGCAGCGTCTTGGCGACACCCGGCACACCCTCGAGGAGGACGTGCCCCCGGCACAGCAACGCGATGACCAGCCCGGTCACGGCGGCGTCCTGCCCGACGACGGCCTTGGCGACCTCCGCGCGGACCGCGCCCAGCGCCTGTCTCAGGTCGTGCGACGGCGTCGCCGTCGCCGAACCCTGCGCCGCGGAACCCTGAGCCCACGGGGCGTGCGTCGCGGGCCCGTCCGCACGCACCTCCTGGGTGCGGTCCGCCGAGGGGGCGGGGTGGGGACCCTGGTCCCGGGTCGGTGGTGCCTCGGGGTGTGCCTCGGTCACGATCGGTGAACCTCGCTCTCCAGGTCGTCGAGCCTGCGGGCCAGCAGCGCCAGCCCGGCGTCGTCAGTGGGTGGTGGTCCGTACAGCAGGGCCGCCACGTCGTCCGTGGACCGGCCCGTCGCGCGGGCGAGCGCGTCGATGACGGCGGCCGCCCCGGCGCTGGCCGGCAGCCCGACACGAGCGGCGGACCGGCTCGCGGCCGCGGCCCGGAGCGCGGCGGCCGCGTGCCCGTACGAACGGGAGCGACGGTACAGGCGCCCGCGGCCCCGGGTCGTCTCCGCCGCGCGCACGGTCACGGGCAGCGGCTCCGTCACCAGCGGGCCGAGCCGGCGCGCGCGCCAGACCGCGGCCACGGCGGCGACGAGCAGCAGCTGCAGCGCGAGGGCGCCGGCCCACGGCGGGAGCAGGTCGGTGAGGCCGGGGCCGCTCGCGGGTGCCTGGCCGAAGTCGACCGAGGACGGGACGTACCAGACCAGCTGGTCGTGCCGGCCGAGGGCACGGAGCACGAGGGCGGCGTGCCCCTCCTCGGCGAGGTGGGCGTTGGTGAGCACGGTGGCGTCGCCGATCGCCGTGACGCGGCGCCCGCGCTCGTCGACGACCAGGTAGGCGCCGACCTCGGGATCGCTGCCCGGGAAGCACACGGTCGCCGCATCGGTCCGGGCCACGTACCCCGCACCGGAGGCGACGATCGACCCGGCCGCCACGGCGTCGGGGTCGTCGCACCGGGCGACCAGGGGGGGCGCGGCCGGGGTTCCGGCGGGACCCGGGTCCCGCGGCGCGACGGCGGCGACCGTCGCGGCGTCCGTGACCGCGCCGAGCAGGAAGTCGTCGGGGTCGAGCAGCACGAGGTCGGCCTCGGTCGCGGCGATCGCGTCGACCTGGTCGCCGAAGAGCAGGGCGCTGCCGGTCACGAGCAGGGTCGTCCCGGCCGTGGCGGCCGCGGTGGCCTCGGCGGACGAGCGCACGTAGGCGATGTCCACCCCCTGGCGCTCGAGGATCTGCGCGACGGCACGCGCGCCGCCGTCGGACGGGTTGTCGGGGGCGAGCGCGACCGTCGACGTCTGGGGCTCGGGCAGAGCGGCGGCGAGCGCCACCGTCGTCGCGATGAGGGCGATCACGACCAGGAGCCGCCAGCGCCGCCACCGGCTCCGTGCGCGTCCTGCGGTGGTGGTCCCGTCCCCGAGGACCACGGTCGACGTGCTCACGTCGTCGACACCGCGGGTGAGCGGCCGGGAACCGGGTCGGGACGGTCCGCGGCCAGGGTCGAGTCGAGCCGCCGCAGCCAGGCGTCGTCGTCGGCGTCCGCTCCCGCGTGGCCGTAGCAGACGTCGTCGAAGAGCCGCCCGCCTCGGCGCACGTCGTGGGCGTGGGCCGCGAACCGGGCGGCGGTGGCCTCGGCGGCCTCGTGCGCGGTGCGACCGGGCCGTTCGTCGAGCACGGCGCGCTCCTCGAGTCCCCGCACGAGCGCCCGGAAGCGGTCGAGCACGGCAGCCGACCAGTCGCCCCGCGCCGCGCTCGCGTCCGCCGCGGCACGCAGGTCGGCCGCGCTGCGCAGGTCGGCACCCAGCACCACGGCCGACCCGCTCGCGCGTCGCGCGAGACGGACCGGGCCGGCGACCCAGAACGCCACGGCCGCCACGACCAGGACGACGCCGACGACCACCGCGGCGAAGAGGCCCGGTGGCATCCCGAGGCTCGGCACGGAGGCGTCCTGGAACAGCGAGCCGACCCACTCGAGGAACCGGTCCAGCAGGCTCGGTCCGCGGTGGTAGACGGGGTCGGCGAGCTCCTGCTCGGCCCAGCGGCGGGCGGTCGGCGCGTCGGGCACGACCGGGACGCCCGCGCGCGCGAGTGACGTGGGGGTCACGCCACGTTCTCTGCGGCGGCCCGCGCGAGCTCGACGTCGAGGCCCTCGCGCCGCATCCGGACGTCGATGTAGAGCAACGCGACGACGGCCGCCATGAAGACGGTGGTGAGCGTCAGGCTGACGATGCTCGCCAGCCCCATGACGGTGAGGCTGGGGAGCGTGGTCAGCGTGGGGTCCTGGAACACGAACACCGCGATGATCTGGACCGGGCTCGTGATCAGGCCGGCGATGATGCTCACCATGATCGACGTGAGCAGGTAGATCCCGAGCAGCCTCCAGAAGCTGCCGCGGCTGAGCCTCCAGCCGCGGCGCACGGCGGTCCAGAAGTCCTCGCCCTCGAGCATGATCGCGGGCGCCACGAGCATCGTCCGCACGGAGACCCACAGTGCCCCCACGACGACGACCGGGAGGGCGAGCAGGCCAGCCGCGATCGCGGCGCCCTCGGCGCCGTTCACCGCGAGCAGGGCGACGAGCCCGACGATCAGGCCGAGCGCCACCATGACGACCAACCCGAGCCCGATCGTGAAGAGCACCACGAGGCCGACGCGTCCCTTGTAGCCCTGCCACACCTCGCCGATCGTGATCGTCCGGCCCAGCACCGAGCGGCTCACGGACACGATCAGGAGACCCGTCAGCACGGTGGTCGCGAGCGCGATCGCGGGCACCGTCAGCAGCTGCGCGACCGACGGGCCGAGCGTCGTGCCGAGCCCGAGATCGCCGTTCGGGTCGATCTCGCTCGTCGCGTCCGCGAGCGCCGCCCCGAGGATGCCGCCGAGGTACCACTGGACGAGCGTCTGCAGCGCCACCGTGATCGACACGACGACGGCCGTGAGCCCGAACATGACCCGCGGGTTCGCGCGGATCGCGCGGAACGCGCCGTCGAGGATCTCGCCGAGGCCCAGCGGTCGCAGGGGCACGATGCCGGGCTGCGCTGCTGGTGAGCGGAACCCGCGCGGTGGCGCGTAGCCCGTCTGGGGCGGGTACGCCGGCGCGCCCGGGTAGCCCGCGGGCGGTGGGTAGCCCGGCGCCGCGGGGTAGCCCGCGGGCGGTGGGTAGCCCGGCGCCGTCGGGTAGCCCGGCGCCGTCGGGTAGCCGGGTGCGGTGGGGTAGCCGGGTGCGGTGGGATAGCCCTGCCCCGACGCGCCCTGCCCCGACGTGCCCTGCGGCGGCTGGCCCTGACCCGGCTGGACCTGCGGGGTGGAGCCCCCCGTCGGTGCGGCCCACGAGGGCGGCGTCGGCGGCTCGTCGTTCGGGCTGGACATCTCGCGCGCGCTCCCTGCTGCGGCACGGGCCGCATGGCGTTCACCGTCGGGCTGTTGACCAGGGAGCGCCACGGGCGCCGCCTGGCTCGCCCATCGTGCCACGGCGCGCTGACGCTCCGGTGCGGTCGGCGTCGTCCGGTGCGGCGATTCGCCCGGACGCGCGCACCCGGAGCCGGCGCAAGATGACACGATGACCCCCATGAAGGGTCGTGTGCTGGTCGTGGACGACGACGTCGCGCTGGCGGAGATGATCGGTATCGTGCTGCGGGCCGAGAACTTCGAGCCGTTGTTCTGCACGGACGGCGACCAGGCGCTGGCCGCGTTCCGGAGCACCCAGCCGGACCTGGTGCTGCTCGACCTGATGCTGCCAGGCAAGGACGGCACCGAGGTGTGCCGGCTGATCCGCGCTGAGTCGAACGTGCCGATCGTCATGCTGACCGCGAAGAGCGACATGGTCGACGTCGTGCTCGGCCTGGAGTCCGGGGCGGACGACTACATCTCCAAGCCGTTCAAGCCCAAGGAGCTCATCGCCCGCGTGCGTGCCCGGCTGCGCCGGAGCGAGGAGGCGACGCCCGAGCACCTGCGGATCGGCGACCTCGAGATCGACGTGGCGGGCCACCGGGTCACGCGCGCCGGTGCGCCGATCTCCCTGACGCCGCTCGAGTTCGACCTGCTGGTCGCGCTCGCCCGCAAGCCGTGGCAGGTGTTCACGCGCGAGGTCCTCCTCGAGCGCGTGTGGGGCTACCGGCACGCCGCCGACACGCGGCTCGTCAACGTCCACGTCCAGCGGCTGCGGTCCAAGATCGAGACGGACCCGGAGCGGCCCGAGATCGTCGTCACCGTGCGCGGCGTCGGGTACAAGGCGGGCGCGACACCGTCGTGAACCGGTTCTGGCGTCGCACCCGGATCCGCGTGCTCCGCCTCTCGCGGGCGGTCGTGCGCGGCTGGCGCTCGTCGCTCCAGGTCCGGGTGATCACGTCGACGCTGGTGATCGGCGTGGTCACCGTGGTGGTGCTCGGGTCGCTGCTGTCGGACCGGATCCGGGACGGCCTGTTCGAGCAGCGCCTCGAGGAGATCCTCGACGAGAGCGCCCGGTCGACCCGCCAGGCCCAGGACACGTTCGACGCGGCGCCGGCGAACACCCAGCTGCAGCAGCTCTTCGTGGATCTCGTCGAGGGCCTCCAGGTCGGCGGCACGGGGCAGCGCGACGTCGCGATCCAGCGTCCGCTCCGGCTGGACGCGTCCGTCACACCCGTCTTCGTGACTCTGCCCGCGTCGGACGAGCGGCTCGTTCCGCTGATCAGCCCCGAGCTCCGGCGCAGTGTCGGGGAGGGCGAGGGCCAGCGCTGGCAGTCGGTCGCGATCCCGGCCGGCAACCCGTCCGGGTCCTGGCACGACCCCGGCGTGATGGTGGGCTCGACGGTCACGGTGCCGGGCGCGGCGACGTACGAGCTCTACTACCTCTACTCGCTCGGCTCCGAGCAGGAGACCCTCGACCTGCTCCAGCGCACGCTCGCGAGCGGGGCGTTCGCGGTCGTCGCCGTGCTCGGCATCATGACGTGGCTCGTGACGCGCGAGACCGTGACGCCGGTGCGCAGCGCCGCCCGCGTCGCGGAACGGCTCGCCGACGGGCACCTCACCGAGCGCATGACCGTGCGGGGCGAGGACGAGATGGCCACGCTCGCCCGGTCGTTCAACGAGATGGCCGAGTCCCTCCAGGTCCAGATCCGTCGTCTCGAGGAGCTCTCGGCGCTCCAGCGCCGGTTCGTCTCGGACGTCTCGCACGAGCTGCGCACGCCGCTCACGACCATCCGGATGGCCGGCGAGGTGCTGCACGGGGCGCGCGACGACTTCGACCCGGCCGCGAGGCGCTCGGCCGAGCTGCTGATGATGCAGCTCGACCGGTTCGAGGACCTCCTGGCCGACCTGCTCGAGATCAGCCGGTTCGACGCCGGCGCCGCGACGCTCGACGCGGTCCAGCAGGACCTGCGCGAGGTCGTCACGGGCGCCGTCGACCAGGCACTCCCGCTCGCCGGCCGGAAGGGCACCTGGCTGCACGTCGCGCTCCCCGAGGCGCGCGCGACGGTCGAGATCGACCCCAGACGCGTCGAGCGGATCCTGCGCAACCTCCTCGTCAACGCGATCGAGCACGCGGAGGGCAGCGACGTCCAGGTGACGGTCGCCGCCGACCGGCAGGCGGTCGCCGTCACGGTCCGTGACCACGGGGTGGGGATGGACCAGGACGAGGCGGCCCACGTGTTCGACCGGTTCTGGCGCGCCGACCCGGCGCGCGCACGCACGATGGGCGGGACCGGCCTGGGGCTGGCGATCTCGCTCGAGGACGCGCGGCTGCACGGGGGGTGGCTCGAGGCGTGGGGGCGGCCCCGGCAGGGCGCCTGCTTCCGCCTGACCCTTCCGCGGCGGGCGGGGATCCAGCTGACGAGCTCGCCGCTGCCGCTCGTCCCGCCGCCCGACGAGCCCCCCGTCCCGGAGGTGCTGGCGGTGTACCGCTCGACCCCCGACCCGGCGTCGCTGCCCGACCTCGACCAGCTGGAGCACCGATGAGCCGCGCAAGCGCGGGCGCGTCCGGCCGACCGGGCGCGTCGACCCGTGCGCGACGTCGCGCCGTCGTCGGTCTCGTCGCGAGCGTGCTCGCGGTCGTGCTCGCGGGCTGCGTCGGGCTGCCGACCCGCGGGCCGGTGGGCGAGGGCGACGGCGCCGCGGACGAGCCCGGCACCGTGTTCCCCCTCGCGTACAGTCCTGCCGCCGACGCGCAGCCCGAGGAGATCGTCCAGGGCTTCCTGGCGGCGGGTGCGGCCGGGCTGGGCGACAACCACGCGGTTGCGCGCCAGTACCTCGCGGGGGTCGCGCGCACCGCCTGGCAGCCCAGCGAGGGCGTCGTCGTGTACTCGACCGCCGAGCCGCTCGACATCGATCGCGTCAACGAGACCCAGGTGAGCGTGACGCTGTCGGTCGCGGCCACGGTCGACGCCGACGGGCGCTACTCCGAGAGCCCGCCCGGGTCGCAGCAGGGCGTCGTGTTCGACGTCGTGCAGGACGACGCGGATCAGTGGCGGATCTCGGGCCTCGGTGACGGGGTGCTGCTCTCCGAGCCGATCTTCTACTCGGTCTACCGGCCGACGTCGCTCTACTTCCTGGCGCCCGCGCGCGACATGCTCGTGCCCGAGGTGCGCTGGTTCCCCCAGCGCAACGCCCCGACCTACGCGGTCCGGGCCCTGCTCGCGGGGCCGTCGACCTGGCTGCGGGACTCGGTCGCGACGGCGGTCCCCGAGGGCACGCGGCTGGCGGTCGAGTCGGTGCCGGTCGACGCCGAGGGCCGGGCCACCGTCGACCTCACCGCGGCCGTGGCCTCCGCCGGCGCGGCCGATCGCGCGCTGCTCAAGGCGCAGCTCGAGCACACGCTGGAACGCCTGCGGGTGAGCACGGTCGACGTGTCGATCGCGGGACTGCCCATGGTCGAGCCGCCGCCCGCCGAGGTCCAGAGCGACCCGTCCCCGGGCGGGCCGCTCCAGGCGCTCAGCGACGGGCAGCTCGTGCGGCTGACGGGCGGCTCACTGGAGCCGGTCGAGGCCGTCGGCCCGCTCGGGGGCCTGGACCCGCGCGACCCGGCCGCCGGGCTCGGCGGTGTGCCGCAGGTCCTGCTCGCGGGCCCCGACCGGCTCGTGCTCGCGCCGACGTCCGCCGAGCCGGCCCGGACGCTGCTCGGCGGGCGCTCGCTCCTCGCACCGTCGGTCGACCTGCACGGGTGGGTCTGGTCCGGGACGGCCGACTCCCCGGACAGCTTCACCGCCGTGCGCGCCGACGGCACCACGGTCGAGGTCGCCGTCGCCTGGCTCGACGGCCGCACCGTGCGGTCCGTCCGCGTCTCGCGCGACGGCACGCGGGTCGCGATCGTCTCGGCCGGGCCGGACGGCGCGACCGTCGACGTCGCGGGCGTGGTCCGCGGCGAGTCCGGCACGCCGCTGAGGGTCGGGGACCGCACGCGAGTCGGTGGGCGTCTGACCAACGCGACGCAGGCGGTCTGGGTCGACGAGTCCGACCTCGCCGTTCTCGGCGTGAGCGGCACGACCACCGGGCAGACGATGCACCTCGTGCCGCTCGCGGGGCGGACGCGCGCACTGCCCGCGCTCGAGGGGGCTGTCGCGATCGCGGCCGGGAAGGGTGAACGCGCGCTCTACGTCGGGACCGCGGACGGGACCCTCTACACCCTCCAGGGCACGAGCTGGGCCCAGGTCGCGACGGGCGTGACGGACCCCGCGTTCCCCGGCTGACCTCTCGCCCGCGGGTGCCTGCACGTCCGCGGGTCCCGGGACGTCCACAGGCACCGGCGTCCACAGGCGGGCAGGGGCCTCGCCACCCGGCGGCCCGCCGCGGTCCACGCTGGTCGGATGACCGGAGCCCGAACGACCAGGCTGCTGCTGCGTGACCTGGGCCGCCTCGTGGTGCCGGTCGCCTGCCCGGGATGCGGCGCCCTCGACGAGCCGCTCTGCGGCGCGTGCGGCGCGCTGCTCAGGGGTCCGGTGCGCCGGTGCGAGTGGTCCGCACCCCGGCTCGACCGCATGGACGGCAGCCCGCCCGTGCCTGTCTGGGCGATCGCCCCGTACGTCGGTCCGGTGCGGGCGATCGTGGTCGCGTGGAAGGAACGGGGTCGTGCGGACCTGACGCCGGCGGTCGTGGCGGCGTTCGGGGCCGGTGCCGCCCACGTGGCTCGCGTCGTGCGCGACACGGGGGACCGTTCGCTGCCGCTGCTGGTGGTCCCCGCGCCGTCGTCGGCGGCCGCGCGACGACGGCGCGGGGACGACCTGGTCGTGCGGCTCGCCCGCGCGGCTGTGGCGGCGTGCGCCGAGCAGGGGGTGCCGGCGCGCGTCGCGCCCGTGCTCGCCCAGCGGTGGGGCGTGCGCGACCAGGTCGGGCTCGGGGCGCGTGCGCGCGGACGGAACGTCGGGGACCGGGTCCGTTGGCGGACCGGCGCGACCCGTCCCGGCGCGGGCCAGTGGGCGCTGCTCGTCGACGACGTGCTCACCACGGGCGCGACGCTCGCCGCGTGCGAGCGTCTCGTCACGGGGTCCGGCGCGCTCGTCGTCGGTGCGATGACGCTCGCCGTCACCCCTCCGCCCGGCGCGAGACGGGGCGATCGGGACGGTCCGGGCGGCGCGTGGTCCGCGCGCCCCGACTGGGCCGAAGGTCCGATGGAGGCGCGATCGGAACGGGGTTACGGTGGAGCCGACGAGTCAGCACGGACCCCGTGACCGATGCCGAGGGCGGCGTCGTCATCGGTCCCCGTGCACGGGTCGCCGGAAGGAGGTGGTGTCGCCTTGCTCGCCCTTCGGGGCGTGAACAGCAGTGAGCCTGGCGGCCGGCACTCGAGCCGCCTCAAGACCTCCGGAGGTCCATATGGAGATCGTCCTCGTCGGCCGGCACGCAGAGCTGCCCGAGAAGTTCCGTCGGCACGTGGAGGAGAAGCTGGCGAAGGTCAGCCAGCTCGCCCCGTCGGCGCAGCGGATCGATGTCGAGGTGACCCACGAGAACAACCCGCGGCTCTCCGGGATCTCGGAACGCGTCGAGCTCACGGTGCGCGCCAAGGGTCCGGTCGTGCGTGCCGAGGCCTCGGCGGACGACCGGTACGCGGCGCTCGACCTCGCGACCACGAAGCTCCTGGAACGCCTGCGCCGTGCGCGCGACCGGCGCAAGGACCACCGCACGAACACCCCGCTCACCCCGGTCGACGTCCGTCCGCCCGCCCCGCCCGAGCCGGAGCCCGCCGCCCCTGCCCCGGGCGCCGTCGTCGAGCACACTCTCGGCGACTCCCCGGTCGTGATCCGCGAGAAGGTCCACGAGGCCGTGCCGATGACCGTCGACGACGCGCTGTACGAGATGGAGATGGTCGGGCACGACTTCTTCCTGTTCATCGACGCGGAGACCGCCCAGCCCTCCGTCGCCTACCGGCGGCACGGCTGGAGCTACGGCGTCATCAAGCTCGACAAGCCCGTCGCGAACGCGGCCACGGCCGCGGCGCAGAACGGTGGGCGCCAGGTGGACCGGGTCGCCGGCTGACCCGCTGAGTCCCGTCCGAGCGGTGCTCGGCCGCTGACAGGTCCGGCGACCGGGTGTCGCCGGGCGATGTCGGTGCGGGGCGGGAGGATGGGCGCATGCCCACCTCCCGCCCCGTCGACGTCCTCACGCTGCAGCAGGCCCGCCGCGTGGCGCTCGCCGCCCAGGGCCTCGACCGCCCGCGCCCCGCGCCCGGGGCGACGGTCACCCTGCGGCACCTGCAGCAGGTGGTCGACCGGATCGGCCTGCTCCAGATCGACTCGGTCAACGTCCTCGCGCGGGCGCACCTCATGCCGCTCTTCTCCCGGCTGGGGCCCTACGACCCGACCGTGCTCGACCGCGCGGCGGGCACGGCACCCCGCAGGCTCGTCGAGTACTGGGCGCACATGGCGTCGTACGTCCCGCCCGAGACGTACCGCCTGCTCGAGTGGCGTCAACGCCGGTACCGCACGGAGGCGTGGGGCTCGCTCAGCGGCGCGGAGCTCGCCCACTCGACCGTGATCGCGGAGATCCGCGAGCTCATCGCGCGGCAGGGGCCCATGACGGCGAGCCAGGTGCACCTGCACCACGAGGCGGACCACCCGCGCACGCGCACCGAGTGGGGCTGGAACTGGACCGTCGCCAAGCGCGCCCTCGAGTTCCTCTTCTTCACCGGCGAGGTCACGTCCGCCCGCCGGAACGCGGCGTTCGAACGCTGCTACGACCTGACGGAGCGCGTGCTGCCGCCGGTGGTCCTCGCGGCACCGCCCGTCGCGGACGACGACGCGATCCGGGCGCTCGTCGAGATCTCCGCCCGTGCGCACGGCCTCGGCAGCCTGCGCTGCCTCGCGGACTACTTCCGGCTGCGTCCCGAGCCGACCCGCAAAGCCGTCGCGGAGCTCGTCGAGGACGGTGTGCTGCTCCCGGTCCAGGTTCGGGGGTGGGACCGGTCCGTCTTCCTCCACCGGGACGCGCGCCGGCCGCGCCGGGTCCACGCTCGGGCGCTGCTCAGCCCCTTCGACCCGGTGGTCTTCGAGCGAAGGAGGCTCGAGGAGCTGTTCGGCATGCGGTACCGGATCGAGATCTACGTGCCGGCGCCGAAGCGTGTGCACGGCTACTACGTGCTGCCGTTCCTGCTGGGGGACCGGTTCGCGGCGCGCGTCGACCTCAAGGCGGACCGCGCGCGGGGGGTGCTGCGGGTGCTGGCGGCGTTCCGGGAGCAGGGCGCACCGCCCGAGACCGCCGCCGAGCTCGCCGCGGAGCTCGAGGCGTTGGCCGGGTGGCTCGGGCTCGACGGCGTCGAGGTGGCCGAGCGCGCGGACGCCGACCTGAGCACGGCGCTCGCCGCGGAGCTGCGCGTCCGGACCGGGCCGTCCGGGAGAAGCCTCGTGGCGGTCGCGAGCCGGATCGACGAGATCCGCGAGCCGGAGGGCTGATCCGGCGTCGGCCCTCACCTACGATGGGAGGGCTGTCCGGCGTCGGGCGCGTGGATCCATGCCCACCGACGCCCGACTCGTCGAGCAAGAACCGAGCTCCGTCCGGCCGACCGGCGGCGGATGTCGACCACCATGGGAGTGACGCGTGCCTGCGATCCTCGAGAAGGTCCTGCGCTTCGGAGAGGGCCGGATCCTCAAGAAGCTGTCAGGCGTCGCCCAGCAGGTGAACGCCCTCGAGGACAGCTTCACGTCGTTGTCCGACGCCGAGCTCCGCGAGGAGACCGATCGGTTCAAGGCACGCCTGGCTGACGGCGAGACGCTCGACGACGTCCTCCCGGAGGCGTTCGCCGCGGTCCGCGAGGCCGCCAGGCGCACGCTCGGGCAGCGGCACTTCGACGTCCAGCTCATGGGTGGCGCCGCCCTGCACCTCGGCAACATCGCCGAGATGAAGACCGGTGAGGGCAAGACCCTCGTCGCGACGCTGCCCGCCTACCTCAACGCCCTGAGCGGCGACGGGGTGCACGTCGTCACGGTCAACGACTACCTCGCGAGCTACCAGTCCGAGCTCATGGGCCGCGTCTTCCGTTTCCTCGGGCTGAGCAGCGGCGTCATCCTGTCGGGCCAGACCCCGGCGGAGCGCCGCGAGCAGTACGCCGCGGACATCACCTACGGGACGAACAACGAGTTCGGCTTCGACTACCTGCGCGACAACATGGCGTGGACCACCGACGAGCTCGTCCAGCGCGGGCACAGCTTCGCGATCGTCGACGAGGTGGACTCGATCCTCATCGACGAGGCCCGCACGCCGCTCATCATCTCGGGCCCCTCGTCGGGCGACGCGAACCGGTGGTACGCCGAGTTCGCGAAGGTGGTGCGCCGGCTCCAGCCCGAGCGTGACTACGAGGTGGACGAGAAGAAGCGCACGGTCGGCGTGCTCGAGCCGGGCATCGAGCGGGTCGAGGACTACCTCGGCATCGAGAACCTCTACGAGTCCCTGAACACGCCCCTGATCGGGTTCCTCAACAACGCCATCAAGGCGAAGGAGCTCTTCAAGCGCGACAAGGACTACGTCGTCATGAACGGCGAGGTGCTCATCGTGGACGAGCACACCGGCCGCATGCTGCCCGGACGTCGCTACAACGAGGGCATGCACCAGGCCATCGAGGCCAAGGAGGGCGTGGCGATCAAGGCGGAGAACCAGACGCTCGCCACGATCACGCTCCAGAATTACTTCCGGCTGTACACGAAGCTCGCCGGCATGACGGGTACGGCCGACACCGAGGCAGCCGAGTTCCAGGGCACCTACAAGCTCGGCGTCGTCCCCATCCCGACCAACAAGCCGATGCGCCGCATCGACCAGGGCGACTTCGTCTACAAGAACGAGGACGGCAAGTTCGACGCCGTCGTCGCCGACATCGTCGAGCGTCACGCGGCGGGCCAGCCGGTGCTGGTCGGCACCGTCAGCGTCGAGAAGAGCGAGCTCCTGTCGAGCAAGCTCAAGAAGCACGGGGTGCCGCACGAGGTGCTCAACGCGAAGCAGCACGCGCGCGAGGCCTCGATCGTCGCGCAGGCCGGCCGCAAGGGCGCCGTGACGGTCGCGACGAACATGGCCGGGCGCGGGACGGACATCATGCTCGGTGGCAACGCCGAGTTCATGGCGGTCGCCGAGCTCGCCGCGCGGGGCCTGGACCCCGCCGAGCAGCCCGAGGACTACGAGGCCGCGTGGCCCGACGCCCTCGCGAAGGCGAAGGAGGCCGTGGCGGCCGAGCACGAGGAGGTCGTCGAGCTCGGCGGCCTGTACGTGCTCGGCACGGAGCGGCACGAGTCCCGCCGCATCGACAACCAGCTGCGTGGTCGGTCCGGGCGTCAGGGCGACCCGGGGGAGTCCCGGTTCTACCTCTCGCTGCAGGACGACCTCATGCGGCTCTTCAACTCGCAGCTCGCCGAGTCGATGATGACGCGCGCCGGGTTCCCGGACGACCTGCCGCTCGAGTCGAAGATGGTCACGCGCGGCATCCAGAGCGCGCAGTCGCAGGTCGAGGCGCGAAACTTCGAGATCCGCAAGAACGTCCTCAAGTACGACGACGTCCTGTCACGCCAGCGCTCGGTGATCTACGCCGAGCGCCGACGGGTGCTCGAGGGCGAGGACATGGCCGACCAGATCCAGCACTTCGTCCGGGACGTGCTCACGGCGTACGTGTCGGGCGCGACTGCCGAGGGCAACCCCGAGACCTGGGACCTCGAGGCGCTGTGGACCGCACTCAAGGCCGTGTACCCGATCTCGATCACGCCGGAGGAGGTCGTGGAGCAGGCCGGCGGTCCGACGAGACTCTCGGCCGAGCTCATCACGACCGAGGTGCTCAGCGACGCGGAGCACGCCTACGCCGCGCGCGAGGAGCACATCACCAGCGACAACATGCGCCAGCTCGAGCGCCGCGTCGTGCTCAGCGTGCTCGACCGGAAGTGGCGCGAGCACCTCTACGAGATGGACTACCTCAAGGAGGGCATCGGGCTGCGCGCGATGGCTCAGCGAGACCCGCTCATCGAGTACCAGCGCGAGGGCTTCCAGCTGTTCGGCGCGATGACCGAGGCCATCAAGGAGGAGTCGGTCGCGTACCTGTTCAACCTCGAGGTCAAGGTCGCCGAGCCCGAGGCCGAGGGGCCGGCGGTCACGGCCGAGTCGGCAGCGCAGACCGCGCTCGGTACGGGGGCGGCAGCCACCCGGCTGCGCGGCGTCGGTCCGGACGGGACGACGCCGAGCGCGCCTGCCGCCGACGACGCCGAGGACGCGGCAACGGCCCCCGATGCCGCGGCCGCGCCGTCGGGCCGACGTGCTGCGCCGACGCTCATCGCCAAGGGCCTCGACGGTCCCGAGCAGCGGACCCCGCTGCAGTACTCGGCGCCGAGCGTCGACGGCGACGCCGGCACCTCCGTGCGCACCGTGGCCCCGGACGGCCGGACCGCCGAGGTCCGGCGGAGCGCCGGTGCGCGGGGCGGGTCGAGCACGGGCGGTGCGCTCGCGACCGGTCCGGCGGACGGAGGCGACGCAGGCGCTGGCGCGGTCAACCGGGAGGAGCGCCGCAAGGCCGAGCGGCAGGCGCGCAAGAAGCGCTGAACGTCAGCCGATCTCGAGGGCCGTCGCGCGCCACTGACCGCGTCGGCCCTCGAGCCGGACGGCGACGGCGCGGACCCGCGGCCCGTCGTCGACGACGACGGTCGCCTCGGCCGCCGTCGCGCCGATCCGGCACAGACGGACGCGCCGGATGGACGTCGGGTGCGCGCTCGTCGAGCGGCCCAGGACGCGTTGGGTGAGCTGGGACCTGACGGCGAGCTGGTCGTAGACCTCGGTCGTGACCCAGCGCGTCAGCTGCGCCAGCGGCCGCGCGCCGCGCAGCGCCTCGACCGCGGCCAGGACCATCGCGCAGCACAGCGGAGTCGGGTCGGGGAGCGGGCGGTCGCCCGACTCCGCAGGCAGCTCGCGCGTCGGACGCCCGGGGCCGTCGACGCGTAGCGTCCCCGCCTCCCGCGGCGGTCCGGCGTCGGCGGGCGCGGACGGCGTCACGGCTCGCGGCTCCACGAGCGGGGCGAGGCGAGCCCGCGCCGATCCGGCCGACGTCACGGCCCGAGGAGCGCCGGCGGGTGCCGCGGGTCGGACCGACGTGAGCTCGCACGCGTCGGGGTCGACGGTCGCCCCTGTCGGCCCAGGGCCCCCGCCGCGGGCGACCTGCGGCTCGTCCGCGACGGTGGCGGCGCTCATGAGACCGCGCCGCTCGTCGTGTCGTGGGCGGGCGGGCTGAGGACGGCGCCGGGGCGGATGACGTCGGGATCGGCGCCGATAAGCTGCCGGTTCGTCTCGTACCACTGCGGCCACGTCGCGGCGACCTGCGCGTCGGTCGCGTCGGGCGGCAGGTGGCGCGCCGCGATCGACCACAGGCTGTCGCCTGGCTGCACCGTCACGGCTGGCGCCGGTGCTGGAGCCGGTGCTGGAGCCGGTGCTGGTCGTGGTGCTGGAGCCGCTGCAGGTGCGGTGAGGGCGGCCGGCTGTGTCGAGACCTGCGCCGGCGCGGGGGCGTTCGCCACCGTCCCCGAGGCGACCGGGCTCTGCGCGTGGGCCGCGACTTCGGCGGACTGCGTCGTCGACCACCCGAGGTCGCTCGGTGGTGGTGTGGTGGACGCCCCCGCAGGCACGGCGATCGAGGCCAGTCCCACGCCCGTGCCCACGGCGAGGGCGAGGCCGCGCCGGACGACCCGAGGCGCGTGCCGCGCCACGAAGCGCTCGCCGGCCGCCCAGGTCCGCCCGGCTGCGCGCGTCCCGGCGCAGGCCAACGCGACGACGAGGTGCAGCGCGAGCCACCACGCCACGAGTGCGCCGAACCCGACGATCGCGGGCTCGACCACCTCGTCGACCCGCGTGACGACCTGCTGACGCGCGAGCACCAGGTGGTCCACGCGGACCGTGAGCGCGACGGCTGCCGCCAGCGCCGCCGTCGCGCCCGTGGTGAGGGCCAGCACCGAGACCCCTGTGCCGGCCCGGCGGGGTCTCGTGGGCCCGACGGGCGCCACAGCTGTGCCGCGGTGGTGGGACGAGCTCCGACGAAGTTCCATGCGGATGCCTCCGGACGACCGAGTTGGATCAAAGGCAGGGGCGTTTGATCGCGTTTGATGTTCCTAGGTGTACCGGGTTCGTCCGTTCTTGTCCATGGCGGCCCGCTATCCGGTCGGCCACCTCTACCGTGGGCAGATGCGATGGGAGGCCCTGTTCGCCGACATGGAGGCGCAGCTCGAGGCGGCGCGCGTCGCCGAGCTCGCGGTCGACGTGGCCGAGCTGACCCGCGCCGAGCGGGCCACGGTGCGGCTCGGCGGGCGCCTCCGGGCGACGCGGGGGAGCGCGGTGACGTTCACCCTGAGGGGCAACGAGACCGTGACGGGCACGCTGGTCGAGGTCGCGGACGAGTGGGTGCTGGTCAGCGAGGGGATCCGGCGCGCGCTCGTGCCGATCGCCGCCGTCACCGCGGTCCGTGGGATGGCCGCGGGCGCTGCACCGGAGTCAGGCGGGGTCGTCCGCCGGCTCGGTCTCGCTCACGCCCTGCGTGCCGTGGCCCGGGACCGTGCCAGCGTCCGGGTCAGCACAGACGGCGGCGAGCTCGCGGGCCGCATCGACGCGGTCGGTGCGGACCACGCAGACCTCGCCGCGGGCGTCGACGGGCGCCGAGCCGACGGAGCGGTGTGGACCGTCCCGTTCGGCGCGATCCGGGTCGTCCGCTCGGGCTGAGCGGCAACGGCCCGCTGCGGCGCTCAGTCCCTGGTGACGCCGTGCCAGTCAGCCGCCGAGGACCCGGCGTCCGCCTCGATGCGGGCCCGGGTCTGGGCGTACATCCGTTCGATGTAGGCCTCGAGCTCCTTGGCCTCGACGCGCCACTGGGCGCGCCCACCGATCTGGATCGCCGGCAGCTCGCCCGTGCGGACGAGCGCGTAGGCCTGCGCCGCCGAGATGTTGAGCACCTCGGTCACGTCGGCGAGGGTGAGGAACCGCGAGGACATGCCTGCAGTCTGGCACGCAGGTCGGGACGCTCCGAAGTTCTCCACAGACTGCCTGCGGCACGGCACGTCGATCCCCCATGATGAGCACTCGCAAGCCGTTCTCGACACGAGCAGGGGAGCAGTCGCACGTGGACACGATGGTGCTCGACCCGGTCAGTCCGGTCGCCGCCCGGCTGCGCCGGCCCACGTGGCGCGACCCCCGGCTCCTCGTCGGCCTCGTGATGATCGCCGGCTCGGTCGCGCTCGGCGCGTGGGCGGTCACGTCGGCCCAGGCGAGCGAACCGGTGTACGTCGCGCGGACGACCCTCCCGCCCGGCACGCCGATCGCGGCGGACCAGCTCGCCGTCGTGCAGGTCCGGCTCGAGGACGACCAGGCGGCCCGGTACCTCCCGGCGACCGAGCGGGCCCCGGAGGGGCTCGTCGCGCTCCGGACGGTGGGCGAGGGCGAGCTCGTCGCGCTGTCCGCGGTCGGGGACGCCGCGACGCTCGAGACGCGCCCGGTCCCGGTGACCGTGGCCGACGCCCCGCCCGCAGGGGTGGTCGAGGGTGCGCTGGTCGACCTCTGGCTCTCCCCGGAGGCCACCGGCACCGGCAGCACGGTCCCCGAGCAGCTGGCCACGAGCCTCGAGGTGGCCGAGGTCAACCGGCCCACCGGTGCCTTCGCCGCGGGAGGCGGGACGACCGTGCACGTCCTGGTCCCGATCACCACGCTCCCGGACGTCCTGAGCGCCACCGCGGGCGACGGCACGGTGCAGCTGGTCCTCGTGCCCGGCTCGGGACGGGCGCCCGGCAGGTGAGCATCGGGGTGCTGTGCGCCGTGCGCGGCGCGGGCGAGTCCGCCGTCGTCACGGCCCTGGACGCATCGGGTCGCCGCGTCACGGTCGAGCGCCGGTGCGCCGACCTGGCCGAGGTCCTCGCGGCGGCCGGCGCGGGCGTCGGGAGCGTCGCGATCGTGTCCGCCGACCTGCCGCACCTCGACCGCGAGGCGGTGGCGCAGCTGCACGCCGCCCGGGTCCGCGTGCTCGCCCTCGCGCCGACGAGCGGTGAGCACGGTCGCCGGATGGAGGCGCTCGGCGTCGACGTCGTGCTCGACGCCGCGGTCGACGCCGCTCGGCTGGTCGAGGCGGTCGTCGGGCTCGCGCAGGCGCCCGAGCTCGAGCGCGCCGCGGTGGACGACGTCGTCGGGCCGTGGGGCGTCGTGCAGCGCGAGGACGTCGAGGCGGAGCCCGGGCCGCCGGCCGGTCCGCCAGGCCACGTGGTCGCCGTCTGGGGCCCGACGGGCGCACCCGGCCGGACCACGCTCGCCGTCAACCTGGCAGCCGAGCTCGCCGCGCTCGCAGCACGGCCGGTGCCGCTGGGAGCCGACGCGCTGCTGGGCGGTCGGCCCGGGGACGACGACGCGGACGTCCGGGCGGCCGCCACCGGGCCGCGCGGCGCGCTCCTCGTCGACGCCGACTCCTACGGCGGCGCCGTCGCGCAGGTCGTGGGACTGCTCGACGAGACACCGGCCCTCGCGGCAGCGGCGCGCGCGGCCGGCCAGGGTGCCCTGGACCTGATGGGGCTGGCCCGCCTCACACCGCTCCTCACGCCGGACCTCCGCGTCCTCACGGGCATCGCGCGGCCCGACCGGTGGCCCGAGCTGCCCGCCTCGTCGCTCGAGGTGGTGTGGGGTCTGGCCCGGCAGCTCTCGGCGTGGACGGTGATCGACTGCGGCTTCTGCCTCGAGCAGGACGAGGTGCTCAGCTACGACACGCGCGCGCCCAGACGCAACGCCGCGACCCTGTCGGCGCTCGAGGCGGCCGACGTCGTCGTCGTCGTGGGCAACGGCGACCCGGTCGGCGTCCAGCGGCTCGTGCGCGGGCTCGGGGAGCTCGACGGGGTCGGCGTGCCGGTGACCGCGCGCCGGGTGGTCGTCGTCAACCGCGTCCGAGCCTCGGCTGCCGGGCCGCGGCCGGGGGAGGCCATCAGCCGGTCCCTCGCGCGCTTCGCCGGCGTGGACGCGCCGCTGCTGGTCCCGGACGACCGTGTGGGGGTCGACGCCGCGCTCCTGCAGGGTGCGACGCTCCGTGAGGCGTCCCCGGGATCTCCGGCGCGCGCCGCCATCGTGGACATCGCCCAGACCCTCGTCGGACTCCTCGGCAAGCGACCCTCGGCGTCGGCGTCGGCATCGGCATCGGCATCGGCACGCCGCGCGGTCAGGCTCGGCGCGCGCGCGTGACAGGGCAGACTGAACATGTGCGCATCTACCTCCCGGCGACCCTCCTCGACCTCGCGGACCTCGCGGACCTCGCGGCGGGCACCGGCGCGAGCGGCGACGTCGGCGGCGGAGCAGTCGGCGGCGCCGGTGCCGATGCCAGTCATGAGCGACCCGACGCCCTGCCCGCACCGCGCCGCGCCCATGCCGTGACGGCCGCGCTGCGTGCGATGTTCCCGGACGAGGACGACGAGGGGCTCGAGTACGCGGCCCAGCTGGCCGCTGCCGACGACTCGCTCGAGCTGGTCGCAGGGTCGCCCGAGGCGCCGCGGCTGCGGCTCGTGCTCACCGCGGACGTCGGCGAGCACGACACCGCCGTGGTGGCGGACGACGACGCCGCACCGAGCGCGGTCGAGGTCACCGCCGCGATCCCGTGGGATGCCGTCGCGTGCGCGCACGTCGACGAGCCCGCCGCCGCGGGCGACGTCGCGGCGGCGCTTGCCGGGGATCCCGACGCCGTCGAGCGCCTCGACGAGCGCGACCTCCTCTGGTACGACGCCACCGAGCTCCGCAGCATCCCGCGCTGAGGCGGCGGCTCAGCCGTCGAGCGGGTCGAGCACCTGCAGGGCCGCGTCGTGGAGCAGCCCGTTCGACACGAGGGCCGAGCCGCCGAACGGCCCCGGCACTCCCTTGACGGACGTGAAGCGACCGCCCGCCTCGGTGACGATCGGCACGAGCGCCGCCATGTCGTGGAGCGCGAGCTCCGGTTCGCACGAGAGGTCCACGGCGCCCTCCGCGACCATGACGTGCGACCAGAAGTCGCCGTAGGCCCGGGTCCGCCAGACCCTGCGGGTCAGGTCGAGGAAGTGGTCCAGCCGGCCCCGCTCCTCCCAGCCCGACAGGCTCGAGTACGACAACGACGCGTCCTCGAGCCGACCGACGCCCGACACGTGCAGCCGGGTCGCGGCCGACAGCGACTTGCCCGACCAGGCGCCGGACCCCGTCGCAGCCCACCACCGCCGACCGAGCGCCGGCGCGCTCACGACCCCCAGCACCGGCTGGCCCGCGTCGATCAGCGCGATCAGCGTCGCCCACACCGGCACTCCGCGCACGAAGTTCTTCGTCCCGTCGATCGGGTCGATCACCCACTGGCGGGGTCCGTGCCCGGTGTCGGGCAGCTCCTCGCCGTGCACGGCGTCACGGGGCCGGGTGCGCGCGAGCTGCCCGCGCACGATCTCCTCGGCCGTCCGGTCCGCGTCGGAGACGGGCGTGGTGTCCGGCTTGGTCTCGACCCGCAGGTCCTGGGCCTTGAACCGGGACATCGTGAGGGAGTCGACCTGGTCGGCGATCACGTGCGCCAGGCGCAGGTCGTCGTCGTAGCCCGTGCGGAAGGTCATGGTGGTCACCGTACCGATGTGCCGCCCACCTGCGCGGACGCACCGCCGACCGGCCCCCGGACGCACCGCCGGCCGGCCCCACGGACGGGACGACGGCCCGGATCCGGTCAGCGGGAGTCGCGCTCGGTGCCCTCGCCCGACGCCAGGGCCCCGGTCCGGCTCGCGAGCAGCCGGCGGAACGACTCGAGGCGCGCGGCCCGCGCGGCCTCGGTCTGTGCCTCCGGCGCGTCCGAGACCCAGTCGTCGAGCGCGCAGTCCGGGGCGTCGTCGGCGTGCGTGCAGCCGCGAGGGCACTCCCGCGCGACGGCGGCGAGATCCGCGAACGGCGCGAGGAGGTGCTCGACCTGGACGTGCGCGAGACCGAACGAGCGCACGCCCGGGGTGTCGATCACCCAGCCCGACGCGAGCGGCGCGGTCGCGCGGTCCGGCGCGGGGATCGCCGGGAGCCGCAGCGCGATCGCCGAGCTCGACGTGTGGCGACCGCGTCCGGTGACGTCGTTCACGACGCCGACGGCGCGGAAGGCGTCCGGCACGAGGGCGTTGACGAGCGTCGACTTGCCCACACCGGAGTGGCCGACGAGCACCGAGACCCGCCCGGCCACCGCGCGTCGGACGTCGTCGAGGCCCTCGACGGCGCCGGCGGGTCCGCGTCGCGTGACCACCACCGAGACGCCGATCGGCGCGTACATCGCGATGAGCTCGGCGGGGTCGGCGAGGTCCGCCTTGGTCAGGCACAGCAGGACGTCCATGCCGGCGTCGTACCCCGCGACCACGCAGCGGTCGATCATCCGCGTCCGCGGCTCGGGATCCGCGAGGGCCGTCACGATGACGAGCTGGTCCGCGTTCGCGACGATGATGCGCTCGACCGGGTCGGTGTCGTCGGCCGTGCGACGCAGCACCGTCGAGCGCTCGTCGATCCGGACGATCCGCGCGAGCGAGCCCGGGTCGCCTGAGGCGTCGCCCACGACGTCGACCCGATCGCCCGGGACGACGCGGTCGCGGCCGAGCTCGCGCGCCTTCATCGCGACCGCCCGGTGCTCGTCGGGGCCGTCGGGGTCGACCAGCAGCGTGTAGCGACCGCGGTCGACCCCCGTCACGAGAGCGCTCACGGCGTCCGCGTGGTCGGGGCGTTGCTTGGTGCGTGGGCGGCTGCCGCGCGGGTTCGGCCGCAGCCGCACGTCGGACTCGTCGAACGGCCGCCGCGGGCTCATCGAGGTCCTCGGCGGCGACCGTCGCGTGGTCCGCGCACAGGGCTCACCCCAGCATCCCGTGCCACATGCCGACGAAGTCGGGCAGCGTCTTGGCGGTCGTGGCGACGTCCTCGACCCGGAGCCCGGGTACCCGCAGGCCGAGGATCGCCCCGGCCGTGGCCATCCGGTGGTCGTGGTACGTCCGCACGGTGCCCGCGTGCAGCGGCCGGGGCGTGATGACGAGCCCGTCCGACGTCTGCTCGGCCTGGCCGCCCAGCCGCGTGATCTCGGTCGCGAGCGCCGCGAGACGGTCCGTCTCGTGACCGCGCAGGTGCGCGATGCCACGCAGCCTGGTGGGGGAGTCCGCCAGCGCCGCGAGCGCGGCGATCGTCGGCGCGAGCTCGCCCGCCTCGTGGAGATCGAGGTCGAGCCCGTGCACGACGCCGGTGCCCGAGACCGCGAGGACGTCGCCGTCCAGCGTCGTGGTCGCGCCCATCCGCTCGAGGATCCCGGCCAGGAGGGCTCCCGGCTGGGTGGTGGACGCGGGCCAGCCGGGGACCCGGACCGTGCCGCCCACCACGAGCGCCGCGGCGAGGAACGGCCCGGCGTTGGACAGGTCCGGCTCGACCCGGACGTCCCGCGCCCGGATCGGGCCGGGCTCGACGCGCCAGATGGTGGGCCGCGAGTCGTCGACCTCGACGCCCGCCTCCCGCAGGACCTGCACCGTCATGTCGATGTGGGGCAGGCTCGGGAGCGTCGCCCCGGTGTGCCGGAGGGTGAGCCCCTGCTCGAACCGGGCTGCAGCGAGCAGCAGGCCCGAGACGAACTGGCTCGAGCCCGAGGCGTCGACGTCGACCTGGCCGCCGCGCACCGCGCCGCGGCCCGCCACGGTGAACGGGAGGTACCCGCCCGGCGCCTGCTCCGGGATGCCGACGCCGAGCGCGGCCAGCGCGGTCAGCACCGGAGCCATCGGCCGTGCGCGGGCGCCCTCGTCGCCGTCGAACCGGACGGGACCGTCGGCGAGTGCCGCGACGGCGGGCAGGAACCGCATCACGGTGCCGGCGAGCCCGCAGTCGATCGTCGCCGGTCCGCGCAGCGTCCCGGGCGTGACCCGCCAGTCGGACGGGACGTCGTCGGCCGGCTCGATCGCGACCCCGAGCGCGGCGAGCGCCTCGGCCATCAGTACCGTGTCGCGCGAGCGGAGCGCGCCGCGCAGGCGTCCCGGGCCGTCCGCGAGCGAGGCCAGGACGAGGTAGCGGTTGGTCAGCGACTTGGAGCCCGGCACCTCGACCGTCGCGTCGAGCGGTCCCGCGGCGGCGGGCGCCGGCCAGGCGGCGTCGTCGGGCAGGGCTGCGGCCGAGGAGGTCATGCCGTCCAGGCTAACGGTGCGTCACGACGCCCTTCGCGTGCGCCGCCGCGCCCTTGGCGTGGCCGGCCGCACCCGTCAGCGCGGCACCGCTGCGCGTCGCGACCCGCTCGCGCGCCTTCGCGACCCGCCAGGACAGGCCCGGCCGGCCCTCGAGGTCCACGCCCGCGATCACCGCGGCACCGGTGAACGCCAGCGCGCGCACGAACCGCTCCTTGCGTGCCTTCTTCTGCTCGGGCGTGGGGTGCCCGAGCGGCAGGTTCGCCACCGCCAGGGGGACGGTCAGGCCCGCGAGGACGAGCGCGGCCGTGCGCGGCGCCCGGCCGACGGCGAGCGCCATGCCGGCGAGCGCGGTCAGCACGCCGTGCACCTGGACGATCGTGCGCAGCTGCCCGTCGGTCGGACGAGGCACGCTCGTCACGCGACCGAGGACGGCGTCGACCGTCGGGCGGACGAGGTCGACGTGCGACCCCGGCGCACGCGCGGCGTCGATCCCCTCCGTGACGAACCAGCTGGCGAGCATCGGTCGGGCGATCCGGCGGAGCAGCATGGCATTTCCCCTCGGTGGGTGCGGTACGGGTCGGACGGCCGTCAGATGGCCCCGCCGGCGGCAGCGGGCGCGTCGGCGGACTCGCCGGCGTCACCGATCTGCTCGCGGGCGACGTAGTTCTCGAGGTCGAACAGGTTGGCGCCCGCGCGCTCGGCGACGGTGAGGAGGGTCGTGGCGGACGCGACCTCCTCGACCTGCTCCTTGAGGAACCAGAGCATGAACTGCTCGCCGAGCGGGTCGCCCTCGCTGCGCGCGGCGTGGAAGATCGCCTCGATCTGCCGGGTGACCTGCCTCTCCTGCTCGAGCGCGAGCGAGATGGGGCCGACGACGTCGGTGAAGTCGTTGCGCACCGGGCTGCCGGCCGGGATGGAGACGGGCAGGTCACGGTCGAGCATGTACTGGACGAGCATCATGGCGTGGTTCCGCTCCTCGACCGCCTGCCGGTAGTAGTGGCGGGCGAGCTGCGGCAGGTCCTGGGAGTCGAACCAGACGGCGATGGCGACGTACTGCTGGTGCGCGTCGAACTCGTGCCCGACCTGCTCGCGGAGCAGCTGGAGAAATCTGGGTGCGGTCATACCGGCACGCTAGTGGTTCCCGTACGTCCGGGCAGGCCGACGCCGTCGCGGGCCCAGGCGTGGTCCGGGAATGCCCCTCGGGCAGTCACCGTTGAACGACGCATGACCACCTCCGTCGTGCCGCCGCAGCGCGTCGCCGAGCCGTGGGCGTCCGCCGTCGCGGGCAGGGCGGCTCCCGTGCTGGTCGGCATGGCCCCGTGGGGCGCCCCTCCGATCGGCGCAGGACTAGGCTCGGCCTCGATGACCGAGGACACGCACCGGGCCCCCGAGGCCGAGGACTCCGCCGCGCGCGCGGAACGGTTCGAGGAAGAGGCTCTGCCTTACCTGGACCAGCTGTACGCGGCCGCCCTGCGCATGACGCGCAACCCGACGGACGCCGAGGACCTGGTGCAGGAGGCGTTCGCCAAGGCGTTCGCGGCCTTCCACCAGTACCGGCCGGGCACCAACCTCAAGGCGTGGCTCTACCGGATCCTCACCAACACGTTCATCAACACCTACCGCAAGAAGCAGCGCGAGCCGCTGCGCTCGTCGGCCGAGGACATCCAGGACTGGCAGATCGCCCGGGCGGAGTCCCACACGTCGACGGGCCTGCGCTCGGCCGAGGCCGAGGCGCTCGACCACCTGCCCGACTCGGACGTCAAGGACGCCCTCCAGCAGATCCCCGAGGACTTCCGCATCGCGGTGTACCTCGCGGACGTGGAGGGGTTCGCCTACAAGGAGATCGCGGAGATCATGGGGACGCCGATCGGCACCGTGATGTCCCGGCTGCACCGAGGCCGACATCAGCTCCGTGAGCTGCTGAGCGACTACGCGCGGGGGCGTGGTCTCGTCGGAGCAGGCGGGAAGGAGAGCGGGACATGACGGCGGATCAGGCGGGGCGAAGCGATCGTGCCGAGTGTGCGGAGGCTCTCGAGAAGCTGTCCGAGTTCCTCGACCAGGAGCTCGACGAGTCCGCGGGCGACCGCATCCGCGAGCACCTCGCGGACTGCGAGCCGTGCCTGGCGGAGTACGACGTCGAGGACCACATCAAGAAGCTCGTGAAGCGGTCGTGCTCGGAGAAGGCGCCGCTCGAGCTGCAGGCACGGATCCGGACGCAGCTCACGATCCTGCGTACGCAGCTACCCGGGTGACTCCGGGAGCCGGCCACGGTGCCGGCGCGACCGCGCGGACGCGGGTCGCAGGACGGACGAAGGGCCCCGGTGCGGATGCTCCGGGGCCCTTCGTCGTCTGCTGACCAGCCGCTCTCACGGCCGAGCGGTTCGCACCGCTCAGGCGTTGGGCCGGTTCCCGTGGTTGGCGCTGCTGCCCTTGCGGGCACGACGCTTGCGTCCACGCTTGCTCATGGTGTCTCCTTCGCGGGTCGACCTCGCCCCGCGCGGGGACTCGGCAGGGTTCGTCGGTTCCGCCATGATCCCACACGCCTCCGCCGTGATCCCACACACCCGGGTGGTTAAGTTCCGTGCGGACCCCGCCGATGTTCTCGGGGTGACCGATGAACTGCTCTCCGTCGTCCCGCTCCTGCACGCGCTCGCCAGCTCCGGCGGGTCGGACCTGCACGTCAAGGTGGGTTCGCCCCCCCGCGTGCGCGTCGACGGTCGGCTGCGCCGGCTCCAGGTCCGTGACCTGCGGCCGGCGGACACCCAGCACATGGTCAACGAGGTCATCCCGGCGGACCTGGTCGACACGTTCGGCACGAGCCACGAGGCGGACTTCGCCTTCTCGCTCTCGGGCGTGGGCCGGTTCCGCGTCAACGCCTACCAGGCGCGCGGCACGTTCGGTCTCGTCTTCCGTCGCGTCGCGGTCGGCGCGCAGCCTCTTGCGGAGCTCGGGATCCCCGAGGTGGTCGGCGAGCTCGCGCTCGAGCCGCGCGGCCTGGTCCTGGTGACGGGGCCGACGGGCTCGGGGAAGACGACGACGCTCGCCTCGATGGTCGACCTCATCAACACGTACCGCGAGGTCAACATCGTGACGATCGAGGACCCGATCGAGGTGCTGCACCACGACAAGAAGGCGATCGTCTCGCAGCGTGAGGTCCGCCAGGACACCGTGGACTTCCAGACCGCCCTGCGCGCGGCGATGAGGCAGGACCCCGATGTCATCCTCGTCGGCGAGATGCGGGACACGGAGACCGTGCGGGCCGCGCTGTCGGCCGCGGAGACCGGTCACCTCGTCCTCTCGACGCTCCACACGATCGACGCGGGGGAGACCATCAACCGCATCGTCGACTTCTTCCCGCCGCACGAGCAGAAGCAGGTGCGCACCGCGCTCTCGCAGGCGCTGCGCGGGATCGTCTCGCAGCGGCTCGTCCGCAAGGCCGACGGCTCGGGGCGCCAGGCTGCCGTGGAGGTCATGGTCAACACCGGTCGCACGGCCGAGGCCATCGTCGAGCCCGCCGACGCCCCGCCGCTGATCGACCTCATCCGCGAGGGCGCGTACTACAAGATGCAGACCTTCGACCAGCACCTGTTCGAGCTGGTCCGCGACGGGCAGGTCACGTACGACGAGGCGTGCACGGTCGCGTCCAACCCGCAGGACCTCACGGTCGAGCTGCGCGGCGCGGGCCTGGTCGCGTAGCAGCACGGTCTGGTCGCGTAGCAGCGCGGTCTGGTCGCGTAGCCGCGCGGGCTCAGCCGACGTCGTCGGGCAGCCCCAGCCAGGCGTGCCAGCCGGTGTGCAGCACGAGCCACGCCATCATCCCGTAGCCGGCCTGCCCGGGCAGGACGCCGTCGCCGGCCGCGAGGTCGCCCAGCCACTGCTCGTGCGTCGCGAGCGGGGTGTACGTGTCGACGAACGGCACGCCGCGTCGCGTCGCGACGTCACCGAAGGCCGCGGACAGCTCGCCGAGGCGCTCGGTCTGGTCGTAGCGCCCGGGCGGCGGGCCGACGACGAACGTCGGGATCCGGCGGGACTCCGCGACGTCGAGCACGTTGGCGAGGTTGAGCCGGCTCCGCGCGAGCGAGACACCGCCGTCGAGGTCGCGCCGCCCGAGCCCGACGACGAGACGGTTGTCGGTCTCCGGCGTGAACCGCCGCGCCGTCTCCTCGTCCCAGCGGGCGCCGAGGGCCGTCGTCGTCTCGCCCGGGACCGCGAGGGTGATCACCGTGAGGGGCGGCGTCGTCCGGGTGCGCGCGGCGACGCGGCCGACCCAGCCGAGCCCGCGCGGGTCACCCGCTCCGGCTACGAGCTCGTCGCCGATCACCGCAAGCCGCAGCGGCAGCTCCCCCACGCCTCTCACCCCAGTCCGTCGCCCGTCCGGCGGCCGCGGCGCGGCGCCTCGCACAGTCTCGCGTGCCGGCGGGCGTCAGCGGGAGCCGACGCGCGGGTCGGCGGGTCGGCCTGAGTCCGGCCACGGCCCCGCGGGACGACGAAGGGGTCCACCGAGACGGCAGACCCCTCCGTCGACGGCTCAGCGGGCGAACGCCGCCTTCACCAGCTCGGCCTGCTCCGCCTGGTGCTTCTTGGCCGACCCGGCGGCGGGCGAGGCGGACGCGGGCCGCGAGACGACCCGCGGCGCGCGCCCGAGCAGCTGAGGCATGTTCATCGCGACGTGCGACCACGCGCCCTGGTTGGCCGGCTCCTCCTGGACCCAGACCAGCTCGGCGTCGCCGAAGGGCTCGACCGCCGCGCGCAGGGCGTCGCCCTCGAGCGGGTAGAGCTGCTCGAGCCGGACGATCGCCGTGCTCGAGTCCCCGGACTTCACGCGGTGCGCCAGCAGGTCCCAGTAGACCTTGCCCGAGCACAGCAGCACGCGGTCGACCTTGGCGCCGTCGTTCCGCACGGCCGCCTCGGCGAGCGCGTCGCCGATCACCTCGCTGAAGGTGCCGCTGGTGAAGTCCTCGACGGCCGACGACGCGGCCTTGAGGCGCAGCATCGACTTCGGGGTCAGCACGACGAGCGGGCGGCGGGGCCGGTCGTACGCCTGGCGGCGCAGGAGGTGGAAGTAGGACGCGGGCGTGGTCGGCGCGGCGACCGTCATGTTGTTCTCGGCGCACATCTGGAGGAACCGCTCGGGCCGCGCGGACGAGTGGTCGGGTCCCTGGCCCTCGTAGCCATGGGGGAGGAGCAGCACGACCGAGCTGCGCTGGCCCCACTTCTGCTCGGCCGACGAGATGAACTCGTCGATGACCGTCTGGGCACCGTTGACGAAGTCGCCGAACTGCGCCTCCCACAGGACGAGCGCGTCGGGGCGCTCGACCGAGTAGCCGTACTCGAAGCCGAGTGCGGCGTACTCGCTGAGCGAGGAGTCGTAGACCCAGAACTTCGCCTGGTCGCTCGAGAGGTACAGCAGCGGCGTCCACTCCGCGCCCGTCTGGCGGTCGTGCATGACGGCGTGCCGCTGCACGAACGTCCCGCGACGCGAGTCCTGCCCGGCGAGCCGGACCGGTGTGCCCTCGATGAGCAGCGAGCCGAACGCGAGGATCTCGCCGAACCCCCAGTCGATGCCACCCTCCCGCGCCATCGCCTCGCGCTTGGCGAGGAGCTGGGCGAGCTTGGGGTGCACGGTGAAGCCCTCGGGAGCTCGGGTGTGCGCGCGCCCGATCCGCTCGAGGATCGACGCGTCGACCGCCGTCTTCCACCCGAGCATCGCGCCGGCGTCCTCGAGCTGGGCCTCGGGCCGCTCGAGGCCGGCGACCGGCTCGGACGACGGCGGCGGGACGTACCCGCCCTCGCGGGTCTCGGTGAACACGCGCTCGAGCTGGGTCTGGTAGTCCTGGAGCGCCTGCTCGGCCTCGTCGAGCGTGATGTCGCCGCGTGCGACGAGCGCCTCGGTGTAGAGCTTGCGCACCGACCGCTTCGCCTCGATGAGGTTGTACATGAGCGGCTGCGTCATCGACGGGTCGTCGCCCTCGTTGTGGCCACGACGGCGGTAGCAGATCATGTCGATGATCACGTCACGGTCGAACTGCTCGCGGAACTCGAACGCCAGCTCGGCGACCCGCACGCACGCCTCGGGGTCGTCCCCGTTGACGTGGAAGATCGGGATCTGGAGGCCCTTGGCCACGTCGGTCGCGTACAGGGTCGATCGCGACGAGCTCGGCCCGGTGGTGAAGCCGACCTGGTTGTTGATGATGACGTGGATCGAGCCACCGGTGCGGTACCCGCGCAGCTGCGCCAGGTTGAGCGTCTCGACGACGACGCCCTGACCTGCGAAGGCCGCGTCGCCGTGGATGAGGATCGGGAGCACCGAGAACCCGTCGCCGCCGAGGTCGATCCGATCCTGCTTGGCGCGCACGATGCCCTCGATCACGGGGTCGACGGCCTCGAGGTGCGAGGGGTTCGCCGCGAGGTAGACCTGCGTCGTCGCGCCCGACTCGGCGGTGAAGGTGCCCTCGGTGCCGAGGTGGTACTTCACGTCGCCCGAGCCCTGGACGGACCGCGGGTCCTGGTTGCCCTCGAACTCGCTGAAGATCTGGCCGTAGCTCTTGCCCGCGATGTTGGCCAGCACGTTGAGCCGGCCGCGGTGGGCCATGCCGATGCCGACCTCGTCGAGGCCGTTGTCCGCGGCCTTGGACAGGATCGCGTCGAGGAGCGGGATCACGGCCTCGCCGCCCTCGAGCGAGAACCGCTTCTGGCCGACGTACTTCGTCTGGAGGAAGTTCTCGAAGGCCTCGGCGGCGTTCAGGCGGCGGAGGATCCGCAGCTGGTCCTCGCGCGGCGTCCGGGCGTAGCCCGACTCGAGCCGCTCCTGGAGCCAGCGGCGCTGCCGCGGGTCGGCGAGGTGCATGTACTCGATGCCGACCGTGCGGCAGTACGAGTCCCGCAGCAGGCCGAGCACGTCGCGCAGCTTGGCGCGGGACCTGCCGCCGAACCCGCCGGTCGGGAAGGTGCGGTCGAGGTCCCAGAGCGTCAGCCCGTGGTTCTGCACGTCGAGGTCGGGGTGCTTGCGCTGGCGGTAGGCGAGCGGGTCGGTGTCGGCCATGAGGTGGCCGCGTGAGCGGAACGAGTGGATGAGCTCGGCGATCCGGGCCGGCTTCCCGAGGTCGGCGTCGTGGTCGAACGACGGGTCGCGGACCCACCGGACCGGCTCGTACGGCACGCGCAGCGCGGCGAAGACGCGGTCGTAGAACCCGTCCTTGCCGAGCAGCTTCTCCGCCATGATCCGCAGGAAGTCGCCCGACTGGGCGCCCTGGATGATGCGGTGGTCGTAGGTCGAGCTGATCGTGACCACCTTGGAGACGCCCATCCGGTTGAGCTGCTCCTCGGACGTTCCCGCGAACTCCGCGGGGTAGTCCATGGCGCCGACGCCGATGATCGTGCCCTGGCCCGCCATCAGGCGTGGCACCGAGTGCACCGTGCCGATGGTGCCGGGGTTGGTGAGCGAGATCGTGGTCCCGGCGAAGTCGGCGACCGTGAGCTTGCTGCCCCGGGCGCGGCGCACGACGTCCTCGTACGCGGCCCAGAACTGCGCGAAGTCCATGGTGTCGGCGCGCTTGATGCTCGGGACGAGCAGCTGCCGGGTGCCGTCGGGCTTCGCGAGGTCGATCGCCAGGCCGAGGTTCACGTGCGCGGGCGTGACGACGGCGGGCTTGTCGTTCTCGAGCGTGTAGCCCGCGTTCATGGCCGGCATCTCCGCGAGCGACTCGACCAGGGCGAAGCCGATGAGGTGCGTGAACGAGACCTTGCCGCCACGCGCGCGCTGGAGGTGGTTGTTGATGACGATCCGGTTGTCGACCATGAGCTTGGCCGGGATCGCCCGCACCGACGTCGCCGTCGGGACCTCGAGGCTCGCCTCCATGTTCGTGACGACCCGGGCGGCGGGGCCCTTGAGGCGGTTGACTCGATCCTCGCCGTCCGCGCCGTCCGTGGCGTCCGCGGGGTCGGAGTGCTTGCTCAGCGTCGTCGCGGGCACCTGCGCGTAGGGCGCGGTCGCGGGCTGGGCGGTGGCGACGGGCGGGGTCGACGGCGCGGCCTCGGCCTGGTCGGCGGACGGGCGTGCGGCGGTCTCGGCGGCCGCCTGCGTGCCGGCCGCCGGGGCGTCGGGCGACGGCGCAGGGCCCGACGGCGCGGCGGGGGTCCGCGGAGCCTGCGCGGCTGCGGGCTGTGCGGAGGCCGGCTGCGCGGAAGCCGGTCGTGCGGCCGCGGGCTGTGCGGCAGCGGGCTGCGTCGGGGCGGACGCGCCGTCGGGGCGCGGGGCCGGCTGCGACGACGTCGAGCCCGGCGGGCTCGTCGGCGCCGACGTCGGGGGGCCGTTCTTCTCGGTCGCGGCCTCACCGGGCCGGTAGTCCTCGAAGAACTCCCACCACGCGGGGTCGACCGCGTTCTTGTCCTTCAGGTACTGCTCGTACAGATCGTCCACGAGCCATTCGTTGGCGCCGAACTCGGCGCGGATGTCAGGCTCTGACTTCTGGGACACGTTCGCTTCGCCCGCTTCCGTCGCGGTACGTCGACCGCTTCGTTGAGATCAAGTGTGGTCCAACCCTAAGCCCTCCCGGCGAGGAGGGACGAACGGCTCCGGCAGTGCCGGGCGCGCGGTCGGGTGATCCTCGGGCGATCCCCGGTACCGCCGCTGACCTTGGCAAATACCCGGCAATCGCCGGCTCGGGGCGACCCCAAGAAAGGGTTCGCCCCGAGCCGGAAAGGTCAGGTGATGTCTTGCCGGAGCGTGGTCAGGCGACCGATCAGTGCGAACGCGGCGGCGTAGCCCAGGAGCACGAGCAGGCCCTGCCAGGACGTGAGCAGCCCGGCCGCGAGCCCGCTGTCGGCGTAGAACGAGCTGCCCGTGATCGCCTCGCCCGCGGCGCCCGGCAGGAACTTCGAGATCCCGGCCGCCCACTCGAGCCGGCCCAGCACGACGCGCAGGACGGGCTCGACGAACTGGGTGAAGGCGAGCAGCACGACGATCACCGCGACCTGGTTCGTCAGGAGCGTGCCGAAGCCGACGCCGACCACGGTCCACACGGTCAGCGCGAGCACCGACAGCCCGGCGCTGCGCCACACCACCGGGTCGTCCAGGAAGCTCTGCTCGCCCATCAGGGCGAGGACACCGGCGCCGGCACCGATCGTCGCGAGCGTCCCGACGACGCCGAAGAGCAGGCCGACCACCACGCTCGAGAGCAGCTTCGCGAGGAGGAACACCGATCGCCGCGGTTCGGCGAGCAGCGTCGGGGTGATGGTCTGGTGCCGGAACTCGCCCGTCATGGCGAGTGCCCCGACGATGACCGGGAACACGTAGCCGAGCGAGGTGGCGAGCGTGTAGATCGTCCGGGCGACCGCCTCGGGGTCGAGCGGTGCCGGCTCCGTGCCGGTCGGCAGGCCGCCCGTCGCCGCGGTCGGGTCGGTCGACAGGACGTACGCCATGATCGCCGCGAGGAACGCCATGTACGCAGCCATCGCCAGCAGCAGGATCCACCACATGCGCGTCGTGACGAGCTTGCGGTACTCGGTGCGCAGGGCGGCGGTCATCGGCCGGCCTCCGGGTCCGCCTCGGATGCGCTTTCGGCCGCAGCTGCGCCGCCGGCCGCAGGTGCGCCGTCGGCCACGAGCTGGAGGAAGATCCCCTCGAGCCCGACGTCGCGCGTCGCCAGCTCGTGCAGCTCGACGCCCGCGGTGAACGCGCGGGCGCCCACCTCGGCGGCAGGGACGCGTCGCAGCACGGCCGTCCCCGGCGGGGCCGGCACGCTCGCGTCGACCTGGGCGCTCCAGCCGGCGTCGGCGACGAGCCGCTCGAGCCCGGCGACGTCCGGCGACGTCACGCGGACGCTCGGCTCGGCCAGCGCGGCGAGCTCGCCGAGCGACGAGGCGTGCACGAGGCGACCCCGCGCGATGATCACGACGTCGTCGACGGTCTGCTCGACCTCGGAGAGCACGTGGCTCGAGACCAGCACCGTGCGGCCCTCGCCCGCGAGGTGCCGCAGGAACGCGCGCAGCCAGGCGATGCCCTGCGGGTCGAGGCCGTTCGCCGGCTCGTCGAGCAGCAGGACGCGCGGGTCCCCGAGCAGCGTCGTCGCGAGCCCGAGCCGCTGGCGCATGCCGAGCGAGAAGCCGCCCGCCCGCCGCTTCGCGACGGAGCCGAGACCGACGAGGTCGAGCACCTCGCGGCACCGTGCGTCGCTCACGCCGACCTGCGGCGCGTAGACGCGCAGGTGGTCGAGCGCCGTGCGGCCCGGGTGGAAGCTCGATGCCTCGAGCGCCGAGCCGACCGAGCGCATCGGGTGGGCCAGCTGCCCGTAGCTCCGGCCGCCGATGGTGGCGGTGCCCGACGTCGGGCGCACGAGCCCGAGCAGCATGCGCAGCGTGGTCGTCTTGCCGGCGCCGTTCGGGCCGAGGAAGCCGGTCACGCGCCCGGGGGTCACCCGGAACGACAGGTCGTCGACCGCGCGGACGGCGCCGAAGGTCTTGGTCAGGTGGTCGATCGTGATGACACCGTCCGCGCCGGCGGGCGGCGCGTCGGGCGGTGCGGCCGGCGTGGTCACGCGGGTCCTCTCTCCGGGGTCGCGTCCACGTTATCGGGCGCTCCGCGCGTCTGTGACCTGCGGCGCGGCAGCGTCAGCCGCATGGTGCAGCCGGTCGCGGTGTCCGCCACCGCGATGGTCCCGCCGTGCAGGCCGACCGCCCAACGGACGATCGCCAGGCCGATGCCCGTGCCACCCGTCGGGTCCTGGCCCGTCTGGGCGGGGGAGTTGCCGCGCGCGAACCGCTCGAACACGAGCTCGCGCTGCTCGGGTGCGATGCCCGGCCCGGAGTCGACGACGTCGATGACCACGACGTCGTCGTACGCGCGCGCCACGAGCCGCACCTCCTCGCCGGGCGGCGAGTGGCGGACCGCGTTGTGCAGGAGGTTCGCGACGACCTGGTGCAGGCGCTCGGCGTCGGCGGGGAGGGTGAGCCCGGGCGGGGTGACGGAGACGGGGAACCGGAGGCCCTTGTCGGCGCCGACGAGCATCGCGCCCTCGGCGGCCTCCTGGAGGAACTGCTCGAGCGGGACGTCGGTCAGGTCGAGCCCGACGGCGCCGGCCTCGACCCGGGACAGGTCCAGGAGGTAGGTGACGAGCCGGCCGAGCCGCTCGGTCTGGGCCAGGGCCGCCTGCATGGTCGCGGGGTCGGGCTCGCTCACGCCGTCGACGATGTTCTCGAGCTGGGCCTGGAGCGCGGTGACCGGCGTGCGGAGCTCGTGCGAGACGTTCGCGACCATCTCGCGGCGCAGCAGGTCGGTCGAGCCGAGGTCCTCGGCCATCGTGTTGAACGCCTCGGCGAGCTGGCCGACCTCGTCGCGGCTGGTCGCGCGCACGCGGCGCGAGTAGTCCCCGCCCGCCATCGCGCGGGCCGCGGCGGTCATCTCGCGCAGCGGCGACGTCATGCCGCGCGCGAGCACCTGCGTCAGGACGAGCGAGACGACGATGGCGAGCGGCAGCGTGCGCGTGGGGCCGAGGCTGTTGTTGAGGCCGAGCCAGGTGAGGAACGCCGCGAGCGTCACGGTGGCCGCGACCAGGACGCCGAGCTTGATCTTGATCGACCGGAACCGGTCGAGCGGGCGCACGTCGGGGAGCCGGTCGCGGTAGGTGCCGCGGACGTGGGGAGGCACGTCAGCGCTCCGCGGGCACCGAGGGCTCGAACGCGTAGCCGACGCCGTGCACCGTGCGGATCAGGTCGGCCCCCAGCTTGCGGCGCAGCGCCTTGATGTGGGAGTCCACGGTCCGGGTCCCGCTCGCGTCGACCCAGTCCCACACCTCCGCCAGCAGCCGCTCGCGCGTGAGGACGGTCCGCGGGGTGCTCGCGAGCATGACGAGCAGGTCGAACTCCGTCGGCGTCAGGTGCACCTCGGCGTCGCCGCGAGAGACGCGCCGCTGCGCGCGGTCGATCGTCACGTCGCCGGCCTCGATCGGGGGCTCGGGCGGCGTGGTGCCCGCCGCGTCCTGCGCCGCCGCACGCACCGCGCGCTCGGTCCGGCGCAGCAGGACCTTGGACCGGGCGACCAGCTCGCGCATCGAGAAGGGCTTGGTCATGTAGTCGTCCGCGCCGACGCCGAGCCCGATGAGCATGTCCGTCTCGTCGTCGCGCGCGGTGAGCATGAGGACGGGCACCGGGCGGACCGCCTGGATGCGGCGGCACACCTCGAGGCCGTCGATGCCCGGGAGCATCACGTCGAGCACGACGAGGTCCGGGCGGAGCCGGGCCGCGGCCGCGACGCCGGCGTGGCCGTCGGCGGCGGTCTCGACGCTCCACCCCTCCGCGGAGAGACGGTGCGCGATGGCGGTCGCGATGGCGGGCTCGTCCTCGACGACGAGCACGCGCGTGGCGGCGGACGGTCCGGCGGACGAAGCCTGTGACGTGGCTGCCATGGCGCCAGGGTGGCACAGGACGGACGCGCGAGGGGGTGAGCGCGCCCGTATGATCGGCGGCACCATGAGCAGCTCAAGTAGCGGCCGGCGGTGCTCCTTCGCGAGACACCCTGCCGGCCCCTCCGCTTTCCTGACCCGTCCCCCCCGCACCGGCGGGACCCCGTGCTGACCGAGTGGCTGCTCGTCGGGGTCGGCGTCCTGCTCACGCTCGGGACGGCGGTCTTCGTGTCGAGCGAGTTCTCGCTCATCACGCTCGACGCCGGCCTGGTCGCCAAGCAGACCCGTCCCGACGACCGACGCGGCCAGTCCGTCCTCAAGGCGCTCAAGCACCTGTCGACCGAGCTCTCCGGCGCGCAGGTCGGGATCACGGTGACCACGATCCTGCTCGGCTACAGCACCCAGCCGGCGGTCGCGCGGCTGCTCGGTGGCCCGCTCGAGTCGTCCGCGCTGGGTCCGGTCGCCGGCGGCGCGCTCGCAGGCGTGGTCACCGTCGTCGTGGTGAACGGGTTCTCGATGCTGTTCGGCGAGCTGGTGCCCAAGAACTTCGCGATCAGCCACCCGATCGGCACGGCCCGCGCGGTCGCGCCGCTCCAGCGCGGGTTCACGGCGGCGCTGCGGCCGCTCATCACGCTGTTCAACAACAGTGCGAACGCGCTCCTGCGGCGCGTCGGCGTCGAGCCGCGGGAGGAGCTGTCGGGCGGGCGCTCCCCCCAGGAGCTCGCCTCGCTCGTACGTCGCTCCGCGGCGGTGGGCACGCTCGACGAGGCGACCGCGATGCGCCTCACGAACACGATCGAGCTCGACGAGCTCACCGCCGTCGACGTGATGACCGACCGCATGCGCGTCGTCGTCGTCCGGCGGGACGAGACAGCCGCCGACGTCGTCGCGCGGGCCCGCGACACGGGCCACTCGCGCTTCCCCGTGATCGACGCGTCCCCGGACGACATCGTGGGGCTCGTCCACCTCCGGCGCGCGATCGCGGTGCCGTACGAGCGGCGCGCGGACGTGCCGGCCGCGGCGCTCATGGTGGACGCGCCGCGCGTGCCGGAGACCGTCAGGGTCGGGCCGCTGCTCGTGGACCTGCGCGCCTCGGGCATGCAGATGGCCGTGGTCGTCGACGAGTACGGCGGCACGTCCGGGATCGTGACCTTCGAGGACGTGGTCGAGGAGCTCGTCGGCGAGGTGTCCGACGAGCACGACCCGCGTCGCGCGGGCACCTCCCGCCTGCCCGACGGCGCGTGGGTGCTTCCCGGGGACCTGCGGCCCGACGAGCTGACCGAGGTGACGGGTGTCGTCGTGCCCGACGACGGACCGTACGAGACGCTCGGCGGGCTCGTGATGACGGCGCTCGGCCGTATCCCCGTGGTCGGGGACGAGGTCGAGGTACCCGGCGTGCGGCTGCGGATCGAGCAGATGGCCGGACGGCGCGTCGAGCGCGTGCGCGTGACCGAGGTCGAGCAGGGGATCGTCTGATGAGCAGCAGCGTCGCCCTCGTCCTGGCGGTCGTGCTGCTGGTGGCCAACGCGTTCTTCGTCGGTGCGGAGTTCGCGATCATGTCCGCCCGTCGGAGCCAGATCGAGCCGCTGGCGGCCGCGGGGGACTCGCGCGCGCGGACGGTGCTCTGGGCCATGGAGCACGTCTCCCTCATGCTCGCCTGCGCCCAGCTGGGGATCACCGTGGCCTCGACGAGCCTCGGCGTCGTGGCCGAGCCCGCCATCGCGCACCTGATCGAGGGGCCGCTCGTCGCGATGGGGGCGAGCGCCGACCTCGCGTACCCGATCGCCTTCGTGCTCGCGCTCCTGATCGTCGTGTACCTGCACGTCGTGCTCGGCGAGATGGTCCCCAAGAACCTCGCGGTCGCGGGGCCGGAGCGCGCAGCACTGTGGTTCGGCCCACCGCTCGTGTGGATGGCGCGCGCCGTCTCGCCGCTGATCACCGCGCTCAACTGGCTCGCCAACCACGTGCTGCGCCTGTTCGGGGTCGAGCCCAAGGACGAGGTCGCGTCCGCCTTCACCGCGCAGGAGGTGCAGTCGATCGTGGAGCAGTCGCAGGCCGAGGGGCTGCTCGACGACGAGCAGGGGCTCCTCGCGGGCGCGATCGAGTTCTCGGACCGCAAGGCGAGCGAGGTCATGGTGCCCGTCGACCGGCTGGTGACCGTCGCGCCGGACGCCACCCCGGACGAGGTCGAGCGGCTCGTCGCGCGGACCGGCTACAGCCGCTTCCCGGTCGTGGGCGGGACGATCGAGAGCGGGACCGCCGGGCGCGGGACCGCCGTGGCCGACATCACCGGGTACCTGCACCTCAAGGACGTCCTCTACGCGGACGAGCCGGCACGCTCGCTGCCGGTGCCGCTCTGGCGCATCCGGGGGCTCGCCTCGGTGACCCCGGAGGCGGAGATCGAGGACGCGCTCGCGGCGATGCAGCGTTCGGGCTCCCACCTCGCGCGCGTCGAGGACGGCGGCCGCTGCGTCGGCGTGGTGTTCCTCGAGGACATCCTCGAGGAGCTCGTGGGCGAGGTGCGCGACGCGATGCAGCGCGGCCAGCTCCACTGAGACCCTCGTCACAGCAGCCCAGGCCCCGCGCGCCGGGGCGCCCGGCCCGTCCCGTGACGCCGGTCCGGATCCGGACATCTCGGACGTGGACATGCGTCCAGGGGCTTGGAAGTCACGTGGCCCCTCCGTTATTGTTCCGTGACCGCAGCGGCTGACCGGCATCGACGTGGAACGTCGGCCGAGCTCGTCGCGGGTCGTGGATCACCCGTTGGCGAGAGCCGAACCCGGAGGTGTCGTGGGGCCCGAGCGTGCCGCCGTCAGCGCCGACTCACGCCGCGCCCGACGCGAGGCCGAGCTCGCCGCCCAGGCGCAGGTCCCGCCGCACCCCCTTCACCCGAGGCGCTGGCTCCCCCGGTTCGCGGTCCTCGCCGCGCTCGCCGGCATCACGGTGGCGCTCCCGCTGACCGAGAACGTGTCCCCCGGCAACGGCACGTTCGTCGCAGGTGCCCAGGCCGCGGCCGTCCCGCTGCCCTCGACCGTCGAGGCGCTCACCGGCGTCGTGGTCACGACGACGCCGCCGCCCGCGATCGCGGCCGACGGGACGACGGCGCTGCGGGCCGAGGTCGCCGCGAGCCGGTCGGAGGAGCGCGACCCGCTGCCCGGCTGCGACGGCGCAGACCGTCCCGCGGGCGCGAACGGCCAGCTGCGCACGAGCGACCTGTGCACCTTGTGGACCGGGTCGCTCCAGCTCCGAGGGGACGCGGCGTACTCGATCGCCGAGCTGAACCTCGCCTTCCGCGCCCGGTTCGGGCGGGACCTGTGCCTCACGGACGGCTACCGCACGCTCGCCGAGCAGCGGGTCCTCAAGTCCCGCAAGGGCGGGCTGGCCGCGGTGCCCGGTCGCAGCAACCACGGGTGGGGCCTCGCCATCGACCTGTGCTCGCCGGAGACCAAGGGCGCCACCGGGAGGTGGATCAAGGAGAACGGCCCGATCTACGGCTGGGAGAACCCCGACTGGGCGCTCAGCGGCGGCAGCGGACCGTTCGAGCCCTGGCACTGGGAGTACACGCGCGGCGTCATGGAGGACGGCGAGTACTACAGCTCCTGACGTCCGGTCAGGCTCGGGCGCCGGTCACAGCAGCGTCGCGCCCCACCGGAAGCCGCGCACCGCGCCCGGTCCGAGGTCCACGACCCGCTCGCCGGAGTTGAACGCGTCCGCGACGCAGCTCATCGGCTCGGCCGCGAGGCCCGTGCGGCGCATCTCGACCTCGTCGAGCGCGTCGCCCGTGCACACCTGCCACGCGTCGAGCGAGCCGTCCATCCACACCGCCGCCGTCCGACCGTCGGGTGCGGCCAGCCGAGCCCAGGACAACCCGTCGGCGTCCCGCACCACGTCGACCCAGGCGTCGTCCAGGGCGATGCCCGCGAGCGAGCGCGGGGTGCGGAAGTCGTGGTCCCCGGCGACCGGCTCGGTGCCCGTCGGCAGGAGGCGCTCGTCGCTCGTCACGTGGGTCCGCGCGTCGAGGTGCAGCGTGCAGTCGTCGAGCGCGGCGCCGCCGGGCGACAGCCACGGGTGGAAGCCGACGCCGAGGGGCGCCGTCACCGACCCCTCGTTGGCGACGACGAGGGTGGTCTCGAGGCCGGCGTCGGACAACGCGTACGTGATCGACACCCGCAGCGCGAACGGGTAGCCCGGGACCGGGACGAGGCGGTGCTCGAGCGTGACGGCGTCGTCCGTGTGGGCGACGACCGACCAGCGCTGCCAGCCGACCAGACCGTGGATCGCCGTCGAGCGCTCGGGCTCGTTGAGCGGGAGCCGGTAGTCGGCTTCGCGGTACCGGTAGCGGCCGTCCCGGATGCGATTGGGCCAGGGCACCAGCACCGCGCCGGAGCACGCAGGTTGGAGCTCGTCCTCACCGAACGGCGTGATCACGTCGCGGTCGCCCACCGCGTACTCGCGCAGGCTCGCCCCCACCTCGGTCACGGTCGCGCGATGGTCTGCGTGGGAGATGCGGAGCTGGGTGCCCGACGGCGCGGTGGTGGTCATCGCCGACACGCTAGGTCGTGCGGCGCGGGCGCGCGAGAGGAGAGCCGTTGCCGTCGCGGTCCGTGCCCGAGATCCGGGTGTCAGGCGGTGTGGCGGCCGTCGGGGTGCGGGTCGGGTCCCGCGTCCGGGCGCGTGTCGGCCGCATGCGTGCCGGCGCCGCGCGAGCCGCCGTGGACGTCCGGGTCGTGGACGTCCGGGTCGAGCTCGTCGGCCCGGCGCAGTCGCTCGTCGACCTCGGCGCGCGAGCCGCCCACCTCGTGCGCGCGCTCCTGGGCCTGCCGCTGGAGCGCCGCGGCGTCGGCCGCGCGGGCGTCCGCCTCGGCCTGGGCGAGCCGCGCCTGCGCGTCGATCCGGGACGCCTCCGCCTCCCGGCGCTGGAGCTCGATCCGGTCGGCCTCGGCCTTCTCCCGGAGCTCGCGCGCCTGCTCGCGCTGGGCCTCGACCTTGTGCGCCCCGCGCGAGCGTCGGACCACGAGCAGCAGCACGACGAGCAGGGCGAGCACCAGCACGCCCACGATGATCCAGGTCACGACGGTGTCGTCCATGTCGAGCTCCTCGCTGGTCTGACGATGGTCGGCCGTGTCGATTCGACCGCCTGGACGGGTGACCTGCAACCGGACGCGGGGTGAAGGCGGCGTCGCCCGTTCGGGCGGTCTCCCACCGGTTGTCCACAGAACCCCAGCGGTATGTCCGTTCTGTCCTCTACTGTCACGGAGCGCCGGGTCCGGTGCGCAGGGTGACGAACGGCAGGGGGGCAGATGGACGGCGTGGCGATCCTCGAGGGTGAGGTGCGCGAGCTCATCCGGCGACGGGGGCTCGACCCGGTGCGGGACCACCAGGGGATCCGGGACCTCGTCTCCGACGTCGTCGCCGACTACGACGAGCGCTCGCTGCTCGGCACCGTGCCGCCGCTCACCGACCCGTCGGCGGCCATGAGGGCGGTGGTCGACGCCGTCGCGGGGCTGGGGCCGCTCCAGCGGTACCTCGACGATGACGAGATCGAGGAGATCTGGATCAACGCGCCCGCGCAGGTCTTCGTCGCCCGTCGCGGCGAGCCCGAGCTCACGACGACGATCCTCACCGAGCAGCAGGTGCGCGACCTCGTCGAGCAGATGCTCAAGGCCTCGGGGCGGCGCCTCGACCTCTCGAGCCCGTTCGTCGACGCGTCGCTGCCGGGCGGCGAGCGCCTGCACGTCGCGATCCCCGACGTCACGCGGCAGCACTGGGCGGTCAACATCCGCAAGTACGTGGTCCGCGCGAACCACCTCGACGACCTCGTCGCGCTCGGCTCGCTGACGCGCCATGCCGCCGCGTTCCTCGATGCCGCCGTCGCCGTCGGGCTCAACGTGCTCGTGGCCGGATCGACGCAGGCCGGCAAGACGACGATGCTCAACGCGCTCGCGGGGTCGATCCCTGCGCGCTCGCGCATCGTGACGTGCGAGGAGGTGTTCGAGCTCCGCGTCCAGCACCGCGACGTGGTGGCGCTCCAGTGCCGTCAGCCCAGCCTCGAGGGGACCGGTGAGATCCCGCTGCGCCGGCTCGTCAAGGAGGCGCTGCGCATGCGTCCGAGCCGGATCGTCATCGGCGAGGTGCGCGAGGCCGAGGCGCTGGACATGCTCGTCGCGCTCAACGCCGGCGTGCCGGGCATGTGCACGATCCACGCGAACAGCGCCCGCGAGGCGCTGACCAAGATCTGCACCCTCCCGCTCCTCGCGGGTGAGAACGTCTCCGACCGGTTCGTGATCCCGACCGTGGCCGCGGCGATCGACGTCGTGCTCCACCTGGAGGTCGACCACCGGGGGCGGAGGCGGGTCCGCGAGATCGTCGGGGTGCCCGGGCGCGCGGAAGGCGGGATCGTCGAGACCGCGGACCTGTTCCACCTGGCCGGTGGAGGGCTCGTGCGCGGCGAGGGGTACCCGCCCCACCCCGAGCGGTTCAGCCGTGCCGGGATCGACCTGCCTGCGCTGCTGCGCAGCGGACGCTGAGGGGCCTGGCGTGGGGGTCGTCATCGGGCTGCTCCTCGGAGCCGGCGTGTTCTGCGTCTGGTGGTCGTGCTGGACGCCCGGGCAGCAGCGCGTCCGTCGCCGCTCGGGGTGGTCCGATCGCACCCAGGACCTGCTCGTGCAGGCGGGTGCGCCGGGCGTCACGTCACGGGGTCTCGTGGCCACCTCGGCCGGTCTCGCGCTCGTGGTGCTGGTCGTCGGCTCGGCGCTCACCCGGTCGCCCGCGATCGCCGCGTGCTTCGCGGTCATGGCCGCGCTCGGTCCGGTGACGCTCGTGCGCTCGCGTGCACGACGGCGGCGCACGGCACTGCGCGACGTCTGGCCCGAGGTGGTCGACCACCTGGGGTCGGGAGTCCGAGCGGGTCTGTCCCTGCCGGAGGCGCTCGGGCAGCTGGGGGAGCGCGGTCCGGCCGAGCTGCGGGACGCCTTCCGCGGGTTCGCCGTGGACTACCGGGCCACCGGGCGGTTCAGCGAGTCGCTCGACGCGCTCAAGGCGCGCCTGGCCGACCCGGTCGCGGACCGGATCATCGAGGCCCTGCGCCTCACGCGCGACGTGGGCGGGACGGACCTCGGCCGGCTGCTCCGGACGCTCTCGGCCTTCCTCCGCGACGACGCGCGGACGCGGGGTGAGCTCGAGGCGCGGCAGAGCTGGACCGTCAACGCTGCCCGGCTCGCGGTGGCCGCACCGTGGATCGTGCTGGCGCTCCTCGCGACCCGACCGGAGGCCGCGGACGCGTTCAACACGGTGGCGGGCGGCGTCGTGCTCGCGGCGGGCGGCGCGAGCTCCGTCGTCGCCTACCGGCTGATGGTGCGGATCGGGCGACTGCCCGAGGAAGCGCGGGTGCTGCGATGAACGGCCCGCTGCTCGGAGCCGCCGTCGGTGCGCTGGGGGGACTGGGTGGCGTGCTCGTGCTCTGGCGGCTGTCGGCGCGCCGGATCCGGTTCGAGGACCGGCTCGCGCCGTACCTGCGCGCGCCGCGGTCGTCGTCGGCCCTGCTCGGCGGCACCGACGCCCGGACACCGTTCCCGACGCTCGAGCGGCTCGTCGCGCCGGTGATGAGCGACGGCATCCGGCTCGTCGCGAGGATGGGCTCGCCCACGGCCGAGCTGCGGCGACGGCTCGAGCGGGCGGGACGCACCGAGTCGGTCGAGCAGTTCCGGGCGGCGCAGGTCGTGTGGGGCGTCCTGGGCCTCGCCGGTGGTCTGGTCATCGCACTCGTGCTCGTGGCCGGTCGTGGGTCGTCCCCGTTCGTGCTCTCGCTCCTGGTGCTGCTGTGCGGAGTGCTCGCCGTGCTCGCGCGGGACCACCTGCTGACTCGGCAGGTGCGGCAGCGTGAGGAGCGGATGCTGGTCGAGCTGCCGACGGTGGCAGAGCTGCTCGCGCTCTCGGTCGGCGCGGGGGAGGGCGCGGTGGGCGCGCTCGAGCGCGTGGTGCGGACCACCCATGGCGTGCTCGCGGACGAGCTGGCCCGGACGCTGGCCGATGCGCGTGCCGGCACGCCGCTCACGCAGGCCCTCGAGCGGCTCGCCGACCGCACCGGGCTGCCCGCGCTGACCCGGTTCGCCGAGGGCGTCGCGGTCGCGGTCGAGCGAGGCACCCCGCTGGCGGACGTGCTACGAGCGCAGGCGCAGGACGTCCGCGAGGCCGGCCGGCGCGCACTCATGGAGGCCGGCGGGCGCAAGGAGGTGGCGATGATGGTCCCGGTCGTCTTCCTGATCCTGCCCGTCACCGTGGCGTTCGCCGTCTTCCCGAGCCTGGCCGTCCTGAGGCTGGGCACATGACGCGCGCGCGGGGTAGCCCCGCCGAAGAACCGCAGGGAGGACTGCAGGTGTCGACGACCCACGAGGGGGATGCTGCGATGGCACGGATGACGGACGGTGATCGGCTCGGAAGGCTGGTCCTGGCGGCGCACGTGAGGGCCGCGACGGTGCGGGGACGGGTCGTGGCGCTGGCTCGCGACGACCGGGGCGACGTGCCCGGATGGGTGCTCGTGACGCTCATGACGGCGGGGCTGGTGATCGCCCTCTGGGCCCTCGCCGGGCCCGCGCTCGGCCGGGTCTTCACCGAGTCGATCCAGCGCGTCACGGGCGAGATCGGCTGACGTGCGGACGGGTCGGGGTGGCGACACGGGGTCCGCGGTCGTCGACTTCGCGCTGGTCGCGGGTCTCGTGACCCTCGTGTTCGCCGGCGTCGTCCAGCTCACGCTCGCCCTGCACGTGCGCAGCACCCTGATCGACTCCGCCGCGGAGGGCGCGCGCTACGCGGCGCTCGCGGACCGCGAGCTGGACGACGGGGAGGCCCGCACCCGTCAGCTGATCGAGCTCTCGCTCGCGCCGGGCTACGCGGACGACGTGACGGCGGTCGAGACGGTCGTGGACGGGCTCGCCGTCGTCGAGGTGACGGTCACGGCGCCGATCCCGGTCGCGGGCCTGCTGGGGCCGGCCGGGACGCTCACGGTGACCGGGCGCGCGCTCCTGGAGCCGGCGTGAGGGGCGAGGGTCGGCCTGCCGGTCGGCGAGGCCGCGTCGCCGGGCGCGAGCGGCAGGGTGGTCACCGGCGGCTATGCCGACGCGCTGCGGGCGCCGGTCGCGGCTCGGAGGAGGGCAGCGCGGTCGTGGAGTTCCTCGCCGTCACGCTGCTGCTGCTCGTGCCCGTCGTCTACCTCGTGCTCACGCTCGCCAAGGTCCAGGCCGCGACCTTCGCGGCCGAGGCGGCCGCCCGTGAGGCGGGCCGTGCGTTCACCACCGCCGAGGCGACCCGCGCGGGAACCGCGCGCGCTGTCGCGGCGGTCGGCCTCGCGCTCGGCGACCAGGGCTTCGACGAGGTCGACCCGGTGACGGCGCTCGCGCTCGACTGCGCCGTGGACCCGTGCCTCACGCCGGGGAGCGACGTCGGCGTCCGGGTGACGTTCGACGTCGCGCTGCCGGGCGTGCCGGCGTTCGTGCAGTCGGTCGTCCCGTTGTCCGTGACGGTGGACGCGGACCACGTGGCCTCGGTCGACCAGTACCGGGCGGGCGGGTGAGCGGGCGCGGCCCGTCGCGCGCGGGCGGATCGCGGCGCACGGGTGGACCGTGGACGTGGTCGCTCAGCCGGCTCGACCGCGCCGGGCGGGAGTCCGGGCAGATCACGCTGCTCTCGATCGCCTTCGGGATGCTCGCCCTGCTTCTCGTCACGGTGGTGGTCTCCGCGACGAGCGTCCATCTCGAGCGCAAGGAGCTGCTCATGCTCGCCGACGGCCTGGCGCTCCGGGCAGCGGACTCGCTCGACGTCGACGCGTTCTACCGGGGCCAGGCGGACGCGCCGCGCGCGGGGGCGGTCGTGCACCTCACGGACGACGACGTCCGGGCCGCCGTCGAGCAGCGCCTGGCCGCCCATCCCGACCTGACGGCCGATCTCGACGGGCTCGTCGTCGAGGTCGCCGAAACGCCTGACGGGAGGACCGCCCGCGTGGGACTCTCGGCGGTGGCCCGACCGGCGCTGGTGAGCTGGGCGACGTCGCCCTGGTCGGAGGGCTTCCGCATCCGTGTGACCTCGAGTGCAAGGGCGTGGTGATCGACGTGTCGGTGTCCGACCCGGTGAGTGTCCGTACCGCCTCCCACGGGCCCCGTCTCCTGCGGCCCGGTGTCCCGGCCGACGCGCAGGCGATCGCCGAGTTCCAGACCGCGTCCTGGCGGGAGGCCTACCAGGGGCTCGTGCCGCAGCGGTACCTGGACCGGGTCACGGTGCAGGACCGTGCGGAGCGGTGGCACCACAGGCTCGCGACCGGGTCGCGGCGCGTCGCGGTCGCCGAGGACGATGGCGTCGTCGTCGGCGTCGCCAGCTGGGGCCGGGTCATCACGCCCGACGTCCCGCCGCTCGAGCTGATGAGCATCTACGTCGCAGCCGAGCTGCGGGGGACCGGGCTCGCGGCGGAGCTCCTGCACGCTGCGGTCGGGACGTCGCCGGCGCACCTGTGGGTCTTCGCGGAGAACTGGCGCGCCCAGGCGTTCTACGCCAAGCACGGGTTCCGCCACGACGGCTACCGCAAGCTCGACCGGGACACCGGGCTCTGGGAGCGCCGGTTCGTCCGCCGCGGTGCCCGCTGACGGCCCTGTAACCTGGACCGCCGTGGCAGCCACTGACTTCGCGGTCGAGATCCGGAACCTTCGCAGCACGCTCGACTCCATCCGGGCGGTGAGCGACCCGACGGCGCTGCGCGCGAAGATCGCCCAGCTCTCCGAGCAGGCGTCCGCGCCCGACCTGTGGGACGACCCGGACGCGGCGCAGAAGATCACGTCGGCGCTCTCGTCGACCCAGTCCGAGCTCGACCGGGTGGAGAAGCTCGGCGGTCGGATCGACGACCTGGAGACCCTGGTCGAGATGGCGACGGAGGACGGCGGCGACGCCGATACCCTCGCCGAGGCCGAGAACGAGCTCACCGGCATCGCGCGCGATCTCGGCGAGCTCGAGGTGCGCACGCTCCTCGCGGGCGAGTACGACATCCGTGAGGCCGTCGTCACGATCCGCGCCGGCGCGGGCGGGGTCGACGCGGCGGACTTCGCGGAGATGCTCATGCGCATGTACCTGCGCTGGGCCGAGCGGCACGGCTACCCGACCTCGGTCCTCGACACCTCGTACGCCGAGGAGGCCGGCCTCAAGTCCGCGACGTTCGAGGTCAAGGCCCCGTACGCGTTCGGGCACCTGTCGGTCGAGGCCGGCACCCACCGCCTCGTCCGCATCTCGCCGTTCGACAACCAGGGCCGTCGGCAGACGTCGTTCGCCGCGGTCGAGGTGATCCCGCTGATCGAGCAGACCGACTCGATCGACATCCCCGAGAACGAGATCAAGGTGGACGTGTTCCGCTCGTCGGGCCCCGGTGGCCAGTCGGTCAACACGACCGACTCGGCGGTCCGCATGACGCACATCCCCACGGGCATCGTCGTCTCGATGCAGAACGAGAAGTCGCAGATCCAGAACCGGGCCGCAGCGCTCCGCGTGCTGCAGTCGCGCCTGCTGCTCCAGCGCCAGGCCGAGGAGAACGCCACCAAGAAGGCGATGGCGGGCGACATCAAGGCGAGCTGGGGCGACCAGATGCGCTCGTACGTGCTGCACCCGTACCAGATGGTCAAGGACCTGCGCACGGAGTTCGAGGTCGGCAACACCTCCGGGGTGTTCGACGGCGACATCGACAGCTTCATCGAGGCGGGCATCCGCTGGCGTCGCGGGCAGGACGGCGCGCGGGCCTGACTCGCCCCGCACGCGATCCGCGACGTGCCAGACCTGCCCCGACGTGCCAGACCTGCCCCGACACGTCAAACGGTTCCCCGCGTGTCAGACCTGCCGCGCGCCCGGCCACGCGCTAGGTCTGACCCAAATCCGCGAGTAGTGGCGCGTCAGGGGTCTTGGTGACCCGTTTGCGGGTCTTGTTGCGGTTTCCGGTAGCGGGGCGTGACCGGGTCCCGGCTGGCGCGTCGGGTGCGGGTTTCCAGGC
>NZ_JABCJJ010000018.1 GCF_012952065.1 Cellulomonas fimi
CGAACCGGGTCCAGTTCTCCTCGGGGTCGCCGCTCACCTCGAGCGCCTGCGCGGGCCCACCCGGATCGGCGCCCTCGAAGAACACCCGGTACGCCGGGTCGAGCCGCACGAGGTCGAGGTGGGCCCGCGGTGTGCGCCGATCCAGGGGCGCCATCGGCGTGCGCGACCTGGAAGGTCTCCGGTGCGGCGGGCCCGCGCCGCATGATCGCCCGCCCGGGCAGCGCGGCCGGCAGCGACGCGGCGTCGGGCACGTCGAGCAGGTCGAGCGAGTCCGCGCCGTCCGTGACCCGGAGCGCGACCCGCAGAGCAAGGTTCGCGCGGAGCTCCGGGCTCACCGCTCCGGCCGGGCGCTGCGTCGCGAGGACCAGGTGGATGCCCAGCGAACGGCCCTGCGCAGCGATCCGCAGCAGACCCGGGACGAACGTCGGCAGATCCTCCGCGAGCGCCCGGAACTCGTCCACGACCACGAGCAGCCGCGGCGGCACGTCCTGCGAGCCGACCGCGTCGCCGTCCTGGCGGGCTCGGTCGCGGAGAGCGGCGAGGTCGGGCACGCCCGCGGCCGCGAGGGTGCGCTCGCGGCGCCGCAGCTCGCTGCGCAGGCCGGCCAGCGCCCGTGCGGCTCCGGCCGCGTCCAGGTCGGTGACCTGCCCGACGACGTGCGGCAGGCGCGCGCAGGCCCCGAAGCTCGCGCCCCCCTTGTAGTCGACGAGGGCGACAGCGAGCTCGGCGGGGGAGTGCGTGAGGGCGAGGGACAGGACGAGGGTCTGGAGGAGCTCGGACTTGCCGGCGCCCGTGGTCCCGGCGACGAGGGCGTGCGGCCCGTCGCGCACGAGGTCGACGCTCACCGGCGCGCGTGCGCCTGCGAGCCCGAGCCGGGCGACGAGTCGACCCGCCGACGCCCCGTCGGAGCTGCTGCGCCAGCCCGCCGCGATGGCGGCCGCGTGCGGAGCAGGCAGGCCCGGCAGCTCGGTCAGCGCGACCCGAGCGGGGGGCGCTGGGCTGCGGGCGCTCCGCGGGCCCTCCACCGTTCCACCCGCACCCGCACCCGCACCCGCACCCGCACCCGCACCCGCGCCCGCACCCGCACCCGCAGTGCCGTTCGTGTCCGTCCGGTGCCGCAGCGCCCGGATGCGGCGTGCATGCCGTTCCGCCCACGCGACCGTCACACCGTGCAGCGGCACCGGTCGGGTCGCCCCCGCGGGAACGTGCAGGAGTGCGACCGGGGATCGTGGACGCACCTCCAGGACGGTGCCGCACCATGGGGGGACGTCGGCTCGAGCGGGAGCGACGAGCACGACGGCGGCGCCCCGGCCACCCGCCCACCGGCGCGCCAGCTCGGCCCTGCCGACTCCGTCATGCGCACCCCCGTCCAGCGCACCCCGGTCGAGCGCACCGCCGTCGAGCCCGTTGCCGCCGGTCCCGCAGTCGGCGACGAGCAGCGTCCGGTGGGCTCCCGCCCGCCCGTCGAGCCCGTCGAGCCCGTCGGACCCGTCGTCCCGGCGTGCCGGGGCGAGCCAGCGGCACCACGCCCAGCCCGCGCGGTCCTCGGGCGTCCCGACCACCTCCACATGGACGCGCTCGCGTTCCGCAGCGCCGTCCGCGTCGACGTCGGGACGGAGGGCGTCGGCCACGACGGCGCGCGCGGCGGCGAGCGCGAGGGCGCGCGGCCCGATCACCGCGACGCACCCGTCGGGCGACAGCTGCCACGGCGACGGTCGGAGCGACTCCTCCGACCGCTCGTGCTGGTCGCGCCGCGGGTCCGGTCCGTGTCCGGCGAGAACGGCATGGACCGCATGCGTCGCGAGGTCGGCGGGCGCCGCGAGGGTCCCGGGAGCGGCAGCGACAGCGGCCGGCCAACGTGCCGGGTCGACGGCCGCGGCCGGTGCCGCCGCGCGACCGGCGCCGAGCCGTCTGCGTCCGAGGCCCGGCCCACCGCGCTGTCCGAGGCTCGGCCCACCGCGCCGTCCGAGGCTCGGCCCCCCGCGTTCTCGCAGCGCCGACCAGCCCGTGACGGCCGGCCCCACGAGCGCGAGGGCGAGCAGCGCGGGGTTGCCCGTGCCCAGCGCGAGCGCCACCGAGCCCAGCGCGGGGGCGAGCCAGGTGGCGGCGCTCCCGCCGTGCCGCAGCGCACCGCGAACCGGTCCCGGCGGCGCTCCCGCGCGACCCGGACGGTCGAGCGCGGGCGGATCGAGGCGTTGGGGTCTGTCCTGGGGCCGGCGCGCCTCGAGCACCGTGGCGCCGAGCAGGAGCCGATCGCCCGCGTGCAGGCGGACGGGTCGCCGTCCCACGCGACGGCCGCGCGCCATGAGCGGCGGCCGGGGTCGGTCGCCTCCGCGCGTGTCGTCGTCGCGCCGATCACCGTCGCGGGCGCGCGAGCGGACGAGCCGCGTCCCGTTGCTCGATCCCAGGTCCCGGACCTGGAGCCCGCCACCTGCGACCCGCACCTCGAGGTGCCGGCGGGAGACGCCGGGGTCGCGCACGGCCAGCTCACCGGTGCGGCCCACGACCAGCGCGGGCACGGCGTCGGCGCCACCCAGACCGACGAGGTCCCCGCACTCCGGCCCGGAGACCACCGCGAGGTGCCAGGGGGAACGCAGCGCGGCGCGGTCCGGGTCGACGGGGCCCTGCCCGTCGCGCAGCAGCGCGCCCGCGAGGAGCGGGACCTGGCCGGTGAGCTGGTCGTCGTCGAGCACCGTCTCGTCGACCGCGAGCGCACCGCCCCGCGCCAGCTCCGCCCGACCCACGGCGAGCGCCAGGTGCGGGCGGAGGTCGCCGAGCCGCGCGCCGTCGGGCACCTCGAGGTCGACGTCGGAGGAGCCGGGCGGGCCGGCGAGGGTGAGCAGCACGCGCCCACTCTCGCCGGGTCCCGCGTCCGGCGGCGGGCGGCCGCCGCCGGACGGGGACGAGCCCGCGTTCCACAGGCCCGATCGTCAGGTCACCCGGTCACGAGACCCGCCCGGTCACGAGACCCGCCCCGTCGCCAGACCCGCCCGGTCACCAGACCCACCGATCTCACTCCACCGCGAGCGCCGCCACCGGAGACGTCCGCGCCGCCGCGCGTCCGGGCAGGATCGAGGCGAGCAGGCCCGCCACCACCGCGACCGCGACCACGAGCCCGAGGTCACGCCACGGCACCTCGAGCCGGACGTCACCGACCACGCCGAGGACGGTGGCCGCCCCGGCCCACCCGTACAGCGTTCCCAGGGTCGCTCCGAGGACCCCGCCGACGCCCGCGATGAGCATCCCCTCGATCGCGAGGGTGCCCCGGAGCTGACGCCGCGAGAGTCCCAGCGCGCGCAGGGTCGCCGACTCGCGTCGACGTTCGAGCACCGAGAGCGACAGCGTGTTCGCCACGCCGATCAGCGCGATGACGACCGCGACCGCCAGCAGGCCCACCACGACCGCCAGCAGCGTGTCGATCACCTGCTGGTACCGCGCCCGCTCGACGCCCCCGCCCCCGATCTGGACCGCTGTGTCGGAGAGCGCGTCCTGGATCGCGGGGACGACGACGGCGGCGTCGGTCACGTCGGTCAGCCGTGCCCACACCTCGTTGGCCGGCACCTCGACGCCCATCCGGTCGAGCACGGCGGGCGTCACGAGCACGCCGTCCGGCAGGTCCGACACGACGACGGTCAGCCCGAGCGGTGTCGCTGCCGTCGCGGCGCCGACCGTCCCGGTGCCCCCGACCGCGCCCTGCGCGCCGGACGCGTCGGGCTCGACCGTGACGGTCTCGCCACCCACGAGACCGAGCGCCTCCGCGAGCTGGGAGGAGACGACGACCGTCGTGTCGTCGAGGTCGGCGACCATCGACGGCGCCCGCAGCAGGGCGGCCGCCTCGGCGGCACCGACGGCCTGCGCGGTCGAGAAGGCCTCGTCACCCGTGGCGAGCTCGACCCGCACGTCCAGGCGGCGCAGCGCGACGACCTGCGCGACGCCCGCGACGTCCTCGACCTCGCGGACCAGGGCCGGCACGGCGAGACCGGCCGCCTCCGCGTCCGCCGACCCGCCAGGGGTCGCGATGACCACGTCGACCGGGAACTCGGTGTCGAGCTCCTGGCCCAGGGTCACCCGCGCGCTCGCGGCCCCCGTGCTCATCATCGTCACGAGCGTGACGCCGATCAGCAGGGCGGTGCTCGTCGCGGCGGTGCGGCGCGGGTTCCGCACGGAGTTCGCGGCCGCGAGCCGGGCCGCCGTCCCGGTGCCCGCGAGCAGACGACCGACTGCCGCCACCACCCGCGGGACCCAGAAGACCGCACCGACCAGGACGCCGACGAACGACAGCGCGCCACCGAGCACGCCGATCCCCAGTGCGGCGACCTCGTCGATCCGGCGCCCGACGGCCACCGCGAGCAGCAGCAGCGCGATCCCGCCCACCGTGAGCAGCGTCGCGAGCACGAGCCGCGGCAGGTTCCGCCGCTGCGTCACCGCCGGCGCGTCGGCCGGCCGGAGCGCGGCGAGCGGCGACACGCGGGTCGCGGCACGGGCCGGCGCGAAGCAGGCGAGCACGGTCATCAGCGTCCCGACCACCAGCGGTGCGATGACGACCGCGGGCGAGATCGGCACCGCCGCGGGCAGGGGGACGTCGAGGTTGCTCGCACCCAGCACCGACAGCGCGACCTGGGCGAGCCCGACGCCGACGACGAGCCCGACGAACGATCCGCCCAGACCCAGCAGCGCGGCCTCGACCAGGACGGAGCGGCGGAGCTGCTTCTTGTCGGCCCCCACGCACCGCAGGAGAGCCAGGGTGCGGGTCCGCTGGGCGATCAGGACCTGGAACGTGTTGGCGATGACGAGCGCGGCGACGAGCAGCGCGACGGCCGCGAAGCCCAGCACGATCGTCGTGAACACGTCGGCGCCGCCGGTCAGCTCGGCGGTGATGGCCTCGGCCTGCTCGTCCTTGGTCCGGACGGTCGAGCGGTCGGGCGCGGCGGCCGTGACGGCGTCCTTCCCGGCGGTCAGCGAGACGCCGGGGTCGAGCGCGACGACGGCGCGCCCGTAGGTCGCCTCCGCCGACGGGTCGGTCCGGGAGGCCGCGTCCCAGCGCTCCGCGTCCGCCCGTGTGACGACGACCGCCCCGCCCGACTGCGCGAAGGCGCCGGCGGGGTCGTCGGTGATGCCCACGACGGTGAGCTCCTCGGACTCCTCGACCCACCTGCCGTCCGTGCCGTCGGCGCCCTCGGCGCCGGCGCCCCAGACGGACCGGCTCGTGGTCACCGGGTCCCCGACGCCGACGCCGAGCCGCTCGGCGACCGGCCCGGGCAGCGCGATCTCGCCCGTGCGCGCGGGGAAGGAGCCCTCGGCCACCGTCTGGGCGTCGAGCCGCGGGTGTGAGGCGACCACGGTGACCTCGTGGTACGCGCGTCGGGGTCCCTTCGAGACCTCGACCCACTGCACGAGCCGGCCGTCCACGGCCGCCACGCCGGGCGTGCGTCGCAGGGTGTCGAGCTGGTCCGCGGTCAGCTCCTCGTCGCTCGGCGCGGTCACGACGAGGTCGGCGTCGGCGTAGGAGGCGGAGACGGCGTCGTAGGTCGTCCGCGTGATGACGCCGCCCGCGATGAGGGTGGCCGCCACGAACGCGGTCCCGATGGCGATGGCGATGCCCGCGGCCGTCAGCCGGCCGAGGCTGCGCCGCATCTGGGCCAGGGTAAGGCGCAGCATCAGCGGCTCACCGGTCCCTGACCCGCTGCGGCACCCACGTGACCCGCCGCGCCGTCGAGCGAGCGCAGGGCGTCGAGCCCGGTGAGAACCGACTCGGGCGTGGGGTCGGCGATGTCCCCCGCGATCCGACCGTCGGCGAGCAGGACCACGCGGTCGGCGTAGGCGGCCGCGGTCGGGTCGTGCGTGACCATGATGATCGTCCGGCCGAGCTCGCGGACCGACCGGCGCAGGAAGCTCAGCACCTCGGCTCCCGAGCGGGAGTCGAGGTTGCCGGTGGGCTCGTCCGCGAAGACGACCTCCGGCTTGGCGATGAGCGCGCGGGCGATCGCGACGCGCTGCTGCTGACCGCCCGACAGCTCGGCGGGCCGGTGGGTGAGCCGGTCGCGCAGGCCGAGCGTCGTGACGAGCAGGTCGAACCACTCGTGGTCCAGGCCCGCGCCCGCGAGCTCGAGGGGCAGCGTGATGTTCTGCTGCGCCGTGAACATCGGCAGGAGGTTGAACGACTGGAAGACGAAGCCGACGCGGTCACGCCGGAGCCGGGTGAGGGCGCCGTCGTCCAGGGTCGTGATCTCGGTCCCGCCCAGGTAGGCCGCGCCCGACGACGCGGTGTCGAGCCCGGCGAGCAGGTGCATGAGCGTGGACTTGCCCGAGCCCGACGGGCCCATGATCGCGGTGAACGCGCCCGCGGCGAAGTCGACGTCCACGCCGTCGAGCGCGCGGACCGTCGCCGCGCCGGTGCCGTAGACCTTGGCGAGGCCTCGGGCGCGGACGGCTGGAGTGCTGGGATCGCCCCCTCGACCCCCCGGCGTCGGGGGGTCGAGGGGGCGGTAGACGGTGGTGTCCACGGAGGTCTCCTGGGTGTCGGTGCGCTGAGGTGCGCCACGACGCTACGAGCCGCGCGCACGACGCCACATCGATCCCCGGGAGGGTTCGCGGGTAGTCCCGCAGTCGTACCTCGGCGCGCGCGGCGTCAGCCCGGGCGCCCGACGACGCCGGCGCCGGCGAGCGTGACCGGTTGCGGACCGGCTGCGGACAGGCCCTCAGGCCCCCGCGCGGACCAGACCGGTCTCGTAGGCCACCACGACGGCCTGCACGCGGTCACGTGCCCCGAGCTTCGCCAGGATGCGTCCGACGTGCGTCTTGACGGTCGCCTCGGCGACGAAGAGGTCCTGCCCGATCTCCGTGTTCGACCGGCCGCGCGCCATGAGCACGAGCACCTCGCGCTCGCGGTCGGTCAGCTCGCCGACGGCGCGCTGGGCGTGGGTCCGCTCACCGACGCCCGGCCCGGCAGGGGGCAGCACGGTCACGAGCTGCTCGAGCAGGCGACGCGTGCTCGAGGGCGCCATGACCGCGTCACCGGCATGCACGGTCCGGATCGCCGCGAGCATCTCCTCGGGGTCGGCGTCCTTGAGCAGGAAGCCGCTGGCGCCGGCCCGCACCGCGGCGAGCACGTACTCGTCGAGGTCGAACGTCGTGAGCACGATGACGCGGGGGACCCTCGCGTCGGCCGCGCCGTCGGCGGTGTCGGCGGTGTCGTCGGTGGCCGCCGTGAGCCGGGCCGTCGCCGCGAGCCCGTCGAGGCGCGGCATGCGGATGTCCATGAGCACGACGTCGGGTCGCTCACCCGGCGCCCAGCTGTCGCGGCCGAGAAGCCGGACCGCCTCCTCGCCGTCGCCGGCCTCGGCGACCACCTGCAGGTCGGGCTGCGAGTCGATCACCATCCGGAAGCCCGCGCGGACGAGCTGCTGGTCGTCGACGAGGGCGACCCGGATGGGGACCACCGCGCCCTCCACGGGCTCGTGCGTCACGTGACCGACCGTCCTCTCTCGTGCAGCGGGGTGCTCATGGAGCCAGCGGCAGGTCGGCGCGGACGGTGAAGCCGCCGCCCGGGCGCGGCCCGGCGGTCACCGAACCGCCCAGGATGGCGGCGCGCTCGCGCATCCCGACCAACCCGTGGCCCCGCCCGTCCGAGGTCGCGGCGGCGCCACGTCCGTCGTCCGCCACCTCGAGGCGCAGCGAGTCGGCCGACCACCGCATCAGGACGGTGACGCCGGGATCGGGGCCGGCGTGCTTGAGCACGTTTGTCAGCGACTCCTGCACGAGGCGGTAGACGACCAGGCCGACCCCGGCAGGCAGGGGGCGATCGACGCCGACCCGTACGAGCGACACCCGCAGCCCGCTCGCCCGGACCTGCTCGAGGAGCTGGTCGACGTCGCCCGCGGGCTGCGGGACCAGCGCCGCCTCGCCGTCGTCCCCGGTGCGCAGCACGCCGAGCAGCCGGCGCATGTCGACCAGGGCCGCCCGGCCCGTTTCGGCGATCGTCTCGAGCGACCGCGTCGCGGCGGCGGGGTCGGTCTGGGCGGCGTACCGGCCGCCGTCGGCCTGCGCGACCACCACCGACAGGGAGTGGGCGACGATGTCGTGCATCTCCCGGGCGATGCGCGCGCGCTCCGCCGACGTCGCGAGCCGGGCGTGCTGGTCGCGCTCGATCTCGAGGCGCTCGGCCCGGTCCCGGAGCGCGGTGATGGTCTCGCGCCGCGCTCGCCGCACGAGCCCGAGCGCCCAGACGGCGAGCGCGGCGATCGAGGCGAAGAGGGCGACGCCGAGCCCGGTGCCGAGCCCGGCGTTGACGTCGACCAGCACGAGACCGATCGCGAGCGCGCCCGAGCCCACGACCGCGCCGACGATCGCGGTGCGGTGCGCCCAGGTGGGGCCGTGCACGGTGACGGAGTGCAGCGCGACGAGCACGGCCAGGTCCGCGGGCAGGATGAGCGGGTGGCCCGCGAGCAGCTGCAGCAGGCCGGCGGCGTACACCGCGACGGCGGACGCGACGGGTCGCGTGCGGCGCCAGGCGAGCGGGAGGACGACGAGGAAGGCCCACACCCCGGGAGCGATGCCGCCGGGGCTCCCGAGGAACGGCGCCGCCGTCGGGACGGCCACGAGCAGCAGGACGGCCGTGCCGACGGCGTCGAGGGCGAACACGCGCGCGTCGACCCAGCGGTGCGCCCGCTCCCACCAACCCATGCGCGCCAGCGTAGGTGCGCGACTACCGAGGTCGCGTCCGCCTGCGGACGGACCCGGCCGCAGCGCGGTCCGCGTCGGGGCGGATCGGATCGGCGGACCGACATCTCCCGGTGTCCGCTCGACGCCGAGGGGGTCTCGTGACCTAGCATGGCCGAATGACCCAGGTGCTGCTGGCTGAGGACGACCCTGCGATTGCCGAGCCTTTGGCACGAGCGCTCGGCCGTGAAGGGTATGACGTGATCGTGCAAGGCACTGGTCAAGGTGCCATCGAGAGCGCAGCCCACGCCGATCTCGTGGTTCTCGACCTCGGCCTGCCCGACATGGACGGCCTCGACGTGGCCCGGGCCATCCGGAACCAGGGTCTGACGACGCCGGTGCTCGTCCTGACGGCCCGCGCGGACGAGGTCGACCTGGTGGTCGGTCTCGACGCGGGCGCCGACGACTACGTGACCAAGCCGTTCCGGCTCGCCGAGCTGCTCGCGCGTGTCCGCGCGCTGCTGCGCCGCACGCACGGCGACCCGGTCGACGAGGACGAGCTGCACGCGCAGAACGTCCGGGTCGACGTCGCCGCTCACCGCGCCTTCCAGGGCGAGCGAGAGCTGCACCTGACGGCCAAGGAGTTCGACCTGCTGCGCGTGCTGGTGGCCGCCGCCGGGACGGTCGTCTCGCGCGAGACGCTCATGCGCGAGGTCTGGGGCACGGATCCGTCCGGCTCGACCAAGACGCTCGACATGCACGTCTCCTGGCTGCGCCGCAAGCTCGGTGACGACGCCAATGCGCCGCGCTACGTGACGACGGTCCGGGGGATGGGTTTCCGGTTCGAGACCGGCGAGCACGCGGTGGCCTGACCGGATGCGGCGCCGCGTCCTGCAGGCGACGATCGCCGCGGTGACGGTCGCGGTCCTCCTCCTCGGCTTTCCCCTCGCCTTCCTCGGCGCGCAGTACGCGCGGGACACCGAGGTGCGCGAGCTCGAGAACCGCGCGCTCTCGCTCGCGAGCACGATCGACTTCCGCGACTCCCGCGACATCGCGATGACCGAGAGCATGCTCGACCCGTACGTCGACGGTACGAACGCGCTCGCCGCGTCGGTGCTCGTCGTCGAGGCCGACGGGACCCGGCTGCAGGCGGGTGAGCCCATCACCGGGCGGTCGCTGTCGGCCGAGGCCGCCGCGGGCACGGGGGCGCTCGTGATCCTCACGATCTCGTGGTGGGACGTCTTCTGGCTGAGCGCCCGCGTCGTCACCCTCGTCGTCGCCGCGGCCGTCGTCGCCTTCGCGGCCGGGATCGCGATGGCGATGTGGCAGGCGAACCGCCTGGCCGCGCCGCTCGTCTACCTCGCCGCGTCGGCCGAGCAGCTCGGGTCGGGGCAGGTCCGCCCGAGCCTCGAGCCGTCCGGCGTCGAGGAGATCGACCTCGTGGCGGCCGAGCTGGCGCGCAGCTCCGACCGCATGGCGGGCCGGCTCGCGGCCGAGCGGCAGTTCGCGTCCGACGCGTCCCACCAGCTGCGCACGCCCCTGACGGCGCTGTCGATGCGGCTCGAGGAGATCGCCGCGGCGTCGGACGACCCGGGGATCCAGGACGAGGCACGGATCTCCCTCGAGCAGGTCGAGCGGCTGGTCACGGTGGTCGACGACCTGCTGGGTCGCTCGCGACGCGCCCAGGGAGGCACGACCGAGGCCGTGCGTCTGATCGACGTCGTGCGCCAGCAGGAGGAGGAGTGGGAGCCGACGTTCCGGGCGGCGGGACGCGAGCTCGTGCTCGACGTCGCCGAGGACACCCAGGTGCTCGCGACACCCGGGGCGCTCGCCCAGGCGATCGCGACGCTGATCGAGAACTCGCTCAAGCACGGCGGCGGGCGCACGACGGTGCGGTCGCGCCCGAGCGGTCCCAGCGGTGCGACGGTGGTCGAGGTCGCCGACGAGGGCGACGGCGTCCCCGACGAGCTCGCTCCGCGGATCTTCGAGCGCGGCACGACGTCGGGAGCCGGCACGGGGCTGGGGCTCGCGCTCGCGCGGGACCTGGTGACGGCCGACGGCGGCCGGCTCGAGCTCGCGCAGCGCCGACCGGCCGTGTTCGCGATCTTCCTGGCCGGCGTCCCCAGGTCGCTCGACCCGGACGTCGTCATGCCGCGCGGCTCGGTGGTCTCGACGGGCAAGGAGCGCCGGAGGCGGTGAGCGCGCCGGCCGGCCGAAGCGTCAGACCCGCGTGCTCAGGTCGGTCCGGGGCTCGCCGTCCGGGGACCTGAGCGCCGCGTCGAGCGACGTGGCGGTCGGTGCGCCGGTGAACACCAGGTGGCGGTAGCAGAGGTACCGGAACGCCGTGCCCAGCACGAGTCCGACGCCGTTCGCCGAGATGTTGTCGGCGAGGGGTGACGTCAGGCCCAGCACGTAGTGCGAGAACGCGAGGCATCCCACGCCGATCGCCAGGCCACCCACGTTGACCAGCGCGAAGCCGAGCAGCTCGCGCGTGCGCGTCTCGGTCCTGCGGTCGGCGAAGGTCCACCAGCGGTTGCCGAGCCACGCGACCACCGTCGCGACGGTGACCGACACCACCTTGGCGGTCAGCGGCTTCTCGCCGAGCAGCTCGCCCGGGCCGAAGCGCAGCAGGTTGAACAGGCCCAGGTCGACGACGTAGGCCAGCGCGCCGACCGAGCCGAACCGCGCGAGCTCCGCGCCGCGGCGGCGCGCGGCCAGGACCCGCGCTGCGGAGGGCGCCCGGCGAGTCGTCACCGGGAGAGGCTAGACCGTCGGGCCTGCGACTGTCGCCCGGGCCCGGGCGGATCGCCGTGATCCGGCGGACCCCGGGCTTCTCGGGCGGCGCGGAAGCTCCGGCGACCCGAGGTTCGGCACGCGCTCGACTAGGCTCACCGCTCGTGGCAGCACCTGTGGTGGCGGTGGTCGGCGGTGGGCAGCTCGCCCGGATGATGTCGCCCGCGGCGACGGCGCTCGGGGTCCACCTGCGCGCCCTGGTCGAGGACGCGGCGTCGTCGGCGGCGCAGGTGGTCCCCGACGCACTCGTCGGCGCGGCGAGCGACGAGGCCGCGGTCCGCGCGCTCGTCGACGGGACGAGCGGGGATGGCTCGGCAGGACGCGGCGACCCGGCCGCCGCCGAACCGGCCGACGTCCTGACGTTCGAGCACGAGCACGTGCCGAACGCGCTGCTCGAGCAGCTCGTCGCCGAGGGGCACCCGGTCCGCCCCGACGCCGCGGCGCTGGTCCACGCGCAGGACAAGATCGTCATGCGGCGTCGCCTCACCGAGCTCGGCGTGCCGTGCCCGCGCTGGTCCGAGCTGCCGGACCACGCCGCGCTCGAGGCCTTCCTCGCGTCCGTCGGCGGCACGGCGGTCGTCAAGACGGCTCGCGGCGGCTACGACGGCAAGGGCGTCCGGGTCGTCCACTCGGCCGAGGACGTGGCGGACTGGTTCGAGGCCGCCCAGGCGGAGGACGGCACGGGCGTCCCGCTGCTGGTGGAGGAGCGCGTGCCGTTCACCCGCGAGCTCGCCGTGCTCGTCGCGAGGCGGCCCTCGGGCCAGGTGCGCGCCTGGCCGGTGGTCGAGTCGATCCAGGAGGACGGGGTCTGCGCCGAGGTGATCGCCCCCGCGCCCGGGCTGACCCCCGAGCTCGCCCGGGCGGCGACCGAGCTCGCGGTGCGGGTCGCGGACGGGCTGGGGGTGACCGGGGTCCTGGCCGTCGAGCTGTTCGAGGTGCCCGGCGCGGACAGCGGCGCGCCGACCGTTCTCGTCAACGAGCTGGCCATGCGCCCGCACAACTCGGGGCACTGGACGATCGACGGCGCGGTCACGAGCCAGTTCGAGCAGCACCTGCGCGCCGTGCTCGACCTGCCGCTCGGTGAGACGACCGCCCGCGCGCGGTGGTCCGTCATGGCGAACGTGCTGGGCAGCGCGCACGCCGACCTCGCCGCCGCCCTGCCGGAGGTCACGGCGCTCGACCCGGGGGCCAAGGTGCACCTCTACGGCAAGGCGGTGCGCCCGGGGCGCAAGCTCGGACACGTCACGGTGACGGGTGACGAGCTCGACGACGTCCGTTCACGGGCGCGGGCCGCGGCGGCGGTGCTGCGCGGTGACGCGCCGGACCCGGTGCGCGTGACGAGCGGAGGAGCGCGATGAGTGCGGGGGCAGCAGCGGTCGTCGGGATCGTGATGGGGTCGGACTCGGACTGGCCCGTGATGCAGGGCGCCGCCGACGCGCTCGCGGAGTTCGGCGTCGGCGTCGAGGTCGACGTGGTCTCCGCCCACCGCCAGCCCGAGAAGATGCTCGACTACGGCCGCACCGCCGCCGACCGAGGGCTGCGGGCGATCGTGGCGGGCGCCGGCGGCGCCGCCCACCTGCCCGGGATGCTCGCGTCCGTCACCGTGCTGCCCGTCATCGGCGTCCCGGTGCCCCTCGCCCATCTCGACGGCATGGACTCGCTGCTGTCGATCGTCCAGATGCCTGCCGGCGTCCCGGTCGCGACCGTCTCGGTCGGCGGCGCCCGCAACGCCGGCCTGCTCGCGGTGCGGATCCTGGCGTCGGGAACGGACGACGACGCCGCGCGGCTGCGAGCGGCGATGCGCGACTTCCAGGACGGTCTCGCTGCGCAGGCGACGGCGAAGGGCGAGCGCCTGCGCTCGCGGTACGGCTCCGGGGGGCGCGGTCAATCGACCGGCTTCAGCGCCTGATCGGGGGTCAGCGGTCCGTCGCTCGGACGAGCGCGTCCCGCACCGCGGTGGGCGTGCGGCGCCGTCGACCGCGACGGCCCTCGACCTGCGAGTCCGCCGCTTCGCGCCTACCGTCGAGTGATGGCTGAGGCGACCGTCAGTACGTCCCTGGTGCCCCCGGGCGCGCTGACCGGCGCACCACCCGCCGGGTCGCCGGACGGGCAGGTCGCCCGGACCCCGCGACTCGTCGCGCTCGACGGGCTGCGCTTCTTCGCCGCCGTGGGCGTCATGCTCTACCACTACACGGTGCGCAACTCGCAGGCGTGGGGCCAGCCGCCGGCCGAGGTCTTCCCGCAGCTGGGGAGCTGGGTCGTGTACTTCGCGCTCGGCCCGGAGATGTTCTTCGTGCTCAGCGGCTTCGTCATCCTCATGACCGCCTGGGGCCGCTCGGTCGCCAACGTCGCGGCGTCGCGGATCGCGCGCCTGTACCCCGCGTACTGGGCGGGCGTGCTCCTGACGGGCGCCCTGCTGCTGTGGATCTGGCCCGAGGGCAAGAACGTCACGCCCGGCCAGGTCGGGGTCAACCTCACGATGTTTCAGAGCCTGTTCGAGGTCGACCACGTCGACGGCGTCTACTGGACGCTCTGGACCGAGCTGCGGTTCTACGCGTTGATCCTCGTGCTCACCGCGATCGGCGTCACCCGGCACCGGGTGCTGGTGTTCGCGACGGCGTGGCCGGCCGCGGCGCTGGTCGCCGACGTCACCGGGCCGCAGTGGCTGCGCGTCGTGCTGGTCACGGAGTACGCGCCGCTCTTCGCGGCCGGCATGGTGCTGTACGTGATCATGCGCTCGGGCCCCTCGCGCGCGGCGTGGCTGCTCGTCGCCGCGAACACGGCGGCCGCCGTGTGGCTCGTCGTGCCGAACCAGCTGGCCATGCAGGCGAGGAACACCGACGCGACGCCGTCGGCGGTGACGTTCGGCGTGCTGGTCGTCGCGTGCGTCGCGCTGGTCGCCGTCGCCGGCCTCACCCGGGTCTCCCGCATGGACGCGCGCTGGCTGACGGCCGCGGGCACTCTCACCTACCCGCTCTACCTGATCCACGAGCACTGGGGCTGGTGGGGGATCTCGAAGCTGCACCCGGGGCTGCCACCGGCGGCGACGCTCGCGGTCGTGATGACGCTCGCGCTCGTGATGGCGGCGGCGATCCACGTCGGGGTCGAGCGGACGCTCGGGCCGCGGCTGCGCCGGGGCGTCCAGGGCGCGCTCGAGCGGCTGCCGAGCGTGCGGTCCCTCGTCGTGCCGGGACCGCAGGTGCGCTGACCACGTCAGGCCCGGTAGCCGCCCGTCGCACGACCGGCCGGCGGGGGCGCGAGCCGCGCCTCGACCTCCGCGCGGGGGACGCGCGCCGTGCGGCCGATCCGCCGGCGCTCGCGCAGCATGGCGGGCAGCAGCCGGACGTACGAGCCGACGACGCGGAGCCGCACGCGGACCGCGGACCACGGCTGGCTCCGGCGCACCGCGATCGAGGCGGTGGTCAGGAGGTAGCGACCGACGGCACGGACCGCGAGCCCCCCCGTGGCGTTCTTGGTGAGCATCAGCAGGCGGTTGCGTCCGTCGTGGAACCGGAACAGGTCGCTGCCCTCGCCGGTCGACGCCGCGTGCACGTGGTGCACGACCGCCTCCGCGCAGTGCTCGATCCGGTAGCCCGCGAGCCGCAGCCGCCACGAGAGGTCCGAGTCCTCGTAGTACAGGAAGAAGTCCTCGTCGAAGAGCCCGACCTGCTCGAGCGCCGAGGTGCGCAGCACCGCTGCGGCGCCGCAGAAGCCGAAGACCTCGGGCTCCGGGTGGTGCGTCGAGGCGTCGGCCAGCCAGCCCCGGTCGACGCCGTAGCCGTCGCGGCGCACGACGTTCCCGGTCGAGTTCACGAGCGTGACCGGGCCGCGCGGATCCGGGACGTACTCGCCGTCCGGCCCGACGACGCGCGTCCCGGCCGGGTCGGACGCCGTCGCCGGCCGGAAGCGGTCGGCCAGCAGCACGGTCGCCGTCAGGGCGCCCACGTCGGCGGGTGCCGCGTCGAGCCCCCGCACCAGGGCGGCGACGAACGACGGCTCGGGCACGGCGTCGTTGTTGAGCAGGATGACGTGGCGGCTCGTCAGGCTGCGCAGGGCGAGGTTGTTGCCGCCCGCGAACCCCTCGTTGCGCGGCGAGCGGACGAGTCGGACGCCGGGGTGCTCGCGCGCCACGCGCTCGGCCGTCCCGTCGGACGACGCGTTGTCGACCACGACGACCTCCATGACGAGCCCGTCGAGCTGCTGGCGCTCGAGGCCGGCGAGGCAGTCCAGGACGAGGTCCGCGCCGTTGTAGGTGACCGTCACGACGGCGACGTCCGGTGTGGCCCCGCGGGTCATGCGGCGAGGTACGCGTCGAGGGTCCGGTCGGCGAACCGGGACCAGGTGAACTCGCGCGCCCGGTCGCGGCGGAGCGCACGTGCGGCGTCGTCGTCGGGGGCGGAGAGGGCCGCGAGCAGGGCGCCGGCGAGGGCGTCGGGGTCCGACGGCGGGGCGGCGTGCGCGAGCGGGCCGGCGACCTCGCGCAGCGCGGGGATGTCGGACACCACGACGGGCCGCCCGCACGCGAGCGCCTCGAGCACGGGCAGGCCGAAGCCCTCGTCGAGCGACGGCAGGGCGAGCGCACGGGAGCCGGCCACCAGGCTGCGGAGCTCGTCGTCCTCGAGCCAGCCGGTCACGTGCACGCCGTCCTGCGCCGTCAGGGAATGCTCGCGGCCCGCGGGGCCGGCGAGCACGAGGGCCGGCACGCCGGCGTCAGCGGCGAGCGCCCGGGCGTGCGCGGCCAGGAGCGTCGGGAGGTTCTTGCGGGGGTCGAGCGAGCCGACGAACACGACGTACTCACGCGGCAGCCCCCGGACGTCGAGCCAGGCGGGATCCGGCGGGGTCGCGTCGAACCATCCCCGGTCGACGCCGAGCGGGGTCGCCCGCACGCGGTCCGCGGGCAGTGCGTAGTGGGCGCGGACGGCGGTCGCGACCGTCTCGCTGGGCGTCACCACCAGCGCGCCGCGGTCGAGCGCGCGCGGCACGAGCTCGCGGTAGAGCAGGCTGGCCCGGCTCACCGTCCCGGCGTGCTCGACGTACGTGAGGTCGTGGACGGTCACCACCTCGCGCGCGCGGCGCGTCGGCGGGGACGTGAAGTTGGTGCCGTGGAACACGTCGGTCCGGCCGACGAGGGCCTCGATCGGCGGCAGGGAGGTCCGTCGCCACAGCTCGCGCAGGAGCCGGGCGGGGACGCGGGGGCCGGCCTGGGTGATGCCTGCCGGGAGCCCGGTCAGGCGCGCGCCGCGGGCCGTCCACGTGGTGGCGCGGACCTCGGCGTCGAGCCCGCGGCGGGCGATCGCCGCCGGAAGCTCGTCGACGAGGTGCTGGACGTAGCGCCCGACGCCGGTGCGGGGCCCCAGGAGCGGGGTGGCGTCGAGGGTGATCCGCACGGGCGGCATCGTCTCATGCACCACCGGGGGAGCGGTCGTCAGGCGTCGCGCTCGGGCCGTGGTCAGGACCCGGGCATGCCGCCGACCGTGCCCGGGGGCAGTGCGCCCTCGGCGAGGTCGGCGAAGAACGCGGGCGTCGCGTCGGGGTCCAGGCGCACGGTCGACCCGACTCCGCCGGGCCGGTAGTTGGTGTCGAGGATCGGCGGGGTCCCGCGGATGCCCTCGGGACCGGTCGCCGCCCGGAAGCCGAGCGCGAGCCGGCCGAGGTCGAGGATCCCTGAACCCTCGCTCACGGCCAGCGCACCCAGGCCCGTGTCGACGAGCGCGACCTGCTTGGTCGGCTGGAGCGCGAGCGACGGGGTCGAGACGGCCGACGTCACCGCGCCGATGAGCTGCTGCTGGCGCAGACCTCGGCCGATGTCACCGGTGGGGTCGGACTGCCGCATGCGGGCGAACGCGAGCGCGGTGAACCCGTCGACGACCTGGCAGCCCGGGGCCGGCCACACCAGGCCCGAGTCTTGGTCGTCGACCGGGTACGCGATGTTCGGGTCCTCGAGGCACAGCTCGACGCCACCGACGGCGTCGACCACGTGCTGCACGCCGCCGAAGCCGATCTCGACGTAGTGGTCGACCCGCAGGCCGGTCAGCTGCTCGACCGTCTGGACGAGCAGCGGCGCGCCACCGAGCGAGAACGACGCGTTGAGCTTGCCCGGGCCCTGGCCGGGGATGTCGACGAACGTGTCGCGCGGGAGGCTGATGAGCGCCGCGGGCCCGCGCGAGGGGACCTGGAGCAGCATGATCGTGTCGGTGCGTGCGCCGAGGGTCTCGGCGTCCTCGATGACGCCGTCGGCGCGCGAGTCCGAGCCTGCGAGGAGGTAGGTCGTGCCCGCGGTGCCGGGCGCGGTCGTGAGGGCCTCGACGTGCTGGATCTTGCCGCTCGCCCAGATGAGGAGCCCGATCGGCCAGGCCAGCAGCAGCACGAGCACGAACGCGAGGACGCCCGCTGCTCGGCGGCCGCGCCGGCGGGGCCGACCGGCGGTCTCGGGACGAGGCGCAGGTGCGGGGACGTGCTCCGGCGGCCGGCTCACGCGCGGTTGCGCGGACGACCGCACGGGTGCAACGGGACCGGCAGGGTGCTGCGGACGGCCGACCGTGATGGCGTCCTCCGCGGCGGCCGGGCGCCGCGCTCCGCCCCCCGGGCTGAAGCTCGGCGGGCGGGTCGGTGGGACGGTGCGCTCGGACGCGGGAGCACGGCGGGGTGCTCGCGCGTCGTCGGCGGGGCGCGCGGAGCCACCGGGTCGGGCGCGGCTCGCGCCCGAGGGGCGCCGCGGCGGGGTCTCGGGTGTCACGGCGGCGTCAGGCGCAGACGGTCGAGACGTCGTCGGCGGTGATGGGGTCCTTGCCCGGGGTCTTGGACGGCGCGGGCTCCGGCTCGGCCGGGGCCGCCGGCGCGTCCGTCGCTGCAGGGTCCGCCGGCGCCGCGGGGTCGGTGGGCGCGGCCGGAGTAGCCGGCTCGACGATCGGCTGGTCGGCCGCGACGCGCTCCCACAGGACGTCCGCCTCGGCCGTCATCACCACGCGGTTGCGGTCCGTGGGCGCAGGGGCGAACGGCACGGTCATGAAGGAGATGTTGCCACCCAGCGTCCCGCGCAGGCTGAACGCCAGGCCGCTGAGGTTCGTGATCGAGGCCAGGTTCGGGCTCGCCGTGATCGACGACGTCGCGGCGTTGAGGAACTGCAGCAGCTCGGGGACGTCCGTGAGCAGGTTCTTGGACTGGACCGACTGGACCATCGCGGCGAGCAGCTGCTGCTGGCGGACGAGCCTGCTGGTGTCCGAGCCGTCGCCGACCTCCTTGCGGGCCCGGGCCAGTGCGAGCGCCGTCGAGCCGTCGAGCGTCTGAGAGCCCGCCTCGAGGGAGAGGCCGGCCTCCGCGTCCTCCATCTTCTCGGGGACGCACATCGGGACGCCGCCGAGGGCGTCGACCATGCGGATGAACCCCGCGAAGTCGATGACGACGAAGTCGTCGACGAACACGCCGGTGTTCGCCTCGACGGTCTTGATGGTGCACACCGCCGCGTCCGAGACCTGCCCGCTCTGCGCGCCGATCGAGAAGGCGGCGTTGAACTGCCCCTTCTGCGCGCGCGACTCGGTGCCGTCCGAGCGCGGGCACGCCGGGATGTCGACGAGCGTGTCGCGCGGGATGGAGATCAGCTCGACCCGCTGCCGGTCGGCCGACACGTGCATGAGGATCGTGGTGTCCGAGCGCATGCCCTCGACCTCGCCGCCGATCTCGGCGTTCTCGCCGCTGCGGTCGTCCGAGCCCATGAGCAGGATGTTGAGCGCGCGCCCGGCGTTCGGGTCGTCCGGGTCGGGCTCGGCCGCGGGGGTGGGCCGGTCCTTGCCGAGGAGGTCGGTGATGTCGGCCGACTCGATGTTGCCCTGGAGCTTGGTGTACGCGGTCGCGGCTCCCGTCACGCCGAACGCGAGCAGGGCGACCACGGCGAGCGCGACGCCGGTGAGCACCCGGTGGGACTCGGGCCGGCGGGCGTGGCGAGCCGTGCGCGGGCGCGCGGGAGCAGGACGACGTGAGGGCACCGGAAGAGTCTAGGACCGCTCCACTGCCGCGCGGGGGAGGCGCTGGTGCGATCGCGTGGAGGACGTGTGGAGAGCGGCTCAGCGCCCCAGCTGGGCGTACTTCGCCTCGGTCGCGTCCTTCTGCGGACGCCACCAGGCCTCGTTGTCGCGGTACCAGTCGATCGTCGCGGCGAGGCCGTCACGGAAGCTCGGGTACCGCGGCGCCCAGCCGAGCTCCTCGCGCAGCTTGGTCGAGTCGATGGCGTACCGCAGGTCGTGGCCCGGCCGGTCGGTCACCAGGTCGTAGGCGTCGCGCGACTGCCCGGTGAGCTCGAGGATCAGCTCGACGACGTCGCGGTTGTTCTCCTCGCCGTCGGCCCCGATGAGGTACGTCTCGCCGATCCGGCCGCGCTCGACGATCGCCCAGACCGCCGAGTTGTGGTCCTCGACGTGGATCCAGTCGCGCACGTTCTCGCCCGTGCCGTAGAGCTTGGGCCGCACGCCGTCGATCACGTTGGTGATCTGGCGCGGGATGAACTTCTCGACGTGCTGGTAGGGGCCGTAGTTGTTCGAGCAGTTCGAGAGCGTGGCCTGCACGCCGAACGAGCGCACCCACGCGCGGACGAGCAGGTCGCTCGCGGCCTTGGTCGAGGAGTACGGGCTCGAGGGGTTGTACGGCGTGTCGGGCGTGAACTTCGCCGGGTCGTCGAGCTCGAGGTCGCCGTAGACCTCGTCGGTGGAGATGTGGTGGTACCGGGTGCCGTGGCGCCGGACCGCCTCGAGCAGCGTGTACGTGCCGACCACGTTGGTCTGGAGGAAGGGCCACGGGTCCGCGAGCGAGTTGTCGTTGTGCGACTCGGCGGCGAAGTGGACGACGACGTCGGCGTCCGCCACCAGCCGGTCCACGAGCTCCGCGTCGGCGACGTCGCCGCGCACGAACGAGATGCTGTCCGCGACCGGTGCCAGCGAGTCCTCGTCGCCCGCGTACGTCAGCGCGTCCAGGACGGTGACGCGGACGTCGGGGCGCTCCCGCACCGTCTGGTGGACGAAGTTGGAGCCGATGAAGCCGGCTCCGCCGGTGACGAGCAGACGCACGGGGTGACCTCCTGAGGGATCGTGTGACTGACGAGCGTAGTGCGGCCGAGACGCGGGACGGGACGGACGGAGCGCTCACATCGGCACGCCGGGTGCCGATGGCAGACGCGGAAGGTCCTGCCGAACACGCCCGGCGCGGTCGCGATCGTTGTGACCGGTCGTTCGGGGCAGGACACTCGGTTGTGCTGCCCATGTCCCCTGTCCCACCTGGTGTCGTCATGTCTCTGAAGCCCACCCGCCCGGCTGCCGTCCTCGCGCTCGCGGTCGCGCTCGTCGCGACGCTCACGGGGGGGATCCCCGCGTCCGCCGCCTCCGGCACGCAGGTCGCACCGCCTCCCGCCTCGTCGGACTCGGGCGGCGTCGAGGAGATCCCCGTCGTCGTTCCGCCCGTGGCAGAGCTCGGCACCTCCGCGAGCCGCCTGCTCCCGGACGGCGGGGCGGACGCCGCGGCCGTGCCGAGCCGCGTCGTCGCCGACCAGATCCTCGCCGCCGACCGGGTCCAGACCCCGGTCGTGGAGCGCGACGGCTTCGCGATGGTCGGCCTCACCTGGCCTTCGGGCGTCGGTACCACGGCGATCGACGCCCAGGTGCGGACCCGCGCGGGCGACGAGTGGACCGAGTGGACGCCGTTCGAGATCGCCGACGAGTCACCCGATGCCGGGACGGCCGACGCCGCCTCGGGCGCCCGGCGCGGGATGTCGCCCGTGTGGGTCGGCGAGTCGGACGCCGTGCAGCTGAGCTTCGCCACGACCGCCGCGGGGGCGCCCGAGGGGCTCAGCCTCGCGCTCGTCGACCCCGGTGAGGTCGCCGAGCCCGTGGGCGGCGCCGTGGCACAGGCCGCCGTCGTCGAGCAGGCCGCCATCATGACCGCGGCTCCGAAGCCGCGGATCATCTCGCGCGCCGAGTGGGGCGCCCCTGCCACGAACCCGTGCCGCGCGGACACCGCCAAGCAGCTCGTCGGCGCCGTCGTGCACCACACCGCGTCGTCGAACAACTACGCCAGCGTCGAGGACGCCAAGGCCGCGATCCGCGGCTTCTACCGCTACCACACGCAGTCCCTCGGCTGGTGCGACATCGGCTACAACTTCCTCGTCGACAAGTGGGGCAACACCTACGAGGGCCGTCAGGGGAGCATGGACCAGCCGGTCATCGGCGTGCACGCCGGCGGCTTCAACACGGGCACCGTCGGGGTCGCGATGATCGGCGACTACTCGTCCGTGACGCCGTCGGCGGCCACGCAGGATGCGGTCGCTCGTGTCATCGGCTGGCGGCTCGCCGGCTACGGGGTGAACCCGGCCGGCTCGATGGTCTACCGCACCTTCGGCGGCGACAACTCCAGGTTCCCGGCGGGCTCGGACGTCCCGCTCCCGGTGGTGTTCGGCCACCGGGACACGAACAAGACCGTCTGCCCGGGCAACGGGGGCTACTCGGCCATGGGGAAGATCCGCAGCACGGCGGCGGCGGTGACCTACGCGGAGCCCATGGTGCGCTCGCTCTACCGGGACATGCTCGATCGGGAGGCGGACCCTTCCGGGCTCGCCACCTGGAGCGCGATGCTGGCGTCGGGGCGGTCCGCCGCCGACCTGGCGCAGTCGCTCTCACGCAGCGAGGAGTACGCGTCCCGCGAGGTGCGCGCGATCTACGCCGAGATCCTCCGTCGGCAGCCGGACGCCGGTGGCCTCCAGGACTGGACCCGGGGCGTGATGGCCGGGGCGGTCCGGACGGAGGACCTGCGCGGCCGGTTCATCGCGAGCGAGGAGTACTACCTGCGCAGCGGCTCGTCCCCGGAGGGCTATGTCGTCGCGCTCTACCGGGACCTCCTCGAGCGTGAGCCGGCCTCGCAGGACGTCACGAGCTGGAGCCAGCGGCTCGGCACCGTCGGGCGGCAGTACGTGGCCGACGGCGTCTGGCGCTCGCTCGAGAGCGGCCACCGCCGGGTGGACCGCGCCTACGGCGTCTTCCTGGACCGGCGCGCCGATCCTGCCGGGCTCGACACGTGGGCGCCCCTCCTGCTCGCCCAGGGCGAGGACGCGCTGCGGTCATCCCTCGTCTCGAGCCGCGAGTACTTCCTGCGCGCGGTCGCCCGCGCCTGAGGCCCACGTGTGTAGAGTCTCGGCGCTCCTTCCCACCCACTGACCCGTCGGGAGACCCCAGCATCGTGCGTGACGCCGAGATCGAGGTCATGCGTCGCTGGCAGCGACTGACTGCCCGCGGACCGGCGCCTGTTCTCGCACGGCGGTACTCGGCGTTCGGTGAGCACGCGGCCGGATGGATCCTCCTCGGGCTGGGTGGGGCGCTGCTCGACCGGCGTCGGCGGGAGGCCTGGCTCGGGGTCGCCGCCTCGGCGTTCGCAGCCCACGCGTCGGCGGTTCTGCTCAAGCGGGTCGTTCGCCGAGTGCGTCCGGAGGATCCTCGCGTCACCGTGTACGTGGGGACGCCCTCGCGGTTGAGCTTCCCGAGCGCCCACGTCAGCTCGACGACCGCCGCCGCGACCGCGCTCGTCCCGATCATCGGCGCCCCGGCCGCCGTGACCACAGCGGGCGCGATGATGCTCGCCCGGGTGCTGCTCGGAGTGCACTACCCGACGGACGTGGCCGCGGGTGCGGGGCTGGGGTATGGGGTGGCCCGCGTGCTGCGGGGCCGGCTCGCCGCCCGGGGCCCGCGGTGAGCCGGTTCCAGGCGCTGCTCCGGGCGATGCGTCCGCGGCAGTGGGTCAAGAACGTCCTCGTCCTGGCGGGTCCGCTGGCCGCGGGCACCCTCGGCCGCACGGACCAGCAGCTCGCCGTCGCGGTCGCGTTCGGGACGTTCTGCCTCGCGTCGTCCGGGATCTACCTGGTGAACGACGTGCTCGACCGGGAGTCCGACCGCCGGCACCCGGTCAAGCGGTTGCGTCCGATCGCCTCGGGTGCTCTGCCGGTACCGGTCGCGACGGCGGTCGGCATCGGGCTGCTCGCCAGCGCGCACGTCCTGGCGCTCGGGCTCGGCTACGAGGCGCTCGCGGTCGTGTTCGTGGTCTACACCGCGCTCCAGCTCGCGTACTGCTTGTGGCTCAAGCACCAGGCCGTCATCGACCTCGCGATCGTGTCGTCCGGGTTCCTGCTGCGCGCCATCGCGGGCGGCGCGGCGGCGGGCGTCGCGCTCTCTCCCTGGTTCCTGCTCGTGGCGGCGTTCGGCTCTCTGTTCATGGTCGCGGGCAAGCGGTACTCCGAGGTGCGTCTCGTGGGGGAGGGCGCCGGTGGCACGCGCCGGATCCTCGAGCTCTACTCGGCGAGCTATTTGCGATACGTGTGGGGCATGGCCGGCGCTGCCACTATCACGTTCTACTCGTTGTGGGCGTTCAGCCTCGACCGCACCAACCAGCTCCTGCCGCAGCTGTCGATTGCGCCGTTCGTCGTCGGGCTGCTGCGTTACGCCATCGACATCGACAAGGGCGCGGCGGGGGAGCCGGAGTCGATCGTGCTCGGCGACCGCACGCTGCAGGTGCTCGGGTCGCTGTGGCTGGTCGTCTTCGTGACGAGCACGGTTGTCGGGTGACCGGACGGCTCCCGGCGGTCGACTCGCCGGCCTGGGTCGGCGCGGGTGCGGTGGTGGCCGGCAGCGCGACGTACGGGCTCCTCGTCGTGGTCGCCCGCGCGTTGGGCCCGAGCGCGTACGCCGAGTTCTCCCTGTTCTGGGCCGCGATCGTGATCGTGTCGCTGGGCACGTTCCTGCCGGTGGAGCAGGTGCTGGCACGCTGGACCGCTCGGCGCGACGGGCCGTCCGGCGCGCGTGAGCCGCTGGGAGCGGGCCTGCGGGTCGGGGGCCTCCTCGTGGTGCCCGGCGTCGTCGCCCACGCGATGGTGTGGCTCGGCCAGGGCGAGCAGCACGCCCGCTCCCTCCTCGTGACCGTGGTCGTCGCCTTCGCCGTGGCGTGCGCCGGCTTCGCGCTGCAGTTCCCGGCGCGCGGCGTGCTCGCGGGCCTCCACTCGCTGCGCGACTACGCGGTGGTCATCTCGGTTGACGCGGTGCTGCGGGCGGTGGTCGCCGGCGCGCTCTGGGTCGTGGGTGTCCGCTCCGTCGGGCCGTACGTCGCCACGGTCGCGGGCTCTTCCCTCGTGTGCGGCGTGGTCGGGCTGGTCCTGGTGCGGCGGCGCCGACGTTCCCTCGGCCACGAGACGGTGACCCGGACGCCGGCCGCGACGGAGCCGTCCGAACCGTCGGTCGGGCGCGAGGTGGGCACGCTCGTCGTGGCGACGCTCGGCATGCAGTTGCTGCTGAACAGCGGGACCGTCGTCGCAGGCATCGCGAGCACCGGGGCCGAGGCCGTTCTCGCCGGCCACGTCCTGGCGGTGATCACGCTCGCCCGGCTGCCCGTGTTCGTCGCGCAGTCGGCGCAGGCCTCGTACGTGGCCCGGATCGCCTCGTACGCGCACCGCGGTCAGCGCGCGGAGCTGCGGCGGCTCCTCACGGTGCTCGCCGGGGCGGTGCTCGTCGTGGGGTCGGTCAGCGTGCTGGTCGCCGGCGTGTGGGGGCCCCCCCTCGTCTCCCTCGTCTTCGGGCCCGGGTACACGGTCTCGTGGACGATGACGCTCCTGCTGGCGAGCGGCGTCGCCGTGTACCTCGTGGCCTCGGTGTCCAACGACGTGGCCGTCGCGCTCGGTGCCCAGCGCCGGCTCGGTGTGGCGTGGGTGGTCGGTGCGGCGGGGGCTGCGCTGGTCGCGGTCGTCGTCCCGGACCTCGTGCTGCGTAGCGCCCTCCCGCTCGTCGTGGGGTCGGTGGTCGCGGGCGCGCTGATCCTGCCTGACGTCGTCGCGCGCGTCCGGGGGGTGCGGTCAGCATGGTGAGTGTCGTCGAGACCGGGCTGCTGGCGCTGCTCGTCCTCGGCTTGCTGGGGTGGGCGGCGCTCGCCCCTCTTGCACGGGCGCACCGGGACCTGCTGCTGCCGGCGGCACCCGTCCTGGGCGCCGCGCTGCTGTGCGTCGTGCTGTCCACGACGGCCTGGTTCGTCGACGCGGGGGGCGGGCTCGTCGTCACCGCTGCCGTCGCCGTCGCGCTCGTGGTGGTCGGGCTGCGGAGGTCACGCCGACCGTGGCGGTCGGCGGCGGGCGGGTGGGCGGGGGCGGCGGTCGGACTCCTCGTCGGATCGGTCGGCGCGGCCGTGGCGCTGCTGCCGAGCGCGTGGGTCGGTGACGGACGTGCCATGTCGCCCAACGCGAGCCACGACATCTACTACTACGTCGCGGAGGCGGCGTGGCTGGCGGAGAACACGCTCGCGAGCGTGCCCGAACCCGGTGCCGTCCCGGGCGCGGGCAACGCCGTCCCGGCGGACGTACCGATGCGGTCGTCGCTCATCCTCCCGCTGAGGATCGGCCAGCCCATGGTCCACGCGGCGCTCGGCGAGCTCACCGGTCAGGGAGCGCTCGGCACGGCCATGGTGGTCATGGCGCTCTGGGTCCTGCTCGTGGCGCCGGCCGCCCTCGTCACCGGCCGGCTCCTCCGCCTGGGCCGGGGGGCGTCGACGGCGCTCGCCCTGGTGTCCGTGACCTCGGCCATCCTGCTCCAGCAGGTGTACCAGCAGAACGTGGACGCGCTCCTCGGCGTGAGCCTCGCGCTCCTGACCGTCGGCACGTGCATCGCGGCTGCGGAGCGGCGCCTCGCGCTCTGGCCTGCCGCCCTGACGATGGCCGGCCTCGTCGGCGTGTACACCGAGTACGCGCTGTTCGTGGTGCCCGCGGTCGCGGGCGGGATCCTGCTGCGACGCCCCGCAGGCCTGGGGCGCCGGCTCGCGCGGCTGCTCGCCGTCGTGGGTGTCGCCGTGCTGGTCGCCCCGACGTCCTGGTGGCGGGGGATCGGCGTGCTGCTCGTCCAGCGCGACGCCGACGCGCTGGGCTCCCCGTTCTTCAGCGACGGCTGGTACGCCGCCGTGAGCCGCGTGGTGGGGACCTCCGCGATCGCGGGGCCGCTGACCGGCAGCCGCGCGACGCTCCCGCTCGTGCTCCTCGTCGTCCTGGGATGGGTGCTCGCGGTGCTCCTCGACCGGTACCGGGGCGCCTGGTTGCTCCTGCTCGGCGTCGGGCTCGGGTACATCGGGTTCCTCACGGTCGAGCACCGCGGGTACTCCCAGATGCGGTCCGCGAGCCTGCTGCTACCGCTGCTGCTCGTCGTCACGGTCGCCGGGTGGTCCGCACTGCTGCGGTCGCTGCGGCGCAGCCGACGGGTCCCGCGCGCGGCGCGTGTCGCGGTCGCCTCGGGTCTCGTGCTCTCGGTCGCGGTCTGGGCGTTCGTCAACCTGAGGTCCGCGCCCGCGGGTCTCGACCGCGGGTACGCCGCGAGCCGCCACGTCGACGAGACCTACGACGAGGCCGCCGCCTGGGTCGACGAGCTCGGCGGCCGTGAGGGCGAGGACGTGACCGTCGCGGCGCCCGACTTCGTCCACCAGCTGTGGCTGTCCCACCTCCTGCGCGACGACGAGCTCGTCTCCTACGTGTCGCTGCGGCCGGACTACCTCGGCGTGCAGTCCTACTGGGCCGGCGAGTCCGACCGCTACGTCCTCGTCGGGCCCGGAGCCGCGCTCGACGCCACGGGCGGCACGGTGGTCGAGCAGAACGAGCGGTTCACCCTGGTGGACATGAGCGCCGGCCCGGTCGTCGTCACCGTCCCCCGCGAGCTAGTCTCCTGGGTCCCGTACGCACAGCCGGACGGCAGCATGATCGGCCCCGACGGCGGCGACGTGGCGGTCCTGCGCTCGGCCGGCACCACGGGGGCGGTCGAGCTCATGCTCGGAGTGTCGGAAGGTCCCGGCACCCCCGTGCGGGTGACCGTCGCCGAGACCGGGCGCAGCGTCACCGGTGCGGTGGGCGGCACAGGTGTCGGTACCGTCGTCGTGGACCTCGCCGCCCTGCCGGTGGCGACGCTCGACGTCGACCTCGGCGCCGACGGCGTGACGTCGGCGACCACGTTCACCCTGATCGGAGCCACCCGTGTCCCCTGACCCGACCTATGACGTCGTCGTGGCGCTCACCTACTACGCGCCCTACGTCTCGGGCGTCACGGAGGCCGCGCGCGTGACGGCGGAGGGGCTGGTCGCACGCGGGCTGCGGGTGCTCGTGATCGCGGGCCACCACGACCCCCGGACGCCGGTGCGTGAGCGGATCAACGGTGTCGACGTGCTGCGCACCCGCGTGGTCGCGCGCATCGGCAAGGGCATCGTCAGCCCCGGCTTCGTGCCGACGGTGCTGCGCTGGGGCCGGCGGGCGCGCCTCGTGCACCTCCACCTGCCGATGCTCGAGGCCGGCGCCATCGCCTCGGGCCTGCGCGGCACGCCCGTCGTGACGACGTACCAGTGCGACGTCACCCTGCCGCCCGGGACGTTCAACCGCGTCCAGGTCGCGGTGCTCGATCGCTCCCACGCGCTGGCCCTGCGCCGGTCCGGCCTCGTGCTCGTCACGAGCGAGGACTACGCGCGCTCGAGCCGACTCGCGGGCGCGATGCGGGAGCACGTGCAGGCCGTGCCGGCACCGGCGGTCGACCGGTCCGGCGGCACCCCCCGGTTCCGCGACGGCGACGGGCTGCACGTCGGCTTCCTCGGTCGCATCGTCGAGGAGAAGGGGCTCGAGTACCTGGTCCGGGGGTTCCGGGCGCTCGGCCCCGACGCCCGCCTCCTCATCGGCGGTGACTTCACCAAGGTGGCAGGCGGCAGCGTCGTGGACCGCGTGCGGGCGGCGATCGGCGGTGACCCGCGGATCTCCCTGCTGGGCTTCGTGCCCGACGCCGAGCTGCCGGACTTCTACGCGTCGCTCGACGTGTTCGCGCTGCCGTCGGTCAACTCGCTCGAGGCCTTCGGGCTGGTCCAGGTCGAGGCGATGATGCAGGGGGTACCGGCGGTCGCGACCGACCTGCCCGGCGTGCGCATGCCCGTCCGAGACACGGGGTTCGGTCGGGTCGTGCCGCCTCGCGACGCAGAGGCGATCACCAGCGCCCTGCTCGAGCTGGCGGACGCGCCGCTCGACCGGGAGGCGGGAGCGCGAGAGGCGCAGAACCGCTACCTCGACCGCGTGGTCGTGGACCGGCACGTCGCGCTGTTCGAGGAACTTCTCGGCCGGCGGCTCACGCCCAGCTGAGTACGAAGAACGAGGACTCGCCCGCGCCCGGACTCAGCAGCATGCGGCCGCTGAGGAACTGCGCCGCCATCGGGAGCCCGTGACGCAGCGCGTCCAGCGGGACGGGGAGCCTCGAGTACGGGAAGTTCCACAGCCCGTCCGAGCCTTCCCGCTCGACCCGCAGGCCGTGGGAGCCGAAGAGCTCGCGCCAGTCGGCGTGCGGCTTGAGGTTGACGTGCGTCGGGTCGGTCAGGCCGTTCCAGGCGGCGCCGTGCAGCCGACTCGCGCGACCCGCAGGGTCCGGGACGACCACGAGCAGCCGGGCATCGTCGGCCGACGCCCGGCGCAGGGCCGCGAGGAGACCGGTGAGCTCGTCGTCGGGGATGTGCTCGAAGACGTGGATCGCCGTGAGCCCGTCGTACGCGGCGGCGGGCAGCTCCCCGGGCGACTCCCACACGGTGCTCGAGGGCGAGACGGTCCGCGCGACGCTCGCCGAGTAGGCGGAGAGCTCGAGCCCGTCGGCAGGCCAGCGCGCGCTCATCCGGGCGAGCAGGTGCCCGGTCCCGCAGCCGACGTCGAGCACGCGGCGCGGGCGCACGTAGCGGCCGACCAGTCGGGTGTAGTACCGCAGCGCCGGGCGGTCACCCAGCTGTCCGTTAGCGGCGTAGTACGCCTCGTCGTAGTCCGGTCCTGGCATGGCCCCCTCGTTCCTCGGCCCTGAGGCCACGGCGCGCGGCGTGCGCGACCCTCTCAGCCTGCGACGGGGCTGAACGTCGTGTCGACGCTGAGCTGACCCTGGCCGCGCCCCGATCCTCGCACCTCGAGGTGCGACGCCTCCGACATCCGGTGGATCTCCAGGCCGTTCGTGCCGGCCACCGCGACGTGGACGGCGTACGCGCCCTCGCCCAGCCGGAGGTCGGGGAGGACGAAGTCGAAGGACGCCGTACCGATGACGGGGTCGAGCCGCGCGCCGAGGAGCGTGGTGTTGGTGCCGTAGACGACGGCCCCCAAGGGCGTGTCGAGGCCCATGCCGAGCACCCAGTCCTCGAGCTTCTCGTCCGCCTGGATCTGCACGCGCACACGGATGGCGTCGCCCGGCTCGATCGTGGTCAACGGTTCCCCGCCGTCCGGGGTGAGGAGCTGTGCTCCGAGCACCCGAGCGCGCGGCGGGCGAGCCGCTCCCGTGGTCTCGGCGCGCTCCTGGGAGCGCTCGACCTCGTCCTGCCGGATGGCCTCGAAGTCGGCGCGCAGCACGCGGAGCGCCTCTCGCGGGGCGCCGTCCGCCATGACCTGGCCGTGCTCGAGCACGATCGCCCGGTCGCAGAACTCGGCCACCTGGTCGAGGCCGTGGGTGACGAGCACGATGGTGCGACCCTCGTGCTGGAAGCCCCTGATCCGTTCGAGGCACTTGCGCTGGAACGGCTCGTCCCCGACCGCGAGGACCTCGTCGACCAGCAGCACGTCCGGGTCGACGTGCACCGCGACGGAGAACGCGAGCCGCACGTACATCCCGGACGAGTAGAACTTCACCTGGGTGTCGATGAAGCGCTCGATGCCGGAGAAGTCGACGATGGCGTCGAAGTACCGGTCCGTCTGCTGGCGCGACAGGCCCAGGATCGACGCGTTGAGGTAGACGTTCTCGCGGCCGGTCAGGTCGGGGTGGAACCCCGCCCCGAGCTCGAGGAGCGCGGCGAGCCGCCCGCGAAGGGAGACGGTGCCGGACGTCGGCTGGAGGATCCCGCCGATCATCTTGAGGAGCGTGCTCTTGCCCGAGCCGTTCGGTCCGACGAGCCCGACCGTGCTGCCGGACTGGATCTCTACGTCCACGTTGCGCAGCGCCCAGAAGTCCTCCTTGTGGAGGTTGGACCTGCCGAAGTTGACGACCCGTTCCTTGAGCGACTTCTCCTTGCGGATGACGAAGCGCTTCGAGACGTCGTCGATCTTGATGACGGTGGGCGGCGACGTCATCACAGCTCCTGGGCGAAGTTGGCCTGGAGCCGGGCGAAGACGCGCTGCGAGACCCAGAGGAAGGCGACACCGACGGCGAGCGCGACCACCAGCCGCGTGCCGAGCTGGTCCGGTACGAGGGAGCCGTCCCCGGCGACCCAGAACACCTGCTGGAAACCGAGCACGACAAGGGTCATGGGGTTCGCGAGGTACAGCTGCTCGAGGAACGGGTTCGGCATCTTGGGCGCGACGAGGCCCCACGAGTACACGATCGGGGAGATCCAGAAGAAGACCATGATGATGATCTCGACCAGGTACTGGATGTCTCGCAGGTAGACGTTGAGCGCGGACAGCAGGAGCGCCAGCGCGGTCGCGAAGACGACCAGCACCCCCATGGCGAGCGGGAGGTAGAGCCAGCGACCGCCGGTCGGGAAGCGACCGACGAGCGCAGTCGCGGCCAGCAGGATCCCGAGCTGGATGACGAAGTTGAACAGCGCCGAGCCGACGACGCTCAGGGGGAACACCTCGCGCGGGAGGTAGATCTTCTTGATCAGCCCGGCGTTGGTGACGATCGAGCCGGTGCCCGTGATCACGATGTCGCTGTAGAGCGTCCACGCGGTCAGCCCGGTGAAGATGAAGATCGCGAAGTCGTCGATCTGGCGGGCGGCACCGAGGAACTCGCCGAGCGCGATGTAGTAGATGAGCAGCATCGCGAGCGGCCGGAGCATGCTCCAGAGGAAGCCGAGCGTGCTGTCCTTGTACTTCGCCTTGAGCTCGCGCCGGACCAGCATGCCCAGCAGCTCGCGCTGCCCGACGATGTCCTTGATCGACAGCCACGTGCCCGACGCGAAACCCGGCTGTGGCCCCGCCACGCGCAGCGGCTCCCGGGCCAGCGCGGCAGCCCGCGCCTCACTCGTCGTCGTCATGGGTCCCCTCGGTACGAGGCGCCTGCGGACGGCCGCGCGCCGTCGGACAGTGTATAGACACCCGTCGCAGGTCCCGACGGCCGGAGACGTGACTCTCGCCTCCGGCCGGAGGATGATGAGGCCGTGCCTGCCTCCGCCGTTCCCGTCGTCGTTCCGTCCCTCCCGCTCCACCCGCTCGGCAGAGCGGGTCGACGCCTGCTCGTGTCGCTGCTCGCCGCGGTCCTCGTGCTCGTCCCGGCGTTCGCGCCGCCCGCACGCGGTGCAGAGGACGAGATCACCTTCACCGGTTACGGCTGGGGCCACGGGCGAGGGATGGGTCAGTACGGCGCGCTCGGGTACGCCGTCGACTACGGCTGGGGCTACGAGCAGATCCTCGCCCACTTCTACGGCGGCACCACCCCTGGTGACGTCGGCAACCGTGTGATCACCGTGGAGCTGATGGACCTCGTCGGCAAGCCGCTCACGGCGATCGCCCGCGGGCTGACGATCAACGGCGGGCCGTGGCCGGACGCCAACGTCGACGGGAGCTCGGTTCGCGTGACGCCCCAGGGCGGGACGTTCCTGGTCGAGACCGGCGCCACCTGCGCAGGGCCGTGGACGGTGCTGGGGACCGCCGCCACCGTCACGCTGGGCACGACGTCGCAGAGCGGCTTCGACCGGCTGATCCGGGTCTGCGAGGCGGCCGGGGAGCGGGCGTACCGAGGCCAGCTCGTGGTGCAGCGGCACGCCCAGACGGGGGTCCAGCTCAACCTCAACCGCGTGTCGGTCGAGGACTACCTGCGCGGCGTCGTGCCCCGCGAGTCGCCCGCGTTCTGGGGCGACCTGGGCGGCGGGCGCGGCATGCACGCGCTGCGCGCCCAGGCGGTCGCGGCCCGCAGCTATGCGCTCTCCGGAACCCGGCCCTCCGGCGCCACCACCTGCGACACGATCACGTGCCAGGTGTACCGCGGGGCGGCCTTCCAGCCCTGGAGCCAGCCGCGCGAGATCCTCGACGCCGCGAACACCAACCGGGCCATCGACGACACGCGCGGTCAGGTCCGCTACCTCAGCGGCGGCACGACGATCGCGCGCACCGAGTTCAGCTCCTCGACCGGCGGCTACACCGCAGGCGGGCAGTTCCCGCCGGTCGTCGACCTGGGTGACTCGATCGCGTCCAACCCCAACCACACCTGGACGACGGCGATCGGGCAGGCGACCGTGGCGGCACGCCTCGGCGTGAGCGGCATCGCGTCCATGGCGGTGACCGCGCGCAACGGGCTCGGCGCGGACGGCGGTCGCGTGACCCAGGTGCGGGTCACGTCGAGCACAGGCCAGGCCCGCACGTTCACCGGGAACGAGGTCCGCAGCCTCCTCGGCCTCAAGAGCGACTGGTTCAGCCTGTCGTTCGTGTCCCGAGCCGAGGCGCAGCAGGTGGTCAAGGCGCTCTACCAGGACGTGCTCGGCCGGTCGGTCGACCCGTCCGGGCTGCAGACCTGGACCGACCTCGTCGTCCGCACGGGCTCGGCGCGCGACCTGGCCACCGGCATCGTGACCTCGCGCGAGCGGATGATCAACCTCGTCACGGCGCAGTACCGGTCCGCGCTCAGGCGGGACCCCGAGCCCGGCGGCCTGGAGAACTGGGTCGCGCACCTCGAGGCGGGTCGTGGCGTCTACGACCTGCAGATCGGGATCTACGGCTCGCAGGAGTCGCTCCTGAACCTCGGCGGCGGCAACGTGCAGACGTGGGTCGGCGCGCTGTACCAGGAGCTGCTCGGTCGCGCGGGTGCCCCGTCCGAGCTCCAGTTCTGGGTCAACCACGCGAATCGGTACGGCCGGCCCGCGGTGGTCGCGGGCATCGCGCAATCCGACGAGTCCACGATCCGCCGGCTCAACGCCTACTACCGGACCTTCATGCAGCGCGACGTCGATCCTGCAGGCCGTGCGACGTTCCTGCCCATGATGACTGCGCGCGGCGACTTCGACGTCCCGATCAGCCTCGGCAGCAGCCCCGAGTACTGGACCCGGGCGCAGTCACGGACGTTCTGACCTGTCCGGTCCACCGGGCACGCCGCTCAGGCGTCCGCATCCATCGGGTTGCTCGTCACGAGGTAGTCCCAGGTCTCGGCTGCGTACTCGTCCCAGGTCCGCACCGGGCGCTCGGCGGCCTCCCGTGCGAGCCGCGCATGGACGTGGTCGTCGGTGAGGAGCGTGTCCAGCGCGACGGCGATGCTGTGGTCGTCGCGCGGATCGACCAGGAGCGTCCCGCCGGACTCGCCGACCTCGGCCATCGCCCCGAAACGCGACGTCACGACCGGCGTGCCGCTCGCTAGCGACTCCGCCACCGGCAGCCCGAACCCCTCGTTCAGGGACGGGAACACCGTGCAGCGCGCGAGCCGGTACAGCGCGAACAACGTCTCGTCGGGGAGCGCACGGACCGACTCGACCGGGCGCCCCTGCTCGGTGAGCTCGGCCAGGCGCTGCTGGGTGCGCTCGCTGTTCCAGGCGTTGCCGCCGACGAACACGAGCGAGAACTTGCGGCCGCGCCGCCACAGCAGCTCGGCGGCGTGCAGCACCGCGAGGTGGTTCTTGCGGGGCTCGTGGCTGCCCACGCAGAGCACCATCGGCATCGTCGGAAGGCAGAAGCGGGCGCGCGTGGCGGCGAGCGCCGTGGCGTCGGGCGCCTCGACCGACGACGGGAGGGCGATGGTCCGGATGCTCGGCCCGGTGATGCCCGCGGCGGAGACCATCGTCCGCCAGCCGCGGTACTCCGTCTCGGCAGCGAGCGAGATGGTGGCGACGCGGTCCATGTGCCGGATCGCCGCGAGCTCGTTGATGAACTGGGCCGGCACGTCCTGCTCGGTGGTCTCCGACGTCGTCAGCGGTACGGCGTCGAAGCCGATCACGCCCGTGGCGCACCGGGCGTGCATGACGAGCGCCAGCGTGCGTCGCGTCCGTGACATCTCGAGGGCGACCTCGGGCAGGACGTAGCGGCACCGCCAGGGGACGACGACCGTGGGTACGGACGTCGGCAGCTCGGGCGCTGCGGAGCTCCGCCGTGGGGCGCCGGTGAGCATGTCGGTGGTCTCCGCCGCGGTGAGGCGGCGCAGTGCGCGGCGGTCGTGCGTCCACACCACGAACGACAGCTCGTGGTCCCTGTGCCACCGGGTCACCGTCGCGTGCGTGACGCGCTGGATCCCGGTGGTCAGTGTGGTCCGTGCCAGGTGGTTCACGTCGACCAGCACCTCGTCGGTCGCCACCTCGACGCGCCTTGTCCTGTTCGCCGGCGCCACGTCCCCGATCGCGTCCCGCAGCACGGTGGCGGGGCCCTCGAGCTCCGCCCGACGGCGCGCCGCGACGACGGAGACGGCGGTCGGCAGCTCCGCGGCGATCACGGCGAGCGCGAGCCACATCGTGTCGGCGTCGTGCGGGTCGAGTCGAGCCGCGACCTGCTCGACGAGGTCGTCGACCTGCTCGGTCGGCCGGGCTCCGCCCGCCCCGAGCGTGCGGAGCAAGGTCTGGAGCCGGTCGACGAGTGCCGCGCGGTGTCGGGGGGACTGGGCCACGAGCGCCTCGACCACCTGCGCCCCGCGTGCTCGGAGCGGTGCTACGACCTTCATGCTGCTTCCCCCTTGCCGTCGACGAGCCGGTCCCACAGCTCGGCGGAGTACGTGTCCCAGCTGCGGCCTACCGAGCGAACGGCCTGCTCCTTGAGCTCCCGATACGCCCGGGGGTCGGTGAGCATGGTGCGCAGCGCGCGGGCGAGGCTGTGGTCGTCGCGCGGGTCGACGAGCAGGCAGCCGCCACGCTCCGCGATCTCCGCCGTGCTGCCGTATCCCGTGGTGACGGCCGGTGTGCCGCACGCGAGCGACTCCGCCACCGGCAGGCCGAACCCCTCGTGGAACGAGGGGAAGACCGTGAACGTGGCCTCCCGGTAGGCCGCCCACAGCTCGTCGTCGGTGACCGCGCCGAGCATCCGCACCGGCCGTCCGGCCTCGGCGAGCCGGTTGAGCCGGACGTCGAAGCCGGCCATGTCCCAGCCCGAGCCGCCGACGAACGTCAGCGTGAACTCGAGCCCCTCGCGCCAGAGCAGCTCAGCCGCGTGGAGGACGGCGAGGTGGTTCTTGTGCAGCTCGTGGCTGCCGACGCAGAGCATGCGCGGCACGGACCCGGCGCTCTCGAGGGGCGCCACGGTGTGCGTCGCCGGTGCGTCGGGCACCTCGGCGGCCAGCATGACCTCGCTGACGACCGGACCCTCGAGCCCCTGGGCACGCACGGCCTCGGAGAACCCGCGGAACTCGGTGGCGGCCGACCGGCTGATCGCAGCCACGCGGTCGATGTGCTTGAGCAGCGTGAGGTAGCCCGTGAAGACGTTCGGCTCCGTGCCGGGACGGAGGTCGGACAGCGTGATGGGGATCGCGTCATACCCGACGGCGGCGACCTCGTTGCCCGAGAAGCGCGCGAGCGCGGCGAGGTGCCGGCTGGAGCTGCCCTGGGCGACCTCGGGCAGCACGACGGTGCTGCGCCAGGGGACGACCATCGGTGTCAGGGGCGCGTCACGCACCGGCAAGCGGTCGCCTCGCTGCTCCGTGCGCATCCCGACGTGGGTGAAGCGTAGGACGCGCGCCTCCTCGTGCGGGAGGAGGCCGCGCAGGGCGGTGCCGCCGGGCAGCCACGCGGTGAGCGTGATGTCGTGCTCGGCGTCCCACCGCGCGCAGACCTCGCGCGTGACGCGCTGGATACCGGTGTGCCGGTCGTTCTGCGCGCTGTAGTTCACGTCGACGACGACGCCGTCGGACACCACTCGAAGCTCCCGCTCCGGGGCGCCGAGCTCCGCCGTGAGTTCCCGGGCCCGTTGCAGCAGCCACACCTCGGCGTCGGTGCTCGACCGGGCCAGCTCGAGGCGGCGGACCAGCTCCTCGACGTCCTCGATGAGCGGCAGGTGCCCCACGACCGCCGTGTGGAGCAGCCACGCGTACCGACGGTCGAGCGTGGACCGGGTCCGGTCGACCAGCGCCCGCAGGAGATTTCCCGCCTCGTCCGCGAGACCGGACCGGGGCTCGAGCGGCGCGTCGAACATGACGTCCGCCGCTGCGGCCAGCCGCTGCCGGAAGCGCGCGAGCCCGTCCTGCGTGCCCGTCACGAGCGGCCCATCAGGCGGCGGACCGCGCGCAGCGGCCGAGTCACCCGCCACGAGAGCGTGCTGTGGGTGGCGTCGATCTCTGCCCGCAGCGCCTCGATCTCCCGCTGGAGGACCGGCACCACGGCGTTGTTGCGCGTCTCGTCGAGCTCGCTCCAGTACTCGAGCGCCTCGGCCCGCCAGCGGCGCAGCTCGCCCAGGAGCTCGTCGCGCTGGCCGAGGAGCTCACCCACCTTCTGCGCGGCCTGGTGCGCCTCCGCGTCCACGAAGTCGTCGAGCGCGAACGCAGGGAAGGACAGCACCTCTCGCAGCTCGTCGGCCTTCTCGCTGCTGACGTAGAAGCGCGACAGCCCGTCGAACAGGCAGAATTCGTAGCCCGCGCCGAGGACGATGTCCTCCCACTCGTGATGGGTCGGCTCGGTGGTGAGCGGCGCCGTGGCCTCGATGACGAGGACCCAGGGTCGCCAGACCGACAGGTCGATGCTCTCGAGCACCGTCCGTTCGGCCCCCTCCGTGTCGACCACCAGGAAGTGGATCGGCCGGCCGCCCCAGCCCTCGCGCTCGAGGACCGTGTCGAGCCGCACGGCCCGCACCTCGATGTCGGTGTGCGACCAGCCCAGGCCCGCGTGCTTGTCGCTCACGGCGTCGACCAGGGTCGACAGGCCGGTGTCTGAGATCTCGTGCAGCACGACGCTCTCGACGTCGGCGCTCGTCACCGCGGCCTGGACGAGGGTGTCGCGAGGCCGCTCGGCCCGGTGGAGATCCGCGAAGGACCCGACCGGCTCGACCGTGATCCCGCTCCAGCCGCGGTCGTAGAACGCCCGCGTGATCGAGTGATCGCGCGGGTGGTTCGCGCCCACCTCGACGTACCGACCGTGCGGCACTCGGCCGAGGGCGCGCCAGAGGACCACGTCCTCACGATTCTGGGCATAGGAGACGAACACGGGGTCGGCCACCGAGGAATCATAGGGCGGAGGCCACCGCGGCGCGGTCGGGGTCGGCCCTCGCGGCCGGTGGTGCCGGTCCCGGCCCGGTAGGGTGAACCGACCCGGACGGACCCCAACCACCGAGGAACCATGCCCCGCGCACTCATCACCGGAATCACCGGCCAGGACGGCCTCTACCTGTCCGAGCTCCTGCTCTCCAAGGGGTATGAGGTCTTCGGCCTGATCCGCGGGCAGAACAACCCGAAGCTCGAGCTCGTGCGGACCACGGTGCCGGACGTGAAGCTCCTCACCGGCGACCTGACCGACCTGTCGAGCCTCCTGCGGGCGCTCGAGGTGGCGAAGCCGGACGAGGTCTACAACCTCGGCGCGATCTCGTTCGTCGCGTACTCGTGGGAGAACGCGTCGCTGACGACGGACGTGACGGGCAAGGGCGTGCTCAACATGCTCGAGGCCGTGCGCCTGTACTCGCACGACGACCCGACCAAGGTCCGCTTCTACCAGGCCTCGAGCTCGGAGATGTTCGGCAAGGTTCAGGAGGTCCCGCAGCGCGAGTCGACGCTGCTGTGGCCGCGGTCGCCGTACGGCGTGGCCAAGGTATTCGGCCACTACATGACGATCAACTACCGCGAGTCGTATGGCATGCACGCCTCGTCGGGCATCCTCTTCAACCACGAGTCGCCGCGCCGCGGCCCCGAGTTCGTGACGCGCAAGGTGACCCAGGCGGTCGCCCGCATCAAGCTCGGCCTGCAGGACTCCATCGTCATGGGCAACCTCGACGCGAAGCGCGACTGGGGCTTCGCGGGCGACTACGTCGAGGCCATGTGGCTCATGCTCCAGCAGGACGAGGCGGACGACTACGTCGTCGCGACGGGCGAGACGCACTCGATCCGCGAGCTGCTCGACGTCGCGTTCTCGCACGTGGGGATCGACGACTGGGAGGGCTACGTCACGCAGGACGCGCGGTTCATGCGTCCCGCGGAGGTCGAGCTGCTCATCGGTGACCCGACCAAGGCGCGCGAGAAGCTCGGCTGGGCGCCGAAGGTCGACTTCCCTGAGCTGGTCCGCATGATGGTCGCCAACGACCTCGAGGAGCAGCGGGCGCAGGCTGGTCGGTGAGCCGCATGCCGACCGTGCTGATCACCGGTGTGACCGGTCAGGACGGCACGATCCTCGCGGAACGGCTCGTCGCCGAGGGCGCGGACGTGCACGGGCTCGTGCGGCTGCGCGAGGAGCTCTCGGTCGGCGTGCCCGGGGTCGAGCTCCACCTCGGTGACCTGACCGGGCGCGACGCCGTCGGTGGGCTGGTCCGTGAGCTCGCGCCCGACGAGGTGTACAGCCTCGGGGGCATCAGCTCGGTCGGCTTCTCGTGGGAGCACCCGGTCCTGACCGGCGCGGTGAGCGGGCTCGGCGCGGTCACGGTGTTCGAGGCGGCGTACGCCGCGCAGCAGGCGACCGGGCGCGACGTCCGCGTGGTCCAGGCGTCGAGCGCCGAGATCTTCGGCGAGCCCGACCGGACGCCGCAGGACGAGTCGACGTCGGTGCGCCCGATCAACCCCTACGGCGCCGCCAAGGCGTACGCGCACCAGATGGCGGCGGTCTACCGCTCGCGCGGTCTGTTCGTCGCCTCGTGCATCCTGTACAACCACGAGTCGCCGCTGCGCCCGGAGGCTTTCGTCACGCGCAAGATCACGAGCGGTGCCGCGCGCATCGCCGCGGCGGGCGCGGGCGTGCTGTCGCTGGGGAACCTCGACGCGCGCCGCGACTGGGGCTGGGCGCCCGACTACGTCGACGCGATGGTCCGTGCGGCGCGCCACGACACCGCCTCCGACTACGTGGTCGCGACCGGCCGCACCCACTCGGTCGCCGACTTCGTCGAGGCGGCGTTCCGCCGGGCCGGGATCGAGGACTGGCGCTCGCACGTGCAGGTGGATCCGGCGTTCGTCCGGCCGGTCGACGCCTACGAGATGGTCGGGAACGCGAGCAAGGCGCGCGACGAGCTGGGCTGGGAGGCGACGGTGACGTTCGAGGAGCTCGTGGCCCGCATGGTCGACCACGACGTCGCGCTGCTGGGGACGCCGTCGTGACTGGGGACCGGACCGCACCGGTGCCGCCGCCGACCCGCGAGGGCGTCGTCTCGGTCGTCGTGGTGAACTACCGCGGCGCCGAGGACACGATCACGTGCCTGCGCTCGTTCGCCGACGTCGACTGGCCCAAGGACCGGCTCGAGCTGATCGTCGTCGAGAATGCCTCGGGCGACGACTCGGCCGACCGGATCCGCGCGGCGCTGCCGCACGTGCGGCTCGTCGAGGCGGGCGCCAACACGGGCTTCGCCGGTGGCTGCAACCTCGGCGTGAGCCACGCGACCGGTGAGTTCGTGGCCTTCCTCAACAACGACGCGCGTCCCGACCCGGGCTGGATCTCCGCCGCCGTCCAGTCGCTGCGCTCGGACCGGCGCATCGGGTCGGTGGCCTCGAAGGTGCTCGACTGGGACGGCGAGCTGATCGACTACGTCGACGGCTCGATGACCTGGTTCGGCATGGGGTACAAGCGCGAGGTCGAGCGCCCCGACACCGGGGAGTGGGACGAGCCGAAGGACGTGCTGTTCGGCACCGGCGCCGCGATGTTCGTGCGGACGGACGTGTACCGCGAGGTCGGCGGCTTCGACGAGCGCTTCTTCATGTTCTACGAGGACGTGGACCTCGGCTGGCGGCTCAACCTGCTGGGCTGGACGGTCCGGTACGAGCCCCGCTCGGTCGCGTACCACAAGCACCACGTGACGATGAAGAAGTTCGGCAGCTACCGCGAGAGCTACCTGCTCGAGCGCAACGCGCTCCTCGCGATGTACAAGAACTACGACGACGCGTCGCTGGCCCGGGCGCTGCCCGCCGCGATGGCCCTCGCGGTGCGCCGGTCGGTCGCGCGGACCGGCCTCGACGCCTCGATGCTCGACCTCCAGCTGTCACCCGGCGGGGACGACGTCGGCACGGTCGAGGTCGAGAAGATGGCCCTCACGGGCCCGCTCGCGATCGACTACTTCATCGAGCAGCTGCCGTCGCTCACCGAGACCCGGCGCGAGCTCCAGGCCCGGCGCCGCCGCAGCGACCGCGAGCTGCTGCCGCTGTTCCGGACCGCCCTCGAGCCCGCGTACGGCATGCCGAGCTACCTCGAGGCGCACCGCTCGCTGGTCGAGGCGTTCGGGATCGCGGACCACTTCACCTCGCGCCAGCGCATCCTCGTCGTCACCGGCGAGCCGCTGCTCGAGCGGATGGCCGGGCCGGCGATCCGGGCGTGGGAGATCGCCAAGTCGCTCGCCCCGGAGCACGACGTCCGGCTCGTGTCCACCAACGGCGTCAAGGTCACGCACCCGGACTTCGCCGTCGAGCACGCCGCGGGCCGCACGCTGCGCGAGGCCACCGACTGGGCGGACGTGATCATCTTCCAGGGCTTCCTGCTCGACCAGGCGCCGTGGCTGCGGACGAGCGGCAAGATCCTCGTCGCCGACGTCTACGACCCGATGCACCTCGAGCAGCTCGAGCAGGCCAAGGACCTCGGCCCGGCGGGCCGCGAGCTGTCGGTCCGCGAGACGACGCGCGTGCTCAACGATCAGCTGCGCCGCGCCGACTTCCTGCTGTGCGCGTCCGAGAAGCAGCGGGACTTCTGGCTCGGTCAGCTCGCGGGCCAGGGCCGCGTCAACCCGGTCGTCTACGACGAGGACGCGAGCCTGGACTCGCTCATCGCCGTCGTGCCGTTCGGCATCGCGGACGAGCCGCCGACGCAGGCGCGCCATGCCATCCGCGGCACCGTCGACGGGATCTCCGCGACCGACAAGGTGATCCTCTGGGGCGGCGGGATCTACAACTGGTTCGACCCGCTCACGCTGCTGCGCGCGGTCGACCGGCTCCGCGTCCGGCACCCCGAGGTCCGGCTGTACTTCATGGGGCTCAAGCACCCGAACCCCGACGTGCCCGACATGAGGATCGCCTGGGAGACCCAGCAGCTCAGCGACCGGCTCGGCCTGACGGGCACGCACGTGTTCTTCAACGAGGGGTGGGTGCCGTACGCCGAGCGGGCGGACTACCTGCTCGACGCCGATCTCGGCGTCTCGACCCACTTCCAGCACATCGAGACCGCCTTCAGCTTCCGGACCCGCATCCTCGACTACCTGTGGGCGTCGCTACCGATCGTCGCGACCGAGGGTGACACCTTCGGGACCCTGATCGCCGCGCACGGGCTCGGACGGGTCGTGCCGGCCGAGGACGTCGAGGCCCTCGAGCGTGCGCTCGAGGAGATGCTCTACGACGACGCGGCGGCCGAGGCGGCTCGGACCAACGTGCGGGAGTTCGCGGCCGGCTACGTCTGGTCGAAGGCGCTCGAGCCGCTCGTGGCGTTCTGCCGCAGCCCGCGGCGCGCGGCGGACCTGGCGGTCGAGCTCGAGGAACCGCAGACGCCGCTCCGCACGCACCCGAGCCCGCCGACCAGCATCCGGGGCGACCTCGCGCTCGCGAGGCAGTACCTGGCCGAGGGCGGGGTCGGCGAGCTCACGCGGCGCGCGAGCGGGCGGATCCGCAAGACGATCGGGCTCGGTTCGACACCGTCATGAACGATGCGGGTCAGGCCGGGGCGGCGGTCCGGCGGATCTCTTCGAGCCGGGTGGCGATCGCGCGCCCGGCGGTCTCGGCGGAGTGCCGTACAGCGATGTCCTCGGCCGCCTGCGCGCCACGGCGCGCGGCGAGCGCAGGCGCGTCGACCACCTGACGCATGAGCGCCGCCGCGGCGTCGAGGTCGGGATCGGCCCAGCGGCCCCCGAGAGGGTAGGGCTCGGCATCGGCGGGGATCGTCACCGGGCTCCAGGGCACCAGGAAGCTGTTGTCCTCGTCCATGAACTGCAGATTGCCGGAGTACCGCGTCGCGATGACCGGCTTCCCGAGCGCCATCGCCTCCGCCATGCTCAGCCCGAGGCCCTCGGCACGGTGCAAGGAGATGTAGCAGTCGGCAAGGGCGGTCAGCGCGTCGCGGTCCCCGGCGTCGAGGTATCCCTCCATCAGCATCACGTCCGGCTCGCGGGCGGCGCGCAGCCGGAGCCGTTCGGCGTCGGGTATGCGACGGTCGGCGTTGATCGTCTTGATGACCAGAGACGGCCCCTCACCCGGGGCGAACGACCGGCGGAACGCGTCGATCAGGCCTAGGGGGTTCTTCCGCTCGAGCGTGCTGAGGTGGTCGAAGCTGAAGAGGAAGACGAAGCCCTCCGGGAGGCCGAGTGAGTCGCGCGTCGCGTCCGGACGTGGGCGCGGCGACGGCATCGGGGGAGTCATCGTGACGACCGGCTTGGTGGTGTGCGGCGCGAGCGCGTCGCGGATGAAGTCGGTGGCGCTCCAGACTTCGTCGACCACCCCGAATGCTGGGTGCATCGACGCGGGGAACTCCTCGACCTCCCAGTACCACATGCCGATCCGGTAACCGGCTCGTACGTCGGCGGGCAGGTGCTCGACCGCGTCCGCGACCAGGTCGGCGTTGACGCAGACGAGTGTCGTGTCGAACGTCCGGTCGCCGACGATCGCCGTGAAGGTCGCGTCCTGCCGGCTCTGCACGTGGCGCGAGACGGCCACATCCCGGTGCGGCACGTCGACGGCGTCGAGGGCGCGGATGACGAGCCGAGCCGACTCACCCACGCCGAGCTCGCCACGCAGGTAGCCCACCACGTTCAGACCAGGGGTCAGGCGGGATCGCTGCGCGGCGTCGGCCGACTCGGTCTCCGAGGCGGCGTCGCCGGCCCAGTCCGGGCCGGCGGCTCCGGCGTGTGCTGCGTCGTCCCCGACGCCGCCGGCGCGCCGCGACACGGCGCTCCGGACCGCGCGACCGAGGACGCCACGGACGCCGCGCACCGCGCGGCGGCCCAGGTCGATCGACGCGTGGTGCGACTCGCGGCTCCCCGCCGCAGCGAGGGAGGCGTCCAGGAGCCCGGCGTCGATCCCCTCCTCATGGCGTCCGTGCCGATCGGCCCACGCGAGCAGTGCGGGACTGTCCCTCCCCGGCACGTCAGGGAACGCCTGCTGCAGGTCGCGGCGCACCGACCTGACCCCCGCGAGGTAGCGGCTGACCTCTCCGCCGGGCCGTCCCAGCGCGGGCTCGGCCAACCACGCCCGGAACGCGGCGGCTGTGTCTGGGTCGAACGGGTCAGGCGGCGCCATCTCGGAGCCGACCGCCGCAGCGTCGATGCCCGTCCGGTACGCCGCACGCAGGGCCGGCGTCACGAGTGGGCCGGCCGCGATCCGCCGAAACGCCCCGGGGCAAGCCGACGCCCGGCGTGCCAGCAGCTCCGCCCCGTGGTCGGCGCAGATCTCAGCGAGCACGGGATGCTCGCTGAGCAACGCGCGAGGCACCCCGGCGCGGGCCGGGTCGATCACCCAGGGCCGGTCGGGGTCGAACCCGCGGAGGTCGACGAGCTGCACGGGGGCCCCGTCCGCTGTGATGCCGCCGTACGTCGCGGTCAGCTCGGTACCCGGCCCGACCGTCCACGCAGAGACGACTCGCAACGGTGCCGGCTGCGTGACCGGCAGGAGCTGGTCGAGCCACGGCACAGCGGCGGTGTCTCGCGAGCATCGCTGCGCCCATCGCGAGAGCACCTCTCGCCCTGCGCGGGCGGCGGCCACGACGCCGTCGTCCAGTGCCCCGGCCCGCGCCGCGTCGTCGGGGCTCGGCGTGCGGCCGTCGTCGGGCACGGGATGCGGGGCCCGCGGCTGGGCCGTTGTGCCTTCGGCGAGCGCGCGCTGCACGAGCGCGTCAAGGCGTCCGACCACCCGGAACCCCGGGTCGAGGAGCACGACGACGTCGCGCGTCCCGAGCAGGTGCTGCAGCAGGCGGGGGCGCAGCCAGGCCCTGAAGGCCGTGTCGTCGAGGTACAGCGCCTTTCGGTGCAGCTCGTCGGGAGCCAGCCCCAGCTCATGCAGGCCCACGACCCGGATCCGGGAGCTCTTCGTCTCGGCGGGCAACGCCGTGTCGACGTCGAGCAGCGTGACCGTCGTCTCCGGGTGGACGTCGAGCACGGTGCGCGCCAGCACCAGCGCCGCGGCGACGTCCGAGCCGCGCACCACGCTGCTGACGTGGAACTCGGCGGCCGGCTGGGCGGTCATGCGAGGGCCTCACGGTAGGCGGCCGTGGTGAGCTCCCCGGCGCGCGCCCACGAGAACCCGGCCGCCCGGGCCAGCGAGGCTGCGTGCAGCCGTCCGCGGTCGGGTCCGGTGGCTCGGAGGAGCGCCGTGGCTAGCTCGTCGGGGTCCCGTGGATCGATGAGCAGGGCGGCGTCGCCGGTGACCTCGGCCATCGACGTGTCGCGTGAGGTGACGACGGGAACGCCGTGCGCCATCGCCTCCAGCACCGGCATGCCGAAGCCTTCCCACAGCGAGGGGAAGCAGAACGCGTCCGCGCCGGCGTATGCGAGCTGGAGGTCCGCCCAGCTCAGGTGACCGAGCCGGTGCACCCGCTCGGCCGACGTCGCGGTCCGGGGTCGGTCGGCCCCGCCGTCGCCCCAGCCGGCGGGTCCGACGAGAACCAGGTCCAGGTCGTCGCGCTCTGCCGCGACACGCGTGAACGCGTCCAGCAGCCCGCCGAGGTTCTTGCGCGGCTCGTGCGTGCCGCACCACAGGACGTACGGCCGGCTCAGGCCGTGCTCCGCGCGGAACGCGGCGAGCGCACCCGGCTCCGCGGGCGCGATCCGGACACCGTGCGGCACGACCCGGATCTGTCGCGCGTCGATCCCAGCCGCAACGCAGTCGGCCGCCGTGACCTGCGACGGTACGACGACCACAGCCGCCTCGGCCCGGACCCGCTCGAGCGCACGCCTGAAGAACCGCACTCCGCGCGGTGTGAAGTGCGAGGGATCGCGCTGGAACGCCAGGTCGTGGACCGTGACGACAAGCGGCTGGCGCGTGGGCGGGATCGCCCACGTGGTGGCGTGCACGACCTCGAGACCTCGGACGCTCCACTCGGGCCGCGGCATACCGAGCGTGTTCCACGACCGGTAGAGCAGCCCGCGCGGCAGGCCGAGCGAGCGCATCTCGACTGGGGGCTTCTCGCCCGCCGGCGCCTCCCGGTGAAGGGCGGTCAGCCCGAGAGGCGCGACGTCCGGGCGCGCGCCGAGCGCTCGCAGCAGCTCGATGATGTACGTGCCGGAGCCACCCGGTACGCGCTGCCAGCACTGCTCGACGGTCAGGCCGACCCCGAGCGCCCCTGTCTGCGTGGCGCTCATGCGTGCCGCGGTCACCGGGGCGTGCTCGTCGCGGTCGGCTGCGAAGGACCTGGCGGAGTCGGCTCCGGCTCGCCTGACCCCGAGACGACGCCGCGGGCTGGTCCGCGGCCGGTGGAGGTTCCGTCGCTAGCGGTGCCGGTGCCGGTGCCCCCACCGGGGTCGGGGGTCGACGGCTCGCCCTCGTCGGCCGCCAGGTGCGCCGGAGCGCGCGCACCGTCGTCGACGGCCGCCGGCGTGCCGTCGGTGTCGCCGCGCGCAAACGTGCCGTCCGCGCCGCCGCGCGCGACCCGGGCGACGAGAACGCCGACGCCCGCGGACCCCAGCAGCCCGACCAGCAGCACCAGGCCGACGTGGACGGGCGGCAGCCAGGCGCCCTCGACGACGCGCCGCCAGCTGCCGTACGCGCCGTTGACGTAGCGGTGCAGGTTGAACACGAAGGCGACGGCCAGGACCCAGGCCAGGATCGTGGCAACGGTCGTGACGATGCGGACGGTCTCGGGCCGCGGGATCGCGACGGCACGCCGGACCAGCACGTACCCCGCGAGGATCGGCAGGCCGACCGCGATCGGGAGGATGTAGCGGCCCTGCCAGATGATGCCGAGGTACCGGGCCTGCGACGCGTGGATCACGACGGGCAGCAGGATGATCACCGCGGTGAGCCCGAGCAGGAGCACCCGCTCGCGCCACGTCCCCAGCGCGAGCGCGACGAGCGCGACGACGCCCAGTGCGCCGGCGAAGACCATGTGCAGCCACACGGGCAGGTTCGTGTCGGTCCAGCCGAACTGGCCGATCATGTTCTGGAGGTAGACGCTCGTGTTGTTGACGCTGATCCACACGGCCTGCTTGAACGTCAGGTCGGGGAAGCGCTCGGTGCCGCCCGAGCCCAGCGAGTTCGTGCCGACCACCCACGCCGCGGCCGCGAGGCAGCCGAGCACGATCACGGCGAACGACGGCCAGGTGCGCCGGACCTGGAGCACGTCGAGGAGCGTCCGCCAGCGCGCGACGAGCAGCGCGAACAGCACGATGAGGGCGCAGTACAGCAGCGAGAGGCCGCGCGAGTTCACGAGCAGCACGGACGAGACGGCGATCCAGCCCATCCGGCCGGCCGTCCTCGACGGGTCGGGGTGCCGCAGCAGCGTGAGCAGCTGGCACCACAGCGCGAACGCGGCGGCGACCTCGAGCGCAGCGGGGTTCACGGTCGACGAGAGGTAGACGACCATCGGGCTGATCGCGGTCATCGCCCCGAGCGCAGCCCACGCGGGGCGCCGCAGCTCGGCCACGGCGCGCACGCCGAGCGCGAGGAGGAACGTGGACAGGGCTGCGGAGAGCAGGCGCATCGCGTACAGCACGCCGTCGCCGGCGGGCGCGAGCGTGGGGGCACCGACCAGCACGTAGTAGAGCGGGTTGTACCGGCCCGCCGTGGTGATCGTCTCGACGGTCTCGTCGAGGTCGCGCGCGGCGGGGATCTCGCAGTTGCCGGGCAGCTCCGGCCGGAACATGTAGCAGGTCGGGTAGGCCTGGCTGTACTCGTAGAAGTACGGGACCTCGATGTCGTTGCCCGCAGCCCCGCCGTCCACGTCGTCACCGAGCAGCTGCCCCCGCACGACCGACGCCGCCTTCGCGACGTGCGCCGGCTCGTCGGGGGAGGCCATCAGCGGGTTGGCGACCGCCCACGCCGCGGCGAGGGCGAACAGCACGCCCCACGCGGCCCAGAAGGCGCGGCTAGCCCGGCTGCGCGACGGTCGGCGTCGGGCCGGTGCGTCGACCGAGGTGCCTTCCGTCGGCGCGGCCGCGGCCGCCGGAGCGGTGTCTCGTGTCACGTGCTGACCTCGTCTGAGTGGGGTCGGAACCGCACGAGCCTACCGACTCGCGTACGCGTCGGGGGCGGGCCGGGCTCGCGTCCGTCGCTACCGTCCGCCCTGTTGGCCGGCGCGCGCCGTTAGGCTCACCGGGTGCGAACGGCGGCGGCGGCATGAGGGTGGCGCTCGACGCGACGGCGATCCCGGTGGACCGGGGCGGCGTCGGCCGGTACATCGACGACCTCCTGCCGGCGCTGGTGAGGACCGGGATCGACCTCTCGGTGATCTCGCAGGAGCGGGACGCGGCCGGCTTCGCGCGCATGGTGCCGGGCGCCGACGTCGTGACCGCACCGCCCCGGATCGCGCCTGCCGGCTCCCGGCTGGTGTGGGAGCAGGTCGGTCTCCCGTCGCTCGTGCGCCGGGTGGGTGCGGGCGTGCTGCACAGCCCGCACTACACCTTCCCGCGCCTGGCGCGCGTGCCCGTGACCGTGACGCTGCACGACGCGACGTTCTTCAGCCATCCCGAGGTTCACTCGGCGGTCAAGTCACGGTTCTTCCGCGCGGCGATCCGGCAGGCGGTCCGTGGCGCGGGGTCGCTCGTCGTCCCCTCGGAGGCGACGGGCGCCGAGGTCCGGCGGTACGCGGGCGGCGACGCGCGGCGGTTCCACGTCGCGCACCACGGGGTCGACCGCGGCACCTTCCACTCCGTGGACGACGCCGAGCGCGTGCGGGTCGCGCGGTCGCTCGGGGTCGACGGCGACTACGTCGGGTTCCTCGGGACGCTCGAGCCGCGCAAGAACGTGCCGGCGCTCGTCCGCGCGTGGACCCGGGTCGCCCAGGCGCTGCCCGCACCGCCCGCGCTCGTGCTGGCCGGCGGGCCCGGCTGGGACACCGACGTCGAGCCGGCGATCGCGGCCGTGCCGGCGGGCCTCCAGGTCGTCCGGGCCGGGTACCTGCCGCTCGGCGACCTGCCGGGGTTCCTCAGCGGTGCGGCCGTGCTCGCCTACCCGAGCCTCGGGGAGGGTTTCGGGCTGCCGGTGCTCGAGGCGATGTCGTGCGGGGCGGCCGTGCTCACGACGCGGCGGCTCTCGCTGCCGGAGGTGGGCGGCGACGCGGTCGCGTACTGCGACGTCGACGAGGACTCCATCGCCACGGCGCTCGCGGGGCTGCTCGCGGACCCGGCGCGGCGGGCCGGCCTGTCGCGGGCCGCCGTCGAGCGGGCCGCGGGGTTCACCTGGGACGCCTCGGCCGCCGTGCACGTCACGGCGTACGAGGACGCGCTGCGTCAGTCCCGGCGCAGCGACGCCACGTAGTCCTGCACCGCGTCCCACCGGGGCAGCAGCCCCGACGCGACCGCCTCCTCGAGCGACGGCGCCTCGAGATCCTTCGCCGAGAGCTGCGGGGTGAGCGGCGACCCGTCGCGCGCGGTCGTGGGCCACTCGACCCCGACGGTCGGGTCGAGCGGGTGGATGCCGTGCTCGTGCCCCGGCGTGTAGCCCGCCGAGCAGAGGTACAGGACCGTCGAGTCGTCCTCGAGCGACAGGAAGGCGTGCCCCAGCCCCTCGGCCAGGTAGATCGCGCGCCGGTCTACGTCGTCGAGCAGCACCGAGTCCCACGTGCCGAACGTGGGCGACCCGACCCGCACGTCGACAACGACGTCGAGCACCGCGCCGCGCGCGCACGTCACGTACTTGGCCTGGCCGGGCGGCACGTCGGCGAAGTGGATGCCGCGCAGCACGCCGGCCGCCGAGACCGAGGCGTTCGCCTGCTGGAGGTCGAGCGGGTGCCCGACCGCGGCGGCGAACTCGCCCGCCTTGAACCACTCGAGGAACACGCCCCGCGGGTCGCCGTGCAGCTTCGGGACGATCTCCCAGGCACCGGGGACGGTCAGCTCGCGGACCTGCACAGGGTTCTCCTTCGCGGTGGTGAGGACGACGGCCCAGCCTAACGACGTCGCTAGGCTGACGAGGTCGTCGGATCGATCGAGGGAGACGTTGTGCGCTGGTTGGTGACGGGTGCGGGTGGGATGCTCGGGCAGGACCTCGTCGCGCTGCTCGAGCGGACCGGCGCGGACGTGACCGCGGCAGCCCGGGCGTCGCTCGACGTCACCGACGCGACCGCCGCCGAGCGGGCCGTCGAGGGGCACGACGTCGTGGTCAACTGCGCGGCGTGGACGGCCGTCGACGACGCCGAGAGGCGTGAGCCGGACGCGTTCGCGGTCAACGCCGTGGGGGCCGCGAACCTCGCACGGGGCGCCCGGCTCGCCGGTGCGCGCATCGTGCACGTCTCGACCGACTACGTGTTCGACGGCGCGGCGACCGCGCCCTACGCCGAGGACGCCCCGCTCGCGCCGCGCTCGGCCTACGGACGCACCAAGGCGGCGGGGGAGTGGGCCGTGCGCGCCGAGCACGACGACCACCTCGTGGTCCGCACGGCGTGGCTCTACGGGGCCGGCGGCCCGTGCTTCCCCAAGACCATGGCGCGCCTCGCGGCCGATCGTGACTCGCTCGACGTCGTCGACGACCAGGTCGGTCAGCCGACGTGGACAGCCGATGTCGCTGACCTGGTCCTGCGGCTCGTCCAGGCGGAGGTGGCGCCGGGGACGTACCACGCGACGTCGTCGGGCGAGGCGTCGTGGTTCGAGTTCGCACGCGCCGTGGTGGCGTCCGTCGGTGAGCCCGCCGACAAGGTGCGCCCGACGACGTCGGACGCCTTCGTGCGCCCCGCGCCCCGGCCAGCGTTCTCGGTGCTCGGTCACGACGCCCTGCGGCGGGCCGGCGTCGAGCCGATCGGACCGTGGGGCGAGCGCTGGGAGAAGGCGGCGAAGGACGTGCTCGGGACGCGGGACTAGCTCAGACGGGTCAGGAGCCTTCGTGGTCCAGCCGGTCGACGTCGGTCGACCCGTCGACCTGGGGCGGCGCCGGGGCCGCACCGTGCGCAGCGCTCGGACCGCTCGCTCCGTCCGGCGGCGGCGGGTGCAGCTCGCGCCCTCGGTCGAACCCCGTGCGCACCTCGAGCCGCAGCAGCGCGATCTCCTCCGCGAGGGTGCGCGTCTCCTCCTCGAGGTTGGAGACCTCGCTGCTCAGCTGGATGCAGACCGCGAGCAGCACCGCGAAGCCGACGGCGAAGAGCAGGTTGACCGGCGTCTGCACGCCGACCAGCCGCGAGAGCCAGAACGCGAGCTCGGGGAACGCCCCGAGCACCACGACGGCGATCGACAGCACGATCCAGATGCCGGCGTACTTCTCGCGGATGCGACGGGTGCGCAGAAGGAAGAACAGCAACGTGACGACCACGGCGCTGAGCGCGATCGCGAACACGTACCCGGTCACGCGGCCTGCTCCGTCTCGAGCGGCTCCGTCGGCCTCGACAGCGCGATGACCAGCGCGAGGACGGCGCGCACGAGGAAGACGCCGGCCCTGACCGGGCTGTGCGACGGACGCCCGCCCGCGCGCGGGCGCATCCGGACCCCGACCTGCCGCACCGTGAGCCCCGCGCGCGAGGCGATCACGAGCGACTCGACGGTGTCGCCCAGGTACTCGGCGGGGTAGTTCGCCGCGAACAGCCGGATCGCCGTCCGGTTGCAGGCCTTGAACCCCGACGTCGTGTCAGTGAGCCTCGTGCCGGCCACACGCGACAGCACCGTGGCGAGGAACCGCATCGACCACCAGCGCGGCCCGCGCGCGGCGTAGTCGCCGACTCCTGCGAATCGCGCGCCGATGACGATGTCCGCGCCCTCCGCGGCCATGGTCGCGATCAGCGCCGGGACCTCGGCGGGGTCGTGCTGGCCGTCCGCGTCGAGCTGCACGGTCGCGTCGTATGCGTGCCGGAACGCGTACTTGTAGCCCGCCCGCATGGCGCCGCCGACGCCGAGGTTGATCGGAAGGTCCAACACTGCGGCGCCTGCCGCGGTCGCGACCTCTCCGGTGCGGTCGGTCGACCCGTCGTCGACCACGAGGATGTCGGCGTGGGCGAGGGTGGCACGGATCTCGGCGATCACCGCCGGCAGCGTCTCCTGCTCGTTCCAGGCCGGCACGATGATGAGCAACCGCGCGGGCAGGGCGGTGGGCATGGGCGGCACTCTACCGACCGGCCCGACGCGCCCGGTCGATGACGGCCGCATGCACGGCGACCCCGACGAGCGGGCCCACCGCGAGGCTCAGCGCCGTCCGGAGCTCGATCGACGCCGGCATCAGGAGCACCGCGAACGACACGACCGTCGCCACGACCCAGCCCCACGCGTACGCCTGGTGCTGACCCAGCGACAGGACGGCAGCGCCGGTGAGTGTGAGCAGCGCGAGGACGGCGGCGGCCAGGGTGAGTGCCGCGAGGACCCATGGTGCGACGTCGTACGCCGGACCGAAGAGCACCACCATGAGCCACGGGCCGACGAGACCGGCTGCCCCCGCGCCGAGCACGCCGACGCCGACGACGGCCCCGGCGAGCCGCACGAGCGGCCGCACCCCCTGCTCGCGGTGGGCCAGGAAGTGGGTGATCGCGACGCCGGTGTACGCGGTGAGCGGGATCAGCAGCGGCGCGCGGGTCATCGAGACGGCGAGCAGCAGGGGCGCGGCGGCCGCGTAGACGGCGTCGGACGTGGTCACGCGCAGCAGCACCGGGAACCCGACGACGAGCGCGGCGCTCGACGCCGCCCCGACCATGGCCTGACCGGCACGCCGCGCGAAGACGGACCGACGGGCGTCGGCGCGCGCGCCGAGGTTTGCGCGGGCCTGCCGTGACGCGATCAGCACGAGGAGCCACGCCGCGGCGGCCGCGGCGCTCGCGGTCTCGAGGCCGACGACGCCGAGCGCGTCGAGCCCGACGGCGGCCCCGGCCAGCGCGACGCCGCCGACGAGCAAGAGCCGCAGCCCCGCCTCGGCGCCGACGAGCCGCGCGTACGTCGTCCATCGCCCCGCGCCGCCGAGTGCACCGGCGAGGCCCGAGTGGCCAGCGAACGCGACGACCGCGACGCACAGGACGACGGCGAGGGTCCACGGCTCCGTGCCGAGCAGGCGACCGGCCCACAACGGCGAGGTCGCCGCCACGACGAGCGCGAGCGCGCCACCGATGGTGAGTGCCGCGGGCAGCACCCGCACGCCCGTATCGGCAGGCGGTGCGCTGGCGATCGGTGGCCCGGCGTCCGGTGCCCCCGAGATCCCTGTCGCAGGGTCCCCGGCCGGGGCGGCGGGCGCGTGCCGCGCCACGCGCACCGCCCGCGTGACCTCGTTCTGGAGCCCGCCCAGCACCCCGAACAGGCCGAACAGCAGCGCCCAGAACACGAGGAACTCGGCGTTGCGGGCGGGGTCGAGCGTGCGCGCCGCGATGAGGAGCACCAGGTAGCCCGACGCCGCCGCGACGAGCGACGCGAGACCCACGCCCGTCGCGCCGCGCGGCGTGATGGTCGGCGTGCTGCTCGTCATCGGTGCGCGGCCGCGCGGTACGCCGTGACGTGCGCGGCGGCGCAGCCCTCCCAGGTGAAGCGGGTGACCTGGGCGAGGCCGCGCTGCTGGAGGCCGGCGGCGTCGGCCAGGGCCGCGCGCACGCCGGCGGCGATCGCCTCGGGGTCCGTCGCGTCGAACAGCACGGCCGCGTCGCCGCAGATCTCGGGCAGCGACCCCGCGCCCGACGCCGCGACCGGGCAGCCCGATGCCATCGCCTCGAGCGGAGGGAGCCCGAAGCCCTCGTAGAGACTCGGGAAGACCAGGCAGGCGGCGGTCCGGTAGAGCTCGCGCAGCTCGGCGAGCGGCACGAGGCCGCGCACGTCGACCCAGTCGGGGAACTCCCCGAGCGTGTCCAGACCGCCACCGGTGAGGACGAGGCGCAGGCCCGGGTCGTCGCGGCGCAGCAGGTCGACGGCCTGGATCAGGCGCGCGTGGTTCTTGTGCGGCCAGCCACGCGCCGGGTAGAAGAGGAACCGCTCACGCTCGCCCAGGTGCGGGGTGAACGCCGTCGCGTCGACACCGAGGTGCGCGACCGTGATCGTGGCGGGGTCGAGCTGCAGCTGGGCGACGATGCGCTCCTTGGCGAACTCGCTGATAGTGACGACCGCCTGGGCCCGGCGCGCGGCGTGGTCGTAGTACCGGCGCCGGTACAGGCGCTCAGCGCGACCGAACAGCTGGGGCAGGTCCAGGTGCTGGACGTCGAGCAGGCTCTGGACGAGCGGCAGCCCCGCGGGTGGCCAGGGCACGGGCGCCGTGAACGGCACGTGCATCACGTCGGCCCCGCCCATCCGCCCCAGGATGGCGTGGCGGTGCCGGGCGGCCCCGAGCAGCGTCTGCACGCGCTCGCGGGTCGAGGGACCGCCGTCCACCTCGGGCACCACGACCTCGGGGATCCCGGCGCTGAACCCCGCGGCGACACGGCCGACGTAGGCCCGCGCGTCGATCGACGGGACGCGGGCGAGCTCGCGGGTCAGCTCGCGCGCATACGTCTCGCTGCCGCCCATGCCGCCGGGCACGAGGGTGAGCATCGACACGGCGACCCGGACGTCACGGTCGGTGCCGCTCACGCGGTGGCCCCGGTCGACGGGCACGGTGGGGTGTGCATGGGGACATAGTCTGGCCGATGCCATCGCGTCTCAGCCCACGGAAGGTCCGCCGTCCCCATGCCCCTCGACATCCTGGTGCCGTTCTGGGGCGACCCCGGCCTCCTGCGCGAGACCGTCGCGAGCGTGCTCGCGCAGCGCAACGGCGACTGGCTGCTCACCGTGGTCGACGACGCGTACCCCGACGAGAGCGTCGCCGAGTACTTCGCGGGCATCACCGACCCGCGCGTGCGGTACGTGCGCAACGAGACGAACCAGGGGATCACCGAGAACTACCGGACGTGCGTGGCCCTCGCGACGCAGGAGCGCGTGGTCATCCTCGGGTGCGACGACGTGCTGCTGCCCAACTACGTCGACGTGGTGCTCGACGCGCACGCGCGGTTCCCCGACGTCGAGATCGTCCAGCCGGGCGTCCAGGTGATCGACGAGCGCGGCGCGGTCGTCACGACGCTCGCCGACACCGTCAAGCAGCGGCTGATGATGCCGCGCACCTCGGGCGCGCGCGTGCTCGCGGGCGAGGAGCTCGCGGTGAGCCTGCTCCGCGCCGACTGGCTGTACTGGCCCTCGCTCGTGTTCCGGCGCGACGTGCTCGTGCGGACGCCGTTCCGGGACGCCATGCCGATCATCCAGGACCTCGCGCTGGTCATCGACGTCGTGTGCGCGGGCGGCCGGCTGCTGCTCGAACCGACGCTCTGCTTCTCCTACCGCCGCCACAGCGCGAGCGCGTCGTCGGCCAAGGCGATCGACGGCACCCGCTTCCGTGGTGAGCGCGCCTACTTCGACCTGGCGGCACGGCAGGTCGCGGCCCTCGGGTGGCGGCGCGCCGAGCGGGCGGCCCGCACGCACCTCACGTCGCGCCTGCACGCCCTCACGCTGCTGCCGCAGGCCGCGCGGGCGAGGCAGCCGGAGGCGGCCAGGGCCTTGCTCCGCCACGCGCTCACGCCGGGGACCTCGGCGGACTGAGCGTGCGGGACGCGGCTGCGCGCCGGGCGTCGCCCGAGCCCGTGAGAGTATCGGCGGCGCGACGGGCGCCCTGGTGAACGCCGTCGACCACGCACCCGGAGGAGAGCCGTGACCGACCCTGCGACGAATGTGCCCGCTGACCCGCCCTCGTCCGGTCTGGCGGCGAGGGGCGGCACGTGCCTCGTCACGGGCGGCGCCGGGTTCATCGGCACTGCGATGTCCCCGGGTCTCCTCGAGCGGTTCGACCGCGTCGTCGCCATCGACAACCTGCACCCGCAGATCCACCCCTCCGCGGAGCGGCCGACGGCCCTGGCGGCCGGCGTCGAGCTCGTGGTCGGCGACGTGACCGATCCCGCGGCGTGGGACGCCCTCCTCGCGGGCGTGCGGCCCGACGTCGTCGTGCACCTCGCGGCCGAGACCGGGACGGGGCAGTCGCTCGCCGAGGCGACGCGGCACGCGCACGTCAACGTCGTCGGCACCACGCAGCTGCTCGACGGCCTGCTGCGGCATGACGCGCTGCCCCGGCGGATCGTGCTGTCGAGCAGCCGCGCGGTGTACGGCGAGGGCGCCTGGCGCTCGGACGACACGGGGGAGCTGTTCTACCCGGGTCAGCGCACGAGCGAGGTGCTCGCGCGCGGCCAGTGGGACTTCCCAGGCGCGCGACCGGTCGCGATGTCGGCCGCGACGACGACGCCCGCCCCCGTGAGCGTCTACGGCGCCACGAAGCTGGCGCAGGAGAACGTCCTCACCGCGTGGGCCCACTCGGTCGGCGTCGAGCCGGTGGTGCTGCGCCTGCAGAACGTCTACGGTCCGGGCCAGTCGCTCATCAACCCGTACACCGGGATCCTGTCGTTGTTCTGCCGCCTCGCGAAGGCCGGCCAGTCGATCCCGCTCTACGAGGACGGCGAGGTCCGCCGGGACTTCGTCCTCATCGACGATGTCGCACGCGCGCTCCTCGCCGCGACGACGGCCCCGGTGCCCGGTCGCACGCCGATCGACATCGGGTCTGGGGAGGACCAGACGATCGCCCGCGCGGCCGAGCTGATCGCCGCGCACTACGAGGCCCCGGCACCCCACGTCACCGGGCAGTACCGCCAGGGCGACGTGCGCCACGCGTGGGCCGACGTGACGGTCGCGGCACGCGTCCTGGGCTGGGCCCCCGAGTTCTCGCTCGAGGAGGGCGTCACCCGGTTGGCGACCTGGATCGACGCCCAGCGGCCGGGCTGAGCCCGGTCGGGAGACGGCCGGGTCGGAGGCGGCTCCGTCGCAGGCGGGCCGGTCGGCCGGTCGCTCAGGCGACGGCCGCCGCCTCGCGCGGCGGCACCCGGTCGGTCGCGACCGGTGTCTCGCGCCGTCCGCGCGCGCGGCGCATCACCGGGCGCTCGACCAGGAGCCAGCTCGCCGTGGCGAGGACCGCCGTGACCGCGAACGCCGCGACGTCGTACACCGCGAGCCCGAGCTCGTGGACGCCCGCGAGCACGAGGAGCTGCTGGACCGGGAACGCGTAGATGTAGACGCCGTAGGAGATGTCGTGCCGCTGGACGAGGCGCGGCGACGGCAGCGTCGCCCCGATCCAGAGCAGCACGTACGCGATGAGCGGCGCGGTGAGCTGCGCGCCCCAGCCGTCGAGCGCCCAGACCGTGAACGCGACGACCGCGGTCGAGGCCAGCGCACCGGGCAGGTGGAGCGGCAGCCGGTCACGCAGCACGTGGACGAGCGCGCCGCCCAGGAACAGCGGCAGGAGCTTGCCGAGCAGCTGGAAGTCGACGTTCCCGCCGACGTACGGCAGGAGGCGGTCCATCAGCGCGTGGACGGCGACGCTCAGCGCGAAGGCGCCCGCAAGCGGCCACGGCGACCGGCGGAACCAGCCGAGGACCGCAAGCGCCCCGATGATCACGTAACTGAGGAACTCGTAGTAGAGCGTCCACAGCGAGCCGTTCCAGGCCCCCGGGTACGGGACGCCGGCGGGCGTGGCGGCGACGTCGTAGGCGTTGACCCGCAGGCCCGCGTTGCCGAAGACGTAGGCGGCGGGGGTCGTCCCGGTGGTGAGGTAGCCCTCGAGCGACCCGTGCACGCTCCAGTAGCCGATCGGCGCGAACACGAGCGCCGTCACGATGAGGCACACGAGGAAGGCGGGGAAGATGCGCGCGACCCGGTGCACGAAGTACGTGCCGACCGGGTTGTCGAGGCGGCTCCCGGTGATCAGGTAGCCGCTGATCGTGAAGAACCCGAAGACCGCCCACCCGCCCAGGTTCTCGCCGTCGATCTGCGGGCCGACACCGACGCCCGCGATGTAGTAGGCGTGCGCGACGAGCACGAGCGACGCGAGCGCGAGCCGGACGAGGTTGAGCGCGTTGTTCCGCGGGTCGAGCGGGCGGCCGGCGGGGCGCCACCCGAGCCACGAGTGCGACCGCGGGGGCTGGCTGACGGGCCTGACCTCGGCGCCCTCCTGCGCGGTGGCGCTCGTCATCGTCCGTGCTCGATCAGCTCCAGCAGGTACGTCCCGTACCCGGACTTGACGAGCTTCTCCGCGCGCACGCGTAGGTCGTCGTCGGACAGGAAGCCGCGACGCCACGCGACCTCCTCGGGCGACCCGATCTTGAGGCCCTGGCGGTGCTCGACCGTGCGGACGTAGTCGGACGCCTCGAGCAGCGAGTCGAACGTTCCGGTGTCGAGCCACGCGGTGCCGCGCGGGAGCACCTCGACCTGCAGACGGCCCTGCTCGAGGTAGGCGCGGTTGACGTCGGTGATCTCGTACTCGTCTCGTGCCGAGGGCTTGAGGTCCTTGGCGATCGCCACGACGTCGTTGTCGTAGAAGTACAGGCCCGGGACGGCGTAGTTGGACTTCGGGTGGGCGGGCTTCTCCTCGAGCGAGAGCGCCCGCCCGTCGGCGTCGAACTCGACCACGCCGTAGCTCGTCGGGTCCGCGACGCGGTAGGCGAAGACGGCGCCGCCGTCGATGTTCTCGAAGCGCTGCAGCCGCGAGCCGAGGCCGGGGCCGTAGAAGATGTTGTCGCCGAGCACGAGGGCGGCCGGGTCGCTGCCGACGAAGTCCGCGCCCAGCACGAAGGCCTGCGCGAGCCCGTTTGGCTCGGCCTGGACGGTGTACCGGATCGAGATGCCGAACTGCGACCCGTCGCCCAGCAGGCGGTGGAACTGCTCGGCGTCGTGCGGCGTCGTGATCACCAGGACGTCGCGGATGCCGGCCAGGATCAGCGTCGACAGCGGGTAGTAGATCATCGGCTTGTCGTAGACCGGCACGAGCTGCTTGCTGACGCCGAGCGTGATCGGGTGCAACCGTGTGCCGGACCCGCCGGCCAGAATGATTCCGCGCATGGTGCACCAGTGTGGACCACCGGGCACGCTCCGACGTGCACCTTCCGGCCCGGGCCGGTCCCCTCGCTGCCGTGCGGGGCCGGGGCAGCGACCCCCGTTCGTTACCATCGACGCGGAGGCATTGCCTCCCCGACCCGTCCCCCACCCCCCCGAGGACCCGTGATCAGGCTCGCCATCCCCACCCAGCACTACGCATGGGGCTCGACGACAGCGATCCCGGACCTCCTCGGCCTCCCGGTCACCACCGACCCGGTCGCCGAGGCCTGGATGGGTGCCCACCCGAGCGCGCCGTCGCGCGCGGTCACGGCGGAGGGGGAGCTCGGGCTCGACGCCTTGATCGCCTCCGACGCCGCGACGCACCTCGGCGCGGACGTCGTCGCCCGGTTCGGCGGCGGACTGCCGTACCTGCTCAAGCTCATCGCCGCCGACAGCCCGCTCTCCCTCCAGGTGCACCCGCACCTCGACGGCGCCAGGGCGGGGTTCGCGGCCGAGGAGGCCGCGGGGGTCCCGGTCGATGCGCCGCACCGCAACTACCGCGACCGCAACCACAAGCCCGAGCTGGTCTACGCCCTGACGCCGTTCGAGGCGCTGTGCGGCTTCCGCGCTCCGCGACGCGCGGCCGAGCTGCTGGCGGGCCTCGACGCCCCGCTCGCCAAGCAGCTGCACGGCGTGCTCGCCGCCCAGCCGTCGTACGAGGGCATCCGCGCCGCGTTCACGCAGCTGCTCGACCCGGCCACGCGCCCGTCTCCCGACGAGGTCCGCGAGGTGGCCGCCGCGTGCGCCGCTCGCCTCGAGATCGGCTCGCCGTCGCCGCGCGCCGACCGCACCGTCGTGCTGCTCGAGCAGACCTACCCCGGCGACCCTGGAGTCGTCACGTCGCTGCTGCTCAACCCGGTGACGCTCCAGCCGGGCGACGCGATGTTCGTGCCCGCGGGCGGCGTCCACGCCTACCTGTCGGGCCTGGCGGTCGAGATCATGGCGAGCTCCGACAACGTGCTGCGCGCCGGCCTGACGCGCAAGCACGTCGACGTCGCCGAGCTGCTGCGCAACGTCGACTACGTCGCGGCGCCCCCCATCCGCATCGCCCCCGAGCTCTTCCACGGGGCGACCCGGGTGTTCTACGCGCCGGTCGACGACTTCGAGCTCTCGGTGACGACCGTCGACGACGACCTCGACCACCCGCTGCCCGGCCGCGGACCGCGCATCCTGCTCTGCCTCGACGGCGAGATCACGATCGCGTCGACGGGCGACGGGATCGAGACCCTTCGCCGCGGGGAGTCCGTCTTCGTGCCTGCCGCCGACGGCGTCCTGACAGCACGCGGCCGCGGGACGGTCGTCCAGGCCGACGTGCCCTGAACCCACCAGCTCAGCCCGCGCGCCGCGCGTCCTCAGACCGGTCCGTCCGGTGCCGATCGAGGACGTATGCGTACCGACCAGCTTCCCATGCACGTCGCCCTGCCTGTGCGGCGCCGTGGGGTGGGCACACGCGCGCTCGCAGTCGCGCTCGCGCTCGTCGCCGCCGCCGTCGGCGCTCCCGCCGCGGCCGCGGCGGCCGACTCCGACCTGGTCACGGTCGAGGGCACCATCGAGCACGTCGCGGTCGACCGGTTCGAGCCGCTGACCGGGGAGGTCACGGGCGACCCGGACGCCGAGGCCGGCCTCGAGACGACCGCCTTCCTCGAGGTGGACGACGTCGTCTACGAGCTGCCCGACGGCGCCGGCGCCCAGCTGCCCAACGGCACCGAGGTCGAGGTCACCCTCGAGACGACCACCGGGCCCGACGCCGAGGACGCGCTCCTCGCCGCGGCCGCGGGCGAGGCGACGGTCGAGGCGCTCGTCACGACCGCCCCGCCGGCTACGGCCGGGACGGACCGGGCAGCGCAGGAGGAGGGGACGGCCGAGGCGGCCGTCGGCTCGCACACGCTCACGGTGCTCCCGGTGTACTGGGACTCGCCGGACGACGCGACGCGGTCCTCGCTGGCGGCGCTGGCGAACGCCAACAGCGCTTACTGGTCCGAGCAGTCCGGCGACCGCATCGCGACGACCGCGACCGCGCGCGACTGGAAGTTGATCGAGAAGCCCAGCGGATGCAACCCGACCCAGCTGCTCGACCGGGCGCTCGCGGCCCACGGGGCCGCGCCCCCGCGCGGCAACCAGCACGTCGTCGTCTACTTCCCCGACACGCTGGGCTGCGAGTGGGCCGGTCGGGCGTCCGTACCGGGATCGGTGATCTGGGTCAACGGCACGCAGATCCCGGACGTCCTCACGCACGAGTACGGGCACAACCTCGGTCTCGGCCACGCCAACGCGACGACGTGCCGCGCGGACGGCGTCCCGGTGCCGCTCTCGGCCAGCTGCACCGTGACCGAGTACATGGACCGGGCGGACGTCATGGGGGTCGGGTGGCGGGGGCGCCCGACCGGGAGCCTCAACTCCGCCTTCGCGGACCACCTCGGCCTCGCGACGGTGCAGAGGTCGCCGGCCGTTCCGACCGTGGTCGACCTGGCGCCGCTCCTCGACGTGGACGCGCTGCGCGCACTGTCCTTCAGCTCGTCCTATGGCACGGTCTACGTGGACTACCGGCCCGCCGTCGGGCGCGACACCCGACTCTCGAGCTGGGCCGGCGTCCAGGTGCACCTGCGCCGGGTGGACGGCCGCGGCGTGCCCACGACCGAGCTGCTCGACATGCAGCCGAGCAAGGCCGAGTTCGCGTCGCCGCAGCTGCCCGTGGGCGGCACGTGGCGGATCCCTGGTACCGACGCCGTCGTCCGGGTCGTCGCGACCGACCCCTACCGGGCGCGCGTCGAGGTCGTGAGCGCGGTCGACCCGAGCACCACCGGCTACGTGCGGCGTGTGTACCGTGATCTGTTCGAGCGCGAGGTCGACCCTCAGGGCCTGACGACATGGACGTCCGCGCTACGGGACGGGACACCGCGCATCGCGGTCGCGAACTCGATCACGTACAGCACCGAGTACCGCTCACGGCTCATCACCGGCTCCTATGTGCGATACCTGGGCCGGTCGCCGGACAGGGGTGGGCTCACGAACTGGCTCGGGTGGATGGACCGCGGGTGGACGACCTCCCAGATGGAGTCGGGGTTCATCGCGTCGGCGGAGTACTACGGCCAGTCGGGCGGGACGGACGACGGCTGGGTGCGGAAGCTGTACGCCGACGTGCTCGGCCGGAGCGCCGGCGCCGGTGAGGTGACGTTCTGGACCGACCGGCTCAAGGGCCGGTCCGGCCGCGCCGAGGTGGCGATGGGCTTCCTGCTCTCGACCGAGCGACTGAACACCGTCGTCGAGGGCCACTACCGGCACCTGCTCGGCCGAGGGCTGGACCCGAGCGGTCAGCGGAGCTGGGTCGGCATCCTTCAGGCAGGCGGCCGCGACGAGGCGATCATCGGGGCGATCGTCGCGAGCGAGGAGTACTTCGGGCGGGCGTGAGGTCGCTCGCGCGGGCGTCAGGTCGTCCGGGATGAGGTAGTTCGGTCGTGGTCAGGCCCTGTCGGCCGTGACGCGCTCGGTGGCGGCAAGCCGCTCGAGGCGTGCCCGGTCCGCGTCGAGCTCGTCTGCCAGCTGCGGGGCGAGCATCACGGCCGAGCCGTCCCGCGCCAGGATGCCGAGGACGCCCTGGAGCGCCGTGGTGACGGCGTCCGAACGACCCTGGTCCAGGCGGACCAGGATGCGGGCGCCGGGGGGCGCGGTCGCCGCATCCAGCGCCCAGGACATGAGGCCGGAGTGCGCGAGCCGGTCCGCCGTTGCCGCGTCGAGCGCGTCGACGCCCGGCTCCACCTCCGGAACCCACCCCACGACATCCCCGTACGTCATCACCGCCTCTGCGGCGTCGACAGCCCCCCGCGGCAGCTCCCCGTCGAACCGCCGCGCGAGCGCGGGCAGCCCCACGGCCACGAGCTGCGCCGCGCCGTCGTGCCTGTCGGGCCGGTCCGTCACCACGACGTCGGCCGCGCCCGCCTCCTCGCCGAGCACCACGCACGCACCGCACCGCCACGCCGCCAGCGCCCACACCACCGTCCGCCAGTGGGCGGGCAGGTCGAGCCCGACCCGCACCCCCGGCCCGGCGTTGAACTCCTCCACGAGCAGGTTCGTCGTCTTCGCGACCCAGTTCGCCAGCACCGCGCCCGACAGCTCGATCCGCTCCCCGCCCGGGCCGTACCAGGTCAAACGGGGACGACCCGGATCGGCGGTCACGAGCTCGAGGACGGAGGCCACGGAGGAGGGTGGGTTCACGCGCCCAGACTAGGCCCGCAGGTCATCCGGCGATTCACCCGTGTGCCGCAGTCACATATCACCCCCCCGCTTGACTAACCGGAACGACACGCGTGTAATTTCCTCATTGCGATCCTGTCGCGTCCCTTCCCGAACCGACCCCAGCGAGCCGGAGGCACCATGTGGAATCTGCTCGACGAGGGCGGCCCGTTCCCCTCGGACCGCGCACGCGTCCCGGAGATGGCGCCCGTGCTGCCGATATTCGGCACGCCGTCCGACGACCCGGAGATGGGCTGGCAGGAGCGCGCCCTGTGCGCTCAGACCGACCCCGAGGCGTTCTTCCCGGAGAAGGGCGGCTCGACCCGCGAGGCCAAGAAGGTCTGCACCGGGTGCGAGGTCCGCGTCGAGTGCCTCGAGTACGCCCTCGAGCACGACGAGCGCTTCGGCATCTGGGGCGGCCTCTCCGAGCGGGAACGGCGCAAGCTCAAGCGCCGGGTCGTGTGACGCGTCCCCCCGTGGGGCGCTCCCTGGCGCATGACTGAGACGCTGCTGACCCTCGACCCGCCCGCGCGGCTGGAGGCCCCCTCGGGCCGGCCGGTGCTGGCCGTGCTCGTGACCCGCGGACGGACGCGGTACCTCGAGCACACGCTCGCGGCTCTCGCGAGCCAGACGCGTGCCCCGGCGGAGGTCGTCGTCGTCGACGCGGCGGCTCAGGCGGCGGGCTCGCCCGCCGTCCCCGTGGCCGACGACGTCACGCCCCTGGTGGCGGACCTCCTCGCGTCCGTGCAGGCGACCGTCCGGGTCCTCCGGGTGCCCGGAGCCAGGACGTTCGGTCACGCGGTGCGCGCCGCGGTCGCCGGCTCCTCGACGGCTCCCGGCGAGCCCGCGTGGCTGTGGCTGCTGCACGACGACTCGGCGCCCGAGCCCACGGCGCTGGCCGAGCTGGTCCGCGCCGTCGAGCACGCGCCGTCGGTGGCCGTCGCCGGGGCGAAGCAGCGCAGCTGGGACGACCCCACGCGCCTCCTCGAGGTCGGTGTCACCACGTCGCGCCTCGGGCGGCGCATGACCGGGGTCGACGAGGGCGAGGTGGACCAGGGGCAGCACGACGGACGGGACGACGTGCTGGGGGTCGGGCTGGCCGGCGCCCTGGTCCGGTTCGACGTCTGGCAGGCGCTCGGCGGGACCGACCCGATGCTCGGCCCGTTCGGTGACGGTCTCGACCTCTCGCGCCGGGCGCGGCTCGCCGGCCACCGGGTCGTCGTCGTGCCGTCCGCGGTCGTGCGGCACGCCCAGGCGACGTACCGCGGGGTGCGAGAGTTCGGCGGGGGCGCCGGCGGGGACGTGGCCGACGCGAGGCACGACGCCGGCGACCCGCGGCGGTCGTTCGCCGCGCGCCGCAGGGCCCAGGTCCACGCACGGCTGGCCGCCGCCCCGGTCGTCCTGCTGCCGTTCCTCGGCCTCGGCTTCCTGGCGGCGGGCGTGGTGCGCGCGCTCGTGCGGATCGCGATGAAGGAGCTGCCGCTCGCTGCCGCGGAGATCGCCGCGCCGGTCGCGGCGCTCCTGCACCCCGGACGGATGGCGCGTGCGCGCGGTCACGCCCGGCGCGTCGCGCGGCTGCCCCGCCGGTCGCTGCGCCCGTTGCAGACCACCTGGCGCGAGGTCGTCCGCGAGCAGCGCGACCGGCACCTGACGCGCGCCGAGCAGCGCCGCGTGGGACGCGCGCCGAGCGAGCTCGAGCTGCGTGAGCTCGCGGCGCTGGCCACCCGGCGACGCGCGGGGCTCGCAGGGCTGGGCGTCGTCCTGGTCGCGCTCACCGCCGTCGTGCTGGGTGACCTGCTCCAGGCGGTGCTCCGCGGAGAGCCGTTGACCGGCGGGGCCCTGCTGCCGGCGCAGGCCGACCTGGGCGAGCTCTGGCGCGCCGCGACCTCGGGCTGGGTGGGTGCCGGGCTGGGGAGCCCCGGCCCCGCGGAGCCGCTGCTGACCGCGCTCGTGCCGTTCGCCGTGCTGACAGGCGGCTCGACCGCCGGAGCGGTCGCCGTCCTCCTGGTCGGGTCGCTCGTGCTCGCGGGTCTCGGCGCGTGGTTCGCCGCCGGGGCTGCGACCCGCTCGGTCGCCGCTCGGCTCTGGGCAGCCGTCGTCTGGGTCGCCGCACCGGCCCTCGGGCTCGCGCTCGACGGCGGACGTCTGGGGGCGGTCGTCGCGCACGTCGCGCTGCCGTGGGCCGCGCTCGGCGTCGCGCGCGCGCTCGGGGTCCAGCGGCAGGACGTCGTCGTCTCCGGGCTCGTCGACGCGCGTCGGGTGCCTCGGGACGCTGCGGGGAACGCCGTCGAGACGGACGGCGAGGCGAAGCCCGCGGCGGACCAGCACGACCCGGACGCGGCGGACACCTTCCGCATCCCGCCGCCCACCAGCTCGGTCGCGGCGGCGGCAGGTGCCGGGCTCGCCTTCGCGCTCGCCGTGGCCGGTGCTCCCGTGCTGCTCCCGGCGGGCCTGCTCGCGCTCGGCGCCGTCGCGCTCGTGGCCCGTCGACGGCGGCGCCTCCTCGTGCTCGTGGCGCTTCCCGCCGTGACCCTCGCGGGCCCGCTGGTGGCGACCGCCGCGTCGGGGTTCGACCTGCCCGGCCGCTCCGCGCTGTCCGGCCTGCGCCTGCTGCTCGCCGACCCGGGGGTCCCGGTCGCGTCGACCGCAGCGCCCGCGTGGCAGCAGCTGCTCGGCTGGCCCGTCGAGCCGACCACGGCCCTCGTCGACCTCGCCGGCCCGACGGTCGCCCAGGTGGCGCCGCTCCTGGGCGGCGGGGTCCTGGTCGTCCTCGCGCTGCTCGCGCTCCTGCGCGGCCCGCGCGTCGCCCGCGGCGTGCGCGCCGGGTGGGCCGTGGCCGCGTGCGGGCTCGCGGCTGCGGTCCTGGTCGCGAGGGTCGACGTCGCCGCCGGGGACGACTTCGCGGTGCGCGGCTGGCCCGGGGCCGGGGTGTCGCTGGTGCTGCTGGGGCTGCTCGCCGCGGCCGTGCTGGGGGCCGACGGCATGCGGACGCGGATGGCGCGTCACGACTTCGGCTGGCGGCAGGTCGGTGTCGCGGTCCTCACGGTCGTCGCGGTGACGGCGCCGCTGGTGCCGCTGGCGGAGTGGGGCGTGCGTGCGCGCACGCTCGAGGCGGGCGCCGCGGGAGCGGGGCAGGTCGTGGGTCGTGACGGCGTCGTCGTCCCGGCCGTCGGTCAGCAGGCCCAGGTCTCGCCCGACCGTTCGCGGGTCCTCGCGCTCGGGGTCGAGGACGACGCGCCGGGGTCCTCCGCGAACAGCATGGTGCGGTTCCAGCTGTTCCGCGCGGACGGGCCGCAGCTGACCGACGAGGCCGTCGCGTCGCGCGTCCGGTCCCTCGCGGCCGAGCCGGGTGTCGAGACGGGCGAGGCGGACGGCACGCCCGAGGGCCTCCTCGTCGACCTCGTCGCGCGCCTGGCCGCCGGAGCCCCGGGTGACGTCTCGGGGGAGCTGTCCCGGCTCGCGGTCGCAGCGGTCCTCGTGCCGTCCGACGACGCGCGCACGTCCGTGGCCGGCGCCCAGCTCGTCGGCCGGCTCGACGCGACGGCGGGGCTCGAGCGCATCACCGAGAACGAGTCCGGGGTGATCTGGCGGGTCTCGCCTCCGCTGGGTGCGGTGCCGGGTGCGACGTCGGCTCCCGCCTGGGCGCGGCTCGTGTCGCCCGCGACCGGCGGCTCGGCGCCCGACGAGGTGCCGGTCGCTGCCGAGCGGCTCGCGGTCGACACCGACGTCCCGGCCGGCGACTCCGGGCGCCTCCTGGTGCTCGCCGAACGGGCGGAGCCGGGGTGGCACGCCTCGCTCGACGGCCGACCGCTGCGCTCGGTGTCCGCCGACTGGCGGCAGACGTTCGAGCTCGGCGCCGACGGGGGCCGCCTGACGGTCGAGTACGCCCCGGCCGACCGCGCGCCGTGGCTCGCGCTGCAGGGCGTGGTGGGCCTCCTGACGGTGCTGCTCGCGGTGCCCGTCCGACGTCGCAGGGGAGGGGCACGATGACGCGCGCGCACCAGCCGGGGGGCTCCCAGGTCCCTGACGACCTCCCGGAGGACACGCGGGAGAACCCGGCCCGCGCGGCGGTGCCCGGACGTGCTGAGCCGCGCCCGGACGCGTCGCCGGTGGCGCCGCCCGAAGCAGTGCCGACCCCATGGCGCGCGCGGTCGGCTGGGGCGTACTCGACCGTCAGGCGGCCCCCGTCGGCGCCGAGCTCGAACGTCTGCCGCCAGTCGGCGGACACCGAGCGCAGCGGTCGGCCGTCGAGCGAG
>NZ_JABCJJ010000019.1 GCF_012952065.1 Cellulomonas fimi
GTCATCGTGGGTCTCCACTTCGAGGGTGCTGTGAGAGGTTCACTCGAAGGGTCACGCGGTGACCGCGCCGTCGTCTACCGCGACGCGCTCACCGGGCTACCGGTACACCACTCTGGCGGACTCCACTACAGGCTCACCCCGACCGGACCCGCACTGGCGTGTTACTGACCCACGCTCCTAGGTCCAAGGTCATGTGTCACCGGCCGGGCAGGAGACGAGATTGATACCCCACCCCGGTAGGGGGGATGAACGCCGAGGAGGAGCTGCGATGCCCCGGGAACCACAGCAGAGCGCGTGCTTCGGTGAGATGACCGCGAAGGCGGCCCTCTGGGCCCGAACCCGTCCCCGTAGGATCGACGGCTCGCCGACCGTGCGCACGATCTCGGCGCTGGCCGCGCTCGTCGTCGTCGCCGGCGGCCAGGCCGCACACGTGCGCCGTCGCTACGGGGAGGCGCCGCCTGGTGTGCCCGACATCGATGTGACCGTCGAGCCTTCCGGTGTCGGTGCGCAGGGCGGACGCCCCGTGGAGGTTGCGGTGTTCGGCGACTCGTCGGTGGCCGGGGTGGGTGTGCACGACATCGAGGAGGCGTTACCGGTTCAGCTGGCACAGCGGGTGTCCGACATGTCGGGACGTCCGGTGCATGTCGTCGGCTACGGAGTATCGGGTGCGACGACCAGGGACGTGCTGGTCCACCAGGTCCAGCGAGCGGGCCAGGGGCACGACGTGTCCGTGCTCGTCGTGGGCACCAACGACGTCACGCACCTGACACCGCTGGCGGCCCTGGCACGTACCACCTCCGAGCTCTTCTCGGCCTTGACCGGCGAGGGTGCGCCGGCGGTGGTCTCGAGCCTTCCCGAGATCCGTGCGATGCGGGTGCTGCCCAACCCGTTGCGGGCAGCCGCGTGGGCGTACGCGCGGCTCGTGCGCAGGGTGCAGCTCCGTGCGGCCGAGCGGAACGACCTGGTGCACCTGGTGGACGTCTGTCGTGCCGTGGGCCGCGAGTTCATCGGTGGCGGCCCCTACATGAGTTCCGACCTTTTCCACCCCTCGGCAGCCGGCTACGGACGGATCGCCGACACCCTGGCGCCGGCCGTGGTCACGGCGCTCCGGACACACCAGACGGGAGTGGTCTCATGAGGCGTCGGGGGAGCGAGACCGACCAGGGGCTTGCGGGCAGCATCGCCGGTCTGCTCGGGGACGACCTGCCGGTGCGGCTTCGGGCCTACGACGGAAGCAGCGCGGGCCCTCAGAGCGCCCCGGCGACCCTCGTCGTGCTCGCCCCATCGGCAGTGCACCGCGTGCTCTCCGCACCGAACGAGCTCGGGTTGGTCCGTGCCTATGTCGCCGGCGACATCGAGGTGGAAGGGGACATCTACGCCCTGCTGGCGCTCCGCGAAAGGCTCCGCCCGACCCTCGGCGGGCCACGGGCGCTGCTGGAAGTCGCACGGCTCGTGAGAGCGGCCGGCGGTGTCCGACGACCTCCCCCGAGGCCGCCGGAGGAGGCCCACGTGCGCGGGCGCCGCCACAGCCGGTCGCGTGACGCGGAAGCGATCTCGCACCACTACGACGTGCCTGGTGACTTCTACCGCCTGCTCCTCGGTCCGACCATGACGTACTCCTGCGGCGTCTGGGAGAGCCCGGACGCCGGGCTCGACTCCGCCCAGGAGGCCAAGTACGAGCTCATCTGTCGCAAGCTGGGCCTCAGAGCCGGTATGCGGTTGCTCGACGTCGGCTGCGGGTGGGGCGGGATGGCGATCCACGCCGCGCGTCACCACGGCGTACGAGCCGTCGGTGTCACCTTGTCCCAGCAGCAGGCGATCACGGCCAGGCGCCGCGTGGCCGCCGCGGGGCTCAGCGAGCAGGTGGAGATCCGGATGGCCGACTACCGCGATGTGACCGCCGGCCCATACGACGCGATCAGCTCCATCGGCATGTTCGAGCACGTCGGCACCGCCCAGCTGGGTGGGTACTTCTCGCGCATGCGCCAGCTTCTGGTGCCGGGCGGCCGACTGCTGAACCATGGCATCAGTCGTGCCGCGGGCCAGCGGCCCATGCCCGTCGGGGGGTTCATCCAGCGCTACGTCTTCCCCGACGGGGAGCTGCAGGAGATCGGCCAGGTGATCTCGGCCGTGCAGAGCGCCGGGCTCGAGGTCCGGCACACCGAGAACCTGCGCGAGCACTACGCCCTGACGCTGCGGGCATGGGTCCGCAATCTGGAGGACAACTACGACGAGGCGGTACGCCTGGCGGGACCTGGTCGCGCGAAGGTCTGGCGACTGTACCTGGCCGGCTCGGCGCTGGGCTTCGAGAGAGGGGAGATCGAGATCCACCAGACCCTGGCTGTGCGACCGGACCACGGCTCGAGCGGGATGCCGCTGCGCCCGGACTGGGACGTGGCGACCAGGTCCTGACGGGCGGCGGCTGCGGCAGGAGAGCCACCAGGGCGAAGGCGGCACCTCTCGTGCCGCGGCGAGCTCTCACCCACGTGGACCGGGTGGGGTTTCGTGGGCTGCCGTGCCGCCGTGCCGCGCTTCACCGGAGACGGCTGCCGGGTCCTCCCGGAACTCGACCCGGTGGGCCACACGTGGTCCACCCTGCTCGGCATCGACCTCTCGTGCCCCTGGAGGGACTCGAACCCTCACGCCTCGCGGCACTCGATTTTGAGTCGAGCGCGTCTGCCATTCCGCCACAGGGGCCCTGCTTCGAGCCCTCACACTAACCCGGTGACGGTCGCGACCCGCATGTGCGACGCGAGACGTCGTGCGGGACCCTGCGAGACCTGTGCGGCGCTCCGTAGCGTTGGTGCGGGTCAAAGTTGTCGACCCGGCGGAGTCCTACCACCCCCACCGGATCGTCGGGGCCGCGGGCCAGGACGGCGACCGTGGACCGGGCTCGGACCACAGGGTGGTCGTCTGTGGCGCACGCGATGCCCGAGCCGCGATGCCCACGGCTCCGTGACCACTACGCTGTCCCTCGTGACTGCACAGGACGCGACCGCGGGCGAGCCGACTCCGGCTGCCCCCCTGGACCTTCCCCCGCTCGTCGAGCCCGCCGCCGACGCGGGCCGGCCGGAGGCCCGACCGGCCCGCCGTGCCGTCGTCGCCGAGGACGAGGCGCTCATCCGCATGGACGTCGTCGAGACGTTGCGCGAGGCCGGCTTCGACGTCGTCGGCGAGGCAGGCGACGGCGAGCGTGCGGTCGAGCTCGCGACCGAGCTGCGGCCCGACGTCGTCGTCATGGACGTCAAGATGCCGGTGCTCGACGGCATCTCCGCCGCCGAGCGCATCGGCAAGGCCCACCTCGCGCCGGTCGTGCTACTGACGGCCTTCTCCCAGCGCGAGCTGGTCGAGCGTGCGCGGGACGCCGGTGCGATGGCCTACGTGGTGAAGCCGTTCAGCCCCGCGGACCTGTTGCCCGCGGTCGAGATCGCGATCTCCCGCTACTCGCAGATCTCGGCGCTCGAGTCCGAGGTCGCCGACCTGGCCGAGCGGTTCGAGACCCGCAAGCGGGTGGACCGTGCCAAGGGCCTGCTCATGTCGAAGATGGGGCTCACGGAGCCCGAGTCGTTCCGGTGGATCCAGAAGACCTCCATGGACCGTCGGCTGACCATGCGCGAGGTGGCCGACGCCGTCATCGAGCAGGTCGGCGGCACCGGCTGACGAGGCTCGTCGGCGGGGGCTCTGGCCCTGCCACCCCGAGGTCGCTCGCCGGGTGGGTCGTGCCGCGGGCAATGGTCACAACTGTGCAACGACATGCCGCGGGATGCGTGTTGTGACCTGCGCGACACACATCATGGGTACCTTTCCGGCACACCCTGCGACCGGTGGAGCCACCACCCGAGCAGCAGTCCTCAGTGGAGAGGTACCCACGCAATGAACCGATCGACTCACGCAGTACGCGCGGCGGCGTTCGCCGGCGCCGCCGCCCTGGTCCTGACTGCATGCTCCGGCGGCGCCGACGAGGATGGCAGCGGCACCGACACCACGGGTGGGGGCACCGACGCGCAGCCGCTGATCGTCGGCTCGCTCCTCCCGCAGACGGGTTCGCTGGCCTTCCTCGGCCCGCCCGAGATCGCCGGCGTGGACCTCGCCATCCAGGAGATCAACGAGGCCGGCGGAGTTCTCGGCCAGGACGTCGAGATCGTTCACGCGGACTCCTCGGACGCCGACAACGCCGAGGTCGCCACGCAGTCGGTCGCCGACCTCATGAGTCAGGACGTCCAGGTCGTCGTCGGTGCGGCGTCGTCCTCCGTGACTCTCAACGTGCTCGATGACATCACGGGTGCCGAGATCGTGCAGATCTCGCCCGCGAACACGGCCACGGCGCTCAGCGGTGCGTCGCCGTTCTACTTCCGGACCGCGCCCTCCGATCTCGTCCAGGGCGCGGCGCTCGGCAACCTCATCCTCCAGGACGGCCGCGCGAACGTCGCCTTCCTCGTCTTCAACGACGACTACGGGATCACGCTCCGCGACGTGGCGAAGCGGACCATCGAGGAGGCCGGTGGGACCGTCGTCTACGGCAACGAGGGCGAGGAGTTCGACCCGGCGTCGGACGACGTCGTCGCCTCCGCCGTCACCGCGGCGCTCTCCACCAACCCTGACGCGATCGTCGTCATCGCGTTCGACCAGACGAAGCTCATCGTCCCCGCGCTGGCTTCGGCGGGCGTCCCGGGCTCGATGATGTACTTCGTCGACGGCAACCTCGCCGACTACAGCGCCGACTTCGAGCCGGGCACGCTCGAGGGCGCCAAGGGCACGCTGCCCGGCAAGGCTGCCGACGAGTCGTTCCGCGAGCGTCTGCTCGAGGTCAACTCGGGGCTGACGGACTTCTCGTACGCGGCCGAGTCGTACGACGCCGTCATCCTCGCCGCGCTCGCCGCGGTGCGTGGTGAGGGCACGGACGGTCCGACCATCCAGGAGAACATGGCGGCCGTCTCGGGCGCCGAGGGCGGCGAGGAGTGCGCGTCGTTCGCCGAGTGCGTCGACCTGCTCGAGGCCGGCGACGACATCGCCTACCAGGCCGTCTCGGCGGCAGGCCCGTTCAACGAGGACAACGACCCGTCCTCGGCCTGGGTCGGCATCTACACCTTCGGCCCGGACAACAAGTACACCTGGACGAGCGAGGTCTTCGGCGAGCTCTGACGCCGTCGTCGTCTGGTACACGGAAGGCCCGGTCAGGAGATCCTGACCGGGCCTTCCGGCGTCTGGCGGCTGCGACAGCGGCTACGACAGCGCCGCGTCCGGGCCGGGCACGGCGCTACGCGAGCGGCGGCACGTCCTTGCCGGCGGACTCGACGTCGGCCGCGAGCGTGCCCAGGTAGAGCTCGATGACCTTGGGGTCGTGCATGAGCTCGCGCCCCGTGGCGGTGTACGCGTTGCGGCCCTGGTCCAGCACGTACCCGCGGTCGCAGATCTGCAGGCACCGACGTGCGTTCTGCTCCACCATGATGATCGAGACGCCGGTCCTGTTGATCTTGCGCGTCCGGATGAACGTCTCGTCCTGCCGGACGGGTGACAGGCCGGCGGAGGGTTCGTCGAGCAGCAGGACCGACGGCTCCATCATGAGCGCACGCGCCATGGCGACCATCTGACGCTCACCTCCTGAGAGCGACCCGGCGCGCTGCTTGCGCCGGTCACCGAGCGTGGGGAACAGGTCGACGATGGCCTCGAACCGCTCGGCGAACCGCTTGGGCGCCTGGTAGCTGCCCATCTGGAGGTTCTCCTCGATGGTCAGCGAGGGGAACACGTTGTCGTTCTGCGGCACGAAGCCGACACCCCGGTGGACCAACGAGTCCGCGCGGTGGTTGGTGATGTCCTCGCCCTTGAGCGTCACGGTTCCGGAACGGACCGACACCAGGCCGAACAGCGCCTTGAGCAGGGTCGACTTGCCCGCACCGTTGGGACCGATGATCCCGATGAGCTCGCCGGGGTACACGTCGAGGTCGCACCCGTTCAGGATGTTGACACCGGGCAGATACCCGGCGACGAGGCCGCTCGCACGGAGCAGGGGGTCGCGGGTCGGCTGACCGGCCGTCGGAGTGTTCTGGGTGGCGGTCGTCATGGCTTCTCCTCCAGACGGGCTGCGCGCTCCGCCTGCTCGTCCTCCGCTGCGACCTCCGCCTCGAGCCGGGTGGCGACCTCGTCCGACAGCACGGAGTCGTCACCGAGGTCGGTGTCGTGGTGGGCGCCCAGGTAGGCGTCGACGACAGCCGGGTCGGTCATGACGGTCGACGGCGGCCCCTCGGCCACCAGCCTGCCCTCGGCCATCACTGCGACCCAGTCGGAGATGTGCCGGACCATGTGCATGTCGTGCTCCACGAACAGGACCGTCGTGCCCTGGTCGCGGAGCGCCTGGATGTGGCTCAGCAGCGACTGCGTGAGCGCGGGGTTCACGCCTGCCATCGGCTCGTCGAGCATGACCATCGTCGGCTTGCTCATGAGTGCGCGCGCCATCTCGAGCAGCTTGCGCTGACCTCCCGAGAGGCTGCCGGCGAAGTCGTCCTTCTTGTCGAGCAGCCTGAACCGGTCGAGCAGCTCCTCGGCCTGCGCGGTGATCTCTCGTTCGCGGGGTCGCCAGATCGGTGGGACGAGCGCGCGGGCGAGGTTCTCGCCCGGCTGCTCCGTGGCACCGAGCCGCATGTTCTCCATCACGGTCATCCGGCTGAGTGCCTTGGTCAGCTGGAAGGTGCGGACCATCCCGGAACGGGACACCTTGGCCGCAGGGACCCCGGCGAGCGGACGACCTTCGAACGACCATGTGCCGCTGTTCGGCTTGTCGAAGCCGGTGAGGAGGTTGAACAGCGTCGTCTTGCCCGCACCGTTCGGGCCGATGAGCGCCGTGATCGTGCCGCGCTGGATCTCCAGGTGCTTGACGTCGACGGCCGTCATGCCCCCGAAGTGCCGGGTGACGTCGTCGGCCACCAGGATGGCGTCAGGCTTGAGCGATCCCGGGACGCGCTCGACCCCCTGGAGGGCGGCGAGGGTCTCAGCGGACATTGATGGCCAGCTCCTTCTTGTCGCCGAGCATCCCTTGTGGTCGGAAGATCACCAGCAGCATGAGCGTGACGCCCACGATGATCCAGCCGAACTGCTCGATCTGCTCCGCGCGCAGGACGGTCGAGGGGACCACCTCGCGCATCACCGTCTTGATGAGCATGAGCACGGCCCAGAACACCATCGAGCCGATGACCGGGCCGAAGACCGTGGCTGCACCCCCGAGCAGCAGGATCGTCCAGACCCAGAAGGTCATCGGGCGCCCCATCGAGTCGGGTTGGACGGCTCGGGGGAGCACGTAGATGATCCCGGCGATCGACCCGATCACCCCGCCCAGGACCAGGGCCTGCATCTTGTAGCTGTAGACGTTCTTGCCGAGCGAGCGGACGGCGTCCTCGTCCTCGCGGATGCCCTTGAGCACGCGCCCCCACGGGCTGCGCAGGAGTCGCCACACGAGCACGCACGCGAGCGCGACGAGGAGCCAGCCGACGATGCGCAGCCACCAGCTGTTCGACGAGCTGTTGGAGTAGGAGAACGGGCCGAGGGCCGTCGATCCGTCCCCGAGCGGCGACAGGGCCTGGAAGGTCGCCTTGTAGCTGTCGCCCCGCAGGCCCGACGACGCCCCCGTCACGTCCGTCAGCGCCGTCGACCGGCCGACGATGCGCACGATCTCGGCCGCCGCGATCGTCACGATCGCGAGGTAGTCCCCTCGCAGCTTGAGCGTCGGGATCCCGAGGATGAGCGCGAAGATCACCGAGCAGGCGACGGCCACGAGCACGGCCAGCCAGATCGGGTAGCCGGCGATGGTCGAGACCGCGAACCCGTACGCCCCGAGCAGCATGAAGCCCGCTTGCCCGAAGTTCAGCAGACCGGTGAGCCCGAAGTGGATGTTGAGGCCGATCGCGGCCAGGGCGTAGGCGGCGGTGGTCGGCGCGAAGAGCTCGCCCGCGACCAGGGTGAGGATGCGTTCCCAGTCCATGATTCCTCCGTTATCCGACGCGCTCGGCGCGGCCGAGGATGCCTTGAGGGCGGAACAGCAGGACGAGGATGAGGATCACCAGCGCTCCCGCATACCGCATGTCCGAGGGGATGACGAGGTTGGACAGCTCCACGACCAACCCGATGACGATGGAGCCCGCCAGGGCGCCGAACGCCGTCCCGAGGCCGCCGAGCGTCACGGCGGCGAACATCAGGAGCAGCAGGGTCGAGCCCATGTTCCAGGCGGTGGCGTTGAGGTAGAGGCCCATGAGCACGCCCCCGAGACCCGCGAGACCTGCACCGATCGTCCAGACCATGCGCACGATGCCGTCGACCCCGATCCCCGATGCTGCGGCGAGGGCGGGGTTGTCGGAGACCGCACGGGTGGCCCGGCCGACCCGGGTGGCGACGAGGAAGTATGAGACCCCGCCGAGCGCCGCGGCCGCGATCCCGAGCGAGATCAGGGACTGCTGCGTGATGAGGATCGGTCCGAGCGCGACGGTCTCCGGGTTGGAGCGCACGATCCGCAGCGACCCTGCGCCGAAGAAGAACTGGAAGACGTACTGCAGCGTCACGGCGAGCCCGATCGTCACGATGAGCTGCTGCGTCATGCCGACCCGACGCTTGCGCAGCGGGCCCCAGATCGCGGCGTCCTGCAGGTAGCCCGACGCGGCGGCGAGCGCCACCGCGATCGCACCCGACACGAGGAGCGGCAGACCCACGAGCTGGGTGAAGACGTAGGCGAGGATCCCGCCGAGCGAGACCTGCTCGCCGTGCGCGAAGTTGCTGAGACCCGTCGTGCCGAAGATCAGGGAGAGGCCGACCGACGCGAGTGCGAGGAGCGTGCCGAACACGAGGCCGGCCGAGGCCTGCTGCGCGACCCGGTCCCAGTTCACGCCCCCGCCGCTCGCGGTGCCCGGCACGGTGTTGTCGAGCCCGGGCTCGCCGCCGGTCGCGGGCGGCGGCGCGTCGCCGTCCCCCGTCGCGCCGCCGCTCGGGGCGGCGGGTCCGGTCGGGGTGCCCAGCGGGAACAGCGCCGCAGCGACACCGCCGAGCGAGACGGTCACGGTCCGGGGGTTGTTCGCCGGGTCCCGGAGCGTCTCACCCGCGGGCAGCGTCGCCTCGTCGAGCGTGACGGTGTACTGGCCGGCCTCGGTGACGGGGAGCGACCACCGCCCGTCGGGACCGGAGGTCACCTGCTGCTCGCCGCCAGGTCCGGCGACCTCGAGGGCGACGCCGACGGCGGGTTGTCCCGCGCTGGTCCGCAACGTCCCGGTGATGCAGGCGGTGCCTGAGTCGGGGGCGCACGCGACGGTCTGCGCGGCAGCCGTACCGCCCGGGCCGACGGTCGCGAGGACGAGACCGAGCATCGCTGCGAGGGCGGCGAGCACGGTGGCGCGGGTCAGGGGGGAGCGGTCCATGGACGTGGCTCGGCGCACCTGGGACCTCCGTCCGGTCATGTTCGAGGTGGTCGGGCTGGCATGTTCCTGGCGTCCTTGCCGAAGGCACCATCCGCCGTGTGGGAAGGACCCTAGAGGAGGAATTGTGTCGCGAACGTGTCCTGACACGCGAACGACGACATGGTGGGTGATCGGATCGTCACCGTATGGGTGATCATCGGGTGAAGTCTCGCGCGGGGGCGTCGGGCTTCCCTAGGCAGACCGACCGAGCCTTTGTCATGATCGGCACAGTGTTGCTCCGCGGCGCTGCTGCGCCGCCCGGAGCCTTCCCCGCTCGAAGGAGGTCGCAGTCGTGCGTCCAGGGTTCCAGGTGAGGGCGGCGGCACCGGCGGATCTCGAGGGACTCGTCAGCCTGTGCCTGGAGGCGCGCGCCGAGTCCACGGTCGGACCGCAGATCTGCAGCGCCGACCGGGACCGGCTCCGTGACCAGCTCGGGACGCTGCTCGCGACCCCGGGCGGCCAGGCTCTCGTAGGACTCGTCGACGGCGAGCTGCTGGGGCTCCTGCTCGGCCGGGTCGTGGGACCCGGGCTGTTCACCCTCGACGTGAGCTTCCACGTCGAGGCGCTCTACGTCGGCTCGCGCGCGCGTCGTCGTGGGCTCGGGCACGCGCTCCTGGCGCGGGCGCTCGCCGTCGCCGAGGAGGCCGGCGCGACGCAGGTCTACGCCGTCCCGCTGCCCGGGGCGCGCGGGGTCCAGCGGTTCTTCGCGCGGCTCGGCTTCGCGCCCGCGGCGGCCCATCGAGTCGTGACGACGCACGCGCTGCAGCGCCGTCTTGCGGGCGACGCCGTCGGCGCGGTGCCCGGGCGGCGGGGCAGCCGCGGTCTCGAGGAGATCATCGCGCGGCGCCGACAGGTGCGTTCGGTGTCCCGCGCGGCGGTGGTCGACCAGCGCGCGCCGCGCGAGCACAGCACCGTGGTGGAGAAGCGCGACGACGTCCGTTCGTCCTCCGCGACCGCGGACGCGGAGTCTCAGTCGCCCGCGCGGGCGTCCATCAGCATGCAGGTCAGGCGTGCCGTCGCGACACGGCGCGACGCGGAGTCCTCGAGCACGACCTCGTAGGTCGCCGTCGTCCGGCCGAGGTGCAGCGCGGTGGCCGTCCCGGTGACGAGCCCCGAGCGCACGCCGCGGTGGTGCGTGGCGCTGACCTCGATCCCGACCGCGATCCGACCCTCCCCGGCGTGCGCCATCGCGGCGCAGGACCCCAGCGTCTCGGCGAGCACGACCGACGCGCCGCCGTGGAGGAGCCCGTAGGGCTGGGTGTTCCCCTGCACCGGCATCGTGCCGACAGCGCGGTCGGGGGCCACCTCGAGCAGCTCGATCCCCATCCTCTCGAGCAGGGTGCCTGCCGCGCCCGCGCGGAGAGCCTCGACGAAGTCGGTGTCGGTCATGGCGGATAGGTTGGCACCCGTGAGCGAGAACCCACCAGCCGCCGCGCGCGTCGAGCCGGCCGCGGCTGTCGCGACGACCCCGCCCCGCCTGCTCCTGATCGACGGGCACTCGATGGCGTTCCGTGCGTTCTTCGCGCTGCCGGTCGACAAGTTCAACACCTCCACCGGACAGCCCACCAACGCGGTGTACGGCTTCACGTCGATGCTCGCGAACCTGCTGCGCGACGAGGCGCCGACCCACGTCGCGGTCGCGTTCGACGCGGGGCGGACGACGTTCCGGACCGAGGAGTACGCCGGGTACAAGGGGAACCGCGACGCGACCCCCGAGCCCTTCCGCGGCCAGGTCGCGCTGATCCAGGAGATCCTCGCGACGATGCACGTCCCCGTGCTCGAGAAGGTGCACTACGAGGCCGACGACATCCTGGCCACGCTCGCGGTCCAGGCGCGGGGCGCGGGGATGCAGGTGCTCGTCTGCACGGGCGACCGCGACGCCTTCCAGCTGATCAACGACGACGTCACCGTGCTCTACCCGGTCAAGGGCGTCTCGGACCTCGCCCGGATGACGCCCGAGGCGGTCCGGGCGAAGTACGGCGTCCCGCCCGAGCAGTACCCCGACCTCGCGGCCCTGGTCGGGGAGACGAGCGACAACCTGCCGGGGATCCCTGGCGTCGGTCCCAAGACGGCCGCGAAGTGGATCGAGACGTACGGCGGACTCGAGGGCGTCGTCGCGCACGCCGACAAGGTGCCCGGGAAGGCGGGGGACGGGCTGCGCTCGAACCTCGACCAGGTGCTGCTGAACCGACGGCTCAACCGGCTCCTGACCGACCTCGAGCTGCCGCTCGGTCCGGAGGACCTGGCCGCGCGCCCGTGGGACCGCGAGGCCATGCAGACGGTGTTCGACTCGCTCCAGTTCCGCGTGCTGCGCGAGCGGATGTTCGCCATGGTCACGCCCGATCAGACCGAGACGGACCTCGGGGGCGAGCAGCCGGCCCTCGCGGTCGCCACCCTGGAGGACGGCGAGCTGGCCGCGTGGCTCGACGACCGTGCGGGGGCACGGCTCGGTCTCGACGTGCGCGGGTCCGGCGCCTCGGCCGGCGGGGACGCCTGGGGCGTGGCGATCGCCGACGACGCCGGGCAGGCGGTCGCGTTCGACCTCACCACGATCACCCCGACGGACGAGGCGGCGCTCGGACGCTGGCTGGCCGACCCCGCCGCCCCCAAGGTGGTGCACGCCTCGAAGGACGCGTGGCACGCCCTGGCCGGGCGCGGGTTCGAGCTCTTGGGAGTCCGGTTCGACACGGAGCTCGCCGCGTACCTGTGCCAGCCCGACCGGCGCGGCTACGAGCTCGGCGACCTCGCGATCGGCTACCTGCGACGTGAGCTGCGTACGGACGAGGCGGCCACGACGGGCCAGGGCGCGCTGGACCTCGAGCTCGACGGGTCGGACGAGGGGCGGCGCGCCGCGGTCCGCGCCGCCGCCGTGCTCGAGCTCTCCGGCGTGCTCACGCAGGAGCTCACCGAGCGGGGCGCCGCGACGCTGCTCGGCTCGCTCGAGCTGCCGCTCGTCGACGTGCTCGCACGGATGGAGCGCACGGGGATCGCGGCCGACACCGACTACCTGACGGGCCTCGAGAAGCACTTCGACGCGATGGTGACGCAGGCCGCGGGCGAGGCCTTCGACGTCATCGGCCGCGAGGTCAACCTGGGCTCCCCGAAGCAGCTCCAGGAGGTGCTCTTCGACCAGCTCGGCATGCCGAAGACCAAGAAGATCAAGACCGGCTACACCACCGATGCCGCCGCGCTCACCGACCTCTTCGAGCGGACCGGGCATCCCTTCCTCCAGCACCTGCTCGCCCACCGCGACTCGATCCGCCTGCGACAGACGGTCGAGGGCCTGCTGCGCTCCGTGGCCGCCGACGGGAGGATCCACACCAGCTTCCAGCAGACCATCGCGGCGACGGGTCGGCTGTCGTCGACCGATCCGAACCTGCAGAACATCCCGATCCGGACGGAGGACGGGCGTCGGATCCGGCGCGCGTTCGTCGTCGGCGACGGGTACGGGACGCTGCTGACGGCGGACTACAGCCAGATCGAGATGCGGATCATGGCGCACCTCTCGGGCGACGCAGGGCTGATCGACGCGTTCCGCACGGGCGAGGACCTGCACAGGTACGTCGGGTCGCGCGTGTTCGGCGTCGGTGTCGGCGAGGTCACGCCCGAGATGCGCTCGAAGATCAAGGCGATGTCCTACGGACTGGCCTACGGGCTGTCCTCGTTCGGGCTGTCCAAGCAGCTGGGGATCGAGGTCGGTGAGGCCGCGAAGCTGATGGAGGACTACTTCTCCCGGTTCGGCGGGGTGCGGGACTACCTCACCGGGGTCGTCGACGAGGCGCGCGCGACCGGGTACACGGCCACCATCCTCGGCCGTCGCCGGTACCTGCCTGACCTCACGAGTGACAACCGGCAGCGCCGGGAGATGGCCGAGCGGATGGCGCTCAACGCCCCCATCCAGGGCAGCGCGGCCGACCTGATCAAGGTCGCGATGCTCGGCGTCGACCGCGAGCTGGTCTCGCGTGGCCTCCGCTCGCGGCTGCTGCTCCAGGTGCACGACGAGCTCGTGCTCGAGGTCGCCGCGGGGGAGCGCGACGAGGTCGAGGCGCTCGTGCGTGCGCAGATGGGTGCGGCGGCCGTGCTCGACGTCCCGCTCGACGTCTCCGTCGGGGCGGGCGCGAGCTGGCACGAAGCGGGTCACTGAATCCGGCGCGGGTGCCTGGTCGGCGCGGACGGACGTCACGGCCGGTGCGTCACCAGGATCGCCGTCCCGGGCAGCCGCGCGCCGCGGACCGCGCTCCAGCCGCCCCACGTGCGGTCGTGCCCCGCCGGCCACTCGGGCTCGACCAGGCGGTCGAGCACGAGCCCGGCCGCGACGACGTCGGCCACGTGGTCACCGAGCGTGCGGTGGTACTCCGCATAGGTGACCCGGCCGTCGTCGTCCGTCTCGACGTAGGGGGTGCGGTCGAAGTACGACCGGGTCGCGGTGAGTCCACGCTCGCTCGGGTCGTCGGGGAACGCCCACCGGGTCGGGTGCGTGACCGCGAACACCCATCGGCCGCCCGGCCGAAGCACACGCGCCGCCTCGGCGTGGATCCGCTCGGCGTCGGGCACGAACGGCACGGCGCCGTAGGCGGTGAAGGCGATGTCGAAGCTCTCGGCGGCGAACGGCAGCGTCCGCGCGTCCGCCTGGACCATCGGCACCGTGACGCCGGTCTGCGCGTCGAGCACCCGGCCGGCCGCGAGCATGCCGCCCGCGACGTCGGTCGCCACGACACGAGCCTCCTGCTGACGGAGCCACCGTGAGCACTGGGCCGCGCCCGCGCCGACCTCCAGCACGTCGCGGTCGGCCACCGGGCCGAGCAGCCCGGCCTCGGCCTCCCGCAGGCCCTCGGGGCACCAGCAGAAGTCGGTCGGCCCCAGGAAGTCGCCGTGCTCGGCGAGGTACTCGGTGGCGTGGGAGTCCCACCACCGACGGCCGGCGCGGCCGCCGGCGTCGGGCGGAACGGGGAAGTAGCCGGCAGATGCGCCACGGGACGACATACGGGTAGTTTCTCCCGAGCCGGGTCGGTACTGGGTCGTAACATCTCCGTGATCTGGCCCGTCTAGCGTCTGAACCTCTGCGGCTCGTCATGACGTCGCACGGTGAAGCCCACAATGAGGAGTGATCGCGTGAGAAGTTCCTTCAGGCTGGCCGCGGCCGGCGCCGCGGCGGGGCTGGCCCTGACCGCCTGCGCCGCGAGCGAACGCGACAGCGGCGGCGGCTCGACCGACGGCGCCACGAGCGAGGGGCGGGACACGTTCATCTTCGCCGCGTCTGCAGACCCGGCGTCGCTCGACCCCGCGTTCGCCAACGACGGCGAGTCCTTCCGTGTCGCCCGACAGATCTTCGAGGGCCTGGTCGGGACGGTCCCGGGGACGGCCGATCCGGCTCCGCTGCTCGCCGAGGCGTGGGAGGTCAGCGAGGACGGCCTCACCTACACGTTCGACCTCAAGCAGGACGTGACCTTCCAGGACGGGACGCCCTTCAACGCGGAGGCGGTCTGCTTCAACTTCGAGCGCTGGAACAACTTCACCGGCGTGCTGCAGTCCGAGAGCCTCTCGTACTACTGGCAGAAGGTGAACGGCGGCTTCGCCACCAGCGACGTCGCGAGCCTCGACGGCACCGGCAAGTACAAGAGCTGCGAGGCCCAGGACGAGAACACCGCCGTCATCACGATGCAGAGCCCGCTGCCTGAGTTCATCTCGGCGCTCTCGCTCCCCGCGTTCTCGATCCAGTCGCCCACGGCGCTCGAGAAGTACGACGCCGACGCCGTCGGTGGCGAGGAGTCCGCGCCGGTGCTGCCGGAGTACGCCACGGCGCGCCCGACGGGGACCGGTCCGTACGTCTTCGAGAAGTGGACGCGCGACCAGGAGGTCACCCTCACCGCGAACGAGGACTACTGGGGCGACCAGGGCCAGGTCCGGCGGATCGTGTTCCAGGTGATCTCGGACGCGAACGCCAGGCGCCAGGCGCTGCAGGCCGGCGACATCGACGGCTACGACCTCGTCGGGCCTGCGGACGTCGCGGCGCTCGAGGAGGCCGGCTTCCAGATCGTGAACCGTGAGCCGTTCAACATCCTCTACCTGGGCATGAACCAAGCGAACCCCGACCTCGCGGACGTGCGGGTGCGGCAGGCCATCGCGTACGCGATCAACAAGGAGGCGCTCGTCGCTCAGACGTTGCCCGAGGGCACCGAGGTCGCGACCAACTTCGTGCCGCCGTCGGTCGAGGGCTGGAGCGACGAGGTCGCGACCTACGAGTACGACCCCGACAAGGCGCGCGCCCTGCTCGCCGAGGCCGGCAAGTCGAACCTCACGATCGACTTCAACTACCCGACCAACGTCTCGCGGCCGTACATGCCGACGCCCGAGCAGACGTTCCAGGCGATCAGCGCGGACCTGCAGGAGGTCGGCATCACGGTCAACCCGGTACCCGAGCCCTGGAGCCCGGAGTACCTCGACCGCATGCAGGGCACGCCGGACCACGGTCTGCACCTGCTCGGCTGGACGGGGGACTACAACGACACCTACAACTTCATCGGTGTCTTCTTCGGTGGTCCGTCGAACGAGTGGGGCCCGATCGACCCCGCTCTCTCGAAGATGATCAACGACGCGCGGTACAAGACGAGCAAGGACGAGCAGGTCGCGGCCTACGAGGCGGCGAACGAGGCGATCCTCGAGATGGTCCCGGGCGTCCCGCTCGCGCACCCCGTACCGTCGCTGGCCTTCAAGCCGGAGATCAAGAACTACCCGGCCTCACCCGTCCAGGACGAGGTCTACAACGTCATCACGATCGAAGAGTGAGCAGCAGCTAGCTCCATGACGCGACTCATCCTGCAGCGCCTCGGGCTGCTGATCCCGACACTGCTCGGTCTGTCGATCCTGCTGTTCCTGTGGGTGCGCGCTCTCCCGGGGGGGCCGGCAACGGCCCTCCTGGGGGAGCGGGCGACACCCGAGGCCGTCGAGCGGATCAACGAGCTCTACGGCTTCAGCCGCCCCCTCCACGAGCAGTACCTCGCGTGGATGGGACAGCTCCTCCAGGGGAATTTCGGTGCCTCGACCCGCACGCAGCAGCCGGTCCTGGAGGAGTTCTTCGCCCGGTTCCCGGCCACCATCGAGCTCACGGTCGTGGCGCTCGTCATCGCGGTGGGGATCGGCATCCCGCTCGGGTACGTCGCGGCCCGGCACCAGGGTCGGTTCCTCGACCAGACGACCGTGGTCGCCTCCCTGATCGGGGTCACGATCCCGGTGTTCGCGCTCGCGTTCCTGCTCAAGTACGTGTTCGCGGTGCAGCTCGGCTGGTTCCCCTCGGCGGGCCGCCTGGACCCGTCGATGGTGGCCACCCACCCGACCGGCTTCTACGTGCTCGACGGCATCCTGACGCGCGAGTGGGACGCCGCGTGGAACGCGCTCACGCACCTCGTGCTCCCGGCCATCGCCCTGGGCTCCATCCCGCTCGCCATCATCGCGCGCATCACGCGCGCCTCGGTGATCGAGGTGCAGGGCGCCGACTACGTGCGGACGGCGCGGGCCAAGGGGCTGCGACCACCCCGCCTGCGCCGTCGGGTGGTGCTGCGCAACGCGATGCTGCCGGTCGCGACCACGATCGGTCTGCAGGTCGGTCTGCTGCTCTCCGGAGCGGTCCTCACCGAGACGGTGTTCGCGTTCAACGGCATCGGGAGCTACCTCGCCAACGCCATCTTCAACCTGGACTACGCCGTGCTGCAGGCCTTCATCCTCTTCATCGCGATCGCGTACACGCTGGTGAACCTCGCGGTGGACGTCTCGTACGGCCTCATCGATCCCCGGATGCGTGTGCGATGACCGGCGACCCGAGCGCGCAGAGCGCCCTGACCGACACCGTCGTCCCGTCGGGCCGGACGAACAAGGCCGACGACGTCGGTGCGAGCCAGTGGCGCGTCGCCATGCGGCGGCTGCGTCGCAACCCGGGCGCGATCATCGGCGCCGTCATCGTGCTGGTGTTCGTCCTCGTCGCCCTGCTCGCGCCGGTCCTGGCGCCGTTCCCCGCCGAGGCGCTGCCCGGCCGCGCCGAGATCCGCCCGACCTTCATCCCCGGGCCGTCCGACGCCTACCCGCTCGGTCTCGACCGGTACGGCGGCGACCTGCTGAGCAAGCTGATCTGGGGAGCGCGCGCCTCGTTGCTGATCGGCGTCCTCTCGACCGTCATCGGGCTGCTCGGCGGCATGCTCCTCGGTCTGCTGGCCGGCGCGTTCGGCGGGTGGATCGACACCGCGGTGATGCGACTGGTCGACCTCATGCTCTCGGTGCCGTCGCTGCTGCTCGCCGTGTCGATCGCTGCGGTCATCGGACAGTCGCCGCGCGCGATCGTCATCGCGATCGGCGTCGTGCAGATCCCGATCTTCGCCCGGCTCCTGCGTGGCTCGATGCTGGCGCAGCGCGGCCTCGACTACGTGCTCGCCGCGAGCTCGCTCGGGCTCAGCCGGCGCACGGTCACGATGAGCCACGTGCTGCCGAACAGCCTCGGCCCCGTCATCGTCCAGGCCACGCTCATGCTCGCGACCGCCGTGATCGAGGCGGCCGGCCTGTCGTTCCTCGGGCTCGGCGGAGGGGCGCCGACGACGGCGGAGTGGGGCCGCATGCTCGCTCAGGCCCAGAACGAGCTCGAGGTGGCGCCGCGGCTCGCCTTCCTGCCAGGCGCGTGCATCGCGATCACCGCGCTCGGCTTCACGCTGTTCGGCGAGGCGCTGCGCGAGGCGCTCGACCCCAAGACCAGGAAGAGGTGACGCTCGTGACGGGTTCCCCGCTGCTCAGCCTGCGCGACGTCGAGGTGACGTTCACGACCGAGGCGGGCTCGCTGCCGGCCGCGCGCGGCGTGTCGTTCGACGTGCACCCGGGCGAGACGGTCGCCATCGTGGGGGAGTCCGGGTCGGGGAAGTCGACCACCGCCGCGGCGGTGATCGGCCTGCTGGCCGAGAACGGCGCAGTCACCCGCGGGCAGATCCTCTTCGACGGCCAGGATCTCGCGGCGCTGCCCCACTCGGCGACGTCCCGCCTGCGCGGCAGCGACATCGGGATGGTGCCCCAGGACCCGATGTCGAACCTCAACCCCGTCATGCGCGTCGGCGACCAGATCGTCGAGGCGCTCGAGGACAACGGCGTCGCCCGGGGGGCCGCCGCCCGCCGTCGCGCGGTCGAGCTGCTCGAGGAGGCCGGCCTGCCCGACGCCGAGCGGCGCGCGCGCCAGTACCCGCACGAGTTCTCCGGCGGGATGCGCCAGCGCGCGCTCATCGCGATGGGGCTCTCGTGCCGGCCGCGCCTGCTGATCGCCGACGAGCCGACCTCGGCGCTCGACGTGACCGTGCAGCGCGTGATCCTCGACCGCCTCGACGAGCTGACCGCGGAGCTCGGGACGGCGGTCCTGCTGATCACGCACGACCTCGGCCTCGCAGCCGAGCGTGCGAGCCGGATCGTGGTGATGTACGGGGGTGAGGTCGTCGAGACGGGCCCGGCGCTCGAGCTGCTGCGCGACCCGCAGCACGAGTACACGCAGCGTCTGCTCGCGGCCGCGCCGTCGCTCGCCTCGCGCCGGATCCAGCTGGCGAAGGTGACCGGTCTCGCGGCGGTCGCCGCGCGGGACCTGCTGTCGGTCTCCCACGGGGACGGGGTCGACGCCGCGACCGAGGGGGCAGGCGGCACCCGGACCGACAGCATCATCGAGGTCTCGGGCGTCTCGAAGGTCTTCCAGCTGCGGGGCAAGGGCCTGTTCTCCCGGACCGAGGCGTTCACCGCGGTGGACGACGTGAGCTTCGTGATCCCGCGCGGGCGGACCGTCGCCATCGTGGGCGAGTCCGGCTCGGGCAAGTCCACGGTCGCCCGGATGATGCTCGACCTGATCCCGCCGACGTCGGGCTCCATCACCTTCAACGGCGAGCGCGTCGGGGGCGCGAACCGCGCGGCGGAGGTCCGGTTCCGTCGGCAGGTCCAGCCGATCTTCCAGGACCCCTACGCGTCGCTCGACCCGCTGTACTCGATCTACCGGACGATCGAGGAGCCGCTGCGGGCGCACGACTTCGGCACGGCCGCCCAGCGCCGCGAACGCGTGCACGAGCTCATGGACGACGTCGCCCTCTCGCCGACGCTCCTGCGTCGCTACCCTGCGGAGCTCTCGGGCGGGCAGCGGCAGCGGGTCGCGATCGCCCGGGCCCTCGCGCTCAACCCGGACCTCGTCGTGTGCGACGAGGCGGTCTCGGCGCTGGACGTCATCGTGCAGTCGCAGATCCTGCGCCTGCTCGCCGACCTGCAGTCGCGGCTCGGCCTCAGCTACCTGTTCATCAGCCACGACCTCGCCGTCGTGCGCCAGATCGCCGACCACGTCTGCGTCATGCAGGACGGCCGGATCGTCGAGCAGGGCACGGCGGACGACGTCTTCGACCAGCCGCAGACGCCGTACACGCAGATGCTGCTCGACGCGATCCCCGGCGCGGGCCTCGAGCTCGGCGTCGCGAGCTGACGCGGCGGCGGTGGCGCGCGCTTTGACCCCTCCTGCCCGACGCGGATAGGGTGGTCGCCGGTGTCGCACGTCCTCATGAGGGTTCGCGCACCGGAAACCACTCAGCACACTCCCTGTCCGCACTAGGCCCTGTCCGCATCGGAGCACACCACTCAATGACCATCTCCACCCCGGCGAAGTCCGCCACCCCGCAGGTCGCCGTCAACGACATCGGCTCGGCCGAGGACTTCCTCGCCGCCGTCGACGCCACGATCAAGTACTTCAACGACGGCGACATCGTCGAGGGCACCATCGTCAAGGTCGACCGCGACGAGGTCCTGCTCGACATCGGGTACAAGACCGAGGGCGTCATCCCCTCCCGCGAGCTGTCCATCAAGCACGACGTGGACCCTGGTGAGGTCGTCAAGGTCGGCGACGCGGTCGAGGCCCTTGTCCTCCAGAAGGAGGACAAGGAGGGCCGGCTCATCCTGTCCAAGAAGCGCGCCCAGTACGAGCGCGCCTGGGGCACGATCGAGAAGATCAAGGAGGAGGACGGCGTCGTCACCGGCACCGTCATCGAGGTCGTCAAGGGTGGTCTCATCCTCGACATCGGTCTGCGTGGCTTCCTGCCCGCCTCCCTCGTGGAGATGCGACGCGTGCGCGACCTCCAGCCGTACGTCGGCAAGGAGATCGAGGCGAAGATCATCGAGCTCGACAAGAACCGCAACAACGTGGTCCTGTCGCGCCGCGCGTGGCTCGAGCAGACGCAGTCGGAGGTGCGCTCGACCTTCCTCCAGACGCTGCAGAAGGGTCAGGTCCGGCCCGGCGTCGTCTCGTCGATCGTCAACTTCGGTGCCTTCGTGGACCTGGGCGGCGTCGACGGGCTCGTGCACGTCTCCGAGCTCTCCTGGAAGCACATCGACCACCCGTCCGAGGTCGTCGAGGTCGGCCAGGAGGTCACGGTCGAGGTGCTCGACGTCGACTTCGACCGTGAGCGTGTCTCCCTGTCGCTCAAGGCGACGCAGGAGGACCCGTGGCAGGCGTTCGCCCGCACCCACGCGATCGGTCAGGTCGTCCCGGGCAAGGTCACCAAGCTCGTCCCGTTCGGCGCGTTCGTGCGCGTCGAGGACGGCATCGAGGGCCTCGTGCACATCTCGGAGCTGGCCGTGCGGCACGTCGAGCTGCCCGAGCAGGTCGTCCAGGTCGGCGACGACGTGTTCGTCAAGGTCATCGACATCGACCTCGAGCGTCGCCGCATCTCGCTGTCGCTCAAGCAGGCGAACGAGGGCATCGACGCGGGCAGCGAGGACTTCGACCCCGCGCTGTACGGGATGTCGGCCGAGTACGACGAGCAGGGCAACTACAAGTACCCCGAGGGCTTCGACCCGGAGACGAACGAGTGGCTCGAGGGCTTCGACGCGCAGCGTGAGGTCTGGGAGGCGCAGTACGCCAAGGCGCACGAGCGCTGGGAGGCGCACCGCAAGCAGGTGCTCGAGGCCGCGAAGGCGGACCTCGAGGCGGCCTCCGGTGGCGGAGCGTCCGACAGCGGCGGCGCGGCGTCGTCGTACTCGTCGTCGGCCCCGGTCGAGGACGTCGCGGGCACGCTCGCCTCGGACGAGGCGCTCGCAGCGCTCCGCGAGAAGCTCACCGGGAACTGAGAGTCGGCTCGCCCGCACAGCAGCACGCCGGCGGGGCCGGGCACCTTCGGGGGCCCGGCCCCGCCGGCGTTAGGCTGCCTGGCATGTCGCACCCTGCTCCGATGCTCCCGTCCGCACCCGCCACATCGGCCGATGCCTCCGGGCGACCAGCGCGGACGAAGGTGCCGTTGCCGCCGGCCGTGCGGCACCTGACCGTCGTCGGCGTGCGCCGCGTCACGCCGCGGATGGTCCGCGTGACGCTCACGGGGGAGGAGCTCGCCGGGTACGCCGCGATCGGGCCGACCGACCACCTCAAGGTCTTCTTCCCCGACCCTGCGAGCGGCGCGCTGGTCGCACCCACGCTGGCCGACGGCGCGCTGCGGCCCCCGAGCGAGGGCCGCCCGCTGGCACGTGACTACACGCCGCGCGCGTTCCGTCCCGACGGTGCCTCGGGCGGCCCCGAGCTGGACCTCGACCTCGTCGTCCACGACGACGGCGGTCCTGCGTCCACCTGGGCCGAGCGCGCCGCACCGGGTGACCGGCTCGTGACGTTCGGCCCCAAGAGCACCAAGCCCGTCCCCGCGGGCTTCGACACCTTCCTCCTCCTGGGCGACGAGACGGCGCTGCCCTCGATCGCGCGGTGGCTCGAGCGGCTGCCGCAGGGCGCGAGGGCGCGCGTGCTCGCGGAGGTGGGCTCCGCGGAGGACTCCGCGTACCTCGACGACGTCACCCACGACGCCCAGGTGGACTGGCTGGTCCGGGACGGCGCTCCCGGCACGTCCCGCGTGCTCGACGAGGCGATCCGCGCGCACGGGCCCATCGGGGCTCGCACGTTCGTCTGGGCGGGCGGCGAGGCGGGCTCGCTCGTCGGCGTGCGGCGCCACCTGCGCCGTGTCCTCGAGCTGGCGCCGCACCAGGTCCAGGTGCAGGGGTACTGGCGCCGGGGGACCGCGGACTTCGACCACCACGCCCCGCTGGACCCGTCCGACGGCGACTGACCGACCCCGGGTGCCCGGCGGCCCCCGTCTGCCCGTTCATGCCGGGTCGGGCGGGTGCGCGTCCGGGCCCCCAGATGCGCCCGTCGTGGCGGGTGGACCAGGATGGGCCGATGCAACGCATCGGACTGACCGGCGGGATCGCAGCAGGCAAGTCGGTGGTCGCGAGCCACCTCGCCGAGCTCGGTGCGGTGGTGATCGACTACGACGAGCTCGCGCGCGCGGCGGTGCGGCCGGGGTCGGTGGGCCTCGAGGAGGTCGTCGAGGCCTTCGGGCCCGAGGTGCTCGCCGCGGACGGCTCGCTCGACCGACCGGCGCTCGCCCAGGTCGTCTTCGCCGACCCGGACGCGCTGGCGAGGCTCAACGCCGTCGTGCACCCGGAGGTCAGACGGCTGGCCGCCGAGCGCGAGGCGGCCGCGGCCGCGGGCGCCGCGGGGGCGGTCGTCGTGCACGACGTCCCCCTGCTGGTCGAGTCGGGCCTCGCGGACTCCTTCCACCTGCGCGTGGTGGTGCAGGCGCCGCCGGGGATCCGGATCCGGCGCCTCGTCGCGGAGCGCGGCCTCACCGAGGACGAGGCGCGTCAACGGGTCGACGCGCAGGCGGGGGAGGACCAGCGGCTCGCGGTCGCCGACGTCGTGCTCGACGGCACGGGCTCGGTCGAGGCGCTGCGCGCCCAGGTCGACGAGCTCTGGGGTCGGATCCAGGAGGAGCGGGTCGCCGAGGTGGACGCCGGAGCGTGAGCACCGCTCTGCGTCCGAGGACGCGTGTCCGTGGCGGGACGTACGGTTGAGGCATGCGTCCCGTCACCGACCTGCAACGGACCGTCGCGCCGTTCGAGGTCGTCTCCGAGTACACCCCGTCCGGTGACCAGCCGACGGCCATCGCCGAGCTGACGCAGCGCGTGACCGCGGGCGAGAAGGACGTGGTCCTGCTGGGAGCGACGGGCACCGGGAAGTCGGCGACGACGGCGTGGCTCATCGAGAAGCTCCAGCGCCCGACCCTCGTCATGGCGCCCAACAAGACGCTCGCAGCGCAGCTCGCGACCGAGTTCCGGGAGCTGCTGCCCCACAACGCCGTCGAGTACTTCGTCTCGTACTACGACTACTACCAGCCCGAGGCGTACATCGCGCAGACGGACACCTACATCGAGAAGGACTCGTCGATCAACGACGAGGTCGAGCGGCTCCGTCACTCGGCGACGAGCTCGCTGCTGACCCGGCGCGACGTCGTCGTGGTCGCGTCGGTCTCGTGCATCTACGGCCTGGGCACGCCGCAGGAGTACGTCGACCGGATGGTCCGGCTCGCGGTGGGGGACCAGGTCGAGCGTGACCAGCTGCTCCGCCGGTTCGTCGGGATGCAGTACACGCGCAACGACATCGCGTTCACCCGGGGGACCTTCCGCGTGCGTGGGGACACGGTCGAGATCATCCCGGTCTACGAGGAGCTCGCGATCCGGATCGAGTTCTTCGGCGACGAGATCGAGGCGATCCAGACGCTCCACCCGCTCACGGGCGAGGTCGTGCGCTCCGAGAAGGACGTGTACCTCTTCCCTGCCACCCACTACGTCGCCGGTCCCGAGCGCATGGAACGCGCGATCGGCGGGATCGAGCTCGAGCTGGCCGGGCGGCTGGACGAGCTCGAGCGCCAGAACAAGCTGCTCGAGGCCCAGCGGCTGCGCATGCGGACGACCTACGACATCGAGATGATGCGCCAGATCGGCTCGTGCTCGGGCATCGAGAACTACTCCCGGCACATCGACGGGCGCGCGCCCGGGACGGCGCCGCACACGCTGCTCGACTACTTCCCGGAGGACTTCCTCCTGGTGATCGACGAGTCCCACGTCACGGTGCCGCAGATCGGGGCGATGTACGAGGGCGACATGTCGCGCAAGCGCAACCTGGTCGACTTCGGCTTCCGACTCCCGAGCGCCATGGACAACCGCCCGCTGCGCTGGGAGGAGTTCGTGGACCGCATCGGCCAGACGGTGTACCTCTCGGCGACGCCCGGGAGCTACGAGCTGTCGATGGCCGACGGCACCGTCGAGCAGATCATCCGACCCACCGGCCTGGTCGACCCCGAGGTCGTCGTCAAGCCGACGACCGGGCAGATCGACGACCTGCTCGAGGAGATCCGCGTGCGGGTCGAGCGGAACGAGCGCGTGCTCGTCACGACCCTCACCAAGAAGATGTCCGAGGACCTGACGGACTACCTGCTCGAGAAGGACGTCCGGGTCAGGTACCTGCACTCGGAGGTCGACACGCTGCGCCGGGTCGAGCTGCTGCGCGAGCTCCGGCTCGGGCAGTTCGACGTGCTGGTCGGCATCAACCTCCTGCGGGAGGGCCTCGACCTGCCGGAGGTCTCCCTGGTCAGCATCCTGGACGCGGACAAGGAAGGCTTCCTGCGCTCCGGCACGTCGTTGATCCAGACGATCGGCCGTGCCGCGCGCAACGTGTCGGGGCAGGTCCACATGTACGCGGACAAGATCACGCCGGCGATGGCTCAGGCGATCGACGAGACCGCGCGGCGGCGCGAGAAGCAGGTCGCGTACAACCGCGCGAACGGCATCGACCCGACGCCGTTGCGCAAGAAGATCGGTGACATCACCGACATGCTGGCACGTGAGGACGTCGACACGGCCGAGCTCCTCGCCGGCGGGTACCGCAGGTCGACCCGGGGCAAGGCGCCGGTGCCCGGGCAGAAGGGTGCTCCGGCGGACGCGCGCAGCCGTCTGGCGGGTGCCGCGGCAGGTGAGCTCGCCGACCTCATCCAGGAGCTCAGCGACCAGATGCACGCGGCCGCAGCGGAGCTCCAGTTCGAGCTGGCCGCGCGGCTGCGCGACGAGATCTCGGGGCTCAAGCGCGAGCTCAGGCAGATGCAGGCCGCCACTGCGTGAACGCGCTCGACGGACGTCGGTCACTGCCGGGGCGTCGATGCCCTCCAGCACCCTCAGCAGGCGGTGACGACCGAGTACGAGCCCTCCGTGGTCTCCTTGAGCGTCGACCTCGTGGCGTCGCCCTGACCCAGGTAGGCCTGCGACCCCACGGCGTAGTAGGGGTTGTACGGGTGGACGCCGTAGCTGATCGCGCGCCCTGCGGCCTTGTGCTCGGCGTTGGTGGCCGTGCCGCAGTAGCTCTGCGGTGTGACGGGCCCGTCGACGGTGACCGTCACGGTGCTGGTCGCGGACTTCCCGGCGGCGTCGTACGCGCGGGCGGCGACGGTGCGGGTGCCGCCGTTGCCGGCGGTGTCCCACGTGAAGGCGTACGGCGCGGTCGAGTCGGTCGCGCGCACGACGCCGTCGACGAGGAGCTCGACCCGGGTCACGCCGACGTCGTCGGACGCCGTGGCGGTCACGTCGACGTCGCCCGTGACCGTGGCGCCGTCGGCCGGTGACGTGACCGAGACCGTCGGGGCCTCCTTGTCCTCGGGGCGGTCACCGTCGACGCGGCGGTTGTTGTCGAAGAAGAAGTCGGTGAGGTACGCCGGGTAGTCGATGCTGTCGGCCGAGATGTACGAGCCGCCCGTGCCTGCGCCGGCGGGCCAGTTGTGGCCGAGCCCCGTGTTCTGGATGAGCGACACGCGCGACCCCAGCGCGTCCTCGTAGAGCGTTCCCGAGCCGGCGGTGTTGTTGCCGGCGAGGGACGAGAGCGAGAAGCTCGACTTCGAGCTCGCGCCGTAGATGCTCGCCATGATCTCCGCGTTCAGGCGGTTGTACCCGGGCGCGACGACCGTGTCGTTGTCGCCGTAGACGACCGACGTGAGCTGCGTGCTGAAGTCCGACGCGTTCGAGCCCGCGAACGTGGTGCAGGTGCGCCTGCCCTTCGCGAGGTCCGAGGCGACCGACCCGATCTGGCCCGACGTCGTCCCCACCGTGGGCCCAGCGTTGAGGCCCATGCCGGCGAAGAGGTCAGGCCGCAGGCACCCCATGACCATGGCCTGCCCGCCGCCGGACGACAGGCCCGAGACGTAGACCTGGTCGGGGTCGATGGTGAGCTCGGAGCGCCCGATGAGCGTCTCGGCGAGCTGGATCAGGTTGTCGTCGTGACGCGACGGGTTCGAGCTGCTGTGGTTCGTGTCGTAGTAGTCCCAGCAGCCGGCGATCACACCACCGTTGGGCGCGTCCGGGGCGGCGACGACCATGCCGTACGCGTCCGCCGTCGCGGTCCAGTTGCCGCTCGTCGCCAGGGCCGACGCGGTCTGGATGCAGCCGTGCAGCGTGATCATGAGCGCCCGCTGGCCGTCGAGGACCGGCGCCGAGCGCGGGACGTAGAGCTTCACGTTCATCCCGGCGGTGCTCTCCGAGCTCCAGCCCGCGGCGCTTCCTCCGCCTGCGCCGCCGCACCCGGGAAGCGTCTCGAACCCTGGGGGACACGCGAGCGCCGCCGCGGGCGCCAGCGCTGCCGGAACCAGCGCGAGCGCCAGCGCGGCCCCGAGCGCCGACAAGGCGCGTGCGGACAGGGCGCGTGAGGACGAGGCGCGTGCGGACGAGGCGCGTGCGGACGACGAGCGGGTGGTGGCGCGTGCACGTGCTCTGGACATCGTCACCAGGCCTTTCGGTGGACCGCGCCCGGACTGCACCGTCCGGACCATCCGGACGACGGTGTCCGAATCGTCGACCACCGTAAACCGCCGTGATGTCCCCCACAAGCGGAACCTGATAGGCGATTCAGTTCTCAGCAATGCCGCGGGCCTCGGCGCTGCAGCGGTCGTCGGGATAGCGTCGGGGCGTCGTCGACCCACCGGAGGTCCCCGTGCGTGATCGCTCTACCACCTCGTCGTCGTCCCCGCCGTCGGGCCCCCGGGCGGGCTCCGAGCAGGTGAGGCGGCCACTCCTCAGCGAGGCGCTGCTCGACACGATCCGGTCCCGCGCAGGCGGGTACGACGCGTCGAACACGTTCCCGCACGAGGACCTCGCCGACCTGACGGCCGCGGGTTACCTGCGCGCCTTCGTGCCCGTGGAGCGCGGTGGGGCCGGGCTGACGCTGCGGGAGGTCGCGCGCGAGCAGATGCGGCTCGCGGCCGCGGCGCCGGCGACGGCCCTCGCCGTCAACATGCACCTCGTCGTCACGGGCCTCGCGGCGATCCAGGCCGACCGCGGCGAGACCGCCCTGGACTTCGTGCTCGACGACGCCGCCCGCGGCGAGGTCTACGCCTTCGGGAACTCCGAGGCGGGCAACGACCTGGTCATGTTCGACTCGCGGACGCGGGCCGAGCCGCAGGCGGACGGCTCCTACCGGTACACGGGCACCAAGATCTTCACGTCGCTCTCACCGGTGTGGACGCGGCTCGCGACGTTCGGCCGCGACGACACGGACCCGGACGCGCCCCTCCTGGTCCACGCGGTCGTGGCGCGCGACGCCGAGGGGATCGAGGTGCTGGACGACTGGGACGTGCTCGGCATGCGCGCCACGCAGAGCTGCACCACGGTGCTCACGGGGGTCCGTGCTCCCGCGGACCGTGTGCACCGGCGGCTGCCGGCGGGACCGAGCGGCGACCTCTTCATGTTCTCGCTGTTCGCCGCCTTCGAGATCCTGCTCGCGGCCGTCTACACCGGTATCGGTAGGCGCGCCGTCGAGCTGGGCGTCGCGGCGTCGCACCGGCGCACGTCCATGAAGAACGGCGGCCGGACGTACGCCCAGGACCCGGACATCCGGTGGAAGGTCGCGGAGGCGGCGATCGTGCAGGACGGCGTCGAGATCCAGGTCGAGAGCCTGGCGCGCGACGTCGACGAGCTCGTCGACCACGGTCCGCTCTGGTTCCCCAAGCTCGTCGGCATCAAGGTGCGCGCGGTCGAGGGCGCCCGCTACGTCGTCGACCAGGCGCTACGGGTCTCGGGCGGGGCGTCGTACGGGTCCTCGGGCGAGCTCGGCCGGCTGTACCGCGACGTGCTCGCCGGGATCTTCCACCCGTCCGACGAGGAGTCGGCGCACGCCACCGTCGCGAACGCCTACCTGGGCCCGCTCGAGCGCTGAGCCGCGGGCCGTGGCCGGCGGCGGCTCGGGCCCTCACCAGCCGCGCGCCTCCCACTCGTCGAGGTGCGCCCGCTCCGCGCCGAGCGTGGTGTCCGCACCGTGCCCGGGGTAGACCCACGTCGCGTCGTCGAACCGCGCGAACAGTCGGCTCCGGACGTCGGCGAGCAGCGTCGCGAAGCGGCTCGAGTCACCCTGCGTGCTGCCGACGCCGCCGGGGAAGAGCGAGTCGCCGGTGAACACGTGCGCGCGCCCGGGGACCGCGTCCGGGGTCCCCGGCCCCCCGGTCGGCCGCCGCTCGGGCTCGCGGTAGACGAGCGCGACGGAGCCTGGCGTGTGCCCCCGCAGGCCGACGACGTCGAGCGTGACGTGCCCGACGGTCAGCACGTCGCCGTGCGCGAGCGGACGTGACGTGGGCACCGGGATCCCCGCCACGTCGTCCGCCCCGGCCGCGGTGCGAGCGCCGGTGACCGCCACGACGGCGGCGAGGGCGCCGTGGTGGTCCGGATGGCGGTGCGTCGTGACGACTGCGTCGAGCCGGGCCGAGCGCGATCCGGCGCGGACGAGGTCGAGCAGGCGGTCGGGCTCGGCCGCCGCGTCGACCAGGAGCTGGGCGCCGCTCGCACGGCAGGTGACGAGGTAGGCGTTGTTGTCCATCGGCCCGACGGAGAGCTTGCGGACCACGACCTCGTCGAGCTCGCGGACCGCGGTGGCGCCGCCGACGACGGTCCCGGTGTAGGTCACGTGACGCACCTCGCGTTCGAACAGATGTACGTTCCGGGCGATCCGCCGTACCATGAACCAGTGAATGATCGACTGGTGGTCCAGGGTGCCCGAGAGCACAACCTACGCAACGTGGATCTCGATCTCCCCCGGGACGGGCTGATCGTCTTCACCGGCCTCTCCGGCTCCGGGAAGTCCTCCCTCGCCTTCGACACCATCTTCGCGGAGGGCCAGCGGCGCTACGTCGAGTCGCTCTCGTCGTACGCCCGACAGTTCCTCGGCCAGATGGACAAGCCGGACGTCGACTTCATCGAGGGGCTCTCGCCCGCGGTGTCGATCGACCAGAAGTCGACGAACCGCAACCCGCGCTCGACCGTCGGCACGATCACCGAGGTCTACGACTACCTGCGCCTGCTCTTCGCGCGGGCCGGGACCCAGCACTGCCCGGTGTGCGGCGAGCGGGTGACCGCGCAGACTCCGCAGCAGATCGTCGACCGGCTGCTCGAGCTGCCCGAGGGCACCCGGTACCAGGTGCTCGCGCCCGTGGTCCGCGGCCGCAAGGGAGAGTACGCGGACATGTTCCGGGAGCTCCAGAGCAAGGGCTTCGCCCGCGTCCGGGTCGACGGCGAGGTGGCGCAGCTGACCGAGCCGCCGACGCTCGAGAAGAAGCTCAAGCACGACATCGAGGTGGTGGTCGACCGGCTCGTGGCCCGCGAGGGGGTGCGCCGCCGGCTCACCGACTCGGTCGAGACCGCGCTCGGGCTGGCCGGGGGTCTGGTGGTGGTCGAGCTGGTCGACGCCGACGCCGACGACCCGCAGCGGGAACGCCGCTTCTCCGAGCACCGCGCGTGCCCGAACGACCACCAGCTCACGCTGGAGGAGATCGAGCCGCGCACGTTCTCGTTCAACGCGCCGTACGGGGCGTGCCCGGAGTGCACAGGGATCGGGAGCCGGCTCGAGGTGGACCCCGATCTGATCGTCCCCGATCACGACCTCTCCCTCGCCGAGGGCGCCGTCGCCCCGTGGGCCCAGACCTCGGCCGAGTACTTCACCCGCGTCCTGTCCGCGCTCGCGAAGGACCTGGGCTTCTCGATGGACGTGCCCTGGCGCGCGCTCCCGCAGCGGGCGCAGGAGGCGGTGCTCTTCGGCCAGGACCACGAGGTCAAGGTCCGGTACAAGAACCGGTGGGGCCGCGAGCGGCAGTACTCGACCGGGTTCGAGGGCGCCATCACGTTCGTGGAGCGCCGTCACAAGGAGACCGAGTCCGACTGGAGCAAGGAGCGGTACGAGGGCTTCATGCGGGAGGTCCCGTGCCCCGTGTGCAGGGGCGCGCGGCTGAAGCCCGAGGTGCTGGCGGTCAAGGTCGGCGGGTCCTCGATCGCCGAGGTGTGTGCGCTCCCGATCCGCGAGGCACGCGCCTTCCTCGACCGGCTCGACCTCGGCGAGCGCGAGCGTGCGATCGCGCAGCAGGTGCTCAAGGAGATCCAGGCGCGCCTGGGCTTCCTCCTCGACGTCGGGCTCGACTACCTCTCGCTCGAGCGTCCCGCCGGCACCCTCTCGGGCGGTGAGGCGCAGCGGATCCGGCTCGCCACGCAGATCGGCTCCGGACTGGTCGGGGTGCTCTACGTGCTCGACGAGCCGAGCATCGGGCTGCACCAGCGGGACAACCGACGACTGATCGACACCCTCACCCGGCTCCGCGACCTGGGGAACACCCTCATCGTCGTCGAGCACGACGAGGACACGATCACGGCGGCGGACTGGATCGTCGACATCGGTCCGGGCGCGGGGGAGCACGGGGGGCGGGTCGTCCACTCGGGCGACCTCGCCGGCCTGCTCGCGTCGAAGGAGTCGGTCACCGGCGCCTACCTCTCGGGTCGGCGCTCGATCCCGATGCCCGCGGTCCGGCGTCCCGTGGACCCGAGCCGGCAGCTCAAGGTCATCGGCGCGAAGGAGCACAACCTCACCGGGATCGACGTGTCGTTCCCGCTCGGGGTGCTGACCGCGGTCACCGGGGTCTCCGGCTCCGGGAAGTCCACGCTCGTGAACTCGATCCTGTACACGGTGCTCGCCAACGAGCTCAACGGTGCACGTCAGGTTGCCGGCCGGCACAAGCGGGTCACCGGCACGGAGCACCTGGACAAGGTCGTGCACGTCGACCAGGGCCCGATCGGCCGCACCCCGCGGTCCAACCCCGCCACGTACACCGGGGTGTGGGACCACGTCCGCAAGCTCTTCGCCGAGACGACCGAGGCCAAGGTCCGCGGGTACACCCCGGGACGGTTCTCGTTCAACGTCAAGGGCGGTCGCTGCGAGGCGTGCTCGGGGGACGGCACGCTCAAGATCGAGATGAACTTCCTCCCCGACGTCTACGTCCCGTGCGAGGTGTGCCACGGCGCGCGGTACAACCGCGAGACGCTCGAGGTGCACTTCAAGGGCAAGACGGTCGCCGAGGTGCTCGACATGCCGATCGAGGAGGCGGCGCAGTTCTTCGCGGCCGTCCCGAAGATCTCGCGCTACCTCCACACCCTGGTCGACGTCGGGCTGGGCTACGTACGGCTCGGCCAGCCGGCGCCCACGCTCTCCGGGGGCGAGGCGCAGCGTGTCAAGCTCGCCGCGGAGCTGCAGCGGCGCTCCTTCGGCCGCACCGCGTACGTCCTCGACGAGCCGACCACCGGGCTCCACTTCGAGGACATCCGCAAGCTGCTCGGCGTGCTCCAGTCGCTCGTCGACAAGGGCAACACGGTGCTCGTCATCGAGCACAACCTCGACGTCATCAAGAACGCCGACTGGGTGATCGACATGGGGCCCGAGGGCGGCAGCGGCGGCGGTCGGGTCGTCGCGGAGGGCACCCCGGAGCGGGTCGCGGCCGCCGAGGGCAGCCACACCGGGCGGTTCCTCGCGGAGGCGCTCCAGGCGGGACCTGCCGTGGCGCAGCCGAGGCGGACCGGGAAGGCGGCGTCGAACGGCGCCTCGCAGGGCGACGGCGTGCGGTCCGCTGCTCCGAAGGCTCCCGCGCGGAGCGCGAAGGCGCGGGCGGCCGCCAAGGCCAGCTGACGGGCTCAGGCGGTGGGCGTCACCGGCGTCGGCTCGAGCAGCACCGGGAAGTTCACCGACCGCGCGATGAAGCAGTGGTCGTGCGCCCGCTCGTGGAGCGTGCGCAGGCGCGCATCGGTCACCGGTGCCTCGGACGACGCCGGCTGCCGGACCAGGACGCGGGGGTGGAGCACGACCTCGGTGAACTGACCGGCGCCGGCGGACTCGACGCGCATCGTGCCGACGGCCTCGTCGGTGTACCCGACCACCACGACACCGTCCTGCGCGGCGAGGTGCAGGAACCACAGCATGTGGCACTGCGCGAGCGACGCGACGAACAGCTGCTCGGGGCTGTGCCGCGTCGGGTCGCCCCGGAAGACCGGGTCGGACGAGGCGGCCAGGGGCGGCCGTCCCTCGACCAGCACGTCGTGGTCGCGGCTGTACGCCGTGTAGCTCACGGTGCCGGTGGCACCGGCACCGGTCCACTCGACCCCGACGGCGTACGAGTGCAGGGCGCCCATCCGTGCACCGTACCGGGTTGGGTGGCTGACCGGCCGGGTCGCTGGTCCGACGCGTCGGCGGAACCCCTCGGCAACCCGAACTAGGCTCGTCCCCATGGCTGATCCCGCGACGTACCGCCCCGCGCCGGGGCAGGTGCCGGACTCGCCGGGGGTCTACCGGTTCCGCGACGAGCACGGCCGTGTCCTCTACGTCGGCAAGGCGAAGAACCTGCGCTCGCGTCTCGGCAGCTACTTCCAGGACCTCGCGGCGCTGCACCCGCGCACCCAGTCGATGGTCACGTCGGCGGCGTCGGTCGAGTGGACGGTCGTGGGCACAGAGGTCGAGGCGCTCGCGCTCGAGTACTCGTGGATCAAGGAGTTCGACCCCCGGTTCAACGTCAAGTACCGCGACGACAAGTCGTACCCCTACCTGGCCGTGACGCTGGCCGACACGTTCCCCCGCGTCCAGGTCATGCGCGGGGCCAAGCGTCCGGGCACCCGGTACTTCGGCCCGTACGCGCACGCGTGGGCGATCCGCGAGACGGTCGACCTGCTGCTGCGGGTCTTCCCGGTGCGCACGTGCTCGGCGGGCGTGTTCAAGCGGGCCCACCAGCAGGGCCGGCCGTGCCTGCTCGGGTACATCGACAAGTGCTCGGCGCCGTGCGTGGGCCGCATCTCGCCCGAGGACCACCACGCGCTCGCCGAGGACTTCTGCGCGTTCATGGCGGGCGACACCGCCCGCTTCACCCGGCGGCTCACCGAGCGCATGCGCGAGGCCGCCGCGAGCCTCGACTACGAGCAGGCCGCCCGCCTGCGCGACGACATCGGTGCGCTCGAGCGCGCGACCGAGAAGAACGCCGTCGTGCTCAAGGACGGCACCGACGCCGACATCTTCGCGCTCGTGGGCGACGACCTCGAGGCCGCCGTGCAGGTCTTCCACGTGCGTGACGGACGGATCCGCGGCCAGCGCGGCTGGGTCGTCGAGAAGGTCGAGGACGTGACCGACGGCGAGCTCGTCGAGCACCTCCTCCAGCAGGTCTACGGCGCGGAGGAGGCCGCGCTCGGGCGGGCGGGCTCCCGCTCGCGCGGTGAGCCGGCTGCCCGGTCGCTCGCAGGCTCGGGTGCCGTTCCGCGCGAGGTGCTGGTCCCGGTGCTGCCGCCGGACGTCGCGCAGCTGGGTGAGTGGCTCGCGGGGCTACGCGGGAGCCGCGTCGACATCCGGGTGCCGCAGCGCGGCGACAAGCGTGAGCTCGCGGAGACGGTGCGACGCAACGCCGAGCACGCGCTCGCGCTGCACCGCACCAAGCGTGCCGGCGACCTCACCACGCGGAGCCAGGCGCTCCGCGAGATCCAGGAGGCGCTCGGCCTGACGAGCGCGCCGCTGCGGATCGAGTGCTACGACATCTCGACGACGCAGGGCACCCACCAGATGGCCTCGATGGTCGTCTTCGAGGACGGCCTGCCGCGCAAGAGCGAGTACCGCACGTTCGCCGTCCGCGGGGCCGACGGGACCGGCGCGCGCGACGACACGGCCGCGATGCACGAGGTCATCACCCGCCGCTTCCGCCGCTACCTCGCCGAGCAGTCCGAGTCGGGGGACCTGGAGCTCGACGGCGGGCCGGGAGAGGCGCGGAGCCCCGGGACGAGCGGTGCGGTGCCGCCCGAGGTCGGTGGCCGCCCGTCGAGGTTCGCGTACCCGCCCCACCTCGTCGTCGTCGACGGCGGCCCGCCCCAGGTGGCCGCGGCGGCGCGCGCGCTCGCGGAGCTGGGGGTGGACGACGTCGCGCTGTGCGGTCTCGCGAAACGGCTCGAGGAGGTCTGGCTGCCGGGCGAGGACTACCCGGTGATCCTCGAGCGCAGCTCGGAGGGCCTGTACCTGCTCCAGCGCGTGCGCGACGAGGCGCACCGGTTCGCGATCACGGCGCACCGCAGGCGCCGGAGCAAGGCCATGACGGTGTCGGCGCTCGACGACGTCCCGGGGCTCGGGCCCGCCCGGTCCCGGGCGCTGCTGACCCACTTCGGGTCGCTCAAGCGGCTCCGGGCGGCGTCGGTCGAGGAGATCGCCTCCGTACCGGGGATGGGGGAGCGCACCGCGGCGGCCGTGGTCGCCGCGCTGGGCGGGACACCGGCGGCGACGGGTCCGGACGCCGATCGGCGCGAGGTGCCTGGCATGCTGGAGGCATGACCGGAGAACCCGACCCGATCACCGTTCCCCAAGGCATCCCCGCGCTCGAGGCGACCACCCCGGCGCCGCGGCTCAGCGCGGCCCAGGTCCTCATCATCACCGGCATGTCCGGCGCGGGCCGCACGCGCGCCGCCGCGGTGCTCGAGGACCTCGACTGGTACGTCGTCGACAACCTGCCTGCGCAGATGCTCACGCCGCTCGTCGGGATGATGCAGCGTGGCGCCCCCGGCGGTGGCGTGCAGCGGCTCGCGGCGGTCGTGGACGCGCGCGGGGGCGAGTTCTTCGCGGACCTCGCGCAGGTCCTGACGTCGCTGCGGCAGGCGGGGACCGACTACCGGATCCTCTTCCTCGACGCCTCGGACGAGGTGCTGGTCCGCCGGTACGAGAGCGTCCGCCGACCGCACCCCCTCCAGGGGGACGGCCGGATCCTCGACGGCATCGGCGCCGAGCGCATGCTCCTCGAGCACATCAAGGAACAGGCCGACGTGCTGATCGACACGTCGGAGCTCAACGTCCACGACCTCGCGCGGGAGGTGCGCGCCGTCGTCGCGGGCGCCGCCGACACCGCCCTGCGCATCAACGTCATCTCCTTCGGGTTCAAGTACGGCATCCCGCTCGACGCCGACCACGTCGTCGACGTCCGGTTCCTCGCCAACCCGTACTGGGTCTCGGAGCTGCGGCACCTCTCGGGCCGCGACGCCCCGGTGCGCGACTACGTGCTCAACCTGCCCGGCGCGCAGGTCTTCATCGAGCGGTACGTCGCCGCGCTCGAGCCCGTGCTCGCCGGCTACCTGCAGGAGGAGAAGCGGTACGTCACCATCGCCGTCGGGTGCACGGGCGGCAAGCACCGGTCGGTGGCCGTCAGCGAGGTGATCGGCGCCGAGCTCCGTGCGCGTGGTCAGCACGTGATCGTCGGCGCGCGCGACCTCGGCAAGGAGTAGCGCGTGCCCGGCAGCCAGGGCCTCGGGCCCGCGGTCGTCGCGCTGGGCGGCGGGCACGGACTCTCCGCGACCCTCTCGGCCCTGCGGCTGATGTCGGAGCGCCTGACGGCCGTCGTCACGGTGGCCGACGACGGCGGGTCCTCGGGCCGGCTCCGCAGCGAGCTCGGGGTGCTGCCGCCGGGCGACCTGCGGATGGCCCTCGCGGCGCTGTGCGACGACTCCGAGTGGGGCCGCACGTGGCGCGACCTCCTCCAGCACCGCTTCCGCTCGAGCGGCGACCTCGACCAGCATGCGGTGGGCAACCTGCTGATCGTCGCGCTCTGGGAGCAGCTCGGCGACACGGTCACCGGGCTGGACTGGGTGGGCCGCCTGCTCGGGGCTCGCGGCCGCGTGCTCCCGATGGCGGCGGTCCCGCTCGAGATCGAGGCCGACGTCGTCACGACGGTCGGGGCGGAGGGTGGGCGCGAGCGCGTCGTCCGCGGGCAGAGCTCGGTCGCCGTCGCGGACGGACGGATCACGCAGATCCGGCTGCTGCCGCCCGACCCGCCCGCCTGCCCGGAGGCGGTGGCGGCCGTCGAGTCGGCCGACTGGGTGATCCTCGGGCCGGGCTCCTGGTACACCTCGGTGCTGCCGCACCTCCTGGTCCCCGAGCTGGCGGCGGCGCTCCACCGGACCCCGGCCCGGCGGTGCGTGACCATGAACCTGTCGCCCGAGGAGCACGGCGAGACGGACGGGATGTCTGCGGCCGAGCACCTCGAGGTGCTGCACCGGCACGCGCCCGACCTGCGGATCGACGCCGTCGTCGCCGACCCGGGGTCCGTCGAGGAGGTCGAACCGCTGGTCAGGGCCGCGCGGGACCTCGGGGCACGCCTGCTCCTGCGCCAGGTCCGGCGTGGCGACGGGAGCGCTCGGCACGACCCGCTGCGGCTCGCCGCGGCGTACCGGGACGTGTTCGACGACTTCCTCGGGGACGTCGGGACGGCCGCGCGGTAGGTGGCAGGATGACGCCATGGCGTTGACGGCACAGGTGAAGGACGAGCTGGCTCGGCTCCATGTCGACAAGACCTCGTGCCGCAAGGCCGAGGTCGCGGCGACCCTGAGGTTCGCGGGCGGGCTGCACATCATCTCGGGACGCATCGTCATCGAGGCCGAGCTCGACACAGGGATCGCAGCGCGACGGCTGCGCCAGGCCATCGCGGAGGTGTACGGGCACCAGAGCGAGGTCATCGTCGTGTCGGCCGGCGGGATCCGGCGCAGCAGCCGGTACGTCGTCCGCGTCGTCAAGGACGGCGAGTCGCTCGCTCGTCAGACGGGCCTGCTCGACAACCGCGGCAGGCCGGTGCGCGGGTTGCCGCCCCAGGTCGTCTCGGGCGGGGTCGGCGAGGCGGAGGCGGCGTGGCGCGGAGCGTTCCTCGCGCACGGCTCGCTCACCGAGCCGGGCCGTGCGTCGTCGCTCGAGATCACCTGTCCGGGACCTGAGGCGGCCCTCGCGCTGGTGGGCGCCGCGCGGCGGCTCTCGATCACGGCGAAGGCCCGGGAGGTGCGCGGGGTCGATCGCGTGGTGATCCGCGACGGTGACGCGATCAGCGCCATGCTCACGCGCCTCGGCGCGCACGACGCGATGATGGTCTGGGAGGAGCGCCGCCTGCGTCGCGAGGTGCGCGGTACGGCGAACCGGCTCGCCAACTTCGACGACGCGAACCTGCGGCGGTCCGCGCGCGCCGCGGTGGCTGCGGGGGCGCGCGTCGAACGCGCGTTCGAGATCCTCGGGCCGGACCTCCCCGAGCACCTGCGCGTCGCGGGCGAGCTCCGGCTCGCGCACAAGCAGGCGTCGCTCGAGGAGCTCGGCAAGCTGGCCGACCCGGTGCTCACGAAGGATGCCGTCGCGGGCCGGATCCGGCGGCTGCTCGCCACCGCCGACAAGCGCGCCACCGAGCTCGGCATCCCCGACACGGAGGCCGGGCTGAGCCCCGATCTGCTCGACCTCTAGCGCGTCGCCAGGGGCCTTCCCGCATGACGAACGTCCCCTGCGACCCCTCCGAGCGGGGTATAGGCTCGAACCATCCGGCAGTCCTGAGCGGGTCGACGACGCGCCAGGGCACCGCCGGAGACGCACAGCGGCGTGCGTGATCGAATGCCATGGCAACTGTGTGCGCCGGAGAGAGCCGGCGCTGAGGAGGCAACGTGACCATCCGCGTCGGTATCAACGGCTTCGGCCGCATCGGGCGTAACTTCTACCGGGCCGTTCTCGCGTCGGGTGCCGACATCGAGATCGTCGCGGTCAACGACCTGACGGACAACAAGACGCTGGCACACCTGCTGAAGTACGACTCGATCCTGGGCCGCCTCGACCGCGAGGTGACCTACAGCGAGGACTCGATCACCGCCGGCAACCACACGTTCAAGGTGCTCGAGGAGAGGGACCCGTCCGCGCTGCCGTGGGGCGAGCTCGGCGCGGACATCGTCATCGAGTCCACCGGCATCTTCACGGACGCGTCGAAGGCGAAGGCCCACATCGACGCCGGCGCCAAGAAGGTCATCATCTCGGCCCCGGCCAAGAACGAGGACGCCACGTTCGTCGTCGGGGTGAACCACACCGAGTACGACGCCGCGGCGCACCACATCATCTCGAACGCGTCCTGCACGACGAACTGTCTCGCGCCGCTCGCCAAGGTGCTCGACGAGTCCGTGGGGATCGTCCGGGGGCTCATGACGACGATCCACGCGTACACCGCCGACCAGAACCTCCAGGACGGTCCCCACAAGGACCTGCGCCGCGCCCGCGCCGCCGCCGTCAACATGGTCCCCACCTCGACCGGTGCGGCCAAGGCGGTCTCGCTCGTGCTCCCTCAGCTCAAGGGCAAGCTCGACGGCTACGCGATGCGCGTGCCGCTGCCCACCGGCTCGGCGACCGACCTCACGTTCACGGCGTCCCGCGAGACGACCGTCGAGGAGATCAACGAGATCGTCCGTGCGGCCTCGGAGTCCGAGGGGCTCAAGGGCATCCTCACGTACACGGACGACCCGATCGTCTCCTCCGACATCGTCACGGACCCGGCGTCGAGCATCTTCGACTCGGGCCTCACCAAGGTGATCGGCGACCAGGTCAAGGTCGTCGCCTGGTACGACAACGAGTGGGGCTACTCGAACAGCCTCGTCAAGCTCACCACGTACGTCGGCGAGCGGCTCTGACGAGTCGTCGCACCGGCGTAGACATGCGTCCGCGTGCGCCGCGCGACCTCCCGGTCGCCGGAGCACGCGGACGCTGTCGCGTGCCGCCCCGCCCGACACCCGACCCCTGGAGCGCAGCATGAAGACCATCGACGACCTCGGGGACCTGCGCGGCAAGCGCGTGCTCGTCCGGTCCGACCTCAACGTCCCGCTGGACGGCACCACCATCACGGACGACGGTCGCGTGCGCGCCGCGGTGCCGACGATCCGTCGCCTGGTCGACGCCGGCGCCCGGGTGGTCGTGATCGCGCACCTCGGGCGCCCGAAGGGGGCCCCGGAGGGCAAGTACTCGCTCGCCCCCGTCGCGGCGCGGCTCGGCGAGCTCCTGGGGACGCCGGTCCGGCTGGCCGAGGACGTCGTGGGGACGTCGGCTCGCGAGACCGTCGCCGGGCTCACGGACGGCGAGGTCGCGCTCCTCGAGAACATCCGGTTCGACCCGCGCGAGACGTCGAAGGTCGACGCCGAGCGGTCGTCGCTCGCGGACGACCTCGCCCAGCTCGCGGACGCGTACGTGTCCGACGGCTTCGGCGTCGTGCACCGCAAGCAGGCCTCGGTGTACGACATCGCCAAGAAGCTGCCGAGCGCCGTCGGGGGCCTGGTGCTGTCCGAGGTGGAGGCGCTGCGCCGGGCGACCGAGAAGCCGGAGCGGCCGTACGCCGTCGTGCTCGGCGGCTCCAAGGTCTCCGACAAGCTCGGGGTGATCTCCAACCTCCTCGGCAAGGCCGACCGCCTGCTCATCGGCGGTGGCATGGTGTTCACCTTCCTCGCGGCGCAGGGCCATCCCGTCGGGAAGTCCCTCCTCGAGGAGGACCAGGTCGAGACGGTCAAGGGCTACCTCGCCGCCGCGCAGGCCAAGGGCGTGGAGATCGTCCTGCCGACCGACATCGTCGTGGCCGACTCGTTCGCCGCCGACTCGCCGCACGACGTCGTCGCGGCCGACTCGATCCCGGCGGGGCGGATCGGGCTCGACATCGGTCCCGAGTCGGCCGAGCTGTTCCGGAGCAAGCTCCTCGACGCCAGGACCATCGTGTGGAACGGGCCCATGGGCGTGTTCGAGTTCCCGGCGTTCGCCGCCGGCACGCGCGCGGTCGCGCAGGCGCTCGTCGACGCCGGGGCGCAGGGCGCGTTCTCGATCGTCGGCGGCGGCGACTCGGCCGCGGCCGTGCGCCTTCTCGACTTCGACGAGGCGGCGTTCGGGCACATCTCCACGGGCGGTGGCGCGAGCCTCGAGTTCCTCGAGGGCAAGACCCTGCCCGGCGTCGCCGTCCTCAGCTCGGGCCGCGCGCGCGACTGAGCGCCGTCCCGTCCCTCCCCGAACGAACGAAGGAGCCCCCGTGGCGACCACCCGCACCCCGCTCATGGCCGGGAACTGGAAGATGAACCTCGACCACCACCAGGCCACGCACCTCGTGCAGAAGCTCGCGTGGACGCTCAAGGACGCGAGGCACGAGTTCACGTCGGTCGAGGTCGCCGTCCTGCCGCCGTTCACCGACCTGCGCAGCGTGCAGACCCTCGTGGACGCCGACAAGCTCGAGCTCGTCTACGGCGCCCAGGACGTGTCGGCCCACACGAGCGGCGCGTACACCGGCGAGATCTCGCCGGTCTTCCTCGCGAAGCTCGGCGTGACCTACGTGGTGGTCGGCCACTCCGAGCGTCGTCAGTACCACCACGAGGACGACGCCGTGGTCGCCGCCAAGGCCGGCTCCGCCTTCGGACAGGGTCTCGTGCCGATCGTGTGCGTCGGCGAGGGGCTCGACGTGCGCAGGGCCGGCGAGCACGTCGCCTACACCCTCACGCAGCTCGACGGATCGCTCGCCGGGCTCACCGAGGACCAGGCGTCGAAGGTCGTCGTGGCCTACGAGCCCGTGTGGGCCATCGGCACCGGCGAGGTCGCGACCCCCGAGGACGCCCAGGAGGTCTGTGCGGCCATCCGGACGCGGCTGGGCGAGCTGTTCTCGCCCTCCGTCGCCGCAGCGGTGCGCGTGCTCTACGGCGGGTCGGTGAAGTCGGGCAACGTCGCGTCGATCATGGCGCAGCCCGACGTGGACGGCGCCCTCGTGGGCGGCGCGAGCCTCGACGTCGACGAGTTCGCGGCGATCGTGCGGTACCAGTCGCACGCGGTCGGTCTCTGACCCGGCCGCCCACCGCGGGGGAGCGGCCCGCCTCGCCGCGCGCGGGGGATGTTCGCACGATCGCCCGCTCGTCACCTACCCTTGACCCGGCGCCCCCCGGTGCCGCCCGCCCCGACCGCCCCGACCGTGAGGAAGCGACCCACCCCGTGGACGTCCTGCGTATCTCCCTCCAGGTGCTGCTGGTCCTGACCAGCGCTCTCCTGATCCCCCTGGTCCTCCTTCACAAGGGCAAGGGCGGCGGGCTCTCGGACATGTTCGGCGGTGGCGTGTCGAGCAGCATCGGCAGCTCCGGGGTGGCCGAGCGCAACCTCAACCGGCTGACGATCATCGTCGCGGTGCTCTGGGCGATCGTCATCGTGCTGCTGGGCCTCGTCCAGCGCGTGAGCAACTGACAACGGAGGGTCGACAGTGGCGAGTGGGAGTGCGATCCGCGGGTCGCGCGTGGGCGCCGGCCCCATGGGCGAGGCGGAGCGCGGCGACAGCGCACCGCGCATCTGGATCTCGTACTGGTGCGCCAATGGGCACGAGACGCGACCCAGCTTCGCCGAGGAGGCCGGTCTTCAGGCACCCGTGACCTGGGACTGCCCGCGTTGCGGCTTCCCGGCCGGCCAGGACCAGGAGAACCCCCCGGCGCCGGTCAAGAACGAGCCGTACAAGACGCACCTCGCCTACGTGAAGGAGCGGCGTTCGGACGAGGACGGCGAGGCCATCCTCGACGAGGCGCTCGCCGCGCTCCGGGCGCGTCGCGGCGGCTGACCGGCCCGGGCCGGTCAGCCGACCGCCCGGCCCGCGCAGGATCGCGGCAGCCGCGCGGTCACGGCAGCCGCGCGGTCACGGCAGCCGCGCCATCCCCTTCGTGAGCACGTCCGCGTAGACCTCGTCGGCGTCGAGCCGTCGCAGCTCCTCCGCGAGGCACTCGCGCAGCTGCCGGATCGGCAGCGCGATGCGGTGCTCCGGCTGGCCGGGCTGCCGCAGGGCGGCGGTCTTGCCGTCCGGGCGGTCGAGGACGATCTCGCCCGACCGACGCTCGAGGCGGACCTGCGTGATCGCCGGGGCGTCGGGCTGGCGCTCGATCTCCACAGGGCAGCGCAGCTGCTGCGCGAGCCAGGCCGCGAGGAGGTCGACCGAGGGGTGGGTGCTCTCGCCGGCCACGAGGGCTCGTGTCACGCTCTCGTAGGGAGGCTGGTCCAGGGCCGCCGCGAGCAGCCCGCGCCACAGCGTGATCCGCGTCCAGGCAAGGTCCGTGTCGCCCGGCTGGTACGCGGTCGACAGCCGTTCGAGGGTGTCGAGCGGGTTGCTGCACTCGGTCGAGTCGGTGATGCGGCGCTGCGCCATCCGCCCGACCGGGTGCTCGGCGGGGTTCTCCGGGGCGTCGTACGGCCACCAGGCGACGATCGGCGCGTCCGGCAGCAGCAGCGGGATGACGAGCGTGTCGCCGTGCAGCCGCAGCGCGCCCGACGGCCGCAGCACGACGACCTCGCTCGCACCGGCGTCGCCCCCGACCCGGATCTCGGCGTCGAGCCCGTCCTCGGTCCCGCCGCCCTCTGCGAGGACGATGACGCGGCACGGGTGCTCACGGCTCGCGTCGTTGGCGGCGGCGACGGCCTCCTCGACGTCGGACGTGCCCACGTCGATCACCAGCGTGAGGACACGGCCGAGCGCGACGGCGCCGCCCTCGTCGCGGAGCTTCACGAGGCGCTTGTTGACGTCGTTCGTGGTGGTGCCCGGCATGTCGATGATCACGACGACGCCCTTCTGTCGGTGCGGCCAGTGCTGCGCGCGCGGCTCACGGGACCCGCCATGTACGGCCGTCACGCGCGAGCATCTCGGCCGCGGACCGCGGGCCCCAGGTACCCGAGCCGTACGGCTCGGGAGCGCCGCCCTTCGACTCCCAGTACTCCTCGATCGGGTCGAGGATCCGCCAGGAGAGCTCGACCTCCTCGCGGCTCGGGAAGAGCGGCGGGTCGCCGAGCAGCACGTCGAGGATCAGTCGCTCGTAGGCCTCGGGCGACGACTCGGTGAACGAGTGGCCGTACCCGAAGTCCATGGTGACGTCCCGCACCTCCATCTGGGTCCCGGGCACCTTCGCGCCGAACCGCAGCGTCACGCCCTCGTCGGGCTGGACCCGGATGACGAGCGCGTTGCTGCCCAGCTCCTCCGTTGCTGTCGACTCGAACGGCAGGTGCGGTGCGCGCTTGAAGACGATCGCGATCTCGGTCACGCGGTGACCGAGCCGCTTGCCGGTGCGGAGGTAGAACGGCACCCCCGCCCACCGTCGCGTGTCGACGTCCACCCGGACCGCGGCGTACGTCTCGGTGGTCGACGACGCCGGGATGCCCTTCTCCTCGAGGTACCCGACGACCTTCTCGCCGCCCTGCCAGCCCGCCGCGTACTGGCCGCGGGCCGTGTGCTTGCCCAGCTCGCGGGGGAGCCGGACCGCCGAGAGCACCTTGATCTTCTCCGCGCGCAGGTCCCGGGGGTTGAAGGTGACCGGCTCCTCCATCGCGGTGAGCGCGAGCAGCTGGATCAGGTGGTTCTGGATGACGTCACGCGCCGCGCCGATCCCGTCGTAGTAGCCGGCCCGACCGCCGATGCCGATGTCCTCGGCCATGGTGATCTGCACGTGGTCGACGTAGTGCGCGTTCCAGATCGGCTCGAACAGCTGGTTCGCGAACCTCAGGACGAGCAGGTTCTGCACCGTCTCCTTGCCGAGATAGTGGTCGATGCGGAACACGTCGTCGGGTGCGAAGACCTCCGAGACGACCTCGTCGAGCTCCTGGGCGCTGCGCAGGTTGTGACCGAACGGCTTCTCGATGACGACGCGTCGCCACGACCCCTGCCGGGGCTGGGAGAGCCCGGACCGGGCGAGCTGTCGGCACACGACCGGGAACGCGCCGGGCGGGACCGAGAGGTAGAACGCGTGGTTTCCTCCGGTGCCACGCTCGGCGTCGAGCTCGCGCACGGTCGTGCTCAGCCGGTCGAAGGCCGCGTCGTCGTCGAACTCGCCCTGGACGAACCGGATGCCCTCGGCCATCTGACGCCAGGTGTCCTCCCGGAACGGTGTCCGCGCGTGCTGCTTGACGGCGTCGTGCACGATCTCGGCGAAGTCCTGCGACGCCCAGTCGCGCCGCGCGAAGCCGGTCAGCGCGAACCCCGGCGGCAGCAGCCCGCGGTTGGTGAGGTCGTAGACCGCCGGGAGGAGCTTCTTGCGCGCCAGGTCGCCGGTGACGCCGAAGATCACGAGCCCGCAGGGCCCGGCGATCCGCGGCAGCCGGCGGTCCCGGGGATCGCGCAGCGGGTTGTCGCCGGCCGCGACCCGCTGGACGCTCATGCGCCCTGCCTGGTGCCGAGCACCTCGGTGACCCGTGCCAGCGCAGCCGCGCCCCGGAGCTGGAGCCGCAGCACCGGGCGGCCGTGGTCGGCGAGCACCGCCGCGTCACCGGCGGCCTGCGCCGACAGCAGCCGACCGAACGTGAACGGGCGACCCGGGACGTCCAGGTCCTCGCGCGGCTCGTCGGTCAGCTGGAGATACGCACCGACGTGCGCACCGCCCTTGTGCAGCTGGCCCGTCGAGTGCAGGAACCGCGGCCCCCAGCCGAACGTGACCGGTCGTCCGGTGCGCGCCGCGAGCGCGTCCCGGACCGCCGCGAGGTCCGCGTGCGCCTCGCGGTCGAGGTAGGCCATGACGGCGAGGTAGCCGTCGGCGGGTATCGCCTCGAGGAGGGCACCGAGCGCGTGCTCGAGGGATTCCGAGCCGGCGGCCGACCCGTCCAGGAGCCCGGGCGTGACCCGCACCTCGACGCTGCCGTCGACGAACGCGGGCGCCTCGGGCTCGGGCGTCGCGTCGAGCAGACCGCGCGCCGCGGTCTTGGCGCTCTCGACGTCGGGCTGGTCGAACGGGTTGATCCCGAGCAGCCGCCCCGCGACGGCGGTCGCGTACTCCCAGAGCAGCAGCTGGGCGCCGAGCGAGCCGGCGACGGTCACCTCGTCGCCCGGCGCCGCGACGTCGTCGTCGGTCCGGGCGAGGTCGGCCTCCGCGTCGACCGCCTCGTCACCGAGGGCGACCAGACGGACCGCGAGCACGTCGGCGGCGGGGGAGTCCAGCTCGGGCGGCGCACCGGCGGGGCTGGACGTGACGACCGGCAGGAGGCCGAGACCCGACTTGCCCGTGGACTCCGCGACGAGCTGCTCGGCCCAGTCGCCGAGCCCGACGATCCCGGAGCCCTCGTCGACGAACACGAGCTTGTCACGCAGGGGCGACGTGCCCGCGAGCGCTGCCCCCAGCACGAGCGCCGGGTTGGACTCCGCGTCCTCGGTGAGCAGGTCCGCGACCGCGGCGGCCTCGTCGAGCAGCTGCCCGACGTCCGCGCCGGCGAGCGCCGACGGCACGACGCCGAACGCCGAGAGGGCGGAGAACCGCCCCCCGACGTCCGGGTCGGCGAGGAAGACGGCGCGGTAGCCGGCGTCGCGTGCCGTCTGCTCGAGGGGCGACCCGGGATCGGTCACGACGACGATGTGCCGCGTCGCGTCGAGGCCGGCCGCGGTGAACGCCGCCTCGAAGGCGCGGCGCTGAGAGTCGGTCTCGACCGTGCCCCCGGACTTGCTCGACACGACGAGCACCGTCCGGGCGAGGTCACCCTCGAGCGCAGACCGGACCTGGTCCGGGTGGGTCGAGTCCAGCACCACGAGCGGGACGCCCGCGGTCTGGGTGATCACCTCGGGCGCGAGCGACGAGCCCCCCATGCCCGCGAGCACCACGCGGTCGACCCCCTCGGCGTCGAGCGCTGCGCGCAGTGCCTCGAGCTCGGGGAGGAGCGCACGCGTCGTCGTGTGGAGCTCGGTCCAGCCGAGCCGGATCGCCGCCTCCGCCTCCGCGTCCGGTCCCCACAGCGACGCGTCCTTGGCGGCGATCCGCGACGCGACCGAGTCCTCGACCAGCGTCGAGACGTGCGCGGCCACGGCGGCGGCGGCCGCGCCGGCGGCCGTCACCTCGAGCAGGGCCTCGTCTCCGTCACCCGCCCAGGCGAGGACCCATCCGCTGCCACCACCCGGCGCGGCGGCGCCGGCCCCGTCCGGCTCGCTCTGCGTGATCCTGCCGTCGTCCGCGCTCACCGACCGGCCTCCTCGACGTTGTCGGCCTGCGCCGCCCGGGCGAGCCCGTCGGACACGGTCGTCAGGAGCTCCTGCCAGCTCTTCTCGAACTTCACGAGGCCCTCGTCCTCGAGCGCCTCGGTCACGTCGTCGATGTCGATGCCGACCTGGGCCAGCCCGTCGAGGACCTGCGCGGCCTCCTGCTGGGTGCCGGTCACGGTGTCACCGTGGATGCTCCCGTGGTCGGCGACCGCCTCGAGGGTCGACTCGGGCATCGTGTTGACGACGCCGCGGACGACGAGCTCGTCGACGTACCGGGTGTCGGGATAGGCCTTGTCCTTGACGCCCGTCGACGCCCAGAGCGGCCGTTGCGGGCGGGCCCCGAGGGCGGCGAGGCGCTGCCAGCGCTCGGTCGCCATGACCTCCTCGTAGACGCCGTAGGCGAGCCGCGCGTTCGCGATCGCGGCCTTGCCGCGGAGCGCAGCGGCCTCGGGGCTGCCGAGGGCGTCGAGCTTCGCGTCGACGGCGGCGTCGACGCGCGAGACGAAGAAGGACGCGACCGAGCTGATCGGCGCGAGGTCGCGCCCGGCGGCGTGCGCGCGCTCGAGCCCGGACAGGAAGGCGTCGAGCACCTCCCGGTACCGCTGGAGCGAGAAGATGAGCGTGATGTTGACGCTGATGCCGTCCGCGAGCGCCTGGGAGATCGCGGGCAGCCCCTCGCGCGTGGCCGGGATCTTCACGAACACGTTCGGCCGGTCGACCCGGGCCCACAGCGCGCGGGCCTGCTCGATCGTGCCGTCGGTGTCGCGCGCGAGGCGCGGGTCGACCTCGATCGAGACCCGACCGTCGAGCCCGCCCGTCGCCTCGACGACGGGAACGAGGACGTCGGCGGCCGCGCGGACGTCGTCGGTGGTGATGACGGTGACGGCGTCGTCGGTGCTCACGCCCTGCGCGGCGAGCTCCGCGAGCTGAGCGTCGTAGGCGTCACCCTGGGAGAGCGCGCTCGCGAAGATGGTCGGGTTCGTGGTGACCCCGACGACCCGGCGCGTGCGGGCGAGCTCCGCCAGGTTGCCGGTGCGCAACCGCTCGCGCGACAGGTCGTCGAGCCAGATGGCGACGCCTGCCTCGGTGAGCGCGTCCAGCGGGGTCCTGCTCGTCGTGCCGGTGTGGGTCTCGGTCATGACGTCCTCCTCCTCGTGTGGGGTGCTGATCGGCGCGCGTGAGATCAGAGCTGGTCGCCGGACCGGCTCTGCGTCGGCGCCGACGGGCTGCTCGACGGCGCGTCGTCGCCGCGGGCGGCTGCGATCGACTCGCGGGCCGCGGTGACGACCGCCTCGGCGGTGATCCCGAACTCCTCGAAGATCGTCTCGAAGGCGGCCGACGCCCCGTAGTGCTCGAGCGACACCGACCGGCCGGCGTCGCCGACGATCTTGTGCCACGACAGCGCGATCCCGGCCTCGACGGAGACCCGGGCGCGCACCGCGGCCGGAAGCACCTGCTCGCGGTACGCGTCGTCCTGCTCGGCGAACCACTCGTGGCTCGGCATCGAGACCACGCGGGTCGGCACGCCCTCGGCCTCGAGCGTCTCGCGCGCGGCGACGGCGAGCTGCACCTCCGAGCCGGTCCCGATGAGGATCACCTCGGGCCTGCCTGCCGACGCCTCCAGCAGGACGTACGCGCCGCGGTCGAGCCCGTCGGCCGACGCGAACCCGTCCTCGCCGCGGGGGAACGTGGGCACGTTCTGGCGAGTGAGCACGAGGCCGACGGGCCCCTCGTTCCGCTCGAGGATCGACTTCCACGCCTGGACGGTCTCGTTCGCGTCGGCCGGGCGGACGACCGCGAGGCCCGGGATCGCCCGGACCGCTGCGAGGTGCTCGACGGGCTGGTGCGTCGGGCCGTCCTCGCCGAGGCCGATCGAGTCGTGGGTCCAGACGTAGGTGACCGGGATGCCCATGAGGGCGGCGAGCCGGACCGCGGGCCGCATGTAGTCGCTGAACGTGAAGAACGTCCCGCCGTACGGCCGCGTGGGGCCGTGCAGCACGATGCCGGACAGGATGGCCCCCATCGCGTGCTCACGGATGCCGAAGTGCAGCGTGCGGCCGTACTCGTCGCCCGCGAACTCCGCCGTGGAACGGTGCGCGGGGAGGAAGGACGCCTCGCCCTTCATCGTCGTGTTGTTGGACCCGGCGAGGTCGGCCGACCCGCCCCACAGCTCGGGGAGCACGGGCCCGAGCGCCGAGAGCGTCTCGCCCGAGGCCGACCGCGTCGCGACGGCCTTGCCGCCGGGGAACACCGGCAGCCCGTCGGCCCAGCCGTCGGGGAGCTTGCCCGCCTGCATCCGGTCGAGCAGCGCGGCACGGTCGGGGTTGGCGGTGCGCCACGCGTCGAAGGACTTCTCCCACTCCTTGCGGGCAGCGGCGCCGCGCTCGCCCACCTTCCGGGTGTGGGCCAGCACCTCGGGGTCGACGTCGAACGTCGCCCCGGGGTCGAAGCCGAGCACCTCCTTGAGGGCACGGACCTCGTCGGCGCCGAGCTTCGAGCCGTGGGCACCGTGGGTGTTCTGCTTCGTCGGAGAGGGCCACGCGATGATCGTGCGGAGGCCGATGATCGACGGGCGACGGGTCTGGGCGGCCGCGGCGTCCAGGGCGGCGGCCAGCGCGTCGACGTCCTCGACGTACCCGTCCTCGCCGCGCGTCCAGTCCACGAGCTGCACGTGCCAGCCGTAGGCCGCGTACCGGGCGACGACGTCCTCGGTGAACGCGATGTCGGTGTCGCCCTCGATCGAGATGTGGTTGTCGTCCCAGATCACCGTGAGGTTGCCGAGCTCCTGGGTGCCGGCGATCGAGGACGCCTCGCTCGAGACGCCCTCCTGGAGGTCGCCGTCGGACGCGATCACGTAGATCTGGTGGTCGAAGGGGCTCGTGCCCGGCGCCGCGTCCGGGTCGAACAGCCCGCGCTCACGCCGCGCAGCCATCGCCATGCCGACGGAGCTCGCGATGCCCTGGCCCAGCGGCCCCGTCGTGATCTCGACCCCGTCCGTGTGCCGGAACTCGGGGTGGCCGGGCGTCTTCGAGCCCCAGGTCCGGAGCGCCTGGAGGTCGTCGAGCTCGAGCCCGTACCCCGCCAGGTACAGCTGGATGTACTGCGTGAGGCTCGAGTGGCCGGCGGAGAGCACGAACCGGTCGCGGCCCAACCAGTGCGGGTCCGCGGGGTCGAGCCGCATCCGGTCCTGGTACAGGTGGTAGGCGACGGGGGCAAGGCTGATCGCCGTGCCCGGGTGACCGTTCCCGACCTTCTCGACCGCGTCCGCCGCGAGCACCCGCACGGTGTCGACGGCCTTGCGGTCGAGCTCGGACCACCGGACGTGCTGGTCGATCGGTGCGGACACGTTCACAGGGGCCTCATCTCCGTCCGGGGCGCGGTGGCCGACGGACATCGCCAGGATCGAGCTCCCGGGGCGGTGCGACGCCGTGGCGAGGTACCGGCGCCGGGGAGCGGTCGTTGGTTCGAGACTACCGACCCGGGCGGCCACGGGCAGTCCGGCCCCGCAGGGTGGACACCCCGGGCACCGCATGGGCCGTACCATGGCCGAGAACGCCCCGCCGCCCCGGCTCACTCGTGAAGAACCGGCTCAGCTCCTGAAGAAACGGAAGGCCCTTGCGCGTGCGCACCACGAGCCAGGTCCCGCTCGACGAGACCTCCGCCGCCTCCGCCCCTGTCGCGGGCCTGGCGTCCGCCGCCCCGGCGTCGGTGGCGGCGCGGGTCCGCGACCGCGTCGGTGCGTACGTCGCCCTGACCAAGCCCCGCATCATCGAGCTCCTGCTGGTGACGACGCTGCCGACGATGATCCTCGCGGACCGCGGGTTCCCGGCGCTCGGCCTCGTGCTCGCGACCCTGGTCGGTGGCACGCTCGCCGCCGGGTCGGCGAACGTCCTCAACTGCTACCTCGACCGGGACATCGACAAGGTGATGAACCGGACCAAGCGGCGTCCGCTCGTGACGGGCGAGGTCACGCCGCGGGCGGCGCTGGTGTTCGGGCTCGTCCTCGGCGTCGTCTCGCTGCTCTGGCTGTGGGCGGTCGTGAACCCGGTCTCCTCGGTATTGACGGCCGCGGCGATCCTGATCTACGTCGTCGGCTACACGATGATCCTCAAGCGCCGGACGCCGCAGAACATCGTGTGGGGCGGCATCGCGGGGTGCATGCCGGTCCTGATCGGCTGGTCCGCGGTGACCGGCTCGCTCGGCTGGGCCCCGCTCGCGCTGTTCGGGGTGATCTTCTTCTGGACGCCGCCGCACTACTGGCCGCTGTCGATGAAGTTCCGTCGGGACTACGCCGCCGCCGGGGTGCCGATGCTGCCCGTCGTGGCGGGTGACAAGAAGGTCGCGACCGAGGTGATCGGCTACTCGGTCGCCATGGTGGCCTCCTCGCTCGCACTGGTCCCGCTGGCCGACATGACCTGGGTCTACACGGTCGCGGCGCTGGGGCTGGGTGGCTGGTTCCTGGCCGCGTGCATCGCGCTCTACCGGCGTGCGACGGACCCGAGCGGGCCCAAGCTGCGCGAGATGCGGCTGTTCCACCTGTCGATCACGTACCTCACGCTGCTGTTCCTCGCCGTCGCGGTCGACCCGTTCCTGCCGGTCTGAGCCGCCGACAGCCCGCGACCGCGACCGCGACCCGATGACGCAGCCCGCCGCACCGGCGCCCGCCGCACCGGCGCCCGCCGGGCAGGACGCGCTCGCCGGCGTCGTCCAGGGGTACCTCGCGCACCTCACCGTGGAGCGCGGGCTGTCACCGAACACCCTGGCCGCCTACCGGCGCGACCTCGAGCGGTATGTCGGCCACCTCGCCGCACAGGGACGCGGCACGCCGGCGCAGATCACCCCGGAGGACGTCGAGGACTTCGTCACGGCCCTGCGCACGGGGTCCGACGGCGGCGCCGCGCTCTCGGCGTCGTCGGCGGCGCGCGCTGTGGCCGCCGTCCGGGGCTGGCACCGGTTCTGCGCGCTGGAGGGTCTCGTCGGGGCCGACGCCGCGAGCGCCGTCCGACCTCCGGCCCAGCCCAAGCGGCTGCCGAAGGCCATCTCGACGGCCGACGTCGAGCGCCTGCTCGAGGCGGCCGGGGCCGGTGACGGAGCCGGACCGCTGCGCGACCGGGCGCTGCTCGAGCTCGTGTACTCGACCGGCGCCCGCATCTCCGAGGCCGTGGGGCTCGACGTCGACGACCTGGACCTCACGCCGGGGCACGCGTCGGTCCGGCTCCTCGGCAAGGGGCGCAAGGAGCGGGTCGTCCCGATGGGCTCGTACGCGGTCGCAGCCGTCGACGCGTACCTGGTCCGCGCCCGGCCCGCGCTCGCCGCGAGCGGTCTCGGCACGCCGGCGCTCTTCCTCAACCTGCGCGGTGCGCGGCTCAGCAGGCAGAGCGCGTGGTCCGTCCTGCGCGCCGCCGCCGAGCGGGCGCAGCTCCCCGGTGCCGAGCACATCTCGCCGCACACGCTGCGGCACTCGTTCGCGACGCACCTCCTGGCCGGCGGCGCCGACGTCCGCGTGGTGCAGGAGCTCCTGGGCCACGCGTCGGTCACGACCACGCAGGTCTACACGCTCGTCACGCCCGACACGCTCCGCGAGGTCTACGCGGCGTCGCACCCGCGCGCGCTGGGCTAACGGGACGGTGGTGGCGGCGGCCGCGGGGGAGGTTCCGGCGAGTGCCCGGCGCGTCGACGGTCGGGGTTTCCTGCCAGGTTCGCGATCGGCCCTGCGGTAGGTTGACGGCGTGAGCAGCCAGGCCCCCACCGAACCGTCCAGCACGTCGGGCGTCGGCTCGCAGGACCCGGTCGGCCGCTCGATCCCGGACTTCCCGGTCCCCGCTCCGCTCACCTCGCACGGACCCGGGCGCATCATCGCGATGTGCAACCAGAAGGGCGGAGTCGGCAAGACGACCACCACGATCAACCTGGGCGCCGCGCTGGCGGAGTACGGCCGCAAGGTGCTCGTCGTCGACTTCGACCCCCAGGGCGCTGCCTCCGTCGGTCTCGGCGTCAGCCCGCATGAGCTCGACGTCACGGTCTACAACCTGCTCATGGAGCGTTCGGCGTCCGTGACCGACGTGCTGTGCAAGACGCGCGTCGAGAACCTCGACCTCCTGCCCGCGAACATCGACCTGTCCGCGGCCGAGGTGCAGCTCGTGGGCGAGGTCGCGCGGGAGTCGGTGCTCAGCCGCGTGCTGCGCCCGGTCGTCGACGACTACGACGTGATCCTCGTCGACTGCCAGCCGTCGCTCGGGCTGCTCACGGTCAACGCCCTCACGGCGGCGCACGGCGTCATGATCCCGCTCGCCTGCGAGTTCTTCGCGCTGCGCGGGGTCGCGCTGCTGGTCGAGACGATCGAGAAGGTCCGGGACCGCCTCAACCCGCGCCTCGAGGTCGACGGCATCCTCGCCACGATGTACGACCCCCGCACCCTGCACTCGCGCGAGGTCATCACCCGCGTCCACGAGGCGTTCGGGGACACGCTGCTGCACACCGTGATCGGGCGGACCGTGAAGTTCCCCGACTCGTCGATCGCGGCCGAGCCCATCACCACGTACGCGCCGACGCACTCCGGTGCGGCGGCGTACCGCCAGCTTGCGCGAGAGCTCGTCGCCCGTGGCGACGCAGCCTGAGGCTCCGCCCGAGAGCGCGCTGCCACAGGCGGGGCCGGCGGGGACCACGGGGTTCGAGGTCCACCTCACCAACTTCTCGGGGCCCTTCGACCTGCTGCTCGGGCTGATCTCGAGGCACAAGCTCGACATCACCGAGGTCGCGCTCGCGCAGGTGACCGACGAGTTCATCGCCTATCTGCGCGCGGCCGACACCGCGGGCGGCGCCTCGTGGGACCTCGGCCAGGCGAGCGAGTTCCTGGTCGTGGCAGCGACGCTCCTCGACCTCAAGGCCGCGCGCCTGCTCCCCGCCGGCGACGTCGAGGACGCGGAGGACCTCGAGCTGCTCGAGGCCCGCGACCTGCTGTTCGCGCGCCTCCTCCAGTACCGCGCGTACAAGCAGGTCGCCACGGCGATCGCCGACCGGCTCGCCTCGGAGGGACGCCGGTTCCCGCGCACGGTCTCGCTCGAACCGCAGCTCGCGGCCCTGCTGCCCGAGCTGGTGTGGCAGGTCGGCCCCGACGAGCTGGCTGCCCTCGCGGCCAAGGCGCTGGCCCCGCGCGCTGCACCGCCGGGGGTCGACCTCAGCCACCTGCACGCGCCCATGGTCACCGTGCGCGAGCAGGCGGCCGTCCTCGTCGACCGCCTGCGCCACGGCGGTGCCAGCTCGTTCCGCACGCTCGTGGCCGACGCCGGGTCGCCCCTGGTCGTGGTCGTCCGGTTCCTGGCGCTCCTCGAGCTGTTCCGTGAGGGCGCCGTGGGCTTCGACCAGGTGACTCCGCTCGGCGAGCTCACCGTACGGTGGACGGGGTCGGACGCGGGAGACGTGGTGGTCTCCGACGACTTCGACGACGACGCCGAGGCGACGACAGCGGGGGACCAGCAGGTGGAGGAGCAGGCGTGAGCGAGACCGAGGTGGCTGCGTCGTCGGACCCCGTGCCGACGCCCGACGTCGGAGCGGTGCCGGACGACGCCGGGGTTCCGAACGCCTCCGCGGCGCAGCCCGCCGACGTGGGCGAGCTCGCGTTCGACGTCGCGGACCTCCCGGGCGGTGCTCTCTCGGCGCTCGAGGCGGTGCTCATGGTCGCGGACGAGCCGATCCCCGTGGTCCAGCTCGCCTCGGTCCTGGCGCTCCCCACCGAGAACGTCCTGGGCCTCCTCGAGGAGCTGGCGGCCGAGTACCGAGGGGCCCGAGGGGGTCGCCCTCGCGGGTTCGACCTGCGGCGCGCCGGTGACGGCTGGCGCATCTACTCGGCGCCGGCGTACGCCGACGTCGTGGGCCGGTTCGTGCTCGACGGCCAGACGGCGCGGCTCACGCAGGCCGCGCTCGAGACCCTCGCCGTGATCGCCTACCGACAGCCGGTCACCCGCGGCCAGGTCTCCGCGGTGCGCGGCGTCAACGTCGACGGTGTCGTGCGCACGCTGACCTCGCGGGGGCTGGTGGCCGAGGTCGGCACCGACCCGTCGAGCGGTGCCGTGCTGTACGGGACCACGGGATACTTCCTGGAACGGATGGGGCTCGGGTCGCTCGACGAGATGCCGCCCCTGGCCCCGTACCTTCCGGACCTCGACGCCTTCGACGGCGTGGACGACGCAGCAGGAGAGCAGCAGACGTGAGCACACGACGTGGCGCCCCGCGCCCCGAGCGCGGGCAGCGAGGAGCGGGCCGAACGGCAGGACGAGCGGGCGGTCCCGCCCGGCCGAGCCTCGGGCGTCCCCATCGGCCCGTGGTCGACCAGACGCGCGACGTGCACGTCGAGGGTGGCGTACGGCTGCAGAAGGTGCTGGCGACCGCCGGCCTCGGGTCCCGGCGGGCCTGCGAGGACCTGATCGCGTCCGGGCGCGTGAGCGTGGACGGCGTCGTGGTGCGCGAGCTGGGCGTCCGTGTGGACCCGGCGAGCGCCGTCGTGCACGTCGACGGGCTGCGGATCCAGCTCGACACCTCGTTGGTGACGATCGCGCTCAACAAGCCGCTCGGCGTCGTCTCCACGATGCACGACCCCGAGGGCCGGCCGTCGCTCGCGCAGCTGGTGCAGCACCGCGACGAGCGCCTGTTCCACGTCGGCCGGCTCGACGCCGAGACCGAGGGCCTGCTGCTGCTGACCAACGACGGCGAGCTCGCCAACCGGCTCGCGCACCCGAGGTACGAGGTCCCCAAGACGTACCTCGCGCACGTCGAGGGCCGGGTCGCGGGCAACGTCGCCAACACGATGCTGCACGGCATCGAGCTCGAGGACGGTCGGGCGAAGGTCGACAGCTACCGCATCGTCGACTCGACGCCGCAGGCCGCGCTCATCGAGGTCACGCTCCACGAGGGGCGCAACCGGATCGTGCGCCGCATGTTCGAGGAGATCGGACACCCCGTCACGCGCCTCGTCCGCACGCAGATCGGCCCGATCAGGCTCGGTGCCCTGCGGACGGGCACGACCCGCGTGCTGAGCCAGGCCGAGGTCGGCAGCCTGATGGGCCTGGTGGGGATGTGAGCGCCGCGTGAGCCTCGACGCACCCGCACCGGTCGCGACGCGTGGCCCGGTCCGGGTGGTCGGCACGGGCCTGCTCGGCGCGAGCGTCGGCCTCGCGCTGAGCACGCGCGGCGTCGACGTGGTGCTGCACGACCCGTCGCGCACGGCTCTCGCGCTCGCGCGCGACGTCGGCGCCGGTCGCCTGCCCCGGCCCGACGACGCGCCGGTCCGGCTGGTCGTCGTCGCGGCGCCGCCCGACGTGACGGCCGACGTCGTGCTCCGCGAGCTCGAGGCGAACCCGGAGGCCGTCGTCACCGACGTCGCGAGCATCAAGCACCACGTGCTCGCCGAGGTGCTCGCCGCCGGGGCGGACCTCACCCGGTACGTCGGCTCCCACCCGATGGCGGGACGCGAGACCTCGGGCCCCGCCTCCGCCGTGCCGGACCTGTTCGTCGGTCGACCGTGGGTGATCACGGACTCCGGGGCGTCCTCGGGCGAGGCGCTGCTGGCTGTCCGCTCGCTGGCGGCCGACGTGGGGGGGGTCCCCGTGACCATGGACGCCGCGGGGCACGACGCCGCGGTCGCCGTCGTGTCGCACCTTCCCCAGCTGGCCGCGAGCCTCGTCGCCGCGCGGCTCGTCGAGGCGCCCGACGCTGCGCTCGCACTGGCCGGCCAGGGGCTGCGTGACGTCACGCGCATCGCGAGCAGCGACCCGCGCCTGTGGACGTCGATCCTCGCGGCCAACGCCGGGCCGGTACGGGACGTGCTCGTGGCACTGCGGGCGGACCTCGACGGCGTCATCGAGGCGCTCGGACGGGCACACGACGCGCTCGGACCCGAGGGTGTCGCCCGCGGCGCGCTCGGCGCGATCGCCGGTGCCATCACGAGCGGCAACCACGGCGTCGCGCGGATCCCCGGCAAGCACGGCGGCGCCCCCCGCGACTACCGCGTCGTCACGGTGCTGGTGCCGGACGCGCCCGGCGAGCTGGCGCGACTGCTGGCGGACGTCGGCGCCGCCGGCGTGAACCTCGAGGACCTGCGCCTCGAGCACGCGCCGCGGCAGCCGGTGGGAATGGCCGCGATCTCGGTCCTCCCCGACCGCGTGGACGTCCTGGAACGAGCGCTCACGGACCGTGGTTGGCGGCTCGCGAGCTGATGGAGGAGACAGTGAGCAACGCCCCCAGGACGGCCTTCGTCGTCGCGATCGACGGCCCTTCGGGCTCCGGCAAGTCGACCGTGTCCCGACGGGTCGCTGCGGCACTCGGGCTCGCGTACCTCGACACGGGCGCGATGTACCGCGCTGCCACCTGGTGGTGCCTCGAGCGGGGCGTGCCTCTGACGGCCGGGCCCGCGGTCGCGGCGGAGGTCGCGGCGCTGCCGCTCGTCATGGGCGTCGACCCGGTCTCGCCGTCGGTGCACGTGGGCGGGGTGGACGTCGGCGAGGCGATCCGTCGCAGTGAGATCTCGGCGGCCGTCAGTGCGGTCGCCACGAACCTGGCCGTCCGGGCCGAGCTGGGGCGCCTGCAGCGTGCGGCGATCGCTGCAGAGGCGGACGCGGGTTCCTTCTCCGGTGGACGGGGGATCGTCGCCGAGGGTCGGGACATCACCACGGTCGTGGCGCCCGACGCCGACGTACGCCTGCTGCTCACGGCGAGCGAGGACGCCCGGCTGGCCCGCCGCGCACGGGACGTCCACGGCACGGACGACGCCGCGGCCGTCCACGCGACCCGCGACGAGGTGCTGCGACGGGACGCCGACGACTCGACGGTGGTCGAGTTCCAGGTGGCGGCCGACGGCGTCGTCACCGTGGACTCGTCGGAGCTCGACCTCGACCAGACGGTCCGGGCGGTGCTCGACGTGATCGGGCAGGTCGCAGGACGGACGGTGTGAGCGGCGGGCCGGCGTCGGACCCGAGCGGGGTGCCCGACGCGGCGCGAGCCCCTCGCCCGGGGAGCACCGCTCCGTCGCCGGCGGGGCCGGCGTGGTCCCGGTGGGTCGGCCGCTTCCTCGCGCGCGGTGTCTGGGCGACGGAGGTGACCGGTGCGGCGAACGTGCCCGCGACGGGGCCGGTCCTGCTCGCCGCCAACCACATCGGGCTCATGGACGGTCCCGTGGTGCTGGGCGTGGCGCCCCGGCCGGTCCACTTCCTCGTCAAGGAGTCGATGTTCGTCGGCCCGCTGGGCTGGGTGCTGCACCGCGCGGGGCAGATCCCGGTCGACGACGACGGCGGCCGGACGGCGCTCGTCGCGGCGCTCGACGTGCTTCGCCGGGGAGGCGCGGTCGGCGTGTTCCCCGAGGGTACGCGGGGGCGCGGGGACGCCGCCGGCGCGCGCGCCGGCATCGCGTGGCTCGCGCTCAACGGCCACGCGCCGGTCGTCCCCGTGGCCGTGCTGGGCACGCGCCGCACCGGCGAGGGCGTCGGGCACGTCCCGGGCGTCCGGCGCCGGCTCGCGGTGGAGTTCGGCACCCCGCTCGTCCTCGAGCGACCGCACGGGACGTCGGGGCGGGCCGCGCTCGACGGTGCCAACGAGGCGATCCGCGTCGCGCTGTCGCGCCTGGTCGCCTCGTCGTCAGCCCGCACGGGCCTCGCGCTGCCGACCGACGACCCGAACCGGACGGCGGCCGGTTCTCCGTAGGTCGTCCGGGCTGGGAGGATGGGGCCCATGAGTGGAACCGAGCAGGCGCACCCCGACGAGCTGGACCCGGAGGTCACCGTCCTCGCCACGGGCGACGGCGCGGCCGACGGCGCGGCTGACCTCGCACGCGACGACGTCGCGGGGGAGGGCATCGACGAGGCGGCCCGGGATCGCGCGCTGCGCGCCGGTCTGACCGAGTACGAGCTTGAGGACGAGGATCTTGCGCTCCTCGACGGGGACGCCGAGGACACCGACGACGAGGGTGCGGGCGCCCCGCTGCCGGTGCTCGCCGTCGTCGGGCGTCCGAACGTGGGCAAGTCGACGCTCGTCAACCGCATCCTGGGCCGCCGCGAGGCCGTCGTCGAGGACAAGCCCGGCGTGACGCGCGACCGCGTGAGCTACCCCGCCGAGTGGGCGGGGCGCCGGTTCATGGTGGTCGACACGGGCGGCTGGGAGGTCGACGTCGCGGGCATCGAGGCGCGCGTCGCCGAGCAGGCCGAGGTCGCGATCTCGCTGGCCGACGCCGTGCTGTTCGTGGTCGACGCGACGGTGGGCCCGACGTCGACGGACGAGCGCGTGGTCAAGCTGCTCCGCCGGTCCGGCAAGCCCGTCGTCCTGTGCGCCAACAAGGTGGACGGCCCGCGCGTCGAGGCCGACGCGACGGAGCTGTGGAGCCTCGGCCTGGGCGAGCCGCACCCCGTCTCGGCCCTGCACGGCCGCGGGACGGGCGACCTGCTCGACGCGGCGATGGCGGCGCTGCCGACGGTCTCGGCGCACGGCGCCGCGCTGCCGCACGGGGGTCCGCGGCGGGTCGCGCTCGTCGGGCGGCCGAACGTCGGCAAGTCCTCGTTGCTGAACAAGGTGCTGGGAGCCCAGCGGGTCGTCGTCGACGACGTCGCCGGCACGACCCGCGACCCGGTCGACGAGCTCGTGGAGCTCAAGGGCAGGCAGTGGGTGTTCGTCGACACCGCGGGCATCCGGCGGCGGGTGCACCAGACGAGCGGGGCCGACTTCTACGCCTCGCTGCGCACGCAGGCCGCGATCGAGAAGGCGGAGGTCGCCGTCGTGCTCGTCGACGCGAGCGTCACGATGACCGAGCAGGACACGCGTGTCATCTCGCAGGTGGTCGAAGCAGGGCGCGCGCTCGTGATCGCCTACAACAAGTGGGACCTCATGGACGAGGACCGGCGGCCGTTCCTCGAGCGCGAGATCGAGCAGGACCTGGTGCAGGTCCAGTGGGCGCCCCGGGTGAACGTCTCGGCGAAGACCGGCTGGCACATGGACCGGCTGGTGCCGGCGCTCGAGCGGTCGCTCGAGTCGTGGGAGACGCGGATCTCGACCGGCAGGCTCAACGCCTTCCTGGGCGAGCTCGTCGCGGCGCACCCGCACCCCCTGCGGGGCGGCAAGCAGCCGCGGATCCTCTTCGCGACGCAGGTCGCGGCCCGGCCGCCACGGTTCGTCGTCTTCGCGAGCGGGTTCCTCGAGGCCGGCTACCGCAGGTACATCGAGCGGCGGCTGCGGGAGACCTTCGGCTTCGAGGGGACGCCGATCGAGATCTCGGTGCGGGTGCGGGAGAAGCGCCGGCGGTGAGCGAGCCCGTCCTCGACGACGTCGCGCGGCGCGCGGCGCTGCTGCGGTGGGGGCTGCCGCGCGACCCGCAAGCCGTCGAGCACGTCACGGGGCTGGTCGTGACGGCCGTGGGCACCGTGATCGTGACGCGCGGGTACCTGCAGCTCACCGGCTTCCCGCAGATCGGCGGGAAGACCCTCCACGTCGCGCACGTGCTCTGGGGCGGGCTCGCGATGACGGTGGCGATGGTGCTCCTGCTGTCGTTCGCCGGACCCGTGGTGCGGCCGCTCGCCGCGTTCCTGGGCGGGGTCGGGCTCGGGCTGTTCATCGACGAGGTCGGCAAGTTCCTGACCAACGACAACGACTACTTCTTCAAGCCGGCGCCGATGATCATCTACGTCACGCTCATGCTCGTCGTGATCGTGACCGACGTGCTGCACGGACGTCGCAGGCACCACCCGGCCGAGTACCTGGCCGGGGCGGCGGACCATGCGGTTGCGGGGCTGGTCGGCGGGCTGAGCCCCGGCCGGAGGAAGCACGCGACGCAGCTGCTCGCCCGGGGCCGTGAGGCGCCCGGCGCGGCCCAGATCGAGGCCTTGCTCGCGGCGATCCCCGACGACCACGCGGAGGCACCCGACCCGATCGAGCTCGGGCGGAGCCGGTTCCGGCGGATGCTGCGCGGCGTCGTCACGCGGAGGTGGGCCACGCGCACGACGGCGGCGCTCATCGTCGTGCTGGTCGCGGCGGCGCCGCTCACGCTGGCGGTGCATGAGGCTCGGGGCGGCACGGTGCCCGTCTGGGTCACCGTCGGGGTGGCGGTTTCCGTGGCGTTGACGGTGCTCGCTTCGGGGCGAGGCGTCACGCTCCTGCGGCGTGACCGTGCCCGGGCGTTCCGCTGGATGCGTGGGGCGGTGCTCGCGGACCTGCTCCTCACGCAGGTCGCGCTGTTCTACGTCGAGCCGTGGCTCGCGACCGGGGGGCTGTTCGTCGCCGTTCTCGCCCTCGGCGTGGTGGCGGCCGAGCAGCACCGGCTCGAGTCGCTGCGGCTGGCGGTCACGGACACCGCGCGCTAGCTCGGTGCGCGTGCGGACCCGGGCCGTGGGCGGCGATCGTGCGCACGGGGGATTCGGTTCCGCCCGGGATGCTGCGGTAGTCTCAGCGAGGCCCGTTCGTGGGCCGGCGGGCTGTAGCGCAGCTTGGTAGCGCACTTGACTGGGGGTCAAGGGGTCGCAGGTTCAAATCCTGTCAGCCCGACAGTGTTTGTGCAGGTCAGGGGCTTGCTAGGGATTATCCTAGCAAGCCCCTGACGGCGTTTTGGGCCCGGCGGGAACCATTTCGGGAACCATCTCGTCGCGGACAGCGCCGGACGGGGGCGCGCCGGCGCGGGTTTGAGCGGATCGCGGACGGCCTGATCCGGGTCATGAACGCGGTGCCTCCCGAGTCCTCCAGCGCGGTGGACCGACCGATGCCGGGCCGGTCAGTTCATGTCAGCACCAAGGAGCGGTCCCGGGCGTCGCGCTCGGGCGGGCAGTGCCTTCGGCGTGTTGCGCTTTGCCGTGTCCCCGGCCGGCCTCGGTGGGCGCGTGGACGCGATTCCGCCGAGAGTGCGGAAATCCTGTGTGGCGGTGAGTGGCGTGGCGCGCCCGAACGACGTACGTGGACGTCACCGATGTGACGGTGACGTGACCGGGCGGCTCACCCGGCCTCCCCCCCGCGAGTCGCAGCTTCGTTAGCCAACGCCCGTTGGCGATCGACGAACTCCCGGAGCGAGTCGACCGGGACCTTGTGGAGACGACCCACATGGATCGTCTGGACCTGTCCGGCGGCGATCAGCTCGTAGAGCAGGGTCCGGCCGATGTCGAGCCGCTCGGCGGCCTCCTCGACCGAGAGCAGCAACCGGGTGTCCGGTCGCACGGTGACGTTCAGGGTTCGGGTGGTCTGGCTCGGCGAGCCGCTCGTGCCGTCAGGGCGTCGGCGCCTAGGGATCAAACGCAACGTCGTCGTGGCGGGGGTGTCCATCGTGGCCTCCGGGGCTCTTGGGTGCCTCTAGCGTGGCGCGGTGGCATTGACAAAACGGTGCCAACCTCCCGCCGGCGGCGGATCCGGCCGGGCACCCTATTGACAGAACGCTGCCCATCCGGCCGAAGGCTCTCCTCCTGCCGATGCTTGCGGCTGCTCGCGCGCTCAGAGTGGAGTCCGCCAGAGTGGTGTACCGGTAGCCCGGTGAGCGCGTCGCGGTAGACGACGGCGCGGTCACCGCGTGACCCTTCGAGTGAACCTCTCACAGCACCCTCGAAGTGGAGACCCACGATGAC
>NZ_JABCJJ010000001.1 GCF_012952065.1 Cellulomonas fimi
CGCGGCTGCCGGTGGCGCGGCTGCCGGAGCGGCCGCGGGTGGCGCGGCTGCCGGAGCGGCCGGCGGTGCCGCCGTGGGTGGTGCTGCGACGGCCGGCGGGGTTGCCGGCGGCCTGGCTGCGGGTGGAGCGGCTGTCGGTGGTGCGACGGCGGGTGGAGCGGCTGTCGGTGGGGCGGCGGCAGGACTCGGCGGGCTGTCGGGGGCCGGCCTGCTGGGCGGCGCGGGTGTGCTGGGGTCGACCGGGACGGCGGGCATCCTCACCGGAGTCGGGAGCGTCGCAGGGGCCACGGCGGCTACGGCTGCGACCGTGGGCACCGTCGCGGCGTCGGGCCCGGCCGGCGTCATGAGCGCGGTGGTCGCTGGGGTGGTGGGGGCATCTCTCGCGGTCGGTGGCGCGACGGGTGCGTTCACGGAGGACAACCGTTCCGCGCGGCACGCGACAACCGTCGCCGCTGCGGAGCGAGCACCTGCGGCGGCGACGCCGGTGGTCGCCGGCGCGCCGGTCCAGGTGCCCGTCCCCGGGCAGCCCTCGCCGAGCGCGGGCACCAGCGGGCAGCCCTCGCCGAGGGCGGGCACCAGCGCCGCCGACGACCTCAGGCCCGCAGCAGAGCCGACTCCACCCGCATCGACGGGCACGACGACGGCCAGCGGGCCGACCGCGGCGCCGGAGGCCGCTCCGGCCGGCGAGCCGACGCCGACCGCCGAGCCAGAGCCTGTGCTCCCGCCCGCGGATCCAGCACCTGCCGAGCCTCTACCCGCAGACCCGGTGCCGGCCGACCCGCCGCCTACGGACCCAGCTCCCGCGGGGACCCCTTCCGCGGGGAACCCTTCCGCGGGGAACCCTTCCGCGAAGAACCCGGCCGCGGAGAACCCGGCCGCGGAGAACCCGGCCGCGGAGAACCCGGCCTCCGAGGGGAGCCCACCGGCCGCCGATCCGGCGTCGTCCGGCGAGTCCCGGCCGTCGGGCGACGCGCCGACGTCGGGTGATCCCGGCGTCGGAGGCGGTGCGGCGACCCCTGCCTCGTTCGACGCCGCACCCGCCGCCGACCTCGTGCTCACGGCCGGTCGCCTCGGTGATCTGGCGTTCGTCATCGCGAATCGCGGCTCTCTGGCGGCCTTCGGCGTCACCGCCCTGCTCGACCTGCCCCACGGCGTCAGCTTCGCCGATCCCGAGACGTCACCGTGGGCCTGCGACGGCGGGCCGAGCGAGGTGCTGTGCCGGCTCCCGCAGCTGGCGGGACGCTCGGCCGTTGGCTTGGTCGTGACGGTCGCCGCCTCCGAGACCGTGGACGCCACCGCGGCGGCCGGCCTCGGGCTCACGCTCCGCTCCGGCGAGGTGTCGGAGCAGTACCGGATGGTCGTGGCGATCGGCGCGGTGTGACCGTGCCACGCGTCTCCGTCGCAGCCACCGGGTGCTACGGCGCACCGGGTGCGGGGGCGTCAGCTCCCTGATCGCGCGTTGACCTCGTAGGAGGTGTTCGTGGCCTCGAAGAAGTTGACGAGCTGCAGGGTGTCGTTGGCGGCAGCCATCCACTTCGCGGGGTTTGACACCCTGTAGTGCGGGTCGAAGCCGAGCTCCTCGAGGCGACGGTCGGCCAGGTACTTGACGTACTGGTTCACGTACTCGGCGTTGAGGCCGAGGATCCCGTTCGGCAGCAGGTCGCGGTTGTACTGCTCCTCCATCACCACGGCGTCGAGGATCATCTGGCGGATCTCGTCCGCGAACTCCTGCGTCTGCAGGTCCTCGTTCTCCTCGAGCACCGTGAGGATGAGGTTGATCCCGAACTTCAGGTGCAGGGACTCGTCCCGGACGATCCAGTCCATGAGCGACCCGAAGTTCCGGAGCAGGTTCCGCTGCCGAAAGCTCAGCGCCACCATGAACCCCGAGTAGAACCAGATGCCCTCGAGGATGATGTTGTACGCGACGAGGTTCCGGACGAAGTCCCGTTTGCCCTCCGTCGTCGTGATGTCGAGCCGCTCTTCCGTCATGCGCTTGATGTACTTCACCTCGAAGGCCTCCTTGGCGGCCATCGAGGGAACCGTGACGTGCGACTCGTACGCCTCGGTCCGGTCGATCGGGAACGTCTCGAGGACGTACTCGAACGACATGCAGTGGTTGGCCTCCTCCCACATCTGCTTCGCGAGGTACAGGTGCGCCTCGGGAGCGTTGATGTAGGGGTACACGCCGAACGCGAGCGCCTTGTTCACGAGGAGCTCGTTGGGGTTGAAGTACGACATCAGGAACGTGACGGCGTGCTTCTCCTGGTCCGTCATGCGCTTGAAGTCCGCGAGGTCCTCGCCGAGCTGGATCTCGTTCGGGAACCACGTGTTCGCGACGGCCTGCTCGTACAGGTCCATGGCCCACTGGTACCGGACCGGCTTGAGCAGCAGGCCTTCCGAGATCCCGGTGCCGAGCATCTGGTGAGACAAGAGGTTCTCCTTCGGGTGCGGCGGCCGACCGGAGGGGAGCCGGCCGCCGGCGGGCGGGGACGGTCAGGTGGCTACTGGCACGAGTCGCACTGCAGCCGTTCCATGGGGTCGACCGGGCAGGCGACGCCGTCGACCATCTCGAGGTCGTCCTGCCCGGTCGGGACGGGCTCGATCGCGGGAAGGGCTGCGACCCCGTTCGGGACGGTGAAGCCCGACGGCGCGGCCTCAGCAGGGACAGGACCAGGCGCGGGAGCAGCGGCGGCAGCCGGAGCCGGTTGAGCTACAGGGGCCGAGGCGGTTGGCGACGCCACCGCGCCGAAGCCGCGCGCACGTGTCCGCGGAGCGGGGACGGCACCCGCTGCACCGTCGACCGGGTTCACGGGGTCGATCGGAACGGAGTCGACCCGAACGGCATCGACCGGAACGGCGTCGACGGAACCAGCGCCGACCGGACCAGCGCCGACCGATTCGACCGCATCGGCCGGGGCGGCGGGCGCCGTCGTGCCCGTGGCCTTGCCGAAGCCGAATCCCCGGCGCGGTGACGGCGACGCGGAGGTCGCGGTCGGCGCCGGGACCGTGCCGATCGGCGTGCCCGACGGTCGCGCCTCCGCCTTGTTGACCCGCACGGTCGACTGCTCCGCCGTGTGCCGCGGCTTCACGTGGAGGTAGTACGTCGTCTTGACGCCGCGCTCCCAGGCCGCGGAGTAGAGCCTCGCCATCTGGGAGACGTCGCGCGTCTCGAGGTAGATGTTCCGGCTGATCGCCTGGTCGATCCACTTCTGGGCCCGGGCCGCGACCTCGATGAACGCGTACGGGGTGAGCTGGAACGACGTCCTGTAGACCTCGCGCAGGTGGTCGGGCACGCCGGGGACCTGGCTCAGGTCACCCTGGGCGGCGAGCAGGTGGTCCCGCACCTGCTCCCAGAGACCGAGCCGCTGCAGGTCGTGGACCAGGTTGCGGTTCACCTCGAGGAACTTCCCGGAGCTGGTCGCCCGCGAGAAGATCTGCGAGAACTGCGGGTCGAGCCCCGGCGTCGTGCCTGCGACGAGGCCGATCGACGCCGTCGGAGCGATCGCCATGAGCGTCGCGTTCCGCATCCCGGCGCGAACCTTCTCCCGCAGCACGTCCCAGTCGAGGCGCATGGTGCGGTCGACCTGGACGGGCACGCCGCGGTCGGCCTCGACCCGGGCGATCGTGTCGAACGGGACCAGCCCCTTCGACCAGCCCGACCCCTCGAAGTGCGCGTACGACCCGCGCTCGCGCGCGAGACCGGCGCTCGCGTCGATCGCGTGGTAGCTGATGAACTCGACGAGCTCGTCGATCAGCGCGTACGCCTCCTCGGACTCGTACGCGTAGCCGAGCCGCTCGGTCACGTCGGTGAAGCCCATGATCCCGAGCCCGACGGCGCGGTTCTCCCTGTTCGCGTGCTCCGACTCGGAGACCGAGGACAGCGTGATGTCGACGAGGTTGTCGAGCTGCCGGACGGCGAGCTCGACCGACGTCCTCATGCGGTCCCAGTCGAAGGCCAGGGCGCCGGGCTCTCCGCCCTCGGTGCCCGGCGCGGGCACGAGGTGCTCGGAGAGGTTGATCGACGCGAGGTTGCAGACCGCGATGTTGTCCCGGTCCTGGGGCAGGCAGATCTCGGTGCAGAGGTTCGAGAGGTGGATCGTGCCCGTGTTGTCGTTGAGCGCCCGGAGGTTGATCGTGTCCTTCCACGTCAGCCACGGGTGCGACGTGGTCTGGAGCGTCACGAGGATCGCGTTGTACTGCTCGCGCGCCTTGATGCGCTTGAACGCGCGCATGCGGCCCGCCTCGGCCATCGACACGTAGGAGGCGTACCGCTCCGAGAACGCGGAGCCGACCAGCTCGACGAGGTCGGGCGTCTCAGCCGGGTCGAACAGGTACCAGTCGGCGTCGGCCGCGACGCGCTTCATGAACTCGTCAGAGATCCACACGGCGGTGTTGGCCGTGCGCGTGCGCCGGTACGGGTCGCCCGAGTTCTGACGCAGGTCCAGGAACTGGTCGAAGTCGAGGTGCCAGTTCTCCATGTAGAACGCCAGCGCGCCGAACTTCTTGCCCCCGCGCGAGACCGCGCGGAGCGTCGAGTCGATCGTGTGCATGAACGGGATCGGGCCCGTCGACGCCGTGTTGTTGGACCGGATCGGCGACCCCTCGGACCGCAGCTTGGTGACCGACAGCCCGATGCCGCCGGTCCCCTTGGTCAGCCACATCACGTCACGAACGGACTTCGCGATGTGCTCGATGTCGTCCTCCATCTGCATGACGAAGCAGTTGGAGAGCTGGGGGTAGGACGTGCCCGCGTTGACCAGGGTCGACCCGGCCGGCAGGTAGTCGAGGCGCGAGATCTTGTCGTAGAAGCGGATCGCCCACTGCGTCGGTTCCGTCTCGTTCAGCGCGAGCCCCATCGACACGCGCATCCAGAAGTACTGCGGCACCTCGAGCGCGCGGCCCTTGCGGTCGTTGATCATGTAGCGGTTCCGCATGGTGACCGTGCCGATGTAGCGCAGCAGGTCGTCACGCGACGGGTCGATCGCCGCGGCGAGGCGGTCGAGGTCGAAGTGGGTGACCAGCCGCTCGTCGAGCAGGCCCTGCTCGACGGCTTCGCGGATGTAGCCGGGGAAGCGCGCCCGGTGCAGCAGCACCATCTCGACGTCGCTCTCGTAGTTGCCCAGCACGCGCTTGTTGATCACCTTGCGCAGCAGTCGGGCGGCGATCGTGTCGAAGTCGGGGTCGTCCTTGACGTTCTGGACCGCGACGCCGATGGCGGCCTCGTCGAGCTGCTCGGTGGTGATCCCGTCGAAGAGCGTGATGGCGAGCTCGGCCGCGACCTGCATCGCCTTCGCGACGTGGTCGTCGAGGCCCGCCGCAGCCTTCACGATCGCCTGGTTGATCTTGTCCGCGTTGTAGAGCTCGCGGGTGCCGTCGCGCTTGGTGACGTGGATCTGCCCGGGCTTCGCGCTGTCGAGCGGCGAGCTCGGCTCCGAGGTCCCGGGGGCGCCCGCCCCCGAGGTCCCGGGGGCCCCCGCCCCCGAGGCGCCGCCGGGGCTGACGGCGGCGGTCAGGGCGTCCTTGGACGGGTCGGTGATGGTCACGGCGCTAGGTCCTCGCGACTGCTGGTGATGAACGACCCGGGCGGGCCGACTGGCTTCGACGGTCGGTCACCGGTCAGTACCCGGCACGCGATCTGGACGACGACGCTATCCCGCGACCGGTCTCGGGGCAATGACCGGCGCGCTAGATGTAGTGGTCTCATGAACAACCACCCACAACATGTGCGTATTCCTGTGCACGGCATTGTGGATCGCTGTGGACGACCGTGGCTGAGCTGTGCATACGTCCCATCGTCCTCCGAGGGTCTGACATCGTCGGCCCAGCCCGGGCGCACCGGCGTCCCGGCGGATCGAGACGCGCTGTCCGCCTGATGGACACAGTCATCCCACGACTTGCCGCGTGCGACACTGGGCGCATGCCTCCCACCCGGACCACTGCTCGCTGCGCGGCGACTGCCGCGGGGCGAATGTGCTGCCCGGGCACGCGCTGCTGTTGAGCTGAGCGCTCCCGCGGCGCGCTGAGCAGCGCCGCTCCGGACGGTCCGCCGTCCCCCGACCCGCCCCCGGCACAGCCGCCACGCGACCCGCACCCGGCCACCGCGCCGTCGTCGGCCGCCCCACCGCACCCCCGCGAGGACCTCATGAGCGAGCCCCGAGGCGCACGCCCGCAGATCGAGCCCCAGGGCGCGCGCCCGCAGATCGAGCTGCGTGCGCTGCGCAAGGTGTACCCGACCCCCGGCCGCGACGTCGTCGCGCTCGACGGCATCGACCTGAGCGTGCCGCGCGGGGCGATCCACGGGATCGTCGGTCGTTCCGGTGCGGGGAAGTCGACGCTGATCCGCTGCCTCACCGGGCTCGAGCGGCCGACGTCGGGGTCGGTCACGGTGGACGGCGAGGTGCTCTCCGACCTGCCCGAGTCGCGCCTGCGCAGCGCGCGCCGGCGTATCGGCATGGTGTTCCAGCACGTCAACCTGTTCGACTCGCGCACGATCGCGGCGAACGTGGCGTACCCGCTCGAGGTCGCCGGGGTGCCGAAGGCGCAACGTGCCGTCCGGGTCGCCGAGCTCCTCGACCTCGTCGGGCTGGGCGAGCGGGCCGACGCCTACCCCGCGCAGCTCTCGGGCGGCCAGAAGCAGCGCGTCGGCATCGCCCGCGCGCTCGCGACCGAGCCGGCGGTGCTGCTGTGCGACGAGCCGACGTCGGCGCTCGACTCCGCGACGACGCGCCAGATCCTCGCCCTCATCCGCGACCTGCGCGACCGGCTCGGGATCACGGTCGTGCTCATCACCCACGAGATGGGGGTGGTCCGCGAGATCTGCGACTCGGTGACGCTGCTCGAGCACGGGCGCGTCGTCGAGCACGGGCCGCTCGGTGAGGTGGTCGGTGCGTACGGGTCCCGGCTCGCGCGCGAGCTGATCCCGGTCCCCGACCTCCCGCTGGGCGACGAGCGCTCGCTCGTCGAGGTGGCCTACTCGACCGACGACGTCGCGACGCACGACGTGCTCGCGGCCGTCGCCGACCTGGGCACCCAGGTCGAGATCGCCGCGGGCACGATCGAGACCCTCGCCGGCCGCCGGGTCGGACGGCTCCAGCTCGACCTGCCCGCCGACGAGGTCACCGCCGCGCTCGGGCGGCTGCACGCGGCCGGCGTCCACGCGGAGGTGGCGACCCGATGAGCTGGTGGGACGAGCTCGCGAACAACCGCGTCATCCAGCAGATGCTGCCCGAGGCGACCTACGAGACGGTCGCGATGGTCGCGGTGTCCTCGCTGCTGACGGCGCTGGTCGGGCTCCCGCTCGGCGTGCTGCTCCACGCCACCGCCCCCGGCGGCCTCGCTCCCCAGCGGGTGGTGAGCTCCGTCGTCGGCGTCGTGGTCAACTTCGGGCGGTCGGTGCCGTTCCTGATCCTCATGATCGCGGTGATCCCGTTCACCCGCTGGGTCGTGGGCACGTCGCTCGGCTGGGAGGCGGCCGTCGTCCCGCTGACCCTCGGAGCGATCCCGTTCTACGCGCGCCTGGTCGAGACCGCGCTGCGCGAGGTGAGCCCCGGGAAGGTCGAGGCCGCCCGCGTCATGGGCTCGACACGGACCAAGATCATCGGCGGCGTGCTCGTGCGCGAGGCGCTCCCGGCGATCGTCGCGGGGCTCACGGTGACCGTGATCGCGCTGGTCGGGTACTCCGCCATGGCAGGCGTGATCGGCGGCGGGGGGCTCGGTGCGCTCGCGATCTCGTACGGCTACCAGCGCTTCGACCCGTCCGTGATGATCGCGTGCGTCGCCGTGATCACCGTCCTCGTCGTGGCCGTCCAGGTGATCGGGGACCTGACGGCCCGCCGACTCGACCACCGCTGAGGCCGCCCGGACCGACCCGGACGGACGCCGCCCGACCCTCGCCTCGGCGCCCGCCCGGGCGCTCGTACGAAAGGAACACCTCCATGAAGTACCCGAAGGCTCTCGCCCTGGCCGCCGCCGCTGCCCTCGCGCTCACCGCGTGCGGGAGCGCGGACCCGGCGGGCGACTCGCCGACCGCCGACGCCGACGGCGTCACGACCCTGGTCGTGGGCGCCAGCCCCACCCCGCACGCCGAGATCCTCGAGTTCGTCGACAGCGAGCTCGCCGCCGACGCGGGGCTGGACCTCGAGATCGAGACGTTCGACGACTACGTGCTGCCGAACACCGCTCTCGCCGAAGGTGAGCTCGACGCGAACTACTTCCAGCACCTTCCGTACTTCGAGTCGCAGGTCGAGGCGCAGGGTTACGACTTCGCCCGCTTCGAGGGCGTCCACATCGAGCCGTACGCGCTGTACTCGGAGAAGTACACCTCGCTCGACGCGATCCCGGACGGCGCGACGATCGGGATCACCAACGACCCGGGCAACCAGCCGCGCGCGCTCGACCTGCTCGTGGCGAACGACCTGATCACCCTCGAGGACACCGGCGACGTGGAGCCGACGCTGCTCGACATCGCCGACAACCCGAGGAACCTCGAGTTCATCGAGACCGCGCCGGAGCAGCTGGCACGCGCGCTCCAGGACGTCGACGCGGCGATCATCAACGGGAACTTCGCGCTCGAGGCGGGTCTGAACCCGGCCACCGACTCGCTCGTGATCGAGTCGGGCGAGGACAACCCGTACGCCAACTTCCTCGCCGTCCGCGCGGAGGACAAGGACAACGAGGCGATCGTGAAGCTCGACGAGCTGCTGCACTCGCCCGAGGTCAAGGCCTTCATCGAGGAGCGCTGGCCCGACGGCGAGGTCATCGCGGCGTTCTGAGCCGACGACGTCCGACGACGGGGCGGGACCTTCGCGGGTCCCGCCCCGTCACGCGTCCGGGTAGGCGCAGGGGAGCGGGGTCAGTGCTCGGGCGTCGTCAGCGACAGGGTCGTGACGGTGTCCGCACGGGGGAGCAGCTCGTCGGCGAGCTCCTTGAGGGTCTCCGCGGCCTCGACCAGCTCGCGCAGGGCGGCGGGGTCGTTGCGGAAGGCGTCGTCGTCGACGTCGACCGTGAGCACGAAGCCGGCGCCGTGCGGCGCGGTCGGGGTGGCGTCGGTGGTGGGCACAGGGGCGAGGGTGTTCTTCACGGGAGGCTCTCAGTCAGGGGGCCGGCGGGTGACACGCGCCGAGCTGGATCGGTCGGACCGGGTCGCAGTCAGGACCGACAGCACGTGACGGACGCGGATGCGGCGGCGCGCAGGTACGCCGGTTCGGCGTCGGGCGCGTGCGGCGGGCGGGTCACGTGGTCCAGCCTGCCAGCCGTCACCGACACGGCCAAAGGAAATCCACCGCGTCTCACGCCCTGGGCGGCGGGGTCCCGAGGCGGGTCGGGTCAGACGACGCCGTACAGGCGGTCGCCCGCGTCGCCGAGGCCGGGCACGATGTACGCCTTCTCGTCGAGCCGCTCGTCGACCGCCGCGACCACGACCTTGACGTCGACCCGGTCGCCCACCGCCTTCTCGAGCACGTCGAGCCCCTCGGGCGCGGCCAGCAGGCAGACGGCGGTGACGTCGCGCGCGCCCCGGTCGAACAGGAAGTCGATCGCGGCGACGAGCGTGCCGCCGGTCGCGAGCATCGGGTCGAGCAGGAAGCACTGGCGGCCCGAGAGGTCCTCGGGGAGCCGGTTGGCGTACGTGATGGCCTCGAGCGTGGTCTCGTCGCGCTGCATCCCCAGGAACCCGACCTCGGCGGTCGGCAGCAGCCGCGTCATGCCGTCGAGCATGCCGAGGCCCGCGCGCAGGATCGGGACGACGAGCGGTCGGGGGCCGGCGATCTTCGTGCCGACGGTCTCGGCGACCGGCGTCGTGATCGAGTGGGGCTCGGTGCGGACCTCGCGCGTCGCCTCGTACGCCAGGAGCGTGACCAGCTCGTCGACCAGGAGCCGGAAGGTGGGTGACTCGGTGTCCTGGTTCCGCAGGACGGTGAGCTTGTGGGCGACGAGCGGGTGGTCCGCGACGTGCAGGCGCATGGCGCCAAACCTACCGCCCCGCTCGTCACACGTTGCGTCCGCACTCGAGGGGGTCAGGGCCCCACGGAGTGCGGACGTTGCGGGGACGGGACGGTGGCGTGGGGGAGGATGGCGGCGTGCTGGGGACCGACGACGACGCGCGGTGGATGGGTCTGGCCCTCGCCGAGGCGCGACTCGCGCTGGCGTCGGCCGACGTGCCGGTGGGCGCCGTCGTCGTCGGGCCTGGCGGCGCCGTGGTGGGCCGCGGGCACAACGCGCGCGAGGCCGCCGCCGACCCGACCGCGCACGCCGAGCTGCTCGCGCTCCGGGAGGCGTCCGCGACGCTCGGCCGGTGGCGGCTCGACGACTGCACGCTCGTGGTGACGCTCGAGCCGTGCCTGATGTGCGCCGGGGCGACCGTGCTGGCGCGTGTGCCCCGGCTCGTCCTCGGCGCGTGGGACCCGAAGGCGGGTGCGTGCGGGTCGCAGTGGGACGTGGTGCGCGACCGCCGGGTCAACCACCGCGTCGAGGTCGTCGGCGGCGTGCGCGAGGCGGAGTGCGCGGCCCTCCTGCGCGAGTTCTTCGCCCGCCACCGCTGAGCCGTCGCCCGACGGGGGCGGACTCCGGGAGGTTCTTGCGCTTCTACGCGCTGAAACCGCCCTCGGGCGCAGCGAGACGGGGGGTCGGGAGCTCGCTGGCCAGGCGGGTCAGGGTCTCGGACGTGCCGGCGTCGACCTTGACCGTCGCGAGCGGGTCGCCGCGGGTCGCGCCACGGTTGACGATCACGACCGGTGTCCCGCGCCTGGCCGCGTGGCGCACGAACCGCAGCCCCGACATCACGGTGAGCGACGACCCGGCAACCAGCAGCGACCCGGCGTCGTCCACCATCGCGTAGGCGCGTTCGACGCGCTCGCGCGGCACGTTCTCGCCGAAGTAGACGATCTCGGGCTTGAGGACACCGCCGCAGCGCTCGCAGTCGGCGGGCACGAAGTGCGACGTGGCCTCGATGACGGCGTCGGCGTCGGGCGCGATCTCGACGTCGCCCACCTCGCCGACCGACTCGAGGAACCCCGGGTTGAGCGCCTCGAGCCGCTCGGCGAGCTCCGCACGCGGGATGACGGTGCCGCAGCTGAGGCAGATCACGCGGTCGTAGCGCCCGTGCAGGTCGATGACGTTCCGCGAGCCGGCCTCCTCGTGCAGCAGGTCGACGTTCTGGGTGATCACGCCGACGACGACGCCGCGCGCCTCCATCGCGGCCAGCGCGCGGTGGCCGGGGTTGGGTCGGGTGCGGTGCACGTGCGCCCAGCCGACGTGGTTGCGCGCCCAGTAGTGGCGGCGGAACGCGGGGTCGCCGACGAACTGCTGGTAGGTCATGGGCGTGCGGGGCGGTGAGTCCGGGCCGCGGTAGTCCGGGATGCCGGAGTCGGTCGAGAGACCCGCACCGGTGAGCACGGCCAGGCGGCGACCGGCGAGCACGTCGAGCGCGCGCGCGACGTCGTCCTCGGGCTGGAGGGTCGGCTGCGTCACCGCACGAGGGTACGTCCGGGTCTCCCGTCGGGCTGGGGCACGCTCGATTCGGACTGAGCGGCCCGGAGCCGGTATCGTTCCCCGCGGTAGCGTGTCCGAGCGGCCTAAGGAGCACGCCTCGAAAGCGTGTGTGGGTGAAAGTCCACCGTGGGTTCAAATCCCACCGCTACCGCGCTCGATGTCCCCGGACGCCACCCGGCAGGACCCGGACCCTCGCGAGGGTCCGGGTCCTTCGTCGTGCAGGCGTCGGACGTCGTGCGGGCCGTCCGACGCGCGCGGGCCGGCGCAGGGAGCCGGCTCAGGCGCTGGCGGCGTACCTGTCGGCCGAGCGGGCCTTCCGCTTGGCGGCCTCGACCTCGCGGTCCTTCGGCGGGGCGTTCGTGACGAGCGCCTCGAGCAGGTGGTGCGTCGCGTGCGCCACCTCCTCGACCGCGCGGTCGAACGCCTCGCGGTTCGCCTGCGACGGCTTGGTGGTCCCGCTGACCTTGCGCACGAACTGGAGCGCCGCGGCGTGGACCTCGTCGCTGGTCGCGTGCGGCTCGAAGTTGTGCAGCGGTCGGATGTTTCGGCACATGCCTTCGAGGCTACGCCGGAGCAGGCCGACGCCCCAGGCCCGCGAGCCGCTCGCGCCCGTGGCCGCGACGTCGCCGGCCACGGGCTCGTGTGCGCGGCACGATCAGCCGAGCGGGACCCGGATGATCTCCCCCTCACCGGCGACGATCGACCGGTTCGCGATGTACGCGTGGTCGCCGCGCACCGCGAGGCCGCCCGGCGCGAACAGGGGATCCGTGAGCAGCGTGGTGTGCTGGCCCGTCTTGCGATCCACCTGGATCAGCTCCCCGGTCCAGTCGCCCGAGCCGAGGATCAGCACGTCGAACAGGCTGGTCCGGGCGATCTCCAGCACGAGCAGATCGCCGTCGTCGGTGAAGGCCAGGTCGATGATGTGCGTGAACCCGTCGGCATAGACCGTCGGTGCCTGACCGGGCTTGACGCGCCAGACCGTCGCCGTCCCGGTCGTGAAGGGGAAACCGGTGAGCTGGCCGACGTAGAACGCGCCGTCGGGCCCGGGGGTGACGGCGTTCGGCACCGGCTGGGCGCGGACCATCTCGCCCGGGGGTGCGAAGGGGTTCTGCACCGGCGCCTCGCTCTCGAACACTGCGAGGACGTCGACGCTGCCGTCGCGGTCGACCTGGAGCAGCGAGTTGCCTCCGGCGTCGGCGACGACGCGCTTGTTGCCGCGTGCGGCGATCGCGTAGGGGTTGGTGTCGATCAGCCCGAGGTCGGGGAAGACCTGGTCCGGGTTCTCCGCGCTCTCGAACGCCGCGATGTCGGCGAGCTTCTCGACGGCCCCGTCCTCGACGTCGACCCAGTTCACCGACGCGAGCTGCCGCGCGAGGTCGCTGCCGCCGAGGCCGCCGCCGGATGCGCCCGGGTCGGTCGCGATGATCCCGGGGTCGGCGCCGAGCCCGATCGTCGCGAGCAGCCGGCCCTGGCTGTCGAACGCGACGTCGGAGGGGCCGATGGCGTTGTCGCCCGTGCCGGCGAGCCCGAGCGAGGGCAGGCCGGTGACCACGTCCACGAGGGAGCCGTCACCGTGCTGGTGGCCATGGCGGTCGAGGCCGAGCTGCAGCTTCGAGATCGCGCCCGTGGGTCCGAGGCAGGTGGGCCCTTCGGCTCCCGCGAAGCAGGGGCCGTCGCCGCCCGCGCCGGACTGCGCGACGTACAGGTCGCCCGAGCGCGAGAAGGCCAGCCCGCGGGGGTTGTCGAGGCCGTCCGCGAGGACCGTGACGTCGTCGGGGTCGACCGCTGCCGCCACCGAGCCGACGCCCAGGGGTAGCACGAGACATGTGGTGACAGCCCCGATGAGGGCCGTGCGGAGTCGATGCATGGCAGACCTCCACCCGCGGGTCGACCCTGGCTGACGTGCCGAGGACGGGTCGGTGATGGGGGGCGCGTGTCGATGCCACCCGCGGCCCTGCCACTGTCCCGCCGCACTCCTGGATGCGTCAATTGCCCGGAACCTCCCGGTTTACGCCCGCTCGGACCGCCCGCGGTCAGGCGACGCCGGCGAGCACCGCGACGAGCGCCGCGCGACGAGCGCCGCGCGCCGCGTAGCCTCGTGACCGTGCCCGAGGGTCATACCGTCCACCGCATCGCGCTCCAGTTCCGCGCCGACTTCGTCGGGCACCGCATCGCCGCCAGCTCACCGCAGGGGCGCTTCGCCGCGGGAGCCGCGCTGCTGGACGGGTCGACGATGGTCGAGTCCCGGGCGATCGGCAAGCAGCTCTTCCTCGGGTTCGACGACGACCGCTGGCTCCGCGTGCACCTCGGCCTCTACGGGGCCTGGGACTTCCGCGGCCGCATCTCACCGGTCCACCCGGAGAGCCCTGTGCTCGGCTCGATGGGCGCACCGCGCGCGGCGCGGGCCGTGCGGATGGGCGAGGGCGAGCTGCCGCTCCGCGACGGCGACGACGTCGCCGCGCCCGAGTTCCCGCCGCCGCCGATCGGCCAGGTCCGCGTGCGGCTGCTGACGGAGGAGAGCCTCGCGGACCTGCGCGGTCCGACGGCGTGCGAGGTGCTTCAGCCGGACGAGGTCGCCGTCGCGATGGCCCGCCTCGGCCCGGACCCGATGGTCGACCCCGGCCCCGAGGCGGAGGCCGTCTTCGTCGAGCGCCTGACGTCGCGCGCGACGCCCGTCGGCCAGCTGCTCATGGACCAGGCCGTCGTGAGCGGGATCGGCAACGTCTACCGCGCCGAGATCCTGTTCCGCGCGCGCCTCGACCCGCACACCCGCGGGCGCACAGTACCGGCCGAGGTCGCGCGCGGGCTGTGGCGCGACTGGACCGAGCTGCTGGCCGACGGCGTGCGGCGCGGCGTCATGATGACGCGCGACGGCCTGGACGACGACGCACACGCCCTCGCGCTCGCGGACCAGACGGCGCGCCACTGGGTCTACAAGCGCGCCGGGCTGCCGTGCTACGTGTGCGGGACGCCGATCCAGGTCGAGACGATGGCCGGTCGGAACCTCTACTGGTGCCCGACCTGCCAGGACTGAACCGGCTCTCGGGGCGCACGCTCCGTCAGACGCCGAGCAGCCGTCGCCACGCGCGGTGGTGGCTGACGGCGATCCCGCGGAAGCCCGGCTCGTCCGCGAGCGCCGCCGCCACGACCCCCGACCCCTCGAGCAGTGCGACCGGACCCTCCTCGTAGAAGGTGTACAGGGCGCCGCCCGCGACCTCGGGCGTCTCGGTCTCGACCCCGACGGCGAACGGCACGCCCGCCTCGACGCTGGCCCGGACCGCGCGCTCGGCCAGCGCCAGGATGCCGCCCACGCCCTGCGCATGATCGGCGTACGCGAGGACGGTCACGGTGTCGGCACGCGCGAGCACGGCGTCGAGGAAGGTCCCGCCGGGCGAACCAGGCAGCGGGTCCCCGGCCTCGTGCGCCAGCCACCACGGGGCGTCCACCTCGACCGGGACGCCGCCCGCGGCCGCCCGCACGGCGTCGAGCACGGCGACGAGCCTGCGCATCGCGGCCGGCTTGTCGACCTCCCACTCGTCCGTGACCCAGGGCTCGACGTCGAGGTGCACGTGGTCGACGCGCCCGGCCGCGAGCGCGTCGGTCAACCAGCGCGCCGCGAGAGCGGGGTCGTCGAGCCACGCGGGGTCGCCACCGAGCGCGCCCACCTCGACCCCGGCGTCGTGCAGGGCCTGCGACGCCGCGCTGAACCAGGCCCCGACGGGACCGGTCCGCGCGTCCCAGGGTGCCGCGAGGTCGACGCGCTCGAGCCCGCCGGCGACGGCGAAGGCCGCGAGCCGCTCGGGCGAGGCGGGCAGGTACCCGCGTCCGCGGGGATCGTCCGCCGGGCTCACCGAGTTGTCCCAGGCCCACATCGCGGTGATCGGGCTGCGTCGTGCGGGGCGGGCGGTCACGGGCCCGACGCTACCCCCGGCGTGCGCGTCGCAGCCCACCCCTGCGACCCTGGGCGGCATGGATCTCCGCATCTTCACCGAGCCCCAGCAGGGCGCGAGCTACGACGACCTCCTCGCGGTCGCCCAGGCCACCGAGACCCTGGGGTTCGACGCGTTCTTCCGGTCGGACCACTACCTCCGGATGGGCGACGGCGACCCGGGCCCCGGGCCGACCGACGCCTGGACCACGCTCGCCGGCCTGGCCCGCGAGACGTCCCGCATCCGGCTCGGCACGCTCGTGACCTCGGCGACGTTCCGGCACCCGGGAGTGCTCGCGATCCAGGTCGCGCAGGTCGACCAGATGTCCGGCGGGCGGGTCGAGCTGGGGCTCGGCGCCGGCTGGTTCGCCGCCGAGCACGAGGCGTACGGGATCCCGTTCCCGCACCGGCGGTTCGGCCTCCTCACCGAGCAGCTCGAGATCGTGACCGGCCTGTGGGGCACGCCCGAGGGCGAGCGCTTCCACCACCACGGCGAGCACTACACGCTCACGGACTCCCCGGCGCTGCCCAAGCCGGTGCAGCGCTCGCCGCTGGACCCGGGGCGCGCGGGCGTGCCGGTCGTCGTCGGGGGGATGGGGCCGAGGCGGACGCCCGCGCTCGCGGCCCGCTTCGCCTCCGAGTTCAACGTCGCCTTCCCGCCCAAGGACCAGATCGCCGAGAAGTTCGCCGGCGTGCGCGCGGCGTGCGAGCAGCTCGAGCGCGATCCTGAGCAGCTCGTCTACTCGGTCGCGATGGTGGTCTGCGTCGGCGCCTACGACGCCGAGGTGTCGAGGCGGGCGGCGGCGATCGGTCGCGAGCCCGGTGAGCTGCGGGAGAACGGCGTCGCGGGGACGGTCGCGGAGGCGGTCGACGAGCTCGGGAGGCTCGCGGAGCTGGGCGCCCAGCGCGTGTACCTGCAGGTGCTGGACCTGCACGACCTCGACCACCTCGACCTGGTCGCGCGTGAGGTCATGCCCCAGCTGCGGTGAGGCCGGGGGCCGCGGCTGCCTCCGGCGCGCCATCCGCGGCCGGCGTGCGTGCGATCCGGACCAGCACGATGCAGCACAGGGCGAGCAGCCCGACGAGCCCGAGGTTGCGGCCCGCCAGCACGAGCCCCAGCACCGGGTTCCCGTCGAGCAGCGCCGGGTAGAACCACGGGAACACGGCCTGCGTGAGCGCGGCGAGGACGAGGACGACGACGGCGCCCACGCGCGCCGACCGGGGGAGCGCCCCCGGCCGGCGGGTCGCGAGCAGCACCGCGACGGGCGGCGCCAACCAGCCGACGAACTGGGGCGACCCGACCTTGTTCACGACGATGAGCACCGCCATCAGGGCGAGCGAGCCCCAGACGAGCGTCTGGCCCCCGTGCGCGCGCGCCCGCCACAGCAGCACCGCGAGCCCCGCGACCGCGAGCGGGAGCAGCACGTCGAGCACCCGAGCCGCGGCGTCGGCCCCGGGTCCGACTGCCTCCCACGTGACCAGCTCGCGGTTCAGCACGGCGGGGGCTTCGCCGCGGAGCGTCGACCGGAGCACCCACGGCGTCGCGGTCACGGACTCCACCTGCAGCCCGCGTGCGTCCTGCGTGAGCAGGAAGCTCGTCACGTTTCCCAGCCCGCCCCCGGCGGCGACGGCCCCGAGCACCACGACGCAGACCAGAGCCGCCGGGACGACGACGTCGCGCAGCGGCCTGCGCGCGGCCATCGCCAGGGGCAGCACGAGGGCGCCGGGCGCGACCTTGATCCAGGCACCCGCGGTCAGCAGCGCGGCGGCGACGCGCGGTCGCGTCATCGCGGCGAGCAGGGCCAGCACGACCAGGGGCGCGACGATCGCGTCGATGCGGCCCATCGCGACCGGGCCCAGCAGCGCGAGGAAGGCGAGCCACCACCAGGCGGCGAGCGAGTCTGCGGCGGTGCTGCCGGCGGTGCTGTCGGAGGGGCTGTCGGCGGTGCTGTCGGAGGGGCTGCCGGCGGTGCTGTTGGAGGCGCTGCCATGACGGACGAGCGCGAGCGCCGCGACGCCGTCGAGCACGGTGACGAGGGCGCTCCACCCGAGCGCGTACGCGACGGTCGACCCGGCTCCCACGGCCGCCGGCACGAGCATCGGCACGAGCGCGCCGGCGGGGTAGACCCACGGGCCGTCGAGCACGGGCCACTGCCCGTCGACCAGGCCGAGCGCGACCCAGTAGCGGTAGAGGTCGACGTCGTAGAACGCGCGGTTCGGTATCAGGACGACGCCGACCACCGTCAGCCATCCGTGCACGAGCGCGAACGCGAGCCAGAGGGCTGGGCCTCCGCGCGGGCGGAGGTGCGGGCGCGACGCCACCTACGACGTCGTCGTGCGGAAGAGCACGATGAGCAGCAGGAGCGCGACCGCGAGGACGGCCAGCGCGATCGCGACGTACCCGAGCCAGAGGCCCGCCTTGGCGAGCCCCGCCCCGTCCTCGCCGGACTCCCGGATCTGGTTGAGCGCCAGATGGCCGGTGATGACGGCGACGATCGACCCGAGCAGCGGGACGATGCTGAACCCGCCGAGGCCGGCGATGAGCGAGGTCAGCGCCAGCACGTTGGTGCGGCGCGGCGGGCCCGGTCGTTGCGGGGCTGGTTGTGACGGGCCTGGTTGTGACGGGCCTGGCTGTGACGGGCCTGGTTGTGAGGGGCCTGGCTCGGTCATCGCGGATCTCCTTCAGGCGTCTCGTCCGAGCATGGCACAGCCCGTCCGGACCGGCCGCGTCGCTACTGTGCGTGCAGTCGTCCGGACCGGCGTTCGTCGTCGGTGGCCGGCGGCGCCCCAGCGACGCAGCGGTGAAGGAGAGCGGGATGAGCGGCATCGGGTGGCGCGTCCACGGAGACGGGCGGACGGTCAGGACCGGCGGGGTCGTCGACATCGACGAGCGGCTGAGCTGGCCCCGGACCATCGGGATCGGGCTGCAGCACATCGTCGCGATGTTCGGCGCGACCTTCCTGGTGCCGCTGATCACGGGCTTCTCGCCCGCGACGACGCTGTTCTTCTCGGCGATCGGGACCGCGGCGTTCCTGCTGATCACGCGGAACCGCCTTCCCAGCTACCTCGGGTCGAGCTTCGCGTTCATCGCGCCCATCGGGGCGGCGACGGCATCGGGCGGGCAGTCGGTCGCGCTCGGCGGCGTGCTCGTGACCGGGGCGCTGCTCGCCGTCGTCGGCCTGCTGGTCCACGTCGCCGGGGCGCGGTGGATCGACGTCGTGATGCCGCCGGTGGTCACCGGCACGATCGTGGCGCTCATCGGGTTCAACCTGGCACCGGCGGCGAAGAACAACTTCGTCGAGGCTCCGGTGACGGCCGTGATCACGCTGCTCGCGATCATCCTCATCACGGTGCTGTTCCGCGGGATCCTCGGGCGGCTCGCGATCCTCGCCGGGGTGCTGGTCGGGTACGCGGTCGCGGCGGTGCGGGGCGAGGTGACGTTCGACGCCGTGCGCGACGCCGGCTGGGTCGGCCTCCCGGAGTTCGTCACGCCGACGTTCGACGTCGGCGTGCTCGGCCTGTTCCTGCCCGTGGTGTTCGTCCTGGTCGCGGAGAACGTCGGGCACGTGAAGTCGGTCGCGGCGATGACGGGCCGCAACCTCGACCCGCTCACGGGCCGCGCGCTGCTCGCGGACGGCCTCGCGACGACGCTCGCCGGTGCGGGCGGTGGCTCGGGCACGACGACGTACGCCGAGAACATCGGCGTCATGGCGGCCACGCGAGTCTACTCGACGGCGGCGTACTGGGTCGCGGCCGCCGGGGCTCTCGTGCTCAGCATGTCGCCGAAGTTCGGGGCCCTGATCGCGACGATCCCGGCCGGGGTGCTCGGCGGGGCCACGACGATGCTCTACGGGATGATCGGCATCCTCGGTGCGCGGATCTGGGTGCAGAACCGCGTCGACTTCTCGGACCCGGTCAACCTCACGACGGCGGCCGTGGCGCTCGTCATCGGCATCGCCGACTTCACGTGGGCCGCGGGCGAGCTGACGTTCGGCGGTATCGCGCTCGGCACGGCGGCGGCGATCGGGATCTACCACCTGATGCGGTCGATCGCCCGGTGACGCGGGACGCACCAGGAGCCGGCGAGCCCGGCGTCGGTCCCGGGCGGGGCGGAGCTGGAGCGCTGAGCTGCTCGCTGCGAGTCGCGGGTCACGATCCCGGTGACAGCGCTGTCGCCGCACGTCAGGCCGGCGGGGCGCCGTCGCCCTCGGGGGCCGGAGCGACCGGCGCAGGCGCGGGCACCGCTTCCTCGAGCGGCACGCAGCCCTCGACCCCGGTGAGGGGGACGGCGGGGTCGAGCGTGATCTGCGCCGGGTCCGTCAGCTCGATGAACTGTGCCCCCAGCGCGAGGTCGACCGTCGCGTCCGGCCGGCCGTCGAGCGTGAGGACGACGCCCTCGAGGTGGGCCGCGAGGGTGTAGGCCGCGCCGACGCCCGCCGCCCCGAAGCCGATGCGCGCGACTCCGGCGACGGACGCGGGCGCGTTCCCCGTGCCGAGAACCCCGAACCCGCGCGCGGCGAGCCCGGCCGCCACGTCGCCCGCGAGCCCGGCTCGGTCCGTCCCGTTGAGGACGTTGACCTGCACGTTCTGGTACGGCACGGGCAGCGTGCCGTCGGGTGGGCACGGCGGCGGAGGACCGGTGGGGCCCTCGTCGGCGGCCTTGGTCGTGAAGTCGCGCGAGATCGGCGACGGGATCGCGTCCGTGTAGACCGCGATGCCGCCGAGGGCGGCGACCGCGAGGCCCGCGATGAGGATGCCGAAGATCACGGCCTGTCGTTCGTGGAGGTGCCGCCGGCGCAGGGTTCGTTCACGGTCGGCGCCCCGCTGCTCGGTCACGCGCTGAACCTAACCGATCGATCGGGCAGCGGAGACCACGTCCGGCCCGCGTCGCCCGATCGGCGGGCGCGCCGACCGGAGTGGTGGCCGGGTGGGCGTCAGGAGGGTTGCACGTCAGGCTCCGCCGCCGAGTCCTCTGCGTCGACGAGGGGCTGCTTCCCGGCTTCGTCACCGGCCGTCGTGGGGAGAACCAGCACCCGGGCGTGGAGCACCGGCCGCTGCTGGAGCGCCGCGCGGACGGCCCGGTGCAGCCCGTCCTCGAGGTACATCACGCCCTTGTACTGCACGACGTGCGCGAACAGGTCGCCGTAGAACGTCGAGTCGTCCGACAGGAGGCTGTCGAGGTTGAGCGTCCGCTTGGTGGTCACGAGCTCGTCGAGCCGGACCTGCCGCGGCGGGACGTCGGCCCACTGCTTCGAGGTGACCAGTCCGTGGTCGGGATAGGGACGCCCGTCGCCCACAGCCTTGAAGATCACCGGCACAGTGTAGGTGAGCAGCCGTTCAGCGCCTGTGCAGACCGACCTCGCTCGCCTTGACGGACAGCCAGACGTCGGCGCCCGGCACCAGCCCGAGCTCCGCGACCGCCGCGGGGGTGAGGTCGACGAGCACCTCCGGGTCGCCGGTGGTCCTCAGCCGTACCCCGGTCGGCGCCGCCTCGAGCCCGATCACGCTCGCCCGCCAGACGTTGCGCGGGCTCGCGCCGTGCGGCTCGGCCGTCTGCACGACGACGGCGGCGGGTCGGAACACCGCGGCGACCGGCGCGCCGTCGGGCAGCGGAGGGGAGTCCGTGCCCTCGACCCCGACGAACCGCCGCCCGTCCGGCGCGCGCACCGCCCCGCCGTCGGCCGTCCCGACCACCAGGTTCACCCCCGCGAGGTCGGCGACGAACGGGTTCCGCGGCGCGGCGAGCACCCGTGCTGTCGGGCCGACGTCGACGAGATGACCGTCCTCGAGCACCGCCACCCGGTCGGCGAGCACGACGGCGTCGAGCACGTCGTGCGTGACGAGCACCGTCGTCGTGCGGTGGGCCGCGAGCTGGGCGCGGAGCAGGTCGCGCATCTCGGGTGCGGTGCGGACGTCGAGCGACGCCATCGGCTCGTCGAGCAGGAGCACGTCGGGCCGCGCGGCGAGGGCGCGGGCGAGCGCGACCCGCTGCTGCTGGCCCCCTGAGAGCTGCGCGGGCCGGCGGTCGGCGTGCGAGGCGAGGCCGACGGCGTCGAGCCAGCCCGCGGCCTGAGCCTCTGCCCCGCGTCGGGGGGTGCCCGCGGCGAGCGGGCCGAAGGCGATGTTCCGGGCCGCCGTGAGGTGCGGGAACAGCAGGGGGTCCTGGCCGAGCAGGCCGACGGCGCGGTCGGCGGGGGGTACCAGGACTGGAGCGGCGGGGGCCGGCTCCCCGGCGGAGGTGAGGACGCGACCGCGGACCTCGACGCGCCCGAGGTCCGGGACGAGCAGGCCCGCGAGCACCGCGAGGAGCGTCGACTTGCCGGACCCGTTCGGGCCGAGCACGGCCAGCACCTCGCCGGGGCGGACCTCGAGCACGACGTCGAGCACGAACGCGCCGCGGCGGACCACCGCGCGGACGGACACGGCGGCACCGGGGGGCGTGCCGGCGTCGTGCCTCACGCTGCCACGCCCGCTGTCCCGCCTGCTGTCCCGCCCGCCGTCCCGCCCGAGCCGCTCCCGCGCTCCCGATCGGGTCGCCAGCCGCGGACCAGCACGAGGATCACCACCGCGACCACGACCAGCAGCAGCGACAGCGCGACGGCGGAGTCCTGGCTCACGCCCGCGCCGTTGAACGCGGTGTAGATCGCGAGCGGCATCGTGCGCGTGACGCCCGGGGCGTTGCCGGCGAACAGGGCGGTCGCGCCGAACTCGCCGAGCGCGCGCGCGAAGCACAGCACCGTCCCGGCGACGAGCCCCGGCAGCACGAGCGGCAGCGTGATGCGCCGGAACGTGAGGCCGCGGCTCGCGCCGAGCGTCGCGGCGACCGTCTCGTACCGGGTGCCGGCCGTGCGCAGCGCACCCTCGACCGCGATCACGAGGAACGGCAGCGCCACGAACGCCTGGGCGAGCACGACCGCCGTCGTCGTGAACGGGATCCGCACGCCGAACGCCAGGTCGAGGTACCGCCCGACCAGCCCGGTGCGTCCCAGCAGGTACAGCAGCGCGACGCCACCGACCATCGGCGGCAGGACGAGCGGCACCGTCACGAGCGCACGCACGACGGCGGCGACGCGCGGCCGGGCGCGCGCGATCACCAGCGCGAGCGGGACGCCGAGCACGAGGCAGACGGCGGTCGCCGCGAGTCCGGTACGCAGGGACAGGCCGAGCGCCTGGCGGGCCTCGGGCGACGTGATCGCCGCGGGGACGGTGGCCCAGTCGGCGCGCACGAACAGTGCGACGAGCGGCAGGACGAGCAGCGCGATCCCGAGCGCCGCGGGGAGCGCCAGGAGCCGCGGGACCGTGCCGGCCGGTCGAGGGTGGGAGCGGGGGTGGGAGCGGGAGCGGGTCATGGCGCGGTGAACCCGTACCGCGCGAGCAGCGCCTGGCCCGTCGGCGAGCCGGCGAGCGCGATGAACGCGCGCGCCGCCGAGGGGTTCGCCGCGTCCGCGAGCACCGCGACCGGGTACGCGCTCGCGCTCGCGGCCGTGACGGCGTCGGGCACCTCGACCGCCTCGACGCGACCGTCCGCCGAGCGGACGTCGCTCGCCCAGACGAGCCCGGCGTCGGCCTCACCCGCCGCGACCTTGGTGACGACGGCCGTGACGTTCTGCTCCTCGCTGGCCGGGGTGAGGTCCACGCCCGCGGCGTCGAGCCAGGCCCGAGCCGCGGCGCCGCACGGGACCTCGGCGGCGCAGAGGACGACCTGGAGGTCGGCGCGCGTCAGGTCCGCGGGGGTCCTGACGGTGTGCGGGTTGTCGGGGAGGACGACGAGCCGCAGCGTGTTGCGCGCGACGACGGTGGGGGCGCCGGCGAGCAGGCCCGCGTCGGCGACGGTCGCCATCGTCCGCTGGTCGGCGGCGGTGAAGACGTCGCCGGGTGCGCCCTGGACGAGCTGTGTCGCGAGGGTCGAGGAGCCGTCGTAGGTGATCGGGCGGACATCGAGGTCCGGGTGCTCGCGCTCGAGGAGGGCGGCGAGCTCGTCGAACGCGGGGCGGAGCGACGCGGCCGCGAGGACGGTCAGCTCGCCGGCGACCTGACCCGTGACCTCGCCCGGCTCCGCCGCGCCCGTGCCCGACGCCGCGGGGGAGCGCGGTCCGGCGGCGCACGCGACGAGGGCGAGGGCGGCGAGGACAGCGAAGACGAACGGCCGGGCCGGGCTCCGCGCTCTGCTCCTCACCGGGCTCCGGCCGGGGTCTCGACGATGACGGTGGTCGCCTTGACGACGGCGACGGCGAGCGACCCCACCTCGAGCCCGAGCTCCCGGACCGCCTCGCTCGACATGAGCGACACGACGCGGTGCGGGCCGGCCTGGATCTCGACCTGCGCCATCACGGTGTCGGTCGTGACGGCGGTGACCAGCCCGACGAAGCGGTTGCGCGCGCTGCGGCCGACGCCGGACGGGTCGGCGGGTGCCTGCGCGAGCGTCCGCGCGTGCGCGGCGAGGGCGGCGCCGTCGAGCACCTGACGGCCCACGGCGTCGGCGGTCGTGCTCAGCGCCCCCTGCTCGACCCAGCGACGCACGGTGTCGTCGCTCACGCCGAGGAGCCGAGCGGCCTCGCTGATCCGATACTGCGGCACGATCGGAAACTTATCACCGCTCTTGCGGAACTGACACGTGTCTCGGGGACCAATGTGTCAGACCGTGCGCGGTCCCGAGCGCGCGTGAGGTCTGACAAGGCTGGCCGGCGTTGATGTGTCAGACCGTGCGCGGTCCCGAGCGCGCGCCAGGTCCGACAAGGCTGGCCGGCGTTGATGTGTCAGACCGTGCGCGGTCCCGAGCACGCGTTAGGTCTGACACGTGGTGTCGATGAGGAGCCGAGGCTCAGGCCTCGATGACGACCGGGATGATGACCGGCGACGAGCGTCGACTGCCGCGCTGGAACCACCGGCTCACGGCGCGCTCGAGCTGGCGCTCGATCTGGCTGAACTCGCGCACGCCGTCCGCGGCCGCCTTCGCGAGCGCCTGCTCGATGATCGGGATGAGCGCCTCGTACGACGCCTCGTGCGCGAACCCGCGCGCGAGGAAGTCGGGCTCCTCGGTCAGCAGGCCGGTCTCGGGGTCGATGAGCGCGACGATCGTGACGACGCCGTCCTCCGACAGCGCCCGCCGGTCGCTCAGCGACTCCTCGGTGATCTTGCCGACCGTCATGCCGTCGACGTAGACGAGGCCCGCGGGCACCTTGCCGGTGATCGAGGCCTTGCCGTCCACGAGGTCGACGACCGACCCGTCCTCGGCGAGCACCACGCGGTCGGGCTCGACGCCGGTCTCGATCGCGAGGTCGGCGTTCGTGCGCAGGTGCCGCCACTCGCCGTGGACCGGCATGACGTTGCGCGGCCTGACGACGTTGTAGCAGTAGACGAGCTCGCCGGCGCTCGCGTGCCCGGACACGTGCACCTTGGCGTTGCCCTTGTGGACGACGTTCGCCCCGAGCCGCGTGAGCCCGTTGATGACCCGGTAGATCGCGTTCTCGTTGCCCGGGATGAGCGAGCTGGCGAGCAGGACGGTGTCGCCCTCGCCGATCTGGATGACGTGGTCGCCGCTCGCCATGCGGGCGAGCGCGGCCATCGGCTCGCCCTGCGAGCCCGTCGCCACGACGGTCACCTTGTGGTCGGGCATGCCCTCGAGCTGCTTGAAGTCCACCAGGAGGCCGCGCGGCACGTTGAGGTAGCCGAGGTCGCGCGCGATCCCCATGTTCCGCACCATCGAGCGCCCCACGAAGGCGACCTTGCGGCCGTGCTGGTGCGCGGCGTCGAGCACCTGCTGGATGCGGTGCACGTGGCTCGCGAAGCTCGACACGATGATCCGGCGCGGCGCCGTGCGGAAGACGGTGTCGATCGCGGGGATGAGGTCGCGCTCGGCCATCGTGAAGCCCGGGACCTCGGCGTTCGTCGAGTCCGTCATGAACAGGTCGACACCCTCCTCCCCCAGGCGGGCGAAGGCGCGCAGGTCCGTGATCCGCCGGTCGAGCGGGAACTGGTCCATCTTGAAGTCGCCCGTGTGCAGCACCAGCCCGGCCTGCGTCCGGATCGCGACGGCGAGCGCGTCCGGGATCGAGTGGTTGACCGCGACGAACTCGAGGTCGAAGTTGCCGACCGTGCGCCGGTCGCCCTCCTTGACCTGAACCGTCTTGGGCTTGATCCGGTGCTCCTTGAGCTTGGCCTCGATGAACGCGAGCGTCAGCTCGGACCCGATCACCGGGATGTCGGCGCGCTCTCGCAGGAGGTACGGCACGCCGCCGATGTGGTCCTCGTGCCCGTGCGTCAACACGATCGCGTCGATCTTGTCGAGGCGGTCCCGGATCCAGGTGAAGTCGGGGAGGATCACGTCGACGCCCGGCTGGTGCTCCTCGGGGAACAGCACGCCGATGTCGACGATCAGCAGCCGGCCCCGGTGCTCGAAGACGGTCATGTTCCGCCCGATCTCACCCAGGCCGCCGAGCGGGACGATCCGCAGGCCGCCCTTCGGGAGCGCAGGCGGGGACTGGAGATCGGACTGGGGACTCATGAACTCCAGGCTACCGGTGCAGGCTGACGTGGCAGCGTGTCAGGTCAGCAGCCGGATCCCGGCGAGACTCACCGTCACGGCGATCGTGGTCGACGCCGCACCGAGGGCGAGCGCGCGTCCACCGGTCCGCGCGAGGGTCGCGACGTGGACGCCGGTGCCGAGCCCGAACATCGCGCCCGCGAGCAGCAGCGTCGTGGCGATCGCCGCGGCGTCGAGCACCGCGGCCGGCAGCAGACCCACGCTGCGCACGACGACCATCGCGAGGAAGCCGACGACGAAGAGCGGGACGACCGGCGGTCGCGACGTCCGTGAGCCATCCCCCGTCCCGCCCGCGACGTCACCGACGACGGCGCGGCGCCGCTCGAGCGCCCCGACCGCGGCGACGAGCGGCGCGAGCAGCACGACCCGGCCGAGCTTCACGACGACAGCGACGGTGAGCGCTGCCGTCGACACGGCCGACGCCGCCGCGACGACCTGCGCGACCTCGTGGACCGACGCGCCGATCCACACCCCCATCTGGTGGTCGTCCAGGCCGGCGGCGCCCTGCGCGAGCGGGAGCGCGAACAGCGTCACCGCGCCGAACAGGGTCACCATGGCGATCGCCGTCGCGACGTCGTCCTCGGTGGTCTCCTCGGCGGTCGTCCCGCCACCCGTCGCTTTGCCGTTCGCCCCGTCCGGCCGGATCACGGCGCTCATCGCCGCGACCGCCGACGCGCCGCAGATCGCGAACCCGGTGGCCACGAGCAGCGACAGGGCGCGGCTCGCCCCGATCTGCGCACCGACCCACCGCGTGCCGAGGAACGTCACGACGACGGTCACCAGGATCGTCACGAGCTCACCGGGGCGGAGCGCGAGCACCTCGGGCACCGAGAGCTGCAGCCCGAGGAGCACGACGCCGGCGCGCAGCAGGCGCTTCGTCGCCCAGCGGGTCCCGACCGCGACCCGCGGGGGAAGCGCGCCGACGTTCCGCACGACGACACCGAGCACGATCGCCAGGATGAGCGACGAGACGACCGGCACGGCGACCGAGACCCGCAAGCTCATCGCGGTGGCGGCCGCGACCAGGAAGAGGCCCGGCACCCGCGCACGCCAGGTCGCCGCGGAGGTGGGGGTCACGCCGATACTCTGCACCGACTTCCACCCCCAGGAGCAACGATGCGCCTGATGCGAGCTGCCGGTCTACGCCGCGGGACCGGCGCTCGTGCAGCGCGGCGGGAGCAGGGACGACCGGAGCTACGACGTCACCTACTGGTTGACGCCCGCGCCGTCTGCAGGCGATGTGACGGTGGTCTGCGCGTGGCCTGCCGTCGGCATCCCGCTCAGGTCGAGCGTCGGCGTCTCGACAGGCTCGTCCGGCGGGTGATCGCGACGCGGACCAGGCACAGCCCCCCGCCCGCGAGCGCCAGGAGCGGCGGCACCTCGTCCAGCAGCGCCCACCCGAGCAGGACGGCGATCGGCGGCACGAGGTACGTCGTCGCACCCAGGCGGCCGGCGCTCGTGCGGGCGAGCGCGTAGCCCCACAGCGTGAAGGCGATCGCGGTCGGGCCGAGCCCGAGGTAGACGAGGCTCGCCACGGCTGCCGTGTCGGCGACGGCCACCTCGCGTACGAGCTGCGGCGCGAACGGCAGGCACACGACGAGGCCGACCGTGCACGCGATCCACGTGACCTGAAGCGCCGACATCCGCGTGAGCAGCGGCTTCTGCAGCAGCACCGCGATCACGTACGCGACCGCGGAGACGAGGCACAGCACCACGCCCCACACGTCGGCCTCCGTCCCGGTCGAGGTCGCGACGCCGATGACGACGACGCCGGCGAACCCGAGCGCGCTGCCGACCATGAGCGGGCGCGGGAAGCCCTCGCCGAGCCGGAGCCCCGCGGCGATCGCGAGCAGCACGGGCGAGACGTTGACGAGCATCGCCGCCGTCCCGGCGTCGACCCGGAGCTCCGCAGCGTTCAGCGCGACGTTGTAGACCGCGAACCACAGCACGCCGACGCCGATCAGTCGCGGCCACTCGGCGCGCGTCGGCCGGACCGTCGGCCGGCTCAGCAGGACGGCGCCGAGCACCGCGCTGCCGACGAGGAGCCGCCCGAGGGTCAGGGCGCCGGGCGAGACCTGCGGGCCGAGGTCGCGGCTCTCCTCGAGGAGGCGTCAGGGATCACGGTCCGACGTTAGGTCCCGCCGCCGACACGAGCCGCCGACGAGGCGCCGTCGCAGAATGGGCGCATGCCGACCTCGCTCACCGTCCGGCCCGCCACGCCCGACCAGGCCGAGGCGGTCGCGGCCCTGGCCAACTCGGCGTACCGCGGCGAGGAGAGCCGCCACGGGTGGACCACCGAGGAGAGCCTCGTCGGCGGTCAGCGCGCCGACGCGGCGATGGTGCGCGGCCTGATGGAGCAGCCGGACAGCGTGGTCCTGATCGGCCTGGACACCCACGGCCTCGAAACGCACGGGCTGGGCCAGCACGCTCCGGACACGCACGGGCCCGACGCCGCCGCGCGGCTCCTCGCGTGCTGCCACCTCGAGCGTCGCGGCGGCTCGGGCTACCTCGGCATGTTCGCGGTCCGCCCGCGGCTCCAGGGACAAGGCACGGGCCGCGCGATGCTCGACGCCGCCGAGACGTATGCGCGCGACACCTGGGACGCGCGGTCGATCGAGCTCACGGTCCTCGACCAGCGCCCGGAGCTCATCGCCTGGTACGAGCGCTGCGGGTTCCGCCTCACGGGCGAGCGGCACGAGTTCCCCGACGACGACGAGCGGTTCGGCGTGCCGCAGCGGCCCGACCTCGAGCTGCTCGCGATGGCGCGGCCCGTGGGGCGCCGTCGGACCTGATCGCTCGAGCCAACACGCCGTGTGCGCCGCTGACTCGGCACCGTTGACCCGGAAGTGGTAAGCCTCTGGGTGGTTCGAATGCATCGGGTGGTTCGAGTGCCTCGGGTGGTTCGAACGAGTCGGGTGGTTCAACCGCGTCGGGGGGCGCTGTGCTCTCTGTCGCCGTTCTCGAGGAGGAGACGTGAGCGCACGAACCGGCCTGGAGCAGGACCCGCAGCTCCCACCGGTGGCCCTCGACCCGGAGGTCGTCGAGGCGCACCACCGCCGCTGGACCCCCGCGAGGATCGCGGTCTGGGCGGCCATCTCGCTGCTGGGCGCGGTCTCCTGGGCGATCATCGCCATCGTCCGCGGGGAGACCATCAACGCGATCTGGTTCGTGTTCGCCGCCGTCTGCACCTACCTCATCGGCTACCGCTTCTACGCGCGCTACATCGAGAAGAACCTGCTGCGCCCGGACGACCGGCGCGCGACCCCGGCCGAGTACAAGGCCGACGGCAAGGACTACGTCGCCACCGACCGGCGGGTGCTGTACGGGCACCACTTCGCCGCGATCGCGGGCGCCGGCCCCCTCGTCGGGCCGGTGCTCGCGGCGCAGATGGGCTACCTGCCCGGGACGATCTGGATCATCGTCGGCGTCGTGCTCGCGGGCGCGGTGCAGGACTACCTGGTCCTGTTCTTCTCGATGCGCCGCGGCGGGCGCTCGCTCGGTCAGATGGCGCGCGACGAGCTCGGCGTCGTCGGCGGGACGGCGGCGCTGCTCGCGACCCTCGTGATCATGGTGATCATCGTGGCGATCCTCGCGCTCGTCGTGGTCAACGCCCTCGCCGAGAGCCCGTGGGGCGTGTTCTCCGTCGGCATGACGATCCCGATCGCGCTCTTCATGGGTGCCTACCTGCGGTTCTGGCGGCCCGGCAAGGTCACCGAGATCTCGGTCATCGGCTTCGTGCTGCTCATCGCGGTCATCGCGGGCGGCGGCGCGATCGCCGGGACCTCGTGGGGCGCCGACCTGTTCCTGCTCGACAAGACGACCATCGCCTGGATGATCGTCGTCTACGGCTTCGTCGCCGCCGTCCTGCCGGTGTGGATGCTCCTCGCGCCGCGCGACTACCTCTCCACGTTCATGAAGATCGGCACGATCGTCATGCTGGCCCTCGCGATCGTGATCGTCCGCCCGGTGCTCGAGAGCCCTGCGGTGAGCGAGTTCGCGTCGACGGGCACGGGCCCGGTCGTGAGCGGGTCGCTGTTCCCGTTCCTCTTCGTGACCATCGCGTGCGGCGCCCTCTCGGGCTTCCACGCCCTGATCTCCTCGGGCACGACGCCGAAGCTCGTCGAGAAGGAGCGCCAGACCCGGATGATCGGGTACGGCGGCATGCTCATGGAGTCGTTCGTCGCGATCATGGCGCTCGTCGCCGCGCTGTCGATCGACCGCGGGATCTACTTCGCGATGAACTCGTCGGGCGCCGCGACCGGCGGGACGGTCGAGGGGGCGGTCGCTTTCGTCAACGGGCTCGGGCTCGCGGGGGTCGACCTCACGCCCGACATGCTCACGCAGACCGCGGCCGACGTCGGCGAGGAGTCGATCGTCTCGCGCACCGGCGGCGCGCCGACCCTCGCGGTCGGGCTCGCGAACATCATGGCCCGGCTGGTCGGCGGCAGCGGGATGATGGCATTCTGGTACCACTTCGCGATCATGTTCGAGGCCTTGTTCATCCTCACCGCCGTCGACGCCGGCACCCGGGTCGCGCGGTTCATGCTGCAGGACAGCCTGGGGAACCTCTTCCCGCGGTTCAAGGACACGTCGTGGCGGCCGGGCGCCTGGGCCGCGACGGCGATCATGGTCGGGGCGTGGGGGGCGGTGCTCCTGATGGGCGTGACCGACCCGCTCGGCGGGATCAACACGCTCTTCCCGCTGTTCGGCATCGCGAACCAGCTGCTCGCGGCGATCGCGCTCGCGGTCTGCATGGCGATCGTGGCCAAGCTCGGCCTGTTCAGGTACCTCTGGGTGGTGGTCCTGCCGCTCGGGTTCGCCGCGGCCGTGACGATCACCGCGTCGATGTACAAGATCTTCTCGCCGGTCCCGGCGGTCGGGTACTTCGCCCAGCACAACGCGTTCAGGGACGCGCTCGCGGCGGGGGAGACGAGCTTCGGCACGGCGACCTCGGTCGAGGCCATGGAGGCGGTCGTCCGCAACACGATGATCCAGGGCGTGCTGTCGATCGTGTTCGTCAGCCTTGCGATCGTCGTGATCCTCACCGCGATCGCGGCGACCTGGAAGTCCTACCGCAGGAAGGCCAGCGCGAGCAGCGAGGACCCGGCGGTCCTGTCGCGCATGTTCGCACCGGCCGGCTTCCTCGCGACCCCGGAGGAGAAGGAGCTCGAGAAGCAGTGGGCGGCGCTGCCCGCGTCGCGCCGGCCCGCGCGGACGGGGCACCACTGATGGCCGGGACACCGGAGGCCGAGACACCGTCGAGGGCCGCGACACCGCTCGCGAGCACGTTCGACGCGGTCCGTCGGGGCGCCAAGGGCGTCGCGTGGTTCTGCCGGGGCGTGCTCGGGGCCGACGCCTACGAGAAGTACAGGGCGCACGTCGAGGCCGAGCACCCGCGCGACGCCGCCGAGTGGCTCATGACCGAGAAGGAGTTCTGGCGCGACCGCACCGACCGGCAGGACAGGAACCCGCAGGGACGTTGCTGCTAGCCGAACGCGACGAGTCTGTCGTCGTCCAGACCGATGCCCGCCTCAGGGGTCAGCGGGTGGTGCTCGCGGCGCGGATGAGGTCGCGCGTGATCTCCATCTGACCGTGGTGCTGGGCCAGCTCCTCGAGGACGTGCAGCAGGGCGGCGCCCTGGGTCGAGATCTCGTCGTGCACGGGGTGCGGGGTGTCCGCGCGGAGGGGTGCGCCGTCGTCGGCTGCGAGCGCGTCGTCGTGCAGCCGGCGCCTCGCAGCCTCGACCCGTGCGAGCAGGGGCGCGACCGGCCCGCGCGCCCGGAACTCGGCGTCGCGGTCGCGGTCGAGCGGTCGGCCCCCGACCCGGTGGCCCGCCCACGCGTCGATCACGCCGAGGCAGTGCGTGAGGATCGCGAAGGGCGTGTTGGCGCCGGGAAGGTCCGGAGCGGTGTTGGCGAGCTCGTCACCGAGACCCTCGACGATCGAGGCCATGCCGTCGAGGGCGCGGTCGCAGACGACGAGCAGCTCGCTGGGCGACGACATGGTTCTCCGCTCTTCGGGACCGGGGTCCGGGGTCGGACTGATGGGTCTGGCACACCGTCACGGAGACAGGTCCGGGCCTCGCGTGCAAGGAACAGCATCCCTGTCGGCACAGGAGGGGCGCGCGCCCACCCGCCCCCTCGACCGACCCACATCACCGCTCGTCCGGAGCAGCCACGTCGAGGAGCTCGTTGGTGTCCATGTCAACGATGACGATTGCGCCCTGAGGCCAGTCGTCCTGCAGCAGGGGTCGGTAGCTGGTGTCCTGCCCACAGGCGACGCGGTCCCACGTTGAGATCACGTCACCCGTGTCTGTCGCGACGAGCGCGACACGGGGGTGCTCCGCCATCTTCGCCTCCGGCCACCGCGCCGGGTCTTCGATCACGGTCCCGTCTTCGTCGGCGGGCGTCGCGTTCCACCAACCCTCGACGTCGCCTGGCACGGGTCCGGCGGGCGGGAACTCCGCGCACAGCGTCGCAGCGGCGTTGTTCGGGCCCTCGGGCTCGGCCACGGCCGTCGATGGCGGCATCGCTGGCTCTCCGCTCGGGCCCCCACACGCAGCCACGAGCACCGCGGCTGCGCTGACGGCAAGCATCGGCCCTGAAATGCGATGAGGGGCTGACAGGCTGATACCGCGCACGCACGTAGGCACAACGACTCCCATTCTTTGCGTGTTCCGAAGCGCCCCAGACCCGTCGTTCTCAGTAGAGCTGGACACGATGAATCCGGAGAACCTGATCGTAGCCGAGGTCGAAGGGGTACCAGGTGTAGTCGCTGGGGCCGCGCGTCGTCGACCAGTAGTATGTGGTCGAGATTGAGTAGACACGGCCTTGCTTCTCAGCAGCCTGTAAGCGGAGGTTTGTTGTGTCGCCGTAGTGCTCGAACTTGGTCGGGAGCGTGTACGTACCGGCGGCGCCCGCGAAGCACTGCATGGCTTGTGTGTCGGAAGTGATCTTCTAGTAGGAATAGTGTCTGCACCTCGGGATTCCCGTGGCGCCGCGTTGGCGTCTGATATGGCATCACCCGGACGGGTGATGCCAATGCCTCTCCGAGGGCGCGAGGCCTCCACCGCCCGGTTGCGTGCTCGTGTGCGGTTCAGCGCGGACTCGTCTCGCTGTCGCTCGGGCTGGTCGGGTCGAAGCCCCCTCGCAGCGCGGGGCGCACTCGCGGTCGGGATCAGCCGGTGGGAACACGACGCGCCGCCCACCTGCCCGGGGTGACAGCACTGCCGAGCGCGGACGTCCCGGACGCGGTGGACCGCCGGCTTCGGTGCCATCGTGGGGAGGTGGTCGGGCGCGCGACGGCACCGAGGAGAGGGCGCGGCGCCGTCGTGCCCGTGCTCGTCGTCATGCCCGTGCTCGTCGTCGTGCTGGCGCTCGTCGGGGTGGTGGTCGCCGTGGTGTGGCTGGGGCAGCGGGCGCTGATCTACGTGCCGGACCGGTCGCCGGCCGGGTCCGCCGAGCTGGTGCTGCCGGGTGCGCGGGACGTGACCCTCACGACGTCGGACGGCCTCACCCTCGGCGCGTGGCACCTACCGCCCACGGGGCCGTGCGACGCGACCGTGCTGGTCGCGCCCGGGAACGGCGGGAACCGCGCGGGCCGGGCGGGGCTGGCCCGCGCGGTCCACGAGCGCGGGTTCGGGGTGCTGCTGCTCGACTACCGGGGCTACGGCGGCAACCCGGGTCGACCGTCGGAGGTCGGGCTCGCGCGCGACGTCCGGGCGGCGCGCACGTACCTGCTCGACGCCGGGGTCGCGCCCGGGCAGCTCGTCTACCTCGGGGAGAGCCTCGGCGCGGGCGTCGTGGTCGAGCTCGCCGTCGAGCACCCGCCCGCAGCGATGGTGCTGCGCTCGCCGATGACGTCGCTGGCCGACGTCGGGCGCGCGGTCTACGGGGTGCCGGTCGGGTGGCTGCTGCAGGACCACTTCCGGGTCGTCGAGCACGTCGCACGGGCAGGGCCACCGCTCACGGTCGTGTACGGCTCCGACGACGGGCTCGTCCCTCCTGAGCAGAGCCGCGAGGTCGCCCGGGTCGCGCGGGAGGCACGCACGGAGGTGGTCGAGGTCGAGGTGCCGGGTGCGGGTCACAACGACGCGGTGCTCGCGCAGGGGCCGGGGCTCGTGGCGGCGCTCGTGGAGGTGTCGCGCGCGGCCGGGATCACCGGCTGCGGGTGACCTACGAGCGTGGGCGTCGATAGGGGACTAGACACATATGAGACGTGTCTTCTATGGTGCGCGTATGTCGTTGCGTCATGCGATCCTCGGTTTCCTCGGCGTCGCGGCCATGAGCGGGTACGACCTGCGCAAGACCATGGACGCCTCGGTGGCCCACTTCTGGCCTGCGGACCAGACGCAGATCTACCGGACGCTGTCCTCGCTCGTGGACGACGGCCTGGTGGACGTGCGCGTCGTCGAGCAGGACGGCAAGCCGAACCGGCGCGAGCACCACATCCGCCCCGAGGGGCTCGCCGAGCTCGACCGCTGGCTGGCCTCACCGATGGGCTACCAGCCGTCGCGCGAGCCGTTCCTGCTGCGCGTGTTCTTCGGGGGCCGGCTCGGGGCGGAGCACGTCGCCCGACTGCTCGACGAACGCGGCGCGGAGGCCGCGGAGCTGGTCGCCATCCTGCGGGAGGTCGAGCGGCAGTCGACCGCGGGCCTCGACCGCGAGCTCACCCTCGAGGAGCGGCTCCGGCTCGCGACCCTCGCCAACGGCATCCGCCACGCCGAGGCGGAGCTCGACTGGGTCGACGAGACCCGGCGCACCCTGACGGAGGACTCATGACGACCCGTGCCGCACCGACGACCCCCGCCGCGCTGATGGGCACAGCCGCGCCGACGGGCACAGCCGCGCCGACGGGCACAGCCGCGCCGACGGGCACAGCCCCGCCGACGGGCACAGCCCCGCCGGTCGCGAGCTGGCGCAACGTCGTCGTCTACGTCGCCGGGGTCCTGCTCCTCGCCGGCGCTGGGGGCGCCTTGATCGCCGGCGGCAACGACGCCGGCGGCCTGCTCTTCATCCTCAGCCCGCTTCTCATGGCCGCGGGCCTGCGGTGGTTCGGCGGCGACGGCTGGCGCGACGCCGGGCTCCGCCTCCGCGGACCCGCGCGGTGGTACGTCCTCGCGGCGCTGCCGTACCCGTTGATCTTCGGGGCCGCGCTCGGCCTGGGGATCGCGACCGGGAGCGTCGAGCTGCAGGAGGGCTTCGTGGGGACGTTCGCGCTCGGGCTCGCGACCCAGGCGGTCCCGCGCCTGGTCTTCGCGTTCTCGGAGGAGCTCGGGTGGCGCGGCTACCTCGAGCCCCGGCTCGCCGCCCTGGGCGTCCGCGCGACCCGTCGGCACCTGCTGGTGGCCGCGGTCTGGGGCGTCTGGCACGTGCCGTACGTCCTGGCGCTCGACGGCTACACGGACCTGCCGCGCGCGCTCTTCTTCCCGCTCTTCCTCCTCGCGGTCGTCGCGATGGCGTTCTGGTTCGGGGTGCTGCGCGAGAGGACGGGGAGCGTGTGGCCCGCGGTCCTCGCCCACGGGGTCGGCAACGTGCTCGCCTACCCGCTGCTCGACCCGAACGCGGTCCGCATCGACCAGGGGCTCGTGTTCGCGGCTCGTCCCGAGGGTCTCGTCGTGCTGGCGCTGCTCGCCGTGACCGCCGCGGCCGTGTGGCGGCTCGCGCACGGCGCACCACGCGGGCGCGCGCTGCCCAGGCGGACGCGGTGATCGTGAAGGGCTCGCGCGGATCGGGCGCTGAGTTCGCTGGTCGGGTGTCGAGTTCGCCGATCCGGACCAGCGAACTGGCCCCCGGACCAGCGAACTCGCATAGGTTCGCCGCGTGATCGACTTCGCCGACGACCCGCTCGTCAAGCTCTCGCCCTGGGAGCTGTTCCACGCGCAGGAGGAGCTCGAGGACATCCTGCTCGAGGACGAGGTGCTGCACCTCGCGTTCAAGGGGATCCGCGACTCGGTGACGTTCACCAGCCGCCGGATCGTGTCGCTCAACGTCCAGGGGATCACCGGCCGGCGCAAGGACTACACATCGCTGCCGTACAGCCGCATCCAGGCGTTCTCGATCGAGACGGCGGGCACGCTGGACCTGGGCTCCGAGCTCGAGCTGTGGTTCGCGGGCCTCGGTGCGGTGCGGCTGCAGTTCAGCCGGGGCGTCGACATCCGGAACGTGAGCCGCCTGATCGGCGAGAAGGTGATGTGAGGGGCGCGTATCAGGCTGGCCTCGGCCGGCTCCTCCGCGTGTGACGACCGGTCCGACCGTCGGTGGTGACGATCGGACCCACGCCGGGATCCCGTCGCCACGGCGCCGGGACCCCACCAGGCCCGCAGCTCGTCCGCTCCGGGCTCCGAAGTGCCGCCACGCCCGGCGGGGGAGGGCCGGGCTCCCAGGAGGGGTGCGTCATGCGCCGTCGATCCGCCGTCAGCCGTCGGTCCACCACGGTGGTGGTGCTGCTGTCCCTGCTCGCAGGTCTGAGCCTGCTCATCGCGCCGAGTGCCTCGGCGCATCCCTACTGCGGCCAGGTGTGGGGGTCGCAGGAGCGGTCGGCGGGGGACTACTCCTCCGGCTACCTCACGAACATCCGATCCGGGCGGCACGCGTGCTACGACCGGCTCGTGCTCGACGTCGACGCCCCGCTGACCGCCTGGTCCGTGCGCTACGTCGACGAGATCGTGCAGGACGGCTCGGGCTTCACGGTTCCCGTGCGCGGCGGAGCCACGCTCGAGGTGATTGTCCGGGTGAACGTCGCGGAGTCGTCTCCCCTGTACTCGACGAGCACCGGGACGATCATCGACCCGGTCGGGTACCGGACGTTCCGGGACGTCGTCTGGGCCGGCAGCTTCGAGGCCGTCACCACGGTCGGGCTGGGCGTGCGGGCCCGACTGCCCTTCCGGGCCTTCGTGCTGCCGGGCCCGGGTGAGGGCTCCCGGCTCGTGGTCGACGTCGGGCACCGGTGGTGCGCGTCAGGTCAGCGCGTGTGCTGACCGGGTCGTCCACCGATCGACGCACGACCCGCCGTCCCCCAGGCGGCGGGTCGCGCGCTCCACGAACCACGACGGGCCGGCCCGGGTGATCCCGGACCGGCCCGCCGCGATTCGAGCGTGAGGACGTCAGCTCAGGAGGTCCGCTCAGGACCTCGGCTCAGGACCTCGGCTCAGTACGTCAACCCGTGACCGAACGGGAACAGCGCCCCGTCGGTCGTCTCGTCGTACCCAGGCAGGTCGCTGTACTGCTCCTCGATGGCCTTCCGCGTGCCGGCGAGCGCGAACGGCATCCGGCCCTGCGGCGCCACCTTGCCCGAGAGCACGTCGAACAGCGCGGTGTCGCTGACCCCGAAGCCCGCGACGATCGCGCCGGCGTCGCGCAGGCCGCTCGCCTCGTCGAGCACGTACGGCTGGCGGAAGTAGACGTGCAGGACGACCTTGCTCGGGTCGTCCGCCTCCGCCATGACCTGCTTGATCGTGTCGAGCGACGGGGTGATCTGCCACGACTGCGACTCCGCCATCCCGGTGAAGTCGAGCATGCTCGTCTCCCACGGGAAGGAGCCGCCGAAGCCCAGCCGGTCGTCCGTGCACTCCTCGGCGCCGTACGAGACGCACGCGTCCGCCTCGCCGTACGGGCTCTGGCCGTCGAGGCCGGCGACGCCGTCGAGCACGATCGGGTTGGTGTACTCGGGGTTGAGCCCGGTGGCGGGGTCGTCGCTCGCGTAGGTCCGGGTGACCGCGCGGTTCACGCCGGCCGTGATCGAGATGACGACGCGGTCGTAGCCCGCGGCGCTCGGCCGGGCGGCCGGGTCCTCGGTGTTCCCGTTCGTGAGGTCGTAGCCGTACTCGGCGACCGTCTCCTCGTTGAAGTCGCCCAGCAGGTAGACCGAGGAGCCGTCCGGGATCGGCAGCGTCGCGCCCTCGGGCGTCTCCTCGTTCTGCAGCAGGACGAGGGACTTGCGCTGCACGTCCATGCCCACGGCACGGTTCGCCTCGTTTCCGACCGTCGCGGTGGCCACGTCCTCGTCGACGTAGGGGTCGTCGAACAGGCCCATCTGGAACATCGGAGTGAGCAGGCGCTCGGCCGCCCGGTCCACACGCTCCTCGGTGACCAGGCCTTGCTCGACCAGGTCGATGATGACCTGCACGTCGTTGAAGCCGGACAGCGCGTCCGTGCCGCTGTTGATCGCCGCGGCGACCCGCTCGGGGACCGTGGCCTCCTCCAGCCCCCAGGCCCGGTCCTCGATGATGCCGGTGTCGGAGTTGACGTACCCCCGGAACCCGAGCTGCTCGCGGAGCAGGCCGTTGATCGTCTGGTCCGAGAACGCGAAGCCGACCTCGTCGTACGCGACGCCGTCGTACTCCAGGTCCACCGGCACGCCGTAGTACGGCATGATCGCCGAGACGCCGGCGTCGATCGCCGCCTCGAACGGCTTGAGGCTGTCCCCGAACCCGCCGCCCGGGTACACCTGGGTCTTGCCGAACGCGTAGTGCGGGTCCAGGCCGAGCTCCTGGGAGCCGCCGCCGGGGAAGTGCTTCATGGTGAGCGCGACGTCGGACTCCGGGCTGAGCGAGGTCCCCGTCCGCGGATCGACCTCCGGGCCCTGCAACGTCTGGACCAGCGTCCGCATGATGTTGGCGTTGAGGTCGGCGTTCTCGGTGAACGTCTCGTGCGTGCGGTACCAGCGCGGCTCGGTCGAGAGGTCCGCCATGTAGCCGTACATGCCGCGCAGGCCGATCGAGCGCCACTCGTCGCCCATGACCTCGGCGAAGTCCTCGACGACGGACATGTCGCCTGTCGTCGCCTCCCCGGCCGTGCTCGCCTGCTCGCCGAGGGCGGCCGCAGCGATGCCGGCCTCCTTGGGGAACGCGGTCATGGCGCCGGCCGACTCGTTGATGCCCTCGCGGGCGTCCGGGTCGATGTGGTTGCGCGCGTTGGACTTGAAGAGCGCCGGGATGCCGAGTCGCGTGCCCTCGGCCAGCTCCTGGACCTCGTTCATGAACGACGCCGCCTCGGCCGGCGTCACGCTGGTCGACGCGCTGAAGCCGCCGCCCGGCTGTCCGCAGACCGCCTGGTCCGGGCTCGTCACGGTGTTCCGGAAGATGAACCGGTGCATGAACTCCTGGTTGATGAACTGCGCGGCGTTCTCCCCGGCGACGCCTCGCTTCCCGTCCCTGCACTCGGCGTTGAGCGTGTCGACCAGCATGAGGCCGGCCTTCTCCTCGAGCGTCATCTGCCGGACGAGGTCCTTGACGCGCTGGCCCGTCTTGACGCGCCAGTTCTCGTACGTGTCGACCTTGCCGTTGGCGTTGAGGTCGCGGTACTGCCGCTTGCCACGCTCGATGATCGGCTTGACCCGCGACTCCACCTGGACGATGTCGCCGCCGGGCTGCGGGCGGTCCTTGTCCTTGCCACCCGCGAAGCCGGGCGGTGCCGCGACCGCGCCGCCCGCCATGGCCACCGCCAGCGGGATCGCCACGGCGAGCCCGACGAGCGCTCTCTTCCTCGAACGCTGAACGTTCCGCATCGCTGTCTCCTTTGACGTGCGGCGACGGAGGCGTGCGCTGTTCGCCTGCCCCCGGCGGTCGTGCTGACGCCCTCCGTGAATCCGGACGGACTGCCCAGAGCGTGCGTGCCGGGACGGACCGCGGCAAGGAGTTGCCGCGAGTTGCCTCCGCGTCTGCGAGCGAAACCGCCGCTCGGTGCACGTCCGCCGCGCACGTGCTCCAGGTGCTCAAGGAGGCCACGCGCGATGTCCGCGGAGTGCGAGAGACTCGTCCCGAGCGCCCGGTGGAGCCCGACGCGACGCCGGCGGACCAGTAGCAGGCTCGGGTCCCGACCCGGCCGGAGGGAGATCGCATGGCGCTGATCGGTGCCCACGTCCGCGGTGACGACCCGGTGGCCGCGGCGGCCGAGGTCGACGCGCAGTCCGTGCAGATCTTCCTCGCCGACCCGCAGGGCTGGAAGAAGCCGGTGCCACGCGACGACGCCGAGGCGCTCCTCGCGTCCGGGCTCGGCATCTACGCGCACGCGCCGTACCTCGTCAACGTCGCGTCGACGAACAACAAGATCCGGATCCCCAGCCGGAACATGATCGCCCAGCACGCGGCGGCCGGGGCGGAGCTCGGCGTGCGCGGGCTCATCGTGCACGGGGGGCACGTGGGCGACGGCGACGACATCGCGGTCGGCGTCGACAACTGGCGCAAGACGTTCGCGCGCGCGACGTTCCCGGTGCGGGTCCTGGTCGAGAACACCGCGGGCGGCGAGAACGCGTGCGCCCGGACGCTCGACCGGCTCGCGATGCTGTGGGACGCGATCGGCCAGTACGACGTCGGGCTGTGCCTCGACACCTGCCACGCGTGGGCCGCGGGGGAGGACCTCGAGACGCTCGTCGAGCGGGTCATGGCGATCACCGGCCGGGTCGACCTCGTGCACGCCAACAGCTCGCGCGACCCGCACGGGTCGGGCCGCGACCGGCACGCGAGCTTCGCCACGGGGGAGATCCCGCCCGAGCTGATCGCCCACGTCGTGCGCGAGGCGCGGTGCGACGTCGTCGTCGAGACGCCGGGGGAACGTCAGGCCGAGGACATCGCCTTCCTCCGGGCGGCGCTCGCCGGCTGACCGCACCGACCACGGGTCGGCCTGCGGCGGGCGCGACGGTGGACGCAGAGGTTCGACCCGTCGGCCGTGCACGACGGCGCGGCCAAGTCGGGGCAGGCCGTCGCCAGGGCGGTGGTCGAGGTGGTGCGACGGCTCCTCGACGCCGCTCCTGCCACGGACGGCCGGGTCGTCGCGGTCGGTGTGGGCGCGACCGGGCTGGCGTCGCTCGCGGCGGACCGGGCGCTGCTCGCGGCGCGCCTGTGCGAGCTCACCGGCGCCGAGCGCGTCGCGCTCGCTGCCGATGCGCTCACCGCGCACCTCGGTGCGCTCGACGGCGCGCCCGGTGCCGTCCTGGCCGTCGGCACCGGGGTGGTCGCGTTGGGCCGAACGACCGACGGTGCATGGTTCCGGAGCGACGGCTGGGGTCCGATCCTGGGTGACCGCGGCGGGGCGGCATGGCTGGGCGTCGAGGGCCTGCGGTGCGCCCTCGAGGCGTACGACGGACGGGACCCTGGCGGCGCCGCGCTGCTCGCCGGGGCGCGGGAGGTGCTCGGCGACCCGGAGGACTGGCCCCGCACCGTCCACGAGCGGCCGGACCCGGCGACGCTGCTCGCGTCCGTCGCGCCCGTCGTGACGGCGCTGGCCGAGGCCCGGGACCCCGACGCCGTGCGGATCGTCGCCGAGGCGGGGCGCTCGCTCGCGGCGACCGCGTCGTCGGTGCTACGGGGCGGCGTCCCGCCGACGCTCGCGTGCGTCGGCGGGGTCATGGGCGTCCCGGTCGTGGACGCGTCGGTCCGTCGTCACCTCGCGGCGCTGCGGCCCGACGTCCAGCGAGCCGCGCCCGTGGGTGATCCGCTGGCGGGCAGCGTCACGCTCGCGCGCCAGCTGTGGTCTCGCGACGTGACCGAGCCGGTCGAGGGTCTGCTGTGGACGTGACCGCCGGGGGCGAGGCCGTGCCGGCGCGTGCGGGAAGGCGCGTGGAGAGGCGCGTGGAGCGGGCCGTGGTGCGGGTCCTGGAAGAAGCGCGAGCCGCCGGGCTCGCCGGGCTCGCCGGGCTCGCCGCGCTCCCCGGGACGGCGGTGTCGGTGGCGGTGTCGGTGCGGGGCGCGGGTGTCGTGCGGGTCCGTCGCGGCACGCCGGCGGGTGACGACGGCGAGCCGCTGGGCGCCGGCACCCTGTTCGACCTCGCGTCCCTCACCAAGGTCTTCGTCGCGGTCGCGGCCTTGTCGATCGCGCAGGACGGGCTCGTGGGGCTCGACGACCCGGTCTCGGAGCTGCTGCCGGTCGGTTCTGGGGCGGGTGCCGGGCGCATCACGCTGCGACACCTCCTGACGCACACCGCCGGGCTTCCGCCGTCCTCGACCCTGTGGCGCGAGGAGTCCGAGCCCGAGCGGCTCCTCGAGCGGGCGCTCGCCACGCCGCTCGACGCAGCTCCCGGTGGGCACGAGTACTCGTGCCTCGGCTACGTCGCCGCGGGCCGGGTGCTCGAGATCGCCACCGGAACGCCCCTCGACGTCCTCGTCGAGCGCCGGGTGCTGGACCCGCTCGGCGCCATGACCGCGCGGTTCGGGCCGGTCGCCGCCCGCGAGGCCGTCGCGACCGAGGCCCAGCCTGGCCGCGGCGTCGTGCGCGGTGAGGTCCACGACGAACTGGCCCACGGCCTCGCTCGTCCGGTCGGCAACGCCGGGCTGTTCGGCACTGCCGACGACGTGCTGGCGCTCGGTGAGCTCCTGCGCGGCGGCGGCGACAGAGGAGCGGCCCGGGTGCTGCACCCCGACTGGATGCCGCTGCTCCGGGAGCCTGCGGTCGTGGACGGTGGTGCGGTCGTCGGTCGCGGGGCTGTCGTGGGCGGCGGAGACGATCGGAGCCGCTACGGCCAGGCGGTCGGGCTCCGGGTCGCCGATCGGGATTTCATGGGCGGGGTGGACGGCGTCGGGCACACGGGCTTCACGGGCACGTCGCTCGTCGTCGACCCGCAGCGGCGCACGGTCACGGTTCTCCTCATGAACGCGGTCCACCCCTCGCGCGAGGGAGTCGACCTGCGTCCTCTGCGGCGCAGGCTTGCCGACGCGGTCGCCGCCTCCGTGGACGGAACGGCCGGCGGAGGGGCGTAGCGCTCGGTCCGGCCCGCCGGGTCGCGCCGGCCGCGTTGTCGGCCGTGTCATACAGCCGCGTCGTACAGCCGCGCCATCGAGCCGTCCACAAGCCGAAAGAATGGTTAAGAATCCACAAGGATTCTCCTTCCTGGAGGGACGCTGGTGGCATTCGGGGGCGCGTCGAAGGCATTGTCAGTGGCCCGCACTACGGTATTTCTCGGAAGGCGTCGGGTGGGTGCCGAGTCCGCGACAGTGCGACCGATCGGAGGCGATGGATGACCGCGGATGCGGACGGGTCCTCCGCCTCGGGGCGCTCCGACTCCAGGGTCGCCATGAGCGCTCACCTCGCGGCGATCCGGGACGCGCTGGATGCTCTGGCGGGGCTCGACGCCCGCGAGCTCACCGGGTCCGAGGCGATCGAGGTGTTCGACGTCGTCCACGAGCTCGCGGATCGCCTCACCGCGGTGGCGGTGCGGATCCTGCCCGTCGTCGAGGCCGACGGTCTGTGGGCGACCTCGGGCGCTCGCACGTTTCCCGCCTGGGTGGCGCGTCGCGCGCGTGTGACCCATGCACGGGCCAAGCGCATGACCCGTCTCGGCCGCGCGCTGCGGGACGAGCTGCCGGCGACGTCGGAGGCGGTCGTGGAGGGCGGCACGGATCGCGTGAGCGTCGATGCGGCAGAGATCCTCACGAGCGTCGCGGCCACCAGCGTCGTTCGCCGCGAGATGCTCGCCGACCCCTCGCAGCCGTGCAACGAGCGGTTCCTCGTCGCGCAGGCCCGGATCCTCGACCCCGACAGACTTCGTACCCTGGCTCGCCGGTGGGCCGCGGCGGCCGACCCGGACGCGGACGACCGTGGGTACAAGGATGCGGCCGAGCGGGAGTTCTTCGACCTGGCCCCGACCACCGGCGGGTGCCACCTGTCCGGGTTCCTGACCGTCGAGCACGGCCAGGCGCTGGCCATCGCGCTCGACGCGGTGATGGGGGTCCCCGCCGCGGACGACACGCGGACGAGCAGCCAGCGCCGTGCCTCCGCGCTGCACGACCTGGCCAGGATCACCCTCGACGAAGGACTGGCCGGCTCGGGCGCCGCCGTGCGCCCGCACCTGAGCGTCCTGGTCGACTACCCGACTCTCCTCGCGCTGACCGGTACAGCCGGCCCGCCCGCACCCGACGCGGCCGTCCGGTCTCAGCCAGCCCTGCTCTCGCCCAACGGTTCGCCGCCCCATTCCCCTCCGCGATCGACGGCCGAGCCGGTACCGCTCCAGCCGATGCCGGCGCCCGCGGTGTTCGACGACGGTCAGCCGGTGCCGCGCGCCGTGCTGGACAAGCTGCTGTGCGACAGCGAGATCAGTCGGGTGGTCTTCGGCCCGGACTCCCAGGTCCTCGATGTCGGCCGAGCGAGCCGGACCTACACGGGCCACCTCCGGCGCGCGATCGTCGCTCGCGACCAGCACTGCCAGTACCCCACCTGCCACGCCCCACCACGACGATGCGAAGCTCACCACACCCGCCACTGGACCCGCGACCACGGCACCACCGACGCCACCACCGGCGTCCTGCTGTGCTGGCACCACCACGAACACGTCCACAGGCAGGGCATCGAGATCCACTGGAAGGCCCAAGGCGGCGGATGGGGTTTCACCGACCGCCACGGCCACCTTTGCGACGGTGATCCGTCACCACGACGACGGGCACACCACGCCGTCGGGCACGCCACGCCGTCGGGCACACCACGCCGACGGGCACACCACGCCGTGCGGTGGGCGATCCGCCGTGGGCGAGGGGCAGATCGCCCACGTCCGTGGAGCTCGCAGCGGCGTGCTCACCCCCGCCAGCGGCGCCGGAGCGCATGCGCCGCAGCCTTCGGCTGCCGGTCCCGCGTGAACGCACCCTTCTTGTTGCCGCCGACCCGCATGATCCCGACCGTCGTCGCGAAGTCGGCGAAGTTCCACATCTGCTCGCCGACCACCGCGGGCACGGCGTCGAACGCCGCGTGGTTCGTCTCGAGGTACGCGACCTGGTACTCCTCCGACCACGGCTGCGCGACGACGTCGTGCAGCCCCGCGTAGGTGTCGGCCCCGTACTCGGTGATGATGATCGGCTTGCCGTCGCCGGCCACGCCTCGAGCTCGGCGCGGAAGTGCTTCCCGGCGGCCTCGAGGTCGCCCGTGTCGACGTACCAGCCGTAGTAGCGGTTGAGCATGACGACGTCGCTGAACTGGGACACCCGGCACTTCCCGTGCGGGGCGAGCATGACGTTGATGAAGCCCACCGGCCGGGTCGGGTCGGCCTCGCGCGCGACGTCGAACAGGGGCCGGAAGTAGAGCTCGGCCGCCTCGGTCTCCGACTCGGGCTCGTTGGCGATGCTCCAGAGCACGACGCACGGGTGGTTCTTGTCCCGCGAGATCAGCTCCCGGATCGCCTGCGCGTGCACCTGCTGGGTGGCGTCGTTGATCGTCTCGGGGGAGTAGGTCGTGTACCCCTGCGACCCGAAGATCCCGCCGCCGAGCCCCATGTTCAGCCCGACGGCGGCGGTCTCGTCGATGACGACGACGCCGCGCCGGTCCGCGTACTCGAGCCAGTCCTCGGAGTACGGGTAGTGCGACGTCCGGAGCGAGTTGGCGCCGATCCACTCGAGCAGCGCGAAGTCGTGGATCATGTGCGCGTCGTTGTGCGCCTTGCCGATCACCGCGTGGTCCTCGTGCATCCCGAAGCCCCGGAAGTAGAACGGCTCGCCGTTGAGCAGGAACTCGGTGCCGCGCACCTCGACGGTCCGGACGCCGACGGCGAGGTGGTAGCTGTCGGTCGTGACGCCGTCGTCCACCAGCCGGACCTCGAGGTCGTAGAGGTAGCCGTCGCCCGGCGCCCACCGATGGACGTCGCCGACCCGCAGCTCGCCCGCGCGGCCGACGCCGGACGCGACCTCGGACCCCTCGGCGTCGCGCAAGGTCACCGCGACCTCGCCGGACGTGTTCTCGCCGGACGTGTTCTCACCGGACGTGTTCTCGCCGGACCCGCCCTCACCGGACCCGCCCTCACCCGCGGTCTCGACCGTGTACCGGACCGTGCCGGTGGTGCCCTCGAGGCCCGTGACCACCGTGACGTCCGAGACGTACGAGCGAGGCGTGCTCACCAGCCATACCGACCGGTGCAGGCCCGCGTAGTTGTAGAAGTCGTGCCAGTACCTCTGCGTGCGCCCGCTCTCGGTCTCCTCGACCACACCCGGCGGGATGGACTGGAAGCTCAGCGTGTTGTCGACCACGACGGTGACCCGGACCTCCTCGCCCGGAGTCACGACGGCGGTGAGGTCGGCCTCGAACGGCGTGTACCCCCCCTCGTGCTCCGCGACCTGGATCTCGCCGACCCAGACGACGGCGCGATGCGTCGCGCTCTCGACGTGCAGCAGGATGCGCTGGCCGGCCCACCCCCGCGGGATGCGGACGAGGGTCTGGTACCAGAGGTCGCCGACGTGGTCGCGCAGCCGTGGGTCCGTCTGCAGGTCGTTGACGCTCGCCGGCACCGCCATCTCGCGGTCCCCGGGCAGCGGTCCGCGGAACCAGCCGGCCGACCGCCCCGCCGACCCGGTGTCGAACGCGAACCGCCACCTGCCGTCCAGCCTCCGCCGCTCACGGGTCTCGGTGTCACGCGGTCGCAGCATGGTGGCTCCTCGGTCAGGGGCGGTCAGAGGTCCGGGAGCAGGTCGTAGAAGATCGCCGCCTGGACCGCGATCGCCGCGAGTCCCACGACGACGAGCGACCAGACCGCGCCACGGACCGTGCGAGCGACCCTGACGTTGGACTCGGTCAGTCGGGCTGCGACGTGCATGGTCAGCCGCGACTGGGTGCGGTCCGCGATGTCGTTGGTGCTCTGCAGGTCTTTGACGAGGTCCGCATGCAGGTAGGTCAGGCTCCCGAACAGCGCTGCGTCCCGCGCGGCCACATCGCTGCTGAGCAGCGCGCGCGCCTCCTTGATCAGCTTGAGCGTGCTGACCTGGTGCTCGGTCACGCGGTCGTTGAGCGCACGGAGCGCGTTCTCGCCGTCGAGCCCGCTGGGTTTCATGCGTCCACTCCGTCGTCGCAGCAGAGGGCCGTCATTGTGTCGCATCCGGAGACGAAAAGGGGGCAGACGGGCCGAGATCATGACCGCTCAGCGCCCGACCAGCTCCCCGACCAGCGCCTCCGTCTGCGTCACGTAGCCCCCGCCGAACAGCGCCGCGTGCATGCCGACCGGGTACACCTGGTGCAGCCCGCGCCGGCGCTGCCATCCGCGCCGCAGCGGCCGCACCTCCTGGTAGCCCGCGAGCACGTCGTCGAGGTGCGGGAGGCCGAAGAGCGCGAGCATCGCGAGGTCGGTCTCCCGGTGACCGCCGTGCGCCGCGGGGTCGATCAGCACTCCGCCGTCGGCCGTCCACAGCACGTTCCCCGACCACAGGTCACCGTGCAGGCGCGCGGGCGGCGCGTCGTCGTCCAGGTCGCCCGCGCGCAGGCGCTCGGCGAGGGCCGTGAGGTCGCCGGCGAGTCGCGGGCTCAACCGGCGTCGAGCGGCGAGCAGCTCGCGCAGCGGCTCGAGGCGGAGGTCGGCCAGGAACGTGCCCCAACGGTCGTGCCTGCCGGCCGGCAGGGGGAGCGGCTCGTCGAGCGGACCGAAGAACCCGTCCCCGGACCACCCCGGCGGCGTGCACCCGAAGGCGTCGGCACCGGCGTCGTGCAGGCGCGCGAGGCCGCGACCGAAGCCGCGTGCGTGCGCCGCCGTGGGGCGCGCCGGCTCGAGCCGCTCGAGATCGAGGTGGTCGTGCCCGACGCCGAGGACCCGAACCACCGGGACGGCGTCGGCCTCGGCCAACCAGCACAGGCCGGCCGCCTCGCACGCGAAGAACGCCGGCGGAGCACCGGCGCGCCGCTTGCGGAACACGCCGGTGGGCGTGCCGTCGGTGCTCACGCCGGCCCCATCGCGCGTCGGCGTCATCCGAGCGCGACCAGATCGCCGTCGGACTGCGCGTAGAGGTGGCCGTCGATCACCCAGAGGGTGTCGACGCGGCCGACGTCCACCTCCCAGAGCTTCCGGCCGTCCACGACGGCGTACGCGGCGACGACCGGCCCCCCGACGGCGTCGGGCAGAGCGAGCAGGACCAGCCGGCCGTCGGTGACGAGCTGGCTCCAGCCAGGCCGTTCGATCGGGGTGCTCCACTGCGTGCCGCCGGTGCGGCCGTCCAGCGAGCTCACGGCGTCCTCACCCCGGACGAGAACGCGCCCGTCGAGCACGGCCAGGCCCCCGAAGTCGACGATCGAGCCGGACCACAGCTCGTCGCCCGTGGCGAGGTCGAAGGCCGTGAGGGTGGGGCCCGACGCATCCGTGCCGTCCGACCACACCTGAGTCAGGACCAGGTCCGCGAGCGAGCCGTCGTCGGGCGTGGGCGTGGCCGGGTAGCCCTTGACCGCGACCGACCGCCCCGTCTCGGGATCGAGCAGCACCGTGCGCTCTCCGTCAGGCGTCGACCCGATCAGCAGGTCGCGACCGGGAAACGGGTACACCGGCTCGCGCTCTGCTGCCGGCGAGTCCCCCGCCCAGGAGCCGAGCAGCTCGCCGTCAGCGGACAGGATCCAGGTCGTCCCCGAGGCCACCTGCACGACGAGGCGGTCCGCGGAGGCCGAGGTCCACCCCACCCTGCCCCAGCCCTCGTCCGCCGCCTCGACCCCCCCGGGGGTCGTGAAGGACCAGCGCTGCGCTCCGTCGCGCGCGTCGATGCGCACGACCTGGACGTGGTCGACCCCGTCGGCCCCGAGGACCACGTCGGTGATCAGCAGGTCGTGCCCGATCGCCGTCACGGTCGCGCCCGGTCCGACGGCGCGGTCCTGCAGGACGTCGCCCGTCGCGGTGTCGAGGGCCAGCAGGCGCACGTCGCCGGGACCCTGGATCAGCGACCCGTCCGGGAGCTTCTGCGTGAGGGTGGTGTGGGCCACGAGGCACGCGAGCACCGGATCGTCCCTGCGTCCGTCCGGTACGCCGGGGTAGGACGAGTCCGGGCAGAAGATCTGTCGGCCCTGCTCGCCCGGCGGCAGCGCCTCCACCCGCCAGACGGCGCGCCCGGTGAGCGGGTCGAGTGCGACGATCTCGCTCCCGCCGTCGTCCTCCGAGGTGGGTCCAACCACCAGGCCACCGATGCCGCGCATCTCGCTGAGCTGGCCCTCGAACCGCCACAGCTCCGCGACCGGCCGGTCGAGCGGGGCGAGCATGCCGGGCACGTCGCGCAAGGCGGCGAGCCGGTGGGCCTCGCGCCGGTCGGTCACCACGACGGCGAGCCCGAGCAGCACGGCGACGGTCACAGCGACCGGCCGCCACCGACGAGCGCGACGGCGGGTGGCGGGCCCCGTCCTCAGGAGATCGACGGAGCCGGTGCCGTCCGGGGCGGCGTCGCCGGCGGCGAGCTCGTGCGGATTCCCGGGAGGACGGAAGGTCGAGCCGTCGTCCTCGACGAGCTCGACGTCCTGCATGTCCCGCGGCCGGCGCATTCCGGGACTGTACCGACGGACACGTCGGCTGCGGGCGGGCTCCAGGCCCGTGCCGTCAGGCGGCCGGCGAGGTGATCCCGAACGCCCCGATGATCAGCGCCATCACGAGGAACGTCACCAGCTCGTGCACGACGTTCATCAGGGTGAGCTGCCACGGCCGGCTCTCGAAGGCGTCGTGGGTGATGAAGCGCGCTGCCGTGAACCCGACCCACAGGATCAGCGCCGTCACGACGGCGTTCGTGAAGAACGTGGCGCCGTAGAAGTGTCAGGCGATCGCGGACGCCCCGGCCAGCACCCACGCGCTGACGAAGCTCACGACGACCGTGACGCCGATCGCGAGGGCGGCGTTCCCGCCCGGCTCGACCTTGGCCAGCCGCATCCACCGGTTGCCGAACGCCCGGGGCGTGTACCAGATCGATCCGACCACCATCGTCGAGATGGTCGCCACGATCACAGCCCACCAGTTGATCTCGGGAACCACGAGCACCGCTTCTCGTCGAGGCACCCCGACGGGGCGCTGGCCGGATGCTACGCCCGCGAACGCGCTGGCAGGCGTGAAGAAGTCACCCGCAGCTGTCGCAGACGCCGGTCCGCGGGAGCACCATCGAGCAGCTGGGACAGATCGCGGGGGGCGCTTCGCTGCTCGGGCCCGACCGGCCGGCGCGCGAGACGTTCGACGAGGCAATTCGCGGCGTGGTCCCGGCGGTGTTCCGCGAGCTCGTCCGAGCCGGCCGCGACGCCGGCGCCGAGACCGGCGCCTCGAATCCCCGCTTGCGCAGGACCGTCAGCGCCTGGGTGAGTCCGTTCGTCACCTCCTCCGGGGTCGCCACGCGCCCGGTCGCGAACCGGTGGGCCACGCCGAGGACGGCGGTCGCGTCGTAGCGACGACCCTCGTGGAGGAACGGCCGGACGGAGGCGTCGGTGAACCCGTACGTCGCCCGGAAGTCGTCGCTCCCCCGAGCATCGTGCTCGGCGATGGCCTGGAGGATGTGCTGCCGCATCACGGAGGAGAACGTCGCCATGGTGGGTCGAGCCTACGTCGGTCGCGCCTGCTCAGTCGCGCGCGCTCGGTGCCACCTCGCGCACCATCACGCAGTTGACCAGGCCCTTGGGTCGGTCGTAGACGAACCCCTCGCGCTCGTACATGGTGCGAGTGCCGTTGTACAGGAAGGACGAGTTCTTCTTCCGGACCCCGCCGGTGTCGTGCGGGTAGCCCTCGACCAGGCCGCCGCCGGCCCGCGCGATCAGCTCCACGGCTCCGCGCAGGGCGATCCGTGCCAGGCCCTGACCGCGCAGGCCACGCTCGACCTGGATGCAGGTGACCCGGTAGTCGGGCAGTCGCTCGGCGGTGGCGAGGTACTCCTTGCGGTGCTGGATGCTGGGCAGCTCCTCGGGTGATCCGTACTGCGCCCAGGCGACGGCCCGGTCGCCGTCGTAGACGAGCGCGGCGTGCGCGAGCCCGTCGGCCACCAGGCGTCGCTTGAGCGCCCGGTTCGCCTCGGCGCTCTGGCCCTTCTCCGCGCAGTCGGGATGGAACTTCGTGCACCAGCAGCCGGCGTACATGCCCCCGTTGCGCTCGAGGAGAGCGGCGAAGTCGCCGAACGTCTCCTCGGTGAGCGCCCTGATCGTGAAGTCAGGCATGCAGGAAACGTACTCCGCCCCGGCTCTCGCGAGCACCGCATCGAGAGCACCGCCGACTGCTACCGACTGCTACCAAGACTGCCGCCCCGCTCCCCGGCCCGACGTGGCGCCGCCGACGCGACAAAGGGCCCGCACCCCACATCTCTGCAGGTCACGGGCCCATCACGGCGGAGGATGGGGGATTCGAACCCCCGAGGGCTCTCACCCAACACGCTTTCCAAGTGGCCTGGAGGGGGTGCAGGCGGACCTGCGCGGGTACGTCAGTGCAGGTCATGCCCAGTGCAGCATCCGGCGGGGACGTCCCGAGATCGGCCTGTACCCAGAGAAACTGCTACCAGAACTGCTACCGACCTGGGGGCCGGAGTGGGCAGTGGCGACGGCCCCACATCGCCACGGCGCACCGACCTGTGAGGCGGACGTCTACGGTCCGGGGAATGCCTGCCTGAGCTTCTGCAGCGCCGCGTCCGCGTCCACGCCGGTCGGTGTGTGCGCTGCATCCAGTCGGCCGTAGACGAGGCGGGCGAAGGCCTCCCCGGGAAGCGTGAGGTCATGCGCCTCCGTTCCCGCCGCTTGGGGCGTGAGCACCGCGCTGGTCGGTGTCAGCTCGACGACGAAGGCGCGTGCTGGGTCGGTCGTGAGGACCGCGAAGGTCGCTGTGTCTCCGGTCGGTTGCCCTGTGAACCTGGCCACGAGCTCGAGGTTGTCGACGAGCAGCTCGGCGGCCGACCCGGGGATGGTGGCGGCCGGGTTCTGGACGACCTCGATGTCCCAGGTGTGGAAGGCGTGCTCGTTCAGCCGCATCCCGACGAACTGGGCGAAGTCGAGCGTCATGGGGCCCATGCTTGACGCGAAGGCCGCCCTCTCCTGGGCGGCCACGGCCTCGAGGCGCTCGAGCAGCTCCGCGTCGGCCGCCAGGGCGTCGTCGCGCTGCGCCTCCGGGCCCTTGGCGTTCCAGAGATCCCAGACGCCGGGCGCGAACTCGGCGGGGGTGTCCTGACCGGCGAGGGCGTCCTCGAGCCGGCGCTGGGTGATGACGGCTCCGGACCCCAGGTGTGACAGCACGTCCGAGACCGTCCACTCCGCGGGGTACGCCCGCGTCGTGAGCTGGTGGTCAGGCACGGCTGCGACCACGTCCTTCAGGCGGCGGACCGAGGCCTGGAGCGCGTCGACCTGCGCCTGGCCAACGGTCGCGTCGGGGGTCTGGCCGGGCGTGGCGTCATCGTGGAGCTGCGTCATGCTGCAGACTCTACGACAGGTGGGGAATACTCCCCACTTCTTGTCGGTTGGAGAGGTCATGACGCTGAGAGCAGACGCCGCCCGGAACCGGGAGGCCATCGTCGAGGCCGCCCGCGCGGTGTTCGCCGAGCAGGGCCTCGAGGCCCCGCTGGACGACATCGCCAAGCGGGCCGGCACGGGGAACGCCACCCTGTACCGCCGCTTCCCGACCCGCGCCGACCTCGTGGCTGCCGTGTTCGCCGAGCGGATGGCCGAGCACGTCGACGCGGTCGAGGCGGGCCTCGCGGACGTCGACCCGTGGGACGGTTTCGCGTCCTACATCCGGGCAGTGGGCGCGATGCAGGCCCGCGACCGCGGCATCGCGGACCTGGTCACCATGAACGTCGAGGCACCCGAGATCGAGGAGCTCCGAACCCGCGCGTACGAGGGACTGGTCCGGCTCGTCGCACGAGCCCACGACGCCGGCGTGCTGCGCGCTGACTTCACCGACCAGGACGTCGTACTGCTGCTGATGGCGAACGCCGGGCTGGTGGAGCGGGCGCACGGCATCACGGCCGAGGCCTCCGCCCGCCTGTTGGCCCTCGTCCTCGACGGCTTGCGCGCCGGCGCCGCGACCGCTGGCCCGCCGGCGCCGCCCGCGGGCCGGGTCGTCGCAGCGATGCGGCGCAACGGCGAACGCCGGCTCGGCTGCGGCAGCCGCCCAAAGCCAGGACCGGGATCCGCCCCCACCACCCAGACCCCCCACCACTTCCGCGAAGGACGCCTGACATGACGCTCGAGCTCGGTGTGTACAGCTTCGGCAACACCCCCCGCACCCTGGACGGCGGCTACGGCCCCACAGCCCAGGCCGTCCGCGACGTCCTGGAGGCCGTCAAGCTCGCCGAGGAGGTGGGACTCGACTTCTTCGGCATCGGCGAGCACCACACGCCCTCGATGCCGCTGTCCTCCCCGACGTCCATGGTGACCGCGGCTGCGGCGTCGACGGAGCGGATCCGGCTCGGCACGACGGTCACCGTCCTGTCCACGGATGAGCCGCTGCGGGTGTTCCAGCAGCTGGCGACCGCTGCGGCGATCGCGCCGGGTCGCGTGGAGGCTGTCGCCGGTCGCGGTTCCTCGGCGATCACGTTCTCGCTGTTCGACGAGGACGAGGACCGCTACGACGAGCTCTTCTCCAGCAAGTTCGAGCTCCTACTCGCCGCGAACCGCCAGGAGCGGCTGACCTGGAACGGCCCGCACCGCGGCCGCCCGCTGCTTGACGCCGTGATCGTGCCGCGGCCCGAGGTGCCGCTGAAGATCTGGCTCGGCTCCGGCGGCAGTCCCGGGTCGGTCAGCCGTGCCGTCGAGCTCGGCGTGCCGCTGTTCCTCGGCATCCTCGGCGGCACCCCGCAGCACTGGGCGCAGTACGGCCACGCCTACCGCGAGGCGTGGACGCAGGTCGGGCACCCGGCGGACGGAGCGGACATCGCCGTCGCGGTGCACGGCTTCGTCGGAGCTGACAACGCCGCTGCGAAGGCGACCTACCTCGAGCACGAGCTGCGGATGTTCGCGACCGGCGCCGCCGAGGTCGGCCGACCCCCGATGTCCCCTCCCGGGCGCGACCGGCAGATGGAACCCGGCGGCATGGTCTTCGCCGGCAGCGCGGACGAGGTCGCCGACCGGATCCTGCACCTGCACGGCCTGCTCGGCCACACCCGCCAGATCCTGCAGATGGACGTCGGCGGCATGCCGCACGCGACCTACCTCAAGGCGATCGAGCTCCTCGGCACCCAGGTCCTGCCCCAGGTCCGCGCCGAGCTCGGGGCCTGACTCCCACCTACCCGACCGGCCTCGTCGGACGTCGACGCGCGCCACTCATCCAAGAAGGACACCCATGTTCATCGCACTCGTCGTCGTCACGGTGCTGCTCGCCGCGATCTGCCTCAACAGCGCCGTCATGAAGCTGCGCCAGGCCGAGGCCGTCGTCGCCGTGATCCACGGCACGGTCGGCGTCCCGAAGAAGTACCTGCCCGTCCTGGCCGCCCTGGAGATCGCGGGCGCGGTCGGCATCGTCGTCGGCCTGTGGCTCGAGCCCCTCGGCGTGATCGCCGCAGCGGGCCTGGTCGCCTACTTCCTTGGCGCGGTGATCGGCCACCTGCGCGTGCGGGACACCAAGAACCTCGCCATGCCGCTGCCGCCGCTCGTCCTGGCGATCGCCGTCCTCGTCCTGCGGCTCCTCACCGCCTGACCCCTCGGGGCACCCGGCTCAGCCACCACCTCACCAACATCACCATCACCGAAGAGAGAGAACCACCATGAAGGCTTTCGCCATCATCGATCGCGACATCCAGCCCGACGTCCAGGACCTCCCCCAGCCCGAGCCGGGCGCCGGTGAGGTGCTCGTCGAGGTCGAGGCGACCTCGGTCAACGGCTTCGACCTGTCCATCGCGGCCGGATACGTCTGGGACATGCTTCCGCACGAGTTCCCCGTGGTCCTGGGCCGTGACCTGGTCGGCGCCGTCACCGCCGTCGGTGACGGCGTCGAGACCATCGCGGTCGGTGACCGCGTCGCCGGCGTCATCCCCGGCATGGCGCTGGGCGCCCGCACCGGCTCCATCGCCGAGTACGTCGCCCTCGCGGCGACCGCAGTCACCCGGGTCCCGGCCGGTGTGGACGCGCAGCAGGCGGCGGTCATCGGTCTGGCCGGCGTCGCGGCCCACGACGCGGTCGAGGCCCTCGACATCCAGCCCGGGGAGACGGTCCTGGTCTCCGGGGCGACCGGTGGCGTCGGCTCGATCGCCGTCCAGCTCGCGGCGGCCGCCGGCGCGACTGTCATCGCTACCGCCCAGCCGGGCCAGGAAGAGGAGTACGTCCGCAGCCTCGGCGCCGCGCACACCGTCGACTACACCGGCGACGTCTCCGCAGCGGTCAGCGCCATCGCTGCAGACGGCGTTGACAAGGTCGTCCACGCAGCCGGCGACGGGGCAGCCCTTGCCGCCACCCTCCGCGCTGGTGGCATCCTCGCGTCCACCCTGGGCGCGACCGCCGAGGCGGTCGGCCGACAGGACGTGACCGTCGCCCCGATCATGGCCGAGGCCACAGCCGGGAAGCTCGCGGCGCTGCTCGGGCGCGTCGCCACCGGTGACCTGCGGGTCAACGTCTCGACCGCCATCCCGATCGATCGGGCACCGGAGGCCTTCGCCGCCTTCACCGGCGGAAAGCTCGGCAAGGTCCTCATCATCCGCTGAGCCACCGGCGCGGGCCGACCTGACGTCGGCCCGCGCCACCCCTCGCACGCCAAGCCAACCTTCTGGAGCACCCATGAACGTCACCGTCTTCGGCGCGACCGGAGCCATCGGCTCCCTGACCGTCACCGAGCTGCTCGAGCGCGGGCACACCGTCACCGCCTACGCCCGTAACCCCGCGAAGGTCCCGGCGCTGTGGCGGGACCTGGTCCGCCTGGTCGTCGGTGAGATGTCCGCCGCCGACGCGATCGACAGCGCCGTCGCCGGCGCTGACGTCGTGGTCAGCGCGCTCGGCCCGAGCATGGACCGCAGGGCCACCGGCGTGCCGCTGGTCGAGGGCACCGAGCACATCCTGGCCGCGATGCGCCGTCACGGCGTGACGCGCTACATCGGCCAGGCGACCCCAGCCGTGCTGGACCCCCAGGAGAAGCCGACACCGGTGACCCGGCTCATCGGGTTCATGCCCCGCACCTTCATGCCGCGCGCCTACGAGGAGATCCGCGGTATGACCGGGCCGGTGATGCGCTCGGACCTGGACTGGACGATCGTGCGGTTCATCGCCCCCAAGGACACCCCCAAGGGCAACGTCCGCACCGGGTTCTTCGGCACCGACAAGCTCGGCTTCGCCGTCAGCCGCGCCGACATCGCCGCCTTCACCGCCGCCCAGGTCGACGACGCTACCTACGTGCGCCGCGCCCCCGCCATCAGCAACTGACCTCGAGGAAGAACGACAGCCATGACCATCGCCATCATCGGTGCCACCGGACAGCTCGGTGCCCTGACCATCGACGCCCTGCTCGCCCGCGACGTCGCACCCGCCGACATCCTCGCCCTCGGCCGCAACCCCGAGCGCCTGGCCGCCCTCGCCCAGCGCGGCGTCCGCACCGCGGCCCTGGACCTCGACGACATCGAGGGCACCGCAGCAACCCTGAGTGGTGCCGAGAAGCTGCTGCTCATCTCCGTCGGTGCGCCCGGGCAGGCCCTGGCCCCGCGCGGCAACGCCATCGAGGCCGCGCGTCGCGCCGGCGTCGGGCACCTGGTCTACACGTCGGCCCTGCAGGCGCCCACGACCATCCTCGGCCTGGCGGCGGAGCACAAGGCCACCGAGGAGCTCGTGACCGCCTCAGGCCTGCCCGCGACGTTCCTGCGCAACGGCTGGTACACCGACAACCACCAGCAGGACTTCGCCACCGCCCGCGAGCACGGCGTCGTCGCCAACAGCGTCGGTGACGGGCGCCTGGCCACCGCCCCGCGCAAGGACTACGCCGAGGCGGCGGCGGTCGTCCTGACGGCCTCCGGGCACGAGGGCGCCGCCTACGAGCTGTCCGGGGACACCGCCTGGAGCTACGGAGAGTTCGCCGCCACCGCGGAGGACGTGCTCGGCACCCCTGTGCGCTACCAGCCCCTCACCTCCCAGCAGGAGCACGCCCAGCTCATCGGGTTCGGGCTGGACGAGGCCACCGCCGGGTTCCTCGTGGCCCTGAACGCCAACATGCGCGACGGCGCCCTCGCCCCCACAACCGGTGACCTCGCCCGCCTCATCGGCCACCCCACCGAGCCGCTCGCCACGACCCTGCGCCGCTGGGCCTGAACCCGCGCGTCTCACGGCCGAGGAGAACTGCATGATGCACGACGACCAAGCCCAGACCATCGGTGTCCTCGGGGCCGGCAAGGCAGGCAGCGCGATCGCTCGCCTGGCGCTGCGCGCCGGGCTGGATGTCCTGATGGCCTCCTCGAGGCCGACGGCTGACCTCACCGAGCGCCTACTCTGCGTCGCGCCGGGCGCCCGGGCGACGAGCACCGAGCAGCTCCTCGCAGAGGCGGAACTCGCGATCTTGGCCGTTCCCCTGCGCCGGTTTCGCGAGCTGCCCCTAGCGCTGCTCGCGGACCACGTCGTCGTCGACCTGATGAACGACTGGCCGTCCCACGATGGCATGCTGCCTGACTTCGCCGGCGCCGACCGGCCCTCGTCGGTGATCGTGCAGGACGCGCTCCCGACCACCGCGCGTCTGGTCAAGACCCTCAACCACCTCGGCTACCACCAGATCGAAGAGCTCGCCCGACCCGCCGGCTCGACCGACAGAGCCGCTCTCGCCGTCGCCGGCGACGACCCCAACGCTGTCGCGACCGTCGCCCGCCTCATCGACCGCCTCGGGTTCGACGCCGTCCGTGCCGGCACCCTGCACGACAGCGCCACTATGCAGCCCGGATCCGTCATCTTCGGGATGCACCTCGGCGCCGACTCGATGCGGCGCGCTCTGGTCGCGGCGACTGGCGACACCCGCGCTGCGTGACCCCTACGAGTCAGTCGGCACCCACGACGGCTGACTCCTCTTGCACGTCGTGCCGATGACGGCCGCGGTGGTCCCCGTCGTCGGCACGCCCGTTGTGGTGCGTGACACCACCGGCGGCGCGGCAGGCCCGCCCGATAGCGCCTCAACTGCGCCGCACGAGCCCGCACGGCACCACAGCCGGCACGTCCCATCCGTGCGGTTGCGCTCGGGCTCGCCTACCTGCCTGTAGACGCCGGCGTACGACCACCAAGCATCTTCTTTCCTCCTTCCGCACACCTGCGGGTAAGGGGCAGGTGGCTTCGTGCCTCTCGGGGTCCGCCGAGGAGGTGGTGCGAGGTGATGTCGATGCACAAGCTGACGGCTGGCGACGGGTACGCGTACCTGACCCGGCACGTGGCCGCGGGCGACGCAGGCCTCCGCGCGGGCGACTCGCTGACCGCCTACTACGAGCAGACCGGCGATCCGGCGGGGCGCTGGTACGGCGGCGGGCTCGCGGGGCTCGGTGGCGACGGGGGCAAACGGCTCCGCCCGGGTGATGCCGTCACCGAGCAGGCGATGACGGCTGTCTTCCGCGACGGAGTCGACCCGCTCACCGATGACGCGCTCGGCCGCCCCTATGGCCGGTTCGATGACGGGAAGCGGCACGCCGTCGTCGGCTACGACCTGACCTTCACCGCCCCGAAGTCCGCCTCCGTCCTGTGGGCGCTGGCCGATGACGCGACCAGGGCCACCGTCTATGGCGCGCACCGCGCGGCGCTCGCGTCGTCGTTGGAGTTCGTCGAGCAGCGCGTCATCCGCACCCGCGTGGGTGAGGCCGGCTGCCGGCAGGTTCGAACGCGCGGGATGGTGGCGGCAGCCTTCGACCACTGGGACACCCGGGCCGGCGACCCCAACCTGCACACCCATGTCGTCATCGCGAACAAGGTCCAGGGTCCCGACGGCGCCTGGCGCAGCGTCGACGGGCGCACGGTGCATGCCGCGGTCGTCACGGTCTCCGAGCTCTACGACGTCTTCCTGGCCGACGAGCTCGCCCGACGGCTCCCGGTCGACTGGTCGATGCGGGACCGCGGACCCCGGCGCAACCCTGCGTTCGAGCTGAGCGGCATCGGCGACGACGTCCTCGCTCACTTCTCCGCCCGGGCCGAGCAGATCCACTGCGCAGAGCAGCAGTGGCTCGCCGAGTTCGAGGCCGCTCACGGCCGCGCGCCGACGCGCGTCGAGACCACCAAGGCTCGGCAGCACCTCACCCGAGCGACTCGCCCGCCGAAGGTCGTGCGTCGCCTCGCCGACCTCCTGGCCGACTGGGGCAACCGCGCGCGCGCCCTGACCGGCGTCGAGCCGCGCGACCTCGCCTCCCGCGCGCTGACCGGCACGTACGGACGGCCGTTGCGGGCGCATGACGTCGGACCCGAGGTCCGGGCCGCGATGGTCGCCGGTGTCATCGATGTGGTTTCCACACGGCGCTCGGTCTGGACCACCTGGAACCTCGGCGCCGAAGCCGTGCGCGCCTCGAAGCTCCTCCGGATGGCCTCACCCACCGAGCGACGACACCTCCTGAACACCATCACGGCCGGCGCCGCGGCCGCCTGCGTCCACCTCGACGACAACCGGGACCCTGCCACCCGCCGGGCTGGAGAGTCCCTGTTCACGACCACCGAGCTCCTCGGCGCCGAACGCGTACTCCTTGACGCGTCCGAGGCCGGCGGCTTCCCGCACCGCCCACCTGAGGCGCTCGGCCACCCGACGATGCGCACCGAGCACCTCCTGGGCGCGCTCGCCGCAGACCAGCGAGCTGCTGCCGAAGCCGTCATCACTTCCGGGCACCTCCTCGACGTGCTTGTCGGTCCGGCTGGCTCCGGCAAGACGACGACGCTCGCCGCCCTCACCTCGTTCTGGCGTCAGAGCGTCGGACCGGTCGTCGGGCTGGCCCCGTCCGCCTCGGCCGCGCACACCCTGTCCGCCTCCCTCGGCGTCACCTGCGAGACGACCGCGAAATGGCTTCACGAGTCCACCGGCGACGGTGCCGCCGCACGCGCCGGTCGCTACGCGGAGACCCTCGAGCGGAGAGACACCGCCGGGGTGATCGAGGCGCGCGAACTCCACCAGGAGCACTGGCGGATCCGCATCGAGCAGGACACCTGGCGGTTCAGCCCCGGCCAGCTCGTCATCGTCGACGAAGCCTCACTCGCAGACACCCGCACCCTCGCGACGATCGTCGAGCAGGCACGCGCTGCCACGGCGAAGGTGCTGCTCGTCGGCGACCACCTCCAGCGCGGCTCCGTCGACGCCGGCGGGGCGTTCGCCATGCTCGCCCGCCGCGGACCCACCGCCGAGCTCACCAGCCTGTGGCGTTTCGCTCACCCGTGGGAGGCCCGCGCGAGCCTCGAGCTGCGCCGCGCCCACCGCGAAGCCCTCGACGCTTACGAGAACCACGGTGCGTTCAGCGCCGGCAGCCACGACGACGTGCTCGATGCCGCCCTGGCCGCTGCCAGCACCGCCCAGGGGCACGGCCGGGTCGCCATCGTCCAAGCCGTCGACAATCGCACCGTGCGCGACCTCAACGCCCGCGCCCGCTCCGACGGCATCCTGTCCGGCACGGTCGCCCGCGACGGCGTCGCGCTCCATGACGGTCTGACCGCCGGTGTCGGCGACCGCGTCGTCACCCGTCGCAACCACCGGCGCCTGCGGACCTCTGACGGCTACGTCCGCAACGGCGCACTGTGGGACGTCACCGAGGTCATGCGCGACGGCGCCCTGCGCGTCCGCCCCGTCCAGCGCGACGGCCGCTCGGACGTCAGCTCGCCAGAAGTTCGTCTACCGGCGTCCTACGTGACCGAGCAGGTCGAGCTCGGCTATGCCACCACCGTCGCCCGCACCCAAGGCATGACCGTCGATGAGACGCACACCATCGCCGCGCCCGGGATGGGCCGCGAAGACCTGTACGTCGCGATGAGCCGCGGCCGACACGCGAACCGCACGTACGTCGTCGTCGAGGAAGCCGACCCGGACTGCCTGCCGGGCCAGGCGCCTGCGTCGAGCCGCGAGGTGCTCGAGCAGATCCTGGCGACCAGCCACGCCGAGCCGACCGCGACCGAGACGTGGGAGACCTACCACCCGCACGAACACGCGCCGCTCTTGCCACCAGTCCATCCACATCAGCCCTGGGGCGCGCCCTCTCCACAGCCGGCGCCGAACCGCTTGACCACTACCCCGCCGCCAGTACCCGATGGTCGGGTGCTGGGCCTCTGATCGGCATCACCCAACCCAACCCAAGAGGAGAACAGCCATGAGTGACATCGAGATCATCGAGACCCCGCGCGTCATGCTCAGCGTCACCGACGCCGCCGCGTGCCTGTCGATCGGCCGCACCACGATGTACGAGCTGATCCACAGCGGCGCGATCGAGACCGTGCACATCGGCCGGCTCCGGCGCGTGCCCGCCGACGCGCTCACCCAGTTCGTCGAGCGGTGCCGCCGCGAACAGCACCCCAAGGTGCCGTGACCTGATGGGCACTCGGGCCGGCAACCAGCGCTCGTCGATCTTCCAGGGCAACGACGGGCGCTGGTACGGCTTCGTGACGATGGGCATCCAGCCCGACGGCTCGGTCGACCGCCGCAAGCGTTCGGGCGCATCACGGGCCGACGTGGTCCGCAAGGTCCGCGCGCTCGAACGCGAGCGGTCCGACCAGTCCGCCCTCCCAGCGGGCCGGTCACCGCGGCTGGAGACCTGGCTGACCGAGTGGCTGTCGGCCACAGCGCTGCGCGTCCGGCCGAGCACCCTCTCGGGCTACACCGTCGACGTCCACCGCCACATCAACCCCGCCATCGGCAAGCACCGCCTCGATGCGCTCCAGCCCGAGCACATCGAGCACCTCTACACCGCGCTGCTCGCCAACGGCCTGAACGCCGGCACCGTCCACCACGTACGCCGGACGCTGAACAAGGCACTGAACGACGCGGTCCGACGACGGCGCCTCCCGGGCAACCCCGTCGCGCTCGCCCACACGCCGCGATACAACCCGCCCGAGATCGAACCGCTCACGGTCGACGAGGCCCGCCGCATCCTCGCCGCTGCCGAGAACGAGCCCAACGGGGTGGCGTTCATGCTCGCCATCTCGCTCGGGCTGCGGCGCGGCGAGGTGCTGGGTCTGTCATGGGCCGACGTCGACCTCGACGCTGGCCGGCTGCAGGTGCGCCGTCAGCTTGAGCGACGGAACTGGCGGCACGGGTGCGCTGATCTAGACCGCTGCCACGAGCGGCCATCACGCTGCCCGCACCGCAAGGAGGGCGGGCTGGTCCTTACCGAGCTGAAGACGAAGCAGTCGCGCCGCACGCTGCCATTGCCAGAGCCGTTGCTGATCGCCCTGCGGCAGCACAGGCGTCGGCAGCGCGAGGCTCGCATCCACGCGGGGACGCTGTGGCGAGACTCCGGGCTCGTCTTCACGAACCTCGTAGGGCGACCGGTCGCCCCGCACGACCACTCGCTGCACTGGACGGCGTTCCTCGAACGGCTCGGGATCCGGCCGGCGCGGCTGCACGACGCCCGGCACACGGCCGCGACGCTGCTCCTGGTCCAGGGCGTCGACCAGCGCGTCGTCATGAGCATGTTCGGCTGGACGTCGCCGGCGATGACGACCCGCTACCAACACGTCGTGCCGGAGCTCGTGGAGGAGGCCAACCGTCGAATGGGGGTGCTCCTCTGGGGAGCGAGCGACCACGGGACCGGTTAAAGGAATTTGGCAGCCGTACCAGGTGCTCGCCACCCGGATCTGCAGAGGATGCCCGTCGCAGTGCCAATGACGCCCCACGTCGGGGACCGGTGAGTTTCAGGTGTCCTGCGACGGTCTCGTGAGTACGTGGCAGATGTCGTCGTCTGCGCAGTCGGCGGGGTCGAGCAGGTGGCTGTCCTCGAGGAGTGCTTCCAGCTCGCCTTGCATCGCCGCAAGGTGCCGGATCCGCGCCCGTACGTCGGTGAGCTTGGCGTCGATGAGCGCGACGACGTGCGCGCAGGGCACGGTCCCGTCATCACGGAGGTCGATGATGCTGCGGATCTCGGACAAGGTGAGACCGGCGGCCTGCGCCACGGTGATGAAGCGCAACCGGGTGAGCATGGACTCGTCGTAGACGCGGTAGCCGTTGGCGCCCCGATCGGCCACGGGCAGCAGGCCCTTGCGCTCATAGAACCGGATGGCCTGGCTGGTCATCCCGGCAACGTCGGCAAGCTCACCGATCAGCATCTCGTCCGTCCTTCACCCTTGACCTTCTACCACGGTACAAGGTCTAGCGTCGCAGGCATGGAGATCTCGCTGCTGTACTTCGATGGCTGCCCGAACTGGAAGGTCGCCGACCAGCGGCTCGCCTCGATCGCCTCCGAGCGCCCCGACGTCGTGGTGACGCGTCACCGCGTGGAGACCATGGAGGAGTCCGAGCGGCTGGGGTTCCACGGCTCGCCGAGCATCGTGGTGGACGGCGTCGACGTCTTCGCCGAGCCGGGCGCCGGCGTGGGGTTGTCGTGCCGGGTCTATCGCACGCCCGACGGCTTGGCCGGGGCGCCCACGATGGACCAGCTCAGGACGGCCCTTGGCGTGAAAGACGAGGCGGCGAGATGATGAACGCCTACGACCTGATCGTGATCGGCGCGGGGATGGCCGGCGTCTCGGCGGCGAACAAGTGCGCCGCTGCGGGTTGGAGCGTCGCCATCGTCGACGCGCTGCCCTACGGCGGCACCTGCGCCCTGCGCGGGTGCGACCCGAAGAAGATCCTGCGTCGCGGTGCCGAGATCATCGACAGCGCCCGGCTCATGCGGGGCAAAGGCATCGACGACGCCGGCCTGTCGATCGACTGGCCCGACCTGATCAAGCACAAGCACGCCTTCACCGACCCGGTCCCGGCCAATATGGAGCAGGGCCTGTCGAGCAACGGCGTCGACACCCTGCACGGCTCTGCGCGGTTCACCGGTGCGAACACCCTCGCGATCGACGGCACCACGTACGAGGCAGCACACTTCCTTATCGCCACCGGCGCACGCCCCCGTCCACTGGACGTCCCCGGTCACGAGCACCTGGTCGACAGCACCGAGTTCATGGACCTTCCCGAGCTGCCGAAGCGGATCCTATTCGTCGGTGGCGGCTTCGTCTCCTTCGAGTTCGCCCACATCGCGGCCCGCGCGGGCAGCACGCCGGTCATCCTCGACCGCGGTCCCCGGCCGCTCAAGGCGTTTGACCCCGATCTCGTCGAGCTCCTCATCAGCCGCGGCGCCGACGCCGGGATCGAGCTGTGGCGCTCCACCACGGTCACCGCGATTCAGAAGTCCGGGACCTCCTACCTGGTCCGCGTGGAACGCTCCGGCCAACCCGAGACGGTGGAGTTCGACCTCGTGGTGCACGGCGCGGGCCGGGTACCGGACCTATCCGGCCTGCACCTCGACGCCGCCGGCGTGGAGTGGGATGAGAGTGGCGTGCGGGTGGCTGATCACCTGCAGAGCACGAGCAACCCGTCGGTCTACGCGGCCGGCGACGCTGCCAACAGCCCAGGGATGCCGCTGACCCCGGTCGCGGTCTTCGAGGGCAAGGTCGCCGCGTCGAACATGCTCAAAGGCACCACGACCGTCCCGGACTACGCGGGCGTCCCGACGGCGGTCTTCACGATCCCCGAACTGACCCGGGTCGGGATGCTCGAACAAGAGGCCCGGGACCAGGGCATCGACGTCGACGTCCGTTACCGCGACACCAGCGGCTGGTACTCCAACTACCGGATCGGCGAGACCACTGCGGCCACCAAGGTCCTCGTGGACCGATCCAGCGACCGGATCGTCGGCGGACACCTCCTCGGCCCGGGGTACGGCGAACTCATCAACGTCCTTGGCCTGGCCATGAAGCTCGGACTGACCACCCGCCAGCTGAAGTCGATGACCGCTGCTTACCCGACCGTCGGATCAGACCTCGGCTCGATCCTCTGACGTGCCGTGGCGAGCCGGCTGGCGCACCTCGCCCGCACGTAGCGTCCAGGGGCAGATCCGCTCATGCCGCTGCAGCCACCACAGGCGCGACGACGGCATGCGCGCTCCAGCATCAGCTGGACACTCGCGCACAAACTGCTACCAAAACTGCTACCGCCGCCCCGCCGGCCGCCCGCACCCGCACACGACGAAGGGCCCGCAACCCGCATCTCTGCAGGTCACGGGCCCTTCGGCCGGCGGAGGATGGGGGATTCGAACCCCCGAGGGCTTGCACCCAACACGCTTTCCAAGCGTGCGCCATAGGCCACTAGGCGAATCCTCCAGGCGCTTCCGGGGGCTCGGCTCGCGCAGCCACGCACCCGTCAACAGCGCCGTACTCTACCCGAGGTTCACTCCCCGCCGGACGGGCCCGTTGCCCGTCGAGCACCCGTGCCCCTAGCCTCGCAAGAGGGAGGTGCCTCGTGGTCGAGACCTCGGCGGACAGCGACGAGCTCGCGCTCCAGGACGACGCCCTCGTTCTCAACGGCATCGACGTCACGACCGGCACCTACCTTGTCCCTCGCCTCGACCTCGCCGACGTCGCGGCAGCCCTCCGCGGCGACCCGAGCCCGGCACCGGGCGCGCGTGAGCTGCGCCGCCGGCGGCACGACGACGAGGACCATCTCGGCGTGGCCTACGGCTTCGACCCGCAGGACCTGGCCTCGGTCGGCTGGGGCGTCGTCGTCCCCGAGGGTCTCGATCCCGCGATCCTCGAGGCGCTCGGTCCGCTGCTCGACCACCGCCAGGCCGAGGCGGGCGAGCGGTTCAAGCGTCTCGACGCGCGTCCTGGCGAGAGCAAGGACGTCCTCCTGGCGCGGTACGGGATGGGTCCTGGGGTGGCCGATCCCCGCAAGGTCCCCTACTACCTGCTCCTTCTCGGCACCCCGGAGCAGCTCTCGTTCGAGCTCCAGTACCAGCTCGGCGTCACCTACGCCGTCGGGCGCCTCGACCTGCCGAGCCCCGCCGCGTACGCCGCCTACGCCGCCGACGTCGTCGCCTCGGAGCAGCCGGCCAGAACGGAGCAGCCGGCCCCAGCCGCGCGCTCGGCCGACGACGACGACGCCGCCCCCGCCCCCGACGCCGCCCCCGCCCCCGACGCCGCCCCCGCCCCCGCCGCCGCCCCCGGCGCTCGGAGGTCCCTGCACCTCTTCGCCACACGGCACCCGGTGGACACACCGACGGCGCTCAGCGCGTCCCGCCTCGTGGCACCCCTGGCCGCCGAGCTGGCGGGGGCGACGGCGTCGTGGGAGGTGACCTCCGACGTCGGGCCGGGTGCCACCCGCGCCCGCCTCGGTGACCTCGTGACCACCCCCGCGGGACCCGACATCCTCTTCACCGCCGGCCACGGGATCGCCGGCTCCACGACGAGGCCACGTGCGGTCACCGGGGCGCTGCTCTGCCAGGACTGGCCCGGCCCGCTGGCCCGTCGCGGGCCGGTCGACGAGGCCCACTACCTCGCCGCCGACCACCTGGCGACAGGCACCCCGATCCGCCCGCGCGTCGTCTTCTCCTTCGCGTGCTTCGGCGCCGGCACGCCGCGGCTCTCCGACTACCCGGGGGCGGGCCCGGGCGCCCGGCTCGAGCTCTCGGACGCGAGCTTCACCGCCCACCTGCCGCAGCGCCTGCTCGGCGAGCCGGCCGGCGCGCTCGCGTTCGTCGGGCACGTGGACCGGGTCTGGCAGTGCTCGTTCCTCTGGAAGGGCGCGACCGGCCAGATCGCCCCGTTCACGAGCGCGCTGCTGGCGCTCATGGACGGTGCCCGCCTCGGGTTCGCCCTCGAGAGCCTGACCTCGCGGTACGCCGAGGTGGCGACCGAGCTGACCCAGCGGCTCGACAGCAGCCGGAAGTACGGCCTCGCGATCAGCGACGCCGACCTCGTCGGGCTGTGGACCGCCACCCACGACGCGCGCGGCTACGTCGTGCTCGGCGATCCGGCCGTGCGGGTCGCTCCCCGGGGCGCCGCGCAGCTCGCCCCCAGGTGAGGCGCGGCTGACGCGCACGTGAGGAGAGGGTCGATGGGACGAGAAACCACCCCCGGCGGAACCGAGTACCACCTCGTCGCGTTCGACGCGGCCGGCGTCGAGCGGCCCGAGCTCGGGGTCGCGTACAGCGAGAAGGCGCTCCAGGACGCGGCCGCGAGCGCGCCGACCGACGTGTTCCTCATGAGCCACGGCTGGAACGGCGACGTCCCCGCGGCCCGCGCCCAGTACGACCGCTGGATCGACGCCATGGCGGCGTGCACGCAGGACCTCGAGGCGGCCCGCGCCCGCCCCGGCGGCTTCCGGGGGCTGATCGTGGCGGTGCACTGGCCCAGCAAGGCCTGGGGCGACGAGGACCTGGGCGACGCGTCGTTCGGGCTCCCCGGCCCCGACCTCCCCGGCCCCGACCTCCCCGGAGCCGACCCCGCCGCAGCGCTCGCCGCGCCGAGCGACGCCCTGCTCGAGTCGGCGCTCGAGGCCTTCGGCAGCTCACCCGAGGCGCACGAGGCGCTGCTGACGATCGTCCGCGCCGCCATGGACGACGCCGCCCCGGTCACCCTGCCGGACGAGGTGCGCGAGGCGTACCGGCGGCTGGACGCCGCGTCCGGGGTGGGCGCCGAGGGGGAGGGCGCGTCGCCGGCCGAGGACCGCGCTCCGTTCGACGCCGAGACCGCGTACCAGGCCTGCCTGCTCGACGAGCTCGTCTCGTTCGGGGGCATGTCGCTCGGCGGCGTGCTCGCGCCGCTGCGGATCCTCACGTTCTGGCAGATGAAGCGACGCGCGGCCGACGTCGGGTCCACGGGCATCGCGCGGCTGCTGACCGACCTGCAGGGAGCTGCTCCCACGGCACGGTTCCACCTCATGGGCCACAGCTTCGGCTGCATCGTGGTGTCCGCGAGCCTCGCGGGTGCTGCCGGCGCCGCGGCCGGGGCCGGGTCGGAGCGGACGCCGGTCCACTCCCTCACGCTGGTCCAGGGCGCGATGTCGCACTGGTCGTTCTGCCGGAGCATCCCGTCGGCGCCCGCGCGCGCCGGGTGGTTCCACCGCGTCGTCGCCGACGGCCTGGTGGCCGGGCCGACCGTCGTCACCACCTCGGTGCACGACCGTGCCGTGCGCGTCTTCTACCCGCTCGGCGCCGGGGCCCGCGGCCAGGTCGACTACGGCCGGGTCGACTACGGCCAGGTCGACCACGGCCCGGGCGACCTGCCCACCTACGGCGCGATCGGCACCTTCGGGATCCGCGGCCCGGGCATCGCCATCGTCGACGACGACCTCCACGCCGCCGACCAGCCCTACGCCTTGCGGCCAGGGATCGTCCACAACCTGCGGGCCGACGACGTGATCTCGGAGTACCAGGGCGCGATGGGCGCGCACAGCGACATCGCGAAGGAACCGGTCGCGCACGCGATGTGGCAGGCCGCGCTCACCTGAGCGGGACCGCAGACCCCTTGCTCAGCCGTCCGGCCGGCTGCTCAGCAACCCAGCTGGTAGACCTGCTCAGCAACCCAGCTGGTAGACCTGCTCAGCAACCCAGCTGGTAGACCTGCTCAGCAACCCAGCTGGTAGACCTGCTCAGCAACCCAGCTGGTAGACGCGGCACTCGGTCTCGGTCGGCGCTCGGGTCGCCTTGGAGCGGACCAGATCGAGGAGGCTCGCGTCGTCCAGCGGGAGGCTCACGAACGAGCCGTTCAGCATGTACGCCGCGACCCGCTGCCCGTCGCCGGTGAGGCCGGCCGTCTGGAGGTAGGAGTTGAAGACGACCGTCCGCAGCGTCTCGCCCGACTCCGGCTCCGACAGCACGACCTGCCGGTCGGCCGCGAACGTCAGCAGCCGGCCGTCGCGCGTGAAGGTGATCCCGTCGATCGGCTGCGTGTGCAGGTTCGGCATGGAGACGAGCGCACCGTCGTCGGCGTCGAAGACCGCCGCCGCTCCCTGCTCGGTGGCCAGCGCGACGTGCGTGCCGTCCTCGGACATGGCGACGGCGCTCACGACCGGCTGGGCTGCGGGCTGGTCCACCCGACGCTCACCGGCATCGGCGGGGAACCGGAGCGTCGCGGTCTGCTCGGTCCCGTCCAGCGCGATCACGACGCCCGCCACGAGGGTCGGGGCGTCGTCGTCCACACGCACCGGCGTGCTGTACACGAGGACCACGTGGGTGGCCTCGGGCGAGAGCCCGACGAACGAGAGTCCCTCGGCCTGTGCGGGGGCGAGCTCCTCGATCTCGTAGCCGGTGCTCGCGTCCCACCGTGCGACTCGTCCCTGCTCGTCGCCCGTCACGACCGAGCGGCCGTCGGCGCTGAACCGGGCGTCGACGAACCAGCCGTCACCTGCGGACAGGGCGAGCAGCTGCTCGCCGGTCTCCAGGTCCCAGACGTGGGCATCGCCGAGGTCGGTCTGCACGAGGACCCGCCGACCGTCGGGGTCCACATCGATCCCGTCGACGCCGTCGGCGGCCACCACGGGGGTCGTGCGCCGGCGACCGGACGCGTCGACCACCTGGACGCTCCCGTCGGTGCGCGCGCTGTAGATCAGGTCGCCCTCGTAGGCCACGGCCCGGACAGGCTCCGCGGGCTCGGTGCGCCAGACGGCAGGGCTCCCTGTCGCCGGCAGCACGAGGACGCGCGTCTCGTCGACCGGGTCGAACACCGCCGCCACGAGGTCGGCGCCGGGCACGAACACGTCGGCGAGCTGGATCCCGGAGCGGAGGTCCTGGACGCGGACCTCGCCCCACGCTGCCATCGAGATCACCCGCGTGAAGTCGCGGTTGACGGCTCGGTAGTCGGCCTCGGTGTCCTCGTTCGGGGGGTGGAGCGGGGTGCCGGAGGCGAGGTCCCAGATCGTGACCGTCCCGTACGCGCCGACGGTCGCCAGGCTGGTGCCGTCCTCGCTGTAGGTGAGGTTGACCGCCGGCTCGGCCATGACGATGCGTCCGCGCTCGGCCCCGGTGACCGGGTCCCAGAAGACCAGGTCGACGTCGTCGCTGATCGTGGCGAGCGCGCTGCCGTCGGGGCTGAAGGCCGCGCCGTAGCCGGTCGTGCCCGGGTCCGCGACCGCGACCCGCTCGCCTCCCGCGCGCGGCCCGACGGTGTACCGCCCGCCGGCGTCGAGCACGGCGATCCGATCGCCCTGGGAGGAGAGCGCGACCTGCCACACCGCGTCGTCGAGCCCGTCGCCCCAGGGCAGCGCCTCGCCCGAGGGCACGTCCCAGAGCAGCACGGAGCCGTCGTCGAGCCCGATGAGCACCGTGCTCGCGTCCGCGTCGAGGTCGACGGCGTTCACGACGACGTCGGGCGGGACCTCGTAGCGCGCGAGGAGCTCACCGGTCTCCCAGCTCCAGAGCTGAACCAGGTTCGAGTACCCCGTCACGACGGACGTGAGGTCCTGCGAGATCGCCGCCGAGTTGACCGGGCCCTCGTGGTCCCCGATCACGACCTCGGTGGGGGAGGCGCTCACGGCCATCGACACCACGTCGCGCATGTTCGGCTCGAGCCCCTCGTCGCCGACCATGCCCGCGAGCGCCCCGGCCAGCACGACGCTCGTCTCCAGGTCCCACTCGAGGTTGCGCAGCGTGCCGACCAGGAGGCTCTGCTGCCGCTCCTGCGCCTCCGCCTCGCTACGGGCGGTGCGGGCGCCGAGGTAGAGCACGGCGGTCGTGACGAGCAGGACGACGGCGACGACGCCCGCCGCGGCCAGGCCCTGTGCGAGCCGCCGCATGCGGACCGCGTTGCGCAGGTCGCGCTGCTGCCGCTCGTCGGCCTGTCGGGACGCCACGAGGAACTCGGTCTCGCGCGCGTTGAGCGGCCCGGGGACCCGCTCGGCGTCGGCGTCGGCCTGCGCCAGCGCAGGCCCGACGAGCAGCAGCCGGTCGGGTCGCTTCTCGGCGTCCCAGAGCAGGGCGGCACGCTGGAAGTCCATGAGGTGGGACATGCGCCAGGCCGCGTTGTCGCGCATGACCGGCTCGATGAAGCTGTCGTGCGCGAGCTCGTACCACGTGGCCTGCCGCCGCGTCTCGGCGCGCACGAGGTGGGCGCCCAGGAGCCTGTCCAGGAGCGCGCGGTCCTCCTCACCGCCGCCGAGCGGCCCCTCGAGGACCTGGCCGCGCAGGCCCTGCGGCGTGATGAGGCGCTCCTCGAACCAGTCGCGCACGTCGCCCTCGCGGACGCCCGTGCGGGTGCCGTTGACGTCGTCGACCGCCTGGCTGACGCTGTGCGCGTAGTACCAGGCGAGCGACTCGCCGACGTCACCGAGCGCGGACCCCTCCGCCTCGGTGATCTGCGTGGCGCCGGCGGGCAGCCGGGACCACAGGCGGTGGCAGGCGACCTGGAGCTGGACGGGCTCGACGTAGGCGCCGAGCGCCTCGGTCGTCCCCGTCGGGCGCTGGACCCGCACCCGCCGCAGCTCGTCGACCAGCTGGTGCGCGGCGTCGTCGGTGAAGGTCACGCCTGCCTCGCGCGCCGGCTCGACCACCGCCTCCAACGCCTGGTCGGCGGTCAGCAGGTCGAGCCGGTACCGCGTTCGGAAGCGGGTCGGCACGTACCGGAGGTACGGGTCGAGAGCCGCGAGGAAGTCCTCCCGCATCGCGAAGACCGCCCAGTGCTGGCGGTCACGCAGCGTCTCGCCGAGCTCGGCGAAGAACTCGCGCTTGGCGTCCTCGTCCGTGGGGTCCGCGGTGAGGACCTCCTCGAACTGGTCGAAGATGAGCACCTCGTTCCCCGGGCGGCCGTCGAGGTCGGGACGCAGGCGCAGGTACTCGGACAGCGACAGGCCCGCGAGCTCGCCGATCGAGCGCTGGAGGTGCGGCGGGACGTTCTCCTCGAGCGACAGCAGCGTGCTGAGCAGGTAGCGGTTGCGGGGGGCCACGAGCCGCGGGTCGGTCTCGACGGTGTGCGTGACCCGGACGATCGGCAGCACCTCGAACTTCGCGTCCTCGAGGGCGCCGATCAGCGCGGCCTGGAGCAGCGACGTCTTGCCCGCGCCCGACGGCGAGTAGAGCAGCACGATCCGCTCGGCCACGACCAGGTCGAGCAGCTCGTCGCGCGCCCGCGTGCGCCCGTAGAGCGGGTCGCCGGCGGTGAAGGACGTCGGGCCGACGTAGGGGTTGTCGGTGCGGACGGCCGTGACCTCGCTGGTCACCGCCGGGAGCCCCACTCGTCGTGCAGCTCCTTGACGAAGCTCTCGGTGCTGCCCCAGTACAGGCTGATGTGCGAGTTCCGGAAGTAGCTCTCGAGGTAACGGCGCGCGCGCTCGGCGTCGATCGTCGTGCCCTCCTCGGGGTCGATCTGGACCGCGACGTGCGTGTAGTCGTCACGCCTGCGGCCGCCCTCGGCGTTCATGAGGCTGCGGTAGAGCACGCGGAAGTCCCACTCGTCGATGCGGAAGCCGACGAACATGAGCGCGGAGTCCGACAGTGCGCGCCGCACGACCGACGGCACCAGGTCCTGGTTGCGCGTGACGCCGATGAGGAAGTCGAAGTAGTCGTCCTCGGTGAGCACGAGGGACTCCGGCTCGTCGATCAGGCCGAGCAGGTGGTAGACGAGCGGGCGCTGCACCGACGGTCGGTAGCCCGGCTCACGCTCGAACACGGACTCCGGCCAGTACCCGTCCTCGCGCCACCGGCACAGCTCGACCTCGGGCGCGCGCCCGGCGTCCTCGAGCGCGTTCGCCAGCAGGCGTGACGGCTGCGTCGTCACGTAGATCGGCGTCGGCAGCTCGGCGAGCACCGAGTACGGCTCGGTCACCCCGCGCGCGTGCCGCACGCTCCAGGCCTGCGCGAGGAGCTCCTCGAGCGGGACCCGGGCGCCGTCGTCGGGCATCGGCGGGAGCTCGTCGCCGTAGCGCTCGAGGAGCGTGCGGCGCAGGTGGGCCTCGAGCTCGAGCCGCGGGAAGCGGCGGTTCTGGTTGATCGACAGGTACTGGGCGACCTGCGGCAGGCTCTCGCGGTTGTGCGGGGCCATCGGGAACCGGTAGCTGCGCGCCCAGCTCCTCGCGATCTCCTGCCGGGTGCCGAGGAGGGCGTCACTGATCCCCGGGCCGACGATCGGCGTGCACTTGCCCGCGACGATGTCGGTGACGAGCGAGGGCCACTTGTCGAACTTCTCGCCGCCCGGCGCGGTGCCGGGGACGTACCAGAGCCGGCCGCTCTTGAGCCGCATGAACAGCGCGGGCACCCACCAGTCGGGCCGCTCGCGCACGACCGACCGCGCGACCGCCGTCGCCCGGTCCACGAGCCCGTCCTCGTCGAGCGCCTCGAAGAACGCCTTGGTGAACTCGCCCGCGGTCCGCATCGACACGTTGCCCTGCATCGCGAGGACGGCGGGCACGCCGGTCTCGGCCAGTCGCGGTCCCAGGGCTGCGAGCACCCCGGCGTCCTCGCTCCGGCGGTCGGCCCCGGCGCCTGCGCTCTGGCACGACGCGAGGAACACGAGCCGCGGCGTGCGGGTGAGCGAGCGCAGGTGGTCGACCAGCTCGCTGCCCAGCATCGGTGCCGCGCGGCCGTCGTCGTCCTCGAGCAGCAGGACGGGCTCGTCGTTGGCGAGGTAGCCGTGGCAGACGAGGTAGACGACGTCGTACCCCGTCCGCAGCTCGGCGAGCAGGTTCGCGGCCGTGGGCCGCGCGGCGCCGGGCAGCTCGACCAGCCGGAGCCCCGCCATGCCCTCGCGCGCGCGCTCGAGCTCGGTCTCGACCGGGACCGGGGCGAGCGGCCGCCCCGCGCTGATCTCGTCGAGGTTCGACGGCGCCGCGACCACCGCGAGCGCGCGCAGGTCGCCGCGCGGGCGGACGCCGACCGGCCGCCAGTCCAGGCTGCCGAGGTAGCGGGAGAACAGCACGTTCTCGTTGGTGAGGAGCGTGGTGCCGTCGCTCGGGTCGCGCAGCGTCTCCCAGCGGATCCCGTGCAGCGCCGTGGCGCTCGGCCCGATCACGAGCCGGACGCGCAGCCTGACCCCCTGGCTCTGCGACGTCGCGACGGCCGTGCGGAACGCGGTGCCGATGGCGCCGGCGAACAAGCCACGGCCCAGCGCGCGGCCGTACTCGTCGTCGTCGTCCAGGGCGTCGAGCTCGCGGGCGTCGATGTGGGCGACGAGCGGCCCGTCGGCGTCGAGCCGGTTCTCGGCGTCGGTCCGGGGGAGGGCGAAGCGCAGCTCGACGCTCTCGTGAAATCACCCGGCGGTGAAATCACCCGGCGGTGAAATCACCCGGCCGCGAAATATCCGGCCGTGAAAGTGACCCGCGAGGTGGCTCGCCGGGTGGCTCGCCGGGTCAGGCCATGGCGGCGAGCTGGATCAGGTTGCCGCAGGTGTCGTCGAGCACGGCCGTCGTCACGGGGCCCATCGTGAGCGGGGCCTGGGTGAACGTCACGCCGAGCCCGACGAGCCGCTCGTACTCGGCCTGCACGTCGTCGACCGCGAACGCCGTGGCGGGGATGCCGTCGGCCACGAGCGCCTCCTTGTAGGGTCCGACGGCGGGGTGGCCGCTGGGCTCGAGCAGCAGCTCGGTCCCGTCGGGGTCCTCGGCGGAGACGACGGTGAGCCAGCGGTCCTCGCCCATCGGGACGTCGTACTTCTTCACGAAGCCCAGGACGTCGGTGTAGAAGCGCAGCGCCTTCTCCTGGTCGTCGACGAACACGCTGCTCAGGTGGATCCGGGGCATCGGGACTCCTTGTCGGTGGGTCGGACGGGCCAGCGGTCGACGACGGCCCGCAGCGGCGCGGTGTCGACGTCGTGGAACTTGTACTTCCCCTCACGCCTCGTCCGGATCAGGCCGGCGTCCTCCAGCACCTCGAGATGCTGGGAGATCGCCTGCCGGGAGGAGCTCAGGCCGTGCTTGGTCACCAGGCGGGCGCAGAGCTCGAAGAGCGTCTGGCCGTCCCGCTCGACCAGCTCGTCGAGGATCGCCCGGCGGGTCGGGTCGGCGAGCGCCTTGAACACGTCACCCATGGAGGAACTATAGGCAAGCAAATACTTGCGTGACAAGACACCGGCCGGCTCGCGCCCGGGCTACGCGCTCGCGGCACTCGCCGCCGCTGCCTGCTGGAGCTGCTGCAGGACCGCCGTCATCGGCAGGTACCCGCGCAGCGCCGTGATCGCCCCGCGTCCCGGACCGCGTCGCGCCCGGTGATCGTGTCGCCCGTCTCGACGATCGTCATCGTCACGTCGGGAGCGAAGAACTGGGCGAAGTCTCCCTCGGCCGCGAGGGAGTCCAGGTACTGCGTCACAGGTCTGGGTCCAGGTCCAGGTCCGTGGCCGAGGTCCGTGACAGCCGCGAAGGCTTGTTAGGATCGGCGGCAGACCCCTCGTGCGGCGTCATCTCGCTGAACTCCCCCAGGGCCGGAAGGCAGCAAGGGCAGGTGAGCTCTGGCGGGTGTGCGGGGGGTCCTCGCATGCCGCTGAGGAGCCAGCCCGCGACACCGCCCTCCCCGGGACGGGCCCGTCGGGTCGGTGGAGGCGGATCAGGTGGCCCCGGCGCGGGAGGCGCGCTCGCCGGCCAGGTCCGTCAGCACGGTGAGGGCGCCGAGCGCGAGGCCGATCCTGGTGTGCGGGCGGCTCACGCCGCCTCGGGCGAGCTGCTCACCGAACCGGTAGGTGCCGCGTTCGGCGGCCACCGTCCCGGTCGCGAGGACCACGAGGGCGCCGAGTCCGAGCGCGACCTGCGCGGGCGGGGGAAGCCTGAGCAGCGGCGTGTCGCGCGAGGGTGTGCCCGGGGCGTCGGCGGGGCCGGCCCGCTCCGCGTCGTCGGCAAGCTCGCCGGCCCCGGCGGCGGTGGCGCGCACGTCTCGGCCGAGCCACGCGCCGTAGAGGCCCGCCGGGACGAGCAGGACGGTCTTGACCAGCGCGCGGTCCCGCGGGCTCGTCACGTAGTCGGGCAGCGCGTACCAGACGCAGGCGACCGCGCCACCGAGCAGCGAGGCCGGGAGTCGCTCCCGGGAGCGCGCCGGGGCACGGTCGTCGGTGGCGGGCCGGGTGGGCGGCAGGGGTGGCGTCTCGCGCTCGGTCATCGGCCCAGTGTGCCGTGCGGAGAGGGACCACGAGGGATGAGCAGCGTCAGGATCGGCGTCTATGGTTCGGTGCGTGACGACAGCCCTGTACCGCCGCTACCGGCCCGAGAACTTTGCCGAGGTCATCGGGCAGCAGCACGTCACCGAGCCGCTCATGCAGGCGTTGCGCTCCGGCAGGGTCAACCACGCGTACCTGTTCAGCGGCCCGCGGGGCTGCGGCAAGACGACGTCGGCCCGCATCCTCGCGCGCTGCCTCAACTGCGCGGCCGGCCCGACCGACACCCCGTGCGGTGCGTGCGAGTCGTGCCTCGAGCTGGCGCGCGGGGGCCCGGGCTCGCTCGACGTCGTCGAGATCGACGCGGCCAGCCACGGCGGGGTCGACGACGCGCGCGAGCTCCGCGAGCGGGCCACCTTCGCGCCGGCGCGGGACCGGTTCAAGATCTTCATCCTCGACGAGGCGCACATGGTGACGCCGCAGGGCTTCAACGCGCTGCTCAAGATCGTCGAGGAGCCGCCCGAGCATGTCATGTTCATCTTCGCGACGACCGAGCCGGACAAGGTCATCGGGACCATCCGCTCGCGCACGCACCACTACCCGTTCCGGCTCGTGCCGCCGGACGTGCTGACCGGGTACCTCGAGCAGCTGTGCGCGGCCGAGGGCGTGTCCGTCGGCACGGGCGTGCTGCCGCTCGTGATCCGCGCCGGCGCCGGGTCGGTGCGCGACTCGCTGTCGGTGCTCGACCAGCTGGTCGCCGGCGCCGCGGACAGCACCATCGACTACGAGCGCGCCGTCGCGCTGCTCGGCTACACCCACACCACCCTGCTCGACGACGTGGTCGAGGCGGTCGCCGCGAACGACGGCGCGAGCGCGTTCCGCGTGGTCGAGCGCGTCATCTCGACCGGCCACGAGCCCCGCCGCTTCGTCGAGGACCTGCTCGAGCGCCTGCGCGACCTCATCGTCATCGCGGCGAGCGGCGAGGCGGCCGACGCCGCGCTGCGCGACGTGCCGACGGACCAGCTGACCCGGATGCGCGCGCAGGCCACGCACCTCGGCCCCGCCGAGCTGTCCCGCGCGGCCGACCTCGTCAACGCGACGCTCACCGAGATGATCGGCGCGACGTCGCCGCGCCTCCACCTCGAGCTGCTCGTCGCGCGCCTGCTGCTGCCCGCCGCCGACGACGGCGCGGTCGGCCTCGCAGCCCGGCTCGACCGGCTCGAGCGCGGGTGGCGCGCAGCGCCCGGGGGTGCGGGCGCGGCTGTCGAGCCTCCGACTCCCGCTCCGGCCGAGCCGTCGCCGCCTCCTGCCGTCGAGCCACCGGCGCCCGTCGAGCGGGTCGTCGAGGTCCCCGCTCCGGCGGAGGTCCCCGCTCCGGCCGAGCGCCCCGCTCCGGCGTCGTCCGACGTGGCGCCGGGTGAGCCCGCGCACCCGCAGTCGTCGGCGCCGATCCGTCCGACGTCGCGGGTCGACGCGCCGACCCCTGTCCAGCCCGCGACCTCGAGCCGTCCCCCCGCGGGCGGCCGGACGAGCCCGTCGGCGGCGGAGCCCCCGCGCGCGACGCCTGCCGCGGGTGGGTCGGCCCGTGAGACCGCCCAGCCCGCCGCCGCGACGCCGTCGAGCCCGGGGCTCGACACCGAGGTGCTCCGTCGGCGGTGGCCCGAGGTGCTCGACACGCTGCGCCGGCTCAAGGTCGGCACGTGGGCGCGCGTGAGCGACCACGCGCAGGTCGGGGAGCTCACCGCGACGACGCTCCGCCTGGTGTTCGCCAACCCCGTCATGGCGACCGACCTCCGCGGCGGCATCCACAACGAGATGGTCCAGCGGGCAGTCCGCGAGACGCTCGGCTTCGACGTGAAGGTCGAGGTGGCGGTGGGGGACGCGGCCTCGGGAGTGGGTCCGGCGGGCCGGGCAGGAGCGGAGCGTCGCGCACCGAGCGGGGGGGAGTCGCAGCCCGCCGAGGGCCGTCCGATACCGCAGGCGGTCGACCGGGTGCGCGCCGAGGCGTCGTGGTCCGACGTCGAGCCGCCGCCCGACCTCGACCCGGTCGAGCCGCCGTACGACGACGAGCCCGGTGGCCCACGGGGCGGTGCTGTCGCGCCCCGGTTGAGCGCGCGCGCGGCCGGCGAGCAGGCGCACGCCGAGGCGATGCGCCGGACCGGTGCGACGCCGTCGGCGGTCGAGGACTCACCGTCGCCCGACGACCCGGACATCAGCGGGTCGCACCTCAGCGGGCCGCCGCTCATCGCGCAGATGCTCGGCGGGACCGTGATCGACGAGCAGGTCGGCGACGAGCTGTGATCCGCTGCCGGTCCTGAGCCTCTGCCGAGCCGGGAGGCTCCGCGTCGGTGGCACCCCGTAGGCTGGCCGACGTGTACGAAGGCGCGGTCCAGGACCTGATCGACGAGCTCGGCCGGCTTCCCGGCGTCGGGCCCAAGAGCGCGCAGCGGATCGCCTTCCACCTGCTGGCTGTCGACCCGGTCGAGGTGCGGCGGCTCGTCGACGCGCTGACCGAGGTCAAGGCGCGCGTCCGGTTCTGCGACGTCTGCGGCAACGTCACGCAGGAGGAGACGTGCCGGGTCTGCCGCGACCCCCGGCGGTCCACGACCGTGATCTGCGTGGTCGAGGAGCCGAAGGACGTCGTCGCGATCGAGCGCACGCGCGAGTTCCGCGGCAAGTACCACGTGCTCGGCGGAGCCATCAACCCGATCGCGGGCGTGGGGCCGGACGACCTGCGGATCAAGGAGCTGCTCACGCGGCTCGCGAGCGGCGAGGTCACCGAGGTCATCCTGGCGACCGACCCCAACGTCGAGGGTGAGGCCACCTCGACGTACCTCGCGCGGATGCTCCTGCCGATGGGCCTGACGGTGAGCAGGCTCGCGTCCGGTCTGCCGGTGGGCGGCGATCTGGAGTACGCGGACGAGGTGACCCTCGGCCGTGCGTTCGAGGGGAGGCGACGGATCAATGCCTGACGGGACGAAGCCTGACGAGACGATGCCTGACGGGACGATGCCGGCCGTGCCGATGCAGGACGACCAGGGGAACGACATCGATCCGGCGGTGGCCGCCGAGGCGGCCGACCTCCTCGCGGTGGCACGCACCATGGCCGAGGAGAGCCGGAGCTACCTGAGCACGGTGACCGAGGTCGGCTCCGGGAGCAATCCCGAGGCCACGATCCCGCTGCTGCTCCTCGCGGTGTCCGACCTGCTCAGCGCCGGCGCGCGACTCGGCGCGATCCAGGACGTCGTGCCGCCCGAGCGCTACGAGCCCGACGTCGGGCCGGACCCCGACGTGGACCCGTTGCGGATCGCCCTCGCCAACGTGCTCGAGGGTCTCGACGAGTTCGCCGAGATCGTCGACCCGCTCCTGGGCGCCGAGATCGGCACGAGCTCGATCTCGGGAGACCTGGTGGCGATCGCCGGCGCCGTCGCGCAGGGTCTGCGGCACTTCGAGGCCGGTCAGACGCTCGAGGCGCTCTGGTGGTGGCAGTTCTCGTACCTGTCCGCCTGGGGTGAGCGCGCCTCGAGCGTCCTGCGGGTGCTCCAGGTGCTGCTCGGGCACCTCCGGCTCGACGTCGAGGACGACGTCGCGGCCGAGGCGGAGTACGACGCGCTCCAGCCCTGACCGCCGAGGCCTGGCCGCTGAGCCCTTTCAGGCGACGCGCGTGCCCCGGGGCAGCGTGCGCTGCGGGATCGCGAGGCGACGCACCGCGATCGCGAGGCCGGCCCCACCGAGCGCCAGGTTCGCCGCGAGACCCCACGGCCAGACGACGCTCCGGTCGGGCTCGCGCTCGGCGACCGGCGACTGGGCCACCGGCGACTGGGCCGAGCCGCTCGTGAGCTCGGCGAACCCGCCGCACCAGTCCTCCTCGGCCGCCGGTCCGGTCCGCGCCTCCCGCACGCCCGTGCGGATCGCCGCGAGCGGGTCCGCGGTGTAGACCGTCTCCTCGACACGGACCTCCGGCGCTGCGTCGGCGAGGATGACGAACGGGTTGACCGCGAGCAGCCACCACGTCCGCTCGGTGTGCGGGCGCGACATGGTGACGGTCTGCCACGTGCACGTCGGCGGCTCGTCGTCGTCCCACCGGTAGTCGCCCGACGTGGTCCACACCCGCACCGGCTCCTCCTGCGTCACCGCGGGCAGCGTGAGGGCGAACACGATCGGGCTCAGCACCGTCAGCCCGGCGACCGCGAGGAACGTCAGGACGGCGGAGCCCGACGTCCGCGGCGACAGCGCCGAGAACCCGAGCCCGATCGCGCACACCACGGCGAGCAGCACCGCCAGCACGACCAGGCACACCACCACCGACACCACGGGCGTGCCCCCGGCCGCGAGCGCGACCACGAGGAACGGCACGCCGGCCGCGAGGAAGGCGAGCGCCGCCACCCAGGCCGCGACGAGCTTGCCGACGGCGATCTCGCCCGGCGTCAGCAGCGTGACCTGGAGCGTCGCGAGCGTCCCCGCGGCGCGGTCGCCGTTGATCGACGTCGCGCTCAGGGTCGGCGAGACGAGCAGCCCCAGGAACAGCACGAAGAACACGACGACACCGAAGATGGTCGGCCCGCGAAGCACCTGAGCCGACACCCCCATCCCGCTCGTGTCGACGCCCGGCGGCGTGCCGGGGAACGCCGCGCCGACCGCCGCCCACGTGAGGGCGGTGACCGCCCCGACCACCACGAACCACACGACCAGCGCCACGACCCACCGCGTCGACCGCACGCGCTGGCGAAGATCGAGCACCGCGACGGTCCGCACGCCGTGCCACGACAACGACCACGGGCCCTGCTCCGCCGGGCTGCCCGACGGCGCGGGGTCGCCTCCCGGGGTGGGTGCGGCGTCGTCCAGGGTCACCTCGGTGGTCATCGCCGCTCCTCCTCGAGCGCCAGGTACGCCTGCTCGAGAGCGCCGCCCGCGGGTGCCAACGAGGTCACGGGGACGCCCGCCGCGACGGCGTCGCGCAGCAGGGCCGCAGCACCCTCCTCGCCCTGCACCTCGACCAGCACACCCCCCGGCCCAGCACCCGGCCCAGCACCCGGCCCAGAATCTGGCCCAGAATCCGGCCCAGCACCCCGCCCGTCCGCGTCGTCGTCCGGTCGCCAGGCGGCGCCGGCCGAGTCGAGCCAGCGGGTCAGAGCCGGGAAGGACAGCGCGCGCAGGCGCCAGGTCCGCGGCCCCGCCTCGGCGCTCGCGACGCTGCCCGACGCCGCGGTGCGCCCGCGCGAGAGGAACACCGCGTCGTCGGCCATCTCGTCGAGCTCGGTGAGCACGTGGCTCGACACCAGCACCGTCCTGCCCTCGGCCGCGAGCCGACGCAGCAGCACGCGCAGGTCGACGCGGGACCGCGGGTCGAGACCGCTCGCGGGCTCGTCGAGCAGCAGGACCTCCGGGTCGTGGACGAGCGCCCGCGCCAGGCCGAGCCGCTGCTTCTGCCCGCGAGACAGCACGCTGGCGGGGCGGTCGGCGAACTCGGTGAGGTGCACGGTCTCGAGCAGCTCGGCGGCGCGCGCCGCGCCTCGGTCGGGTGCCATCCGGTAGGCCGCCGCGAACGTGCGGAGCACCTCGCGCGCGGTCAGCGAGTCCCACGTGCCGAAGGCGTCGGGCATCCAGCCTGTCCGGGCACGGGCGGCGTAGCCGTGGACGGCGACGTCGTACCCGCCGACCCGCACCTCGCCCGCGTCCGGCACGAGCAGTCCCGCGAGGATCAGCAGGAGCGTCGTCTTGCCCGACCCGTTGGGGCCGATCAGGGCCGTGACGGCACCGGGCCGAGCCTCGAGGCTGACGCCGTCGAGCGCGCGGACCGTCCCGAACGACCGGTGCACCGCGCGCACGCTGAGAGACATGCGCCGAACCTACGCGAGCGCTGTCCTGTGCGGCAGAGCCGCTCGTGGGACCCGTTGCGACGCGCGTGCGACGCGTGTGATAGACCAGCGCCGTGCTGCAGACCGTCACCCGTTCGGCGCGCGCGTGACGTCCGGCGGCGTCGAGATCGCGGGCGCCACCCTCCTGCTCCTGGTCCTCGCCGGCTTCGCCGCGGGCTGGATCGACGCCGTCGTGGGCGGTGGCGGTCTGGTGCAGCTGCCGGCGCTGCTGCTCGTCCCGGGGATGAGCCCCGTGCAGGCGCTCGCGACCAACAAGCTGGCCGGGATCATGGGCACCTCGGTGAGCGCCGTGACGTACTACCGGCGCGTGGGGCCGGACATGAGCACGGCGCTCCCGACCGCGCTCGCGGCCCTCGGCGGGGCCGCCGGGGGAGCGGCGCTCGCGAGCTCGCTGCCGGAGGCCGTGTTCCGTCCGGTCATCCTGGTGGCACTCGTGCTCGTCGCCGTCTACACGGTCGCGCGGCCGAGCGTCGGCAGGTCGACCGCGCTGCGGTGGGCGGGTCGGCGGCACACCGGCGCCGCGGCGGCGATCGGCGCGGTCATCGGCTTCTACGACGGGCTGCTCGGCCCCGGGACCGGCACGTTCCTCGTGATCGCGCTCGTGGGCGTGCTCGGGTTCGCGTTCCTCGAGGCGTCGGCGCAGGCGAAGATCGTCAACGCCGCGACGAACCTCGGGGCGCTCGCGGTGTTCGCGGTCCAGGGCGCGCCGCTGTGGAAGCTCGGGCTCGCGGTGGGGGTCGCCAACATCGCCGGCGCGTACCTCGGCGCACGGATGGCGGTCGCGAAGGGCAGCGCGTTCGTCCGGGTCGTGTTCGTCGTGGTGGTCGGCGCGTTGATCGTCCGGCTCGGCTGGGACGTCTTCGCCTGAGAGGTCGACCGCTCGCCCGCCACCGCCCACGAGACTCACCCGCGCGACTCACCCGCGCGCCACGTCGTCAGACCCACGTGAGCCCTGAGCGTCGCGTCGTTCTGACAACGAGAAGGGGTCCGCGATGTGAGCGGGACCGGGTCCGGAGGGTGGCCGCACCTAGACTCGGCCGCCTGTCCCCAGAGGAATCCGGAGCTCGGACCGTGGCCCTGATCGTCCAGAAGTACGGCGGATCGTCCGTCGCCGACGCGACCAGCATCAAGCGCGTGGCGAAACGGATCGCCGAGGCGAAGCGCGGGGGGAACGACGTCGTGGTGGTCGTCTCGGCGATGGGTGACACCACCGACAACCTCATCGACCTCGCGAACGAGGTCACGCCGATGCCGCCCTCGCGCGAGATGGACATCCTGCTCACAGCAGGCGAGCGCATCTCGATGGCGCTCCTCGCGATGGCGATCGAGTCGCTCGGCGTCGAGGCGAAGTCGTTCACGGGTCAGCAGGCCGGCGTCATCACCGACACGCGCTACGGCAAGGCCCGCATCATCGACGTCGCGCCCGGGCGCATCACGTCGACGCTCGCGGAGGGCGCTGTCGCGATCGTCGCCGGCTTCCAGGGCGTCACGCAGCACACGAACGACGTCACCACCCTGGGCCGCGGCGGCTCGGACACGACGGCGGTCGCACTCGCCGCCGCGCTGCACGCCGACATCTGCGAGATTTACACCGACGTCGACGGCGTCTTCACGGCCGACCCGCGCATCGTGCCGTCCGCCCGGCGGATCCCGCGGATCAGCTACGACGAGATGATGGAGATGGCGGCGAGCGGCGCGAAGGTGCTCGGGCTGCGCTGCGTCGAGTACGCCCGCCGGTACGGGGTGCCGGTGCACGTGCGCTCCTCGTTCTCGGGGCGCGAGGGCACACTGGTCACGGACGAGATCGAAGGAGCAGGAACCGTGGAGGAGCCGATCATCTCCGGCGTCGCGCACGACCGGAGCGAGGCCAAGATCACCGTGGTCGGCGTCCCCGACGTGCCCGGCAAGGCCGCGAAGATCTTCGAGGTCGTCGCCGGTGCCGAGGTCAACATCGACATGATCGTGCAGAACGTGTCGGTCGCCGCGACGGGGCTGACCGACATCTCGTTCACGCTCCCCGCGACCGACGGTCAGCACTGCATCGCGGCGCTGACCGCGGCGCAGGCCGAGATCGGCTACGACTCGCTGCAGTACGACGACACGATCGGCAAGCTGTCGCTCGTCGGCGCGGGGATGCGGTCGCACCCCGGCGTCTCCGCGAAGCTCTTCGCGGCGCTCAGCGCCGCGGGCATCAACCTTGAGATGATCTCGACCTCGGAGATCCGCATCTCCGTCGTCACGCGCGCCGACCACCTGGACGACGCCGTGCGCGCCGCCCACTCGGCGTTCGAGCTCGACAGCACCGAGGACGAGGCCGTCGTGTACGGCGGGACCGGAAGGTGAGCGACCCGATGAGCAACCTCAGCGAGAACACCCAGCGCGGCTCGCAGGCCCAGCACGGCCTGCGCGTCGGCGTCGTCGGCGCGACCGGGCAGGTCGGCGCCGTGATCCGCCGGCTCCTCGAGGAGCGCGACTTCCCGGTCGAGCAGATCCGATTCTTCGCCTCGGCCCGCTCGGCCGGCACGACCCTGCCCTGGAAGGGGAGCGACGTCGTCGTCGAGGACGCCGCGACCGCGGACCCGACCGGCCTCGACCTCGCGCTGTTCTCCGCCGGGGGAGCGACCTCGAAGGCGCAGGCTCCAAGGTTCGCCGCGGCCGGCGTCGTGGTCATCGACAACTCGTCCGCCTGGCGGATGGACCCCGACGTGCCGCTCGTCGTCTCGGAGGTCAACCCGGGGGCGGTGCGCGAGGCGCGCAAGGGCATCATCGCCAACCCGAACTGCACCACGATGGCCGCGATGCCGGTCCTCAAGGTGCTGCACGACGAGGCGGGTCTCGAGCGCCTCGTGGTGAGCACCTACCAGGCGGTCTCGGGCAGCGGGCTCGCGGGCGCCGAGGAGCTCGCGGGTCAGGTGAAGGCGGTCTCCGAGCAGGGCGGCTCGCTGACGGACCTCGTGCACGACGGCGCGGCCCTCACCTTCCCGGAGCCGGAGAAGTACGTGCGCCCGATCGCGTTCAACGTGGTGCCGCTGGCCGGCAACCTGGTCGAGGACGGGTCGCTCGAGACCGACGAGGAGCAGAAGCTCCGCAACGAGTCGCGCAAGATCCTCGGCATCCCCGAGCTGCGCGTGTCGGGGACGTGCGTGCGTGTGCCCGTCTTCACCGGGCACTCGCTCTCGATCAACGCCGAGTTCGCGCGGCCGATGACGGTTGCACGCGCGCAGGAGCTGCTGCTGGGCGCGCCCGGCGTAGAGCTGACGGGTGTGCCGAACCCGCTCCAGGCGGCAGGTCAGGACCCGTCGTACGTGGGGCGGCTCCGGCAGGACCCGGGCGTGCCCGACGCGCGCGGGCTCGCGCTGTTCGTGAGCAACGACAACCTGCGCAAGGGTGCGGCGCTCAACGCGGTGCAGATCGCGGAGCTGCTCGTGGAGAAGCTCGCAGGGGAGCGCGTCGCCGGCTGAAGCGTGTCAGACACAGCGCGCGCCCCGGCGCGCGCTGTGCCTGACACCGCGTCCGTCGACGTGCTCATGGCTGACGTGTCAGGCGTGACGCGTACGGGGGCGCGCGCTGTGTCTGACACGCGCTGTGCCTGACGCGCGCTGTGCCTGACACCGTGTGGGGGAGCCGTCGGGTCAGCTCGGCGGCGGGTCGAACCAGGTGCCGCGCGCCGGGTCGGCGCGGTAGGCGAGGGCGTGCGCGATCCGTTCCCGTGACGTCCGCGTCATCGGCTCCGGCAGTGCGTCCGGAGGGAACCAGCCGACCTCGGTCGACTCGTCGTCGCCCACGTGCGCCTCGCCGCCGACCGGTCGGCACAGGAACGTGAGATCGACGTACTGCGCCTGGTCGCCGTTCTCGTAGACGACCCTCTCGCGGTCCGACGACACCGCGACCAGGGCGACGGTGACGGCGTCGACCCCGGTCTCCTCCCGGACCTCGCGGACCGCCGCGTGCGCGGGCTGCTCGCCCGGCTCGAGGATCCCGCTGACGACGGCCCATCGTCCGTTGTCGGCCCGTCGCCCGAGCAGGAGCCGCCCGTCCTCGTCGACGACGACGGCGCTCACGCCCGGCAGCCACAACAGGTCCGTGCCGACGCGGGCGCGCAGGCGGCTGACGAAGTCGGGGATGGGCATGCGCCGAGCGTACGTGCGGGCAGCGTAGGTGTGGACCGTGTCCGTGCGATGCGCCGCATGGGTGCGAATCGCCTGATCGATCCCTTGTGCCGCATCCGGCGGCCTGGTCGGATGTGCCGACGTCCGTCCTGCGGAGAGAAAGGTGCCATGCCGACCCTGACCACACGCGTGAGTGGTCCTGCTGCGATCGTCGGCGGACTGCTGTGGGTCGCGGTCGTGCTGCTCCACGCGGCGCGGCCGGTCGGATGCGTCGGTGCGGGGTGCGCGGTGTCTCGGATGCGTTCGCCGGGCCCGTGGGAGGCGCCGCTCCTCGTCGCCGCCGCGCTGCTGCTCGGCGTCGCGGCCGCGGCCCTCGTCACCGCGGCCCGCGCGACCGGGCGCTGGGGCCGGCTGGGCCGCCGTGGGGTCTTGGCGGCAGCCGCGGGGTTCGTCGTCCTGGCTCTCGGGGGCGGGCTCCAGTCGCTGGTGTACGGCGGCGACTGGAGCGCCATGCCGCTCTTCGTGGGCCCAGGGATCCTGCTCGCGTCGGTCCGACTGGTGCTCGTCGGGGTGGCAGTGCTGCGCGCCCGTGTGATCTCGTCGTGGGCCGGCGTCGCCCTCGTGGCGGGCGGTGCCGCGATGCTCGCGTCCAACGAGCAGACCGCGCTGGTGCTGTTCTTCCTGCCGTTCGGCGTCGGTTGGGTCATGGTCGGCATCGCGATGCTGACGGCCCGGGGAGCCGCGGAGCCGTCGCGCGAGCCTGCGAAAGGCCACGAGCATGCGAAAGGCCCGAGCATGCGAAAGGCCCGAGCACGCGAAAGGCCCTGACAGGCGTCTCCGCCGACCAGGAGCCTTCCTCAACCGTCGGGTGGCGGGATCGGGGTGGCGGGATTCGAACCCACGACCTCTTCGTCCCGAACGTCCCGGGTGCGGAATCTCGCTGGTTCTCCGAGGGGAGAGTCCTTCTGGGCCGCTGAGTGCGGTGTGGGGGTGATTCTGGGGTCAGCGCCCGGCTCACTCGACGCGAAGGCGTTCCATCGGCTGCCCGGTCAGGTCGGCGATGAGGTCGAAGTCCTTGTCCAGGTGGAGGACCGTCCGTTGCGTCAGCTCGGCCGCCGCTGCGACGAGGAGATCAGGGATGGAGGGGGCGCGATGCCGGCCACGCTCGGCCAGCAGTCGCTGTACCTGGACGGCTCGGTCCTCGGCGGCGGGCGTCAGGTACTCCACAGGCATCGATCCCACCGGCGCGGAGCTCAGCGTGCGCCCGAGGTCGTCGGCGGACCGGGCCGAGAAGCCGGCTTCAAGCAGAGTCACTGTAGTAATTGCGACCATTCCGCGTTCGATCCGGTTGGCCCATTCCTCGGCGTCGGCGCTCTGGCCCAGCCTGACGAGCGCAGACTTGTCGATCAGCCAGGACGTCGTCATGACCAGGCGTCGGACATCACCGTCTCGTCGGCGAGGTCGGCGACGAGATCTCCGAGTGCGCGCAGGTCCGCCGCAGTAACCGGCCCGACGGTCCGTCGAGCCTCGCGGTGCAGGTGCCGACGCAGGTACTCGGTCCGTGAGATGCCGAGCCTCGCTGCCTGCTCATCGAGCAGGGTCAGGTCCTCGGCGGGTAAGTTGCGGATCAGGACGTCTGGCATGGGTCCACCTCCTAGATATCTGACGCTATCACGCCACGAGAGCATGATGCCGTGCCCGGCCGTCGGGGGTTCGCCTGCACCGCGACATCCTCACCCACCTGGCGACCACGACGTTCGTCGCCAAGGCCGAGAACGTCGTGCCGCTCGGCCCGCCCGGGGTCGGCAAGACCCACGGCATCGCCCTCGGCGTCAAGGCCGCCCACGACACCGGACGCCTCGCACACGAGCTCACAAGCCTCGCCGCTACAAGCTGCATATCATCGACGAGGTCGGCTACACAGGTCGTCGCCACCCGCAGATTCGAGACCGAGCGGGCGGCGGCCGACTGGGAGCGGCGGCAGCGTGGTGCGTTCGACGAGCTCGGATATCGACCCGAGGAATGGGCGAGGTCACCGTCGAGGCCCTACTGGTCGACTGGCTGGAGAAGCGGGGCTGTGCGGGTAGGTGGCACCACGCTGAACACGGACCGCGACCTACTGCCGACCCTCGGTCCGCAGTCCGGCAGGACCCGGACCGAGACGATCCTGCCGACGGGGTTCCGTTCCGCAGACTCCACGTCGGCAGGGTCATCGCGGCGGCGATCAGCGGATCGCAAGACGGCCTGCTCGCCCGTGGGCTCGCTCCGACGTCGTGAAGCGACACGGGTGGAACGATGTCGGCCGCGGCCGCACCCTGCACGACCTGCGGCACACGGCTGCCTGTGAGTGATCACGCGCAGCGTGCCTCTGACGGTGCAGGCGTGGCAGGGTCAAGGCCCCTGGTCCGCGTCTCCGCCGACCAGGGGCCTTCCTCAACCGTCGGGGTGGCGGGATTCGAACCCACGACCTCTTCGTCCCGAACGAAGCGCGCTACCAAGCTGCGCCACACCCCGATTGAGCCCGCCCAGGATAGCCGACGCACGGGGGTGCGACGAAACCGGCTGCCCACGGTCTCAGCCTGGCTGCGCGCGTGGAGTCAGGCCGCGCGCGCGACCAGCGTGAGCAGCGACGCCTCGGGGCGGCACGCGAACCGGACGGGCGCGTACGGCGACGTCCCGAGGCCTGCCGAGACGTGCAGCCAGGTCGACCCCTTGCCCCCGGGCTCGTCGGGGCGGGCTCCCGGCCAGCCGTGCAGCCCCTTGGCGCGGCCACGGTCGAGGTCGCAGTTGGTGACGAGCGCGCCGTAGAGCGGCAGGGCGAGCTGCCCGCCGTGCGTGTGCCCGGCGATGATCGCGTCGACGCCGTCGTCGTGCATCTGCCGCAGCACCCGCAGGTACGGCGCGTGCGTGACGCCGAGGTGGAGGTCCACCGGGTCGGCGCCGGTGCGCGCGTCGTCGGTGCCGCCCGCGGTGGGGATGCGGTCGCGGTCGAGGTGGGCGTCGTCCGTACCGACGAGCGACACCCGCCGACCGTCGACGACGACGACGTCGCGCCGGTTGCCGAGGTCCTTCCAGCCCGCGTCGGTGAGCTCGCGCGCGAACTTGTCCGCCGGGAGCTCGCGCAGCTCGGGCGCCTCGCGACGACGAGCGTCGGACAGGAGGTACCGGGCCGGGTTCTTGGGCTGCGGGGCGAAGTAGTCGTTCGACCCCATGACGAACGCGCCCGGCGTGCCGAGCAGGGGCTCCAGGGCGTGCACGAGGCTCGGCAGGGCGTCGACGTGGGCAATGTTGTCACCCGTGTCGAGCACGAGGTCGGGGCGCAGCGACGCGAGATCGCGGACCCAGTCGATCTTGCGCTGCTGCGACGGCACCAGGTGCAGGTCGGAGAGGTGCAGCACCCGCAGCGGAGGTTGGCCAGGCGGCAGCACCGGGATGGTGACCTCGCGCAGGGCGTACCAGCGGACCTCGACGAGGGCTGCCCAGGCGAGGGCCGCGACGCCGACGGTCGCGAGGGCGGCCGCGGCGCCCGTCGCGGCCCGGAGAGGGTGGCTCACAGGCCGTCAGTCGCGGTTGCCACGGCCGTCGCCGCCCCGACCGTCGCCGCCCCGCCCGTCGCCGTTCCGGTCACCGGCGTCCCCCTCAGGACCGCGGGGCGGGGGCGCCACGGTGTTCTCGGCCGGCTGGGTTGCCGGCCCGCTCGAGATCACGAGGGTGATCATCGCGCCGCGCGCCACGCGTGCGCCGGCACCCGGCGACGTCGATCCCACGGTGCCCGCGGGGGCGGACGACGGGGCCTGCTGACCTGACGTACGGACGTTGAACCCGGCGCCCCGGAGGGTCGCCCGAGCGTCCGCCTCCGACCTGCCCACGACGTCGGGCACGGCGCCGCGCTGGCCCTCGATCTCCGTGGGGGAGGCGGCGGGGAACGGCACGACGGGCATGCCCTCGGACGCCTGTCGCATGAACCGCTGCCACGTCGGGGCGGCGACGGTCGAGCCGTACGCGTTCCGGACGTACCTGCCGTTGATGGTCACCCCCTGCACCGGCACCATCGCGTCCGGGTACCCGGCCCACACGGCGGTGGCGAGCTGCGGCGTGTAGCCGACGAACCAGGTGTACTCGTTCTGCGACGTCGTCCCGGTCTTGCCTGCCGACGGGCGGTCTCCCAGGCCGCCGAGACCCCTGGCGGTGCCCTGCCAGACCTGGCTGAGCGCGTAGTTCATGGCCGAGGCGATGCGCGGCTCGAGCGCCTGGCGGCAGTTGCTCGACGGGACCGGAAGCTCGGCACCAGCGGCATCGACGACGCGCGTGATGGCGATCGGCTCGCAGAAGGTGCCGTTCGCTGCGAAGGCCGCGAAGGCGGCGGCCATCGTGAGGGGCGCCACCGAGTCGCTGCCGAGCACGTTCGCCGCGACGACCTTGAAGTCGCTGCCGTTCGCCTGGTGGATCCCGAGCGACTTGGCCGTGTCGAGGATCCCGCAGAGGTTGAGCTCGCTCGCCATACGGATGTAGCCGGAGTTCACCGAGTTGCGGGTGGCGTCCATGACGCTCATCACGCCGCCGGTGCCCTCGGCGTTGCCGAACTTGTACTCGCCGCCACCCAGGTTGGTGCAGGGCGCGTTGAACTCGCGGAGCTGGTAGGTCATCTTCCGGGCGTCGATGGTCTCGTTGAGGCTGCGCCCCTCCTTGAGCCACTGCGCGAGCGTGAACGGCTTGAACGTCGACCCGGGTGCGAAGCCCTTCGACGAACCGTAGGCGCTGTCGGTGTTGTAGTTGACCGCCGTCTCGCGGTCGCCCGCGGTCGACGTGTTGTTGTAGATCCGGTTCTGCGCCATCGCGAGGATCTTGCCGGTGCCCGGCTCGACCACCGAGATGGCCGACGCGACCCCGGACGGGTCGTCGACAGGGATCCCGGCCTTGACCTCGGCATCGGCGATCGCCTGCATGCGGGGGTCGAGCGTCGTCGTGATGGTCAGCCCGCCGCGGTAGAGCAGCTGCTTGCGCTGCTCGGGCGTCTCGCCGAACGCCGGGTTGTTCGTGATGACCTTGGTGACGTAGTCGCAGAAGTACCCGGACTGGGCGACGGCGTTCGCCGTCATGCAGCCGAGGCCGGTGCCCTGGACGTTGAGGTAACCGCCCTCCTCCACGCTCACGAGCGGCGTCGCGATCCCGGCGTCGTACTGGGCCCGGTCGATGATGTCCTGCGCGAGCATGAGCCCGAGGACCGTGTTGCGCCGGGAGGTCGAGTTCTCGGGGTTGACGACGGGATCCCACTTCGTGGGGCTCTGCGTGACGCCCGCGAGCGTCGCGGCCTCGAGGTAGTTGAGCTCGGCCGCGGGCTTGCTGAAGTAGAACTGCGAGGCGGCCTCGACGCCGTACACCGAGGCGCCGAAGGAGGCGATGTTGAGGTAGCGGGCGAGGATCTCCTCCTTGGAGTACTTCTGCTCGAGCGCGATGGCGAGCTTGGCCTCGCGGAGCTTGCGGCTCACGCCGGCCGTGCCCTCGGCCTCGCGTGCGGCGGCGATCGCGTCGGTGTCGCCCTCGCGCGCCGCGGCCTCGATGAGCACGTTCTTGACGTACTGCTGCGTGAGCGTCGAGGCGCCCTCGACGTCGTCGGTCAGCGCGTTCTTGGCCGCCGCACGGACCATGCCGGTGGGGTCGATGCCGCCGTGCTCGAAGAACCGCTTGTCCTCGGTCGCGACGACCGCCTGCTGCATGACCGGCGCGATCGCCTCGAGCGGCACCACGATGCGGTTCTCGAGGTAGAACGTGGCCAGCACGGTCGTGCCGTCGTTGGCCAGCACGGTCGACTTCTGCGAGAGCGGCTGCTCGTCGAGCTCGGTCGGCAGGTCGTCGAACACCTCGGTGGTGGCGTCGGCGACCACGCTCGCTCCCGCGACCGCCGGCAGCACGAGCCCCGCCGCGAGCACGCCGCCGACCCCCGCGATCAGCAGGAACGCCAGCAGGAGCGCGAGCGCCTGGAGCAGGTTGACCTGGCGGCCGCCAGGACGCGCAGAAGTAGCCATGCTCCTCAGGGTACGGGAGCGCTTCGCCCGACCCGTGAGGGGACGTGCCGCCGACCCCGACCTCTACCGGACCTCCACACCTATCCCACACGACGCCCCGCACCGCAAGTGGCCGGCCACCACCACCCGATCGGGGTCTTGTGGAGCGAACACCTGGCGCGAGATGGTCGATTTGCGCCACTCTGTGCGGCTCACGGCGAAAGGCGCAACTGGCGTGAGAGCACTGGTGGATGACGCGAACTGGACCGCGCGCGGAGCGTGCCTCGACCTGGCCCCGGACGACCTGTTCGTCCAGGGAGCGGCGCAGCGCTCGGCGCGTGCGGTCTGCCAGGGTTGCATCGTTCGGCTCGAATGTCTGGCGGATGCGCTCGACAACCGCGTCGAGTTCGGCGTCTGGGGCGGGATGACCGAGCGAGAACGGCGGGCGCTCCTGCGGCGCCGGCCCGACGTCGCGTCCTGGTACGAGCACCTCGTGGTCGAGGGGCTCCCGCCCGATCCCGATCCCGGCGAGTAGCCGAACCCCGACCACTCGCGAACCTTGCCCAGTAGGCTGCGGCCATGGCCACCACGTGGGAGTACGCGACCGTTCCACTCATCATCCACGCCACCAAGGCGATCCTCGACCAGTGGGGGTCGGACGGCTGGGAGCTCGTGCAGGTCGTGCAGGGTCCCGACGCCGGGCTGGTCGCGTACCTCAAGCGGCCGACGAGCGCCTGATGGGTACGGTCGCCGACCGGATCGCGCAGCTCGGGCTGACGCTGCCGACGGCGGCTCCTCCCGTGGCGACGTACGTGCCCGCGGTGCAGGCCGGCAAGTTCGTCTACACCTCGGGTCAGCTGCCGTTCGTCTCCGGCGCGCTCCCCGCCACGGGCAAGGTGGGCGTGGGCGACGGCCTCGTGGACCCGATCGACGCGGCGGGGTATGCCGGGACGGCGGCCCTCAACGCGCTCGCGGCCATCGAGGCGCTCATCGGCGACCTCGACCAGATCGTCCGGGTCGTCAAGGTGGTCGGGTACGTCGCCAGCGACCCCGGGTTCACGGGGCAGCCGCAGGTCGTCAACGGCGCGAGCGACCTGCTCGGCTCGATCTTCGGCGACGCCGGGGTGCACGCGCGCAGCGCCGTCGGCGTCGCCGTCCTCCCGTTGGACGCCCCCGTCGAGGTGGAGCTCCTCGTCGAGGTCCGGTGATCGACGGGCCGCGACCTGCGATGACGGCCGCGAGCTAGCGGGCCCGTCGCTCCAGGCGGTCGACGTCGAGGAGGACGACGGCGCGCCCCTCCCGGCGGACCCAGCCCCGTGCGGCGAAGTCCGCGAGCGCCTTGTTGACCGTCTCGCGTGAGGCGCCGACGAGCTGCGCGAGCTCCTCCTGCGTCAGGTCGTGCGCGACCCGCAGACCGTCCTCGACCGGCTCGCCGAAGCGGGTCGACAGGTCGAGCAGCGCCTTGGCGACACGTCCCGGCACGTCCGAGAACACCAGGTCGGCCAGCGCCTCGTTGGTGCGGCGCAGCCGGCGGGCGAGCGCCTGGAGCAGGTGCTTGGCGACCGCGGGGTTCGTCTGCAGCCACGCCACGAGGTCGCGGTGGGCCAGCTCCTGCAGGCGCGCATCGGCGACGACGCTCGCCGTCGCGGTGCGGGGACCGGGGTCGAACAGCGAGAGCTCGCCGAACATCTCGCCGGGACCCAGCACGCTGAGCAGGTTCTCCCGGCCGTCGTTGGACCGCCGGCCGAGCTTGATCTTGCCGCGCTCGATCACGTAGAGCCGGTCTCCGGGCTCGCCCTCGTGGAACAGCACGTCGCCGCGCGCCAGCTCGATCGGGGTCAGGGACGCCCGAAGCGCCTGCGTCTGCTCCACGTCCATGTCCGCGAACAGCGGTGCCGTGAGCACCACGTCGTTCTCCACGCGCCCGTCCTCACCCGTGCCGACCGTCACATCCGGCTGACAGTCTGCCCCATCACGGGTCCTCAGGGGATGTCTGCCAGTCCGCGCAGTCCCGCGACCGGGTCCATCGCGAGCCGCCGGATGAACTCGTCCGTGGTCCCGTGCAGGGCGCGGACGACCGTCGACTCGTAGGTCGCGAGCCTGCGGTCGAGCTCCCGCAGCGACTCGAGACGGTCGAGCTCGGCCGGAGGAGCGCCGTCGCGCACGGCGCTCACGAGCTCGACCGCGGACGGGAGCCCGGCGCCGGCGTCGACCGGCAGCACCCCGCCCGTGTCGTACCCCAGGGGATCGGGCATGAGCGCGGCCGCGACCGCGAGGTCCATGCGGGCGCGGAGCAGACGGCGCCAGCGCGCGACGCGGGCACGCTCGGCCCGGAGGGCCCGGCGGGAGTGGCGGAGGTCGGAGAGGGCGAGCGTTCCGCTGCGGGTCGTCGTCCTCACCACCGTCCTGCAAGGCTGAGCCCTGTGTCGGGGGCAGTGTCCGTACCGCCCGTCCGGACCTGATTTCGGCGGCCTGACCAGGTGACTTGAGAACTCGGGCTCGCGTTCATCCGTTCTGCGCGGGCGCTCACCCGCAGGGAGCAGCGCGCTAGGCTCGCACCGTGGCAGCCACGCCGGACCGCGTCCCCGCGCCCGTGCCCCCGCCGGCGCTCGTCCGGCGGGCGCGGCGCATCAACCGCACGCTCGCCGCGCGCTATCCCGACGCCCGCTGCGAGCTCGACTTCACGACGCCGCTCGAGCTGCTCGTCGCCACGGTGCTCTCCGCCCAGAGCACGGACGTCCGGGTCAACCTCGTCACCCCCGCCCTGTTCGCGCTGTACCCGGACGCGTGGGCCTATGCGGGAGCGGACCGCGTCGAGCTCGAGGAGCTGATCCGCTCGACCGGGTTCTTCCGCGCCAAGACGGACGCGCTCATGGGCATCGGCCGTGAGCTGGTCGAGCGGTTCGACGGCGAGGTCCCCGCGCGCCTCGACGACCTGGTGACGCTGCCGGGCGTGGGGCGCAAGACGGCGAACGTCGTCCTCGGCAACGCCTTCGGCATCCCCGGCATCACGGTCGACACCCACGTCGGTCGGCTCGCGCGCCGGCTCGCCTGGTCGGCGCAGGACGACCCGGTCAGGGTCGAGCGGGACGTCGCCGCCCTGATCGAGAAGCGCGAGTGGACGATGGTCTCCCACCGCCTGATCTTCCACGGCCGACGGACCTGCTTCGCCCGCAGGCCCGCGTGCGGGGCGTGCCCGATCTCCGCGGACTGCCCGTCGTTCGGCATCGGCGAGATCGACCCGACCAAGGCCGCGGCCATGGTCAAGGGCTGACCCGCACGACGCCCTGCGCGCGGACGACGCCCTGCGCACGGACGACGCCCTGCTCACGTGCCGCGCCCGCTCACGTGCCGAGGGGCGCGACCTCCGCGAGCCAGTCGGTGAGGAGCTCGGTCACCCGCGCGGGGGCCTCCTCGCACGGGAAGTGTCCCGCGCCGGGCACCAGCTCGAACCGGTGCTGCGGTCCGCCGAGCTCGAGCTCCGAGTCGCGCAGCCGGGCGTGCCGCGCGGGGATGAACCGGTCCGCGGTCCCGTGCAGCTGGAGCGTCGGGACGTCGGCGGGGGACTCCATCGCCGAGAGGTAACGGCGACCGTCGGCGCGCGGGGTCGACCGGACGAGCCAGCGGACCTGCTCCATCGCGCTGTGCGCGGCGAACGGCACGCGCATCGCGGCGCGGTACGTGGCGTGGGCCTCGGCGTCGGCCCACCCCGACGCGCCCCACTCGCGCAGGAGCCGCACGCTCAGGTCCGTCCGGATGAGCGCTCGCTCGGGGAGCGAGGGCAGCTGGAAGTACGCCATCCGGCGGACCGCGGTCAGTCGGGGCGAGCGGCGCAGCGCCGCGTGGAAGCGCAGGGGGTGCGGCGCCGCGACGGCGCCGACCGCCTGGGTGACTCCCGGCTGCAGCGCGGGCATGGACCAGGCGACACCACCACCCAGACCGTGCCCGACGACGACGGCGCGGTCGGCGCCGAGGGAGCGGACGAGTCCGGCGACGTCCTGGGCGAGGGTCGGGACGTCGTAGCCCTGCGGCGGCTTGTCGGAGGCTCCGGTGCCACGCAGGTCCATCGCGGCGACGCGGTACCCCGCCGCGCCCAGCGCCTCGAGCTGGTGCCGCCAGGCCCACCAGAACTGCGGGAACCCGTGCAGCAGGACGACGAGGGGGACGTCACGGTCCTCCGGGCCCGCCACGGCGACGTGGAACCGCGCGGCGTTGGCCGGCACGAACTGGTGCCGCCAGGGGCCGGGCACCAGGACGGCGCTCGAGTCGACGATCACCCGCGTGAACCTACCGGGCGCGCGGGCCGGTGCGGGAGCCTCACGCCCCGGCGCGCGAGCGCACTGACGAGCCCGACGAGCCCACGCCACCTCCGGGGGCCTCGCTGCCCGCCCGCCGGTCCTTCGGCGGGTCGAAGCGGTAGCCGACGTTCCGGACCGTCCCGATGAGCTGCTCGTGCTCGAGCCCGAGCTTGGCCCGCAGGCGCCGCACGTGGACGTCGACAGTCCGCGTGCCTCCGTAGTAGTCGTAGCCCCAGACCTCCTGCAGCAGCTGGGTCCGGGTGAACACGCGCCCCGGGTGCTGGGCCAGGTACTTGAGGAGCTCGAACTCCTTGTACGTGAGGTCGAGCGGGCGTCCGCGCACCCGCGCGGTGTAGCCGCCCGCATCGATCGTGAGCTCACCGGACGAGATCTCGCGGGGCGCGTTCAGCGCGCCCGCCGTGTGGGCCCGCTCCAGCACGAGCCGGAAGCGCGCCTCGACCTCGGCGGGAGACGCGTCCTCGAGCAGCAGGTCGTCGATCCCCCACTCGGCCGTGACGACCGTGAGCCCACCCTCGGTGAGCACGAGCACGAGCGGGACGTCGAGACCGGTGGCGCGGAGCAGGCGGCACGTCGTCCGCGCGCTGACGAGGTCCTTGCGCGCGTCGAGCAGCACCAGGTCGGACTCCGGCGCGTCGACGAGGGCCGACGGTTCGACCGGCAGCACGCGGATGCGGTGCGACAGGAGCCCGAGGGCCGGGAGCACCTGCGCCGAACCGCCCGTGGTGGGTGTGAGGAGCAGCAGGTCTGCCACCGAGGTGTTCCCCCTCCGGGCTGGAGGAGGACAGGCTACCGCGCACCGCGGTCGTCCCCGCCGATCGCCAGGTGGCTCCGCTGATCTGCGACACTCGTGCCCGTGCTCGGCCCATCCCGCCCCGTTCGGACGCGCCCGAGGCGCGCCTGGAGCCCGGCGGTGGGCTGCTGATGGACGCCTCGACGCGCGCCGTGTGCACCGCCGCGGCCGCCGCACTCGTCGCTGCCGCGGCGTACGTCGGCGAGCTGCCGCTCGTGAGCCTGGTCAGCGCGCTCACGCTCGTGTTCGCGATCGGGTGGCCGCGCCTGGCCGACCTGCCGGCGTCGCGCGGAGCGGTGGTGGTCCTCGTGCTCGCGTCCGCGGCAGCGATCGCGGCGGTCTACCGCACGGCCGGGGAGCCGTACCTGCGCGAGCTGCCGCTCGTGCTCGCGTTCTCGATCGTGCTGGCGTTCGTCCGCGAGCTGGTGCGCCGGGACGGGCGCGAGCGTCTGGTCGAGTCCGTGTCGGGCGTCGTCGCCGGCGTGCTCGTGGCCGTGTCGGTCGTCGGCTGGGTCGCGGCCGGGCGGACCGCCGGCGGCGTGCCGCTCGTGGTGACGGGCGCGATCGCGCTGGCGGTCGCGTCCGCGGTGTCGGCGCTGCCGGCGGCGGGCTGGACCGGTGTGCTGCTCACGCTGGCGGCGGGTGCCGGCGCCGGCGCCGGCGCCGGTCTGCTGGTGCCCGGGATCGAGCCGCAGGTCGGCGCTCTCATCGGGCTCGCGGTCGGGATCCTCGGCGCGACGCTGCACGAGCTGTTCGACCACCTCCCCTCGCTGCGCCGGCGGTGGGCGGCGGTGGCCGGCGTCGTGCTGCCCGTCTCGGTCACCGGGGTGCTGGTCTACGTCGTCGGCCGCGTCCTGGTCGGCTGAGCCCCCGGCGTCGTCGGCGGCTGAGCCTCGGGCGTCGGCGGCGGCGTGCTGCGCCTCAGTAGACGAGCGCCTGCGCGCCCGGCGCGAGCGACTCCTCCACGAACACCGCCGAGCCCGCGATGCGGACGCCGGGGACCACTGCCTCGGGCGTGATGCCGCGCCGCACCGCGCACTGGGTGCACACCGTGACCGTGCCCGACCCCAGCACCACCTCGAGCAGCTCCTGGAGCGGGGCCGCATGGGCGAGCGAGATGTCGCTGGTGCGGCCGGGGAGGGCGAGCCACGCGGCGTCGCCCGTGAGCCACAGGCTCACCTCGACACCGGCGGCCACCGCCGTGGCGGCGACCGTGAAGGCCTGGTTGCAGGCCTCGGGCCGGTCGGCGCCGGACGTCGTCTTGACCACGAGGGACCGCGCTGCGCTGCTCACGGCGTCAGCGTAGGTCCCGTGCGTCGTTAGGATCGGCACATGGATGCGCTCGAGGTGTTCTTCATCGGACTGCTGGTGCTGGCGACCGTGGCGATCGGCGGCATCGCCGGGCTGGTGGTCTTCCGGCTCTTCAAGGGCCAGCGCTGAGGTAGCCGCTGGTCGCCGCTCGCTGGCGTCGCTCGAGGCGGGTCGACCGCCGATGGAGGTTCCGCACATGCCGTTCGCCGTTCCCGACGGACTCGCCCCCGAGGTGTACCCGCTGGCGTGGCTCGTGGGGCGGTGGCGTGGCGAGGGCGTCGTCGGCTACCCGGGGATCGACGAGTCGGCGTTCATGCAGGACGTCGAGTTCAGCCACGACGGCGGCCCGTACCTGCGCTACAGCTCGACGATGCGGCTCGTCGTCGTGCCCGACGACCCGGCCGCGCTCGTCGACGGGGTGATCCGCGAGACCAAGGGCGGCGTCGTCCACGAGAGCGCCGCCGACGACGCCGGTCCCGTGTGGGCGACCGAGTCCGGGTACTGGCGCATCTCGTCCGAGCGCCCCGACGACCTGCCCGCCGACCACCACCCGGTCGAGGTGCTGCTCGCCGACCCGGCCGGCCACCTGTCGCTCTACGTCGGCTCGGCCGGCAACGGGCGCATCGACCTCGTGAGCGACCTGGTCGCGCGGACCGTGTCCGCGGCCGAGGTCTCCGCCGGGACGCGGCTGTACGGGCTCGTGCAGGGTGAGCTCATGTGGGCGTGGGACCTCGCGGCGTTCGGCAAGCCGCTGCAGAGCTACGCGTCGGCCCGGCTGGCGCGACTGGAGGGACCGCAATGAATCCGCCGACACCCGTGACGACGCCGAGCCCGACGCCGACCCCGACCCGCAGCCCGCTGCTCTCGCGGCGCGGCGCCGTCGCGGCCGCCGGGCCCGACGCCGGTGTCGCCTGGCACTACGGCGACCCCACCGCAGAGCAGCGCGCGCTGCGGGCCGGCGGCGCGGTCGCCGACCTCTCGCACCACGGCGTCGTCCGCGTGACCGGGCCGGACCGGCTCACGTGGCTGCACTCGATCACGTCGCAGGACCTCGCGACCCTCGCGCCCCGCACCTCGACCGAGCTCCTCGTGCTCAGCCCGCAGGGGCACGTCGAGCACGCGGCGGGCGTGGTCGACGACGGCGAGGCGACCTGGCTGGTGACCGAGGGCACCCGGGCGGCAGCGCTCGCCGGTTGGCTCGACCGCATGAGGTTCATGCTGCGCGTCGAGGTCGCGGACGTGTCGGCCGAGTACGCGGTGCTCGGGGAGCCGGTCGACGCCGAGGGCGGCGACGACGAACCCGTCACGTGGCGCGACCCGTGGCCGCGCACGCTCCCTGGCGGGACGCGCTACGGCGTGGACGACGCCGCGCACCCGGGCGCCGAGCGGCCGTGGCGGCTGGTCCTGGTGCCGCGCGGCGGGCTCGCGGCGGCGGTCGCCGAGCGGGAGGCCGCCGGCTGGCGGGTCGTCGGGACGTGGGCCACCGAGGCCGCGCGCGTGGAGGCATGGCGTCCGCGCCTCGCGACCGAGGTCGACCACCGCTCGATCCCGCACGAGCTGGACTGGCTGCGGACCGCCGTCCACCTGCACAAGGGCTGCTACCGGGGGCAGGAGACGATCGCGCGGGTGCACAACATGGGGCGCCCGCCGCGACGCCTGGTGATGCTCCACCTCGACGGGTCCGGGCACCTGCTCCCGGTCCCGGGCGCCGAGGTGCGCGACGGTGAGCGCGCTGTCGGCACCGTGACCTCGGTCGCGCGGCACCACGAGTTGGGCCCGATCGCGCTCGCGGTCGTCAAGCGCAGCACACCCACGGACGTCGACCTCGAGGTCGAGTGCGAGGGCGGCGGCGCCGTCGCTGCGGGCCAGGAGGTCGTCGTGCCGGGCGAGGGGGTGTCGGTGGACCGTCCGGCCCCGCGCGGCCCGGTCGCCCGAGGGTTGGGGCACCACCCGATGCTGTGACCGCCGGTGTGACGGGCACCTCGCTGTGACGGGCACCTCGCTGTGACGGGTGCCTCGCTGTGACGGGCACCTCGCTGTGACGGGCACCTCGCTGTGACGGGTGCCTCGCTGTGACGGACGACACCGCGCGTCGCCGCCCGCGCCGAGACCGGGCCCGGGTCGTCCTGCGCGCGCGGGCGCGACAGGGGTGGACCCGCGTCCGCTCGTCGTTCGTCCCGCTGCTCCAGGCCAGCCTGGCCGCCGGCGTGGCGTTCGCCATCGCGCGGTACGGGCTCGGGCACCCGTACCCCTTCTTCGCCCCGGTGTCGGCGTTCGTCGCCCTGGGGTTCAGTCCGGACCGTCAGGTGCGTCGCGTCGCCGAGCTGGCGATCGGTGTCGCCGTCGGCGTCGCGCTCGGGGACGTCGTCGTCCACGTCATCGGGTCGGGCTGGTGGCAGGTGTCCGTCGTGCTGCTCGTGGCCGCGCTCGCGGGCCGGTTCATCGACCGGGGGGCGCTGCTCACCACCCAGGCGGGCGTCCAGGCGATCGTGATCATCGGTCTGCCGGCCTCGATGATCACCGACGGGGCCGTCGGGCGGTGGATGGACGCGCTCGTCGGCGGCGCGGTCGCCTTGCTCGTCGCGACCCTGGGGACGACCGACCCCCGGCCGCGCACGCGCGAAGCGGCGCGCGAGGCGATGCGCGCGCTCGCGGCGCTGCTCGGGACGCTCGCCGAGGCGCTGCGGACCGACACGCGGGCCGACGCCGAGGAGGCGCTGCTGCAGGGCCGCGCCGCCGAGCCCGAGTTCGCCGAGTGGCGGTCGAGCGCCCAGGGCGCGCGCGAGGCGGCACGCGTGTCACCGGGGTGGATGCGCCACGTCGACGAGCTGACCGCGCTCCAGGGCGCCGCGGCGCAGGCGGACCACGCGATGCGGAACGCGCGGGTCCTGGCGCGTCGCGCGGCCTCGGTGCTCGGCGAGGGCCGTGATCTCGTGATGCTCGCCGACGTGGTGCGTGAGCTCGCCGACGCGACCCAGGAGCTCGCCGTGGCGCTGGGCACGGGCAGCTCGATGCAGCGGGCGCGCACGGACCTGAACGGGATCGCCGCACGGATGGACCCGTTCCGGCTCGCGCCGGGGGACTGGCAGGCGCAGAGCCTCGTCCTGCTGCTGCGCTCGCTCGTCGTCGACCTGCTCGAGACGGCCGGTGTCGCGGCCGACGACGCGCGCGCGGCGCTCGTGGAGTTCTGACCTCAGAGCTCGGACCCGGGCCCTCGGTCGGGCGCCGGGTCGTCGGGCTCCTGTATTTTCGGCTCATGGAGGTCTCCGTCAGCACCCTGCGAGCCGAGCTCAAGCAATGGATCGACGCGGCCCGGTCGGGTGAGGACGTGGTCATCACCGACCGTGGCATCCCCGTGGCGCGGCTGTCGGGGATCGCCTCGGCGGACCTGCTGAGCAGGCTCCAGCGCGAGGGTCTCCTCGCACCGCCCGAGGGCCCGCGCGTCGCGGCGCACGTGCAGGACCGGCACGGCCCCGCCCAGGCCCTCTCGGGTCTCGCCCGCCGCCTGCGCCGCTGACGTCCGCCCGATGGCTCTCGTCTACCTCCACCCCGGTGCGCTCGTGCGCCTCTGCATGCCCGCGGCGGGTGCCGGCATCGCGGCCGCCATGTGGGACGGCGCCGACACGGTCGCGACCTCGCGGCTCGCCGACGTCGAGGTGCGCGCCGTGCTGGCGGGCGGCCTGCGGATGGGCCGCCTGGACGACGCCGCGCACACGCGGGCGTGCGAGCGATGGGAGCGGCTGTGGCGGGGGGTGTGGACCGTCGAGCTGCGCAGCGAGGTGACCGAACGGGCGGCCGAGCTGGTCGGGCTGCACCCGCTGCGCGCGAGCGACGCCGTGCACCTCGCGAGCGCGCTCGTGCTGTCGAGCCCGGACCTCGCGGTGCTGAGCTGGGACACGCCGTTCACGGAAGCCGCGCGGGCCGAGGGGCTGCGGGTCGTGCCGTGACAGGCGCGGTCTCGTAGGCTCACGCCGTGATCGCCAGCGCTCAGATCCTCGTCTTCACCCTCTTCTACGTCGCCATCTTCGTGCTCGCCCTCTGGGCCCTGATCGACGCGGCCGTACGACCCGCCACCGCCTTCGTCAGCGCGGGCAAGCGGACCAAGCGGTTCTGGCTCGTGATCACGGGCGTCGCGACGGCGGTCTCGTTCGTCGCGCTGCCGCCGCCGCTGGGCATCGGGCAGCTCGGGTTCCTCGCGCTCCTCGGGGCGGTCGGCGCGATCGTCTACCTCGTCGACGTGCGTCCCGCGGTCGGGCCGTACTCGGGCGGTCGAGGTGGCCGCGGCGGGCGGGGTGGCCGCGGCGGGACCCCGCCCTCACGCGGCGGATGGTGACCGGCTGGTGACCGGCTGGTGGCGGGTTGGTGGCGGGTTGGTGGCGGGCTGGTGACGGGAACGGCCGGCGGCGCCGCGAGCGGTCCGGACGTGGCGGCGCGTGCCGTCCCGCTCGTGCGCGTGGTCCGCGGGGGGCTCGTCGAGTCGGTCCATGCCGGCCACCTCGTCGTCCTTGGGCCCGACGGCGCGGTGCGGCTCGCGCTCGGCGACCCCGACGTCGTGCTCTGGGCGAGGTCGTCGCTCAAGCCGCTCCAGGCGGTCGCGATGCTGCGCGCGGGCCTCGACCTCGACGGCCCCGGGCTGGCGCTCGCGTGCGCGAGCCACTCGGGCGAGCCCGAGCACCTCGCCGGGGTCCGGGCGGTGCTCGCCGCCGCCGGGCTCGACGAGAGCGCGCTGCAGAACACGCCGGCGCTGCCGTACGGGTCCGAGGCCGCGCTCGCGTGGCAGGTCGCCGGCAACGGTCCGACCTCGCTCACCCAGAACTGCTCGGGCAAGCACGCGGCGATGCTCGCGACGTGCGTGGCGCGCGGGTGGAGCACCGCCGACCACCTCGCCGTCGACCATCCGCTCCAGCAGGCGATCCGCACGGAGCTCGGGCACCTGACCGGCGTCCCGGTCGCGCACGCGACCGTCGACGGGTGCGGCGCGCCGCTGTTCTCCACGACGCTCGTCGGCCTCGCCCGGGCCTTCGGCCGGATCGGTGCGGCGCCCGGCCGTGCGCCGGGGTCGGCGGAGGCCCGCGTGGCGCTGGCGATGCGCGGCCACCCGGCGCTCGTCGGCGGGACCGGTCGCGACGTGACCCGCGCGATGACCGCGGCTCCGGGTCTCGTGGCGAAGGACGGCGCGGACGGCGTCTACGCGGCCGGCCTGCCCGACGGGGGAGCGCTGGCCCTCAAGGTCATGGACGGCGGCGACCGGCCGCGGGCCGCGCTGCTCGTCGCGGCGCTCGCGGTGGCAGGCGTCGCCTCGGACGCGCTGGACGCCGTCGGGCAGACGCCGGTGCTGGGCCATGGTCGGCCGGTCGGCGCCGTCGTCCCCGTGCTCGGCCCGCATGCGGCGAGGGAGCCGGCGGGGGAGCGAGCGGGGGGCGCCGCATGAGGGCCGTGGTCCAGCGCGTCACGCGGGCGTCCGTCGTGGTCGACGGCGCGGTGGTCGGCGCCGTCGACCGGCCGGGCCTGGTCGTGCTCGTCGGGGCGACGCACGACGACGGCCCCGCACAGGTCGAGCTGATCGCCCGCAAGGTCGCCGAGCTGCGCATCCTGCGGGACGAGAGGTCGGCGGTGGACGCCGGTGCGCCCGTGCTCGTCGTCAGCCAGTTCACGCTCTACGCCGACACGCGCAAGGGCCGACGGCCGACCTGGAACCGGGCCGCGCCGGGGCCGGTCGCCGAGCCGCTCGTCGAGGCGGTGGTGACGGCCCTGCGTGACCGCGGGCTCGAGGTCGCGACCGGCGCGTTCGGGGCGGACATGGCGGTCGAGCTGGTCAACGACGGCCCGGTGACGATCCTCCTGGAGGCGTGAGCGGCGTGAGCGGCGTGCGTGGTGCGACGGGGGCGGCGACGCGGATCGAGGCCGTGCGCGGCGACCTCACGCGCGAGCACGTCGACGCGATCGTCAACGCGGCCAACTCGTCGCTGCTCGGCGGCGGCGGGGTCGACGGCGCGATCCACGCAGCCGCGGGACCGGAGCTGCTCGCCGCGTGCCGGGAGCTGCGCCGCACGCGGCTCCCGGGCGGACTGCCGGTCGGCGAGGCCGTCGCGACGGGTGCGGGGCGGCTGCCCGCGCGTTGGGTGGTCCACACCGTCGGCCCGAACCGGCACGCCGGTGAGACGGACCCCGCGCTCCTCAGCTCGTGCTTCACGCGCTCGCTCGACGTCGCTGCGCGGCTCGGCGCACGGTCGGTCGCGTTCCCGGCCGTGAGCGCGGGAGTCTACGGCTGGGACGTGCACGACGTCGCGCGGCTGGCGGTCGCCGCGGTCCGCGGCTGGGCTGCCACCCCCGCCCGGGCGGGCGACGACACCCCCGACGCCGTCGCGGCGGGCGAGCGCGCGGCGTCGGGCATCGGGCTCGTGCGCTTCGTGCTGTTCTCGGACGCGGCGCTCGCGGCGTTCGAGGAGGCGCTCGCGGCCGGGTGACGGCCGAGCGGGCGCCGGCGTCACGCCTGCGGCGAACACAGGAGGTTCCGGCTGGTCCGGCCCGTTAGCCTGGAAACAGCCGTCACGGCCGGGCCCTCGATCCCGGCTGCACGTCGCTCGTGAGGAGTGCACATGTTCGAGAGATTCACGGACCGAGCCCGCCGGGTCGTCGTCCTCGCCCAGGAAGAGGCGCGGATGCTGAACCACAACTACATCGGCACGGAGCACATCCTGCTCGGTCTCATCCACGAGGGCGAGGGCGTCGCCGCGAAGGCGCTCGAGTCCCTCGGGATCTCGTTGGACGCCGTGCGCTCGCAGGTCCAGGAGATCATCGGCGAGGGCCAGCAGGCCCCCTCCGGGCACATCCCGTTCACGCCGCGCGCCAAGAAGGTGCTCGAGCTGTCGCTGCGCGAGGCGCTTCAGCTCGGCCACAACTACATCGGCACCGAGCACATCCTGCTCGGCCTCATCCGCGAGGGCGAGGGCGTCGCCGCCCAGGTGCTCAACAAGCTGGGCGCCGACCTCAACCGCGTGCGCCAGCAGGTCATCCAGCTGCTCTCGGGCTACCAGGGCAAGGAGCCGGTCGCCTCGGGCGGTCCCGCCGAGGGGCAGCCGTCGGGCTCGGCGGTCCTCGACCAGTTCGGCCGCAACCTCACGCAGGCCGCCCGCGACGGCAAGCTCGACCCGGTCATCGGGCGCCAGAAGGAGATCGAGCGGGTCATGCAGGTGCTGTCCCGCCGCACCAAGAACAACCCGGTGCTGATCGGCGAGCCCGGCGTCGGCAAGACGGCGATTGTCGAGGGTCTCGCGCAGGACATCGTGCGGGGGGACGTCCCCGAGACGCTCAAGGACAAGCAGCTCTACACGCTCGACCTGGGCGCGCTCGTGGCCGGGAGCCGGTACCGCGGTGACTTCGAGGAGCGCCTGAAGAAGGTGCTCAAGGAGATCCGCACGCGCGGCGACATCATCCTGTTCATCGACGAGATCCACACGCTCGTCGGGGCCGGTGCGGCCGAGGGCGCGATCGACGCCGCCAGCATCCTCAAGCCGATGCTCGCGCGTGGTGAGCTCCAGACGATCGGGGCGACGACGCTCGACGAGTACCGCAAGTACGTCGAGAAGGACGCGGCGCTCGAGCGACGCTTCCAGCCGATCCAGGTCGCGGAGCCGAACCTCAAGCACGCGATCGAGATCCTCAAGGGGCTGCGGGACCGGTACGAGGCGCACCACCGCGTGTCGATCACGGACGGCGCGCTCGTGGCCGCCGCGACGCTCGCGGACCGGTACGTCAACGACCGCTTCCTCCCGGACAAGGCGATCGACCTCGTCGACGAGGCCGGCGCACGGCTGCGGATCCGCCGCATGACCGCTCCGCCGGAGCTGCGCGAGCTCGACGAGCAGATCGCCGAGGCGCGCCGCGACAAGGAGTCGGCGATCGACGAGCAGGACTTCGAGAAGGCCGCGCGCCTGCGCGACACCGAGAAGCGGCTCGGGCTGCGCCGGGTCGAGAAGGAGAAGGCCTGGAAGTCGGGCGACCTCGACTCCGTGGCCGAGGTCGACGAGGAGCTGATCGCCGAGGTGCTGGCGCTCGCGACCGGCATCCCGGTGTTCAAGCTCACCGAGGAGGAGAGCCACCGGCTGCTCACGATGGAGCAGTCGCTGCACAAGCGCGTCGTCGGCCAGGAGGCCGCGATCAAGTCGCTGTCGCAGGCGATCCGGCGTACGCGTGCGGGCCTCAAGGACCCGAAGCGGCCCGGCGGGTCGTTCATCTTCGCGGGGCCCACGGGCGTCGGGAAGACCGAGCTCGCCAAGGCGCTCGCCGAGTTCCTGTTCGGTGACGAGAGCGCGCTGATCCAGCTCGACATGTCGGAGTTCTCGGAGAAGCACACGGTCTCGCGGCTCTTCGGCTCGCCTCCCGGGTACGTGGGCTACGACGAGGGCGGTCAGCTCACCGAGAAGGTGCGTCGCAAGCCGTTCTCCGTCGTCCTGTTCGACGAGGTCGAGAAGGCGCACGCGGACATCTTCAACTCGCTGCTGCAGATCCTCGAGGACGGTCACTTGACCGACTCGCAGGGCCGCGTGGTCGACTTCAAGAACACCGTGATCATCATGACCACGAACCTCGGCACGCGGGACATCGCCAAGGGCGTGCAGACCGGCTTCCAGGCCGGCGGCGACCTGTCGACGTCGTACGAGCGCATGAAGGCGAAGGTCAACGACGAGCTCAAGCAGCACTTCCGGCCGGAGTTCCTCAACCGCGTGGACGACGTGGTCGTGTTCCCGCAGCTGTCGCAGCCCGAGATCTTCGCGATCGTCGACCTGATGATCGCCAAGCTCGACCAGCGGCTGAAGGACAAGGACATGGCGATCGAGATCACGCCCGCCGCGAAGCAGCTGCTGTCCGAGAAGGGCTACGACCCGGTCCTCGGTGCGCGGCCGCTGCGCCGGGCGATCCAGCGGGAGATCGAGGACGCGCTGTCCGAGAAGATCCTGTTCGGTGAGATCACCGCCGGTCAGCTGATCATCGTCGACGCGGTCGGCGAGGGTCTGCTCGGGGAGTTCACGTTCCGCGGGGTTCCCAAGGGCGCGTCCGTTCCCGAGCCGGTGGCGGTCGGAGCGATCGGGACGCCGGGATCGGGCACCGACCTGCCGCCGGCACCGCCGGCGTCGTCGTCGGGCGACCCGGGGGTGCAGCCGCAGGTCGGTTGAGGCGTGACGCCTGACGACTGACGCTCCGTGCGAGCGACGAGAGGCTCGGACCTTCGGGTCCGGGCCTCTCGTGCTGTCGGGTGACGGCGAGGGGTGAAACCGGTCCGCGGCGCGGGTGAACTCCGCCCGAGGGCCGCAGCTCGAGCCTCCTCGGGCCGAACGTCCACCCGTGGATCCTGTCGGTGTCGTCCGGCGGTCGGCGGTCCGGGGCCGCTCCGACCTGCTCGGCGACCTCGGGTTCCCCGACCCGGGCCGGCCTGAGGCGGCCTCCGAGGAGCCCCCGGCGCGCGGTCGCTACATCCCGGTCGTCACGAAGTTCTGGATCGCGGTGGTCGCCACGATCCTGTGGGTCACGCTCTCCGCCCTGATCTCGGCGCCGTGGGTGCGCGAGTTGACTCCCGTCGTCGGCGTCGTGCTCGCCTACACGATCGTCACGCTCGTGGCCTACCTGCCCGGCGCGATCGTCGCCTTCCTCGGGGCGTCCCTGCTGCTGGACCGACAACCCGCGCTCAAGGTGCGTGACCCCACGACACCGATCTCGATCGTCCTCGCGGCGCGCAACGAAGAGGCCGGGATCGACATGACGCTCCGCGCCGCCGCGCGGGCCCGGTACGCGGGCCCGGTGACGTACGTGCTCGCGGACAACGGCTCGACCGACCGGACCGTCGAGATCGCGCGAGCGACGGCCGAGGCGCTCGGCATCGACCTCGTCGTCGTGCGCGAGCCGACCCCGGGCAAGTCGCACGCGCTCAACCGCGCGCTCGAGGGGATCACGACGCCGTACGTCATCACGGTCGACGCCGACACCCTGCTCCACGCCGACGCCCTCCGGCGCCTGATCTCCCGGCTTGAGTCCGCGCCGTCGGACACGGTGGCCGTGGCGGGGACCGTGCTGGTGCGGAACTCGCGCGCGAACCTGCTCACGCGGGTGCAGGAGTGGGACTACTACCTCGGCATCGCCGCAGTGAAGCGGATGCAGGGGCTGTACCAGGCGACGCTCGTCGCGCAGGGCGCCTTCTCGGTCTACGTGACCACGGCGGTCCGGGAGATCGGCGGGTGGCCGGACGCGATCGGCGAGGACATCGTCGTGACGTGGCGGCTCATGGAGTACGGCAACCGCGTGTTCTTCGAGCCGACGGCGGTCGCGTTCACCGACGCCCCGCTCGAGGTCACGCACTTCCTGCGGCAGCGGGCGCGGTGGGCACGTGGGATGTTCGAGGGGATCAGCGCGGTGCCGCCGTGGAAGCAGACGCGACCGATGACCAGGTTCGTCGCCGGGATCGACCTGCTGATCCCGTTCCTCGACGTCGGGTACGTGCTGGTGTGGCTGCCCGGTGTCGTGCTCGCGCTCTTCGGGATCCCGCTCATCGTGTCGGTGTGGACGCTCGCGGTGCTGCCGATCACGCTCCTCATGTACGGCGGCCTGCGGACGTACCAGTCGCGCTATGTGTTCGGTCCGCTGGACCTGCGGGTGCGCAAGAACCGGGTCGGGTACCTGGTGTTCCTGCTGGGGTACCAGGTCCTCTGCTCGACGGCGTCCCTCGTCGGGTACGCGCAGCACCTCGCCGGGACGTCACGCCGCTGGAAGTGACCGTGGGGCGTGACGCGCGGTCCGGCACGCGCCGTCGGGGTGGGAGCGGCGGGGTGGGAGCGGCAGGGTGGGAGCATCGTCCCCGTGCTCCACATCGTCTTCTTCTCCCCGCGCATCCCGCAGAACACCGGCAACGCGATCCGCCTCGCGGCCGTGACCGGCGCGACGCTCCACCTCGTCGAGCCGCTCGGGTTCGACCTGTCGGAGCCCAAGCTGCGCCGGGCGGGACTGGACTACCACGACCTGGCGAACGTCGTCGTGCACCGCGATCTCGAGGCGGCGTGGGCCGCGCTGCCCGAGGCGCGGGTCTTCGCCTTCGCGACGCGCGGGACGCGGTCGTTCACCGACGTCGCGTACCGCGACGGGGACGCGCTGCTCTTCGGCCCCGAGCCGACGGGCCTGCCCGACGACGTCCTGGCGGACCCGCGCGTCACCGACCGGGTCCGGATCCCGATGCTGGCCGGGCGACGGTCGCTCAACCTCGCCAACTCGGCCGCGCTCGGCGTGTACGAGGCGTGGCGGCAGCTCGGGTTCGCCGGCGCGGCCCCTCACGCCGAGGTGTCAGAGCCGGCCCCGTTGTCCGAGCTGGGTGAGTCCTGAGCGTCACGTGGTTCTGACAGCTCGCGAGGGGCGTGGGTCAGTCAGCCGAGGACGGCCGCGATCACGAGCAGCACCGGGACTGCGAGGGCGGTGGTGAGGACGCCGGCGTCGCGCGCGAGCGGCTGACCGCGGCCGTACTGGATCGCGTAGACGAGCACGTTCTGCGCGGTCGGCAGGGCAGCCATCGTGACGACGGCGAGCAGTGCGGGCCCCTCGAGCCCGAGCGCCCGGCCGATGACGAGCGCGAGCGCCGGGTGCACCACCTCGCGCAGCACCGCGGCCAGCGCCAGCTCGCGGCGCGGGGCGGTCCCGCCGTCCGCGCGCGGGACCGCGAGCGCCATCCCGAAGGTCAGCAGGGCGAGCGGCGCCGCCGCGGCGCCGATCAGCGCGAACGGCTCGAACACGACCTCAGGCAGCCGCCAGGGGACGGCGGCGAGCAGCAGCCCGACGAGCGAGCCGACGATGATCGGGTTCCGCAGCGTGCGCCCGACGACGCCGCGCAGGCCCGGCTTGACCGTCGCCGTGTGGGCGTCGAGCACCGAGAAGGCGATCGGCGCCAGGACCAGGAGCTGGAACAGCAGCGTCGGGACGACCGCGACGGCGTCGCCCAGCAGGTACACCGCGAGCGGGAGCCCGATGTTCCCGGCGTTGACGTAGGACGCGGTCAGCGTCCCGACGACGACGTCGGGCGCGGGCCGGTGCCACACGAGGCGCAGGACGACCGCGGCGACGATCGCGACGACCGCCGTGCTCGACGCCGTGACGAGCGCCTGCCGCGAGATCAGCAGGTGCAGGTCGGCGTGCGCGACCGTCACGAGGAGGAGGCACGGAGTCGCGACCGCGAACGTCGCGCGCGCGAGGACCGTCTGCGCGCCCGGCCCGAGGGTCCCACGCCACCCGAGCACCCAGCCGCCGAGCACGATGGCCGCCATGGTGCCGAGCGCCGTCACCACCGCGCCCATGCTGCCCGCCCCCTGCCGTCGTCCGCCGTCAGGGCGCCGGCGGCTGGTCCCGCACAGCGGTCGCGAGGGCGGCGCCGAGCGGGAGCCGCGGCAGCAGCGTCGCCTGGAGCGCGTGGTAGACGTCCGCCTTGCCGGGGCGGATGGTCTCGGCCGGGCGGTTCTGCGGGTCGAGCTCGTGGTGCCACGACCCGTCGACGCGGTCGAGGAGGTGGGCGTCCGCGTAGGCCCACCAGGTGGCGTACCAGTCGCGGAACCGGTCGTCGCCGCATCCCTGCCACAGCGTGGTCGCCGCGCCGAGCGCCTCGCACAGCACCCAGTGCAGCCGCTGCCGGACCCGGGGGGTCCCGGTCCAGTCGACGGTGTACACGAAGCCGGGCGCACCGTCGACGTGCCAGCCCTCCCGGACGGCCGCGTCGAACAGCGCGACGGCGTCGTGCAGCAGGTCGTCGTCGGTCGCGTGCGGGCAGACGGACGACGCCATGCGCGCGGCCCGCACATGGAGCGCGAGCCGGCTCCACTCGAGCCAGTGGCCCATGGTCGAGCCGTACGGACGGAACGGGTCGTCCGGGGTGTCGATGTGGTGGTCGAGCAGCGGCGTCCACGCGGGGTCGAAGTGCTCGGGCAGGCGCCAGTCGTGCTCGCGCGCGAAGGCCAGCGCGCGCCGCGTGATGCGGGTCGCGCGGTCGAGCCACAGACCGTCGCCCGTCGCGGCGTACGCCGCGAGGAACGCCTCGACCGTGTGCATGTTCGAGTTCATGCCGCGGTAGTCGTCCAGCTTGCTGAAGGCGCGGTCCCACGCCTCGACCATCATCCCGGCGTCGTCGTCCCAGAAGCGGCGCTCGACCACGTCGAGGGCCTCGTCGAGCAGCTCGCGGGCGCCGGGGCGGCCGGCGACCAGGGCGCTGGAGGCGGCCAGCACGACGAACGAGTGCGGGTACGCCTGCTTGCGCTCGTCAGCCGGGGACCCGTCGTGCCCCACCGCGGTGAACCAGCCGCCGTGCGCCGCGTCGCGGAACCTGCCGCGCAGCGCTGCGACGCCGTGGTCCACGAGCGCCTCGCTGCCCTCGACACCCAGCAGCGCGCCGAGCGAGTACACGTGCGTCATGCGGCAGGTCACGTAGAGCGGCGGGGGAACCGACGGCATCACCGCGCCGCGCCGGTCGAGCCAGCCGAAGCCGCCGTCGGGCAGCGCCGCCCCGCGGCCGAACTCGAGCAGCCGGCGGGTCTCGGCGGCGAGCCACGCGTGGTGGGCGGGGGAGTCGATCGCGAACCTCGCGCGGTCCGACGGCGACAGGTCCGACGGCGACAGGTCCGACGACGCGGGATCCGACGACGCGGGGTGCCGAGCGGTGGTCACGAGAAGCCCTCCAGGACCGGTCGATGATCAGTGGGTTGCTCCCGAACCCGTGACGTCCGAGCGCTGACGTCCTGTCGGACGTCAGCGCTCGGACGCTGGCGGGCGCGAGGGTCAGTCCTCGCGGGACTCCTTGACGCGGGCGACGAGCTGGGTCGGGCTCACGTACCGCAGGGCGATGATCAGGATGACCATCATCGTCACGGTGTAGACCACCGCCATCGAGGAGACGAGCTGGCGCGCCTCACCACCGCCGGACGCCGTCATCGCGCGGTAGATCGCGACGACGAGGGTGTCGGTCTGCGGGCCGGACACCAGGTAGGTCAGCTCGAACATGCCGACCGTGCGGACCAGCACCAGGACCGAGGCGGCGAGGATCCCGGGGACCAGGAGCGGGCCGAGGATCTTGGTGAAGACCTGCCGCATGTTCGCCCCGGACATCCGGGCCGCGTTCTCGATCGTCGGGTTGATCTGCTCGATGAACGGCGTCATGGTCATGATCACGAACGGCACCGACGGCACCAGGTTGACCAGGATCACCGCGACCAGCGAGCGGCCGAGACCGAAGTTGTACATCACGGTGGCCAGCGGGATGCCGTAGGTGATCGGCGGCATCAGGACCGGCAGCAGGAACAGCAGCGTGATGATCCGCTTGAACGGGAAGTTCCGCCGCGCGAGCAGGTAGGCCGCGGGCACCCCGATCAGCACCGAGAGCACGATCACCACGATCGCGACCGTCAGGGTGACGCCGATGATCTGGGCCATGCCGAAGCGGTCCCACGCGCCGGTGTACCAGTCCGTCGTGAAGTTCTCGGGGAGCCACGTGTCGAACCACGGCTTGCCGAGCGAGTCCACGACGACGCTGACCAGGATCCCGATCAGGAAGATGAAGAACGCCGCCACGCCCGCCCAGACGAACCACGTCGAGGGGGACGCGACCAGTGCCTTCTCGCCGGGCGCCCGGGTGACCGAGCCCTTGCGGCGCGGCGGAGCCGGCGGGAGGTCGACCCCCGGCGCCGTGGTGTGTGCCGTGTCGGTGGCGGCCATCAGCCCTTGCCTCCCGTCGAACCCTTGTACATGAACGACCGCCAGACCAGCACCAGGGCGATGACGACGAGCTCGACGAGCCCCATCATGATCGCGATGGTCGAGGCCATCGGGTAGTCGTTGAGCTCGCCGAAGGCCCGGTAGGCCATCAGCGCCATCACACGTGTCTCACCCATCGCGTCACCGACGAGCCGGGCGGACGGGAAGACGCTGAACGCCAGGACGAAGGTGAGGATGAACGTCGTCGCCAGGCCGGGTGCGAGCAGCGGCAGGATGATCCGCCGGAACCGCTGGAACCAGCCCGCGCCCATGGTCTTCGCCGCGGCCTCGATCGACGGGTCGATGCCCGACAGGTAGGACGAGATCAGGAGGAACGCGAACGGGAACCCCGAGATGACCAGCGAGAAGACCACACCCCAGTAGTTGTTGACCAGGGTGAGCGGCTGGTCGATCAGCCCGATCTGGACGAGGAACCGGTTCAGCCAGCCCTGCCTCCCGGCGAAGATCAGCAGGCCCTGCGCGGTCAGGACGGTGCCGAGCGTGATCGGCAGGACGAGCAGGATGGTCAGCGTCTTCTTGCCACGGAACTTGTGCCGCAGCTTGAAGGCCACCGGGATCGACGCCAGCACGTTGAACAGCGCGACCGGCAGGGCCAGCCGCATCGTCAGGTAGATGGAGTCGAAGATGAACGGGTCCTTGAAGAAGGCGACGTAGTTCGACCAGATCCCGGCGCCCCACTGCTCCTGCATCGCCAGCGACGGCTGGAACGTGAGCCCGATCCCGTAGGTGAACGGGTAGATGAACAGGGCGACCGCGAACACCAGGGCCGGCACGAGCATGAGGAGCGAGGTGTCGATCCCGCGCTCGGCGAGCCTGTGCCGCCTGCTCGCCGTCGACTTCTCCGCGCGCGGACGTCGCACGGCCGGGGCACTCATGTCCGCACCTCGAGCAGCTCGCGCTCCTCGACGGACAGCCGGGACGGGTCGATCAGGTCGGCCTTGTAGACGAGCACGCGGCTCGGGTCGGCGGTGACCTGGACCTTGCTGCCGATGGCGGGGGAGTGGTCGGAGCGCACGTGCATGCTCTGCCCCCCGGGCGTGAGGACCCCGACAGCGAACTCCCGGCCGTGGTACTCGACCACGGACACCGTGGCGTCCGACGCGTTGCCGCCGCGCACGGGCACGGTCGGCGACGTGACGACGAGGTCCTCGGGCCGGATCGCGACCCGGACCTTCTCGCCGACGGCGACCGGCTCCACCGCGGTACCGCGCAGGGTCAGGCCCTGACCGGTCACCGTGGCCGTGCCGTTCTCGACGCTGACGACGTCGAGGTCGAGGATGTTGCGGTAGCCCATGAAGTCGGCGACGTGCCAGTTCACGGGGTTGTTGTGCAGCTCCTCGGGGGTCCCGACCTGCTGGACCCGGCCCTCGCGCAGGACGACGAGGCGGTCGGCCATCGACAGGGCCTCCTCCTGGTCGTGCGTCACGTAGATCGTGGTCAGGCCCAACGACTGGTGCAGCCGCCGGATCTCGCCGCGCATCTCGATGCGCAGCTTCGCGTCGAGGTTGGACAGCGGCTCGTCCATGAGCACGAGCCGCGGCTCGAGCACGACGGCGCGGGCGATCGCCACGCGCTGCTGCTGGCCGCCGGACAGCTGGCCGGGCAGCTTCTTCGCGTGCTGCTCGAGCTTGACCAGCGCGAGCGCCTCGGCGACGCGGCGCTTGATGTCGGCCTTCGCCACGCCCCGCATCTGCAGGCCGAACGCGATGTTCTTCTCGACCGTGAGGTGCGGGAAGAGGGCGTAGTTCTGGAACACCATCCCGAAGCCGCGGTTCTCCGCGGCCACGGTGTCGACGCGCTTGCCGTCGATCAGGATCTGCCCGTGGGTGAGCGGGAGGAGCCCCGCGAGGCAGTTGAGCGCGGTGGACTTCCCGCACCCCGACGGGCCGAGCAGGGCGATGAACTCCCCTGCCCGGACCGTCAGGTCGAGGTCCACCAGCGCGTGGGCGCCCCCGAAGCTCCGACCAACCCCCTGGAGCTCGAGCGACTCGAACTTGCTGGCAGCGATAGCCATGGTGATCAGCCCTCGAACTTCCCGGCGCCGACCTCGCGGTCCCAGATGTCGAACGCGGTGACGATGGCCGTCGCGTCGAGCTGGGTCTGGATGTCCTGCGACTCGATCGCCTCGTCGTACCAGTCACGGCCGAACTCGGCGATGACGTCCTGGGTCTCCTGCGGCGCCTTGTCGAGGGTCGCGCCCTCGATCGACGGACCGGGGTAGTGGTAGCCGTTGTCGTAGAACTTGGCGTTCTGCTCCGGGGTCAGGAGGTCCTGGAGCAGCAGCGTGATCGCCGACATCTTGTCCGCCGAGAGCCCCTTGGGGACCGCCGCGAAGTGCGAGTCGCTGATCCACGTGTAGTCGTCGAACTCTGTCACCTCGAGGGTGTTCGGGGCGCGGCCGTCGGCCCGCGGCTCGATGTCCCAGCCCATGGTGATCGGGGTCAGCGACCACGACCCGTCGGACATGTTGGTGATGACCTGGCCCGTGCCCGTCGGGTAGTTGTTGATGTACTGGCCGAGCTCCTTGAGGTACGCCCAGGTGTTGTCCCAGCCGTTCTCCGGGTCCTTGGGGTCGGTGTCGCCGAGCATGTACGGCAGACCCTGGAGCCACGTGCGGCCGGGGCCGCTGTTGGCCGGACGGGCGTACCCGAACTTGCCCGGGTTGGCCTTCGCCCAGTCGAGCAGCTCCTGCGGGGTGGTCGGCACGTCGGCGGCGGGGATCGCGCTCGGGTTGTGGCTCAGCAGCGGGCCACCGGGCGTCCACGACAGCAGCACGCCGTAGCCCTGCGCGAGCTCCTGCATGTCGGCGGCCGGCTGGATGTAGTTCTCCTGGTTGCTCAGGCGGTCGCCGAAGTCCTCGATCATCGGGACCCACAGGTCCTCGGCGATGCCCGCGGAGAGCGCGTCGTTGCCGGTGAGCACGATGTCGATCGACAGGTTGCCCGTGTCGACCTGAGGCTTGAGCGTACCGACGACGTCAGGTGCCCCACCGGTCTCGAAGGTGACGGACGAGATGACGTCGGGGTTCTCGTCGGCGAACGTCTCGATCGCGCCCTGGGCGAGCTTGAGCACGCCGCCGACGTCGAGGATGTTGAGGTCGACCGGCTCCGACGGGGTGTCCGGAACCTCGCTCGCGTCGCTCGCTGCGGGAGCGGCCGGCTCGTTCGCGTTGGGGGCGCTGCAGGCAGTGAGGGCCAGACCGACGGCCGCAACCCCGGCCACGAGGTGCAGTGGTTTGGTGGTTCGCATGGAGATCCTTCTCTCTGGTAGGGCCGGCGTCATCACCGGGCCGGGTCGTGCGTCGAGCTGTCGAGCGTCGAGCTGTCGGGCGGTGCGGGCGGTGCGGTGCGGGTCGGGTCGGGTCGGGTCGGACGGGCGGGGGCGGGGGCGGGTCGGGGATCAGGCGAGCTGGCGCAGGGCGACGTCGCCGCCGTGCGGCCCGGTCGAGGCGCGGACGACGAGCTGGACGGTCAGGTCGTGGTGGTGGGTGGGCGGTGTCGACGGGTCGCGCACCAGGTGCAGCAGCATGTCGACCCCGGCGCGGCCGGTGTTCACGAGCGGGATGCCCACGCTCGTGAGGCCGGGGGAGGTGAGCGCGGAGACGGGGATGTTGTCGGTGCCGACCACGCTGACGTCGTCGGGCACGCGGACGCCCCGCTGACGGAACCGCTCGAGGAGGCCGAACGCCAGCAGGTCGTTGTAGGCGATGACGGCGGTGGCGCCGCTCGCGAGCACGAGATCGCCGGCGGCGATGCCGCCGGACACGTAGGGCTGGAACGAGCCGAGGTTCACGACCTCGAGGTCCCCGTGCAGGGCACCCTGCGCCTCGACCGCGGCCGCGCGCTGGCGGTTGGACCACGACGTCGTCGGACCGCCCGCGTACGCGATCCGGCGGTGACCGAGGGCCAGGAGGTGCGCGACCGCCTGCCGGGTGCCCTCGTGGTTGTCGATCGTCACGGTGGGGATGTCGCCGGACTCGCGGTTGACCAGCACGAGGACGCACTCGCGGGCGAGCTCGGCGAGCACGGCGTCCGTCGCGCGCGGAGAGCACAGGACCATGCCGTCGACCTGCTTGGCGAGGTTCCGGACGAGCTCGGCCTCCTGGGTCGGGTCCTCGTCGGAGTCCGCGATGAAGACGGCGTAGCCCGCGGTGCGGGCGCGGCTCTGGACGCCCTTGGTCACCGAGGCGAAGAACGGGTTCTCGAGGTCGGGGACGACGAGACCGATGTTGCCGGTTCGCCCCGTGATGAGGCTGCGGGCCGCGAGGTTCGGCGTGTAGCCGAGGCCGCGGGCGGCCTCCAGGACCTTGACGCGCGTGGCGGGGGCGACCTCGTGCGGACGGGCCAGCGCGCGGGAGACGGTCGAGACCGAGACGCCGGCAACACGGGCGACATCGCGGGCGCTCACTGCCACGTGCCGTTCACCTCCATCGGTGTGCCGCCACCTCGGTGTGGCGCGGCGCCTAGTCTGCAAACCATTGCGACGTTTCGTCAAGTCTCTGTCACCGATTCGTGACCTGGGACAGGCGGCCGCGAGGTCGCGAACGACATTGCCGCAGGCCAGCGCGCTGGCGGTGCGGAGTGGAGTCCGCGGTCACGCGCGCTGCGAACTATCTCAGCGTTGCTCATCCACTCGGGGCGACGACGCGAAGACGGCCCGGGTGGACGAGGTGTCCACCCGGGCCGTCAGCAGGTCGAGCGGCGGGCTACTTGGTCTCGAACTTCCCCGCGCCGACCTCACGGTCCCAGATGTCGAACGCGGTGACGATGCTCGCGGCGTCGAGCTGGGCCTCGATGGTGTGCTTCGGGATCTCCGCGTCGTACCAGTCACGGTTGAACTCGGCGATCTCGTCCTGGATGTCCTGCGGCGCCTTGTCGAGCGTCGCTCCCTCGATCGACGGGCCCGGGTAGAGGTACCCCTGGTCGTACGCCTTGGCGTTCTGCTCCGGCGTCAGCACGTCGTTGAGCATGAGGAGGATGGCGGACTGCTTGTCGGCGGACAGGCCCCTCGGCATGGCCGCGTAGTGCGAGTCGCTGATCCACGTGAACTCGTCCAGCTTGCCGACCTGGAGCGTGTTGGGCGCGCGCCCGTCGAGACGGGGCTCGATGTCCCAGCCCATCGTGATCGGCGTCAGCGACCACGACCCGTCGGACATGTTGGTGATGACCTGGCCGGTGCCGGTCGGGTAGTTGTCGACGTACTGACCGAGCTCCTTGAGGTACGCCCAGGTCTTGTCCCAGTCGTTCTCCGGGTCCTTCGGGTCCGTGTCACCCAGGATGTAGGGCAGGCCCTGGAGCCACGTGCGGCCGGGACCGCTGTTGGCGGGGCGGGCGTAGCCGAACCTGCCCGGGTTCGCCTTCGCCCACGCGAGGACCTCCTCGGGCGTCGTCGGGACCTGGGACTCGGGCACCGCGTCCGGGTTGTAGCTGAGCATGGGACCGCCGGGGGTCCAGGTCAACAGGACGCCGTACTCCTGCGCGAGCTCCTGCATGTCGGCGGCCGGCTGGATGTAGTTCTCCATGTTGCTCAGCCGGTCCGGGAAGTCCGTCAGGACGGGCACCCAGAGGTCCTCGGTGATGCCCGAGGAGAGCCCGTCGTTGCCGGTCAGGACCAGGTCGATCGACAGGTTGCCGGCCTCGACCTGCGGCTTGAGCGTGCCGACGAGGTCGGGCGCGCCGCCGATCTCGAAGGTGATGGACGAGATGACGTCCGGGTTCTCGGCGGCGAAGTCCTGCATCGCGCGGCCCATCACCTTGTTCACCCCGCCGACGTCCAGGATGTTGAGGGCGACCGGGGCGGACGGCTTGTCGGGGACGTCGCCGGCGGCGGCGCTCTCGGCGGGCGCGGCCGGTGCTTCGGCGTTCGGGGCCGCGCACGCCCCGAGGAGCAGGCCGACGGCGGTGACGCCCGCGATCAGGTGCAGTGGCTTGGGTACACGCATGGGGTGGTCTTCCTTCTGTCAGGTCGCGGGCGTCGTCGCGCGCGCCGGGAGGTATCGGCCGCCCACGTCGGCGTCGGGCGGCGCACGTAGTCTGCAAACCATTGCGGGCCGCGCCAACCGTCGTCACGCAATCGTGATGTGCGGTGCACGCAGGCGGCGGGCAGCGATTTGAACGACCAGGCCAGGCGCGGCTTCACCCGGCGAGCGGTCTCCGAGCCCGCTCCCAATCGATGTCAGAACGCGTCATCTGCCGACCGGCACGCGGGATCGCGGCCGACGACCGCGACCACGACCGGACCACGACAAGGACCACGACCGGAACCACGACCGGGATCCGGACAGACCGCGACCGCGATGCCCGGGCTCGAGGGGGTGGTCCCGCCCCGTCGGCCCGCGTCGGGCGAACACCGCAGGTCGCAAACCGTTGCAGGCCAGATGAGACGCCGTGCAACGGCCGCTGCAAACACCCCGGAGTGGAACGCACGAAGGAGCGTTCTGCCTGGTCAGCCGCGCGCCGCCGCGCCCGAGGCCTGGCGCCGTTCTGCGCCGGCGTTGTAGAGTCGTTGCACCTCCAGGCACCCTCGAAGGGCATGTCCATGAAGATCGAGGCCGTCGACATCGTCGTCACCAGCCCCGGCCGCAACTTCGTGACCCTCAAGCTCACGACCACCGACGGCGTCGTCGGCCTCGGTGACGCGACACTGAACGGTCGCGAGCTCGCCGTCGCGTCCTACCTCCGCGACCACGTCGCGCCGCTGCTCGTCGGGCGGGAGGCGGACGACATCGAGGACACCTGGCAGTACCTCTACCGCGGGCCGTACTGGCGCCGCGGCCCGGTCACGATGTCCGCGATCGCCGCGGTCGACATGGCGCTGTGGGACATCAAGGGCAAGGCCGCCGGGATGCCGGTCTACCAGCTGCTCGGTGGCCGGAGCCGTCGTGGCGCGCTCGCCTACGCGCACACGTCGGGCTCCACGATCGAGTCGTTGTTCACCTCGATCCAGAACCACCTCGACGAGGGCTTCCGGGCGATCCGCATCCAGACGGGGGTGCCGGGACTGAAGAAGGTCTACGGCGTCGGCGCCGACCAGGCGAAGGGCCAGAAGTACGACTACGAGCCCGCGGGCCGCACCACCATCCCGGTCGAGGAAGGGTGGGACACGGGGTACTACCTGCGGCACATCCCGACGGTCTTCGAGGCCGTGCGCGCCGAGTTCGGCCCGGCGATGCCGCTGCTGCACGACGCGCACCACCGCCTGACTCCGAACCAGGCCGCCCAGCTGGGTCGCTCGCTCGAGCCGTACGACCTGTTCTGGCTCGAGGACGTGACGCCCGGTGAGAACCAGGAGGGCCTGCGGCGGGTGCGCTCGCAGACGACGACGCCGCTCGCCATCGGCGAGGTGTTCAACTCCGTCTTCGACTACCAGACGCTGATCACGGAGCAGCTGATCGACTACGTCCGCTCGTCGGCGACGCACACCGGCGGCATCACGGGCCTGAGGAAGATCATGGACTTCGCCGCGATCTACCAGATCAAGTCGGGCTTCCACGGCCCGACCGACGTCTCGCCCGTGGGCATGGCGGCCAACCTGCACCTCGACATCGCGCTGCACAACTTCGGGATCCAGGAGTACATGCCGCACAACGCGCGCACGCTCGAGGTGTTCCGGACCGGCTACACGTTCACCGACGGGCTGCTCGACCCGGGCGAGACGCCCGGGCTCGGCGTCGAGCTCGACGAGGAGGCGGCGGCGGCCCACCCGTACACGCCCGCCTACCTCCCGGTGAACCGGCTGCTCGACGGGACCGTCCATGACTGGTGACGCCCGGACGCAGGTGCAGCCGTGACCGAGCTCCGGGTCGGCCTGCTCGGCCCGAGCGGCATCGGCGCCACACACGCGACGGCCATCGCCCGCACCGACGGCGTCCGCCTCGTCGCGGTCGCGGGCGGGCGACCCGAGACCGGCCGGACAGCGGCCGAGCGGTACGGGACCCCGTGGTTCACCGACCTCGACGCGATGCTGGCCGACGACGACGCGGCGCTCGACGACGACACGACGCTCGACGTCGTCGTCGTCTGCTCCTCGAACGACGACCACGTCCGGGCCGCGTCCTCCGCGCTCGCGGCGGGCGTCCACGTGCTGGTCGAGAAACCGCTCGCGACGACGCTCGCCGACGCCGAGGCGCTCGTGAGGGCGGCGGACGAGGCAGCTGCCCGCGGCGTCGTCGCGGCGCTCGTGTCCCAGCGCCGGTTCGAGGCCGCCCACCAGCACCTCGCGGGACTCCTGCGCAGCGGCGCGCTGGGACGCGTCCTCGTGGTGAGCGGCGAGGTGCTGTGGTGGCGGCCCGCCGAGTACTTCGCGGCCGCACCCTGGCGGACCGCGCACCCGACCGGCGGCTCGCTCATCAACCAGGGCGTCCACACGCTCGACCTCATGCTGTGGCTCGCAGGACCGGCCGTCGAGGTCCGCGCGGTCGCCGGGCGCGTGCTGCACGGCACGCCGGCCGAGGACGTGACCGCGGTCGCCCTGCGGCACGCCTCGGGCGCGGTCGGGTCCCTCGTCACCTCGACCGCGGCCCGCCCCGGCGGCGACCCGCGGCTCACCCTGGTCACCGAGGCCGGGACGGTCGAGCTCGTCGGCTCGCAGGTCGCCCGGTGGGACGTCGACGCCGAGCCACCCCCGCCCGACGACGTCCCCGCGGGTGGCGCACGTCCCGACGGCATCGGGACCGTCGGCCACGAGCGGACCTGGCAGGACCTCGTGGGGGCGATCCGGGAACACCGGGCCCCCGCGGTGACGTTCCATGACGGACTCGAGGCAGTCCGGGTGATCGATGCCGTCTACCGCGCCGCACCACCCGCGCCCGTGACAGGAGAGAACGCATGACCGACACGGCCCCCGGCCTCGGCAGTACCGCTCCGGACCACGCCGCTCCAGACCACGCCGCCCCAGACCACGCCGCCCCCGGCCTCGCCGTCGCCCTCGACGAGGTGGCGCTGCTGCTCCGCCCCGACGACGACGTCGCCGTCCTCACCCGCGAGCTGCCGGCCGGCACGCGGGTCGCGACCACGCGCGGCGAGCTCGTGCTCCCGGCCGACGTGCCGCGCAGCCACAAGCTGGCGGTGCAGGACGTCGCCGCCGGGCAGCCGGTGCACAAGTACGGCCAGTCGATCGGCCGCGCGACGACGGGCATCCGGGCCGGCGAGCACGTGCACGCGCACAACCTCGGCATGGACGACTCCGAGCGCGCGTACGAGTTCGGCACGGTGCACGCCGAGCTGCCGGACCGCCCCGAGGACCGCGAGCGCACGTTCCTGGGCTACCACCGCGCCAACGGCAAGGTCGGCACGCGCAACTACATCGGCGTGCTCACGTCGGTGAACTGCTCGGCGTCGTCGGCAAAGATGATCGCCGACCAGTTCCGCGGGCTCGCGCTCGACGCGTTCGAGAACGTCGACGGGGTCGTCGCGCTGACGCACCAGAGCGGGTGCGGGCTGGTTCCCGGCTCGGTCGGCGCGAACACGCTGGTCCGGACGCTGCGCGGGTACGCCCAGCACCCCAACTTCGGCGGGCTGCTCGTGCTCGGGCTCGGCTGCGAGATGGTGCCGGTCCAGTCGCTCGTCGACGGGCTCGACCTGCCGGCGGACACCATCGTCGAGACGCTGACCATCCAGGACACCGGCGGCGTGCGCGCCACCGTGAAGGCCGGGGTCGAACGGATCCGCGCGATGCTCCCCGAGCTGGACGCGCGTCGTCGGGCCCCGGCGCCGATCAGCGAGCTCGTGCTCGGGCTGAACTGCGGCGGGTCCGACGGGTACTCGGGGATCACCGCCAACCCGGCGCTCGGCCGCGCGTCCGACCGCCTCGTCGCCGCGGGCGCGACGTCCGTGCTCGCCGAGACGCCCGAGGTGTTCGGCGCGGAGCACCTGCTCACGCGGCGCGCGGTGTCCGAGGAGGTCGGCCAGCGGCTCCTGCAGCGCATCGCCTGGTGGCAGGAGTACGCCGTGGCCGGTGGCGGGAGCCTCGACAACAACCCGTCCCCGGGCAACAAGGCGGGCGGGCTCACGACGATCCTCGAGAAGTCGCTCGGCGCGGTGGCCAAGGCCGGCCAGGCCGACCTCTCCGCCGTCTACGAGTACGCCGAGCCCATCACCGAGCGCGGGCTCGGCTTCATGGACACCCCCGGCTACGACCCCGTGTCGGTGACCGGGCTGGTCGCGGGCGGAGCGAACGTCGTGGTGTTCACGACCGGGCGCGGCTCGGTGTTCGGGTGCCGCCCGGCGCCGTCGATCAAGGTCGCGACGAACACCGAGATGTTCACGCGCATGGCCGACGACATGGACCTCAACGCCGGCCGCATCGTCGACGGCACGGCGACGCTCGACGCGGTCGGTGACGAGATCTTCGAGAAGATCCTCGCGACCGCGTCCGGCGAGAAGACCGTGAGCGAGGAGCTCGACATCGGCCAGGAGGAGTTCGTGCCGTGGCAGCTCGGCACGGTCACCTGACCCGCTCACCCGCTGACGCGCGGTCCCGCCCCGTCACGCCAGGTGCGAGTTCGAGCCTGCAGCTCACCGGAGGTCGTCCGGACTGAGGTCGTGCAGGCGCGCGTGCACGCGCGAGCGCCACGTCAGCAGGCTCGCCCCGAGCGCGGCCGCGGTCAGCGAGCCGAGGAGGATCGCCGCCTTGACGCGCTCGCCGTGCGGCGACGACTCGGCGAACGAGAGCTCGCCGATCAGCAGGGACACCGTGAACCCGATCCCGGCGACCACGGACACCGCGAGGAGGTCCGGCCACCGGGCGCTCGGGTCGAGGGTCGCCCGGGTGAGCTTCACCAGCAGGAACGTCGCGAGCAGGATGCCGATGGGCTTGCCGACCACGAGGCCGAGGAACACGCCCTGCGACGGCGGGTCGGTCGCGGCGTCGGCGAGCGCCGCGGGGTCCATGGCGACGCCGGCCGCGAAGAGCGCGAACACCGGCACGGCGAGCCCGGCGGAGACGGGCCGCCAGCGGTGCTCGAAGTGCTCCGCGAGACTCACCCTCTCGCCCGTGCGTGCGAGCGCAGGCACGGTGAAGCCGAGGACGACCCCCGCGATCGTGGCGTGGATCCCCGACATGTGCATGAACGCCCAGGCGAGGAGCGCGAGCGGGATGAGCACCCACGCCGTCATGCCGCGCCGGCGCACGAGGACCGCGAACAGCGCGATCACCGCGAACGCGGCACCGAGCCAGGCGAGCTGCAGCCCGGCGGTGTAGAAGATCGCGATGACGATGATGCCCAGCAGGTCGTCGACCACCGCGAGCGTGAGCAGGAACGCGCGCAGCGCCGTCGGCAGCCCCTTGCCGAAGATCGACAGCACCGCCACGGCGAACGCGATGTCGGTCGCGACCGGGATGGCCCACCCGTCGAGCGAACCGCCTTCTCCCAGCGAGTTGACCAGCACGTAGACCGTCGCAGGCACCGCTATGCCGCCCACCGCCGCGAGGATCGGCACGATCGCGGTCGAGGGCTTGCGGAGCTGCCCGTCGACCATCTCGCGCTTGAGCTCGAGCCCGACGACGAAGAAGAAGATCGCGAGCAGGCCGTCCTTCGCCCACTGGGCGATCGTCAGGTCGAGGCGCAGGGCCGCCGGCCCGACGACGGTGCCGCTCAGCGCCTCGTAGCCGTCGCGCCACGGCGAGTTGGCCCACACGAGGGCGACCACGGCGCCCGCGAGCAGCAGGATCGCGCCCGTGTTCTCGGCGCGGAGCGTGTCCGCGAAGTTCCGCCGGCTGCCCTCGTCCAGGCGGCCGAACAGGCGGTTCGGGCTCTCGGTCATCACACGTCCTCGAGGATCAGGTGGCAGGGTTTCATGAGCTGTGCCGGCCCGCAGGGGCCGACCGGGGGTCGAGACCGTCGACGTACGCCTGGACGACCGACATGTCGCTGTCACCCATCCCGGCTGAGGTTAGCCCGGCGAACACGTCCCGCAGGACGTCGAGCTGTGGTGTCATCGTCCCGCTGCGACGCGCCTCGGCCGCGGCGAAGCCCAGGTCCTTGAGCAGGAACCGCGCCGCTCCCGACGGGCTGTGGTCGTGCTCGGCGAGACGTCGCTTCTTGACCTCCATGAGCCGGCTGCCCGCGTAGCCGCCCCCGAGCAGGTCGAACAGGGCGCCCACGTCGAGCCCGGCGCGCTGCGCGACGACCGCTGCCTCGCTCAGCGCGGTGATCGTCGCCGCGACGATCATCTGGTTGCACGCCTTGGCCACCTGCCCGGCGCCGAGCGGCCCGAGGTGGACCACCGTGCCGGTCGCGGCCAGGACGGGCAGCGTGACCGCGACGTCGTCGTCGGACCCGCCCACCATGATCGAGAGGGTGCCCGCGACGGCGCCCTCCTCGCCGCCGCTGACGGGCGCGTCCACGATCCGGGCGAGCCCGCCGGTCAGGGCCCGCACCCGCGTGTCGAGCGCGCGGACCCCCTCGGGCGAGACCGTCGAGGACACCACGACGACCAGCGGCCGCACGATCCCGGCGAGCAGCCCGCCGGGACCGTCGAGCACGTCCTCGACGTCGGGCAGGTCGGGGACCATGAGCACGACGACGTCGCTCTGCGCCGCGACCTGCCGCGCGGTCGGCTGCCAGCGCGCCCCCGCCGCGACCACACCGTCCGCCGACTCCCGGCGACGCGCGGTCACGTGGAGCGGGAAGCCGGCCCGGAGGACGTGCCCGGCCATGGGTGCCCCCATGACGCCGAGCCCGATGTACCCGACCGCCGTCATGCGGCGGCCACCCGTGTCACCTGGGCGAGCGCGGCGCGCGCGACGGCGAGCCGCGTGACCACGTCGGCGTCCATCGGCCGCACCGCGATCTTGACCGCCACGAACGGGTCGTTGCCGCCGGCCCGCGCGGCGGCGAGCGTCGCGGCGGTCTCGTCGGGGCCGAGCAGGGACGCCGACGACGCGGCGAGCGCGGGATCGTCCCCGCACGGCGGGATGTGGGCGTCGTCCCAGACGGGTCCCCACGGGGTCTTGACGTCGGTCGCGCCCGAGAGCACGACGGCGCCGAGCAGGCCGGCGTCGACCGCGGCGGCGACGTGCTCCACGGGGGTGTGGGCGCTGCGCCCCTCGATCGCGGACCGACCCCAGTTGATGCTCACGCCGAGGGCGGTCGAGCCGCCGGCCGCGTCGACCGCGTCGACCGGGCGGCCGCCCGAGGCGCTCGCGAGCGCCGCGATCTCGTCGTCGAGCCTCAGGAAGCCCTTGACCGGGTCGCGTCCGGCGACGGGTGCGTCGACGTGCTCGAGCAGCAGGTCGGCGCCGAGGAGGTCCCAGGTGAGCAGCTCGCCGAGGGACCGCTCGAGCGCCTCGCGCGAGCCGCCCTGCGGCCCGGGGGCACTGTGCACCTGGATCGCGACGACGCTCGCGCGCCCGTGCTCGTCGGCGAGGCGGTGGGCCAGGTCCCGCGCCCGGGCGACGTCGGCGAGCGCGCGCCGGCGGCCGTCGTCGTCGGTCGAGGAGAGGCCGTAGGCCGCGTCGGCGCCCAGCCGCCGCATCACCACGGGGACGCACGTGAGGAGGAGATCCCACTCCGGGCGCAGGTTCCGCGCGGACCAGGCCGGCTCGAGGCTCGGTGCGTCCTCGAGCGCGAGCGGCAGCTCGAGCCCACCGATCGGCAGGTCGGCGAGCCCGGCGTAGAAGGCGGCCTCCGCGTCGGCGCCCGGCGGCGCCATCGCGTAGGCGCCGAGCAGCGGGGCGTGAGACCGGGTGGTGCTCGCCATGGGTGGTGGTCCTCTGCTCGGGCTGGCTCGGGTGGCTCGGTCGCGGCCACTCCAGTGTGTCGGATGCTCCGCCGACGGCCCGGGACCCCTCGTCTTTGCCAGGCCCCGATCCAGAGGTTAGCGTAAGTTCCGCACCTCGGAACCCAGTTCCATCCACGCGCTGATAGAGAGGTCAGCACGGCCGCACCGACGTCGTGGCGTCCTCCGCAGTGAGCAGTACGCACCAGTCAGCCCTACCCCGTCACCAGATGCGCTCACCCCGCGTGAGCAGCAGAGGAGCTCTCCCATGAGGCGAAACAAGGCCGTTTCGATCACCGCGCTGATCGGCGCGTCGGTCCTGGCGCTCACCGCGTGCAGCGCGGGCACCAGCCCGGCCGGCAACGGCGACAGCACGGCCGGCGGCGACAGCGGCGCCGCCGCCACCACGGTCATGAAGCTGGCGTTCAACCAGCCCGAGAACCACCCGCAGTACATCGCGCTCGAGGCGATGGGCGACCGGCTCAAGGAGCGCACGGACGGCGCCTACGACATCGAGGTATTCCCGAACGAGACGCTCGGCGCCCAGCGCGAGACCATCGAGCTGGTCCAGGCGGGGACGATCGAGATGGCCTTCGTCGGCGGGCCGCTGCTCGAGAACTTCAACCCGGACTTCGTGGTCTTCAACCTGCCCTTCACGTTCGACTCGCAGGACCACCAGCGCAAGGTGACCAACGACCCGGAGATCGTCGAGGAGCTCTACTCGTCGCTCGACGACCAGGGGATCCGCGTCGCAGGCGCCTTCCACGGCGGAGTGCGCTCGGTCTACAACTCGGAGAAGCCGATCAACACCCCCGAGGACCTCGCGGGCATGAAGATCCGTGTCATCGAGTCCGACACCAACATCGAGATGCTGCGCCTCATGGGCGGCACCGGGACCCCCATGGGGCAGGGCGAGGTCTACACCGCGATCCAGTCCGGCATCCTCGAGGGCGGCGAGAACAACGAGCTCATCTACGCCAACCTCAAGCACGCCGAGGTCGCGCCGTACTACAGCTACACGCGGCACCTGATGTTCCCCGACTACGTGATCATCAACCCGGCGATCCTCGAGGGCATGAGCGACGAGCACCGGGAGATCTTCGAGGAGGAGATGGCGAACGCCATCGAGGAGGAGGCCGACCTGTGGAAGTCGGAGGTCGAGGTCGCCAAGAAGGCAGCCGAAGCAGCCGGCGCGCAGTTCAACGAGGTCGACGCCAAGGCGTTCGCCGACGCCATCGGGCCGCTCACGGAGTCCAAGCTGACCACCGACGTCACCAAGGAGATCTACGCCAAGGTCCGCGCCGCGGCTGAGTGATCAGCCCCCGTCCCCGAAGGGGTCTGACATGACCGCAGTCAAGAGCGCGCTCGACCGCGCGCTGACGTGGGCCTGCGTGGTGCTGTTCGCCGTGCTCGTCGTCGACGTCGCGTGGCAGGTGTTCGCGCGCCAGGTGCTCGACAGCCCCAGCGGCTGGAGCGAGGAGCTGGCCAAGTACCTGTTCATCTGGTTGGGCCTCTTCGGGGCGGCGCTCGTCTTCGGCGAGCGCGGCCACATCGCCGTTGACTTCGCCGTGAAGAACCTCCCCGAGAGGGCCAAGGTCGTGGTCGCGGTGATCGTGCAGCTCGCGATCCTCGCCTTCACGGTGCTCGTGCTGATCTGGGGCGGGTACCGGGTCGTCGAGCTCGCCTGGGATCAGAACCTGACCGGCCTGCCGGTCAACGTGGGTCCGCTCTACCTGGCGCTGCCGATCTCCGGGGTCCTCATCGCCTTCTACACCGTCTACCACCTGGTCCGGATCCTCACCGGCGCGGAAGTCGCCGTCGAGGAAGCCGAGCCGGACGTCCTGTGAAGGAGGGCTGACCCATGGATCCCGCAGCACTTGCCGCGCTCATCCTCCTGGGCGGCATCGCCGTCTTCCTCCTGGTCGGGGCACCGATCAGCATCGCCGTCGGGCTCTCCTCGCTCACTGCGATGTTCGTCATCCTGGGCGTCGAGAACGGCGTCCTCACCTCGGCCCAGCAGGTCTTCCGGGGGATCAACTCGTTCCCCCTGCTCGCCATCCCGTTCTTCGTCCTCGCGGGCGTGATCATGAACAACGGCGGGATAGCCCTGCGGCTCGTCAACGCCGCCAAGGTGATGGTGGGCCGGATGCCCGGCTCCCTGGCCCAGACCAACATCGCGGCCAACGCGCTGTTCGGCGCGGTCAGCGGATCGGGCGTCGCGGCAGCGGCCGCCATCGGCTCGACCATCGGCCCGATCCAGGCGCGTGAGGGCTACGACAAGAAGTTCGCGGCCGCCGTGAACATCGCCTCGGCGCCCTCCGGGATGATCATCCCGCCGAGCAACCTGATGATCGTCTACTCGCTGGTCTCGGGTGCCTCCGTCGCCGCGCTGTTCGTCGCGGGGTACATCCCCGGGGCGATGTGGGCGATCGCGTGCATGCTCATCGTGTACTTCTACGCCAGGAAGCGTCCGGAGCTCAAGGTCACGGACCGGCTCACGTTCGCCCAGGGCGCGAAGATCGTCCTGGAGGCGGTCCCGGCGCTGCTGCTCATCGTCGTCGTGATCGGCGGCATCCTGTTCGGGTACTTCACCCCGACCGAGGGCTCGAACATCGCGGTCGTGTACTCGCTCGTCCTGGCGTTCATCTACCGGGCCGTCAAGGTCCGCGACATCCCGCGCATGCTCATGGACGCCACCCGCACGACGGCGGTCGTCATGTTCCTCATCGGCGTCTCGTCGATCATGGGCTTCGTCATGTCGTTCGCGAAGGTGCCGGCCATGGCCTCCGAGGCGATCTTCTCGATCAGCAGCAACCCGGTCGTCATCCTGCTGCTGATCGCCCTGATCCTGCTCATCCTCGGGTGCTTCATGGACCCGACGCCGGCGGTGCTGATCTTCACGCCGATCTTCCTGCCGATCGTCACGGCGATGGGGATCGATCCCGTGCACTTCGGGATCATGATGGTCTTCAGCCTCTCCATCGGGACGATCACCCCACCGGTCGGGCCGATCCTCTTCGTCGGCGCGAAGGTGGCGAACGTGTCGATCGAGGACGTCATCAGGCGGCTGCTCCCGTTCTTCGGAGCGCTGATCGTCGTGCTGGTCATGGTGATCTTCACGCCCGCGCTCTCGATGTGGCTCCCGACGACGATCGGCCTGATCACGCCCTAGCGCCCGGCCCCGGCGGGGCGGCGGCGACCCGCCGCCCCGCCGGCACCCACCCTTCGAAAGGTCTGTCATGGAACAGCGATACGCCACGAGCCCCGAGCACCTGCCGGGCATGGGCACCGCCGAGCTGCGGCGCCGCTACCTCGTCGAGAACCTCTTCGTCGACGACGAGGTCAACGCCGTCTACACCCACCACGACCGCGTGGTGCTGGTGGGTGTCCGGCCCGTCACCACCACGGTCGCGCTGCCGACGTTCCCCGAGATCCGCAGCGAGTACTTCTTCGCCCACCGCGAGGGCGGGATCGTCAACGTCGGCGGGCGCGGCACGATCTCGGTCGACGGCACGACGTACGACGTCGGCCACGGCTCGTGCCTGTACGTCGGGCGCGGCGCGACCGACGTGAGCTTCACGTCGTCGGACTCGGGCGGTGAGCAGGGGCCTGCGCGCTTCTACCTCGTCTCGGCGCCGGCCCACACCGCGTACCCGACGACGTTCGTCGAGGCGGGCCAGGGCGCCGTGCGTGAGCTGGGCGACCCGCTGACGTCGAACCGGCGCACGCTGAACCAGTACATCCACGAGAACGGCGTGCGCAGCTGCCAGGTGGTCATGGGTGTGACGACCCTGCACCCGGGCAGCATGTGGAACACCATGCCGGCGCACACCCACGACCGGCGGATGGAGGCCTACCTCTACTTCGACCTGCCCGACGACGCGCGCGTCATCCACCTCATGGGGGAGCCGTCCGAGACGCGCCACCTCGTGGTGGGCAACGAGCAGGCCACGATCTCGCCGAGCTGGTCGGTACACTCCGGCGTCGGTACGGCGAGCTACAGCTTCGTGTGGGCGATGGCGGGGGAGAACCAGTCGTTCGACGACATGGACGGCTTCCCCGTCACCGAGATGCGCTGACCCACCGAGCGACAGGCAGAGCAGCCATGGTCACCGACACCCCACCCCTGCGCACCGCCACGGTGGCCGCCGCCGACGCGACCTCGTCCGCCGTGCACGCCAGCGCGAGCGAGAAGACCCTCCTGGTGCTCGAGGCTGCGCTGACGCACGCCCGGTTCACCGACGTGGTGGAGGCGACGGGACTGGCGAAGGCCACGACGCACCGCATCCTCGCGACGCTCGTGGACCGGCAGTTCATCACGGTGGCCGACGACGGCTCCTACCTGCCCGGACCCAAGATCCTGTCGCTCGCCGGACGCGCGCTGCAGCGGATCGACATCGCGGCGATCGCCCAGCCGTTCGTCGACACGCTCGTGGACACGGTGCACTGCACGATCCACGTGGGCGTGGTCAACGGCGACGAGATCGTCTACCTGATCCGCACCGACTCCGACAAGCCGTACCAGATGCCGTCGCGGGTCGGGCACTCGATCCCCCTGCACTCGTCCGGGATCGGGAAGGTCGTGCTCAGCGGCTACACCGACGAGGCGCTCGAGCGCTTCGTCGCGCGGGCCGGGCTGCCTGCCCGCACCGCGCACACCATCACGACCCTCGAGGGGCTGCGCGCCGAGATCGCGCGGGTCCGCGAGCTGGGCTACGCGCTCGACCGGGAGGAGAACGTGCCCGGCGTCGGGTGCGTGGCCGCCCCCATCCGCGACCACACCGGCTCGATCCGGTACGGGCTCAGCATCTCGACGCTGACCCTCGAGCACACGACCGAGCAGATCGAGGCGATGGCCCCGCTCGCCGTCGAGACCGCGGACCAGATCTCCGCGGCCCTCGGCCACACCTTCTAGCACCAGAGAGCAGCACCAGAACCATGACGAGCACCACCGCCGCCCGCACCGACTACCTCGACAGCCTCTTCAGCCTCGACGGGCGGCTGGCGGTGGTCACGGGTGCGAGCAAGGGCATCGGGCTCGCCGTCGCGGACACGCTCGCGGCGGCCGGGGCCGACGTCGTCGGCGTCAGCCACAGCATGCCCACCGGCGCGAGCGACGCCCGGGACGCCGTGGAGGGGCACGGCCGCACGTTCACGCCGCTGCAGGCCGACTTCGGCGACCGCGCGCAGGTCGCGGCGCTCGCCGCCGACCTCGCCGGGCGGGGAGTCGACATCCTCGTCAACAACGGGGGCACGATCCGCCGGGCGCCCGCGGCCCAGCACCCCGACGAGGACTTCGACCACGTGGTCGACGTCAACCTCCGCTCGGCGTTCGTCCTCTCCCGCGAGGTCGGTCGCGCGATGCTCGAGCGCGGGCGCGGCAAGATCGTCAACACCGCCTCGATGCTGAGCTTCCAGGGCGGCATCAACGTGCCGGGGTACACGTCGTCGAAGTCCGCGGTCGCGGGCCTCACGAAGGCGCTCGCGAACGAGTGGGCGGGCCGCGGGGTGAACGTCAACGCGGTCGCGCCCGGCTACGTGGCCACCGCGAACACCAGCGCGCTGCGCGCGGACGCCGACCGCAACCAGGCGATCCTCGAGCGCATCCCGGCCGGCCGCTGGGCGGAGGCCGACGACATCGCCGGAGCCGTGCTCTTCCTGTCCTCGCGCGCCGCCGACTACGTCCACGGCGTCGTGCTCCCGGTCGACGGCGGCTGGCTCGCACGTTGACCCGTTCCCCACACCCAGGAGCAGCAGTGAAGATCGTCATCACCGAGTGCGACCACAACACGTTCGAGGCCGAGCACGAGGTCGCGGACGCGGCGGGCGCCGAGCTGGTCCTCACCCAGTCGTTCACGACCGAGGACCTGATCGCGAACGCCGAGGGCGCCGACGCGCTCGTCGTCCAGTACGCCCGGATCACCGCCGAGGTGATGGACGGTCTGCCCGGGCTTCGCGCGATCGGCCGCTACGGCGTCGGCGTCGACTCGGTCGACATCCCCGCCGCCACCGAGCGCGGGATCGCGGTCTGCAACGTCCCGGACTACGGCACCGAGTCGGTGTCCGACCACGCGATCGGGCTGACCCTCGCGGTGGCCCGGGGCATCCCGCGGCTGGACCGTGGCGTCCGCGCCGGGTCGTTCGACTTTCCCGTGGTGCGGCCGCTGTACCAGACCCGGGGCCGGGTGCTCGGGATCATCGGCATGGGGCTGATCGGGACGGCGACCGCCCGCAAGGCGGCCGGGCTGGGCTACGAGGTGATCGGGTACGACGTCGCCGCCGAGCCGGGCGCGGAGACGTTCCACGGGTTCCCGTCGGTCAGCCTCGAGGAGCTGCTCGAGCGCTCGCAGGTCATCTCGCTGCACACCCCGCTCGACGAGACCACCCGGCACCTGATCGGCGCCCGCGAGCTCGCGCTCATGCGCTCCGACGCGATCCTGGTCAACACGAGCCGCGGCGGCGTCGTCGACGTCGAGGCGCTCGTGGAGGCGCTGGCGGCCAAGACGATCCAGGGCGCCGGCATCGACGTGCACGAGTTCGAGCCCCTGCCCGCGAACCACCCGCTGACCCGGCTCGACTCGGTCGTCCTGACGCCGCACCTGGCCTGGTACACGGAGGAGTCCTACGACGAGCTCAAGCGCCGCACGGTGCAGAACGTCGTCGACGTCTGCGCAGGCCGTGCGCCCCGCAACATCGTCAACCCCGAAGTGCTCGGCGGCCCCGGCCGCAACGCCGACCTCGCGCCGGCCCACCCCGTGACAGGAGCATGAGATGAGCACGATGAAGGCGGCCGTCTGGACCGGCACGGACCAGATCGGCATCGCGGAGGTCGCCGTGCCCGAGGTGCCCGAGGGATGGGCGCTGGTGAGGGTGGCGTACAACGGCATCTGCGGCACCGACCTGTCGATCTTCCACGGCAAGCACCCGCGGGCGCAGCACGGGCTGGTGCCGGGGCACGAGATGTCCGGCTGGGTCGAGAAGGCCGCGCCGAGCGGGCCGCGCGAGGGTGCGCTCGTCGTCGTCGAGCCGCTCATCTCGTGCGGGCGGTGCCTGCCGTGCACCACCGGCAACGCGCACGTCTGCAACAACCTGGGCCTGTACGGCATCGACACCGCGGGCGGCATGGCGCCCTACGTCGCGCTCCCGCCCGAGGTGCTGCACGAGGTGCCGACCGGCGTCGACCCGCGCACGGCGGCGCTCGCGGAGCCGCTCGCGGTCGCGGTGCACGCCGTGGACCGGTCGGGCATGCAGCGGGGCGACACGGTGGCCGTCTTCGGGGCCGGGCCGATCGGCCTGCTGACCGCCCTCGTCGCGCGGCACGAGGGAGCGGGTGAGGTGGTCGTCACCGAGCCCAGCGCGTGGCGACGCGACGTCGCGGCCGGGCTCGGCTTCACCGTCGTGCCCGAGGGCTCGACCATGACCGAGGTGCTGCACGAGCTGACCGGCGGCGAGGGGGCCGACACGACGTTCGACTCGGCCGCCCACCCGAGCGTCGCCGCCGAGCTCACCGCGGCGACCCGCGTGCTCGGCCGGATCGTCGTCGTGGGTGTGTACAAGCAGCCGGTGCCGCTCGACCTCCAGGCGGTGTGCTTCAAGGAGCAGTCGGTGGTCGGGGTCCGCGTCTACACGACGGCGGACGTGGTGAGGGCCATCGAGCTCATCGCCGGTGGCGAGCTCGCGCTCGAGCGGTTCCCCACCAAGGCGTTCGACCTCGCCGACGTGACCGCGGCCTTCGACGCCGCGACGTCGGGGCAGGACGCGCTCAAGGTCCTCGTGACCCCCCTCCCCGGAAAGGCGGACGCGTGAGCACCCCGTTCGACCTCACCGGGAAGACCGCCGTCGTGACCGGCGGCGGGCGTGGGCTCGGCCGCGGGATCTCGCAGGCGCTGCTCGACGCGGGCGCGGACGTCATCGTGTTCGGGCGCAGCCCGCTCGGCGACGACCTGACCGGCCACGCCGCCTCGCTCGGCCGGCGGATCGACTTCCACGCGCTCGACCTCGCGGACTCGGACGCGATCGCCGCGACCGCAGCGGAGGTGCTCGCGGAGCGTCGGGTCGACATCCTCGTGAACAACGCGGGGACGCAGGACCGGTACCCGGCGGTCGACTTCCCGCTCGAGGCGTGGGACCGCGTCATCGACGTCAACCTGCGGTCGGTCTTCCAGCTCTGCCAGCTGTTCGGGCGGCCCATGCTCGAGCGCGGCGAGGGCAAGATCGTCAACCTCGCCTCGCTGCTGTCGTTCCAGGGCGGGCTCACCGTCCCGGCGTACGCCGCGAGCAAGGGCGGGGTCGCGCAGCTCACCAAGGCGCTGTGCAACGAGTGGTCGGGCAAGGGCGTCAACGTCAACGCGGTCGCGCCCGGGTACATGGCGACCGACATGAACACGGCCCTGCTGAACGACCCGGTGCGCCTCGAGCAGCTCTCGGCGCGGATCCCGGCCGGGCGCTGGGGTCAGCCGGAGGACATCGGGAACGTCGTCGTCTTCCTCGCGTCGCCCGCCGCGGGCTACGTGCACGGCCAGGTCCTCGCCGTCGACGGCGGGTGGCTGGCCCGCTGAGCCGTGGCACGATCACGGGGCGGCGGACCAGCGGGAAGGAGCGACCGTGGCAGTCGGCGATCGGCGGTTCCCCCGGCGCGTCTACGGGTCGGGGTCCGAGCCCGACGTGCGCTTCTCGTTGGCGAACGAGCGCACCTACCTCGCCTGGATCCGGACGTCGCTGGCGCTGCTGGCCGCCGGGGTCGCCCTCGCGGCGTTCCCGTTGCCGATCGAGCCCGGGTTCCGGACCGCGGCCTCGTTCGTGCTCGTCGCGCTCGGGGTGCTGGCGCCGGTCCAGGCGTGGCTCGGCTGGATGCGGGTCGAGCGCGCCCTGCGGGCGGGACGCGCCCTGCCCGCCCCGGTGCTGGGCGGGCCGCTCGCGGTCGGGGTGCTCGTCGCGGGTGCGCTGATGCTCGTCGGCCTGCTGGTCGGGTGAGGGGGACATGGCCGCACCCGCACCGTTCGACCCGGGCCTCCAGCCCGAGCGGACCGCGATGGCGTGGCGCCGGACGGCGCTGGCCCTCGCCGTCGGACCGCTGGTGGGCGCGCGCCTGCTCGCGCCCGACCTCGGAGCGCTGACGGCGGTCGTCGCGCTGCTGGGGATGGTCGTCGGCGTCACGATCGGGGCGGCGGCCTCGAGTCGGCACCGCAGGGTGCACCGCGTCCTGACGAGTGACGCAGGAGGGGACCGCCTGCCGGGTGCCGGTCTGCTGCTCCTCACGGCGGTGGTCACCGCCTTCGGCGGGGTGGCCGCACTCACCCTCCTCGTCGAGCGGCTGTAGCCGCCCGGGCGTCCTCCCGTGCGCATCGGACGGCGGGCGGGGTCAGCCGTCCTGGTTCCGGAGGAAGTCCTCGACGCCGAGCAGGTGGGCGGCCATCCGGACCTGCGCCCGCTCGGCGTCACCGTCGAGGACCGCGTCGAGGATCGCCTCGTGCTCGCGCTGGGTGCGGACCTCGACGCCGGCCTGCTCGAGCCCTCGCCACAGGCGGTGGCGCGCGGTGCGCCCGGCCAGCGCCTCGATGAGCGCCGCGAGCACGGGGTTTCCCGCGGCGGACGCGATCGTGCGGTGGAAGACGAGGTCCGCCTCGAGGAACCGCTCGTGCGCGGCCGCCGCGACGTCGTCGTCGCCGCCCGCGACGTCTGGAGGCGTCGCCGCCAGGATCTCGGCCGCCCCGGCGAGCGCCGCCACGGCGTCGTCCAGAAGGTCCGGGGTGGTGCGCGCGTGCGCAGCCGCCAGGCCGACGGCCTCGGTCTCGAGGAGGCGCCGGACGGCGTGCAGGTGCACCGCGTGGCCGACCCCCTGGAGGTCGAGCACCAGGCCGAGCGGGCGGACGACGAGGGCAGGGGCGAGGCTCGTCACGTACGTGCCGTCGCCCTGCCGGGACTCGAGGATCCCCAGGACCGCGAGTGCCCGGACGCCCTCACGCAGCGACCCGCGTGAGACGTCGAGCGAGGCGGCGAGGTCCTTCTCGACCGGGAGGCGGTCCCCGGGCGCGAGCCGGCCGTCGAGGATCAGCTGCGTGATCGCCTCGACGACCCGGTCCGTGCGTGACGTGCGGGCAGCATGCCCGCCGGCCGGCTCGGGTCCCGTGCTCATCGGTCGCCGGTCACGCTCGGTCGCCGCTCACGCTCGGTCGCCACGCCGGGTCCAGTACGCCGGGTCCAGTACGCGCCGTCGGGGAAGCGGAACTCGGCGATCGACGCGGGGTGCATCTCGGTCGAGTAGCCCGGCCTGCTCGGGAGCACGTACGCGGCGTCCGTCACGACGCACGGGTCCGTGAAGTGCTCGTGCAGGTGGTCGACGAACTCGGTGACCCGGCCCTCGCGCGTCCCGGAGACCGCCACGAAGTCGAGCATCGACACGTGCTGGACCATCTCGCAGAGGCCGACGCCGCCCGCGTGCGGGCACACCGGGACGTCGAACTTCGCCGCGAGCAGCAGCACGGCCACGATCTCGTTGAGGCTGCCGAGCCGTCCCGCGTCGAGCTGGCAGAAGTCGATCGCGCCGGCCTGCATGAACTGCTTGAACATCACGCGGTTGTGGGCGTGCTCGCCGGTCGCGACGCCGATCGGCGCCACGCCCCGCTTGATGGCGGCGTGCCCCAGCACGTCGTCCGGGCTGGTCGGCTCCTCGATCCACAGCAGGTCGAACCGCGCGAGCGCGGTGGTCCACTCGATCGCCTGGTCGACGTCCCAGACCTGGTTCGCGTCGATCATGAGCGCGCGATCGGGGCCGATGACGTCGCGGGCGATGGCGCAGCGGCGCACGTCGTCCTCGAGGCTCGCGCCGACCTTGAGCTTGACGTGCTGGTAGCCCTCGTCGACGGCCTCCTGGCACAGGCGGCGCAGCTTCTCGTCGCTGTACCCGAGCCAGCCGGCCGACGTCGTGTAGCAGGGGTAGCCGGTCGCCTCGAGCTCGGCGATGCGCTCGGCCTTGCCGGCCTCCTTCGCGCGCAGCAGGGCGACCGCCTCCTCGCGCGGGAGGGCGTCGGACAGGTACCGCAGGTCGGCGACGTCGACGAGCTGCTCGGGCGTCATGTCGGCGAGGAGGCGCCACACCGGCTTGCCGACGAGCCGACCGGCGAGGTCCCAGGCGGCGTTCATGACGGCCGACAGGGAGAGGTGCACCACGCCCTTCTCCGGCCCGAGCCAGCGGATCTGCGCGTCCGAGGTGAGGTCGCGGTAGACCCCGCCCATGTCGGCGGCCATCTCCTCGACGTCCCTGCCGACGAGGTGCACGGCCTGCTGGCGCGCGGCGTGCGCGACGATGTCGTTGCCCCGGCCGGTCGTGAAGGTGAGGCCGAAGCCGGCGAGAGGTGCGCCGTCGGGCGCGGTGCCGTCGGTGCGCAGGACCACGTAGGCCGCCGAGTAGTCGCCGTCCTTGTTCATGGCGTCGGAGCCGTCGGCGGTGAGCGAGGTCGGGAAGCGGACGTCCTCGACCTCGACGCTGGTGATCTGGGGCATGCGGGGGCTCCGGGGTCGTGGCGGGTGGTCGAGTGGCGACCACCGTATCGGATTCATCTGATGAATCACGGGTGCAACCCCAAGAATTGACTGAAGGCGGGCGGGTTAGGCTGAAGAGATCAGATGTCAGCGAGAGGGGCGCCCTGTGTCGGAGCGGTACCGCGTGGGGCTGACGGCGGACTGCGCCCGCCCGGACGGCTCGACGATCTTCGGTGACGTCGGGCTCGACCGGCTCACCGCGGCGGGCCTCGAGTGGGAGGTCATGCCCGACGCCGAGGGGCACGAGCTGGCGGCGGACGTGATCGCGGGGTACGACGCCGTCCTGTCGTTCGGGCATCTGCGCTTTCCCCGTGCGCTGCTCCGGGCGGCGCCGCGGGTCAAGCACATCGCGCGGTTCGGCGCCGGGTACGACGGCATCGACCCGGCCGCGCTCGCCGCCGAGGGCGTCGTCGTGACGACCACCCCGACGGCGGTGCGCCGGCCCCTGGCGCTGTCCGCGCTGACGCTCCTGCTCGCGCTCAGCCACCGGCTGCTCGACAACCACCGCGCCGCGACCTCGGGCCGGTGGGCCGACCGCGGCGCGTACCGGGGGACCGGCGTCGCCGGCCGGACCGTCGGGATCCTCGGCCTCGGCAGCATGGGCTCCGATCTCGTGGGCCTGCTCGCACCGCTCGGGGTGCGCGTCATCGCGACGGACCGCTCCGGCAACACCGAGCGCGCCGCGGCGCTCGGCGTGGAGCTCGTCGACACCGACCGGCTGGCGGCGGAGTCCGACTACGTGGTGGTCGCGGCCGCGCTCACCGAGTCCTCCCGGCACCTCGTCGACCGCGACTTCCTCGCCGCGATGAAGCCGACGGCGTACCTCGTCAACGTGGCCCGCGGCGGGCTGGTCGACCAGGCCGCGCTGACGGACGCGCTGCGCGAGGGGCGGATCGCCGGCGCGGGTCTCGACGTGCTGGACCCCGAGCCGCCCTCGCCCGACGAGCCGCTGCTGCGCATGGACAACGTGCTGGTCACGCCGCACGCGCTGTGCTGGACCGCCGACTTCACCGCGGGCGTGGCGACGAGCGTGATCGAGGCGATCATCGACGTCGCGCACGGGCGGCGGCCGGCGCACCCGCTCGACCCGCGCGTCTTCGACCGCTGGCGCCGGGGCGACTGAGGGGTGCCCGGCGGGCAGCGGTAGCCGGCCACGCTCCTACACTCGGCGCATGGCCAGCCCCACGCCCAGCAGCGCCACGTCGCCGGTGGAGAGCGTCGACCGCGCGCTCGTCGTGCTGCAGGTCCTGGCGCGCGCCGGTGCCCGGGGGATGGGGCTCGCGGAGCTCGCGTCCGAGCTTCGCGTCAACAAGTCGACCGTCCACCGCGCGCTCGCCGCGCTCCGGTTCCGCGGCTTCGTGACGCAGGACCCGGCGTCGGGCGGGTACGTGCTGGGCCCGTCCGCGACCCAGCTGGCCGAGGACTTCTTCGGCGACGAGAACCTGCCGGTGCTGCTCCACTCGGCGCTCGTCGCGCTGTCGGGGGTCGCGCAGGAGCTGGTGCACCTCGGGGTGCTGAGCGGCACGCACGTCGTCTACCTCGACAAGGTCGAGCCCGAGCGGTCTGTCCGGGTGTGGTCGGCTGTCGGGCGGCGCAGCCCGGCGGTCACGACGGCGCTCGGGCGCGCGATGCTCGCCTTCCGCGGGACCGACCGGTCGGCGCTGGCGGGCTACGTGCGTGCGGTCGGCGAGGGCCGAGCCGTCGACCCCGAGCACGTCTGGGATGCGCTCGAGCACGCACGAGCGCGCGGTTACGCGACCGAGGTCGAGGAGAACGAGGCGGGCATCAGCTGCATCGCCGTGCCCGTGCTGCGCGGCGGGACCGCGATCGCGGCGGTCAGCGTGACCGCTCCCGCGGAGCGCATGACGACCGAGCGGGTCGAGCAGCTGCACGCCGAGATGCGCGAGGTGCTCCCGCAGCTCCTCCCGACGGGCCTTCACCTCCCGTAGCCCCACCCCCCGCGCTGCCACCCCCGTCACCGCGTCCCGGGGTCACCGAGCGTGCGTCCGCACTCCGTGGTGTCCTGACCCCACGGAGTGCGGACGTCCGAGTTTCGGGGCGGGGAGGTTGATGTCGGGGCGGCCGTGTGGGAGTCTGGGTTTCGGACAGCGGTACCAGCATTTCATCTAGCGAAACGGAACCTCCATGGACGTCCTCTCCTCCCTGCGCGCCGCACGCCTGGTCCCCGTCGTCGTGCTCGACGACGCCGCCGACGCCGACGCGCTCGCGGGTGCTCTCGTGGCGGGTGGTCTCCCGGTCGCCGAGGTGACGTTCCGGACGGCGGCGGCCCGCGACTCGATCAAGGCGATGTCGGCGCGTGGCGACATCCTGGTCGGCGCCGGTACGGTGCTCACGCCCGAGCAGGTCGACCAGGCGGTCGACGCCGGCGCGTCCTACGTCGTCTCGCCCGGGCTCAGCCGCGCCGTCGTCGAGCGGTGCCAGGAGCGCGGCGTCGTGGCCCTGCCCGGCGCCGTGACCGCGACCGAGATCCAGGCGGCGCTCGAGCTCGGCCTCACGACCGTCAAGTTCTTCCCGGCCGGCACGTCCGGCGGTGCCCCCGCGATCGCGGCGCTCGCGGCGCCCTTCGGCGGGGTCTCGTTCGTGCCGACCGGCGGCGTCGGGCCCAAGAACCTCCAGGACTACCTGAGCATCGCGTCGGTCGCCGCCGTCGGGGGATCCTGGATGGTCCCGCGCGACAAGGTCAAGGCCGGCGACTTCGCCGGGATCACCGCCCTCACCGCCGACGCCGTCGCGTTCGCCCAGGCCTGAGCCCAGCCGCACGCCGGCCGCACGCCGGCGAACCCTCACCCGCACCCACGAGACCGATCGAGGACCCGTAGATGACCGAGTCGACGTCGACCGCCCTGACCATCCGCCCCGCCTCCGAGTGCCGCTACGACGCCGTCTCGCTCGGCGAGGTCATGCTCCGCCTCGACCCGGGCGAGGGCCGCATCCGGACCGCCCGCTCGTTCAAGGCCTGGGAGGGCGGCGGCGAGTACAACGTGGCCCGCGGCCTGCGCCGGGCGTTCGGCCTGCGCGGCGCGGTCGTCACCGCGCTCGCGGACAACGAGATCGGGCGCCTGGTCGAGGACTTCATCCTCACCGGCGGGCTCGACACCCAGTTCATCCGGTGGGTCCCGTACGACGGCATCGGCCGCGGCGTGCGCAACGGGCTCAATTTCACCGAGCGCGGGTTCGGCGTGCGCGGCGCGGTCGGCGTCTCCGACCGCGGCAACACCGCGGCGTCGCAGCTGAGGCCCGGCGACGTCGACTGGGACCACCTGTTCGGTGAGCTCGGCGTCCGCTGGTTCCACACCGGCGGGATCTTCGCCGCGCTGAGCGAGTCGGCGGCCGAGACCGTCATCGAGGCCGTCACGGCCGCGAAGAAGCACGGCACCGTGGTCTCGTACGACCTCAACTACCGCCCGAGCCTGTGGAAGGCGATCGGCGGGCAGGCCAAGGCGCAGGAGGTCAACCGCGAGATCGCCACGCACATTGACGTCATGATCGGCAACGAGGAGGACTTCACGGCCTCGCTCGGCTTCGAGGTCGAGGGCGTCGACGAGAACCTCTCGGCGCTCGAGGTCGACAAGTTCGCCGCGATGATCGAGAAGGCCGCGGCCGCGTACCCGAACTTCACGGTCATCGGCACGACGATGCGCACGGTTCGATCCGCCTCCATCAACGACTGGGGTGCGATCGCCTGGTCGCGCGAGACCGGTGTCGTGCAGGCGACGCACCGCGAGCGCCTCGAGATCATGGACCGCGTCGGCGGGGGTGACTCCTTCGCGTCGGGGCTCATCTACGGGCTGCTCGAGGGCGAGCCGTTGCAGACGGCGGTCGAGTACGGCGCGGCGCACGGTGCGCTCGCGATGACCACCCCGGGAGACACGACGATGGTGACCAAGGCCGAGGTGCTCAAGCTCGCAGGCGGCGGCGGCGCACGGGTGGACCGCTGATGGCCGCCGGACCGATGGCCGCCGGACCCCTCCAGGACCTCACCGGCAGGCGCGCGCTCGTCACGGGCGCGGGGACCGGCATCGGGCAGGCGATCGCGGTCGAGCTCGCGCGCGCGGGCGCCGACGTCGCCGTCACCTACCGCACGCACGACGCCGCGCACGTGGTCGACCTGGTCGCCGGCTTCGGGCGGCGCGCCGTCGCGTACGCGCTCGACGCGACGGACAGCACCCAGGTGCGTGACGTGGTCGGGCAGGCGGCCGCCGCGCTCGGCGGGGGGATCGACATCCTCGTCAACAACGCCGGCGGGCTCGTGGGCCGGGTGCCGGTCGCCGAGATGTCCGACGAGCACTGGCACGCCGTGATCGACCTCAACCTCACGAGCATGTTCTACGTGACGCGCGCCGCGCTCGAGCACATGGGCGACGGCGGCCGGATCATCTCGATCAGCTCGCAGGCCGGGCAGAACGGCGGCGGGCAGGGCGCTGTCGCGTACGCGGCGTCGAAGGCCGGCATGGACGGCATGACGCGCGGGCTCGCCAAGGAGCTCGGGCCGCGCGGGATCACGGCGAACTCGATCGCGCCCGGGTTCATCGGCGAGACGCCGTTCCAGGAGACGCACACGCCCGTCGAGACGCAGCGCGCGGTCGTCGCGGGGATCCCGGTCGGCCGGGGCGGCGTGCCGGCCGACGTCGCGGCGGCGGCGGTCTACCTCGCCTCCGACGGCGCGGCGTTCGTCAGCGGTGCCGTCATCGACGTCAACGGCGGCGCGAGCTTCCACTGACGTGTCAGAGCCACGTGAACCTCGAGGTTCACGTGGCTCTGACAGCTCGGCCGCCTGGTGACGGGTGGACGCGTTACTTCACGTCGTCGTCGACCCAGTCGAAGGTCTTCGTGACGGCCTTCTTCCACAGGCGGTACTGGCGGTCCCGCTCGCCGGACTCCATCGACGGCTCCCAGCGCTTGTCCTCGGCCCAGTTGTCGATGACGTCCTGCTCACCGCTCCAGAACCCGACGGCGATGCCGGCCGCGTAGGCCGCCCCGAGCGCCGTCGTCTCCGCGACCTTGGGCCGGATGACCGGGACGCCGAGGATGTCCGCCTGGAACTGCATGAGGGTCTCGTTCGCGACCATCCCGCCGTCCACCTTGAGCTCGGTGAGGTCGACCCCCGAGTCGGCGTTCATCGCGTCCAGGACCTCGCGGGTCTGGAACGCCGTCGCCTCGAGCACGGCCCGGGCGATGTGGCCCTTGTTGACGTACCGGGTCAGCCCGACGAGCGCGCCCCGCGCGTCGGACCGCCAGTACGGCGCGAACAGCCCCGAGAACGCGGGCACGAAGTACGCGCCCCCGTTGTCCTCGACCGTCGCCGCGAGCTGCTCGATCTCGGGCGCCGAGGAGATCAGCCCGAGGTTGTCGCGCAGCCACTGGACCAACGACCCCGAGACGGCGATCGAGCCCTCGAGCGCGTAGCGCGTCGGCTGGTCGCCGATCTTGTAGCAGACCGTCGTGAGCAGCCCGTTCTTCGACGGGATCGGCTCGGTGCCGGTGTTGAGCAGCATGAAGTTGCCCGTGCCGTACGTGTTCTTCGCGGTGCCCACCTCGAAGCACGCCTGCCCGAAGGTCGCCGCCTGCTGGTCGCCGAGGATTCCGGCGATCGGCACGCCCGGGACCATCCCGCCCTCACGGCCCTCGCCGTACACCTCGGAGGACGAGCGGATCTCCGGGAGCATGGACATCGGGATGCCCATCTCGCCCGCGATCTCCTCGTTCCAGGAGAGCGTGTCGAGGTTCATGAGCATGGTGCGCGAGGCGTTCGTCGGGTCGGTGACGTGGACGCCGCCGTCGGGCCCGCCGGTCATGTTCCACAGGACCCACGCATCCGTGTTGCCGAAGAGCAGCTCGCCCCGCTCGGCCTTCTCCCGGGCGCCGTCGACGTTGTCGAGGATCCACTTGACCTTGGGCCCGGAGAAGTAGGTGGCCAGCGGGAGCCCGACGCGGTCCTTGTACCGCTCCGCGCCGCCGCCCAGGGCCCCGAGCTCCTCCACGATCTTCTGCGTCCGCGTGTCCTGCCAGACGATCGCGTTGTAGACCGGCTTGCCGGTGCTCTTCTCCCAGACCACCGTGGTCTCGCGCTGGTTGGTGATGCCGACGGCGACGATGTCGCGGTGGGTCAGGTTGGCGCGGGTGAGCGCGAGCCCCACGACCTCCCGGGTGTTCCGCCAGATCTCCTCGGCGTCGTGCTCGACCCATCCGGCCCGCGGGAAGATCTGCTCGTGCTCGAGCTGTCCCGTCTCCACGATGGTCCCGCCGTGGTTGAAGATGATCGCGCGTGAGCTCGTGGTCCCCTGGTCGATCGCGAGTACGTAGTCAGCCATGGTGCGTCCGTCCTCTGGAGGTGAATGAAGTGCAGATGTCATGAAGCGCAGATGTCATGAGACGCCTGTGCGGTGAAGCCGCGTCAGCCGACGTACCAGGCGCCGACCCAACCGGCGATGGCGCCTCCGAGCAGGGGGCCGACGATCGGCACCCAGCTGTACGCCCAGTCGCTCGAGCCCTTGCCGCGGATCGGCAGGAGCGCGTGCGCGATGCGCGGACCGAGGTCGCGGGCGGGGTTGATCGCGTAGCCCGTCGGGCCACCCAGGCTCGCGCCGATCGCGACGACGAGGAGGGCGACCGCGAGGGGGCCCAGCCCTGTCGGGGTGCTGCCGAACGCGATGACGACGAACACGAGGACGAACGTGCCGAGGACCTCGGTGACGACGTTCCAGCCGTAGGAGCGGATCGCCGGTCCCGTGGAGAAGACGGCGAGCTTGGTCGCGGGGTCGGCGTCCTCGTCGAAGTGCTTCTTGTAGGCGAGGAAGGCCAGCACGGCACCGAGGAACGCACCGATGAGCTCCGCGGCGAAGTACAGGAGCATGTTGCCGAAGGTGGGTTCGATCGCCACGTCGTCGATCACGGCGAACGGCAGGTCCGCCGTGTACAGGCCGAGGGTGACCGCGGGGTTGAGGTGGGCGCCAGACTTGAACGCGGTGTAGACACCCGCGAAGACCGCGAGCCCCCACCCGAAGTTGATGACGAGCCAGCCGCTGTCAAACCCCTTGTTCCGGGGCAGGATCACGTTGGCCACCACCCCGGCGCCGAGCAGGATCAGCATGGCCGTGCCCATGATCTCGGACACGAATGCTTCGGACATGAGACTGTCCACTTCGACCTCGTTCCTCTGACGTCGCTGTCATGTCGTTCCCGGGGGGTACCCCGAGAACCTCCGGTCCGCAGGCCCACGCAAGGCCCGAGGACCGCAAGCTCAGGTGGCGGTGATCGGCTGGAGCGGCGCGATCTCCGACGCGCGCAGGCGCACCTGCTCGGCGGACTCGTCGTCCGGCTCGAGCTCCGCGGCCGCCTCGGCCTCCGCGCGCTCGCGGTACGCGGCCAGCTCGCGCTCGCGCGTGGCGTCGTCCCAGCCCAGCAGCGGGCCGATGATGTCGGCGATCTCCTCGAGCGCGCCGAGCCCGCGGTCCGCGACCTCGTAGTTGAGGCGCGTGCGGTGCATCATCACGTCGTCGAGGTGCAGCGCGCCCTCGTGCGTGACCGCGTAGGCGATCTCCGCACGCAGGTACGCCGGAGCCGCGGCGAGCGGCGTGCCCAGCGAGGGCTCGGCGTCGACCGTCTCGACCAGCTCGGCCAGCAGCGAGCCGTAGCGGTGCAGCAGGTGGTCGAGCATCGCGCGGCTCCACCCGTAGCGCCGCGCGATCGTCGGCGCCTGTCGTCTGAGGACCACGAGGCCCTCGGCGCCGGCCAGGGGGATGGTGTCCGTGACCGACGGCAGCGAGTGCGCCCGGCCCCCGAGCGCGAAGTCGACCGCGTCCTTGGCCATGACCCGGTACGTCGTGAGCTTCCCGCCGGCGATGACGGTGAGCCCCGGCGTCGGCGACGCGACCGTGTGCTCGCGCGAGACCTTGGCCGACGACGTGCCCTCCTTGGTCCCCGGCTGCAGCAGCGGGCGCAGCCCGGCCCAGGTGCCGATGACGTCCTCGCGGGAGATCGGCCGCGCGAGCACGGTGTTGGCGTGGTCGATGACGTAGTCGATGTCGGCCGCGTTGGCGACCGGGTGCACGAGCTCCTGCGTCCACGGGGTGTCCGTCGTCCCGATCACCCAGTAGCGGGACCACGGGATGATGAAGAGCACGCTCTTCTCCGTCTGCAGGATCAGCCCCGTGTCGCCCGCGATCCGGTCGCGCGGCACCACGATGTGGATGCCCTTCGAGGCGAGCACGCGCAGCCCGCCGTCGGTGCCGGCCAGGGACTCGGTCTCCTCGGTCCAGACGCCGGTCGCATTGACGACCTGCCGGGCCCGCACCTCGATCGAGCGGCCCGTCTCGAGGTCCTGGACCGTCGCGCCGATCACCGTGCCGCCCTCGGTCGTCAGCATCCCGGTGACCTGGGTCCGGGACGCCGCGGCCGCCCCGTAGGAGACGGCCGTGCGGATCAGGGTCGAGACGAGGCGCGCGTCGTCGACGCTGGCGTCCCAGTAGCGGACGGCCCCGATCGCGGCGTCGTGCCGGAGGTCCGGGAAGAGCCGCTCGAGCCCCTTGCGCCCCACGTGGCGGTGGATGGGCATGGCCCGGCGGCGGCCGTTGACGCTCGCGAGCGTGTCGTACAGCGCGACGCCGGCCCCGACGTAGGCGCGCTCCCACACCCGGTTCTCGAGCGGGTACAGGAACGAGACCGGGCGCACGAGGTGCGGGGCCAGGCGCGTGATGAGGAGGTCCCGCTCGGTCAGGGCCTCGCGGACCAGATGGAAGTCGAGCATCTGGAGGTAGCGCAGACCGCCGTGGACCAGCTTGCTCGACCGGCTCGACGTCCCGCTGGCCCAGTCCTGCGCCTCGACGACCGCGACCTTGAGCCCTCGCGTGACGGCGTCGAGCGTGATGCCTGCACCGGTGACGCCGCCGCCGATCACCAGGACGTCCAGCTCGTGGGCCGCGGAGCTGCCCTCCAGGACGTCGAGCGCCGCCGCCCGCCGTTCCGCCGTGAGTGCCGCCATCTTCACCGTGGTCCTCCTGACCTGCATGTCCCGGCCACCGGGAAGGGCCCGTGCAGCGGTCGCGGCATGTGGGCATCCGACCTGGTTCCGAACGCAGCCCTATGCTTGCCATGGCTCGAACGGACGCGCAACCCTGGTGCACGAATGTGCACCGCCGTCCTCGGGACGGAGGGTGCGGCGGTGCCCGAACGAGAGCAGGACGTCCTCCGGGCGGCCGCGATGTACTACCTCCAGGACATGAAGATGGAGGTCATCGCGCGGCACCTCGGGACCTCGCGCTCGACCGTCTCGAGGCTCATCAAGCGGGCCCGCGAGACGGGTCTCGTCGAGATCACCCTGCGACCCGCGAGCAGCCGGGCGCCGGGGCTCGGCCAGAGCATCGGCAACGCCTTCGGCATCGCCACCTACGTCGTCCCGGTGCCCGACTCCTCTGCGCACATCGACCGCCTCGAGCAGGTGGCGATCACCTCCGCGCGCCTGCTCGCCTCGTGGTTCGACTCGGACATGGTCCTGGGGATCGCGTGGGGGACGACGCTCGCCGCGGTCAGCCGGCACCTGACCTACAAGCCCACCCGGGGCAGCGCCGTCGTGCAGCTCAACGGGGCCGCGAACACGCGGACCAGCGGGATCGAGTACGCCAGCGACCTCATCTCGAGCTTCGGCTCGGCGTTCGACGCGGCGGTGCACCACTTCCCGGTGCCGGCCTTCTTCGACTTCCCGCACACCAAGGCGGCGATGTGGCGCGAACGCTCGGTGCAGCGGGTCCTTGACGTGCAACGACGTGCAGACATCGTGGTCTTCTCTGTGGGGGCCGTCGCCGGTACGGTGCCGAGCCACGTGTACGCCGCCGGCTACCTCGACGACGACGACGTCGCGCTGCTGCACGCGGAAGGCGTCGTGGGGGACGTCTGCACCGTCTTCCTGCGCGCCGACGGCAGCTACCGGGACGTCGCGCTCAACGCGCGGGCGACGGGTCCCACGCCGCAGGAGCTCGACCGGGTGCCCAGGCGCGTGTGCGTCGTGGCCGGGGACAACAAGGTGGTCCCGCTGCTCGCCGCGCTGCGCGCCGGCGTCGTGACGGACCTGGTCGTGGACGAGCGGACGGCCGCCCTGCTGCTCGACACCTGGCGCGCGCGGTCCGGCGCGGCCGCGAGGCACGCGAAGGGGCGGAACGGGACGCGCTCAGGTGACCGCACGCCGAACGGCGTCGACCGAGCCGGTGAGCCGGTGCTGCACGGACGGCTCGGCTGGCCGGGCGACATGGTGTGAGTGCCCGGACGCTCCGCGGTGGTTAGGTGGTCCGCGTGACGAATCCCGATCTCACGATCCGGCCCGCGCGCCCGGCGGACGTGCCCGCGATCCGGGACCTCGTCGAGCCGTACGCGAGCGAGCGCATCCTGCTCGCCAAGGAGATGGTCGGCTACTACGAGGCGGTCCAGGAGTTCCTGGTGGCCGACGCGGTGGCGGGCGACGCTGCCCGCGACTCCCGGACGGTCGCGGACAGCGGTGGTCAGCCGGGCGGCGCACTGGTGATCGGCTGCGGGGCGCTGCACGTCATGTGGCAGGACCTCGCCGAGATCCGGACGCTCGCGGTCGCGCCGGGATGGCGCGGGCACGGCGTCGGGCACGCGCTGCTGGACGGGCTCGTCGAGCGTGCACGGGTGCTCGGGCTGCGCCGCCTCTTCTGCCTCACGTTCGAGGTCGACTTCTTCCGGGCGCACGGGTTCGCGCCGATCGAGGGCACGCCGGTGTCTGCGGACGTCTACGCCGAGCTGCTGCGCTCGCACGACGACGGCGTCGCGGAGTTCCTCGACCTCGCGCGCGTGAAGCCCAACACCCTCGGCAACACGCGCATGCTCGTCGAGCTGGACTGACCCGCTCGACGCCGGCCGCGGACGTTTCGCCCGGTCGGCGGGCGGGGTGTCAGCCGACGGGCGCGAGGGGGAGACGGTAGGCCGGGAGGGCGTCGTCGGCGGGGGCGGCGACCTCCTCGACCAGTCCGTCGGCGACCAGTCCCGCCACGCATCGACGCAGCTGGGCGCGGTCCGGCCACGCCTCGTCGACCACCTCGCCCGGCACGGGCAGCGGTGCGTCGCGGAGCAGCGCCATGACGCGGCCGCGCACCTGGCGGTCGGTGCCCGCCCAGGCCTGGGTGCGGCGTCGGGCAGCGTGCTCGTCCGGCGGCCGACCCGCCAGCCGCCACGCGCAGAGCTCCGCGACCGGGCAGGCCTCGCACCGCGGGGCCCGCGCCGTGCACACCAGGGCTCCGAGCTCCATCGACGCCGCCGCCCAGCGTGCCGCGTCCGCCGGGCCGGGCGGGACGAGCGCGGCCGCCCGGGCGGTCTCGCCGACACTCTGGCTCGGGGCCGGCAGCGCCGCGCCGTCCACGGTCCGCGCGAGGACCCGCCGCACGTTGGTGTCGAGCACGACCGACCGCCCGCCGAACGCGAACGCCACGACCGCGGCCGCCGTGTACGCGCCGATGCCGGGCAGCGCGCGGAGCCGGGCCTCGTCGTCGGGCACGACGCCCCCGTGGTGCTCGGTGATCGCGCGCGCGCACTCCTGCAGCCGCAGCGCGCGCCGCGGGTAGCCGAGCCGGTCCCATGCGCGCAGCACGTCGGCGGGGCTCGCGGCCGCGAGGTCGGCGGGCGTCGGCCAGCGCGCCGTCCACGCGGTCCAGGCGGGCAGGACGCGCACGACCGGCGTCTGCTGCAGCATCACCTCGCTCACGAGCACACCCCACGGCGTGCGGTCGGGCGCCCGCCACGGCAGGTCGCGTGCGTGCTCGGCGAACCAGTCGACGACACCGGAGCGGAGCGCGGACGCCTGGGCGGCCGCGAGGGCCCCGGTGACCGGCCCCCCGGCGGTGGCCGTCGGCCGTCGCGAGTCGGTCCGGGGCCGCGTGGTCCGGGTGACGTCGGGTGCGGGCACCTCCGAATCCTCTCCCATGCCCCGGCCTCGTCGGCAGGTCACCGCGCACCGGCGTGCCCTCGCGACCTGCGGCGGGCGCGGTCGTTACGGTGAGTCGAACGCGGTCGACGAGGAGCCCACGGTCGAGGAGGAGCGATGAGCACGGTGCTGCACCCCGCCGGGCCGAACCCTCCGCGGGTGTACTGGGTACGTCGGCTGGTCGTGCTCGTCGTGCTGGGCGCCGTGGTGTGGGGCCTCGTGGCGCTCGGCTCGATCGCCCTCGGTCGCTTCGGACCCGACGACGCCGCCGCAGCGGCCGGGCAGACGACGGCGGCCGAGGGCGCTGGGGAGACCGCCGCCGACGCGAGCGACGAGGGCACCGGCGCCGGCGCGGTCGACGCCGCCGAGGACGATGCCGAGGACGCTCCGGCGGCCCCGGTCGACTGCACGCCCGACAGCCTGCAGCTCGCGCTCACCACCGACGCCCTCGAGTACGCGGCCGACGCCGACCCCGTGCTGCGGGCGTCGATCACCAACATCGGCGACGTGCCGTGCACGGTCGACGCGGGTGACGCCACGCGCGAGGTCCTCATCACGTCAGGCGCCGACCGCATCTGGTCGACGAAGGACTGTGCCGCCCCGGAGACCGCGTCGCGTCAGATCCTCCTCGGCACGGGCGCGCAGGACCCCGCCGAGATCACGTGGCAGCGCGTCCGCTCGGGCGAGGGCTGCCCGGCGGGCCTCCCCGAGCCGCGCGCGGGCACGTACCAGGCCGTGCTGTCGCTCCTCGGCACGAGCGCCCAGCCGGCGGTCTTCACCCTCAAGTAGCGCGAGCGCCCTCGGACGTCGCCGGGACGTGTGGGCGCCCGGCAAGGGCGGGGCGCGGTCAGACGTAGCGCTCGAGGATGCTCGACTCGGCGAGGCGCGAGAGGCCCTCGCGCACCGCCCGGGCGCGCTGCTCGCCGACGCCGTCGACCGTCATCAGGTCCTCGATGCTCGCGGCGAGGAGCTTCTGCAGGCTGCCGAAGTGGCCGACGAGCCGGTCGACGATCGACCCCGGCAGGCGCGGGACCTTCGAGAGCAGGCGGTACCCGCGCGGACCGGCGGCCGCGTCGAGCGCGTCGCCGCCGCCTGGCAGGCCGAGGACCCCCGCGATGTGGGCCAGGTCCAGCAGCTCGGTCGAGTCGAGCGACGCGAGGGCGGCCTGGACCTCCGGCACGTCGTGCTCCTTGCGCGGGCTCTCGACGTAGTCGCGGATGACCAGCTCGCGGTCCGACCCGATGCCGCCGATGAGCTCGTCGAGCTGCAGCGCGAGGAGCCTGCCGTCGGTGCCGAGCTCGATGACGTAGCCGGCGATCTCCTCGGAGATCCGGCGCACCATCTCGAGCCGCTGCACGACGGCGGACACGTCCCGCACCGTGACCAGGTCCTCGATCTCGAGCGCGGACAGCGTCCCGCTCACCTCGTCGAGCCGGGACTTGTACCGCTCGAGGGTCGCGAGCGCCTGGTTCGCGCGCGACAGGATCGTGTCGGCGTCCTCGAGCACGTACCGGAACCCACCCACGTAGAGCGCGACGATCCGCATCGACTGGCTCACCGAGATCACGGGGAAGCCGGTCTGCTTGGCGACGCGCTCGGCGGTGCGGTGCCGGGTGCCCGACTCCGTGGTCTCGATGGTGGGGTCCGGCAGCAGCTGCACGGCTGCGCGGAGGATATTGGTGGCGTCCTTGTCGAGGACGATCGCACCGTCCATCTTCGCGAGCTCGCGCAGGCGCGTCGCGGAGAACTCGACCTCGAGGGCGAACCCGCCCGAGGAGATGGTCTCGACCGTGCGATCGAATCCCAGGACGATCAGGGCCCCGGTGCGGCCGCGCAGGATGCGGTCGAGGCCCTCGCGGAGCTCCCCGCCGGGAGCGACGGCTGCGAGAGTCGTCCGCAGCAGGTCGTCGGGAGTGAGGTGGGGGGCCACGAGCGGATCCTAACGGTGCAGCGGGATCGCGACGCGGACACGCGCCACGGTCGTCTCGCGGCTTTCCGTGCTCGTCGGAGCGGACTGTACGCCGGTCGTCGGCGCAGGGACCGGCACCGTCCGCTACGCGGGTCGGCTCCGTGGCCCGCTGCTCAGGAGCACGGCCTCGGCGAGGTCGCCGACCTCGTGCAACGTCATGCCGGCCGGGGCCGCCGTCGGCTCGACCGAGCCGCGCGGGACCACGCCGTGCGTGAACCCGAGGCGCGCTGCTTCCGACAGGCGCCGCGCGACACCGGCCACCGGTCGGATCTCGCCCGCGAGGCCGACCTCGCCGAGCGCGACGACGCCCGCGAGCAGCGGGACGTTCTCTCGTGCGCTCACCGTCGCGAGGGCGAGCGCGAGGTCCGCCGCCGGCTCGACGACCCGTGCGCCGCCCACGGTGGACACGTAGACGTCCTGATCGACCAGCCGCGCCCCCACCCGCCGCTGGAGCACCGCGAGCACCATGGCCAGCCGGCTCGAGTCGACACCGCTCGTGGTCCGTCGGGGGTTGCTCAGGACGCTCGGGGCGACGAGCGCCTGGACCTCTGTCGCGAGCGGGCGTCGACCCTCGAGCGTGACCGTCACGCATGTGCCCGGGACGTGGTGGAGCGCGTGCGACACGAACAGCCCGCTGGGGTCGGTGAGCCCCACGATGCCCGTCTCGGACAGGTCGAAGCACCCGACCTCGTCCGTCGGCCCGTAGCGGTTCTTGGTCGCCCGCACGAGCCGCAGCCGCGAGTGCCGGTCGCCCTCGAACTGGCACACCACGTCCACCAGGTGCTCGAGCGTGCGCGGCCCGGCGATCGATCCGTCCTTGGTCACGTGGCCGACCAGGAGGACGGGCAGGTCGCGGTCCTTCGCCACCGCGATCAGCGCCGCAGCGACCTCGCGGACCTGTGCCACGCCACCCGGAGCGCCGTCGACCAGGGTCGAGGCGATCGTCTGCACCGAGTCGACCACCAGCAGGTCGGGCTCCACCTGCTCGAGGTGGCCGAGCACCGTTCCCAGGTCGGTCTCGGCCGCGAGCAGCAGGTTCGGGTCGAGCGCACGGATCCGCTCCGCGCGCAGGCGGACCTGACCGGCCGACTCCTCCCCGGTCACGTAGAGCACGCGTCGGCCGCCGCGGGCCGCCCGCGCGGCGACGTCGAGAAGCAGCGTCGACTTGCCGACGCCCGGCTCCCCGGCGAGCAGGACCACGGCACCGGGCACGAGCCCGCCGCCGAGCACGCGGTCGAGCTCGCCGACGCCGGTCGGGCGCGCCCTCGCTGCCTCGACGTCGATGTCGCCGATGGGCTGGGCCGGCGTGCGGGCCGGGCTCGTCGCCGTCGTCCGCGGCGCCGCGCCGCCGGGGCCTGTGTCCTCCGCCACCGACCCCCACGCCTGGCACTCGCCGCAACGGCCGACCCACTTGGCGGTGGTCCAGCCGCACTCGCCGCACCGGAAGGCAGGTCTCGGTGCCCGCTCGACCCGGCGGGCGGCAGGGGGACGGCCGGCAGGTGGGCGGGCGGCTGAGGAGGCTGGCACGTCGCGAACGCTAGCCGGAGCCACCGACACACTCGCCGCGCCGGGCCGCCGACGGTGCGTCGCCCAGTGCGTAGGCTTCCCCGGGACGCACCGCGAACGACCGTGGCGCCGGCAGGGAGGCACGCAGGATGACGCAGAGCACGCCGGGGAACGACGCGGGACGGCCGACGACGCCGCGCTGGGACCCCGTGGCGTCGGGCGACGACCGTCCGGCGGAGCGCGACCGCCCCGCGGCGGACGGTCGCCCTGCGGCGGACGGTCGCCCTGCGGCGGACGGCCGCCCTGTGTCGGCCGACGGCCCCGTGTCGGCCGACGGCCCCGCGCGCGACACCTCGCGCCGTCGTCTCCTGCTCGTCGGGGGCGTCGTCGCCGGGATCCTGGTGGTCGGCGGTGCCGCGGCCGCGCTGTCCGGCGCCTTCGACGGCGACCCGCAGGCGGCTCCGTCGCCCAGCACGGTCGTCCTGCCCTCGCCGACACCCACCATCGCGCCCGCCGCCCGGCAGCCCCTCTCGCCGTTCGCCGACGCGCTGCCCGACTCGGTGCTGTCCTACGCGCTCACGAGCGTCACCGAGCACGCCCCCCTCATCGCCGCGGGTGCGCTCGAGGGCTACCAGGTGGAGTACTCCGACGGCGGCTCGGGCACCGTGATGCTCTACGCCGGCCAGTGGGAGACGCCCGAGGAGGCGGCCGCCGCCTACGGCGCCATCGTGACGAGCGACGCCCCGGCTGCTGCGCCCCAGCCGGCAGCCACCGGCGCGTCCGACGACGCGACGGCGACGCCCCCTGCCGCCCCGACGTCGGGCCAGGTCGTGGTCGGTGGCCAGCCCGCCGGAGAGTGGACCCTCACGACCGCCGCCGACGGCACCGGGACCGCGACCTGGACCAACGGCACCGCGCTGCTCCAGGCCGTCGGGCCCGCGGACGTCGTCGCGGACTTCTACGAGGCCTTCCCGCTCTGACGCGCTCCACCCGACGAGCCACCCCGACGCACCACAGCCCTGGCAAGGAGCACCCATGAGCCCGAACGGCACCGGCCCGACCGGCACGACGACGCACCCGCGCCTCGCCATTCTCGGCGGCGGCGTGATGGGGGAGGCGCTGCTCGCCGGCGTGCTCGCCTCGGGGTGGGACGTCGACGACGTCGCCGTCACCGAGCCCTCGGCGCTCCGCGCGAACGAGCTCTCCGGGACGTACGGCGTGCGTGCGGCGGACGGCAACGCGAAGACCGTCCGCCGGGCCGACGTCGTCGTCGTCGCGGTCAAGCCCAAGGACGTCGGGGGAGTGCTCGCGGAGATCACCGACGCGCTCCGACCCGGCACGCTCGTCATCAGCGTCGCGGCGGGCCTGCCGTGCGCGTTCTACGAGGAGCGGCTGCCGACCGGCGCGCCGGTCGTGCGGGTGATGCCGAACACGCCCGCCGTGGTCGGCAAGGGTGCGAGCGCGATCAGCGCGGGAACGCACGCGACCGAGGAGCACCTCGCGCTCGCCGAGCGGGTGCTCGCGAGCACGGGCCTCGTGGTCCGGGCCGACGAGAAGGACCTCGACGCCGTCACGGCGATCTCGGGCTCGGGCCCGGCGTACGTGTTCTACGTCGCGGACGCGATGGCCGAGGCGGGCGTGCTCCTCGGGCTGACCCGGGACCGCGCCCGGCAGCTCGCCGTGCAGACGATCGTCGGCTCGGCCGCGCTCCTCGACGGCGGTGAGCACCCCGTCGTGCTGCGCGAGCGCGTGTCGTCACCCGGCGGCACGACCGTCGCCGCGGTCCGCGAGCTCGACGCGCACGGCGTGCGGGCGGCGTTCCTCGCCGCGGCCGAGGCGGCGCGCGACCGCTCGCGCGAGCTCGCCGCCGAGGCCACGACGCGGGGCCGCTGACGAGCCGTACCCCTCACGGCCGCGCCGCGAACCGCTCGAGCAGGTCGGCGTGCCCCGACACGATGAGCAGGTCGTTCGCGGAGATCCGCGTGTCCGGCTCGGCGTAGACGAAGTCCTCGCCCGGGCTCTTCACACCGATGATCGTGACGCCGTAGCGCTCGTGGACCTTGGTCTGCGCGATCGTGAAGCCCTGCGTCTCCTTCGGCGGGCGCATCTTGACGATCGTGAACCCGTCCTCGACCTCGATGTAGTCCAGCATCTTCCCGGAGACGAGGTGCGCGACCCGGGCGCCGGCGTCGGCCTCGGGCAGCACGACGTGGTGCGCGCCGATGCGCTGCAGGATGCGGGCGTGCTCGTTCGAGATCGCCTTGGCCCAGATCTGCGGGGTGCCCAGGTCCACGAGGTTGCCGGTGATCAGCACGCTCGCCTCGAGGTACGACCCGACCCCGACGACGGCGACCGAGAAGTCCCGCGCACCGAGCTGCTCGAGCGCCTCGGGGTTGGTCGCGTCCGCCTCCACGAGCGGGACCCGCCCGGCCCACTGCGCGACGAGGTCGGCGTCCCGCTCGACCGCGAGCACGTCGTGACCGAGCGCCTCGAGCGTGCTCGCGATGGCCGACCCGAACCGGCCGAGGCCGATGACGAGGACACCGGCGTCCTGGGCGGCGGGCGGCTTGGGGGGCCGCAGCGCCCCCTTCTTCTCAGCCAATGATGGGCCTCTCTTCCGGGTACCGGATCACGCGGCGTCGGCTGCGCAGCGCGAGCGCCGCCGCCAGGGTCATCGTGCCGGTGCGGCCGACGAACATGAGCAGGGCGAGCACGTACTTGCCCTCGTCGGGCAGGTCGTTGGTGATGCCGGTCGACAGCCCGACCGTCGCGAACGCCGAGATCACCTCGAACAGCACGACGTCGAGGGTCAGGTCGGTGATCGCGAGCAGCGCGAGGCTGGCCACCAGCACGATGGTCGCACTGACGAAGGACACCGCGATGGCGGTGTGCAGCGCCTCGCGGGGGATCCGGCGCCCGAACGCCTCGACGTCACGGTCGCCACGGGCCTCGGCGACGATGGCGAGGAGCATGACGGCGAGCGTCGTCACCTTGATGCCGCCCGCGGTCGAGGCGCTGCCGCCGCCGACGAACATGAGCGCGTCGTTGAGCAGCCAGGTGCCCTCGCGCATCTCGCCGACCTGGACGGTCGAGAACCCGCCCGAGCGGGGCATGACGCCGGCGAACAGCGACGCCAGGATGGTCGCCGGCCAGTCGAGCGGCGCGAAGGTGCGGGGGTTGGTCCACTCGAACGCCGCGACCACGGCCGAGCCGAACACGACCAGCCCGGCGCTCGTCACGAGCGTGAGCTTGGAGTGCAGGTTCCAGCGGCGCGGCGTCCGGAACCGGCGGATCACGTCGAGGATCACCGGGAAGCCCAGCGAACCCACGAACACGCCGACGATGATCGGCAGCAGCACCCACCAGTCGGAGACGAACGGGCCGAGCCCCTCGGTGGTCGGGATGAAGCCGGCGTTGTTGAACGCCGAGACCGCGTAGAAGACGCCGTGCCAGGTGGCCCGGCCCCACTCCTCCCCGAGCGCCACGAACCGGGGGACGAGGACGACCGCGATCGCCACCTCGAAAAGGGTCGACGTCACGATGACGGTCCGGACGAGCGAGCCGACCTCGCCCAGCCGCGTCATCTTGGTCTCGGACGAGACGAGCAGCCGCTGGGTGAGCCCGATGCGCCGCGAGACCGCCATCCCGAGCAGCGACGCGAGCGTCATGACGCCGAGCCCGCCGATCTTGATCGCGACGAGGATGAACACCTGCCCGAGCGGGGACCAGTACGTGCCGGTGTCCACCGTCACGAGGCCGGTCACGCACACGGCCGACGTCGCGGTGAAGAACGCGTCCACGAAGGGTGCGCGCTCGCCCGTCGCGGTCGCGGCCGGGAGCGAGAGCAGCCCGGTGAAGATCGCGACCACGGAGGCGAAGACGCCGAGCGCGAGGCGCGCGGGGGACTGGCGGGCGAGCCGGTCCACCAGGTCGCGGGCCGACCAGACGGGCGAAGGGAGCCGCCCCATCACACCTCCCGCTCACCGCGCGTCCGGACGGGACACTGTGGCACGCCTCCGGGCGGGCGGCGCGCAGGCGCAGCGACCGGGCGGCGCGCAGGCGCAGCGACCGGGCGGCGCGAGGCGACGATCCGCCGCGGTCCGGTCTACCGTGTGGCGCATGGGGCACTCGCTGCAGCTGACATGGTGCCCGTCGCTGCTGGGGTACGACTTCGGGTTCGGGCACCCGATGTCACCGGTCCGGCTCGACCTCACGATGAGCCTGGTCCGCGCCCTCGGGCTCTTCGACGTGCCCGGCGTCCAGGTGGTCGATGCGCACCCGGCCCCCGACACCGAGCTGCTCACGGTGCACAGCCAGGAGTACGTCGACGCGGTCCGGCGGGCCTCCACCACGGGGCGGCCGGACCTGGCGCACGGCCTCGGGACCGAGGACGACCCCGTCTTCGCGGGCATGCACGACGCCGCGGCCCGCATCGTGAGCGGCAGCGTGGCCGGCGCACGCGCGGTGTGGTCCGGCGAGGTGGCGCACGCCGTCAACATCACGGGTGGGATGCACCACGCGATGCCCGCCGCCGCCTCGGGCTTCTGCATCTACAACGACGCCGCCGTCGCGATCCGCCGCCTCCTCGCGGACGGTGCCGAGCGGGTCGCGTACGTCGACATCGACGCGCACCACGGCGATGGCGTCGAGCGCGTGTTCTGGGACGACCCCCGGGTCGTGACCATCTCGATCCACGAGAGCGGCCGCAGCCTGTTCCCCGGCACCGGGCACGCGACCGACACGGGCGGGCCGGGCGCCGAGGGCACGGCCGTCAACCTCGCCCTGCCGGCCGGCACGGGCGACGCGGGCTGGCTGCGCGCGGTCGAGGCCGTCGTCGCGCCGGTCGTGCGCGGGTTCGGGGCCGACGTCGTCGTCAGTCAGCACGGGTGCGACGCCCACGCGTCCGACCCCTTGACCAACCTCGCCGTGAGCATCGACGCCCAGCGCCGCGTCGCCGAGATCGTGCACGAGCTCGCGCACGAGGTCGCCGACGGCCGGTGGCTCGCGCTCGGTGGCGGCGGGTACGCGCTGCTCGACGTCGTCCCGCGCGCCTGGTCGCACCTCATCGCCGTCGCGGCGCACGCGCCGATAGCCCCGGACGCCGAGGTGCCGGCCGAGTGGCTCGCCGACGTCGCCACGAGGTGGGGCCGCAGCGCGCCGGACCGGATGACCGACGGCGCGGACGCCGCCTTCCGGGAGTTCCGCGACGGCTACGACCCGGCCGACGACGTCGACCGCGCCATCCGCGCGACCCGCGCCGCGGTCTTCCCGCACCTCGGGCTGGACCCGCACCACGACTGACGCGGACGCCTGCGCGGCCGCGCGTCGGGGCAGCGCCGACCCCACGCGTTCACTCTTCTCCCCTCTTTCACTCCAGCACCACCAGGCTCTAGGGTGAGCGCTGCGCCCAGCAGAGCTGACGCCGGTCGCGAGCAGGTCGTCGGCGCCACGTGCCCGGCGCGGGCCAGGGACGGTGGAGGATGGCGAGCGAGCAGCCCCGCGTACGGTTCCTCACCGTGGCCGAGGTGGCCGGGCTCATGCGGGTGTCGAAGATGACGGTCTACCGCCTGGTGCACTCGGGCGAGCTGCCCGCGGTGCGCGTCGGCCGCTCGTTCCGGGTCCCGCAGGACGCGCTGGACCAGTACCTGCGCACCGCGTCGAACGAGGGTGACCGGCTCACGTCCTGAGTCGTCACGCCGGGTGCCTCTCGCGTCCTGCCGCCCGTCGCGCGGACGGGAGAGGGTCTGCCGTCGCCGCTGCTGCGCCCGACCCGGTAGACTCGCCCTCGGACTTTCCCGTGCGTGGGCGATTCGACCGCGCCGCGTGTCGTTCGTTCCAGCACCAGTCGACCATTGCGAGGACCCATGGGCTCCGTCATCAAGAAGCGCCGCAAGCGCATGGCGAAGAAGAAGCACCGCAAGCTGCTGCGCAAGACGCGTCACCAGCGTCGCAACAAGAAGTGACCTCCCGGGCCCGGCAGAACAGCCGGGCCCGAGTCGTACCTGGCCTCGTGCCGGCGGGTCGACGTGCGCGCGTCAGCCGCGCAGCGACCGCCCGATCGAGCGGAGCACGAGCCCCACGACCCACGCGAGCCCCGCCCAGCTGGCCGTCTTCACGCCTCGCTTGGCCGCGCGGCGTCGGCCCCGGAACTCCTTGATCGGCCAGCCCTCCGCCTCGGCGTGCCGGCGCAGCCGTGGGTCCGGGTTGATCGCGCACGGGTGCCCGACCGTCGAGAGGATCGGCACGTCGTTGGTCGAGTCGCCGTAGGCGTAGGACGCCTCGAGGTCGAGGCCCTCCTTCTCGGCCAGCGCGCGCACGGCGCTCGCCTTGGCCTTGCCGTGCAGCAGGTCGCCGACGAGCCGCCCGGTGTAGAAGCCGTCCTTGTGCTCGGCGATCGTGCCGAGGCACCCGGTCGCGCCCAGACGCCTCGCGATGAGGTTGCCGATCTCGACCGGGGTCGCCGTCACGAGCCACACCTCGCGCCCGGCCGCCAGGTGCTCGTCGAGGAGCGAGCGGGTGCCGGGGAAGATCCGCAGCTCGAGGACCTGGTCGTAGACCTCCTCGCCGATCGCCACGACCTCGGCCACGGAGTGCCCGGTCATGATGCCCAGGGCGGACGAGCGGATCTCGTCGATCTGCTCGCGGTTCTCGCCGAACAGCTGGTAGCGCGCGTTCTGGAACGCCGCCCACACGATGTCCCGGACGCTGAAGAACCCCCGGCGGTACAGCCCGAGCGCCAGGTGGAAGGCGCTCGCGCCGCGGATGATCGTGTTGTCGACGTCGAAGAAGGCCGCCGCGGTCCGCGCGGCCGCGACGTCGCGGGCCCCGGCGTCGACGGTCGGGAGCTCGGACACGCGCCCACTGTAACCACCGGGTCCGGCCCGGCGACGGCCGTGCCGCGTGCGGCTCGGAGGGATCACCCCGAGCGCCCGGCCGGGCCGTCCTAAGGTGGCCCTATGACCGACGACGGCGCCCGGGTCGTGCTCTACGGCCGCGCGGGGTGCCACCTGTGCGACGAGGCGCGGGAGGTCGTCGCGCGCGCGGCGGCCGACGCCGGTGCCACCTGGACCGAGGTCGACGTCGACGCCGCGGCCGTGCACGACGGCGGCCGGCTCCGGCGCGAGTACGGCGAGCAGGTGCCGGTCGTCCTGGTCGACGGCGTCCCGCGCGGCTTCTGGCGGATCGACCCGGTGCGGCTCGCCCGCGCTCTCGCGGCGGGCGCGCGATGACCGGCGAGCGCGGCGTGCCGCCGACGACGGTCGGGCGGCTGCCTCGGTACCTGCGGGCGCTCGCGGGGCTCGGCGCGCAGGGGGTCGCGACGGCATCGTCGCGCACGCTCGCGGCGGCTGCGGGCGTGGGGCCGGCGCAGCTGCGCAAGGACCTGTCGTTCCTGGGCAGCCACGGCACCCGCGGCGTCGGGTACGACGTCGAGCACCTCAGCCGCCGGCTGACCGTCGCGCTCGGGCTCACGAGCCGGCGTCGCGTCGTCATCGTCGGGATCGGGCACCTCGGCCACGCGCTCGCGAACTACTCGGGCTTCGCCGGCCGCGACTTCACCGTGGTGGGGCTCGTCGACGCGGACCCCGAGGTGGTCGGCACGACGGTCGCGGGGCTCGAGGTGCAGCCCGCGGAGCGGCTCGCCCGGGTGGTCGCGGAGGGGGCGGCGACGATCGCGGTGATCTCGACCCCGGCCGACGTCGCCCAGGACGTGTGCGACACCATGGTCGCCGCGGGTGTCACCGGCATCCTCAACTTCGCGCCGCGCGCGCTGCGCGTACCGCCGGCCGTCGACCTGCGCGTCGTCGACCTCGGGTCCGAGCTGCAGATCCTCGCGTTCCACGACCGGCGCAAGACCGAGCTGTCGAGCTGACGCCGCCGCACGAGCCACCCGTCTGCCCACACGGCGACGGACCGCGCACTCGAGGAGTGCGCGGTCCGTCGTGGGTGCGCGCCGACCGCCGCGTGAGGTGCGGCGCGTGCGCGGCCGGGCGGGGGCCCGGCGGAGGATCAGGCCTGCTTGATGGCCGAGATCTCGAGGGTGACCTTGACCTTGTCGCTGACCAGGACGCCGCCGGCCTCGAGGGCCGCGTTCCAGGTCAGGCCGAAGTCCTTGCGGAGGAGCTCGGTCGAGGCCGAGAAGCCGGCGCGGAAGTTGCCGTAGGCGTCGACCGCGGTGCCGTTGAACTCGGTCTCGAGCTCGACCTGGCGGGTCACGCCGTGGATCGTCAGGTCGCCGACGACGACGGCCTCGGCGCCCGAGACGCGGACCTCGGTCGAGACGAAGGACCACTCGGGGAACTTCTCGACCTCGAAGAAGTCGGCCGTCTTGAGGTGGCCGTCGCGGTTGGCCTCGCCCGTGTTGATGGTCGCCGGGTCGAGCGTGGCGGTCACCGAGGCCGAGCCGGTCTCGGCGACGACGATCGTGCCCGCGGTGATCGCGACGGTGCCGCGGACCTTCGCGATGCCCGCGTGGCGGACCGTGAAGCTCGCCTCGGAGTGCGTGGGGTCGGCGACGTACGTGCCGGCGATGAGCTCGGTGGGAAGCGTGGTCGTGCTCATGGAGATCTCCTCGGTGCTGGGTGACGAGCTGTCGGTGGCTGGACGACTACGTGCACCTGGTTCTGGGACGACGGCCTCACGGCGTTTCCTTGAACACGCAACCATCCGGTAGTTGACATTTCTACTATGCTGGGAGCGAGAACGCAAGCCGCGACCCGCCCGAGACGTGGGGTCGGATCGCCGCACGGACGAGAGAGCAGGTCACGCGGGACATGGCCACGACGACGGAGCACGAGCCGCGCTGGCTCGACCTCGAGCAGCAGCGGCACTGGCGCGACTTCCTGGACGGCGCGGTGCGCCTCACCGACGCGCTCGGGCAGCAGCTCGAGCGCGACTCGGGGCTCTCGCTGAGCGAGTACGAGGTGCTGGTCCGTCTGTCCGAGGCTCCCACCCGCACGTTGCGCATGTCCGAGCTGGCGGACGAGCTGGCGCAGTCGCGCAGCCGCACCACCCACACCATCCGACGGATGGAGGCGCGCGGCTTCGTGGAGCGCCGCGCGTGCAAGGACGACGGCCGCGGCGTGAACTGCACGATGACGGACGCCGGGTCCGCGCGCCTCGAGGCCGCGGCACCCGGGCACGTGGCCGCCGTCCGCGAGCACCTCGTCGACGTGCTGTCCGAGCCTCAGCTCCGCGCGCTGGGTGAGGCCATGGCCGTCGTACGCGCCGCCCTGCGCGCGCGGCGCTGACGGGGCCCACCTCACACCCGGCGGCGGCCTGCCTGGACCACGCACCCCGCCACGTTTGCGAGACTGGGCCCATGGTCGCCACCACGGTCCACCTCATGCGCCACGGCGAGGTCCACAACCCCACCGGTCTGCTGTACGGCCGCCTGCCCGGCTACGGCCTCTCCGAGCGCGGACGGCAGATGGCCGACCGCGTCGCCGACCACGTCCGCGGGCGCGACATCACCGTCCTGGTCGCCTCGCCGCTCCAGCGCGCGCAGGAGACCGCCGCGCCGATCGCGGCGGCCCTCGGTCTCGACATCATGACCGACGAGCGCATCCTCGAGGCCGAGAACAAGTTCCAGGGGCTGACGTTCGGGGTCGGCGACGGCTCGTTGCGGCACCCGCGCCACTGGCCGCTCCTGGTCAACCCCCTCCGGCCGTCCTGGGGCGAGCCGTACACCGCGCAGGTCGACCGCATGCTCGCGGCGATCCGCTCCGCCCGTGATGCGGCCGGGGGCCACGAGGCCCTCCTGGTGAGCCACCAGCTGCCGATCTGGGTCGCGCGTCTCGCGCTGACGAACCGCCGGCTGTGGCACGACCCGCGCCGTCGGCAGTGCTCGCTCGCGTCGCTGACCTCGCTCGAGTTCGAGGACGACCGCTTCGTGGGCCTGCGCTACTCCGAGCCCGCGGCCGACCTGCTCCCCGGAGCGAGTCAGGTGGCCGGCGCGTGACGCTCGATCCCGGGGCACCCGTCGATCGCGCCACTCCCGCCGGACCGCGGGCGGCCGCGCGCTCGGTGACCCGTCGTCGACGCCGCCTCACCGGGCTCGTGACCGGGCTCCTGACGGGACTCGTCCTCGTCGCCCTCACAGCGTGCGGCGCCGGCGGCGGCGACAGCGCCGGCGGCGCGGACCGCGGCCCGGCTGACGTCGTCGGCCAGGGGTACCAGTCGGGCGACGGCAGCACGCGGACGTGGCCGGTTGCTGAGCGTGGGGACCCGGTCGCGCTGTCCGGGACCGACTTCGCAGGCGCGCCCGTGGACATCGGGGACTGGCGCGGCGACGTCGTCGTGCTCAACACCTGGTACGCCGCGTGCCCGCCGTGCCGCGCCGAGGCCGCGGACCTGGTCGACCTCGCGAACGACTACGCCGACGACGGCGTCCACCTGCTCGGCATCAACGGCACCGACGACGTCGGCACCGCCCAGGCGTACGAGCGCACGTTCTCCGTGCCGTACTCCTCGATCGCCGACACCGACGGCAGCGCCCTCGCCGACCTGCAGGGCATCGTCCCCGTGCAGGCCGTCCCGACGACAGTCGTGCTGGACCGCGAGGGCCGCGTGGCGGCGCGCATCCTGGGGCGCGCCGAGAGCGCGACGCTGCGCGCGCTGGTCGATGACGTGCTGGGCGAGGCGGGGGCGGTCTCGTGACGACCGGCGGCGGGCTCGCGGCCGGGGTCTGGGAAGACCTGGGTTCCGCGTTCGCCACGACGGCGTTCTCCGGGTCCCTGCTCCTCGCCGTGCCGGTGGCGCTGATCGCGGGTCTGGTGTCGTTCGCGTCGCCGTGCGTGCTGCCGCTCGTGCCCGGGTACCTGGGCTACCTCGGTGGTATGACCGGAACCGGGGTCGCCCGCGAGGGCGCCGCGGGAACGCGTGGGCTGTCGGCGGCTGAGGACGGGTCGGCTCTCGGTGACCGGCGCCGAGCGGGCGCCGGGCGCGGGCGACTGCTGCTGGGCGTGGCGTTGTTCGTGTCCGGCTTCGCCGTGGTGTTCGTCGCGCTCGGGACGCTGGCAGGCACTCTCGGGGCCGAGCTCATGCGCTGGCAGGATCCCCTCACCCGGGTTCTCGGCGTGGTCGTCATCGCCATGGGGCTGTCCTTCCTGGGCCTGGTCCCCGCCCTGCAGCGCGAACGGCGCGTGCACGTGCGTGCCCGGGCGGGGCTGTGGGGTGCGCCGATGCTCGGGTTCACGTTCGGCCTCGGCTGGGCGCCGTGCATCGGCCCCACGCTGGCGGCGGTGATCGCGCTGTCGCTCGACGGCGGGTCGGCCGGGAGGGGTGCCGCGCTGTCCACCGCGTACGCGCTGGGACTGGGTGTGCCGTTCCTTCTCATCGCGCTCGGGCTGGGACGAAGCACGGCCGCGCTCGGGTTCCTGCGTCGGCACCGGCTGGTGATCATGCGCAGCGGCGGCGGGCTCCTGATCCTCGTCGGGCTCGCGCTGGTCACCGGGTTGTGGGGCACGTGGACGCAGTCGCTCCAGGGTCTCATCGCCGGCTTCCAGCCGGTGGTGTGACGGGCTGCGCCCCGAGGGCATCAGGACAGCGGTGTCGCGACCGGCGTCACGCCTGGGTGCGGGGGTCCGGGTGGTCGTGGCCCGAGCTCTCGTCACCGTGCCCGACGCCGCCGCCCGCACCGTCGGCCGACGACGGTCCGCCCGCCGGGTCCGGTCCGCCGGACGGCGTCGCGCCGTCGGTGGGCGCCGACCGGCGGCCCTCGCGCTCGGCCTGACGCCGGTGCTGCTCGAGGAGCCAGAGGAACTCGGGGTCGTCGTCGGGTGCGACCGGCCCGGCCGGCGTCGTGGGAGCACTGCCCCAGCCGCCGCCGCGCGAGACCCCGGCCCCGCGCGAGCGCATCGCCCGACTCACGGCGAGCCAGGCGATCGAGCCGATGAGGGGGAAGACGACGATCAGCACGATCCAGAGCGCCTTGGGCATGCCCGCGCGCTCGCGGTCCTCGCTGCGCACGACGTCGACGATCGTGTACACGACCAGTCCGATCAGCACCAGGTAGAGGAGGTTGCGCATGGCTCCACCTTAGGTCGCCGCGTGCGTGCGGGAGCCGCCCGTTGCGCGATCTACCCTGGAGGGGTGCCGATCGTCACCTACTCCGCACTCCGCCTCGGGCTGTTCGCCGTCTGCGTGGCCGTCCTCTACTGGATCGGTCTGGGCAGCTGGTTGCTCGTCCTCGTCGCGGCCTTCGCCGCATGGGGCATCTCGTACGTCGTGCTGGCGAAGCCGCGCGACAAGGCTGCGCTGTACATCGCCGAACGCGTCGAGCGGCGCAAGCTCTCGGGTCGGCGGTTCTCCGAGAACGCCGAGCAGGACGCCGCGCACGAGGACGCCGTGGTGGACGCGGCCGAGCAGCGCCTCGCGTCCGACGCGGGCGAGCAGCGCTCCGCGGGTGATGCGGCCGAGCAGCGCTCCGCGGGTGATGCGGCCGAGCAGCGCACCGCGCGTGATCCGGGGACCGACGGGCAGGACTGACCGCTCGAGCCCCTGGCGCCTGCTCGCGGCCGGCGCCGGACGCCGACCGCGTCGTCGACCTGGCCGGCTGCCCTGGCGGCCTGGCCGGCCGCGCTCGGCTGTGCGGTCCGTCAGCGCGGGGCATGTGGCTCGTGGTGCTGCTGAGTACCCCGCGGGGCCTCCCGACGCACCTCGGGCCACTCCGGTCACATGCTCCGCCCGGAAGGGGCGCGGCGTGGTCGATGGCGTGGTCGATGGCGTGGGCGGCCGGCCCGGACGCAGGTCCAGGCGGGTCAGAGGGCTCCAGGCGCGTCAGAGGGCCAGGCCCAGCCCGAGCAGCACTCCGTACCCGAGCTCGAGCATGCCCGTCCCGGCGAGGACCGGGACCAGCGCGATGCCGCGCGCCCCGAGCCGCACGGTGATCGCGAGGATCACGACCGGCGGGACGAGCAGCAGCACCAGCAGGGCCCATGGCGACGCGAAGGCGCATGCGACGCCGAGCAGCACGGGCACGGAGATCATCGCCACGTAGGCGCGGCGCGCGCGCGCGTCGCCGATCCGCACCGCGAGGGTCTTCTTGCCGACGACGGCGTCGGTCGGGACGTCGCGCAGGTTGTTCACCATGAGCAGGGCGCACGCGAGCAGGCCGACCCCGATCGCGCCCAGGACGGCGGGCCAGGTCACCCCGCCGAGCTGGAGGTACGTCGTCCCGAGCACGGCCACGAGCCCGAAGAACACGAACACGCCCACCTCACCGAGGCCGCGGTAGCCGTACGGCCGACGGCCACCCGTGTAGTACCAGGCGGCCACGATGCAGAGCGCGCCGACCGCCAGCAGCCACCAGTGCCCGGTCAGCACGACGAGCGCGAGGCCGAGCAGGGCCGCGACCCCGAACGCCGCGAAGGCCGCGAGCTTGACCTGCCGCGGTGACGCGATGCCCGACGCCGTGAGCCGCAGCGGGCCGACGCGTTCCAGGTCGGTGCCGCGCACGCCGTCGGAGTAGTCGTTCGCGTAGTTGACCCCGACCTGGAGCGCGAGCGCCACACCGGCCGCGAGGAGAGCGACGAGCGTGCGCGTGCCGGCGGGCTCCCACGCGTCGAGCGCCTGCGCGGCGGCCCCCGTGCCCACGAGCACGGGGGCGACGGCGGCGGGCAGCGTGCGGGGCCGGGCGCCCGCGATCCACTCGGCGGCGGTGGGCATCGGGCTCCTGTTCGTCGGTGGAACGCGGCGGTGGACGTGCACCCTGTCGGACTGTGCTGGTCGGACTGTGCTGGTCGGACGGTGCTGGTCGGACGGTGCTGGTCGGACTGTGCTGGTCGGACGGGGACTCACCCGCGCGCTCAGGCGAGCCGTTGCGCAGCGAGCTCGGCGACCGCGCGGCGGTCGACCTTGCCCGGTCCCCGGAGAGGCAGCCCGCCGGTCACGACCAGGTGGCGCGGTGCGGCGGGCGTGCCCAGGTTACGCGCGACGTGCTCGCGGACGCGGTCGAGGGCGGGAGCCCGGGCGCCCGGCCGGAGCACGACCACCGCGGTCACGGCGTGCCCCCACTCGGCGTCGGGCACCCCCACGACGCAGACCTCCGCGACGCCCTCGAGCTCGGCGACCAGGGCCTCGACGGCCACCGGGGCGACCTTGGCGCCGCCCGTGAGAAGCACGTCGTCGAGCCGCCCGAGCACCGTGAGACGGTCGTCGCCCGGCTCCCCGTGCAGCTCGGCGTGCGGCTCGCCGTGCAGCTCGCCGTGCAGCTCGCCCGCGTCGGTCGTGCGGAGCCAGCGGACGCCGTCGTCGGTGTGGAAGGTCGCCGCGTCGAGGTCGGGGCGCCCGAGGTAGCCGGCGGCCAGCACGGGACCGGCGAGGTGGATGCGGCCGTCGGCGTCGACGCGCGCACGGACGCCGTCGAGCGGCACGCCGTCGTAGACGCAGCCACCGCAGGTCTCCGACATGCCGTAGGTCGTCGTGACGCGGACGCCCGCGGAGCGCGCCCGGGCCATCAGGCTCGGCGACGCGGCGGCGCCGCCGAGCAGGACGGCGTCGAACCGGGCGAGCGCGGCGAGCCCGGCTCCCGCGTCGTCCAGGAGGCGGTGGAGCTGGGTCGGCACGAGCGAGACGTAGCGGCGGTCGCCCGTGAGGCGGGCGGCGTCGGCGGCGAAGGTGTCCGGCCGGAAGGGGCCCGCGGTCGCCACGACCGGCTCGGTGCCCGCGAGGACCGAGCGCGCGAGCACCTGGAGCCCGGCGATGTGTGCCGGCGGGAGCGTCAGGAGCCACTGCGCGGGCCCGCCGAGACGCGCGTCGGTCGCGGTCGCCGACGCGCGCAGGGCGGTGGAGGTGAGCATCACGGCGCGTGGCTCGCCCGTGGAGCCGGAGGTCTCGACGACGAGCGCGACGCCGTCGGGCACCTCGTCCGGGGATCTTTCGCCGCGAGGCGCCGACGTCCTGAGGGACGGCCGGACGGCCGGTCCGGAGCCGTCGAGCGCCGCCCTCAGGGCGGTCAGGACGGCAGCGCTGCCGCCGTCGTCGACCGGCACGGTGCGCAGCGGACGTGTCACGGCCCCAGGGTAGGCGCAGCCCGTAGAGTGTCCGCGGATCGCCGGCCGAGGGGCCGGTGCACGAAGGGGAGCTCTGTGCCTGTCACCGCCCGCGCCACCCGCGCGGCTCGCGTCGTCGCCCTCCGCGGCACGCGGACCTCCGCCGGTCACCGGAGCCGTTCGCTGGCCGCCGTCGCCGTGCTCGGTGCGCTGCTGACCGTCACGGCCTGCGGCGCGGACACGCCGACCGTCCCCACCCCCGTGACCGAGGGCCCCGACATCGCGGTCGACAAGACGGCGCCGCCGCCCCCGGTGGTCCCGCCGAGGTGGCCGCTCACCGGTGTCGCTGCCGACGAGGTCGCGAGCCGGCCTGCGCTCGCCGTCAAGATCGAGAACCCGCGTGAGGTCCGCCCTCAGACGGGGCTCGACCAGGCGGACGTCGTCTGGGAGCAGGTCGTCGAGGGGGGCGTCACGCGGCTCGTCGCCGTCTACCAGTCGCAGGTGCCCGCCGAGGTGGGTCCGATCCGGTCCGTGCGGCCGATGGACCCGGCGATCACGGCGCCGATGCGCGGGATCATCGCGTTCTCGGGCGGTCAGCCCGGATTCGTGGCCGCGCTGCGCGACGCCGGGGTCCAGACGGTGAGCCACGACGCCGGCAACGCCGGTTTCTACCGGACGCGCATCCGCCCGGCGCCCAGCAACGTGTTCGGCAACCCGCAGGCGTTCTGGGACCAGGCCGACGCGAACCACCAGGCGCCGCCGCCCGAGCAGTTCGCGTTCGCGCGCCGCGCCGAGCAGGCGACCGTGACCCTGCTGGGCACGCCGGCCGGCGCGCTCAACATCGCGATGTCGAGCTATTCGCAGCCCGGCTGGACCTGGGACGCCGTGAGCGGCACGTGGCTCCGGTCGGAGTCCGGCACGGCCGCGACCGCCGCGTCGGGGGCGCGGCTGGCGGCGAGCAACGTGGTGGCGCTGCGGGTCGACCTGGTCGACTCGGGCACGAGGGACCCCGCGGGGTCCGTGGTGCCGGAGACGCGGCTGGTCGGGACGGGCGAAGCCGTGGTCGCGACCGGCGGCAAGGTGCTCACGGTGACGTGGACCAAGTCGGGTGTCGGGGATCCGCTCGTGCTCACGACGGCGGACGGCCAGGTCGTCAAGCTCGCGCCCGGCGCGACGTGGGTCGAGCTGGTGCCGAACGGGACCGGTTCGGTCACCCCCGGCTGACCGGCCACCCTCTCTCGCGGTCCTGTCAGGCGCAGCGCGTGCTCGGCGGCGCGTCAGGTCTGACAAGTGGTGCGGCGCTCGGGGGTGTCAGGCGCAGCGCGTGCTCGGCACCGCGCCAGGTCTGACAAGTGGCGCGGCGCTCGGGGGTGTCAGGCGCAGCGCGTGCTCGGCGGCGCGTCAGGTCTGACAAGTGGTGCGGCGCTCGGGGGTGTCAGGCGCAGCGCGTGCTCGGCAGCGCGTCAGGTCTGACAAGTGGTGCGGCGCTCGGGGGTGTCAGGCGCAGCGCGTGCTCGGCGGCGCGCCAGGTCTGACAAGTCGCCGGGGCGGGTGGGTGCGCGCTCAGAACGCGTAGGGGAAGCCCGACCAGTCCGGGTCCCGGCGCTCGAGGAACGCGTCCCGGCCCTCGACCGCCTCGTCCGTCATGTAGGCCAGCCGCGTCGCCTCGCCGGCGAAGACCTGCTGACCCGCGAGGCCGTCGTCGGCCAGGTTGAAGGCGAACTTCAGCATCCGGATCGCCTGCGGCGACTTGGTCGCGATGATCGCCGCGTACTCGAGCGCGAGGTCCTCGAGGTCGGCGTGGTCCGCCACCTCGTTGACCGCGCCCCAGCGCTCGGCGTCCTCGGCCGAGTACTCGCGCGCGAGGAAGAAGATCTCCCGGGCCCGCTTCTGGCCGAGCTGTCGCGCGAGGTACGCGGACCCGTACCCGCCGTCGAACGACCCGACGTTCGCGTCCGTCTGCTTGAACCGCGCGTGCTCGCGCGAAGCGATCGACAGGTCCGCGACGACGTGCAGCGAGTGCCCGCCGCCCGCGGCCCAGCCGTTGACGACCGCGACGACGACCTTCGGCATCGTCCGGATCAGCCGCTGCACCTCGAGGATGTGCAGCCGTCCGGCACGCGCGGGGTCGATGGCGTCGGCGCCCTCGGGGGGCGCCCCGACGTCGTCGGCCCCGGCGGTGTAGCGGTAGCCGTCGCGGCCGCGGATGCGCTGGTCGCCGCCCGAGCAGAACGCCCAGACGCCGTCCTTGGGGCTCGGGCCGTTGCCGGTCAGCAGGACGGTCCCGACGTCGCTCGTCATGCGCGCGTGGTCGAGCACGCGGTAGAGCTCGTCGACCGTGTGCGGACGGAACGCGTTGCGGACCTCGGGCCGGTCGAACGCGATGCGGACCACGGGTAGGTCGCGCTCGGTGCCTGTCGCGCCGGCCTCGCCCGGGGCGCCGCGCTCGACGCCGCGGTGGTAGGTCAGGTCGGTCAGGTCGGAGAACCCGTCGACCGCGCGCCAGCGGGTCGGGTCGAACGTCTGGGACACCGGCGGGGGGATCGCGCTCACGCCGGTCACCCTAACCGGCCCCCCGCGGCCCGCTGTCGGCGGGGACGCCTAGCCTGGGCACGTGTCCCTCGCGTCCCCGCCCTCGCACGTCTACGCGATCCCCCTGCGCACGCGGTTCCGCGGCCTCACGGTCCGCGAGGGCGTGCTGCTGCACGGCGACGCCGGGTGGGGCGAGTTCAGCCCGTTCTGGGACTACGACGTCGCCGAGTCGGCCGCGTGGTGGCGCGCGGCCCGGGAGGCGGCTGACGGGGGCTGGCCCGCGCCTGTCCGGACGCAGATCCCGGTCAACGTGACCGTGCCGGCCGTCGACGCCGCGACCGCCCGCCGCCTCGTGCTCGGCTCGGGCGGCTGCCGAACCGCCAAGGTCAAGGTGGCGGAGCCGGGCCAGAGCGTCGACGACGAGGTCGCGCGCCTCGAGGCGGTGCGCGAGGCGCTCGGGGCGGACGGCGCGGTCCGCATCGACGCCAACGGCGCCTGGGACGTCGAGACCGCCGTCGCGCGCCTGCGCGTCCTGGACCGCGCCGCGGGCGGGCTCGAGTACGCCGAGCAGCCCGTCCCGACGGTCGCCGACCTCGCCGCCGTGCGCCGCCGGACCCACGTCCCGATCGCCGCCGACGAGTCGATCCGGCGCGCCGAGGACCCGCTCGCGGTCGTGCGCGCGGACGCCGCCGACGTCGTCGTCCTCAAGGTGCAACCGCTCGGCGGCGTGCGCGCCTGCGTGCGGCTCGCCGAACAGGTCGGGCTGCCCGTCGTGGTGTCGTCCGCGCTCGAGACCTCGGTCGGGCTCGCGGCCGGCGTCGCGCTCGCGGCGGCGCTCCCCGAGCTCCCGTACGCGTGCGGCCTCGCGACCGCCCAGCTGCTGACGCGCGACGTCGTCGCCGACCCCCTCCTGCCCGTGGACGGGGCGATCCCGGTGCGCCGACCCGCGCCCGACGCCGCCTCGTTGGCCGCCGCGGCCGCCCCGCCCCCCGACGACGCACGGTGGCGGGAGCGCCTCGCGGCCGTCGCTACGGTGGTCGCATGACCGCCCCCGGACCCGCGCCTGCTGCTGAGCCGGGCGGTGCTCCGGTGCAGCCGGCCGGCCCCGCGACCGCGGCAGCGCGCGTCCTGGTGCAGGCGCTCGCCCGGCTCGGGGTGCGCGACGTCGTGCTGGCTCCGGGCTCGCGGTCGGCGCCGCTGGCGTACGCGCTGGCGGCGGCGTCCCTGCCCGACGGCGAGCGCCCCGCGGGCGCACCGACGATCCGGCTGAGCGTGCGGATCGACGAGAGGTCCGCGGCGTTCCTGGCGCTCGGGCTCGCACGCGGGTCGGCCGTCCCCGCGCACGGCGCGGCCGAGCCCCCGCACGGGGCCGCGTCGCGCGGACCCGCCGACGGGACCACGGCGGGTGGTGGGGCGCGGCCCGTGGCGATCGTGACGACGTCGGGCACCGCGACCGCGAACCTGCACCCCGCGGTGCTCGAGGCCCACCACGCGGGTGTCCCGCTGCTCGTCCTCACCGCGGACCGTCCGCACGAGCTGCGCGGGACGGGCGCGAACCAGACCACCGACCAGGTGGGCCTGTTCGGGTCCGCCGTCCGGCTCTCGGTCGACGTGCCCGCGCCCAGCGGTCGGCCGGGTGAGCACGCGGACGTACGGCAGCTCGCGTCTCGTGCCGTCGCGGCGGCGCTCGGCTCGCGGACCGGCGACCCGGGCCCGGTGCACCTCAACCTCTCCTTCCGCGAGCCCCTCGCCCCGGGACCCGACGACGGGACCTGGCCGGCGCCGTCCTCCGTCGGGCTGAGCGAGGTGGTGCGCCGCGGCGCGGCCGACGCGGTGGAGCCCGGGACGCCGGCCGGCGGGCCGCTCGTCCCGGCGGACGTGAGCACGCAGCCGGCGGCGGCCACGGAGCATGTGCCGACCGTCGTCGTCGCCGGGGACGGCGCCGGCCCGGCCGCGCGGCGGCTCGCCGAGGCGAACGGCTGGCCGCTGCTCGCCGAGCCGTCGTCGGGGGCGCGTGCGGGTGACCACGCGATCACCGCCTACCGCCTGCTGCTCGATCGCCCGGAGCTCGGCGGGGCCATCAGACGTGCCGTGGTGCTGGGTCGGCCGACGCTCTCGCGCCCGGTGCAGCAGCTCCTCGCGCGTGCGGACGTCGAGGTGCTGGTCGTCGCGCCGCGCGGCGGCGCCTGGCCCGACGCGATGCGGCGGGCGTCGACCGTCCTCGCCGAGGTCCCCCTTCAGCTCCTCGGTGGCGTGACCGGCCCCGCGGGGCACGCGGGCGAGTGGCTCGCGCGGTGGCAGAAGGCGGGCGCGATCGCGGCCGAGGCGATCGACCGGGTGCTCGACGCCGCTCCCAAGGGCCGCCGCTCGCGCAGCGGCACCCGGGTGCGCGGGCCGCTGCTCGCCCGTGAGGTCGCGCGCGCGTCGCGGCCGGACGACGTGCTGGTCGTCGGGTCGAGCAACCCGATCCGCGACCTCGACCTCGTGGCCCGCTGGGACGGCGACGCGCCCGTGGTGCTCGCCAACCGCGGGCTCGCGGGCATCGACGGCACGGTCTCGACGGCGATCGGGGTCGCGCTCGCCCTCCCACGCCGCCGGGTGCGCGCGCTGCTGGGCGACCTGACGTTCCTGCACGACGTCGGTGGCCTGCTCCGGGGGCCGTTCGAGCCCGAGCCGAACCTCCAGCTGGTCGTCGCGAACGACGACGGCGGCTCGATCTTCGCGACGCTCGAGCACGGCGCGCCGGAGCACGCGTCGGCGTTCGAGCGCGTGTTCGGGACGCCGCACGGGGCGGACCTGGGCGCGCTGTGCGCGGGGTACGCGGTACGGCACGAGCTCGTCCGCGACGTCGAGTCGCTGCGCGTCGCGCTCGCGACGCCCGGACCGGGACTGAGCGTCGTCGAGGTGCGCGTCGACCGGTCGCGCCGCCGGGCGCTGACCGCGCGGATGGCGACGGCGGTCGACGACGCGTTCGACTGATATCCGCATCGGGGGCGCCGCCTCGCGGTCGGACGGAAGGCGACTCGGCGTGCGGAGGGCGCGCGCTGCATCCGGCTCGCAGCAAACTCTCAGGTCCGTCCGAGGTCGTCTCCAGCGACTCGGGGTCAGATGGATCCCGACGAGGAGGAACCACCCATGACGAGCAGCGACCGCCCCGACAGCACCGAGGACCGCACCCCGGCCGAGGGCAACGCCCCGACCGGGGGCATCGCCCCGACCGGGGGCATCGCCCCGACCGAGCGCCCCACCCCGCCGGCTCCGCCGATGACGGAGACCCAGCGGATCGAGCCGATGCATTCGCAGCCCCCCGCTCCTGCGCCGTACCGCGACCCGTTCGCCCCGCCATCGGCACAGCACCGCCCCGTCGCGCAGCCCGCGCCCGCCTCGGCCCACGGCGCGACCGGCACCAAGCAGCGCCTCTGGCTCCCCGTGGTCGGCGCGGCGACGGCCGCGGCGCTGGTCGCGAGCTTCGCCACGGTGGGCCTCACCCGAGGCTTCGACGACGACCCCGGATCCACCTCCTCGACGTCGCTCGCCCAGGTCGGCCGGTCGGGGACCGACGTGGCACCCGTCTCGGGCTCGACCGCGGACGACCCGGACTGGGAGCGCGTCGCGAGCGCCGTGCAGGCGTCGGTCGTCGCGATCCAGGTCGTGACCGCGAACGGCGGTGGCGAGGGCTCCGGGGTCCTGCTCGACGACGCCGGAAACGTCCTGACCAACAACCACGTGGTCGCGGGGGCGCAGAACGACACCGTCCAGGTCACGCTCAGCGACGGGCGCCTGCTCGACGCGACGATCGTCGGCGCCGACCCGACGACCGACCTCGCGGTCGTGAAGCTCGTCGAGGCGCCGGGCGACCTGCGGCCCGCGTCGCTCGGCGAGTCCGACGCGGTCGTGGTCGGCGCGCCGGTGATGGCGGTCGGCAACCCGCTTGGCCTCGCGAACACGGTGACGACGGGCATCGTCTCCGCCGTCGACCGTCCCGTCTCGGCCGGCGGCGGCGGCCAGGGCAGCGACGTCGTCGTGACGAACGCGATCCAGATCGACGCCGCGATCAACCCCGGCAACAGCGGGGGTCCGCTGTTCGACGCCGAGGGTCGGGTCATCGGCATCACGTCCTCGATCGCGACGATCTCCGGCCGCGGAGGCCAGGCGGGCTCGATCGGCCTCGGCTTCGCCATCCCGATCGACCTCGCGCGCAACATCGCGACCCAGCTCATCGAGTCGGGCACCGCGGAGCACGCGTTCCTCGGCGTCTCCATGACCGACGGAGACGCGACGGCGGACGGCGTCACCCGGCGCGGCGCCGTCGTGCAGCAGGTGACGGACGGGTCGCCGGCAGCCGCTGCCGACGTCCGGGCCGGTGACGTGGTCGTCGCGATCGACGGCGACCCGGTCGCAGGGTCGGAGTCGCTGACCGCTTACGTCCGGGAGCGTGCGGCGGGCGACGAGGCGAAGCTGACCGTCGTCCGCGACGGAAAGACGCTCGACGTCACGGTGACGCTCGCGACCCGCGCCGAGACGGCGGCGCCGCAGGACCAGCCGGGGCGGCAGAACCAGCCGGGGCAGCAGGACCAGCCGGGGCAGCAGGACCAGCCGGGGCAGATGCCCGGCCAGCAGGGTCAGCTTCCGGAGAACCCGTTCGGCTGGTACTTCGGCGGCTGATCCGTCCCACCACAGCTGCCCGGCGGTCGCTCCCCCCGGCCGTCGGGCGCACGAGGAAGGCCGGCACCCGCGCGCGGGTGCCGGCCTTCCTCGTCGCAGTCCGCGTCGAGGACTACCCGCCGAACTTCTTGTCGGCCGCCTGCTCCGCCTGGTCGATCTTGTCAGCGCCCTTGCCGCCCCTCTTCTGATCGGCGGCGTCGCCGGCCTTCTCGATGCCCGCGTCGCTGGCCTTCTCCTTCATGTCGTCGAGTCCCACGGTCGCTCCCTCCTCGGGTTCGCTCCTGTCGCGGCAGCATCACTGCCACCTGCCAGTGTCCGTCGCCAGTCCGGCCCACACCATCGGACGGATCGCGCAGCAGATGAGCCCGAAGTGCCCACGGCAGAGTGGCTGGGTGCGCTGCCCGCTCGTCCGGGCCCAGGTCGCCATGAGAGGACGCAGCCGGACGTACATGCGGGGACATCTGCAACCGCGGAACCGGGAACCCGCCCGGTCAAGTCGAATCAAACAGCAGTCATAGCTACTGTTACCGAACCGTGACCTGATCCACCTCCGGGCAACGCAAGGCGACTGCGAACATCGGCGTTGACGTCGGGCGAGTCCGATGGATACGAAGGGATCACCCATGGCAACACGTAGATTTGCACTCGTGACTGCCGCGCTTGCTGCATTACTTGCAGCTGGCATGGTGGCTCCGGCAGCCGCGGAGGACGCCGCTTCTGTCACGGAGGAGACGCGCCAGGAGTGGCGCGAACATATGGCGGGTCTCGGTATTTCTTCGGCAGTGAGAAACGTGCTGGTTGAGAAGCTTGAGCGCGGAGTACTTCCTGACTCGATGATCGACGGCGTGGACCCCGTCTCCTCGAAGACATATCGCGAGGGGGGCTTCGATGTGACGAAGAAGACCTTCCAGGACGGTTCAGTCAGTCTGACCGCGGTCGAGGTGGCGCAGATCGCGAAGCGCGACGACGGTCGGAAAGACCCCACCGCCCTCGGCACGTCGATCTCAGGATGCGTGACAAACACCTCTGGAACTGTGACGTACTACAGGGACTGCCTCGTGAGATACACGGGGATCATCTGGCACGATTCCTTCCGTGCCGACTACGCAGTAGCGAACAGGAACACGGCTCAAGTCCTCGGAGTGCGGAGCTGGAGCATCACAATCATCGGGGGGTCATATTCCGAGGTTGACCTCAGCATCGTTCGGCAGAGGCAGACGAGCACGCTGCCCGCTGTGGCACGACTTGCCTACAATCTGCAAGTGGTGGGCGGTACCCCGATCCAGACCCGTGCGTGGACTGAACTCAGGCTGAGAGGCACGACAAGATCTGTCGTCGCCGGTTAGCGACGAACCGGAGGACCGAATATGAGGACGGCTGAGCTGGTGACTCTTGGCCTGCTGGTGGCGATCGCTGTGCTCGTCGGGCTCGTCTTATGGCGACTTGTCGGTTGGTTTCGGCGCGCCCGGCGAGAGCGAAGGCGCGGTTCCGGCCATGACCGGAGCGAAGCGGAACGCTCCCTGGGCGGCGGTTGATCCGGCCACGAGGTTGCTCCTCGTTCGGGCGGGGAGCAACTCGCCACCCGGGAGGCGGTGGCTCCGACTGCAAGGGAACGGCCGGTCCTTACCTGGGCCGTCCGTTTCCTTGTCAGTCGGACGCGAGCGCGTGCCGCATCGGCACGAGCTTGGCCTCGGACTCGGCGAGCTCGGCGGCGGGGTCGGACGCCGCGACGATGCCGCAGCCGGCGAACAGCCGGAGCCGGTGCGGGTCCTGCGGGTCGACCTCGGCCGACCGGAGCGCGATGCCCCACTCGCCGTCGCCGTCGGCCCCGAACCAGCCGACCGGGCCCGCGTAGCGGCCGCGCTCCATGCCCTCGAGCCGCGCGATGAGCGCGCGCGCGGCCTCGGTGGGCGTGCCGCAGACGGCGGCCGTCGGGTGCAGGGCGGCGGCGAGCGCGAGGCTCGAGGGGCCGGGGAGGCCGGGAACAGTCGCACCGGCGCCGCCCGTCCCCGCGCCGGCACCACCTGCAGCGCCGCCCGCGCCACCGATGCCGACCCCGCCATGACCCGCAGCCAGCACCCCGGTCACGTCGCTCGCGAGGTGCAGCACGTTCGGCAGGTGGAGCACGAAGGGCACGTCCGGCACGTTGGTCGACGAGCAGTACGGCGCGAGCGCGTCCGCGACCGAGGAGACCGCGTACTCGTGCTCCTCGAGGTCCTTCGACGAGTGGGCCAGGATCGCCGCGCGGGCGAGGTCGGCGGCGTCGTCCCCGGTGCGCCGGATGGTGCCGGCCAGGACGCGCGAGGTGACCAGGCCCTTCTCGCTGCGCACGAGCAGCTCGGGCGTCGCGCCCAGCAGCCCGTCGACGCTGAACGTCCAGCACGACGGGTAGGCGTCGGCCAGGCGACCGAGCACCCACCGCGGGTCGAGCGGGCGCTCGGTGGTGGCGACGACGTCGCGCGCGAGCACGACCTTCTCGACCTCGCCGTCGCGGATCGCGGCGACCCCCTGCGCGACGACGTCGCGCCAGTCGGCCGCGGGCACGGCGCCGTCGTCGTACCGGACCGCGCCCGGGGCGGTCACCGGACGGCGCGACCCGGCCGCGCGGGCGAGGGAGGGCGCCGGGCCGATCGTGGCGCCGGTGTCGATGGTCGTGAGCCACGCCGTCGTGCCGCGTCGCCCGACGACGACGCGAGGCACCACCACGACGCCGCCGCGGGGTGAGTCCTCCTCGAAGGCGAACGACCCGAACGCCACCGGCCCCGTGCCCGGCAGGCCGACCTCGTCGCGGACGACGGCGTGCGCGAGCACCCGGTGCCACGCGTCCTCGGCCGCGGCGAACCGGTCGGGACCGCTCACCGGGATCCGGAGCACCTCACCCCAGCCCACGAGGCCGTCGCCGCGCCGCACCCACGCCAGCGGCGCGTCCTGCGGCAGCAGCGCGAGGAGGGCGCCGGGATCGTCGACGGCCACCGTGCGCACCACGAGGGGCTGCGGGACGGCGTTGCCGGCTGGGGTCGACGAGACGGTCATCGCTGTCCAGGGTAGGACCGCGACGAGGGTGCTCGCGAAGCGAGAGGCCCCGCTGACCTGAGACGATGGCCACATGTCGCGCGCCAGCCTGGAGAAGAAGCCGCACGAGGTCGCCGAGATGTTCGACGGGATCGCCCGGCGCTACGACCTCACGAACGACGTCATGTCGCTCGGTCAGGACCGTCGCTGGCGGACCGCCACGATCGCCGCCGTCGACGCGCAACCGGGGCAGCGCGTCCTCGACCTCGCCGCGGGGACGGGCACCTCGAGCGCACCGTTCGCGGACGCCGGGGTCGAGGTCGTGCCGTGCGACTTCTCGTTCGGGATGCTCGAGGTCGGCAAGCGGCGGCGCCCCGACCTGGGGTTCGTGGCGGGCGACGCCACCCGGCTGCCGTTCGCGGACGCGTCCTTCGACGCGGTGACGATCTCGTTCGGGCTGCGCAACGTCGTCGACACGGTCGGCGCCCTGCGCGAGATGCTCCGGGTGACGCGGCCGGGCGGCCGGCTCGTCGTGTGCGAGTTCTCGCACGCCACCTGGGCCCCCTTCCGGACGGTCTACGACAACTACCTGATGCGGGCGCTGCCGGCCGTCGCGCGAGCCGTCTCCAAGGAGACGGACGCGTACACGTACCTCGCCGACTCCATCCGCGCGTGGCCCGGCCAGCAGGCCCTCGGCCGCCTGATCCGCGAGGCCGGGTGGCGCCAGGCGGCGTACCGCAACCTCACCGGCGGCATCGTCGCGCTGCACCGCGCGACCCGCCCCGACGAGGCCTGACCGGGCCGTGGGCGCCGGTCGCGAGCGGCGCGCACCGGCATCCGCGCGCCCCCGGCGGGGTGAGGCAAGCCTTGGCAGACACCCGTGAAACCCGTGACTAGAGTGGTCCACCGACGTGCACGTGAAGGTCTTCACAAGTAGGCGAGTAGGGCGGGCTGAGTCGTGGTGCAGGTAGGCAGCGATGACGCGGACGTCATCGTCGTCGGCGCGGGACCGGCAGGGTCCACCGCCGCCTACTACTGCGCGTCCGCGGGCCTCACGGTGCTCCTGCTGGAGAAGGCGGCCTTCCCTCGCGACAAGATCTGCGGCGACGGGCTGACCCCGCGCGCGACGCGCGAGATGGTCGCGATGGGCCTGCCGATCCGCGCCGAGGACGGCTGGATCCGCAACCAGGGCCTGCGCGTCGTCGGGGGCGGGCACCGGCTCGAGCTGCCGTGGCCCGAGCTCTCGAGCTACCCGTCCTACGGCCTCGCCAAGACCCGCATGACGCTCGACCACGCGCTCGCCGACCACGCCCGCGCGGCCGGCGCGAAGCTCCTCGAGCGCACCAACGTGACGGGCCCGCTGCTCGACGAGCGCACGGGCCGCGTCGTCGGCGTCACCGCGCGCCCCGTGGACGACGCCGGGCGCCGGGCGGGCGACGAGCGCACCTACCGCGCCCCGGTCGTCATCGCGGCCGACGGCGTCTCGGCGCGCCTGCCGCTCGCGCTCGGGCTCGAGAAGCGGATGGACCGGCCGATGGGCGTCGCGGTCCGCACGTACTTCCGCACGCCGCGGCACGACGACTCGATGATGGAGAGCCACCTCGAGCTGTGGGACGGCGAGCCGCACCGCTCGAACCTGATGCCCGGCTACGGCTGGATCTTCGCGCTCGGCGACGGCACCGCGAACGTCGGCCTCGGGAGCGTGAGCTCGACGGCCGCCGCGACGAGGGTCGACTACAAGGACCTGTTCGCGAAGTGGATGAAGAACGCCCCCGCGGAGTGGGAGTTCACGCCCGAGAACCAGGTCGGGCCCGTGCGCGGCGCCGCCCTGCCGATGGGCTTCAACCGCGCGCCGCTCTACACGCGCGGGCTCATGCTCGTCGGCGACTCGGGCGGCATGGTCAGCCCGTTCAACGGCGAGGGCATCGCCTACGCGATGCAGGCCGGCCGCGTCGCGGCCGACGCGATCGTCCAGGCGCAGGCGCGGCCCACCGACGCCGCGCGCGAGCGCGCGCTCGAGACGTACCCGCGCATCATGCGTGACGACCTGGGCGGCTACTACACGCTCGGCCGGTACTTCGTGAAGCTCATCGAGCACCCGCAGGTGATGCGGCTCTGCACCCGGTACGGTCTGCCACGACCGCTGCTCATGCGGTTCACGCTCAAGCTGCTGTCGGACTGCTACGAGCCACGCGGCGGCGACATGGTCGACCGCGTCATCAGCGGCCTGAGCAGGCTGGCTCCGGCAGCATGAGCACAGCACCGCACGTCGCCCGCACGTCCGAACCGCGCAGGAGAGGCCTCCGATGACGAACCCGTACGCACCGATCCTGGTGATGATGGCGATCGCCGCGGTGATGGCGCTCGGCGGGGTGGCCGCGAGCGCCGTCATCGGGCCCAAGCGGTACAACCGCGCGAAGCTCGACGCGTACGAGTGCGGCATCGAGCCGACGCCGCACGCGGTCGGCGGCGGCCGGTTCCCGATCAAGTACTACCTGGTCGCGATGACCTTCATCATCTTCGACATCGAGGTCGTGTTCCTCTACCCGTGGGCCGTCAACTTCGGCGAGCTCGCGATGTTCGGGCTGGTGGCCATGCTCGGCTTCCTCGTCCTGATCACGGTGCCGTTCGTGTACGAGTGGCGGCGCGGAGGGTTCGAGTGGGAATGAGCGCAACGAGGCGAGGCGAGGCGTAATGGGTATCGAAGAGGCACCGTCGGGCTTCCTGCTCACGACGGTCGAGGACCTCGCGGGGTACTTCCGCAAGGGCTCGCTGTGGCCGGTCACGTTCGGGCTCGCGTGCTGCGCCATCGAGATGATGGCGACGGGGACGTCCCGGTTCGACATCTCCCGGTTCGGCATGGAGGTCTTCCGCGCGTCCCCGCGCCAGGCGGACCTCATGATCGTCGCGGGCCGCGTGAGCCAGAAGATGGCGCCGGTCGTGCGGCAGGTCTACGACCAGATGGCCGAGCCCAAGTGGGTCCTGTCGATGGGCGTGTGCGCGTCGTCGGGCGGGATGTTCAACAACTACGCGATCGTGCAGGGCGTGGACCACATCGTCCCGGTCGACATCTACCTGCCGGGGTGCCCGCCCCGCCCGGAGATGCTGCTCAACGCGATCCTCGCGCTCCACGACCAGATCCAGTCCGAGCCGCTCGGCGTGAACCGCCACGAGGCCGTGCGCGCCGCCGAGGCCGCCGCGCTCGAGGCGACGCCGACCTCGCACATGAAGGGGCTGCTGCGGTGAGCGAGGACAAGCGCGTCGACGCGTCCCCGGTCGAGAAGGACTCCGTCACGAACACGAGCACCGAGCTGGCGCAGCAGCAGCAGGCACCGCAGGCCCCCGAGCCCGCCGGCCGGCAGCCGCTGGACGTCATCGACGTCCGCACGGGCATGTTCGGTCCGGCGGACTCGGGTGACACCTCGGGCTACGGCGGCCTCGTCCGTGAGATCACGATGCCCGGCCCGAGCGAGCGGCCCTACGGCGGCTGGTTCGACGAGGCGGTCGACGTGCTCGCCGAGGTGCTCGACGAGCAGGGTCCCGGGTTCGCGTCGGCGATCGAGAAGGTCGTCGTCGACCGCGACGAGCTCACGATCTACGTGGTCGCCGCGCACCTCGTCCAGGTCACGCGCGTCCTGCGGGACGACCAGGACCTGCGGTTCGAGCTGAGCATGGGCGTCTCGGGCGTCCACTACCCGCACGAGACGGGCCGCGAGCTGCACGCCGTCTACCACCTGGTCTCGGTGACGCACAGCCGCCGGCTCCGCCTCGAGGTCGCGGTCCCCGACGCCGACCCGCACATCCCGTCGACCGTCTCGGTGTACCCGACGAACGACTGGCACGAGCGCGAGACGTGGGACTTCTTCGGGATCGTCTTCGACGGGCACCCCGCCCTCGCCCGCATCGAGATGCCGGACGACTGGCCGGGGCACCCGCAGCGCAAGGACTACCCGCTCGGCGGCATCCCGGTGGAGTACAAGGGCGCCACCGTGCCGCCGCCGGACCAGCGAAGGGCGTACAACTGATGGCTGCTCCGCAGGCTGGGCCGCGCGCGACCCGCGGGTTCCGCGACGACACGACCGGCGCACGGACGTTCGAGGCGTCCGGCGGCGACTGGTCCGACATCGCCGAGGAGGCCGCCCGCCTCGGCGAGGAGCGGATCGTCGTCAACATGGGCCCGCAGCACCCGTCCACGCACGGCGTGCTCCGCCTGATGCTCGAGATCGACGGCGAGACGGTGACCGAGGCCCGCGCGGGCATCGGCTACCTGCACACCGGCATCGAGAAGAACATGGAGTTCCGCACCTGGACCCAGGGCGTGACCTTCTGCACGCGCATGGACTACCTGGCCCCGCTGTTCCAGGAGACCGCCTACTGCCTCGGGGTCGAGAAGCTCCTCGGCATCACCGACGACGTCCCCGAGCGCGCCACCGTCATCCGCGTCCTGATGATGGAGCTCAACCGCGTCTCGTCGCACCTCGTGGCCCTCGCGACCGGCGGCAACGAGCTCGGTGCGACGACGATCATGATCCTCGGCTTCACCGCGCGCGAGGAGATCCTCAAGATCTTCGAGCTGATCACCGGCCTGCGCATGAACCACGCGTACGTGCGCCCCGGCGGCGTCGCGCAGGACATCCCGCCGGGCGCGCTCGACACGATCCGCGAGGCGCTGCCGCTGATCAAGCACTACCTGCGCCAGCTCGAGGACCTCATGCTGGCGAACCCGATCTTCAAGGGGCGCCTGGTCGACGTCGGGCACCTCAGCCTCGCCGCGTGCATGGCGCTCGGCATCACCGGTCCGGTGCTGCGCTCGACCGGGCTGCCGTACGACGTCCGCAAGGCCACGCCGTACTGCGGCTACGAGACGTACGACTTCGACGTGCCCACCTCGACCGACGCCGACTCCTTCTCGCGCGTGATCCTGCGCATCGAGGAGTGCTACCAGTCGATGCGGATCGTCGAGCAGTGCGTCGAGCGGCTCCAGGCGATGGGCCCCGGCCCGGTGATGGTCGCCGACAAGAAGGTCGCCTGGCCCGCGCAGCTCGCGATCGGCTCGGACGGCATGGGCAACTCGCTCGACCACATCCGGGAGATCATGGGCACCTCGATGGAGGCCCTGATCCACCACTTCAAGCTGGTCACCGAGGGCTTCCGGGTCCCGGTCGGGCAGGTCTACCAGAGCGTCGAGGCCCCCCGCGGCGAGCTCCTGGTGCACCTGGTGTCCGACGGCGGCACGCGCCCCTACCGCGCGCACTTCCGCGACCCGTCGTTCAACAACCTGCAGGCCGTCTCCATGATGTGCGAGGGCGGCCAGGTCGCCGACGTCGTCGTCGCCGTGGCCTCGCTCGACCCGGTGCTCGGAGGAGTGGACCGCTGATGACCACCACCCACAGCTACGACGAGGCGCGGACGGAACGGCTGCGCGCCGACGCGCTCGCGATCATCGCGCGATACCCCGAGCCGCGGTCCGCGCTCCTGCCGATGCTGCACCTCGTGCAGTCGCAGGACGGGTTCGTGAGCCCGGCGGGGATCGCGTTCTGCGCGGACCTGCTGAACCTGTCGACGGCCGAGGTCTCCGCGGTCGTGACGTTCTACACGCAGTACAAGCGCCACCCGAACGGCGAGTACACGGTCGGGGTCTGTACCAACACGCTCTGCGCCGTGATGGGCGGGGACGCGATCTGGGAGGACCTGAGCGACCACCTCGGCGTCGGGCACGACGAGACGACCCCGGACGGCAAGGTCACGCTCGAGCGGATCGAGTGCAACGCGGCCTGCGACTACGCACCCGTGATGATGGTCAACTGGGAGTTCTTCGACAACCAGACGCCCGACTCGGCGCGGGACGTCGTCGACCGCCTGCGCGCGGGCGACGAGGTCGCACCGACGCGGGGTGCTGCGAGCGTGTGCTCGTTCAAGCAGATGTCACGCGTGCTCGCCGGGTTCACGGACGGGCGTGCGGACGAAGGGGTCGGCGCGGGGGAGCCGACCCTGCGGGGGACGGTCCTCGCGAGGGAGCGCGGCTGGACCGCGCCCCGCTTCCCGGCGGCGCCGGACGCGGAGTCCGGGTCCGGCGCAGCCGGCTCGGCCGTGCCCGAGCGTGCCGGCGAGCCGGCGACCGGCGAGCCGCAGTCCAGCGCGCAGCGTCCCGCCACGGGACAGCGCGACAAGGACGCCGACACGCAGACCTCCACCTCGAAGGAGTCCTGATGGCCACCCCGACGTCGCTCGCGCCGGTGCTCAGCTCCCACTGGGACGCGGAGCGCTCGTGGACCCTCGCGACCTACGAGGCCAACGGCGGGTACGCCGGCCTGCGCAAGGCGCTCACGCAGGACCCGGCCGACGTCGTGGCCGCGGTCAAGGACTCCGGGCTGCGCGGCCGTGGTGGCGCCGGGTTCCCGACCGGCCTGAAGTGGAGCTTCCTGCCCGCGCCCGACGGCGGCCCGCGCTACCTGGTCGTGAACGCGGACGAGTCCGAGCCGGGCACGTGCAAGGACATCCCGCTCATGATGGCGACGCCGCAGGTCCTGATCGAGGGCTCGATCATCACGTCGTACGCGATCGGGTGCCACCACGCGTTCATCTACGTCCGCGGCGAGGTGCTGCACGTGTACCGCCGGCTGCTGCGCGCGGTCGAGGAGGCCTACGCGGCCGGCTACCTGGGCAAGGACATCATGGGCTCGGGCTACGACCTCGACATCACGGTCCACGCCGGCGCCGGCGCCTACATCTGCGGCGAGGAGACGGCGCTCCTCGACTCGCTCGAGGGTCGGCGCGGCCAGCCGCGACTGAAGCCCCCGTTCCCCGCGGTCGCGGGCCTGTACGCGCGGCCGACCGTCGTCAACAACGTCGAGTCGATCGCGTCCGTCCCCGCCATCGTGACCGGGGGGTCGGACTGGTTCCGCTCCATGGGCACCGAGAAGTCGGCCGGGTTCGGCCTGTTCTCGCTGTCGGGCCACGTCGCCCGGCCGGGCCAGTACGAGGCGCCGCTGGGAATCACGCTGCGCGAGCTGCTCGACATGGCGGGCGGCATCCGGGCCGGTCACGAGCTGAAGTTCTGGACGCCGGGCGGGTCCTCGACGCCGCTGTTCACCGCGGAGCACCTCGACACCCCGCTCGACTACGAGTCCGTCGCGGCGGCAGGCTCGATGCTCGGGACGCGCGCGCTGCAGATCTTCGACGACACGACGTGCGCGGTGCGCGCGATCACCCGCTGGCTGGAGTTCTACGCGCACGAGTCGTGCGGCAAGTGCACCCCGTGCCGTGAGGGGACGTACTGGCTCAAGCTGGTGCTGCGGCGGATCGAGGCCGGTCAGGGCACGATGGACGACCTCGACGTGCTGCTCGACACCTGTGACAACATCCTCGGTCGGGCGTTCTGCGCGCTGGGCGACGGCGCGACGTCGCCCGTCACCTCGGGCATCCAGTACTTCCGCGCGGAGTTCGAGGAGCACATCACCGCGGGCGCCTGCCCGTTCGACCCCGCGGCGTCGGCACTCTTCCCGACGCCCCCGCGTGACGCAGGCCGGCTCGCCGGCCAGATGGCAGGAACGGTGCAGGCATGACGACGACGACGCCGAGGACCGGCGCCACCGGCGGCGAGCGGACCGCTGCGGTCGCGGTCCCCACACCCCCCGAGCTGGTGACCTTCCAGATCGACGAGCTCGAGGTCGCGGTGCCGAAGGGCACGCTCGTGATCCGGGCCGCCGAGCAGGTCGGCATCCAGATCCCGCGGTTCTGCGACCACCCGCTGCTCGAGCCCGCCGGCGCGTGCCGGCAGTGCCTCGTCGAGGTCTCGACGCCGGACCGCGAGGGCAACCTGCGGCCGATGCCCAAGCCGCAGGCCTCCTGCACGCTCGAGGCGACGCCGGGCATGGTCGTCAAGACGCAGCGCACCTCCGCGGTCGCCGACAAGGCGCAGCACGGCATCATGGAGATGCTGCTCATCAACCACCCGCTCGACTGCCCGGTCTGCGACAAGGGAGGCGAGTGCCCCCTGCAGAACCAGGCGATGAGCAACGGCCGCGCGACGTCGCGCTTCGTCGACATCAAGCGGACGTTCGCCAAGCCGCTGTCGATCTCGACCGAGATCCTGCTGGACCGTGAACGCTGCATCATGTGCCAGCGCTGCACCCGGTTCCAGCAGCAGATCGCGGGCGATCCCTTCATCGACCTCCAGGAGCGGGGTGCGCAGCAGCAGATCGGGCTCCTCTGGCCCGAGGTGCTCGACTTCGAACCCGGCTTCGAGGCCCCCGCCGGGCCTGCGGCGCTCGACGAGTCCGGCCGACCGTTCTCGTCCTACTTCTCGGGCAACACGATCCAGATCTGCCCGGTCGGCGCCCTCACCAACGCGGCCTACCGGTTCCGCTCGCGTCCGTTCGACCTGGTCTCGACCCCGGGGGTCGGCGAGCACGACTCGTGCGGCTCCGCGATCCGTGTCGACCACCGGCGCGGCGTCGTGCTGCGCCGGATGGCGGGGGACGACCCCGCGGTCAACGAGGAGTGGATCACCGACAAGGACCGCTTCGCGTTCACGTGGCAGTCGGCGCGCGACCGCCTCACGACGCCGCTCGTGCGCGACGAGACGACGGGCGCCCTGCGCCCCGCGAGCTGGGCCGAGGCGCTCGACGTGGCGGCCACGGGTCTGCTCGCCGCGCGCGAGGCGAACGGCGGTCGCGGGGTCGGCGTGCTGCCCGGCGGCCGCCTGACGCTCGAGGACGCCTACGCGTACTCGAAGTTCGCGCGCGTCGCGCTCGGCACGAACGACATCGACCTGCGCGCCCGGCCGCACTCCGACGAGGAGGAGGCCTTCCTCGGGCACGCGGTCGCGGGCAAGCTGGTCGGCGCCGCCGACGGCGTCACGTTCGGCGACCTCGAGAAGGCGCCGGCCGTGCTGCTGGTCGCGCTCGAGGCGGAGGACGAGGCCGGCGTCACCTTCCTGCGGCTTCGCAAGGGCGTGCTCGCGGGCACCACCTCGGTGTACTCGGTCGCCGCGCTCGCGTCGCCCGGGCTCGATCGCATGTACGGCACGCTCATCCCGGCCGCCCCGGGCACGGAGCCCGAGGTGCTCGACGCCATCACCGGCAGGGCCAAGACCGGCCCGCTGCGGGACGCGTCCAAGGCGCTCGGCGGGGCGGGAGCCGTGATCCTGGTCGGCGAGCGGCTCGCGTCGGTGCCCGGCGGGTACTCGGCGCTCCTGCGTCTCGCCCGTCGCACGGGCGCGCGCCTCGCGTGGATCCCGCGACGTGCCGGTGAGCGCGGCGGCGTGGAGGCCGGTGCGCTGCCCTCGCTGCTGCCCGGCGGGCGCCCGGTCGCCGACCCGCGTGCGCGCGTCGACGTCGCGGCGCTGTGGGACGTCCCGACGCTCCCCGCCACGCCCGGGCGCGACGCGACGGAGATCCTGCGCGCGGCGCGCAAGGGCAAGCTGTCCGCGCTCGTCGTGGCGGGGGTCGAGGCAGCCGATCTGCCGAACCCGGCCAAGGCCCTGCGGTCGATCGAGAAGGCGGGCTTCGTCGTCTCTCTCGAGGTCCGCGCCTCCGAGGTCACCGAGCGGGCCGACGTCGTGCTGCCGGTGGCACCGCCCACCGAGAAGGGCGGCACGTTCCTCAACTGGGAGGGCCGTCCGCGGCCGTTCCCGCAGGCGCTCGCCTCGACCGCGATGGCGGACCACCGTGCGCTCGACGCCCTGGCCGACGCGATGGGCGTCGAGCTCGGGCTGCGGACTCTCCAGGCCGTCCACGCCGAGCTCGACCAGCTCGGTGCCTGGGACGGGGCGCGCGTCGCGGCGCCGGCTGTCTCGTCGTCGGAGCCCCCTGCGGTGGCCCCGGACCAGGCCGTGCTGGCGAGCTGGCACCTGCTGCTCGACGCCGGCCGTCTGCAGGACGGCGAGCCGTTCCTCGCGGGCACCGCCAAGCGCACCGTCGCCCGGGTCTCGGCCGCCACGGCGGCAAGCGCCGGCCTGACCGACGGCGGGCTCGTGCGGGTGAGCACCGAGCACGGCTCGGTCACGGCGCCTGTCGGCGTGGTCCCGATGCCCGACCACGTCGTCTGGCTGCCCACCAAGGCGCCCGACTGCGCGATCCGCACGAGCCTGCGGGCCGACGCGGGCGACGTCGTGCGGCTGAGCCCGGGCTCCGGCGAGCTGTCAGAGCCGGGTGCCGGTCAGGACTCACGTGGTTCCGACAACGACGTGGAGGGGTCCGCATGAGCGCGCTGCTGTCGTCGTCGCAGCTCGGGCCTGTGCCGCTCGGGCCGGTGCAGCTCGGTGCCGTGCAGGCCGCCCAGTCCGGCGTGACCGCCGACTTCAGCCAGGACCACGTCGGGATCTGGATCCTCAAGGCGGTCGCCATCCTGGTGTTCCTGCTGACGACCGTCCTCCTCGCGATCTGGTTCGAGCGCAAGGTCGTGGCGCGGATGCAGCTCCGCCCGGGGCCCAACGTCCACGGGCCGTTCGGCCTGCTGCAGTCGCTGGCAGACGCGATGAAGCTCCTGCTCAAGGAGGACATCACCGTCAAGGCGGCCGACAAGTTCATCTACCTGCTGGCGCCGATGATCTCGGTGTTCTGCGCGCTGCTGACCTTCGCCGTCATCCCGTTCGGGCCCAACGTGAACATCTTCGGGGTGTCTACCCCGCTGCAGCTCACGGACATGCCCGTGGCGGTGCTGTACATCCTGGGCGTGACCGCGATCGGCGTGTACGGCATCGTGCTCGGCGGCTGGTCGTCCGGCTCGACCTACCCGCTGCTCGGCGCGGTGCGCTCGACCGCGCAGGTCATCTCGTACGAGCTCGCGATGGGGCTCTCGCTCGTCAGCGTGTTCATCATGGCGGGCTCGATGTCGACGTCGCAGATCGTCGACTCGCAGACGCAGATCTGGTGGGCCCTGCCGCTGCTCCCCGCGTTCGTCATCTACGTGATCTCGATGATCGGCGAGACCAACCGGCTGCCCTTCGACCTCCCCGAGGCCGAGGGCGAGCTGGTCTCGGGCTTCATGACGGAGTACTCGTCGATGAAGTTCGCGTGGTTCTTCCTCGCCGAGTACATCAACATGGTCAACGTCTCCGCGATCGCCACGACGCTGTTCTTCGGCGGCTGGCGGGCACCGTGGCCCATCTCGGCGATCAACGACGGGATGTTCAACGAGGGCTGGTGGCCCGTCCTGTGGTTCCTCGTCAAGATGTGGGGCTTCATGTTCCTGTTCGTCTGGGTCCGCGGCACGCTGCTGCGCCTCCGGTACGACCAGTTCATGAAGTTCGGCTGGAAGGTCCTCATCCCGGCCGCCCTCGTGTGGGTCGTGAGCGTCGCGGTCGTCCAGGGCGTTCGCCAGTTCACCGACATCACCCTGCAGACGCTGCTCATCGCGCTCGGGGTGCTCGTGGTGATCGCGATCGGCATCAGCTTCCTCGTGCCCGAGAAGGACCGGACCGGGCCCCGTGTCCATGGCGGTACGGTTCCGCCGGGTGAGTTCGACGCGTTCGCGGCCGGGTACCCGGTGCCCCCGCTGCCCGGCCAGACGCTTCCCCCGTCGCCTCGTCGCCAGCGCGTGACAGCCGCCGCACCGGTCGGTGCCGCACCCGAGGTGACCGACACTGAGACGGAGGTGGAGCGTGGCTGACGCCCGCGACACGAACCAGCCCACGGGCGACCGGGAGGTCACCCGTGCGCAGCAGCCCGGTGGCGCCGTCGGACGAGCCGCGGAGTCGGCGGACCGGCCGTACGAGCCGCTGATCGAGCCCCGCACCGGCCTCGCGGAGGTGCTCGCCCCGGTCGCCGGCTTCGGCGTGACGTTCTCGTCGATGTTCAAGCCGGCCGTCACCGAGCAGTACCCGTTCGAGAAGGTGCCGACCAAGCCGCGTTACCACGGTCGACACCAGCTCAACCGGTACGCGGACGGCCTCGAGAAGTGCATCGGCTGCGAGCTGTGCGCCTGGGCGTGCCCGGCCGACGCGATCTACGTCGAGGGAGCGGACAACGCCCCCGACGCGCACTTCTCGCCCGGCGAGAGGTACGGCCGCGTCTACCAGATCAACTACCTGCGGTGCATCTTCTGCGGGCTGTGCATCGAGGCCTGCCCGACGCGCGCGCTCACGATGACCAACGAGTACGAGCTCGCCGGCCCGACCCGCGAGGGGCTCATCTGGGAGAAGGAGGACCTGCTGGCCCCCCTGCGCTCGGGCATGCTGGCCGCGCCGCACCCGATGGTGCCGGGCACCACGGACACCGAGTACTACCGCAACGAGATCACCGGCCCGACCGAGGAGCAGGTCGCGTGGGTGCGCGAGCACCGCCCCGACGACGCGAGCCTCGAGGGCGTCACGCCGGCCGCCACCGCGTCCACCGGTGCCGTCGGCTCCACGGCGCACCAGGGGCACACCCGATGACGGCGTCGCCCACCACGCTGGGCGCCCTTCAGGGCGTCGCCGCGGCGTTCACCGATGCCGGTCAGACGAGCACGGGGGAGGCCGTGCTCTTCTGGGTGCTCGCCCCGCTCATGGTGCTCGGGGCGCTCGGCCTGCTGCTCGCGCGCAGGGCGATCTACGGCGCGATGGGCATCGTCTTCGTGATGATCTCCCTCGCGGTGCTGTACATCGCGCAGGAGGCGCCGTTCCTCGGCGTCGTTCAGGTCGTGGTCTACACCGGCGCGATCATGATGCTGTTCCTCTTCGTCCTCATGCTCGTCGGCGTGGACGCGTCCGACTCGCTCACCGAGACCCTGCGCGGCCAGCGCTGGGTCGGCGTGATCTTCGGCGTCGGGCTCGCGGCGGTGCTGATCGCCGCCGTCACGCGCGTGACGTACCCGGCACCCACGGGTCTCGCGGTGCCGAACGCCGACTCCAACCCGGTCGGCGTCGCGCGCATCATCTTCGGCGACTTCATCTTCGCGTTCGAGGTCGTCGGCGTGCTCCTCATCACGGCGGCCGTCGGCGCGCTCGTGCTGACCCACCGGCAGCGGCTCACGCGCCGGATCGGTCAGAAGGAGCGGTCCGACAGCCGCGTCGCGCGCCTCGGCCAGGGCGAGCACCTCGCGCCACTGCCCGCGCCCGGCGTGTTCGCGCGGACGAACGCCATGGACGTCCCGGCCCTCGACCCGTACGGGGAGCCGATCGGGCGCTCGGTCTCGCGCGTGCTGCGCGTCCGCGGGCAGGAGCGCGAGTTCGAGGAGTTCGCGGCCGGGCTCGACGACGAGGAGGGCGGCGGCACCGTCGGCGTCCCGCTCCCGCCGGCGGGGGCCCCGGGGGAGACCACCGGGCCCACCACCACGATCACGACCGGCCGCGGCTCGGAGGTCCAGCCATGAACCTCACGAACTACCTCGTGCTGGCGACGATCCTGTTCTCCATCGGCGCGACCACGGTGCTGCTGCGCCGCAACGCGATCATCGCGTTCATGGGGGTCGAGCTCATGCTCAACGCCACGAACCTCGTGCTGGTGACGTACGCGCGCATGCACGGCGACCTCTCGGGGCAGGTGATGGCCTTCTTCGTGATGGTCGTCGCGGCCGCCGAGGTCGTCGTCGGGCTCGCGATCATCGTGCAGATCTTCCGTACCCGCCGCTCGGCCTCGGTCGACGACATCAACCTGCTGAAGAGCTGAGGGGCCGACCGTGACCTCGTCGATCGCGACCCTGGTGGCCGCGGTGGAGCCGCAAGCGGCCGCCGCTCCCGCCGAGGGCATCGTCTCGCTGGCCTGGCTGCTCGTGGCCGTCCCGCTGGTGAGCGCCGCCGTGCTGCTCCTCGCCGGACGGGGCTCCGACCGCTGGGGCCACTGGCTCGGCGTGCTCGCCTCGGCCGCGAGCTTCGTCCTGGGCCTCGTCCTCCTGATCAGCGTGCTCGGCCGCGACGCCGGCGAGCGCGTGCTCGACCTGCGCCTGTTCACGTGGCTGCCGGCCGAGGCGCTGAACGTCGACGCCGGGCTGCGGGTCGACCCGCTGTCGCTGACGTTCGTGATGCTCGTGACGTTCGTCGGCACGCTGATCCACGTCTACTCCGTGGCGTACATGGAGCACGACACCGACCGGCGCCGGTTCTTCGCCTACCTCAACCTGTTCGTCGCGGCGATGCTCCTGCTCGTCCTCGCCGACAGCTTCCTGCTGCTGTTCGTCGGCTGGGAGGGCGTGGGTCTCGCGTCGTACCTGCTCATCGGGTTCTGGAACCACAACACCCCGTACGCGGTCGCGGCCAAGAAGGCGTTCGTCGCCAACCGCGTCGGTGACCTCGGGCTCCTCATCGCGATGATGCTGATGTTCGCCGCGTTCGGCGCGGTCGACTTCGAGACCGTCTTCGCGGCCGTCCCGGGCGCGAGCGAGGGCGTCCTCACGGTGATCGGCCTCATGCTGCTCCTCGCGGCGTGCGGCAAGTCGGCGCAGTTCCCGCTGCAGTCCTGGCTCGGCGACGCGATGGCGGGCCCGACGCCGGTCTCGGCCCTCATCCACGCGGCCACCATGGTGACCGCGGGCGTCTACCTGATCGTGCGCTCGGCGCCGGTCTTCGACGGCGCCCCCACGGCCCAGCTGGTCGTCGTCGTCGTCGGTGCCTTCACGCTGCTGCTCGGGGCGATCATCGGCAGCGCGAAGGACGACATCAAGAAGGCCCTCGCGGCGTCGACCATGTCGCAGATCGGCTACATGATCCTGGCGGCCGGGCTCGGCCCGGTCGGGTACGCGTTCGCGATCTTCCACCTCGTGACACACGGCTTCTTCAAGGCCGGGCTGTTCCTCGGCGCGGGCTCGGTCATGCACGGCATGGGTGACCAGGTCGACATGCGCCGCTTCGGCGGGCTCGGTCGCTACATGAAGACCACGTACGTCACGTTCGGCCTGGGCTACCTCGCCATCATCGGCGTGCCGCCGTTCTCCGGGTTCTGGAGCAAGGACAAGATCATCGAGGCGGCGTTCGTCGGCGAAGGCTGGCGACCGTGGGTCTTCGGGTCCGCCGCGCTGCTCGGCGCGGGGATCACCGCCTTCTACATGTCCCGGCTGTTCTTCATGACGTTCCTGGGCTCCAAGCGCTGGAACGACGGCCACAGCGCGTCGCCGGACGCCGCGATCGCCAACGCCCCGGTCCAGCACCCGCACGAGGCCCCGCGGCTCATGACGGTGCCGATGATCGTCCTCGCGGTCGGCTCGGCGGCGCTCGGTGGGCTGCTGAGCATCGGTGGGGTGTTCACGTCGTGGCTCGAGCCGGTCACGGGTCGCGCCGAGCCGCACGCACCCGTCATGCCCATCTGGGTGATCACGACGCTCACCCTCCTGCTGGTGCTCGTCGGGCTCGCCCTCGCGTGGCGGCAGTACGGGGCCGCGCCGGTCCCGGTGGTCGCCCCGGCGGGCTCGGCGCTCAGCCGCGCGGCCCGCAAGGACATGTACCAGGACGACGTCAACGACGCCCTGCTCGTCGAGCCCGGCCAGTACCTCACGCGCTCGCTGGTGTACAGCGACCGCCAGGTGGTCGACGGCGCGGTGAGCGGTCTCGCGCACGTGATGGTCCGGATCGGCGACCGGATGCGCCGCCTGCAGACCGGCTACGTCCGCTCCTACGCCGCGTCGATGACCGTGGGCCTCGTCGTCCTCGTCGTCGCCGTCCTGGCCACCCGGATCTGAGGGAGATTCACATGCTGTCCGCGGATTTCCCCTGGCTGACCACGCTCATCGTGGTGCCGCTCGTCGGCGCCGCGATCGTGTGGGCGCTGCCCTCGTCCGCCCGGCGCTGGGTGCGGCACGTCGCCGTCGGCGTCGCGCTCCTCGAGCTGCTGCTCGCGGTGGCGGCCGCGTCCACCTTCGACACGGCCGACGCCGGGACCCACCAGCTCGGCGAGCTGCGCGGCTGGATCCCGCAGATCGGCGCGAGCTACGCCGTCGGGGTCGACGGCGTGGGCCTGCTCCTCATCCTGCTCTCCGTCGTGCTCACGCCGCTCGTGCTGCTCGCCGCCTGGCGTGAGCAGGCCGGGGACGTCGATCGGCTGCGCCACTACGTCGCGCTGATCCTCGTGCTCGAGACGTTCATGGTCGCGGTGTTCGCGGCGCGGGACGTGTTCCTGTTCTACGTGCTCTTCGAGGCGATGCTCATCCCGGTGTACTTCCTCATCGGGCAGTTCGGCGGCCAGCAGCGGCGCTACGCCGCGGTCAAGTTCCTGCTGTACTCGCTCGCGGGCGGGCTGATCATGCTCGTCGCCGTCATCGCGCTGTACCTCCAGGGCGACGGCGGGCCGCAGGGCTTCCTCATCGAGAACCTCGTCGGGCTCGACCTGCCGGTCTGGACCGAGCGACTGATGTTCCTGGCGTTCTTCCTCGCCTTCGCCATCAAGGCCCCGATGTGGCCGGTGCACACGTGGCTGCCGGACGCCGCGGAGACCGCGCCGGCCGGCACGTCGACCTTGCTGGTCGCTGTCCTCGACAAGGTCGGCACCTTCGGGATGCTGACGCTGTGCCTGCCGCTGTTCCCGAACGCCTCCCGCTGGGCCGCACCGGTCATCATCGTGCTCGCCGTGATCTCGATCCTCTACGGGGCGCTGCTCGCGATCGGCCAGCAGGACCTCCTGCGCATGATCGCCTACACGTCGGTCTCCCACTTCGGCTTCATCGTCCTGGGCATCTTCGCCTTCACGTCGACCAGCATCGCGGGCTCGTCGTTCTACATGTTCAACCACGGGCTCTCGACCGGGGCGCTGTTCCTCCTGGCCGGGTTCCTGGTGACGCGCCGCGGCAGCCAGCTGATCGCCGACTTCGGCGGGCTGCAGAAGGTCGCGCCGGTGCTGGCCGGCACGTTCCTCGTCGCGGGTCTCTCGGCGCTGTCGCTGCCGGGCCTGTCGACGTTCGTGAGCGAGTTCCTCGTGCTGATCGGCACGTTCGCGCGCTCCCAGCCGGCCGCTGTGGTGGCGGTGCTCGGCGTCGTGCTCGCGGCGATCTACGTGCTGCTGACCTACCAGCGCATCTTCACGGGGCCCGTGCGTGACGAGCTCGTCCGGACGCCCGACCTGTCCGCACGGGAGACCTGGGTCGTTGCGCCGCTCATCGCGCTGATGCTGGTGCTCGGCTTCTACCCGACGCCGGCGCTCGACCTGGTGCGCGAGCCGGCGACGGTCACGCTCGAGCAGGTCGGCGTGAGCGACCCGGAGGCGACCGTGAGCACGGCCGCCCGCGCGGTGGGGGCCGACGCAGCCGCGACCGGGACGAGCAGCGGCACGACCAGCGACGACGAGGGGAGCACGACGTGACCGGGGGCTTCACCGCGCCGCAGATCGACTGGGCGGCGCTGGCACCGATCCTCATCGTGCTCGGGGCCGGCGTGATCGGCGTGCTCGTCGAGGCGTTCGTCCCGCGTGGCCCGCGGAGGACCGTCCAGCTGGCGCTCGCGCTCGTCGCGACGGCCGGCGCGGTCGTCGCGCTCGCGGCGCTCTGGGACGGCGTGACGCAGGACGGCGGGACCGTCGTGCTGGGCGGGTCCGTCATCCTCGACGGCCCGTCGCTGCTGCTCCAGGGCCTCGTCGCGGTGCTCACGCTGCTGTCCCTGCTCGTGGTCGCCGACCGCACGGCGACGGGCGAGGACGCGTTCGCGCCGTCGGCCGCGGCCGTGCCGGGCTCCGACTACGAGCAGCTCGCGCGGCGTCAGGGCGTCGTCCAGACCGAGGTGTACCCGCTCATCCTGTTCGCCGCCGGCGGCATGATGATCTTCACCGCCGCGGGCGACCTGCTGACGATGTTCGTCGCGCTCGAGGTCCTCTCCCTCCCGCTGTACCTGCTCTCGGGGATGGCGCGACGCCGTCGGCTCCTGTCGCAGGAAGCGGCGATGAAGTACTTCCTGCTCGGGGCCTTCTCCTCGGCGCTCTTCCTGTTCGGCGTGGCCCTGCTCTACGGCTTCGCGGGGTCGGTCCGCCTGGACGCGATCGCGGAGGCGACGGCCACGGTCGTGGGCCTCGACCCGCTGCTGCTCGCGGGGGCCGTGATGGTCCTCGTGGGCCTGCTGTTCAAGGTCGGCGCGGTCCCGTTCCACTCGTGGACGCCCGACGTCTACCAGGGGGCGCCCACGCCGATCACCGGCTTCATGGCCGCCTGCACCAAGGTCGCGGCGTTCGGCGCGCTGCTGCGCGTGGTCTACGTCGTGGTCCCGTCGATCCACTGGGACCTGCGGCCGGTGCTCTGGGCGATCGTCCTTCTCACGATGGCGGTCGGCACGGTCGTCGCGCTGGTCCAGACGGACATGAAGCGGATCCTCGCCTACTCCGCCGTCGCGCACACCGGGTTCATCCTCACGGGCGTGGTCGCGCTCGAGAAGAGCGGCATCGGCTCGGTGATCTTCTACCTGACCGCGTACGGCGCGGCCACGGTCGGCGCGTTCGCGATCGTCACGCTGGTGCGCGAGAAGGCGGCCGACGGCGTCGTGCTGGGGGAGGCGACGCACCTGTCCCAGTGGGCCGGGCTCGGGCGTCGGAACCCGTGGCTCGCGGTGGCCTTCTCGCTGTTCCTGCTCTCGTTCGCGGGCATCCCGCTCACGGCCGGGTTCATCGGGAAGTTCGCGGTGTTCTCGAGCGCGATCGAGGGCGACGCGACGCCGCTCGCCGTCGCCGGCGTCGTCGCGTCCGCGGTCGCCGTGTTCTTCTACGTGCGGATCATCGTCCTGATGTTCTTCACCGACGCGCCGCGCTCGGGTGAGCCCGCCGGCACGCCGGCCGGCCCTGCCGCCGTGACGGGGGCGGGCGACACCGGAGCGGCGGGCGTGACGGTCGTCCGGTCGGAGGGCCTCACGACGGTCACCATCGTGGTGACCGCCGCGCTCACGGTCCTGCTCGGGGTGTTCCCGGCGCCGGTGCTCGACGTCCTGACCGGAGAGGTCACGAGGTTCGTCCCGTGACGTCCGCCGCGGCGCTCCCGCTCGCCGACCCGGAGCTCACCGAGCTGCTCACCGGGCGGCTCGCGCTGGTCGAGGAGCGGCTGCGGGACGCCGTGGCACAGGCCGACGCGCTCGCCGACACCGCGTCGCGGCACCTCGTCAACGCGGGGGGCAAGCGTCTGCGGCCGATGCTGACGCTGCTCGCCGCGCAGCTCGGTAACGGGATGCGCCCCGAGGTGCTCGACGCCGCGGTCGTGGTCGAGCTGACCCACCTCGCGACGCTCTACCACGACGACGTCATGGACTCCGCCCCGCTGCGCCGCGGTGCGCCGGCGGCGCACGAGGTCTGGGGGAACTCGGTCGCGATCCTCACGGGCGACCTGCTGTTCGCGCGGGCGTCCTCGATGGTCGCCGGGCTCGGCCCCGAGGCCGTGCGCATCCAGGCCGCGGCGTTCGAGCGACTGTGCCTGGGGCAGCTGCACGAGACGGTCGGCCCGCAGGGCGGCGAGGACGCCGTCGAGCACTACCTCCAGGTGCTCTCCGACAAGACCGGGTCGCTCATCGCGACGTCCGCTCGCTTCGGGGCGATGTTCGCGGGGTGCCACCCGGACGTGGTGCGGATCGTCACCGAGTACGGCGAGAAGGTGGGGGTCGCGTTCCAGCTCGCCGACGACGTCATCGACCTCTCGGCCGACGGCGCGGCCACGGGCAAGACGCCGGGCACCGACCTGCGCGAGCAGGTGCCCACGATGCCGGTGCTGCTGCTGCGCGCCCGCGCCGCGCGCCCGGACGCGAGCGCGCAGGACCGCGAGCTCGTCGCGCTGCTGGACTCGGACCTGTCGGCCGACGTCGACCTGGCCGAGGCGGTGCGCGGCCTCCGCGGGCACAGCGTCGTGGACGAGACCCGCGCGCTCGCGGTGGCGTGGGCGCACGAGGCCGTCGCCGAGCTGCGCCCGCTGCCCGGGGGGAAGGTCAAGGACGCGCTGCTGTCGTTCACCGACGCGCTGGTCGACCGCGCGTCCTGACCCGGAGGTCACCGCAGGAGAGAGGTCCCGTGACCCACGAGAGAAGAGACCGTTCATGAGCATGACCCCGGAGCAGGCCGCCTGGTACGCCGAGACGTTCGAGAAGCTCGTCGCCAACGTCGGGCAGGCGGTGCTGGGCAAGTCGCACGTCGTCCGCCTCGCGCTCACGTGCATGCTCACCGAGGGTCACCTGCTGCTCGAGGACGCGCCCGGAACCGGCAAGACGTCGCTCGCACGCGCGATCGCCTCGACCGTGCAGGGCACGCACAACCGGATCCAGTTCACGCCCGACCTGCTCCCCAGCGACGTCACGGGCGTGACCATCTACGACCAGTCGACCCATCGGTTCGAGTTCCACAAGGGCCCGATCTTCAGCTCGATCGTGCTGGCCGACGAGATCAACCGGGCTTCGCCCAAGACGCAGTCGGCGCTCCTCGAGGTCATGGAGGAGGCCCGCGTCACGGTCGACGGCGTCACGCACGACGCCCCGCGCCCGTTCATGGTGATCGCGACCCAGAACCCCATCGAGCAGGCGGGGACCTACCGCCTGCCCGAGGCGCAGCTCGACCGCTTCCTCATGAAGACGTCGATCGGCTACCCCGACCACGCCTCGACCGTGCAGATCCTCGCGGGTGCGTCCGAGCGGGACCGCTCGGGTCACCTCCCCGCCCTCATCACGACGAGCGCGGTCGCCGACATGATCCGGCTCGCGACCACGACGCACGTCGACGGCGCGGTGCTCGAGTACGTCTCGCGGCTCGCCGAGGAGACGCGCACGGCCCCCGAGACGCGGCTCGGCGTCAGCGTCCGCGGCTCTCTCGCGCTCGTCCGGACGGCCAAGGTGTGGGCCGCGGTCCACGGCCGCCACTACGTGCTCCCCGACGACGTCAAGGAGCTCGTCGGCCCGGTCTGGACGCACCGGCTCATGCTGGACCCCGAGGCGGAGTTCGCGGGCACGACGTCGGACGGCGTGCTGGCCCGGATCCTCGGGGACGTCGCGGCGCCGCAGGAGCGGCGGACCGTGGCGTGACCCCGCTCGCCCGCCCGGCCGCTGCCGCCGGCGTGCCTGACGGGGTCGGACCTCGTCGACGGGAGACGGCGGGTTCGCGGAAGGGCGAAGCCCGCGTCACCCGTCTGCGCACAGTCCGGGACGGCGGCCGCGACCTGGCTCTATAGTCCGGAAGGTCCTGCGCCGGGCAGATCGTTGCCCCGAGGACCCTCATGACCCGGTTCCCTCCTGCCGATGGGAGGACCGGAACCCTTCCCTGCTCGCCGCGACATGCCACGGCGACCCGAGCCGCGAGGAGACACGTGCGCACGTCGTGGGGCTCGGCGACCGACCGGGGACGGGTCCGTCGGCTCAACGAGGACGCCCTGCTGGCGTACCCGCCGGTCTTCCTGGTGGCTGACGGCATGGGCGGGCACTCGGCCGGGGACCTCGCGAGCAGGCTCGCGGTCGAGGAGTTCTCGCAGCTCGCGGGATCGCCGGCCGCCTCGCCCGACGAGGTGCACGGCTGCTTCCAGCGGACGGCCCGACGCCTGCGCGAGACGATCGCCGCGGGCCGCACGGCCGGCACGACGGTCGCGGGCGTCGCCATCGCGGCGCACGACGGCGGCTCGTACTGGTTGGTGTTCAACATCGGAGACTCGCGCGTCTACCGCCTCGCCGAGGGTGAGCTCGAGCAGATCAGCGTCGACCACTCGGTGGTCCAGGAGATGCTCGACCGCGGCGAGATCGGCGCGCACGAGGCCGAGGGGCACCCGGAGCGGCACGTCATCACGCGCGCGGTGGGGACCGGCGCGCCGCCCGAGCCCGACTACTGGCTCATCCCGGCGGGTCCCACGGACCGCCTGCTGATCTGCTCCGACGGCCTGACGCAGGAGCTCGCGGACGACGTGCTCGCCCACGTGCTCACCGTCGAGACGGACCCGCAGGTCGCCGCGGCGGTGCTCGTGGAGGCCGCGGTGGCGGCGGGCGGCCGGGACAACGTCAGCGCCGTCGTCGTCGACGTCGGCACCGCCCGCGCCACGGCCGTGAACGAGGCGACCACCGAGCACCCCGAGTCGTCTCCCGCGATCGACTGGGACGAGGTGCTCCACGGCGCGACCATCCCGCGCCTGGAACGTGTGACCGGAACGGAGCAGTGAGGAGCGTGACCATGCGCGAGTACGAGCCCGGCGAGTGGGTCGCCGTCGTGAGCGGCGCGGACGCGGCGTTCCTCCCCGCAGCGACGCCGACAACGACCGTGCGGGCGCTCTGGGAGTCGCTGCGCGCGGGCGCGTCGCTCGTCGAGCACCTCCAGGTCCTCACGCGCGACGGGCTCGGTTCGCTGCCGCCCTTCGCGCTGGTCTCGCTCGAGGCCGGGCGGCTGCACGCGATGGTGCGCGGCGACGTCGCGCTCGACGTGACGACCGCCGCGGGCGACCGCGTGCTCGCCGCTCCGCTGGTGTCGACGTGGTCGGAGGAGGTCGTCGAGGGCGTCGCATCGGTGACGCTCCGCGCGCCGGGTGTCGCCGCGGGCGACGCCGTGACGGACGACGCGCTGCCGCTGGTCGCGGGGGTCGTGCGGGCGGGGGCCCTCCGCCTCGTGCCCGACGCCGAGACCGGCGAGCAGGAGACCGGCGCCACCGCGGTGGTCGTGGAGGAGACGGTGGCGGAGCCGGCGGAGGCCGTCGTGCCCGAGCCGCAGCCGGAGCCGGAGCCGGAGCCCGAACCGGAGCCCGAGCCGGAGCCGGAGCCCGAGCCGGAGCCCGAACCGGAGCCCGAGCCGGAGCCGGAGCCCGAGCCGCAGCCGGAGCCGGAGCCCGAGCCGCACCCCGAGTCCGAGCCGGTCCCCTCTCCCGTCCCCGTCCCGGGTCACCTCGTCATGGCGCCGGACGTCCCGACGCAGAACGAGCACGCCGGCTTCTCCGCGACGATGCACGAGATGCCGGCGGACCCGTTCCCCGACCTCGACGAGGACGAGGTGCTCGACCACACCCTCCTGCGCCCGGCGCACCGGGCGGCGGCTCCCGAGTCGACGCCGATCTCCTCGACGCCGATCTCCTCGATGCCCGCATCCCCGATGCCCGTGCCCTCGACCCCCGCGCCGACGATCCCGCTCTTCGACGACTCCGTGGACCACGACGGCACCACCGTCCTGACCACGGACGTCGTCGCGCTGCGCAAGCAGCTCCCCGACTGGGTCGGCAACGCCGTGCCCGGCCCGCTGGCCGTGCCCGCCTCGACGACGCCCGCCCCGGCGCGCCTCGTGCTCTCGACGGGCGAGGTCGTGACCCTCAACCGGCCGGTGCTCATCGGCCGCGCACCCCAGGTCTCCCGCGTGCAGAACGCCGAGATCCCGCGCCTGGTCACGGTCCCGAGCCCGATGCAGGACATCTCGCGCACGCACGCCGAGGTCCGCATGGACGGCGACCACGTGGTGCTCACCGACCTGCGCTCGACGAACGGCGTGCTCGTCGTCCGCCCGGGAGCCACGCCCCAGCGCCTCCACCCGGGGGAGGCGACCGTGCTCGAGCCCGGTCTCGTCGTCGACCTGGGGGAGGGCATCACCTTCACCGTGGAGCGGGGAGCGTGACCTCGCGCCGCGAACCCTCGACGCCGCCCGACATCCCGGGCTACGAGGCCCGACGCCTCCTCGGGATGGGCGGCTTCGCCGACGTCTTCCTGTACCAGCAACAGATGCCGCGACGGTCCGTGGCGGTCAAGGTCCTGCTCGCCGGCACGCTCGGCCCCGAGGTCCGGTCGCGCTTCCAGACCGAGGCCGACCTCATGGCCCAGCTGTCGCACCACCCGTCGATCGTCACGATCTACCAGGCCGCGATCGCGGGTGACGGACGGCCGTACCTGGTCATGGAGTACTGCTCGCGGCCCGGCCTCGGCGCGCGGTACCGCAGCGAGCGGATCTCGGTCGCGGAGGCCCTGCGGATCGGGATCCGGCTCGCGTCCGCGGTCGAGACGGCGCACCGCGCCGGCATCCTGCACCGCGACATCAAGCCCGCCAACGTGCTCATCACGGACTTCGGCTGGCCCGCGCTCACCGACTTCGGCATCGCGGCCACGACCGGCTGGAGCAGCGGGTCGGCGGTCGGCATGTCGATCCCGTGGTCGCCGCCCGAGCTCCTCGCCGAGGACCCGCAGGGCGACGTGCGCGGCGACGTCTACTCGCTCGGAGCCACGGTCTACTCGCTGCTCGCACGCCGGTCGCCGTTCGAGGTCCCCGGCGGCGCGAACGGCGCCGCGGACCTGATCGCCCGCATCGAGCGCTCGCCGCTCGCCCCGACCGGTCGCACCGACGTGCCCGCGAGCCTCCAGGCCGCGCTCGCGCGCTCGATGGAGAAGGACCCCGCGCACCGCCACCACTCGGCGCTGGCCTTCGCGCGCGCGCTCCAGCAGGTCGAGCTCGAGCTGATGCTTCCCGGCACCCCGGTCGAGCTCCCCGAGGACGTCCTGACCGACGCCGAGCAGGCGGGCGACGCCGACGGCGGCGAGGCGGCCGACCAGCAGCTGACCCGGCTGCGGCCCGTCGTGAGCATCGACCCCGACGCCGACCCCGACGCCGACCCCGCCGACGACGGCGCCCAGGCCACGCGCCTGCGTCCGGTCGCGAGCATCTCGCCCGACGGCGCACCGGCCCGTCCCGCCTCGGCCGTGCCGTCCTACGCGCTGCCCGCCGCGTCCGCGCCGTCGGCCACCGCCCCCGACCGCTCCACCCAGCCGCGCCACCGCCGTCGCCTCGTCCTCGGCGCGGTCGCGGGCGCCGTCGTCGTCGGCGTGCTGGTCGGCGCCGCCGCGCTCTCCCTCGGCGGCGGCGACGCCCCACCCGAGGCCGAGGCCGAGGCGAGCCCGGCCCCGACGGCCACCGTGGCGGTCACCACCGCGGTGCCCACCCCGGTGGACCTGGTCGGCACGACGGGGCCCGACGGCGCGGTCGTGTTCACCTGGGGCAACCCCGAGCCGCAGGACGGCGACCGCTACCTCTGGGGCGTCGTGCAGACGGGCACGCAGCCGCGCATGGAGGTCGTCGACGAGCGGGTCGTGAGCGTGCCCGGCGCCGGGACCGCGGCGCCGGTCTGCATCGAGGTCTCGATCGTGCGGGCCGACCGGCGGGCGTCCACGACCCCGGCCGTGGGGTGCAGCCCGTGAGCCCCCGCGACGGCCTGCGCCGCTTCCTCCCGGCCAACACGTCGCGCACGCTGCGCCGGGGCGACCGCCGGACGTGGACCCGCGTCGGAGCGGTCGCGACCGCGCCCGCCGTCCTCGCGGCCCTCGCGCTCGTCTACCCCGGTCAGCCCGTGTCCCAGGTCGACCTCAACGACGCCGGCGTGTGGCTGACCAACACCTCCGCGCTCAAGCTCGGCCGCTTCAACTCGGTGATCGACGAGCTCAACGGGGGTCTCGTCACCACCGCGACCGAGTTCGACGTGCTCCAGGACGCGTCCGACGTGCTGCTCGTCGAGCCGGGCGCCGTCGCGGTGATCGACCCCGCGTCCGTGACCCCGAGCGCGCAGACGGTCGTCCCGCGGGACGCGCTGGTCTCGATGGCTGCGGGCACGGTGGCGGTCGTCGACCCCGCGGACGGCTCGCTCTGGGTCCGCCCGACGAGCGCGCTCGGCGCCCTGCGCACCGACGCCGACGACGCCGACCTCGAGCTGGGCGAGGGCGGCGCCGCTGTCGTCGCGCGCGACGGCACGGTCGTCGCCATCGCGGCCGACGGTGCCGTCAGCACCCTGGTCACGGCCGACGACGGCACTGCCGGCGTGAGCGAGCCCGGGGACGCCGGGACGCTCGCAGCCGCCCCGCCGACCGGCTGGGACCAGGTCACGGCCGTCGGCGACCAGCCCGTCGCGCTCGCGGGCCGCACGCTGCACACCCTCACCGGGCCGGTCGACCTCGCGCGCTACGGGGACGCGCTGGCGCTCCAGCAACCGGGTCCGGCGTCGGGCACGGTGCTCGTGGCGAGCAGCTCCGCGCTGCTCGAGGTGCCGCTCGACGGCGGCGAGGTGCGCGAGCACGAGTCGGGCGGGAGCGGGAAGCCGGCCGCTCCCGTGCTGGTCGACGGCTGCGCGCGCGCCGCGTGGGCCACCCCGCGGGGCAGCTTCCTGGCGAAGTGCGGCGACGGTGCGCCCGAGGTGCTCGACCTCGAGGGCATGACGACGCGCGACGAGCTGGTCTTCCGCGTGAACCGCTCGGTCGTCGTGCTCAACGACACGCTCGCCGGGCGCCTGTGGGTGCCGCTCGAGGACCCCGAGCTGCGCGAACCGAACTGGCAGGACATCCAGCCGCAGGAGGAGACGCAGGACGACGAGCAGGAGGCAGACAGCCAGCAGAGCGAGCAGAACCTGCTCGCCGAGTGCACCGCGCAGTCGGCGCCGCCCACCGCGAACGACGACGACTACGGCGTGCGCCCGGGCCGCTCGACCGTCCTGTCGGTCATCGACAACGACTCCTCGTCGGACTGCGGCATCCTCGCGATCTCCGAGTTCGACCCCCTGCCGCCCGAGTTCGGCACGCTCGCGCCCATCCACGGCGGGCGGGCGCTCCAGCTCCAGCCCGCCGACGGCGCGCGCGGCTCGGCCGCCTTCACCTACACGGTCACCGACGGCCGCGGCAGCTCGGCGCCCTCGACCGCGCGGGTCCAGCTCACCATCCGGCCCGACGGCGAGAACGGGGCCCCGGCGCAGGTGCGGGTCGGGTCGGTGGTCGTCGAGCAGGGCGCCCAGGCCTCGTACGAGGCGCTCGCCGACTTCACCGACCCCGACGGCGACGACCTCGTGCTGGTCGGCGCGTCGACCGAGCAGGGTGGCACCGTCCGCAGCCGGCAGGACGGCCAGGTGACGTTCCAGGCCGACGGCGGTCAGCTGGGCCGGGTGCAGGTCCGCCTCCTGGTGTCCGACGGCGTCGAGACGGTCGACGGGCTGCTCCTGGTCGACGTGCGCCCCGCGGGCTCGCTCGCGCCCCTCATCGACCCGGTGCACGCGGTCACCTACGTCGACACCCCCGTGACCGTCCGGGCCCTCGACGCGGTCCGGAGCAGCTCGCGCGAGCCCGCGCGGCTGGCCGGGGTCGACGAGGTCCCCGGCGCCACAGTGGTCCCCGACCTCGCCGCGGGAACCTTCAGCTTCAGCGCCGCGCGGCCGGGCAGCTACTACGTGACGTTCCTGGTCACGGCGTCGCCGCAGCAGGCGACCGGCGTCGCCCGGGTCGACGTGCGCGAGCGTCCGGGCCAGCCGGAGCCGCCGACCGCCGTCGGCGACCGCGCGCTGCTGCCGCCCGGCGGCGAGGTCACGATCGACCCGCTCGGCAACGACGTCGACCCGGGCGGGGCGGTCCTGGTGCTCCAGTCGGTCGAGGTGCCCGCGGAGTCGGGGCTGCGGGTGGCCACGCTCGGGCACCAGCTGCTGCGCATCACCGCGACGCGCGTGCTCGAGGGCCCGGTCGTGCTGCGGTACGTCGTCTCGAACGGGACCGCGCAGGCGACGGGCGAGATCCTCGTGCGGCCGGTCCCGGCCGGCGTGACCCAGCAGGCGCCCGTCGTCGAGAACATCGCGGTCTCGGTCCGCACCGGGGGCGTCGTGACCGTCCCGGTGCTCGACCACGCGTACGACCCGGACGGCGACGAGCTCACCCTCGTGCGCGAGCTCGCCGAGCCGCTGCCGGACGGGCAGGGCCTCCTCTTCGTGTCCGGCGACCTGCTGCGCTACCAGGCGCCGACGCAGCCGACCACGGCCAGGGCGACGTTCGCGGTGACCGACGCCGTCGGCAACGTGACCGCGGCCGTGCTCACGGTGACCGTCCACGCGTCCGACCCGCAGACCAAGGCCCCGCCGCGCCCGCGCAGCCTCGAGGCGCGCGTGTTCGCGAGCGAGACGGTCCGCATCCAGGTCCCGCTGGTCGGCATCGACCCCGACGGCGACGGCGTCAGCCTGCTCGGCCAGGACCAGGTGCCGACCAAGGGCCGCATCACGGCCGTCGGCGCCGACTGGCTCGAGTACCAGGCCCTGCCGGGCGAGCTCGGCACCGACCAGTTCACGTACGCGGTCGAGGACTGGGTGGGGCAGCGCGCGGTCGCGACGGTCCGTGTCGGCATCGCGGCGCGGCCGACGACGGCGGCCGCCGTCATCGCCCGGAACGACGACGTCACCGTGCGGCCGGGTCAGCAGGTCGAGGTGCGCGTGCTCGCGAACGACGTGGACCCCGGGGGCGCCGAGCTGCAGCTCGCGCCCGACCTCGAGCTCGCCGAGGGCGTCGACGCGCGGGTCGAGGGTCGCCGGATCGTCGTGCGGGCCCCCGATGCCGAGGCTGTCCTCCAGATCGCCTACACCGCGACGAACGAGCGCGGCGGTCGCGACAGCGCGGTGCTCACCGTCACGGTCTCGAACGACGCGACCGTGCTGCCCCCCGTCGCCCAGGACGTCGTCGTGCCGCCGACCGACACGGTCGGGCGCACCGAGGTCGAGGTGGACGTGCTCGCCGTCGCGCAGAACCCGAGCGGGCCGCTGAGCGACCTCGCCGTGTCGGTGCACCCGACGGCCGCGTCGACCGCGACCGTCACGCCCGGCGGAGCCGTCGTGGTCACGCTCGTCGAGACGGCGCAGACGCTCCCGTACGTCCTGACCAACACGAACCCGCAGGCCGACGGCCTGAGCACCTACGCGTTCATCACCGTGCCGGCGCTCGGCGACTTCCCGCCGATGCTGCGTCCCCGCGCTGCGGCCCTCGAGGTGCTCGCGGGGGAGGAGCTCGTCATCCCGCTCGCGGAGCAGGTCCAGGTCGCGCCCGGCCGGACCGCGACGATCAGCGACCCGGCGAAGGTCCAGGCCACCAAGGCCGACGGGTCGCCGCTCTGGCGCGACGGGACCACGCTGACCTACCGCGCGCCGCGCACCTACGCCGGCCCGGCGTCGATCTCGTTCGAGGTCACCGATGCGACCGGTCCCGGCGACCTCGAGGCGCGCACCAAGGTCCTCACGCTGCCGATCACGGTGTACGCGGTCGAGGACTACCCGCCGGCCTTCGTGCCGTCGGTGATCGACGTGGCGCCCGGTGAGGCGTCCATGTCGGTCGACCTCACCGCGTTCACGTCCGCCCCCGTGGGCACCGGCGGCGCCGCGAACGCCTACAGGTACGCGATCACCTCGGCCGTCCCGCAGGGGTTCAGCGCGACGCTCGACGGCTCGGTGCTGCGCGTCGCGGCCGAGACGACCGCGCCCAAGGGCACGTTCGGGACGCTCGGCCTGAGCATCGGTTACGGCGTCGGCGGGTCGATGGACGCGCGGGTCGAGCTCCGCGTCATCGCGAGCACGCGCCCGCTCGCCCGCGTCGTCGACGTCACGGTGGCCGACGGCGTGGAGGGCCGCGCGTCGAACGTGCCCGTCCTCGCCGGGGCCTCCAACCCGTTCCCCGGGTCGCCGTTGGCGCTCCGCGGCGCGACGGTCGAGACCCCGGGCGCGGGCACGGCGGCCGTGGCCGGTGACCAGGTCTCCGTGCGGCCCGCGGCCGGGTTCATCGGCACGATGGTGACGCGGTTCAGCGTCCGCGACGCGACCGGCGATCCGCAGCGCGAGGTCGAGGGGCGCGTCACCGTCGTCGTGCGCGGCCGGCCCGCGACCCCGACGGCGCCGCGCGTCGTCGAGGTCCGCGACCGGACCGTGGTCCTGGCCTGGGTCGCGCCGGTCAACAACGGCGAGGCGATCACGGGCTACCGCGTGACCGCGAACCCCGGCGGCATCGTGCGCGACTGCGCGAGCACCACGTGCACGATCGACAACCTGGTCAACGACACCGAGTACACGTTCACGGTCGCCGCGCGGAACGCCGTCGACTGGTCCGACCCGAGCCCGGTCTCGCCGCCCGCGAGGCCCGACGCCGTGCCGGACGCACCGGGGGCCCCGGTGCTCCAGTTCGGGGACGGGCAGGTCACGGCCACGTGGGCCGCGCCGACGAGCCCCGGCTCGCCCGTCGACAGGTACACCGTGGAGATCAGCCCGGCGCCCCGGAGCGGGGGGGCGGTGACGACGCGGTCGACGTCGCAGACGTTCACCGGGCTCACGAACGGTACCGAGTACACGGTCCGGGTGAAGGCGTTCAACAGGCTGGTCGACGGCGGCCCGTGGAGCACCTGGTCGGCGCCGATGGTCCCGGCGAGGCCGCCGGAGGCGCCGGCGCTGACGGCGTCGCGGCGCTCGTCGATGTCGGCCGGGCAGGGCACGATCGACGTGACGTGGGGCCCGCCCGCCACCAACGGTGACCCGGTGAACGGGTTCGAGCTCGTCGTGAACCGGGGGACGCCTGTCGCGCTGCCGGGGTCGGCCACGTCGTGGCAGCTCACCGGCGCCCAGCGCGGGCGGGACTACACCTTCACGATCCGGGCCCGGAACAAGGCCGGCTGGGGTGCGTGGGGCGAGGCGACGGGCGCGACGTGGAGCGCGCCGTCCGAGCCGCTCGCCCTGGCGGCGGCCGACGCCGGCCGTCGCGACGCGGCATGGGGCGAGGGCGCGGTGCGGCTGTCGTGGCAGGCGCCGGCCGACCCGGGCGGCGACGACGTGTGGATCGACGCGTACGAGATCGAGGGGCCGCAGGGGACCCGGCGCGTCGGCGGGGGCTCGACGGAGGAGACGTTCGGCGGGCTCACCGCCGGGCCGTCGCCCGCGTACCGCCTGCGTGCGATCAACCGCCACGGCGAGGTGAGCCAGTGGGTCGCGTTCCCGTCGGCGCAGGTCACCACGGCCGCAGAGTCGCCCGACGTGACCGCCGACGTGACGGTGCTCGACGAGGTCACCATCCGGTGGGCGCCGCGTTCGGACGGCGGCTCGCCGTACACGCGGTTCCGCTACAGCGTCGACAACCGCAGCTGGACCGAGGTCGCGGGCGACCAGCGGTCGGTCACGATCGGCCTGCGGCAGAGGGACCGGGGCGACGACTTCACGGTCTACGTGCAGGCCGGCAACGCCCGGGGATGGAGCACGTCGGGCCAGGTGTCCGGGACGTTCGCGTCGGAGCGGGCGCCCGAGCCGGGGCCGACCCCGACGGACCCGCCGGCCGCCCCGCCGGCCGCCCCGCCCCCGGCGGGCACCCCGTGAGCCGCGACGGCGCGCGTCCCGTCTCGACGCTCGGGTGGCTCACGCTCGCGCTCGGCGCGGCGCTCGGTGGCACCGGCTGGTGGTTCGGCTGGGTCGAGCTCGCGAGTGCCGGGGTCGCGCTCCTCGCCGCGTTCGGCGTCGGGCTCGTGCTGGCCGTCGGCCGGTCGACGTACGCCGTCGAGCTCGACCTCTCGGGTGACCGTGTGCGGGTCGGCCAGCGGGCGGTCGGCCGGATCGCGGTGCGGAACACGTCGCGGCGCCGGTTGCTGCCCGCGCAGGTCGAGCTGCCCGTCGGCCGCGGGGCGGCCGACTTCGACCTGCCGTCGCTCGGGCCGGGCGCGGAGCACGAGGACGTCTTCGCGGTGCCGACGTCGCGTCGCGGCGTCGTCGTCGTCGGGCCCGTGCGGTCGGTGCGCGGCGACCCGATCGGGCTCGTGCGCCGGCGGCTGCGCTGGACCGATCCGGTCGACCTCTACGTGCACCCCGAGACCATGCCGCTCGACGGCGCGGGCTCGGGCGTGCTGCGCGACCTCGAGGGCCAGGCGACCCGGACGATCTCCGACAGCGACATGTCGTTCCACGCGCTGCGCGACTACGTCGCGGGCGACGACCGTCGGCACATCCACTGGAGGACGAGCGCGCGGCTCGGCGAGCTCATGGTGCGCCAGTTCGAGGACACCCGGCGCACGCACACCGCGCTCGCGCTCTCGACGCGGCCGGGCGACTACGCGGACGCCGACGAGCTCGAGCTCGCGATCTCGGTGACGGCCTCGATCGCCGTGCAGGCGCTGCGCGACGAGCGCGAGGTCACCGTCCTCGCGGGGGAGGGGCGGCTGCGGACGGACTCGCCGGTCCGCCTGCTCGACGACGTCGCGGCGCTCGAGCCGGCCGACGCGCAGCGGGGGAGCGCCGACCTGGCGGGGTGGGTCGCGCGTCAGGTGCCGCACGCGTCGGTCGCGATCCTCGTCGTCGGGTCGACGCCGACCGAGGCGGAGCTGCGCGCGTCGACCCGCGTCATCCCGGCCGGCGTCCGGGCCGTCGCGCTCGTGTGCGACCGCCGCGGCGAGGTCGGGGTTCGGACCGACGACTCGCTGACGCTGGTGCGCGTCCCGTCGCTCGCGGACCTGCCGCGCGCGCTGCGTCGGGCGGTCGTCGCATGAGCCGGAGTCCCACGAGCGGTAGTCGCACGAGCGGTGGTCGAACGAGCAGTGCGAGCCGGAGCAGCTCGAGCCCGAGCAGCTCGCGCAGCGCTCGACCGGTGACGGTCGACGTCCTCGTGCTCACGGCCGCGCTCGCGCTCGCGCTGCTGCCGGTCCTGCCCGCCTACGGCGTCGCCGCCGTCGTCCCCGCGATCGCCGGCGGCCTCGTGCTCGGCGCGGGCGTGGCCGTCGTCGCCGCCCGCCGCCGGTGGCCGACCCTGCTGACGCTCGCGGCGGTCGTCGTCGTGTTCCTCGTCGCCGGCGGCCCGCTCGCCGCGCCGTCGACGACGCTCGCGGGCGTCGTCCCGACGGGGCGCACGCTGACGACGCTGGTCGCGGGCGCCGTGACGGCGTGGAAGGAGTCGGTGACCCTCGACCCGCCGCTCGGCGCGCTCGGCGGCGTGCTCGTCGCGCCGTTCCTGCTCGCGCTCGGCGGCTCGGCGCTCGCGGCGAGCATCGCGCTCCGGGTGGCCGCGGGTGGCCGGGCCGCGCTCGCGGCGCTCGTGCCGCCGGCGGTCGGCGTCGTCGCGCTCCTGCTCGGCACCAAGGAGCCCGTGCTCGGCGCGCTCGCGGGTGCGTCGGCGGTGATCCTGCTCGCGACGTGGGCGGCGTGGCGGCGCGGCACCCTGCAGGCCCGCCGGGTGCTCACGCTCGCGCTGCTGGTCGGCGTGGTCGGCGCGAGCGGCGTCGTCGTCGGCCCCCTGGTCGCCGCGCAGCACCCGCGCTACGTGCTGCGCGACGAGATCACGCCGCCGTTCGACCCGCGCGACTACCCGAGCCCGCTCGCCGGGTACCGCAGGTACGTCAAGGAGTGGAAGGACGCCGCGCTGCTCACGGTGCGCGGGCTGCCCGCGGGCACCCCGGTGCGGATCGCCACGATGGACGCCTACGACGGCGTGGTCTGGAACGTGTCGGACGGCGACGCGGCGGAGGGGTCGGGCGCGTTCCGCCGCGTCGGCGCGACGCTCCCTCGGACGCTCGAGGGCCAGGACGTGTCGGTCGAGGTGGAGGTGCTCGAGCTGCCGGGCGTCTGGCTGCCGACCGTGGGCGAGCCGACGTCGATCACGATCGGCGCAGCCGGGACGTCGGGGCCGGCGCGGACTGCTGGATCGGCGAACGGCTCGGGCCAGGCCGCGACGTCGCGCACGGCCGGCGCAGCGGCGGGCACCCACGAGCAGCTGCGCTTCAACGACGCGACGGGGGCCGCCGTCCTGACCGGGGGCCTGCGGGAGGGGCTCCGCTACACGGTCGACGCCGTCGTCCCCGAGGTGCCGACCGACGAGGACATCGGCGAGGCCGAGCCGGGACGCCAGACGCTGCCGCGGCCGTCCGGCGTGCCCGACGTCGTGCCGCTCCTCGCGGGTGAGATCGCGGGGACCGCCTCGTCGCCGGTCGAGATCGCGCGCGCCCTCGAGGCGGGGCTCGTCGAGCGCGGGTGGTTCAGCCACGGCCTCACCGACGCGGGCGACCACCCGTCGCTCTCGGGACACGGCGCGGACCGCATGACGACCCTGCTGAGCGGCGAGCTGATGGTGGGGGACAGCGAGCAGTACGCGTCCGCGATGGCGCTCATGGCGCGCGAGCTGGGCCTGCCGTCGCGCGTCGTGCTCGGGTTCTGGCCCGACGACGAGGCGGTCGAGGCCGCGGCCGGCTCCGAGGAGGGCCTCACGCTCACGGGCGACGACGCGCAGGCGTGGGTCGAGGTCGCGTTCGCGGGCCACGGCTGGGTGCCGTTCCGTCCGACGCCCGACGAGAGCAAGACGCCGACCGACGAGACGCCCGTCGAGCAGTCCGACCCGCAGCCGCAGGTCATGCAGCCCCCGCCGCCGCCCGCCGACCCGGTCACGCCGCCCGAGGACGACACCGAGCAGCCGCAGACGCAGGACCCGGAGCGCGAGGAGGAGACGGCGTCGTCGTGGCGCCGGATCGCCCTCGTCGCGGCCGCCGCGAGCGTGCCACTCGTCCTGCTGCTGGGTCCCGCCGCGGTGCTCGCCCTGCTGCGCCGCCGCCGACGACGCCGCCGTCGCCTTCGCGGGGACGGGGTCGCCCGGGTGGTCGGCGGCTGGGACGAGGTGCTCGACGCCGCCCGCGACCTCAAGCACCCGGGCCCGGCCGGGCGGACGCGCCGCGAGACGGCTGCCGAGCTCGCCGACCGGTTCGGGGACGCCAGCCGCGACCCGCTCGCGGTGCTCGCCACCGGCGCCGACGCGGTCGTGTTCGGACCCGGCGAGCCCGCGGACGACGCGGTCGAGCGGTACTGGTCGCAGGTGGCCCGGACCGTCGCGGCGATGCGCGCGGGCGTCCCGCGGCGCCGTCGGCTGCGTGCCCGCTGGTCCGCGTCGTCGCTGCGGCACCGCCGTCGCCTCCGGCGCGCCGCCGCCAAGGACGCCGCCCGGGCCCGCCGCCCCGGCCGCGACGCGCGCTCCGCCGAGGTGCCGCGGTCGGTCCGCGGCGCGCGACCCCCGGCTACCGTTCTCGGGACGCGGACGAAGAACCCGCAGTCCCGTCGCCCACGAGTCCCGGCGTCCGCACGCCGTGACGGAAAGCGGTGAGATCACCCATGTCGATGTTCCGGACCGTTCCTGCGCCGATGGGTCGACGGCTGCTCGCGTACCTCGTCGACTCGCTCGTGCTGTCGCTGCTGGCCGGCGTGCCGCTCCTGCTGGCGCTCGTCCCCGCGGCCGCGGCGCAGGCCGAGGACCCGACGGTGCAGCCGAACGGGCTGCTCGTGGCGCTCGCGGCCGTGCTCGCGCTCGCGGTCGGCGGGTTCCAGTGGTGGTACCAGGGCACGCACGGCTGGACCCTCGGCAAGCGCCTCGTCGGCATCCGGACCCTCTCGGCCGAGACCGGGCGCCCGATCGGCATGGTGCGCGTCCTCGTGCGGTACCTGGTGATCGCGGGGTGCTCGCTGGTGCCGGTCGTGGGGGCGGCGCTGGTCTTCCTCTCGCCGTTCTTCGACGCGACGGGCCGCCGCCAGGGCTGGCACGACCGGGCGGCCGGCGACGTCGTCCTCGACGTCTGGAACGGCCGCGACCCGTCCGTCGCGGACGAGTCGACGACCGCGAGCTTCACGTCCCGGGTCGAGGGCATGCTGGAGGTGGACGCGAGCGCGGCCGGGACGCGGCGCGGTGCTCGCGCGGAGGCGGCCGAGGCGGCCGCGTCTGCTGCCGGCGGCCCCGCGGTCGCTGCAGCGCCCGCGCCCGGCGCACCGCCCACGCGCATCGACCCCTGGGCCGACGCGCTCGCGCACCGGACCCTCGACACCGAGCGCCTGCCGACCGTCCCCGTCCCCGTCGACACGCCGTTCCCGGTCGCACAGCCGGACGCGACCGTCGCGCAGGTCGTCGGCCCGGTGCCCGCCCCGCCCCTCGTGCCCACGCCGCCCACCCCGGCGGCCCCGCGGACGGCGCCCGTCACGACGTCGATCCCGGCCTGGGCCGGCGCCGGCGAGGACGTCGAGTCGACCCGGATGAGCCTGCCGCGGCCGGCCCCGGCGCCGGCCGACCGCCGGCACCCGGACGTCCCGTGGGCCGACCTCGCGCTCTCGGACGGTCGGCGCGTCACCGTCGCCGGGACGGCCCTGCTCGGCCGCAACCCCGCCCCGCGCGCGGGCGAGTCGCCCGACATGCTGCTGCCCGTGATCGACATGGGCCGCTCGGTCTCGAAGACGCACCTCGCGGTCGGGGTCGACGTGCACGGACCATGGGTGGTCGACCGCCGCTCGACCAACGGGACCGTCGTCACCCTGTTCGACGGGCAGCAGATCCTCTGCGCGCCCGAGCAGACCGTGCGCCTCGCGACCGGTGCGACCGTGTCCTTCGGCGACTACGCCTTCACGGTGCTGACGGTCGGTCAGGGCGGCGAGGGCCCGGTCGTCGTCGAGGACGAGCGGGTGGAAGCCTCGGGCTCCGGAGGTGCGGGCGGCGGGGTCCGAGCGAGCGGCGCGAGGGGAGCGGGCGCATGAGCGGCACGGTCACGTTCCCGAGCGAGGCGTTCCCGGCCTACCCGGCGATCGCGCTCGACCACCCCAGGGGCTGGGGCCCGACGGCGGGGGTCGGCGTCGTGCTCGCCGTCGGCAAGCGCGTGATGCCGAAGCAGTTCCAGCCGTTGGTCACGGTGACGATCGCGCGCTTCGCGCCGGGCTACACCCTGGACGACGCCGTCGCGACCGTTCTCGCGAGCGTCGCGCCCCTCGAGCACTACCAGGAGCTGGGCCGCGCCGAGCTCGAGGTGCTCGGCGGGCCCGGCTTCCGGATCGAGGGCGCGTTCCTGCACCCCCAGGTGGGCGGGCTCGTGCAGGCGGCGCGCATCACCGTCGTCGACCACGGCTCGGCGGTCGACCTGGTGCAGGTCACCGGCACGTGCACCGCGACCCAGGCCAAGGGCACGCTGGAGGAGATCCGCACGATCCAGGCGAGCGCGCGGCGGGTGTAGGGGACCCGGTCCGCTAGCCGGTCCTCGAGCCGGTCGGCGTGGGTCGGCCTCAGTCCCGAGGCGACACGACCCAGATCCAGTTCCCGTCGGCGTGACGCAGCGCGAACATGAGCGGCGCGACGGGGATCTGCTGCGACTCGCCATCGAGGTCGATCCCGCCGCCGGCGGCGAGCCGCGCGTGCTCGGCGAGCACGTCGACGACCTCGACGCCGATCGATGCCGGCGGGCGTCCCGCGCATGGCGCTTCAGGTAGGCCGACTCGCCGTACTGGCGAGGCCAGGCGACACCTCAGGTACGGTGTCGGATCCGAGCCTCAAACGTCCGCCAGATGTGACCGGTCGCCGGCAGCGGGCCAAGTTCGTGACAGAGGTCGGAGCAGCGCCTAAGTTCCTCAGTGGCGTCGCACCAGTACTCGAAGGTGCGGCAAGCGGTCTCGACAACGAGGTGGCTCGGTGACGAAGCGACACGCACGATTCCGACCGAGGGCCGCGAAGGCGCTCCTAATCGTCACGACGCTCGTCGTTTCGGGGTGCTCAGTGGGATTGAAGGAGCCCACCCCGCCTCCCGTAGCCACCGTGACGGAGGCGCCTATGGTTGAGTCGACTCCCACGCCGACCACCGCACTCACATGGTCGGACGTTTACGCGATAGAGAGCTCAGGCGTGGCGCGCATCGCCGTAGTCACTTGCGACGGTGGTGGGACCGGATCGGGGTTTCTGGTCGCGCCGGACACCGTGATGACGGCAGCGCACGTGGTCGAGGGCGCGACGACGGTGTCGCTCCGATTCGGCGCGGAAGTCTTCGCCGGCGAGCCGGTGCTGATGGACACAGAGAACGACCTCGCGCTTGTGCGGGTGGACGGGCAGCCCGCCGGTCACCGCTTTGCCATCGCCGAGGAGCCCGCGGTGGTCGGCGAAGACGTGGCCATCTTGGGTTACCCCGAGGGGCGGCCTCTCGGCATGACTCAGGGTGCCGTGACGTCCGTTGACCTGCGCATAAACGCAGAGGACCGAGACCTGCGCGGGGTGTTCCGCACCGACTCGGCGATCAACCCGGGCAATAGCGGCGGCCCGGTGCTGAACAAGAGCGGGGATGTCGTCGGAGTGGTCAGCGCCGGCTCGGATGGTCCCGGGGACGGCTACGCCGTGTCCCAGCCACGTATCGCGGCCGTCGTCGCGGCCCAGGCCGATAGCGCCGTCGTGCCGCCGGCGGAGGAGTGTGAGGCGAGCGGCGAAGAGCGGTGGGACGACCCCGTCCAGGTGTCGGTCACCAGCACGCACCCCGAGGCGCCCTCGATAGCGCAGACGCTGCAACTGTACGGCCAAGCACTCAACGAGAGATACAACGACTTGGTCTGGTACCTACTCACCCCATCCATGCACGAGCGCGTGGGAGACTACGACACCTACTTCGAGGGCCTTTCCACGAGCTCATGGATCTCGGTCGACGTGCTCGAGGTGGAAGTGTTGGACGAGGTCACCGACGAGGCCACGGTCGCATTGCGCACCACGCAGACCGCCGAGTACGGCCCGGATGGCGCGACGTGCTCAGACTGGGTGATCACCTACACCCTGGTGCTCGACGCGGGCGAGTGGCAGATCGACGGCGCCCGTCTGGCCGACGGACCTCCCTTGCCATGTCCAGACGAGGAAAGCGTTGAGGACCTGTAGGTCGTCTTTTCCGCAACCCTGGGCAGCGAACACCTCCGTCGCACCCATTCGGCCGCTGCTGGAGGTGATCGCTCATGCCGCATATGGTGCGCGTCGCTGGATCCGCTCCGGCTGGCTGGGTGAAGGTCGTCACTTCCCGTCAATCGTTCCAGCAACCAGTCGATGGCTCGGAAGACGACGGCCACACATGGTTGCGCACCAATGCAGAAGGATACAACCTCGATGCGACGACTGTCTCATCCGTCCCAGCGGGCGCTGGCCCAGTGGCGTCCCGCAGAGTGGTGTGCGAGCGGCCCTCGTCGGTGAGGGTGTTGTAGACGAAGTGGCGGGTCACCGCGTGATTCTTCGAGAGACCTACAAAGTCGACTCGAGAGACGGACCCGCGATGACCGCTGTTCCCAGTCTGGACCCTGCCCGGTTCCTGCACGAGCACCTGACCACCGCCTCCACGGACCTGCTGCGCGAGCTGCTGGGCGTCTTCATCGACGCGTTGATGGGCGCCGAGGCCGACGCGATCTGCGGGGCAGAGTACGGCACCCGCGCACCGGAGCGGGCCAACACCCGTAACGGTTCCCGGCACCGGGACTTCGACAAGAGGGTCGGCACGATGGACGTGGCGATCCCCAAGCTGCGCGCCGGGACCTACTTCCCGGACTGGCTCCTGGAGCGGCGCCGCCGGGCGGAGGCCGCCCTGACCAGCGTGGTCGCGACCCGATACCTGCTCGGGGTCTGCACCCGGCGGATGGACAAGTTGGTGGAGTCCCTCGGCATCACGCGGCTGAGCAAGTCCCAGGTCTCCCGGATGGCGCAGGACCTGGACGAGCAGGTCGCGGGGTTCCGCACCCGCCCGCTGGACGCCCCCCCTACATGATTCTCGCCGCCGACGCGCTGAGCGTGAAGGTCCGCGAGGGCGGGCGGGTGGTCAACATCGCGGTCATGGTCGCCACCGGGGTCAACGCCGACGGGCACCGGGAGATCCTCGGCATCGACGTGTCCACCGCCGAGGACGGCGCCGGGTGGTTGGCGTTCTTCCGGGACTTGACCGCCCGCGGCTTGACCGGGGTCAAGCTGGTGACCTCCGAAGCCCACCGCGGATTGGTCGCCGTGATCGGCGCGACCCTGCCCGGCGCGAGCTGGCAACGGTGCCGCACCCACTACGCCGCGAACCTGATGAGCGCGACCCCGAAGTTCGCGAGATGATCCGCACCGGCACGCAGTTCGGGCTGCGATCGTGGCAGTGCGGCGTGACGCCATCTCCCGCGAAGAGAGACGACGAGGAAAAGCATGTTCGAACTGTCGTCGGAGCACGAGGTGCTCCGTTCCGTCGTCCGGAAGTTCGCACGCAACGAGATTGCGCCGCACAGCGCCGAGTGGGACCGGGAGGCACGGTTCCCGGTCGACCTGATCCCGAAAATGGGCGAGCTCGGACTCTTCGGGGTGCAAGCGCCTGAGGAGTTCGGCGGCGCCGACGCCGACTTCCTCTCCTTGTGCGTTGCCATCGAGGAGCTCGGCCGCGTGGACCAGTCGATCGGCATCACCCTCTCCGCCGGTGTCGGTCTGGGGATCAACCCGATCCTTGCCTTCGGCACCCAGGAGCAGAAGGAGCGGTGGCTGCCGGACCTCGTCGCGGGCCGCTCCTTGGCCGCCTTCGGTCTCACGGAGCCCGAGGCCGGTTCGGACGCCGGCGGCACCCGGACCCGCGCACGCGAGGAGGACGACTGCTGGGTGATCGACGGGTCGAAAAGCTTCATCACCAACTCGGGCACTCCGATCACCTCTGTCGTCACCGTCACAGCGCGTACCGGTGAGCTGCCCGACGGCAGCCCGGAGATCAGCGCCATCCTGGTGCCCGCCAAAACCCCCGGCTTCATCGTCGACCCGGCCTACCGCAAGCTCGGCTGGCACGCCTCCGATACCCACGGCCTGACGTTCGCGGGGTGCCGCGTCCCGGTCGAGAATCTCCTCGGCGAGCGTGGAGCCGGCTTGCGCCAGTTCCTCCAGATCCTCGACGAGGGTCGCATTGCGATCTCCGCCCTCGCCTTGGGACTTGCCAAGGCATGCCTCGACGTCGCCACCCAGTACGCCACGACGCGCACGGCGTTCGGCCGGCCCATCGGCGCGAACCAGGGCATTGCCTTCCAGCTCGCCGACCTCGCCGTCGCCGTCGAGGCGGCAGAGGCGCTGACCTACAAGGCCGCCTGGCTCAAGGACGAGCGTGACGCCGGCCGCCGCCCGGCGAAGGAGATCACCCAGGCCGCTGCGGTGGCCAAGCTGTTCACCACGGAGGCCGCCGTGGCGGCCGCCCGCACCGCCACGCAGGTCTTGGGGGGCAACGGCTTCATGGAGGAGTTCCCAGTCGCCAAGTACTACCGGGATGCCAAGATCCTCGAGATCGGCGAGGGCACCTCCGAGATCCAGCGCATGGTCATCTCCCGAGGGCTTGGCCTGCCGCGCTGACCTCGAGCGCCCGACCGCTCTGCCGCGACCGGTCATCTCCTGGGTCAGCGGCTCCGTGCGTCCGTCCGGGAACTCGGTAGCCCGACCCGCGCACGCTGAGGGGCCCTGGCTCGCCCCGCCGCAGGACTGACAACGGCTGAGCAGGTACATCTCGCTGCTTGCACCCTGCCTCCCAGGTTCTGCCCCTACAGAGGCACCCGTCAGACGTGCTACGCGCCTACGCCGCCGGGGCGTGCGCCTTCGGCATCCGCACATGCCGCGGACCGTGTGCGCCGTGCCAGCGACAACGGGCGTTCGGCTCCGGGCCGGCGACCGGCGATGATCGGGCCATGAGTCCCCGTCAGCCCCTCAGGCACATGGCATTCCTGGCCGCGCTCACCACGGCCGGGTGCTCCCCGACCGGCGTGGAAATCCGCGGCCAGCTACCGCCCTGCAGCCCGATGGGGACGCTCGCCGTTGAGGAACTGTCGGCGTACACCGACTGCAGCCTCGAGGGTTGGACGCTGGTATTTCCTGACAGCGAGACCTTTGTGGTCGGGTCCGCGAACGGCTCAGCCAGCACAACCGAGCACCCCGGCCTGGAGTGGGGAGCGTCGAACTGGGGCGGCGACGGCACGGTCGCCTGGCGGCGCACCAATGACGGGATGACCTTCTGGGGGCCGCGCGCGGCAATCGACCGCGAGGTTCTGCTGCTCTCACGTGACCTCGACTGACGCGCGGTCATGCCGCACCGAGGGCGGCTACGCTCGCCCGGATCTGCCGCTGCCTGCGCGTCTGCCGATCTCCGGATGGGTCGTCGCGGTGACGAGCTGGGGATGTGCGGCCGGGTGGTGTCGCTCACGGACTCCGCGGACCAGCCGTGGTGCCGGCGACGGCGCCGCGCACCGCGCTGACTCGGAGGCGGTCGGACAGGGCGAGGACCTCGTCGCGCAGGGCGTCGGGGGTGATCACCTCGAAGTCCCAGCCGAGCCCGGCGAGCATGCGGGCCATGCCGTCGAGGTGCTCGACGCGCGCCTCGAGGAGCACGCCGTCACGGTGCTCGCTCAGCTGTCCCACGCTCGGGGGCAGTCGCTCGCCCGCTTCCGCGAGCGTGGTCCGCAGCACGACGGAGACCTCGTGCGACCACCTGACCGCCGCGATGCCGGACACGACCTGCGTCGTCGCGTCGAAGTCGGCGGGCACGGCGTAGGAGCCGTCGCCCTGCCTGACTGAGGCGATACGGTCCAAGCGGAAGGTCCGCACGTCATCACGGCCGTGGTCGTGTCCGGTGGCGTACCACCGGCCGAAGTGGAAGACCAGGCCGTATACGTCGAGCTCACGCTGCGACTCCTGTCCGTCCCAGGCGGTGTAGGCGATCACGACGGTGCGCCGCGCGTGCGCTGCCCAGGCCAGATCAAGCAGCGTGTCGGCGCCGGCGCCGGCGGGAGCGCTGGGGCGCGCCGGGGTCGTGAACTGTGCGGTCGACAGCAGGCTGTCGATCCGCTGGCCCAGGGCCCGCGGCAGTACACGCGACACCTTGGCCAGCGCGTTCGCCGTCGCCGCGTGGTCGGTGGTGGCGAGCCCCGCGCGTTCCGCGGCCCGCAGGCCGAGGACGACGGCGACGGCCTCGTCGTCGGTGAGCATCAGCGGCGGCAGCTTGTAGCCCGGTGAGAGCCGGTAGCCGCCGTACCTGCCCCGCTGCGCCTGGACGGGGATCCCGAGGTCGGCAAGATGCTCGGCATAGCGCCGGACGGTCCGCTCGTCGACCCCGAGCCGCGCCGCGAGATCGCCGACGGTGCGCTGCCCGCCCGCCTGGAGCAGCTCCAGCATCGCCAGCACGCGTGCGGCGGGGCGGGTCACGGCTCTCCTCGGGGCTGCATGGAAAGAACTGCGATGCGCATCCTGAATACCGGGCGGAATCTGTCCACAAACCATTCTAACGTCGTGTCATGAACACCACCTACGTCCTCGTCCCCGGCTTCTGGCTCGGCGCCTGGGTCTGGCGCGCCGTCGCAGACTCGCTGAGCGAGCGCGGCCACGTCGTGCATGCCGTCGACCTCTGCGGCATGGGCGAGCGCGCCCACCTCGCCTCGCCCGAGACCGACCTGACGACCCACATCGACGACGTCGTGCACCTGCTCGAGCAGCACGACCTCCACGACGTCGTGCTCGTCGGCCACAGCTACGGCGCCCTCGTGACGACCGGTGCGGCAGACCGCGCGCCTGAGCGGGTGGCCCGCCTGGTCTACATCGACTCGGGTCCCCTGCCGGACGGCATGGCACAGGCCGACTTCGAGGGGCCCGACGCGCGGGCGGCCGACGAGGACCTGGTCATGACACACGGCCAGGGCTGGAAGCTCCCCCCGCCGCCCTGGGCCGTACTCGCCGCCGAGGCGCCCGAGGTCGACGACGACGCCGTGGCCGCGCTGGTCGAAGGCTCACAGCCGCAGCCCTGGCGCACCGCCACCCGGCCGGTCGCGCTCACCGGCGCCTGGGAGCGGCTGCCACGGACGGGCGTGCTGTGCAGCTTCGGCCTTGAGCAACTGCGGCAGATGGCGCCCTGCACGCCGATGTTCGCGCACATGGTCGACGGCGACTGGGCGTACGTCGAGCTGCCGACGTGGCACTGGCCGATGGTGAGCCGACGGGCGGAACTCGCCACGGTGCTGGAGTCGGTCAGTCGCTAGGCGCTCGCGCCCAGTTGCTTCGCGCGCACGACGCGCGCTCATGCCGCACCGCGGGCGGCTACGCCCACCAGCTCTGCCGCGGAGCGGAGCGGGCCCATGCCGTTCTTCAGTGCGCGTTCGTGCGGTAGAGCGCTACGCCGGCGCCGGCCTCGGGGGGGCCGCGTGGCCAGCCGGAGAGATCGTTGACGCCTGAGGGCACTGCGAGGACCGTAGTCGTTGCGTTCGCAGTGAGGAGGCGGCGATGCGATCCCTCCGATGCATTCTGGGTCTGCATGCGTGGAAGAAGGAGGCCGTGCGCGACAAGGGAGGCCCGTACGCGGTGTATCAGCGGTGCTCGCGGTGCGGGAAGGACCAGACTCCCTATGAGCCCCCAGATCAGAACGCGATCCTGCGCGGATCGCTCGGTGGCTCCTGACGGCCTTGCTCGAGCGCGGGCGATGCGCTCGCCGCACGGCCTGAACCGGACTCAGCGGCAGGATGACTCCGCGGCCGTGCGAGCGCAGGTGGGCATCCGCACATGCCGGCCGCACTGAGGGCGGCTGCGCTCGCCGTGTCGATCTGCCGCAGGCAGGGCTCTGTCGGACCGATGAGCCGCGGGGGGATGCTCAGCGATGCCTACTGCATCGGAATTCCTACCCACACCCACGAGTGGCCCACGCTGGCGGCTTGATCCGCTGCGCGTTCCGGTCGCCGGCAATCGCGCGCGCTATCGCGGTGAGACACGCCGCCATACCGAGTCAGATCTTCGCATCTACCTGACCTGGTGCCAGGAGCACGACCTTGACCCGCTCACCGCGCGACGCCCTCACGTGGAGCTCTGCATCCGGTGGATGCAGGACACCCAGCGCTACGCCCCCTCGACCGTCTCCCGGCGGAGGTCGGTCGTCGTCGGCTTCTACCGCACGTGCGCCATTGACGAAATCCTCGAGCACTCCCCAGCCGAGTACGTCCGGCGTCCGAACGTGCCACCCGAGTCACCCACCCTCGGCCTGACCCATCTCCAGCTCCAGGCCCTGTTGACCGCGTCGCGGACAACGCCCAACACGTGCGACTTCGCGCTCGTCTGCCTCAACACCGTCGGGCGCCGACTCGACCGTCACGCCGCCACGCGACGACTGCGCCACCTCGCCCAGGACCCAACTACATCCTCGCGGCCTACAGGGCTTCGGGCACCTGACGGTGATGAACCCCTGCGGGCCCAGCCTTGCCATGAGCGCAACTTGACGCCACAATTGTGTGCATGACCGTCGAGCCACTCCGCGAGGTCCGGAACCATTTCAGCGAGGTCATCGACCGTGTCGAGCACGAGCACGAGCGAGTGACAGTGACGCGCAACGGGCGCCCGGTCGCCATCATCTTGAGCCCGGAGGACCTCGACGAGCTCGAGGAGACGTTGTCAGTCCTGAGCGATCCACAAGCGCTGGCGGACATTCGCGAGGCCGACGGGGCATACGTGGCCGGTGACGTCGTTCGCGGGGTCGAGGCCGTTCGCGGACTTCGCGCGTGAGCGACGCTCCCTACGAGCTCATCCTCACCCCGCCGGCCGTCCGAGCCGTCAAGTCCGCACTTCCCCGCGCCGTAGCGGAAGCGGTCATTGAATTCGTCACCGGAGCGCTGGTCGACAACCCGCACCGCGTCGGCAGGCAGTTGCGCGGCGACCTCGCCGGGATCCACTCGGCTCGGCGCGGCACCTACCGTGTCCTCTACCGGATCAACGAGACACGGCGCGAAGTCGTCGTCCTCCGCATCGACCACCGGCGAGAGGTCTACCGACCAGGGTGAGCGCTCATGCCGCTGGTCACGCGTCGCGTCCTGCAAGTGGGCGGGGATTCAGCACCGCCCCGTCGTGGGCACCAGACTGTCCCCCGTCACCGTTGACCGTTGATTCTGCCGATGAGGAGGCGGCGGAGACGGTCCACCGAGATGACACCCTCCGGCGCCTGACCAATACCGGTCCTGCCGAGAACCGTGAAGGCGACGATTGTATCGCGTTGCGTTACGCGATACGCTGGTTCGGTGATCGTGACCTTCAGGCACAAGGGTCTGGAGCAGTTGTACCGCGACGGGTCGAAGAAGGGCGTGCAGGCGGCTCACGTGCCCAAGCTGGTGCGCATCTTGTCGGCGCTGGACGTGGCGCAGACACCTGCGGATCTTGCGATCCCGTCGTTTCGCACCCACCCGCTGAAGGGCGACCTGGCGGGGCAGTGGTCGATCTGGGTGAACGGGAACTGGCGGGTGACGTTCAGGTTCCTGGACAACGACGTCGAGCTCGTGGACTACCAGGACTACCACTGAGAGGCAGATGAGGGTGATGGCGATGAAGAACCCGGTGCACCCGGGCGAGATCCTGCGCGAGGACGTGCTGGGTGACCTCGGGCTTGGCGTGAGCGAGGCCGCATCCCGGCTGGGAGTCTCGCGGGTGGCGTTGAGCAGGGTGCTGCACGGGCACGCCCGGATCAGCCCGAATTTGGCGGTCCGGCTGGAGGAGGCCGGGGTCGGGACCGCCCGCGCGTGGCTGGCAATGCAGTCGGCTCACGACCTGGCCGCCGAGCGCGCCACCGGCTCACCGAAGGTCCGCCGCCTTAGCGACGTCGCCTGACTCGCGCGCATCTGCCGCCGCACGCGCGCCTGTCGAGGAGCTAGCGCCTTGTCACGAGCGGGGAAAGATTTGGGTGCGCCGTCTCGTCGCAGCCATGTAGCGACCGACCGGGGCACCTCTGGAGCCGCCATCGCTTTTCGTTATACGATTTGTCCATGGTGAGCGACGCGAGCATTCAGCAGTGGACCGACGAGGCCGAAGTGGGATACGACGTCGATGCCCTCAAGCGTCGGGGTCGTGGACGCCCTGGTCGCGGGGCTGAACCGATGCAGGTCGTGGCGGTCCGGCTGACCGCCGAGGAGCTCGACGCTATCGACGCGGCGGCTGCCAAGAACGACATGAGCAGGTCCGAGGCGATCCGGGCTGCGCTGGCTCACTTCGCTGCGTGAAGGTCCACCGGAGCGCTCAAGCACGGCGTCTTGCCGGAGGACGCGATCCAGGCGGCGCAGTGGGCGCTGTGGATCGAGCCCCTTGTGGACGACGACGCTCCCCGCCGAGAGCTGCGCCTGGGCTTCGACACCGGAGCCCGCCTGCTGGAGACGGTGGTACTCATCCTCGAGAGCGGCGACGAGATGGTCGTCCACGCGATGCCGGCTCGAAGGAAGTACCTCGACCTCCTGCTGTAGTTTCCAGACCGGCACCCGGCCGCTCGTCGACGCTTCCGATCGAGAGTCCGCTTCTGCCGCTCGTCGCGCACCGAGTTGGCGGTCCCATGATGACGTCCTACGGCCTGAGGCCGGGGCCCGGCGGGGCGGTAGCGGGCCTGGACGAGTGGCAGCGTTCGGGTGGTTCATCTCAGGTGACGGTGCCGTCTTCTTTTACCCTGATCGTGGTGTCGCCGCATACGGGCTGGTCGGAGGTGTCGAGCACGGTTCCGGTAGCAGTGTCGGTGACGATGAACCCATCGCCCACACACGTGTCTTTGCCTTCAATCCAGGTGCGCTCCGCGGCCAGCACCCGATCCCCTTCCTTGGCAGGGAACTCCTGAGGCTCGACCTCAACGCCCGTGAGCGTCAGGGTGACCGGCGCCGTCCGATGGTTGACCAGGTTCGCGATCGGAGGAGTCCGGTCGAGTGGGATGCAGCCGGCCAGGGTGATCGATGCCAGCCCGGCGAGCACAAGAAGCGCAACACCGGTGCCCTGAGCAGTCGAGTCGGTCACCAGGTCGCGCTCCTTTCGTAGGTGATGGGCGGGTCGTCAGTGATGGGCGGGCGGTCAAGTGGTCGGGCCTGCCTGGTCCGCAGAACCGTCGGTCCTGATGCTCAGACGCGTCGGCATCCCGACCAAGTGTCGCCCAAGGCGAATCAAACCCATACCGCCGGAAGCATCCGTGAGGCATCAGTTCTCCTACCACGAAGGCGAGACACCGAGCCGCCCGACCCGAGGCTGCCCCTGAGACGTCCGTAGGCTTCGGACTACCCATCGAAGACGCCGCGGCTGCACGCGTCGCGCCCATCCGCTCATGTCGCTGTCGGCTTGGCGCCGAGAGGCGTGGATGTCGTCGGGGAGCTCGTACCCCGACCGTGCGATCACGTTCGTGCGCCGGGCGCCGGGCGCCGGGCGCTCGTCGCAGTCCTGTCGGGGACACTGGGTGACGACCGACCATAGCTTCGACGAGGAGTCAGCCGTGCCCGAGGGAACCGTTCGCTGGTTCGACACCGACCGGGGGTTCGGTTTCATCGCCCTCGGGCAGGAGGCAGAGGACCTGTTCGTACATGCGTCCGAGATCGTCAGCGACGACCCGACCAAGCTGCTCCGCGAGGGACAGGTGGTCGAGTTCGAGATCGGCGAGGGGGACCGCGGCCCGCAGGCCCGCCGGGTCCGGGTCACGGGCGACCAGTCCGCCGACACACCGCTGGGCGTGCTCGGCACCGTCGTCTGGTACGAGCCTGCCAAGGGGTACGGCTTCATCACCCCCGACGGCGGTGGTGCCGAGATCTTCGTGCACAGCTCGGCCATCGTGGGGGGCGGCGTGGTGTGGGAGGGGCAGCGGGTGGCGTTCCTCGTCGTCGACGGGGAGCGAGGTCCGCAGGCAGACCATCTGCTGCCCCTGGGGACGCAGGCCGCCCACCAGGCCGTGGCGTCCGACGGGGCGGACGGCACCGTGTCCTGGTACGACCGGGACAAGGGCTTCGGGTTTATCACCCCTGAATCTGGCGGTCCCGATGTCTTCGTCCACGTCCGGGCCCTGGCCGGCGGGCTCGCTGAGCTGCACGAGGGGGACCGGGTGACGTTCGACGTCGCCGTGGGCGAGAAGGGCCCGCAGGCTCGCGACGTGCGCCTCGCGCGCAGCTCGACACCTCGGGGCGCACCCACGGCGTCGACGACCCGCGGTCGGTCGGGGCACCAGGAGGCATCTGGCATCCAGGCGCGCGGCGGCGAGGGCGTGGTCGCGCGCTACGACGCGGAGCGGGGTTTCGGCTTCATCGCCCCGGACGCGGGAGGCGCGGACCTGTTCGTGCACGTGTCGGTCCTCAGAGGTGCCGAGGCGCTGCACCAGGGCGATCGGGTCCGCTACCAGGTGCGACAGAGCGATCGAGGACCACAGGCCGACCGCGTCGAACGGGTGTGAGCGGGACGGAGGTCCGGGCGGAGCTGGAGCTCCCGACGTCATAGACCAGCCGATAAGGGTGCAGGTCGAGTCGTTCCTGGACCAGCACCGCAGCCTGTCGTTGGCAATCGACAAGCGGTGTGGGGACGGTCCGGCTGCGACGTACCAGGGTGTCAGGTAGCGCTCCGTACCGCGTGGCGCACGTACACCACGCCATTGCGGAACCGTCGGTGGTCCAGCAACTCGAGGTGGAGCCGTACCCCCCGGGGCAGCGCCGGCTTGCCGCCGCCCACGACCACGGGGCACAGCAGCAGGACGCACTCGTCGACCAGCCCGTGCCGGAATGCCTCAGCCCCGATGGCCGCGCCGCCGATGCTCAGGTCCGAGCCCGACGTCTCCTTGAGCCGTCGTACCGCCTCGGGCTCGAACTGCCGCTCGATCCTCGTCCGTGCCGTCGACACCTCGTCGAGCGTCGAGGAGTAGACGACCTTGTCGGCGTCGCGCCAGATCTCCGCGTACTCGCGCACGACGGCCGGCGCGGTCGTCAGCCAGTCGTCGTCCTCCCAGACGCGCATCGTCTCGTACATGCGGCGCCCGTACAGCGACGTGCCGATGTGCCGCTCGTGCTCGTTCCAGAACGCGTGCACCTCGTCGTCGGGCACCGACCAGTCGAAGGAGCCGGTCTCGTCCTCCAGGTAGCCGTCGAGCGAGGTGTTGGCTGCGTAGATCAGCTTGCCCATGGGTGCCTCCGCCCGGACGGGGCTACAGCGTGCATCGTCACGGCGGCACCGGCAAGGGCATCGACGGTGAGCTCGCCGAGCCCGCCGCCCGAGAACCCGGGTCGACGCCGATCGCGGGAGGTCGCTCACGCGCGCTGCGAGGATGTCCCTGTGATCACGAGCCGAAAGCCGCGCCGGCCGGACGTCACCACGGTCGAGTTCGTGGGGGGCGTCGAGGCGCTCGTGCTCGAGCTGCACAGCCACGACGAGCGGTGGGCAGACATTTTTCGTGATCACCGGCGGCGGATCCGGGACGCGCTCGCGGCGGTGGACGTCGAGATCGAGCACATCGGCTCCACGTCCGTCCCCGGGCTGGCGGCGAAGCCGATCATCGACATCGTGGTCACGGTGGACGACATCACCGCCGAGGAGGACTACCTCGATGCGCTCCTGGCGGCGGGGTACGAGCTGCGGGTCCGCGAGCCGGGGCACCGCCTCGTGCGCACCCCAGCACGCGACGTCCACGTGCACCTCTGTGAACGGGGCGATCCCGCCGTGGACGACTACCTTCTCCTCCGCGATCACCTGCGGTCCGACGCGCGCGACCGCGCCCTCTACGAGAGCACCAAGAGGACGCTGCTCAGCAAGCGGTGGGACGACACGAACGACTACGCCGATGCCAAGACCGCCGTCATCCTCGCGATCAAGGAACGAGCGAGGGACGCTCGCGGACAGTGAGCATGCGGACGTTCCGGATGGCCCTGGAGCGGGCGTTGCTCCGACGGGGCGCAGTCGTGCGTGAGGCGCAGTACCTGACCGCGAACCTCGGCGCCTTCTCCTCGTTCCGGACCGTGCTGCCGGTGTCCGGCTGATCCCCGGACGTCCCGACCCGCACCGCGAGTCGCTAGCCTCGTCGGGTGGACACGGTCCAGAAGCACAACATCCGCGTCTCGGGAGTGCCCGGGGCGCAGCCGGTCGTCTTCGCCCACGGGTTCGGCTGCGACCAGAACATGTGGCGCCACGTCGCCCCGCACTTCGAGGACGCGTTCACCGTCATCACGTTCGACCACGTCGGCGCCGGCGGCTCCGACCTGTCGGCGTACGACCCCGTGCGGCACGGTTCGCTGCAGGGTTACGCCGAGGACGTCCTGGCGATCATCGACGACCTGGACCTCAAGGACGTGGTGCTCGTGGGCCACTCGGTCTCCGCGATGATCGCGGTGCTTGCCGCCGTTGCCGAGCCCGACCGCTTCGAGAAGCTCGTCCTCGTCGGCCCGTCACCGCGGTACACCGACGACGCGGGCTACTCGGGCGGCTTCACCGAGGCCGACATCACCGAGCTGCTCGAGTCGCTGGACAGCAACTATCTCGGCTGGTCCAGCGCGATCGCCCCCGTGATCATGGGCAATGCCGACCGTCCGGAGCTCGGGGCCGAGCTGACCGCCAGCTTCTGCCGGACGGACCCCGAGATCGCTCGCCGGTTCGCCCACGTGACGTTCCTGTCCGACAACCGCGCCGACCTGGCCGACGTCACCGTCCCGACGCTGGTCCTGCAGTGCACCGACGACGTCATCGCGCCCGTCGCCGTGGGGGAGTACGTCCGCGACGCGATCCCCGGTGCCGAGCTCGTGATGCTCGACGCGACCGGCCACTGCCCCAACCTCAGCGCCCCCGAGTCGACGACCGCCGCGATCGCCGCGTTCGTCCGCGGCTGAGGTCCCGCAGCCCGTGGTCAGCTCGTCCCTCGCCGGCGCGGATGCCGCCTTCCAGGAGGCGCTCAGGCGGGACGACCCGGCGGAGCTGTACGACCGGGCGCCGTGCGGGTACCTGTCGACGACGCCGGACGGCGTCATCGTGCGCGTCAACGCGACGTTCCTCGCCTGGACCGGGCACCGACGCGAGGACCTCGTCGGCAGGGGCCGCTTCGTGGACCTGCTGTCCGTCGGTGGCCGGATCTACCACGAGACCCACTACGCGCCGATGCTGCGTCTGCAAGGCGCAGCGCGGGAGATCGCGCTCGAGATCGTGTGCGCCGACGGCCGGCGACTGCCCGTCCTCGTGAACTCGGTGCTCGACCACGACTCCGACGGCGCCCCGTCCGTCGTCCGGACCGCGGTGTTCGACGCGACCGAGCGCCGGCGGTACGAGCAGGAGGTGCTCGCGGCCAAGCGCCGCGCCGAGGAGTCGGAGGCGCGCGCGGTCCAGCTCGCGCAGACCCTCCAGCAGACGCTCATCCCGCCGACGCCGCCGCACATCCCCGGCCTCGACGTCGCCGCCGCGTACCGGCCCGCGGGCGACGGCCGGCACGTGGGCGGCGACTTCTACGACGTCTTCCAGGTCTCGACGGACGACTGGGTCGTCGCCCTCGGCGACGTCCAGGGCAAGGGCGCCGAGGCCGCGGTCGTGACCGCGCTCGCGCGCTACACCGTGCGCGCCGCGTCGGTCGACCACGACTCCCCGAGCGAGGTCCTGCGCACCCTCGACCACGTGCTCCACAGCTCCGAGACGGACCGCTTCTGCACCGCGGTGCTCGTGCGGGTGCGTCGCAGCGAGGGCACGTGGCGTGCGACGGTCGCGTGCGGCGGTCACCCGCTCCCGCTGCTGCGCCGCGCTGGGCGGTCACCGGTCAGGGTGGGTGAGCACGGAGCCCTGCTCGGCGTCCTGCCCCACGCGAGGTTCACCGACACCGAGGTCGCGCTCAAGCCCGGCGACGCGCTCGTGCTCTTCACCGACGGCGTGACCGAGGCGCGGCGTCCCGGGCAGTTCTACGGGATCGAGCGTCTCCTGGCGGTCGTCGACGAGCACCGCGCCGCCGCGGCCGAGGTGACCGACGCGATCCTCGCGGACGTCATGACGTTCCAGTCCGGCGACGCTCGTGACGACATCGCCGTCGTCACCGTCGCCGTGCACTGACGCCGGTCTCTCCGGCCGCGCATCCCCGAGACCGAGCACGCGCCGCCGTCGGGCCCGGTCCGGTCAGACCCGGTCCGCTCAGACCCGCTCAGATCAGACCCTGCCGGGCCGGGCCCGCGCGACGCGGCGCGCGATGCGCTCCGCCCGACCCGCGCGCAGACCGTCCACGGTGAGGATCACCAGCGCGAGCCAGACCAGCGCGAAGCCCGCCCACCGGGCCGCGGGCATCTCCTCGCCGAGCACGAGGACGCCGATGGCGAACTGCATCGTCGGGCCGACGTACTGGAGCATCCCGAGCACGCTCAGGGGTAGTCGCCTCGCCGCGCCGCCGAACAGCAGGAGCGGCACCGCGGTGATGACGCCGGCGCTCGCGAGCAGGGCCATGTGCCACCCGCCGTTCGCGCCCCACGCCGCGTCGCCGCTCGCCTGCAGCAGCAGGAGGTAGCCGAGCGCGAACGGCGCCAGCACGGTCGTCTCGACGGCCAGGCTCGTCACCGCGGGCACGGTCCGCCCGACCCTGTTCTTGATGAGGCCGTACAGCCCGAAGGTCCCGGCGAGGGCGAGCGCGATCCACGGGAGCCGCCCGACGCCCGCGGTGATGACGACGACGGCGACGGCGCCGACGCCGAGCGCGACCCACTGCGCGCGCCGCAGCCGTTCGCCGAGCGCGAGCACGGCCAGGACGACGGTGAGCAGCGGGTTGATGTAGTAGCCGAGCGCCGTGTCGATGGTGTGACCGCTGAGCACCCCGTAGACGAAGACGAGCCAGTTGAGCGCGACCAGCGCACCCGCGACCGTCAGCGTCGCGAGCGTGCGGCCCGACCGGAACGCCGCGGTGAAGGTGCCCCACTGGCGCGTGGCGAGCAGCACCACCAGGCAGAACAGCAGCGACCAGACGACCCGGTGCGCGATGATCTCGACCGGGCCCGCGGGCTCGAGCAGCGGGAAGTAGAGGGGCATGACGCCCCAGAGCACGTAGGCGCCGAGGCCGAGCGCGAGGCCGCTGCGGTGCGTGGCGGCTGCGGCCGCCTCGCGGCCGGCTGCGTCCGGACCGGCCGCGTCCGGACCGGCTGTCGCGGGACCGCCCGGCGCGAGGGGCGGCGTCGTGCCCGATGGCGTCGTGCCCGATGGCGTCGCGCCCGACGGTGTCGTCGTGGGCCCGGGCGGGGGAGTGGCGGGGTGCACGGGTGCAACGTACGCCAGCCGCGGTCAGGTCGGAGTGAGGGGACCCTCACCCCGCCGTACACTGGGTGGCAGGCCCCGTGCCGTCGGTCGACCCGGCCAGGACCCGGTACCCATCCCGTACCGGTCCCGGACCCCCTCACCCGGCCCGCGCGGCACCCCCGACCCGGAAGGCACCACCGCCCTGTGAGCCCCCAGCCCGCGAGCAGCAGCCGAGCCCTGCGCGTCGCCGTCGTCGGCGCCGGCCCGGCCGGCATCTACGCCTCGGACATCCTCTCCAAGACGGACCTCGACGTCAGCATCGACCTGCTGGAACGGCTGCCCGCCCCGTTCGGCCTCGTGCGCTACGGCGTCGCGCCCGACCACCCGCGGATCAAGCAGATCATCGTCGCGCTCCACAAGGTGCTCGAGCGCGGCGACATCCGCCTGCTCGCGAACGTGGACTACGGCGTCGACCTCAAGCTCGAGGACCTGCGCCAGTTCTACGACGTCGTGATCTTCTCGACGGGCTCGATCCGGGACGCCGAGCTGCCGATCCCGGGGATCGACCTGCAGGGGTCCTACGGCGCCGCCGACTTCGTGTCCTGGTACGACGGCCACCCCGACGTGCCGCGCACCTGGCCGCTCGGAGCGCAGCACGTGGCGGTGCTCGGCGCGGGGAACGTCGCGCTCGACGTCGCGCGCATCCTCGCGAAGCACGCGGACGACCTGCTCCCGACCGAGATCCCGGCCAACGTCTACGAGACGCTCAAGGCGTCGCCGGTCACGGACGTGCACGTCTTCGCGCGGCGCGGGCCGGCTCAGGTGAAGTTCTCGCCGCTCGAGCTGCGTGAGCTGGGCCACGTGCCCGACGTCGATGTGGTCGTCTACCCCGAGGACTTCGACTTCGACGAGGGGTCGATGGCGGCGATCCACTCGTCGAACCAGACGAAGCAGGTCGTCAAGACGCTCACGGACTGGACGCTCAAGGAGCCCGAGGAGCTGACGGCCTCGCGCCGGATCCACCTGCACTTCCTGCACCGGCCCGCCGAGGTGCTCGGCGAGGACGGGCACGTGGTCGGCGTGCGGACCGAACGCACGGCGCTCAACGGCGACGGCACGGTGTCCGGGACGGGCGAGTACCACGACTGGCCCGTGCAGGCCGTGTACCGCGCGGTCGGGTACTTCGGCTCGCCGCTCGTGGACATCCCGTTCGACGGCCTCAAGGGCGTCATCCCCAACCGCGAGGGTCGGGTCGTCGACGTCGACGGCGAGGTCGTGCCGGGCGTCTACGCGACCGGCTGGATCAAGCGCGGCCCGGTCGGGCTGATCGGGCACACCAAGTCCGACGCGACCGAGACGATCCGCCACCTCGTCGAGGACGCCGCCGCGGGCGACGGCACCGCGCTGCACACGGCGACCGAGACCGGGCCCGATGCCGTGCTGGAGTTCCTGCACGCGCGCGGCGTCCCGGTGGTCGAGTGGTCGGGCTGGCAGGTCCTGGACGCGCACGAGCGGGCGCTGGGTGAGGAGGCGGGTCGCGAGCGCGTCAAGGTCGTGCCGCGCGACGAGATGACGGCGATCGCCCGCGGCGAGCACCGGCGGCCGACCGCCGGCTGAGACCAGCTCCCGGGCGACGTGTCAGACCCAGCGCGCCCTCGGCGTCGCGCTCGGTCTGACAAGTCGTGAGCCACCCGCTCAGCACCCCCGCCGGGAACCCCCGCCGCCTCGGAGGCGTTGTCAGGTCGAGGACGCACAGCGGGCCGAGGACGCACTGCGAGAGGAGCACGCCCCCATGGGTCATCGGCATCTCAACGGGTTGAAGACCGCCGCCCTGTTCGGCGTCCTCTGGGCCGTGCTGCTGGGGATCTACGCGCTCGTCGGCGGCGGCAACCGCAGCCTGTTCTTCGTCTTCGCCGGCATCGGCGTGCTGAGCACCGCCTACAGCTACTGGAACTCCGACAAGATCGCGATCCGCGCCATGCGCGCGCGCCCGGTGAGCGAGCTCGAGCAGCCCGCGATGTACCGCATCGTCCGCGAGCTCTCGACCTCCGCCCGGCAGCCCATGCCCCGCCTCTACGTCTCCCCGACCGCCGCGCCGAACGCCTTCGCGACAGGTCGCAACCCGCGCAACGCCGCCGTCTGCTGCACCGAGGGCATCCTCCAGCTGCTCGACGAGCGCGAGCTGCGCGGCGTCCTCGGGCACGAGCTCATGCACGTCTACAACCGCGACATCCTCACCTCGTCGGTCGCGGCCGCCGTCGCCGGCCTCATCACGTCGTTCGCGCAGTTCCTCATGTTCTTCGGCGGCGGCCGCGACCGCGGCGGCAACCCGCTCGCCGCGCTCGCCATGGCGATCCTCGCGCCGTTCGCCGCGATGCTCGTCCAGCTCGCCATCAGCCGCACGCGCGAGTACGACGCCGACGAGGACGGCGCCCGCCTCACCGGCGACCCGCTCGCCCTCGCCTCGGCGCTCCGCAAGCTTGAGCTGGGCACGCAGCGCGCGCCGCTCCCGCAGGATCGCGACCTCGTCGACGTCTCGCACCTCATGATCGCCAACCCGTTCCGCGGCGGCGGCGTCGGCCAGCTCTTCCGGACGCACCCGCCGATGAGCAACCGCATCGACCGCCTCCAGCGCATGGCGGGCGTCCCGCCGACGTCGCTCTACTGAGCCGGCCCGCTGCACGACGGCGACGTCCCGGCGTCGTCGTCGCGCGGCGGTACCGTCCAGTCCCATGATCGAGCTCCGCGCCGCCACGCCCGACGACTGGGCCGCGATCCATCCTTTCTACGCCGCCATCGTCGAGGCCGGCGCGACCTACGCCTTCCCGGCCGGCCAGGCCCTCGAGGAGGCGCGTGCCTGGTGGATGGAGCAGCCGCCGGGGCGGACGATCGTCGCGGTGGACGACGACGGCGCGATCGTCGGGTCGGCCAAGCTGGGTCCCAACCGGCCGGGTCGCGGGGCGCACGTCGCGACGGCGTCGTTCATGGTGGATCCCGCGCACCACGGCCGGGGGATCGGCCGCGCGCTGGGGCGCGAGGTGCTCCGCCTGGCCCGCGGGGACGGGTACCACGCGATGCAGTTCAACGCCGTGGTCGAGACCAACACGGCGGCGGTCCGGCTCTGGCAGTCGCTCGGCTTCGAGGTCCTCTGCACGGTCCCCGAGGCGTTCGACCACCGCGAGCACGGGCTCGTCGGCCTGCACGTGATGTACCAGCGGCTCTGACCGGCGGCGCCGTGGCCGTCCCGCGCCGCCGTCCCACGCCGCCGGTCCGCGCCGCCGTCCCACGCCGCCGGTCGAGCCGCGGCGCTCAGCGGTAGTTGACGAACTGGAGCGCGACGTCGAGGTCCGACTCCTTGAGCAGGGCGATCACCGACTGCAGGTCGTCGCGGCTCTTGGCCGAGACGCGCAGCTCGTCGCCGGTGATCTGCGCCTTGACACCCTTGGGGCCCTCGTCGCGGATGATCTTGCTGATCTTCTTCGCGTTCTCGCTGCTCAGGCCCTCCTTGACGGAGGCCTCGAGGCGGTACTCCTTGCCGGAGAGCCTCGGCTCCTTGTCGCCCGTGTCGAGCGACTTGAGCGAGATGCCTCGCTTGATGAGCTTGGTCTCGAACACGTCGAGGATCGCGAGGACCCGCTCGGGCGCGTTGGCGATCATCACGATCTTCTCGCCGCTCCAGGCGATCGAGGCGCCGACGTTCTTGAAGTCGTACCGCTGGGCGATCTCCTTGCCGGCCTGGTTCAGGGCGTTGTCGACCTCCTGCCGGTCGACCTTGCTGACGACGTCGAACGACGACTCGCTCGCCATGGCTCCTCCAGGTGCTGGTGGCCGCGCCGGGGCGCGGCGTCGGGGGCGGTTCGTGGCACCCGCCCGGGTGTTGCTATCCTTCCACCCGCACCACTCGCGACGCTCTTCCCAGGAGCGCCGCGACGGCCCGGCGGGTTACCCGAGTGGCCAAAGGGGGCTGACTGTAAATCAGCTGGCAACGCCTACGGGGGTTCGAATCCCTCACCCGCCACCGACACGGGGCGCCCTCGTCAGAGGGCGCCCCGTTCGCGTCCGCCCGCCGCGCCGCGGCCCGGCCCGCTCGCCCGGCCCTGCCCGACTGACCCGGCCCTGCCCGGCTGACCCGGCACTGCCCGGCTGACCCGGCCCTGCCCGGCCCACCTGTCCCGGCCATGCTCGCGGCCTGCCCTTCCGCGCGGAGCATGTGGCGCGTGGGGCTGGAGAGCGGTCGATCCGCCGTCGTCCCGCCCCGTGCGCCTCACGAGTCCCGTGCTCCGCGCGGACCGACCCCCGGCCCCCCGCACGCCACCCCATCCGGGACCTCGGTCCGGGTCCCGCGCGTCCGGTCGCACCTAGCGTGGAGAACGCAGACGACAACGCCGCACGGGAGGCGAGAGAGCAGCTCGGCGGCCGATCGACCGGCCTGACGTCCGGTCGGGCAGGAGCTCGTGATGGGACGGTTCGACGGCAGGGTGGCGATCGTCACCGGCGGTGCACGGGGGATGGGCGAGGCCGAGGTCCGGCGCCTGGTCGATGAGGGCGCGAGCGTCGTCATCGGCGACGTGCTGGTCGAGGAGGGCCAGGCGCTCGCGGACGAGCTGGGCGACAAGGTCGTCTTCGTCGACCTCGACGTGAGCGACGAGATGGCCTGGGAGAAGGCCGTGCTCGCGGCGCACGAGGCGTTCGGGCCGGTCGACGTGCTGGTCAACAACGCCGGCATCCTCGCGTGGGGACCGATCGACCAGACCGACCCGGAGACGTTCCGGCGGGTGCTCGACGTCAACCTCACCGGCGCGTTCCTCGGCATCCGCGCCGTGGCGCCTGACATGAAGGCGGCCGGCAAGGGCGCCATCGTGAACATCTCGTCGGCGGCTGGGCTGGTCGGCATGCAGAACCTCCCGGCGTACTCGGCGAGCAAGTGGGGACTGCGGGGCCTGACGAAGTCGGCGGCGATGGACCTGGGACACAGCGGCATCCGCGTGAACTCGATCCACCCGGGCGGCGTGCGCACCCCGATGGCGGCGGGCGCGGACGACCCGAGCGCGTACGCCGGCCAGGCCGTCACGCGCATCGGGGAGCCCGAGGAGATCGCGGCGGCGGTCGCGTTCCTCGCGAGCGACGAGGCGGCGAACATCACCGGCGCGGAGCTCGCGGTCGACGGCGGGCTGGTGCTCGGCACGGTGCGCTGACGCGGCCCGTCGCGGCCCGGCTGCCACGACGACGGCGGGCGTGCCCGCGAGGTCCCCAGAGGATTTCGCGGGCGCGCCCGCGTCCGTGTAACCTTGCTCGCGCTGCCCCGATAGCTCAGTCGGCAGAGCGTCTCCATGGTAAGGAGAAGGTCAAGGGTTCGATTCCCTTTCGGGGCTCTGTTCGGAGGTGCGGCCGACGCCACGTGCGTCGGCCGTCCGCCGGCTCGGCGGGGTAGCTCAGGTGGTTAGAGCACACGGCTCATAATCGTGGTGTCGCGGGTTCGAGTCCCGCCCCCGCTACCGAGATCTGACAGCAGCACGGACATGACAGCAGCACGCCGGCCGGCGGTGTGCTGTGCGAAGAAGACGAGCGCCGCACGTGCGGCGCGAGATGTGAGAGAAGGCTCGAAGTGGCCAGCAAGAGCGCTGACGTCCGCCCGAAGATCACGCTTGCGTGCGTGGACTGCAAGGAGCGGAACTACATCACGAAGAAGAACCGTCGCAACAACCCCGACCGGCTCGAGCTGAAGAAGTTCTGCCCGCGCGACGGCAAGCACACCGTCCACCGCGAGACCCGCTGACGCCTCGCCACCAGGCGAGCAACAGGCGAGCACGCATGCCGGTCAACGCCGCGTACGCAGGCCGCGAGTACCCACCGAACTTGGCCTACGAGGTCGGTCGGGAGAAGATCCGTGAGTTCGCGGACGCCGTCGGGGCGAGCCACCCCGCGCACCGCGACCCCGAGGCCGCCCGCGCCCTCGGGTACCCGGACGTCATCGCGCCGCCCACGTTCGCCGTCGTCGTCGCGCAGCGTGCCGAGAGCCAGCTGATCGCCGACCCCGAGGCGGGCATCGACTTCACCCGGGTCGTGCACGCCGACGAGCGCTTCACCCACCACCGCCCGATCCACGCGGGCGACCGGCTGGTCACCGTCCTGCACGTCGACTCGGTCGTCGAGCGCGCGGGTCTCGCCATGGTCACCACCCGCGCGGAGATCGCCGCCGACGACGGCGCCCCCGTCGCGACCGTGGTGTCCACCCTCGCGATCCGCGGGGCGCAGGGCGCATGACCGGCGACGCGCAGGCGACCCGGCCCACGCTCACCGGGCTCTCGGTCGGCGACCCGGTCGGGACCCGCAGCATCGAGGTCGACCGCACCCGCCTCGTCCGGTACGCCGGCGCGAGCGGCGACTTCAACCCGATCCACTGGAACGAGCGGTTCGCGACCGAGGTCGGCCTGCCGGGCGTCATCGCGCACGGCATGTGGACCATGGGCGCCGCGGTGGAGCTCGTGAGCGCCTGGGCGGGCGACCCGGGCGCCGTCGTCGACTACCAGGTGCGCTTCACGCGGCCCGTCCCGGTGCCCGACCCGGGCGTCGCCGTCGTCGAGGTGTCCGGGACGGTCGGCGCGATCGACGCCGACGCCGGGACGGCGCGCGTCGACCTCACGGCCACGTGCGACGGGGTCCGCGTCCTCGGCCGCGCCCAGGCGACCGTCCGCCTCTGACGCGCCTCCGACACCACCACCTCGCCCGTGTCAGGCTCGACGCGGGCTCCGTGTCCCGCCACGTCTGACAACGCAGGGAAACCGCCGATGCCACGCCTGCACCGCCCGAGCGCGTGCGTCCCTGACGGGACCCCCCGATGAGCCGCGACACCGTCCGGCAGGCCTCGCTCGCCGTCTTCCTCGTCTTCGCGCTCAACGGGTTCAACTTCGCGAACTGGGCCGCCCGCATCCCCGCGCTGCGTGACGAGCTCGAGCTGACCCCCGACCGGGTGGGCATCCTGCTGCTGATCGGGTCGCTGGGGTCGATCGGCGCGCTGCCGCTGTCGGGGCTCGTCGTCCAGCGGCTCGGCGCGCGGCGCACGGTCGCGATCTTCGCGTCGATCAACACCGCGGGGCTGCTCATCGCTGCCGCGGGCGTGGACCTCGGGCGCATCGTCGTGGTCGGGGTGGGGCTCGTGGTCTTCGGGGTCGGCACCGGCGTCTGGGACGCGGCCATGAACCTCGAGGGCGCGGCCGTCGAGCAGCGGCTGGGGCGCTCGATCATGCCGCGGTTCCACGCGGGCTTCTCGTTCGGGACGATGGCCGGCGCCGGGGCCGGTGCCCTGGCGGCGTACCTCGACGCGTCGGTGCTGGCCCACCTCGCCGTGACCGTCGGCACGAGCCTCGCGCTCGTCCTCGCCTGCGTGCAGCGGTTCCTGCCCGCGGGTGCGGAGGCGGCGGCACGCGGGACCGCTCCGGGCGGAGGGGCCGACGGCGTCCTGGGCGCGTCGCCTGCGACGCCGGTCCACCGCGGCGCCCGGCACACGTTCGGGGCCTGGCTCGAGCCGCGGACCCTGCTCATCGGCGTCGTCGTCCTCGCCGCGGCCCTCACGGAGGGGGCCGCGAACGACTGGGTGAGCCTCGCCGTCGTCGACGGGTTCGACCAGAGCCACGCGACCGGCGCGCTCACGTTCGCGCTGTTCGTCACGGCCATGACCGGCATGCGGCTGCTCGGCACGGGGCTGCTGGACCGGTACGGGCGCATCGTCGTGCTCCGGGCCACGGCCGTGCTGTCCCTCGTCGGGCTGCTCCTGTTCGGCCTGGCGCCGAGCCTCTGGCTCGCGCTGGTCGGCGTCGTGCTGTGGGGCTTCGGCGCCGCCCTCGGGTTCCCGGTGGGCATGAGCGCGGCGAGCGACGAGCCGCTGCGCGCTGCGGCACGCGTGAGCGTCGTCTCGACGATCGGGTACACGGCGTTCCTGGCCGGGCCGCCGCTCCTCGGGCTGCTCGCGCAGCACGTCGGGTACCGCCAAGCGCTCCTGGCGATCGCGGTGCCGGTGGTCATCGGCCTGCTCGTGCTGCCGGCGGCCGCTCCCCGCGGCGCCGCCGCTCGGCGGGCGGCCGCAGGGAGCCCCGAGCGCGTCGATCCCCGGGCGTAGCCTGGGCAGCATGACTCTCGACGCCCTCGCCGCGAGCGCCCAGGAGCCGAGCACGCACGAGCCGGTCCCGACGATGGCCGAGCTGACCACGCTGCGCCTCGGCGGTCCCGTCGGGCGGTTCGTGGAGACGACGACGGAGGCCGAGCTGCTCGAGGCCGTCCAGGCCGCCGACGCCGCCGGGGAGCCGCTGCTCGTCGTCGGCGGCGGGTCCAACCTCGTGGTGGCCGACGCCGGGTTCCCGGGTGTCGTGGTCCGTGACGCCCGGCGCGGGGTCGTCGTGGAGTCGGCGGACACGTGCGGCGGCGCGAGCATCCGCGTCCCTGCGGGCGAGGTGTGGGACGACCTGGTCGCTCGCGCGGTCGAGGAGGGGTGGCTGGGCGTCGAGGCGCTCGCGGGCATCCCGGGCTCGGTCGGGGCGGCGCCGGTGCAGAACATCGGCGCGTACGGGCAGGAGCTCTCGGGCGTGGTGTCGACCGTGCGCGTGTGGGACCGCGAGCGTGCGCGGGTCCGCACGCTGCCGCTCGTGGACCTCGGCTTCGGCTACCGCACCTCGGTGCTCAAGCGCTCGCTCCACGACCCCGGCAGTCCCTGGGGGCCGACGCCGCGGTACGTCGTGCTCGACGTCAGCCTGCAGATGTACCTCGGCGACCTGTCCGGGCCGGTCGTCTACCCCGAGCTCGCGCGCCGGCTCGGGATCGCGGTGGGCGAGCGTGCGCGCACGCCCGACGTCCGCGCGGCGGTCCTCGAGCTGCGCCGTGGCAAGGGCATGGTGCTCGACGACGCCGACCCCGACACCTGGAGCGCCGGTTCGTTCTTCACGAACCCGGTCCTCGAGCCGGACCAGGCCGCCAGGCTGCCCGACGACGCGCCCCGGTACCCGGTGCGGCCGGCGCCGTCGGCGGCCGCTGCGTCCGCCACGGACGGCCACGCCGCACACGTCAAGACGAGCGCAGCGTGGCTCATCGAGCGCGCCGGCTTCGGCCGCGGGTACGGCCTGCCCGGCCCGGTCGGGCTCTCCACGAAGCACACGCTCGCCCTGACGAACCGGGGCGGGGGCACGACGACGGAGCTGCTCGCCCTCGCGCGGACCGTCCGCGACGGGGTGCGGGACCGGTTCGGCGTCGTCCTGGAGCCCGAACCGGTGCTGGTCGGCTGCTCGCTGGACGAGGTGGTCTGACTCCTACGGGGACGTGACCTCGGGGGACGGCACCTCGGGTGCGAGCAGCGCGCCGCGGACGAGGTCCAGGACGCCCTCGTCCCCCAGCCCGGCCGTCCGCGCGGTCGTGACCAGCCGGCGCACGGCCGCGTCGAGCGCGTCGTCGACGGCGGGTGCGCCGCGCGCCACGACCGTCCCGGTCCGACGCCGCGTCGTCACCACCCCCGCCGTCTCCAGCTCGCGGTACGCGCGGGCGACCGTCCCCGCCGCGACGCCGAGGTCGGCCGCGAGCGCACGGATCGTGGGCAGCCGGTCGCCGGCCCGGAGCCGGCCGGCCGAGGCGTGCGCGACGACCTGACTGCGGATCTGCTCGTAGGGCGGGACGCCGGACGTCAGGTCCACCGCGACCTGGAGGCTCATGCCGGTGCGCTGTCGGGCCCCAGAGCCGGCTCGCCCACGGCCACCGCCGGCGCCGCGACGGGGATCAGTGCGACCACCAGCGTGACCACCCCCACCGCGGCCGCGAGCACGAGCATCGGCCAGCCGACGACGACGTCGTGCTGCCTCAGGACCATGCCGCCGACGGCCAGCACGCCGACGAGCGTGAGCCCGAGCACGAGCTGGGCGCCACGCAGGGTCCGCGCGGCGGACACCCTGCGCAGGCCGCCGTCGAAACCGTCGGGCGCGTTGGCCACGGCGGGCCGACGGGCGATGAGCCGCAGCACGCCCTCGGTCGCCGCCACCACGACGGCGGTCGCACCGAGCAGCGGGCGCCCGTAGAACCACCCGGGGAAGGGGCCGCTGCGCCGGCCGGGCACGACGACGCCCTGCGCGTCCGTCATGACGGTCTCGAACGCGCGGCCGTCGTCGGCCGCCACCAACCCGCAGGCGACCAGGGTGACGAGGAGCAGGAGCGCCCAGGCCCAGAGGATTCTCCGGAGCGCACCGGGTGCGACGTCCGCGACCGTGCGCCGGACCAGCGGCGCGGTCCGGAGCGCGCCGCGGGGGCGCGGCCAGGTGAGCTCTCCCACCGCGAGCACGCCGAGGAACAGCACGCCGGCGGCGGCGGGGGTCAGCGCGATCGCGACCCCGGCGCCGAGGCCGGTCGGCACCGCGATCGTGAGCGGTGCGAGCAGGACCGCGGTGACCAGCACGAGCCACGCCGCGGCCAGGACCTGGGCCGCATGCCGGCGTGCCGCGACGGCCGTCTCGGACCGCGTCGCACCCGGGTCGGACCCGCGGCTGCTCATGGCGACGAGGAGCGCAGCCACGGCGCCCGCCAGCAGCAGGGGGACGAGCATCAGGAGCAGTGCTGCGGTGGCCACGGCGTCTCCTCAGGCCTCAATGAATCAATGAGTCGATACATTGATGCACGCGCGAAGTCGTGTCAAGCCGGGGCGAGCCACGCGTCCACGCCGGCCAGCAGCGTCTGCTTGGTGCCGCCGCTCGCGCGCGAGGCGTTGATGGAGCCGCGCGCCAGCTCGGCCACGTCCGCGTCGGAGAACCCCAGCACGTCGCGCGCGGTCTCGTACTGGTGCACCAGGCGGGAGCCGAACAGCAGCGGGTCGTCGGCCCCGAGCGCCACGGTCGCGCCCGCCTCGACCAGGGTGCGCAGCGGGACGTGGTTCGCCTCGGGGTACACGCCGAGGGAGACGTTCGACGCCGGGCAGACCTCGAGCGCGACCCCCTCGGAGACGACCCGGTCGAGCACCCGCGGGTCCTCGGCCGAGCGGACGCCGTGCCCCAGGCGGTCGGGACGCAGGTGCCCCAGGACGTCCTCCACGTGGGCCGGCCCGAGGAGCTCGCCCCCGTGCGGGACGGACGCGAGGCCCGCGCGTCGCGCGATCGCGAAGGCGGGGGCGAACTCCGCGGTCTCGCCCCGTCGCTCGTCGTTGCTCAGCCCGAACCCGACCACCTCGCCCGGCCCGGTGCCCGCGTGCCGCGCCGCGAGCCGAGCGAGCGTGCGCGCCTCGAGCGGGTGCCGCATCCGGGACGACGCCACGATCACCGCGACCTCGATCCCGGTCGCTGCGCTCGCCCGGCGCGCCGCGTCGAGCACGATCTCGAGCGCCGGGGTGAGCCCGCCCACGTACGGGGCGTACGACGTCGGGTCGACCTGGATCTCCAGGCGGCCGGAGCCCTCCGCGGCGTCGTCGGCCGCCGCCTCCGCGACGATCCGCCGCATGGTCTCCTCCGACCGCACGACGGACCGCGCGGCGTCGTACAGGCGCTGGAACCGGAACCAGCCGCGCTCGTTGGCGGGGACGCGGAGCGGGTCGCCGTCGAGCAGCGCGGCCGGCAGGCGCACCCCGGCCGCGTCCGCGAGCTCCGCGAGGGTCGAGACGCGCATCGACCCGGTGAAGTGCAGGTGGAGGTGCGCCTTGGGGAGCAGGGCCAGGTCGCGCACGCGGCGAGTCTGCCAGGGCACTCAGCCGTCGTCGCGCGCACCCTGGACCGCGTGGGAGCCCGTCAGCCGTCGTCGCGCCGCCGCCAGCGGAACGTCCGCACCCCGAGCACGAGCCCCACCACCAGGTACGCCAGGAGCACCGCCGCGGTCGCGCCGTGCTCCCAGGACCCGGACACCTCGCCCGCCTCCGCGCCCTCGGGCAGGAAGACCGACCGCATGCCCTGCGCCATCCACTTGAGCGGGAAGAGCGACGCGACCTGCTGCATCCAGGTCGGCAGCTGGTCGTACTGGAAGAAGACGCCCGAGATGAACTGCAGCACGAGCACCACGGGCGTCACGACGGCGCTCGCCGCGCGCCCCGACCGTGGCACCGCCGAGAAGCCGATGCCGCAGACGCACCCGGTCGCCGTGCCGAGCGCGAAGATCCACACGAACGTCCACCAGCGGCCCGCGGTGTCCGGCATCGGCACGTCGAAGAGGGTGGCCGCCACTACGAGCAGCAGCGCCGCCTGCACGATCGACGTCAGGAGTACCTGCCCGACCTTGCCCAGGAAGTACGACGTCGCCGGCATCGGCGTGGCGCGCAGCCGCTTGAGGCCACCGTCGTCGCGCTCGCTCGCGATCGTGATGGCGAGGTTCTGGAAGCTCGACAGCATGACGCCGGTCGCGACCATCCCGGGCAGGAAGTACTGCGCGAACGGGATGCCGGGCGGCGGGCCGACGCGGCCGTCGTCCTGCCCGAACACCGTCGCGAAGATCGCCAGCATGATGATCGGGTACGCGAAGATGAAGATCACCGCGTCGCGCTCGCGGAAGAACTGGCGCAGCTCGATCCCGACGCGCGACCAGCCGATCGCGAGCGTCGAGGGCAATCGCCCCGCGCCGGTGCGGGTGCGCGTCGGGGCGGCTCCCGGGCGCCGGGCCTGCGTGGGCGTGGTCATGACGGCTCTCCGTCCAGCGCGGCGGTGGCCATGACGGGGCCGGTGGCGGCCGGCTCGCCGATCAGCCCGAGGTACACGTCCTCGAGGCTCGGGCGCACCACCTGCAGGTCGGGGATCTCGTCTCCCGGACCGGCGCCGAGCCGAGCGGCCAGCGCGCGCACGAACGCCGTCGGGGTCGCCGTGCGTTCCTGGCGCGGACGCGGTGGGCCACCCTCGGCGGCCGGCTCGGACCAGCGCACGACGGCGCGCCGCGCCTCGGGGCCGCCCAGCTCGTGCGGCGCCCCGAGGGCCACGAGGCGGCCGTCGCGCACGACGGCGACCCGGTCGGCGAGCTGCTCGGCCTCGTCCAGGTAGTGGGTGGTCAGCAGGATCGTGGTCCCCGCGTCCCGCAGGCCCGCGACGAGGTCCCAGAAGGACCGACGCGCCTGCGGGTCGAAGCCGGTGGTCGGCTCGTCGAGGAACAGCAGCTCGGGATGCCCGACGATGCCGAGCGCCACGTCGAGCCGCCGGCGCTGGCCACCCGACAGCTGGCGCGTCCGCGTCCCGATCTTGTCGGTGAGCCCGACCGCCTCGATGAGCTCCGCGGGGTCGCGCGGGTCGGGGTAGTACCGCGCGAAGTGCCGGACCAGCTCGCCGACCGTGAGCTCGGCCTGGTCGTTCATGGTCTGCAGCACGACGCCGATCCGGGCGCGCCACGAGCGGCCGGCCGTCGCGGGGTCGACGCCGAGCACCGACACCTCGCCCGCGTCGCGGTCGCGGAACCCCTCGAGGATCTCGACCGTCGTCGTCTTGCCGGCTCCGTTGGGACCCAGGATCGCGACGACCTCGCCACGCTCCACGGTCAGGTCCAGGCCGTCGACGGCGTGCTTGCTGCCGTAGCTCTTGCGCAGCCCGCGGACCACCACGGCGGCGTCGGTCGCGGGGGAGTCGGAGGAGGTCATGCCCCCACTCTGGCCTGCGCGGATGCTCGGCGGGAGAGGTTCGAGGTCCCGGGACGAGATGAGAGCTCAGCCCTCGTCGAGCAGCCGCTGGATGCGCGAGACGCCCTCCACCAGGTCGTCGTCGCCGAGCGCGTACGACAGCCGCAGGTACCCGCTCGGACCGAACGCCTCCCCGGGCACGACCGCCACCTCCGCCTCGTCGAGGATGAGGGCGGCGAGCTCGGCCGACGTCGTCGGCGTCGTGCCGCGGATCGTGCGACCGAGCACCCCCTCGACGCTCGGGTAGGCGTAGAAGGCGCCCTGCGGCATCGGGCACTCGACCCCGTCGATCTGCGTGAGCATCTCGACCATCGTCCGGCGTCGGCGGTCGAACGCGAGACGCATGGCCTCGACCGCGGCGAGGTCACCGGTCACGGCCGCGATCGCCGCGCGCTGCGACACGTTCGCGACGTTCGAGGTCAGGTGGGACTGGAGGTTCGTCGCGGCCTTGACGACGTCGGCCGGGCCGATCATCCAGCCCACGCGCCAGCCGGTCATGGCGTACGTCTTCGCGACACCGTTGAGCACGATGGTCGTGTCCGCGAGCTCGGGCACCACGCGGATCATCGGCGTGAACACCGAGTGGTCGTACGTCAGGTGCTCGTAGATCTCGTCGGTGATCACCCAGATCCCGTGCTCGAGCGCCCAGCGACCGATCTCCGCCGTCTGCTCCGGCGAGTACACCGAGCCGGTGGGGTTCGAGGGCGAGCAGAACAGGAGGACCTTGGTGCGCTCGGTGCGCGCGGCCTCAAGCTGCTCGACCGTGACGAGGTACTCCTGGTCGACGCCCGCGAACACCTCGACCGGGACGCCGCCGGCCAGGCGGATCGCCTCGGGGTAGGTCGTCCAGTACGGCGCCGGCAGCAGCACCTCGTCACCGGGGTCGACGACGGCGGCGAACGCCTGGTACACGGCCTGCTTGCCGCCGTTGGTGACCAGCACGGACGACGGCGCCACGTCGTACCCGGAGTCGCGGAGCGTCTTCGCGGCGATCGCCTCGCGCAGGGCGGGCAGGCCGGCGGCGGGGGAGTAGCGGTGGTTGACCGGGTCGACGGCGGCCGCGACCGCCGCGTCGACGATGTAGCCGGGGGTCGGGAAGTCGGGCTCGCCGGCACCGAACCCGATGACGGGTCGGCCCGCCGCCTTGAGCGCCTTGGCCTTCGCATCCACGGCGAGGGTGGCGGACTCCGCGATGGCCGCCAGGCGGGTCGAGACGCGCGGCCGAGCGGCCGCGGGGGCAGGGGTCTGGGTGTCGTCGCTCACACGCGACATCCTGGCACGGAGGTCCGACACCGGTGGGGGCGCTCTCACGCGGCACCGGGCGCGCGGCATGGGCGGAGTGTGGGGACTGCCGGTTCGACCGTGCTGACGACCTCGCGTACAGTGGACCCTCGGTGGTTGACGTCCGCCATGATCAGTCGTGCCTCGGAACAGGTGGGAGCAGGTATCCTGCTGCGTCCGGTGCGGTGAGTCATGGTGGCCACCGGCACCGAAGGGCAGTGGCGCAATTGGTAGCGCACCGGTCTCCAAAACCGGCGGTTGCGAGTTCGAGTCTCGCCTGCCCTGCGTAGACACCCGACGAACGAGGCAAGGGACCCCACTGTGAGCGATTCCGCACCCGCTGCGGCGTCCGGTGCCGAAGGCGCCGCCGCGCAAGGGGCGAGGCCTGCGCGCAGCGGCCCGGCGAAGGAGGCGCCCCGTCGCGGGCTCTTCGCCAGGATCGCCCTCTTCATGCGTCAGGTGATCGCCGAGCTCAAGAAGGTCGTCCGACCGACGCGGTCCGAGCTGCTGCAGTACACCTCGGTGGTCCTGGTGTTCGTCCTCGTCGTGATGGCGTTCATCACGGTGCTCGACCTCGGCATCGGCCGGGTCACGCTGTGGTTGTTCGGCGGCTGACCGGTCCCGAGCCCGGTCGGCGACCGGTTCCCCGAGTCGAAGTAGTTGTTCATGAGTGATGGTCTTCAGAAAGCAGGTCCGGACGTGTCGCAGGAGTCGCAGGAGCAGCCCCTCGCCGAGGTGGAGCTCGAGGACACCCTGGCGTCGGTCGAGGCGGTCGAGGCGGGAGACGTCGACGCGGCGCCCGAGGACGACGACGCGGCCGCCGAGCCCGCTGGTGCCGAGACCGCTGTCGACGAGCCCGCTGTCGACGAGGCCCCCGAGGAGGTCGACCCGGTCGACGAGTTCAAGAAGGAGCTTCGGCGCCTTCCCGGCGACTGGTACGTCATCCACTCCTACGCGGGTTACGAGAACCGCGTGAAGGCCAACCTGGAGAACCGCATCCAGAGCCTCAACATGGAGGACTTCATCTTCCAGGTCGAGGTGCCCATGGAAGAGGTCACCGAGATCAAGAACGCGCAGCGCAAGGTCGTGCGCCGCGTCCGGATCCCCGGCTACGTCCTCGTCCGCATGGACCTGACCGACGAGTCGTGGGGCGCCGTCCGCCACACGCCGGGCGTCACGGGCTTCGTGGGCCACACCCACCAGCCGGTGCCGCTGACGCTCGACGAGGTGTTCTCGATGCTGGCCCCGACGCTGGCTCCCAAGACGCAGGCCGCCGCCGCTGCGGGCAAGGCCGCGAGCGAGATCAAGGTCGACTTCACGGTCGGCGAGTCCGTCACGGTCACGGACGGTCCGTTCGACACGCTGCCCGCCACGATCTCGGAGATCAACGCCGAGGGCCAGAAGCTCAAGGTGCTCGTCTCCATCTTCGGCCGGGAGACCCCGGTCGAGCTGTCGTTCGGCCAGGTCGCCAAGATCTGACCTGACGCCTCCGACGACGTCGCGCGGCGTCGTCGGCAGTGCCACTCACCGAAGTTCATCGAAGCAAGGACCCGACATGCCCCCCAAGAAGAAGGTCTCCGGCCTGATCAAGCTCCAGATCAAGGCTGGGGCCGCCACGCCGGCGCCGCCGATCGGTCCCGCCCTGGGCCAGCACGGCGTCAACATCATGGAGTTCTGCAAGGCGTACAACGCCGCGACCGAGTCGCAGCGCGGCAACGTCGTGCCCGTGGAGATCACGGTCTACGAGGACCGCTCCTTCACGTTCATCACCAAGACGCCGCCGGCCGCCGAGCTCATCAAGAAGGCCGCTGGCGTCGACAAGGGCTCGCCGACGCCGCACACCGTGAAGGTCGCGACCCTGTCGGCCGACCAGGTGCGCGAGATCGCCTCGACCAAGCTCGAGGACCTCAACGCCAACGACCTCGCGTCGGCGGAGAAGATCATCGCCGGCACGGCGCGCTCGATGGGCATCAAGGTCGAGGGGTGAAGGAGGCGGCTCGCAGGTAGGACGAGCGAAGCGAGTCCTGCCGGAGAGCCGGCGACGCGCACCCCGAGCGAAAAGGCAGCGGGCTGCGGCGACACAACCGCACGAAGTAGCCCGGCCTGCGGCCGGCTGAGACGACACGACCGCACGAAGCACCCCCGCCCCACAAACGGGCCGAGGCGAGACAACAGCACGACCCGCCCCGCGACATCGGGCACCAAGAAGTACCCCGGCCTGACCCTCGGCGCCGGGAAGTGGCAGGGCCGGCGCAGGCCCGCACCACGACTGCCGTAGAAGGAGAGAGCAGATGACCAAGCGCAGCAAGGCGTACCTCGCCGCAGCGGAGAAGATCGAGAAGGACCACCTGTACGCGCCGCTCGAGGCCGTCCGGTTGGCCAAGACCACGTCGGTCGCCACGTTCGACGCGACCGTCGAGGTCGCCTTCCGCCTCGGGGTCGACCCCCGCAAGGCGGACCAGATGGTCCGTGGCACCGTCAACCTGCCGCACGGCACCGGCAAGACCGCTCGGGTCCTGGTCTTCGCCACGGGTGAGCGTGCCGAGCAGGCTCGCGAGGCGGGCGCGGACATCGTCGGTGGTGACGAGCTCATCGAGCGCGTCGCAGCAGGCTTCACGGACTTCGACTCCGCCGTCGCCACGCCGGACCTCATGGGCAAGGTCGGGCGTCTCGGGAAGGTGCTGGGCCCGCGCGGGCTCATGCCGAACCCGAAGACCGGCACGGTGACGATGGACGTCGCGAAGGCCGTGAACGAGATCAAGGGCGGCAAGATCGAGTTCCGCGTCGACAAGCACGCCAACCTCCACTTCATCATCGGGAAGGTCTCCTTCACCGACCTGCAGCTCGTGGAGAACTACGGTGCGGCGCTCGAGGAGGTGCTGCGGCTCAAGCCGTCGGCGTCCAAGGGCCGCTACATCACCAAGGCGACGATCTCGACGACGAACGGCCCCGGCATCCTCGTGGACCAGAACAAGACGCGCCGCCTGACCGAGGAGGAGGACGAGGTCGCCTGACCTCGCCTCTCGGCAGCAGAGCAGCACCAGCAGGGCCCGGCGGTCTCGACCGCCGGGCCCTGCTGCGTCCGTGCCGGCGGCCGGCCGCCGCCCGCGGGCGATCAGGCGCCGCCGTCGAGCTGCTGCAGCGCGAACAGGTACCCCGACCAGAACGCCGCGCGGAGCGCACCCTCGCCCGACCCGGCCGGCGCGGTCGCCGGTTGCGCGAACGGCTGGGTGAAGGGCTGCGTGAACGGTTGCGTGAACGGCTGGGTGAACGGTTGCGTGAACGGCTGGGTGAACGGCTGGGTGAAGGGTTGCGTGAACGGCTGCATCACGGGTTGCGTGAACGGCTGGGTGAACGGTTGCGTGAAGGGCTGAGTGAACGGCTGGGTGAACGGTTGGGTCTCGATCCCGTCGGTGTCGGCACCCTCGCCGTACGCGTCGCCTCCCACCGACTGCGTTGACACCCGCCGGGACGTCGTCGCGCCGGCTGCGCCCGCCGTCGTCGGCTGCGTCCTGACCCGGTCGGCCGCCTCGCTGCCGGCGGTGCCGCGTCCGCTGCCGCCGCCACGGCCGGCGGAGCCCGCACGGCCGGCGGAGTTCGCACGGCCGCCGGCACCCGCCCGAGGTGCGACCAGCACGTCGACGTCGAGCGCGTCGAGCACGGCCCCGATCGGGTTGGCGATGCTGAACTCCCCGTCCTCGTCGCCGGCGCAGAGGAGCCCGACGATCCGCCGCCGGTCGTCCACCACGGCCGAGCCGGAGTCGCCGCCGTCGGAGAACCAGCCCTCGTCGGGGCTCGAGTCGATGCGGACCTGGTTGTGGAGCACGCGCGTGCCCGCAGCCCCGAAGTCGAGCTCGACGGTGAGGTCGACCGACCCCACGACCCCGTGCCGCAGGCCGGTCGTCCGTCCGCGCTTGCGCACCTTCTGCCCGAGCACGGCCGGGCCGGAGCCGGCCACCTCACCGACCTCGTGGATCGCGGGGTAGTACGGCGTCCCCGGATCGAGCAGCACGACGGCGGCGTCGACCTCGTCCGAGAGCTCGGCACGCGCGAGCGTCCCGATCCGGTCCTCCACGGGATCGCCCTCGTCGCCGCGGGAGGGCTGGAGCTGGACGTCCCCGCGCCGCCACCGGGGGTCGGCGGCGGCGACGTGGTAGTTCGTCAGCGCGAGGGCGAGCCCCGACAGCCGGTCGGTCACGATCGCGCCGATGGTGCCCGAGAACGTGTAGTACCCGGTCTTCTCCACCTGCGGGGACGTGCGGTGGACCGGCCGCTCGGGACCCAGGCTGACCCCGCCGACGACGGGCCGGTAGGCCGCACCGTCCACGAGATCCTCGGGCGCGACGAGCTTGACCGCGTCCGCGAGCAGGCGGATGCGCTTCTCGACGACGTCGGTCGGCACGCCGTCGATCTCGACGGGCACCCGCTCGTCGTCGGCGACGTCCTCGAGCGGCCGCTTGCGCTGGACGTACACGACGATCGACTCGACGCCGGTCCGCTCACCGCCGCTGACCTTCTCGCCGATGTCGATCCCGACGACACCGGGGCGGCTGATCAGCTCGTTCTCGACGCGCTGCTTGACGGGGCGGATGCGCGAGCGCTGCTGCCGCTCGTCCGCCGGTCCCTCGGATGTCATGGACGACCTTTCCTGTGCTGACGACCTGCCTGGACCTGCCTGGACCCCTGTCTGGCCCCCTGCCTGGAACTTGCCTGGACCCTGCCTCCGGACGACCCGCAGGACCACGACTCGCGACCGGCAGGCGAACGCCCGCACCGACCGTGCGCAAGGAGCGCCGCGCACGGTCGCTGATACATCTCACGGATCCGGGTATCAGGGCAAGGGTCCCGAGCTCCTTGCCTGCGATGACCCACCACACGCCCCACGCGACGGCCGCCCCGCCTGGGCGCACGCCGTCCGGATCGTCCTTGTCCACGTGTCCTGTTCGTCCTAGCCTGACCGGAGACGCCCTCTCGCCGATCCGGCGCAGGCGGCTCCGGCCCGGGCGGCCCGCATCCGGGCGGTACCCATCCAGGAGGTTCGCCATGAGCGACGACCAGGCCGGCCCTGTCGCGAGCGAGACGGCGCACCGCGACCGGTCGCTCGCCGACCAGGCGGCCGACGCCGTCGTCGCGCTCCGTGACGGCGATCGTGAGCCTCTCGCCGCGCTCGTGGCCGAGCTCACACCGCTGCTCTGGCACACGGTGCGTGCCCAGGGCGTCGCGGCGCACGAGGCGCAGGACGTGGTGCAGGGCGTCTGGATCGCCCTGCTCCGGGAGGCCGGGAGCATCCGCGACCCCATGGCGACGCTCCAGTGGATGCTCGTGACGGCGCGCCGGTCCGCATGGCGCGCCGTGCAGCGCCGACGCTCCGACCTGACGCACACCAGCTCCGACGAGCGCGCGATGGAGCTCGTCGTCACACCGACCGAGGACGCCCCTGACGCGACGGTGCTGCGCGAGGAGCGCGACCGCGTCCTGTGGGACCACGTCCAGACACTGCCCGAACGATGCCGCGCGCTGCTGCGGCTCGTCGCCATGGTCGACCGGCCGGACTACGCGGTGGTCTCCCAGTCGCTCGGCATGCCGGTCGGGAGCATCGGCCCGACCCGCGGCCGCTGCCTGGCGAAGCTCCGCGCGGCCCTGGCCGCCGACCCGGCATGGGGTGCCCGATGACCTACGACGACACGACCGGGTCACTCGCGTCCCTGGACGGCACCGACAGCGCCGTGCTGGGCCGCCTCGCCGAGGTGTGGGCCCGCGTCGATCCCGTGCCCGCCGACCTGGTCGACCGGATCGGGTTCTCCCTGACGCTCGACGCGCTGCACACCGAGGTCGCCGAGCTCCGTCGTGTGGCCTCCGCTCCCGCGGGTGTCCGCGCGGACGAGACGAGCATCGAGGCCGAGACGATCACCTTCACGACGGACGTGCTGACGGTGATGATCACCGTCCACGCGGAGGGCGACGTCGTCCGCCTCGACGGGTGGGTCACTCCCGCGGGCCGGCTGTCCGTCGAGCTCCACCAGGCCGGGACGGTCACCAGCACGGACTCCGACGACGAGGGCCGGTTCGTGCTCGAGGACCTGGTGCGCGGACCGTCGCGGCTCGTGATGCGCCGGGCGGAGGAGCCGGGTGTGCCCGTCGTGACACCCATGGTCGAGCTGTAGGCGGTGCCTCGGGCGGTGCGCAGCAGTCCGGAGTCGAGCGAGCTCGACGCCCTGACGCTCCAGGTGGAGCTGGCCGCCGGCGAGAACGCCGACGGTCGTCCCGCTCCGGCGGCCCGTCGGCTGCGCCCCGCGCTCGTGCGCCTGGACGCGCTGGGTCGCGGTGCCGACGTGGGCCGGGTGCGGGCGCGAGCGGTGCTCGAGCTCGCCAAGAGCGACTTCGAGATGCGCGCGGACGCCTCGGCGCAGCTCGAGCGGCTGGACCACCTCGCGGCCGACGGCGCGGGCTGGCCCGGGCTCGAACCGGCCGTCGCGGGGCTCCGCGGCCTGCTGCACCTGCGGGCGGGCGACGTCGAGTCGTCGTTGCGCGAGCTCGACACCGCGGTGGACCAGATCGACAGCGCGGAGGTCATCGACGCCTGCTGCGCGCTCCTCAACCGCGGCGTGCTCCACCTCGAGCGCGGTGACCTGGCCCGCGCCCGTCGGGACCTGGCCGAGTGCGTGCGTCGCTCCAAGGAGGCGGACCTCGGGCTCCTCGTGTTCAAGGCGTCCCACAACCTCGGGTACCTCGAGTACCTGGCGGGTCGGCTGCCGCTGTCGCTCGCCCGGATGGAGGAGGCGTCGCAGAACGACCCGGGCGGCCCGCGCGCGATCGCGCTGCTGGACCGGGCGCGCGTCCTGGTCGAGGCGGGGCTCGTCGGCGTCGCGGACGCCACGCTCGCCGAGGCGGCCGCGATCTTCGCGGCCGACCGGCTCCCGCACGACCTCGCCGAGGCGGAGCTCGCGCGGGCCGAGTGCGCGCTGCTCCGCGCCGACCACGCGGCCGCCCAGCGGTTCGCCGCAGCGGCTCGGCGCCGGTTCGAGCGCCGAGGTGACGAGGCGTGGGCGGTGCGCGCGACGGTGCTGGAGCTGCAGGTGCAGGCCGCGGCCCTGACCCGGGAGGGTGAGGCCGTGAGCACCTCGGGCAGCAACGGCACGCGTGATCTCTCGGTCCGGCTCGTCCCCGCACCCGACGAGCTCCCGCCCGCCCTCCGCACCGCGTGGCGCCGGCTCGCCACGCGGTGCGCGCAGCTCGAGCTCGCCTGCGCGGACACCGGGCGCACCCAGTGGGCCTACGTCGCGCGCATGCTCCGGACCGAGGCCGAGGTCACGGTGGGCAGCGGCGCCGACGCGCGCTCGCGGCTGGTCGCCCTCGGGGCCGTGCCCGCGGGCGCGCCCCTCGGTGTCCGGCTCCAGGGCCAGCGCCTGCGAGCCGAGCTGGCCCTCCGGGCGGGTGACCGGGCCCGGGCCGCGCGGCACGTGCGCGCGGGGCAGCGCGACCTGGCGGCGCACCGGGCGCGGTTCGGCTCGATCGACCTGCGGACCGCGAGCGCGGTGCACGGGGCCGCGCTCGCGGAGATCGACCTGCGGATGGCGCTCGCGAGCGGGCGGGCCGACGTCGTGCTCGACGCCGCGGAACGCAGCCGCGCGGTCATCCGCGGGGCGCGCCGCGTCAACCCGCCCCCGGACGCGGGCACGGCGGCCCTCCTCGCGGAGCTCCGCCAGCTGCTCGAGCAGTCGCGCGAGCTCGACCGCCGGCCCGCCACCGATCCCCAGCGCGAGCGTGCGCGGCGCGAGGCGCTCCGGCTCAGGCACGCCATCCAGGCACGCTCGTGGCAGGAGGGGGACACCGGCCCGGCCGACGAGCCCGGCCGGGCGCGCGAGCTCGTCGCGATGCTCGGCGCGCACCCCGGCACGACGGTCGTGAGCGTGCTCGAGCACCGCGGCCACCTCGCCGCCGTACGCCTGACCCAGCGAGGAGCCCAGCTGGTGCCCCTCGGGCCGGCCGGCCCGCTGCGCGAGCAGGCACGTCGCGCGCACGCGGACCTCCCGGTCGTCGCGAACCCGCTCGTGCCGGCCGGCCTCCGGGCAGCCGCCGAGGGGTCGCTGCAGCGTGCGCTCGGACGGATCGACGACGCGCTGTGCGACGCGGTGGCCGCACCGGGGGAGCTCGTCGTCGTGGTCGGAGGCTGGCTCGCCGCCGTCCCGTGGTCGATGCTCCGGAGCCGGGTCGGCCGCCCGACCGTCGTGGCGCCGTCGGCCCGGCACTGGCTGACGCACGCGGTCCCACCGGGTCGGCGTCCGGTGGGCGTCCCCGGCCTGGCGGAGCAGCGGCTGAGCGCCGTCGCCGGCCCCGGTCTCCAGCACGCGCGGCTCGAGGTCGAGCAGGTCGCGCTGGGCTGGCCGGACAGCGTCGTGCTGACGGGACCGGCGGCGACCTGCGCGGAGGTCGCCGGTGTGCTGCGGGCTCCCGGCGTCGTGCATCTCGCGGCGCACGGTCGGCACGAGACGGACAACCCGCTGTTCTCCTCGGTACGCATGGCGGACGGCCCGCTGTTCGCGCACGAGCTCGACAACGGCAGCGCCGCCCCCGAGCTCGTGCTGCTCTCGTCCTGCGAGGTGGGGCGCACGTCGGTCCGCCCGGGCGGGGAGGCGCTCGGACTGGCGAGCGTGCTGCTGCGCATCGGTGTCGGCGCGGTCGTGGCCGCGATCGCGCCGCTGTCCGACGACGTCGCGCTCCGGGTCATGACGCGCACCCACGCGCTGCTGCGGGACGGCTGGGACGTGGCGCGCGCCCTCGCGCAGGCCACGCAGGTCGACGCCGGCCGCGGCGCGCCGGCTCCGCTGGTCTGCTTCGGCGCCTCCGTCTGAGCTCCGCCCCACCACCATCCGACCGGTGGGTGGACCGACGAGCGGGGCCCGGTCCGACGAGCGGGGCCCGGCCCGACGGATTTGGCCGCACGGTCTCGGGCGCGTACTCTGGTCGCTGCCCAAGACCGCAGGTCGTCGGCCACCCCTTCCTCCAGGTCGGACGTGGCTGCCCGAAGTCCCGCAGCAGCGGGGGCCGGCGCAGGTGAGAGTTCAGCAGCCCGGACCATGTCCGGGTGCCGAGCCCCGCGCCTGCGCGGGGCTCTTCGTGCTTCTCCCGCTGCTCGTGACCGAGGCGACGACCCGTGGCACCACCATCGGAAGGATTGCCATGGCGAGGCCGGACAAGGCAGCCGCAGTCGCCGAGCTCACGGACCAGTTCCGCGACTCGAACGCGGCCGTGCTGACCGAGTACCGCGGGCTCACCGTCGCCCAGCTCAAGCAGCTGCGGCGCGCGCTCAGCGGCAACGCAACCTACGCCGTGGTGAAGAACACGCTGACCGCCATCGCGGCCAAGGAGGCGGGCGTCGACGGACTCGACGCGCACCTCGCCGGCCCCTCGGCGATCGCCTTCGTGACCGGTGACCCGGTCGAGGCGGCCAAGGGTCTGCGTGACTTCGCCAAGGCGAACCCTGCACTGGTCATCAAGGGCGGTGTCCTCGAGGGACGCACCCTGACCGCTGCGGAGGTCACCAAGCTCGCGGACCTCGAGTCCCGTGAGGTCCTGCTGGCCAAGGCGGCCGGCGTGTTCAAGGCGTCGCTGTTCCAGGCGGCGTACCTCTTCACGGCGCCCACGGCCCAGGCCGTGCGCACCATCGACGCCCTGCGCGAGAAGACGCAGGGCTCGGCGCCTGCAGAAGACGCTGCCTGAGCCGACCGGCTCAAGCGCACCACAACCCGCCCGACGCCAGGCCACCCGCCCGGCTCCGGGAGACGACACGGAAGGAACGCCACCATGGCGAAGCTCACGACCGACGAGCTGATCAACGCTTTCAAGGAGCTCACGCTCATCGAGCTCTCCGACTTCGTGAAGGCCTTCGAGGAGACCTTCGAGGTCACCGCGGCCGCCCCCGTCGCCGCGGCTGCTGCCCCGGCCGCCGGTGGCGGTGCGGCTGAGGCCGCCGCCGAGGAGGAGAAGGACGAGTTCGACGTCGTCCTCGAGGCCGCCGGCGAGAAGAAGATCCAGGTCATCAAGGAGGTGCGCGTGCTCACCAGCCTGGGCCTCAAGGAGGCCAAGGACCTGGTCGACGCCGCCCCCAAGGCCGTGCTCGAGGGTGTCAACAAGGAGGCCGCCGAGAAGGCCAAGGGCCAGCTCGAGGCTGCCGGCGCCACCGTCACCGTCAAGTGACGGTCGAGTGACCGTCGACTGACCGGCGACTGACACCGCGCCCGCACGGGCGCTCGTAGTACCGAGGTCTCCCCCGGAGGCCTGCAGAAGTCGAGGCCCGCACCCTTCTCGGGTGCGGGCCTCGTGCTCGTTGGACAGCCCTCACCGGACCGGCTATGCTAGCGCTTTGCGCTGGCCTGTGCCCGCGACCCCGAATAACCCGACCACTCCTGACGTCCTCGTGCGCGACGTCCGGACGGTCCGAGGCCGGGGGGTCGCGCCCCGCCGGGCCCTGCGCAGCGTGCACTCGATCCGCAGGGAAGGACCCCTCTTGGCTGCCTCGCGCATCCCATCTGCACCGTCCGTCGACGCTATCGCGAACCGCACCGCGTCCCGTCGCGTCTCATTCGCCAAGATCCACGAGCCTCTCGAGGTCCCCGACCTCCTCGGCCTGCAGACCGAGAACTTCGACTGGCTGCTCGGGAACGAGAAGTGGCAGGCGCGCGTCGCCGCCGCTGTCGAGGCCGGGCGCACCGACGTCCCCGAGACGGCCGGGTTGGAGGAGATCTTCGAGGAGATCTCGCCGATCGAGGACTTCGGCGGCTCCATGTCCCTGTCGTTCCGCGAGCACCGCTTCGAGCCGCCGAAGTACACGGCCGAGGAGTGCAAGGAGAAGGACTTCACCTACGCGGCCCCGCTGTTCGTCACCGCGGAGTTCGTGAACTACACCACGGGTGAGATCAAGAGCCAGACCGTGTTCATGGGCGACTTCCCGCTGATGACCGAGCGTGGCACGTTCATCATCAACGGCACCGAGCGCGTCGTCGTCTCCCAGCTCGTCCGCTCACCGGGCGTCTACTTCGAGCGCACGGCCGACAAGACGTCCGACAAGGACATCTTCAGCGCCAAGATCATCCCGAGCCGCGGTGCCTGGCTCGAGTTCGAGATCGACAAGCGCGACGCCGTCGGTGTGCGCGTCGACCGCAAGCGCAAGCAGTCCGTCACGGTCCTCCTCAAGGCGCTCGGCATGACCGAGTCGCAGATCCGCGAGGAGTTCGCCCAGTTCCCCGCCGTGATCGACACCCTCGAGAAGGACCACGTCACGACCGAGGACGAGGCGCTGCTCGACCTCTACCGCAAGATCCGCCCGGGCGAGCCGCCCACGATCGAGGCCGGCCGCGCGCTGCTCGAGAACTTCTACTTCAACCCGAAGCGCTACGACATGGCCAAGGTCGGGCGCTACAAGGTCAACAAGAAGCTCGGCATCGACGCGCCGCTCACCGAGAGCGTGCTCTCGGTCTCGGACGTCGTGGCGACGATCAAGTACCTCGCCGCCCTGCACGCCGACGTCGCGACGCTCCCGGGGCAGCGCAACGGCGAGGCGATCGAGGTCCGGGTCGAGACGGACGACATCGACCACTTCGGCAACCGTCGCATCCGCGCGGTCGGCGAGCTGATCCAGAACCAGGTCCGCACCGGGCTGTCCCGCATGGAGCGAGTCGTGCGCGAGCGCATGACCACGCAGGACGTCGAGGCGATCACCCCGCAGACCCTGATCAACATCCGCCCCGTGGTGGCGTCGATCAAGGAGTTCTTCGGGACGTCGCAGCTGTCCCAGTTCATGGACCAGAACAACCCGCTCGCGGGTCTGACGCACAAGCGGCGCCTGTCCGCGCTCGGCCCGGGAGGTCTCTCCCGCGACCGTGCCGGCATGGAGGTCCGTGACGTCCACCCGTCGCACTACGGCCGCATGTGCCCGATCGAGACCCCTGAGGGCCCGAACATCGGCCTCATCGGCTCGCTCGCGACGTACGGGCGGATCAACCCGTTCGGTTTCGTCGAGACCCCCTACCGCAAGGTCGTGGGCGGCAAGGTCACGGACGACGTGCACTACCTCACCGCCGACGACGAGGACCGCTACGTCATCGCCCAGGCGAACGCGCCGCTCAAGGCGAACGGCGAGTTCGAGGAGGACCGCGTCCTCGTGCGCCGCAAGGGTGGCGAGGTCGAGGTCGTCCCCGGTGACGTCGTCGACTACATGGACGTGTCGCCGCGCCAGATGGTCTCGGTCGCGACCGCGCTCATCCCGTTCCTCGAGCACGACGACGCCAACCGCGCGCTCATGGGCGCCAACATGCAGCGCCAGGCCGTGCCGCTCGTCCGCTCCGAGGCCCCGCTCGTCGGGACCGGCATGGAGCGTCGCGCGGCCGTCGACGCCGGTGACGTGATCGTCGCGACCAAGGCCGGCGTCGTCACCGAGGTCTCGGCCGACCTGATCGTCGTCGCCAACGACGACGCGACCACCACGAGCTACCGCGTCGCCAAGTTCCGCCGCTCCAACCAGGGCACGTCGTACAACCAGCGTGTCGTGGTCGAGGAGGGCGCCCGCGTCGAGGTCGGCTCCGTGCTGGCCGACGGCCCGGCGACCGACGAGGGCGAGCTCGCGCTCGGCCGCAACCTCCTCGTCGCGTTCATGTCGTGGGAGGGCCACAACTACGAGGACGCGATCATCCTCAGCCAGCGCCTCGTGCAGGACGACGTGCTCTCGTCGATCCACATCGAGGAGCACGAGGTCGACGCGCGGGACACCAAGCTCGGCCCGGAGGAGATCACGCGGGACATCCCGAACGTCTCCGAGGAGGTCCTCGCGGACCTCGACGAGCGCGGGATCATCCGCATCGGCGCCGAGGTCGTCGCGGGCGACATCCTCGTCGGCAAGGTCACGCCGAAGGGTGAGACCGAGCTCACGCCCGAGGAGCGCCTGCTCCGTGCGATCTTCGGCGAGAAGGCGCGCGAGGTCCGTGACACGTCTCTCAAGGTGCCGCACGGCGAGTCGGGCACGGTCATCGAGGTCCGCACGTTCAACCGCGAGGACGGCGACGAGCTCCCCGCCGGCGTGAACGAGCTGGTCCGGGTCTACATCGCCCAGCGACGCAAGATCACCGACGGCGACAAGCTCGCCGGCCGGCACGGCAACAAGGGCGTCATCTCCAAGATCCTGCCGGTCGAGGACATGCCCTTCCTGCCCGACGGCACCGCGGTCGACGTGGTCCTCAACCCGCTCGGCGTGCCGGGCCGCATGAACGTCGGCCAGGTCCTCGAGACCCACCTCGGGTGGGTCGCGAAGCAGGGCTGGGACATCAGCCAGGTCGAGGACGCCGCGTGGAAGGCCCACGTGCCGGACATCGCCGCGTCGTCCGCCCCGGGCGTCCCGGTCGCCACCCCGGTGTTCGACGGCGTCCAGGAGGAGGCCCTCACCGGGCTGCTCTCGGCGACGACCCCCAACCGCGACGGGGACCGCATGGTGGACGGATCGGGCAAGGCGCGGCTCTTCGACGGCCGCTCCGGCGAGCCGTTCCCGGAGCCCGTGGCCGTCGGCTACATGTACATCCTCAAGCTGCACCACCTGGTGGACGACAAGATCCACGCCCGCTCGACCGGCCCGTACTCGATGATCACGCAGCAGCCGCTGGGTGGTAAGGCGCAGTTCGGCGGTCAGCGGTTCGGCGAGATGGAGGTGTGGGCCCTCGAGGCGTACGGCGCCGCCTACACGCTCCAGGAGCTCCTCACCATCAAGTCCGACGACGTCCCCGGACGCGTCAAGGTGTACGAGGCGATCGTCAAGGGCGAGAACATCCCCGACTCGGGCATCCCGGAGTCGTTCAAGGTCCTCCTCAAGGAGATGCAGTCGCTCTGCCTGAACGTCGAGGTGCTGTCGTCCGACGGCACGTCGATCGACATGAAGGAGAGCGACGACGAGGTCTACCGCGCGGCGGAAGAGCTCGGCATCGACCTCTCCCGGCGACCCAACGCCAGCAGCATCGAAGAGATCTGACCTCGGCCCCGGCGCCGCAGCCCCTCAGGGGCGGCGCCGGGGACCGTCACGTAGCTCCTTATCACCGTCGGACCCCCGCTGAGGCCGGGTGCCGGCAAGCGAAGGAAGTAGGACCCCTTGCTCGACGTCAACGTCTTCGATGAGCTTCGGATCGGCCTGGCCACGGCCGAGGACATCCGCGCCTGGTCCCACGGCGAGGTCAAGAAGCCCGAGACCATCAACTACCGCACGCTCAAGCCGGAGAAGGACGGGCTCTTCTGCGAGAAGATCTTCGGCCCCACCCGGGACTGGGAGTGCTACTGCGGCAAGTACAAGCGCGTGCGCTTCAAGGGCATCATCTGCGAGCGCTGCGGCGTCGAGGTGACGCGCTCGAAGGTGCGCCGTGAGCGGATGGGCCACATCGAGCTCGCCGCCCCGGTGACCCACATCTGGTTCTTCAAGGGTGTGCCGTCGCGCCTCGGCTACCTGCTCGACCTCGCCCCGAAGGACCTCGAGAAGGTCATCTACTTCGCGGCGTACATGATCACGTCGGTCGACGAGGCCGGCCGCGCCGAGGACCTCCCCAACCTCCAGAACGAGATCGACCTGGAGCGGAAGGAGATCACCGACCGCCGCGACAACGACATCAACACCCGCGCGCAGAAGCTCGAGGCCGACCTGGCCGAGCTCGAGGCCGAGGGCGCCAAGGCCGACGCGCGCCGCAAGGTCCGCGACTCCGCCGAGCGTGAGATGGCCCAGATCCGCAAGCGCGCCGACGCCGAGCTCGACAGGCTCGACACGGTGTGGGACCGGTTCAAGAACCTCAAGGTCGCGGACCTCGAGGGCGACGAGATGCTCTACCGCCAGCTCCAGGACCGGTACGGCAACTACTTCGAGGGCTCGATGGGCGCCGCTGCGATCCAGAAGCGGCTCCAGGCCTTCGACCTGACCGCCGAGGCGGAGTCGCTGCGCGACACGATCAAGAACGGCAAGGGCCAGCGCAAGACGCGCGCGCTCAAGCGGCTCAAGGTCGTCAACGCGTTCCTCACGACGAGCAACACGCCCGAGGGCATGGTTCTCGACGCCGTCCCGGTCATCCCCCCGGACCTGCGCCCGATGGTGCAGCTCGACGGTGGCCGCTTCGCGACGTCGGACCTGAACGACCTGTACCGCCGCGTCATCAACCGCAACAACCGCCTCAAGCGGCTGCTCGACCTCGGTGCGCCGGAGATCATCGTCAACAACGAGAAGCGGATGCTCCAGGAGGCCGTGGACTCGCTGTTCGACAACGGCCGCCGCGGCCGTCCGGTGACGGGTCCGGGCAACCGCCCGCTCAAGTCGATCTCGGACATGCTCAAGGGCAAGCAGGGCCGGTTCCGCCAGAACCTGCTCGGCAAGCGCGTCGACTACTCGGGCCGGTCGGTCATCGTCGTCGGCCCGCAGCTCAAGCTGCACCAGTGCGGGCTGCCGAAGCAGATGGCGCTCGAGCTCTTCAAGCCCTTCGTCATGAAGCGGCTCGTCGACCTCAACCACGCGCAGAACATCAAGTCGGCCAAGCGCATGGTCGAGCGCGCCCGCCCGGTGGTCTGGGACGTCCTCGAAGAGGTCATCACCGAGCACCCCGTGCTGCTCAACCGCGCGCCCACGCTGCACCGCCTCGGCATCCAGGCCTTCGAGCCCCAGCTGGTCGAGGGCAAGGCGATCCACCTGCACCCGCTCGTGTGTGCCGCGTTCAACGCGGACTTCGACGGTGACCAGATGGCCGTCCACCTGCCGCTGAGCGCGGAGGCGCAGGCCGAGGCCCGCATCCTCATGCTCTCGAGCAACAACATCCTCAAGCCGTCGGACGGTCGTCCGGTGACCATGCCCTCGCAGGACATGATCATCGGCCTGTACCACCTGACGAGCGACAAGGAGGGTGCGCTCGGCGAGGGTCGCGTGTTCAGCTCGACCGCCGAGGCGCAGATGGCGTTCGACGCCGGCGAGCTCGACCTCAACGCGACGATCAGGGTCCGGCTCACGGACCTCGTCGCACCGGCCGACCGCGCCGGGCTGCCCGAAGGGTGGAGCGAGGGCGACCCGGTCGTCTTCGACACGACGCTCGGCCGTGCGCTCTTCAACGAGCTGCTGCCGATCGACTACCCCTGGGAGAACGGCGTCGTCGACAAGAAGCGCCTCTCGGTGATCGTCAACGACCTCGCCGAGCGCTACCCCAAGGTCGAGGTCGCCGCGAGCCTCGACGCGCTCAAGGAGGCCGGCTTCCGCTGGGCCACCCGTTCCGGCGTCACCATCTCGATCTCCGACGTCGCGACGCCGACCGAGAAGGCGGCGATCCTCGAGGAGCACGAGGGTCGCGCGGCCAAGGTGCAGGGCCAGTACGACAAGGGTCTGATCACCGACGACGAGCGCCGTCAGGAGCTCATCGAGATCTGGACCCAGGCCACGGACAAGGTCGCCGACGCGATGCGGGAGAACTTCCCGAAGGAGAACACCGTCTTCAAGATGGTCGGATCCGGCGCGCGTGGTAACTGGATGCAGGTCCGTCAGATCGCCGGTATGCGCGGTCTCGTGGCGAACCCGAAGGGCGAGATCATCCCGCGCCCGATCAAGTCCAACTACCGCGAGGGCCTGTCCGTCCTCGAGTACTTCATCGCGACGCACGGTGCCCGCAAGGGTCTGGCGGACACCGCCCTGCGGACCGCCGACTCGGGCTACCTGACCCGTCGCCTGGTGGACGTCTCGCAGGACGTCATCGTCCGCGAGGACGACTGCGGCACCGAGCGCGGGCTCACCATGACGGTGGGCGTGGCGGGCTCGGACGGCACGCTCCGGCGCCACGACAAGGTCGAGACGAGCGTGTACTCGCGCACGCTCGCCACGACGGTCGAGGTGGACGGCACGGTCATCGGCAACCCCGGTGACGACGTCGGCGACGTGCTCATCGACCAGTTGCTCGACGCGGGGGTCACCGAGCTCAAGGTGCGCTCGGTCCTCACCTGCGAGTCACGCGTGGGCACGTGCGCCAAGTGCTACGGCCGCTCGCTCGCGACCGGCAAGCTCGTCGACATCGGCGAGGCCGTCGGCATCATCGCGGCCCAGTCGATCGGTGAGCCCGGCACGCAGCTGACGATGCGGACGTTCCACACCGGTGGCGTGGCCTCGGCCGACGACATCACGCAGGGTCTGCCCCGTATCCAGGAGCTCTTCGAGGCCCGCACCCCCAAGGGTGAGGGACCCATCGCGGAGTTCTCGGGTCGCGTGACGATCGACGAGTCCGACCGGACGCGCCGCATCGTGCTCACGCCCGACGACGGCTCCGAGGAGATCGCCTACCCGATCACCAAGCGGCACCGTCTGCTCGTCTCCGACGGCGAGCACGTGGAGGTCGGCACCCAGCTGGTCCAGGGCGCCGTCGACCCGAAGAAGGTGCTGCGCATCCTCGGCCCGCGTGCCACGCAGAAGCACCTGGTGGACGAGGTCCAGGAGGTCTACCGCTCGCAGGGCGTGGACATCCACGACAAGCACATCGAGGTCATCGTCCGGCAGATGCTGCGCCGGGTGACCGTCCTCGACTCCGGCGACTCGGACCTGCTGCCCGGCGAGCTCGCCGAGCGTGGCCGGTTCGAGGACGCCAACCGTCGTGCGGTCGCCGAGGGCGGCCAGCCGGCATCGGGCCGTCCCGAGCTGATGGGGATCACCAAGGCCTCGCTCGCGACCGACTCGTGGCTCTCGGCGGCCTCCTTCCAGGAGACCACCCGGGTGCTGACCGAGGCGGCCATGAGCGGACGCAGCGACCCGCTGCTCGGCCTCAAGGAGAACGTCATCATCGGCAAGCTCATCCCGGCCGGGACGGGCCTGCCGCGGTACGGCAACGTCGCGGTCGAGCCGACCGAGGAGGCCAAGGCCGAGCTCTACCCGAGCTTCGGCTACGACGAGATCGACTTCCCCGCCCTGGGCCTCGGCTCGGGCGAGGCGATCCCGCTCGAGGACCTCGACTTCGGCGACTTCCGCTGAGCCCGAGCGCCTGATCAGGTCGGTCCCCGGCGCGCCGTGCGCGGCGCGCCGGGGACCGACGTGCATCACACCGCGTCTTTTTGACGCCTCGGGCGCGTGCGAGTAACGTTGTCGACCGTGCCCGCGTCGTCGGGCCCTCGTGTGTGCACTGCGATCTGCGCCTGCTCCGGCAGCGGCAGGCCGGTGCCGGGTGGTGGATCTCCCTCCCTCGTGCGCGAACACCTCACCGTCTCTGGCGTCGGGGGTGGACGCCGCGACCGGATGGCGCGACACGCCCGGGTGCGTGGGCCGGTGCGGGACTCAAGACCTCCGGGTCGGCCCACCGGGTCGGTCCGACCGGGCCGGACAAGGATCCGGCCGACCAGAGATCCACCTCGAACAGACACGGAGACGTAGTGCCTACGATCCAGCAGCTGGTCCGCAAGGGCCGGCAGGCCAAGGCCACCAAGTCGAAGACCCCGGCGCTCAAGGGCAGCCCGCAGCGGCGCGGTGTGTGCACCCGCGTGTACACGACCACCCCGAAGAAGCCGAACTCGGCCCTTCGCAAGGTCGCGCGCGTCAAGCTCTCGAGCCAGATCGAGGTCACGGCCTACATCCCCGGCGTCGGCCACAACCTGCAGGAGCACTCGATCGTGCTCGTCCGCGGTGGTCGTGTGAAGGACCTCCCGGGCGTCCGCTACAAGATCGTCCGCGGTGCGCTCGACACGCAGGGCGTGAAGAACCGCAAGCAGGCGCGCAGCCGCTACGGCGCGAAGAAGGGCGGCAACTGATGCCTCGCAAGGGTCCGGCCCCGAAGCGGCCGCTCGTCATCGACCCGGTCTACGGATCGCCGGTCGTCACGCAGCTCATCAACAAGGTCCTCCTGGACGGCAAGAAGTCCGTCGCCGAGGCCATCGTCTACGGCGCCCTCGAGGGCGTGCGCGAGAAGACCAGCGGTGACCCCGTCGTCGTCCTCAAGCGCGCGCTCGAGAACGTGCGCCCGGCGCTCGAGGTCAAGTCCCGCCGCGTCGGCGGCGCGACCTACCAGGTGCCGGTCGAGGTCCGTCCCGTGCGGTCGACCACGCTCGCCCTGCGCTGGCTCACCGACTTCTCGCGCGCCCGTCGCGAGAAGACGATGACCGAGCGGCTCATGAACGAGATCCTCGACGCGAGCAACGGCCTGGGCGCCGCGGTCAAGCGTCGCGAGGACATGCACAAGATGGCAGAGTCCAACAAGGCGTTCGCGCACTACCGCTGGTGACCCCGGCCGCGCCGCCGGGGGCACCCGGCGGCGCCATCCCCATGCTTTGAGAAGGGCGACAACGTGGCACTCGACGTGCTGACGGACCTCACCAAGGTCCGCAACATCGGCATCATGGCCCACATCGATGCCGGCAAGACCACGACCACCGAGCGGATCCTGTTCTACACCGGGGTCAACTACAAGATCGGTGAGACGCACGACGGCGCGTCGACGATGGACTGGATGGAGCAGGAGCAGGAGCGCGGCATCACGATCACGTCCGCCGCGACGACCTGCTACTGGCACGACAACCAGATCAACATCATCGACACGCCGGGCCACGTCGACTTCACGGTCGAGGTCGAGCGCTCGCTCCGCGTGCTCGACGGCGCGGTCGCCGTCTTCGACGGCAAGGAGGGTGTCGAGCCCCAGTCCGAGACGGTGTGGCGCCAGGCGGACAAGTACGAGGTCCCGCGCATCTGCTTCGTCAACAAGATGGACAAGCTCGGCGCCGACTTCTACTTCACGGTCAAGACGATCGTCGACCGCCTCAAGGCCAAGCCGCTGCCGATCCAGCTCCCGATCGGTGCCGAGAGCGACTTCATCGGCGTCGTCGACCTGGTCGAGGAGCGCGCGCTCGTGTGGCACGGCGAGACGGCTCTCGGCGAGGCGTACTCGGTCGAGGAGATCCCGGCCGACATGGTCGAGAAGGCCGCCGAGTACCGCGCCGCGATCATCGAGGCGGTCGCCGAGACCGACGAGGAGCTGCTCGAGAAGTACCTCGGCGGCGAGGAGCTGACGGTCGCCGAGATCAAGGCCGGCATCCGCAAGCTCGTCATCGCGGGCGAGGCGTACCCGATCCTGTGCGGCTCCGCGTTCAAGAACAAGGGCGTGCAGCCCATGCTCGACGCGGTCATCGACTACCTGCCGTCGCCGCTCGACGTTCCCCCGATGGAGGGTCACGCCGTGGGCGACGAGGAGACGATCCTCACGCGTGAGCCGAGCGCCAAGGAGCCGTTCTCGGCGCTCGCGTTCAAGGTCGCCGCGCACCCGTTCTTCGGCAAGCTGACCTACGTCCGGGTGTACTCGGGACAGGTCGCCTCGGGCGCCCAGGTCTACAACGCGACCAAGGACAAGAAGGAGCGCATCGGGAAGCTCTTCCAGATGCACGCCAACAAGGAGAACCCGGTCGAGAGCGCGACGGCCGGCCACATCTACGCCTTCATCGGGCTCAAGGACGTCACCACGGGTGACACCCTGTGCGACCCGGCGAACAAGATCGTCCTCGAGTCGATGACGTTCCCGGAGCCGGTCATCTCGGTCGCCATCGAGCCCAAGACGAAGGGCGACCAGGAGAAGCTCTCGGTCGCGATCCAGAAGCTCGCCGAGGAGGACCCGACGTTCCGGGTCAACCTCGACGAGGACACGGGTCAGACGATCATCGCCGGCATGGGCGAGCTGCACCTCGACATCCTCGTGGACCGCATGCGCCGCGAGTTCAAGGTCGAGGCGAACGTCGGCAAGCCGCAGGTCGCGTACCGCGAGACGATCCGCCGTACCGTCGAGAAGCTCGACTACACGCACAAGAAGCAGACCGGTGGCTCGGGCCAGTACGCGAAGGTCCAGATGACCTTCGCGCCCCTGGACCCGGCCGAGGGCGAGCTGTACGAGTTCGAGAACAAGGTCACCGGTGGCCGCGTCCCGCGCGAGTACATCCCGTCCGTCGACGCCGGCATCCAGAGCGCGATGCAGCTGGGCGTGCTCGCGGGCTACCCGCTCGTCGGCATCAAGGCGACCCTGCTCGACGGCGCCGCGCACGACGTCGACTCCTCGGAGATGGCGTTCAAGATCGCGGGCTCCATGATCCTCAAGGAGGCCGTCCGCAAGGCCGACCCGGTGCTCCTCGAGCCCGTCATGGCCGTCGAGGTCCGGACGCCCGAGGAGTACATGGGCGAGGTCATCGGCGACCTGAACTCGCGTCGCGGGATGATCCAGTCCATGGAGGACGCCACCGGCGTGAAGGTCGTCTCGGCTCAGGTCCCCCTGAGCGAGATGTTCGGCTACGTCGGCGACCTGCGGTCGAAGACCCAGGGGCGCGCGGTGTACTCGATGCAGTTCGACAGCTACTCGGAGGTTCCGCGGAACGTCGCCGAGGAGATCATCAAGAAGACCCGGGGCGAGTAGGTCCCACTGGTCGAGACCAGCAGTTCCACAACAACCGACCGGTAGGACCGAACGCCCGGCAGGTGTCACCATGACTCCTGCATCGTTCGGCAGATCACTACCTTGAGTCCGAGGAGGACACAGTGGGCAAGGCCAAGTTCGAGCGGAGCAAGCCGCACGTCAACATCGGGACCATCGGTCACGTCGACCACGGCAAGACGACGCTGACGGCAGCGATCTCGAAGGTGCTGCACGACAAGTTCCCCGACCTGAACCCCTTCACGCCGTTCGACCAGATCGACAAGGCGCCCGAAGAGAAGCAGCGCGGCATCACGATCAACATCTCGCACGTCGAGTACCAGACGGAGAAGCGTCACTACGCCCACGTCGACGCGCCCGGCCACGCGGACTACATCAAGAACATGATCACGGGTGCGGCGCAGATGGACGGCGCCATCCTCGTGGTCGCGGCGACCGACGGCCCGATGGCCCAGACGCGTGAGCACGTCCTGCTCGCCCGCCAGGTCGGCGTTCCGTACCTGCTCGTCGCGCTCAACAAGTCGGACATGGTCGACGACGAGGAGATCCTCGAGCTCGTCGAGGTCGAGGTCCGCGAGCTGCTCAGCGCCCAGGGCTTCGACGGCGACAACGTCCCCGTGGTCCAGGTCTCGGGCCTCAAGGCGCTCGAGGGTGACCCGAAGTGGGTCCAGTCCGTCTCCGACCTCATGGACGCCGTCGACGAGAGCGTCCCGGACCCGGTCCGTGACATCGACAAGCCGTTCCTCATGCCCATCGAGGACGTCTTCACGATCACCGGTCGTGGCACGGTCGTCACCGGCCGCGTGGAGCGCGGCAAGCTCAAGGTGAACGAGGAGGTGGAGATCGTCGGCATCAAGGAGAAGGCGATCAAGACCACCGTCACCGGCGTCGAGATGTTCCGCAAGCTGCTCGACTACGCCGAGGCGGGCGAGAACGTCGGTCTGCTCCTGCGTGGCACGAAGCGCGAGGAGGTCGAGCGCGGCCAGGTCGTCGTGAAGCCCGGCTCGATCACGCCGCACACGGACTTCGAGGCGCAGGTCTACATCCTCGCCAAGGACGAGGGCGGGCGTCACAACCCGTTCTACGCGAACTACCGTCCGCAGTTCTACTTCCGCACCACCGACGTCACCGGCGTCATCACGCTGCCCGAGGGCACCGAGATGGTCATGCCGGGCGACAACACCGAGATGACGGTCGCGCTGATCCAGCCGATCGCCATGGAGGAGGGCCTCGGCTTCGCCATCCGTGAGGGTGGTCGCACCGTCGGCTCCGGCAAGGTCACCAAGATCATCAAGTGATCGCGCGGCAGGGCCCGGGCACTGCGCCCGGGCCCTGCCCATGTCCGCCCGAGGGCCGATCCGGATCGCTGACGGCCCGGATTGGTCATGGCGGTCGGAATCTGGCACACTAGCCAGGTTGCCCGGCGAGAGTAGATGGCGCGCGCGAGCGTGTCGTCAGCTGCCGAGGCGCACAGACGTTGAGGGCTCAGCGGACCCCGGGGTCACCCGGTGGCCGAGTCCAGACAGCATCCAACGACCTCGCACCGCGAACAGGTGTGCAGCCCGAAGGTGTGTCCGCGAAACGCGACACGCCCGAGTGCGGGGGTCGGACAGCCAGCGGTTCGAGAGAGAGAGTCAGACGACGCCATGGCGGGACAGAAGATCCGCATCCGGCTCAAGTCCTACGACCACGAGGTCATCGACAGCTCGGCGCGCAAGATCGTCGACACGGTGACGCGCGCTGGTGCGACGGTCGTGGGCCCGGTGCCGCTCCCGACGGAGAAGAACGTCTTCGTCGTCATCCGGTCGCCCCACAAGTACAAGGACAGCCGCGAGCACTTCGAGATGCGCACGCACAAGCGGCTCATCGACATCATCGATCCCACGCCGAAGGCGGTCGACTCGCTCATGCGCCTCGACCTGCCGGCCGACGTGAACATCGAGATCAAGCTCTGAAGCTGGGAAGGAACTGATCACGATGACCACCCAGCAGAACGCGCGCGCCGTCACGGCCGTGCTCGGCACCAAGCTCGGCATGACGCAGGTGTGGGACGCCAACGGGCGTCTCGTCCCCGTCACCGTCGTGCAGGTCGGCACGAACGTCGTCACGCAGGTGCGCACCGCTGACGCGGACGGCTACGCCGCGGTCCAGCTGGCCTACGGCCAGATCGACCCGCGCAAGGTGAGCCAGCCGCTCAAGGGCCACTTCGAGAAGGCTGGGGTCACCCCCCGCCGGCACGTCGCCGAGGTCCGGACGTCCGACGCGGCCGAGTTCGCGCTCGGCCAGGAGATCACCGCGGAGGCCTTCGAGGTCGGCGCGACGGTCGACGTCACGGGCACGACCAAGGGCAAGGGCACTGCCGGCGTCATGAAGCGTCACGGCTTCGCCGGCGTCGGCGCGTCCCACGGTTCGCACCGCAACCACCGCAAGCCGGGCTCGATCGGTGGGGCCTCGACCCCGTCGCGCGTGTTCAAGGGCCTGCGCATGGCGGGACGGATGGGATTCGACCGCCAGACCACCCAGAACCTGACCGTGCACGCGGTCGACGCCGAGAAGGGTCTGCTGCTCGTCAAGGGCGCAGTGCCCGGCCCCAAGGGCGGCGTCGTCCTGGTGCGCTCCGCCGCGAAGGGAGCATGACACCGTGGCTGACACCGCACTGACCGTCGACGTCATCGACGCGTCCGGCAAGAAGGCCGGCAGCGCCGACCTCCCCGCCGAGGTGTTCGACGTCCAGACGAACATCCCGCTCATCCACCAGGTCGTCGTGGCGCAGCTCGCCGCGGCGCGCCAGGGCACCCACGACACGAAGAGCCGTGGCGAGGTCCGTGGTGGCGGCCGCAAGCCGTACAAGCAGAAGGGCACCGGCCGCGCCCGTCAGGGCTCGACGCGCGCCCCGCAGTTCGCCGGCGGCGGGGTCGTCCACGGCCCGACGCCGCGCGACTACTCCCAGCGGACCCCGAAGAAGATGAAGTCCGCGGCGCTCCGCGGTGCTCTCTCGGACCGCGCCCGCGCCGGTCGCGTGCACGTCGTCACCGGGTTCGCCCCGGGCGAGGCGCCCTCGACCAAGACGGCCCTCGAGGTGCTCTCGCGGCTCTCCGGCCGCAAGCACGTCCTCGTGGTCGTCGAGCGTCAGGACGAGATCACCTGGAAGTCGCTCCGCAACGTCGAGCGGGTCCACCTCCTGGTCGCCGACCAGCTGAACACCTACGACGTCCTCGTCTCGGACGACGTCGTCTTCACGCAGGGCGCGCTCGACGCGTTCCTGGCGGGCCCGGCCACCGGCCGCTCGGCGACGGCGGTCGCCACGTCGAGCGAGGCGACCGAGGTCGACATCGAGGAGGACGCCAAGTGACCACCGTGGCCAAGGACCCCCGCGACATCCTGATCGCGCCGGTCGTCTCGGAGAAGAGTTACGGGCTGCTCGACGAGGGGAAGTACACCTTCGTCGTGGACCCGCGCGCCAACAAGACGGAGATCAAGGTCGCCATCGAGCAGATCTTCTCCGTCAAGGTCGCCAGCGTGAACACGATCAACCGCAAGGGCAAGACGCGGCGGACGAAGTTCGGCATGGGCAAGCGCAAGGACACCAAGCGTGCCATCGTCACCCTCCGCGAGGGCTCGATCGACATCTTCGGCGGACCGGTCGGCTGAGCCGGTCGAGAGCAGATTGAGGACATACCCCCATGGGAATCCGTAAGTACAAGCCGACCACCCCGGGCCGTCGCGGCTCGAGCGTGGCCGACTTCGTCGAGATCACGCGCTCCACGCCGGAGAAGTCGCTGGTCCGCCCGCTGCACAAGACGGGTGGCCGCAACTCGACCGGGCGTGTGACGACCCGCCACCAGGGTGGCGGGCACAAGCGCGCCTACCGCGTGATCGACTTCCGTCGTCACGACAAGGACGGCGTGCCGGCCAAGGTCGCTCACATCGAGTACGACCCGAACCGCACGGCCCGCATCGCGCTCCTGCACTATGCGGACGGCACGAAGCGCTACATCATCGCGCCGAACAAGCTCAGGCAGGGCGACGTCATCGAGAACGGTGCCGGTGCGGACATCAAGCCCGGCAACAACCTGCCGCTGCGCAACATCCCGACCGGTACGGTCCTGCACGCCATCGAGCTCAAGCCCGGTGGCGGCGCGAAGATCGCCCGCTCGGCAGGTGCGTCGGTGCAGCTCGTCGCCAAGGACGGCCCGTACGCGCAGCTGCGCATGCCGTCCGGCGAGATCCGCAACGTCGACCTGCGCTGCCGCGCGACGGTCGGCGAGGTGGGCAACGCCGAGCAGTCCAACATCAACTGGGGCAAGGCCGGCCGCATGCGGTGGAAGGGCAAGCGCCCCTCCGTCCGCGGTGTCGCCATGAACCCGGTCGACCACCCGCACGGTGGTGGCGAGGGCAAGACCTCCGGAGGCCGTCACCCGGTCAGTCCGTGGGGTCAGCCCGAGGGCCGCACCCGTCGTCCGAACAAGCCGAGCGACAAGCTCATCGTGCGCCGTCGGCGCACCGGCAAGAAGCGCTGATAGGGAGCCGACAGATGCCACGCAGCCTGAAGAAGGGCCCGTTCGTCGACGGACACCTGCAGAAGAAGGTCGACGTCCAGAACGAGAAGGGGACCAAGGCGGTCATCAAGACCTGGTCCCGCCGCTCGATGATCACGCCGGACTTCCTCGGCCACACGTTCGCGGTGCACGACGGCCGCAAGCACACCCCCGTCTTCGTCACCGAGTCGATGGTCGGGCACAAGCTGGGCGAGTTCGCCCCCACGCGGACGTTCCGCGGCCACGAGAAGGACGACCGGAAGGGTCGTCGCCGCTGACCCGCGAGGGATCAGCGACGACACCGCACTTCCCGACGTCCCTCGAGACAGACCAGACAGAAGGCAGGACAGCAATGGAAGCCAAGGCGCAGGCACGGTTCGTCCGTGTCACGCCCCAGAAGGCCCGGCGCGTCGTGGACCTCATCCGTGGCAAGCAGGCCGAAGAGGCCGTCGCGACGCTGAGGTTCGCGCCGCAGGCCGCGGGGGAGACCGTCCGCAAGGTGGTCGAGAGCGCGATCGCCAACGCACGGGTGAAGGCCGACCGTGCCAGCCAGGCGTTCGACGAGCGTGAGCTCGTCGTCGTCGAGGCGTACGTCGACGAGGGGCCGACCCTCAAGCGGTTCCGCCCGCGCGCACAGGGCCGGGCGAGCCAGATCCTCAAGCGGACCAGCCACATCACCGTGGTCGTGGCCCCGGTCGAGAAGAAGGAGAGGGCCCGATAGTGGGACAGAAGGTCAACCCGCACGGGTACCGGCTCGGCATCACCACGGACCACCGCTCGCGGTGGTTCGCCGACAGCACGAAGCCCGGCCAGCGGTACCGCGACTACGTCCGGGAGGACGTCGCGATCCGCAAGCTCATGTCCACGGGGCTCGAGCGCGCCGGCATCGCCAAGGTCGAGATCGAGCGCACCCGGGACCGGGTCCGCGTCGACATCCACACCGCCCGCCCGGGCATCGTCATCGGGCGTCGTGGCGCGGAGGCGGACCGCATCCGCGGGGAGCTCGAGAAGCTCACCGGCAAGCAGGTGCAGCTCAACATCCTCGAGGTGAAGAACGCCGAGATGGAGTCTCAGCTGGTCGCCCAGGGGATCGCGGAGCAGCTCGCGAGCCGCGTCTCGTTCCGTCGCGCCATGCGCAAGGGCATGCAGTCCGCCCAGCGCGCGGGTGCCAAGGGCATCCGGGTCCAGTGCTCGGGTCGCCTCGGCGGCGCCGAGATGAGCCGGAGCGAGTTCTACCGCGAGGGCCGGGTGCCGCTGCACACGCTCCGCGCGAACATCGACTACGGCTTCTACGAGGCCAAGACGACGTTCGGCCGCATCGGCGTCAAGGTGTGGATCTACAAGGGCGACATGACCGAGAAGGAGTTCGCGCAGCAGCAGGCCACGCAGGCCCCGCGCTCGCCGCGTGGACCCCGCGGTGACCGTCCCGAGCGCCCCGCGCGCGGTGGTGCCGGTGCCGGTGGTGGCCCTCGTCGTCAGGCCGAGACCCCGGCGCCGGCCGCCGAGGCCGCAGCCCCCGCGACGGACGCCGCGGCGCCCGCCGCCGAGCCCGGAACGGAGGCCTGAGCAATGCTGATCCCGCGCAGGCTCAAGCACCGCAAGCAGCACCACCCGGGGCGCTCCGGCGCCGCGACCGGTGGCACCGCGATCGCGTTCGGTGAGTACGGCATCCAGGCTCTCGAGCCCGCCTACGTCACCAACCGCCAGATCGAGGCTGCTCGTATCGCGATGACCCGCCACATCAAGCGTGGCGGCAAGGTCTGGATCAACATCTACCCGGACCGCCCGCTCACCAAGAAGCCGGCGGAGACCCGCATGGGTTCCGGCAAGGGTTCGCCCGAGTGGTGGATCGCCAACGTCAAGCCGGGCCGGGTTCTGTTCGAGCTCGCCGGCGTCCCGGAGCCGCTGGCTCGCGAGGCCATGCGTCGCGCGCAGCACAAGCTCCCGATGAAGACCCGTTTCGTGGTCCGCGAGGGTGGTGGCAACTGATGGCTCTGGGAACCAAGGACCTGGCCGTGAGTGAGCTGGACGGGTTCGACGACGAGCGACTGGTCGCCGAGCTGAAGAAGGCCAAGGAAGAGCTGTTCAACCTGCGCTTCCAGTCGGCCACCGGCCAGCTCGAGAGCCACGGGCGCCTCAAGGCCGTGCGCCGCGACATCGCGCGGATCTACACGATCCTGCGCGAGCGCGAGCTCGGCATCCGTACTGCCCCGAGCGCGAGCGAGTGAGGTCGACCATGGCAACGAAGAACGAGACCGCGGCGACGCCCCGCGCCGACCGCAAGTCGCGGCGCGGGTACGTCGTCAGCGACAAGATGGACAAGACCGTCGTGGTGGAGGTCGAGGACCGGGTCAAGCACCCGCTCTACGGCAAGGTCATCCGGCGCACGAGCAAGGTCAAGGCGCACGACGAGGCGAACTCGGCGGGCATCGGCGACCTGGTCGTGATCATGGAGACCCGTCCGCTGTCCGCCACCAAGCGGTGGCGTGTGGTCGAGGTCCTCGAGAAGGCCAAGTAGGCCTTCCCCGCACCGCCCAGCACGACTCAGCACGACAGCACTACTCAGTTGCCCCCGTGACCGAGGCGCCGGCTCCCGCCGGAGCCTCCCACGGGTGCATGACGGCAGCTATCCGTTCGGCCAGGCTCGTTCCGCGAGAACCGGCAGACGTCAGGAGTTCATCAGATGATCCAGCAGGAGTCGCGACTCAGGGTCGCCGACAACACGGGTGCCAAGGAGATCCTCTGCATCCGCGTTCTCGGTGGTTCGGGACGTCGCTACGCCGGAATCGGCGACACCATCGTCGCCACCGTCAAGGACGCGATCCCCGGCGGCAACGTCAAGAAGGGCGATGTGGTCAAGGCCGTCATCGTCCGCACCCGCAAGGAGCGCCGTCGGCCCGACGGCTCGTACATCAAGTTCGACGAGAACGCGGCCGTGATCCTCAAGAACGACGGGGAGCCCCGTGGGACCCGCATCTTCGGCCCGGTGGGCCGCGAGCTGCGTGACAAGAAGTTCATGAAGATCATCTCGCTGGCGCCGGAGGTGCTCTGACCATGGCCAAGATCAAGAAGGGCGACCTCGTCGTCGTCATCTCCGGTCGTGACCGGGGCAAGCAGGGACGGGTCCTCGAGGTCCTCACCGAGTCGCAGCGCGTCGTGGTCGAGGGTGTCCAGCGGGTCACGAAGCACGTCAAGGTCGGGCAGTCGCAGCGCGGCGCCCGGACCGGCGGCATCGAGACCGTCGAGGCTCCCATCCACATCAGCAACGTGATGGTCGTCGACCCGGAGTCCAAGAAGGGCACCCGGGTCGGGTACCGCACCGAGGAGATCGAGCGCGACGGTCGCACCAGGACCGTGCGGGTCCGTGTGGCCAAGCGCTCCGGTAAGGACATCTGATGAGCGTCGACAGCACCGAGACCACCACCGAGAACGTCAACGTGGCCGGCCCCCAGCCGCGACTCAAGGCGCGTTACGCGGACGAGATCGTCGGCGGGCTCCGTGAGGAGTTCAGCCACGAGAACGTCAACCAGGTCGCGCGGCTCACCAAGGTCGTCGTGAACATGGGTGTCGGCGACGCCGCCAAGGACTCGAAGCTCATCGAGGGCGCGATCAAGGACCTCACCGCGATCACCGGCCAGAAGCCGCAGGTGACGAAGGCCCGCAAGTCCATCGCGCAGTTCAAGCTCCGCGAGGGCATGCCGATCGGCGCGCACGTGACGCTGCGCGGCGACCGGATGTGGGAGTTCCTCGACCGGCTGCTCTCGACCGCGCTCCCGCGCATCCGCGACTTCCGCGGCCTGTCGCCCAAGCAGTTCGACGGTCACGGCAACTACACCTTCGGTCTCACGGAGCAGGTCATGTTCCACGAGATCGACCAGGACAAGATCGACCGCGTGCGGGGCATGGACGTCACCATCGTCACGACTGCGACCACCGATGCTGAGGGCCGCTCGCTGCTGAAGCGTCTCGGCTTCCCCTTCAAGGAGGACTGACATGGCGAAGACCGCCCTGATCCAGAAGGCCGCCAGGACGCCCAAGTTCAAGGTGCGCGCCTACACCCGGTGCCAGAAGTGCGGGCGTCCGCACTCCGTCTACCGCAAGTTCGGGCTCTGCCGCATCTGCGTGCGCGAGATGGCGCACGCAGGCGAGCTTCCCGGCGTCACCAAGAGCAGCTGGTAACCACTACGCCGCTGGTCCCCATCGCAGGCGCGAGCCCGGTGGGGATACCCCGGCGAGGAAGGGCGGAAGCCCGATGATGACCGACCCGATCGCAGACATGCTCACGCGTCTGCGGAACGCGAACTCGGCGTACCACGACACGGTGTCCATGCCGTACTCGAAGCTGAAGTCGCACGTTGCAGAGATCCTCCAGGCCGAGGGCTACATCGCCGGCTGGAAGGTCGAGGAGGCCGAGGTGGGCCAGACGCTCACCATCGAGCTCAAGTTCGGCCCGAACCGCGAGCGCTCGCTCGCCGGGATCAAGCGCGTGTCCAAGCCGGGCCTGCGCGTGTACGCGAAGTCGACCAACCTGCCCAGAGTGCTCGGCGGCCTGGGCGTGGCGATCCTGTCCACGTCCTCCGGTCTCCTCACCGACAAGCAGGCCGCCAAGAAGGGCGTGGGTGGGGAAGTCCTCGCCTACGTCTGGTAAGTCCGAGACGGAAAGGAGCTAGCCATGTCCCGTATCGGCAGAGTCCCCGTCCCGGTCCCCACCGGCGTGGATGTCACGATCGACGGCCCCACGGTCACCGTGAAGGGCCCCAAGGGGGAGCTGACGCACACCGTCGCGAGCCCCATCCAGGTCGCCCGCGACGAGAGCGGCGCTCTCGTGGTGACGCGCCCGAACGAGGAGCGCCTCTCGCGCTCCCTGCACGGGCTGACCCGCACGCTGCTCGCGAACCTCGTCGTCGGGGTCACGGAGGGGTACACGAAGAAGCTCGAGATCGTCGGTACCGGTTACCGCGTCACGGCGAAGGGCGAGAGCCTCGAGTTCGCGCTCGGCTTCAGCCACCCGGTCAGCATCGCCCCGCCGCCCGGCATCTCGTTCCAGGTCGAGGGCCCGACCAAGTTCTCGGTCAGCGGCATCGACAAGCAGCAGGTCGGCGAGGTCGCAGCGAACATCCGCAAGATCCGCAAGCCCGAGCCGTACAAGGGCAAGGGTGTGCGTTACGCCGGCGAGGTCGTCCGCCGCAAGGTCGGAAAGGCTGGTAAGTAAGCGATGGCTCTCACGATCAAGGGCAAGGGCAAGTCGATCTCTCGCGCCCGTCGTCACCTGCGGGTCCGCAAGAAGGTCTCGGGCTCGCCCGCCCGTCCGCGCCTCGTGGTCACCCGGTCCGCCCGGCACATGACCGCGCAGGTCGTCGATGACACGGTCGGACGCACCGTGGCCTCGGCGTCGACCCTCGAGGCCGACCTTCGGGGCCTCGACGGCGACAAGACGGCGAAGGCCCGTCGCATCGGCGAGCTCGTCGCCGAGCGTGCCAAGGCCGCCGGCGTCGAGGCGGTCGTCTTCGACCGCGGCGGCAACAAGTACCACGGCCGGGTGGCAGCAGTCGCCGACGGGGCCCGCGAAGGCGGCCTGACCCTGTGACGACCTACACCATCCCCGTACGGAAGCAGAGGACCCACTGATGGCTGCACCGCAGCGCAGCAACACCGGCGCCCCCGCGGGCGGCTCCGGCGGCGACCGTCGCGACGGTGGCCGTCGGGACGGCCGTCGGGACGCCCCGGAGAAGAGCGCCTTCCTGGAACGCGTCGTGACGATCAACCGCGTCTCCAAGGTCGTCAAGGGCGGCCGCCGCTTCAGCTTCACCGCGCTCGTCGTGGTGGGCGACGGCGACGGAACCGTCGGCGTCGGCTACGGCAAGGCCAAGGAGGTGCCCGCGGCGATCGCCAAGGGTGTCGAGGAGGCCAAGAAGAACTTCTTCAAGGTCCCGCGCATCCAGGGCACCATCCCGCACCCCATCCAGGGCGAGGCAGCCGCGGGTGTCGTCTTCCTGCGTCCGGCTGCGCCGGGTACCGGCGTGATCGCCGGCGGTCCGGTGCGCGCCGTGCTGGAGTGCGCCGGCATCCACGACGTGCTGAGCAAGTCGCTCGGCTCGACCAACGCGCTCAACATCGTGCACGCCACGGTCGAGGCGCTCCGCGGGCTCGAGCAGCCCGAGGCCGTGGCGGCTCGCCGTGGCCTGCCGCTCGAGCACGTCGCGCCGGCCTCGCTGCTGCGGGCCCGGGCTGCAGGGGTGGGTGCGTGATGGCCCGTCTCAAGGTGACCCAGACCAAGTCCGCCATCGGCGGCAAGCAGAACCAGCGCGACACGCTGCGCACCCTGGGCCTGAAGCGGATCGGCGACGTCGTCGTCAAGGAGGACCGTCCGGAGATCCGCGGCATGGTCTCGACGGTGACGCACCTGGTCGCGGTCGAGGAGGTCGACTGATGGCTGACAAGGACGACAAGACGCAGGCCGACGCCGAGGTGAAGGCCCCGGCGAAGAAGAAGGCGCCGGCCCAGGCCGCCGCCACGAAGGCCGAGAAGGCGCCCGCCGCCAAGGCGACGCCCACGAAGGCCGACGACGCGACGTCGTCGGCGGCCGAGAAGACGCCCGCCAAGGCGAGCTCGAGCAGGACGGGCACCGCCAAGGCGAGCACCTCGAAGTCGAGCACCGCGAAGTCGAGCACCGCGAAGTCGAGCACCAAGGCTGCGGCCGCTGAGGCCGAGGTGGGAGCCGGCGGCACGCTCAAGGTGCACCACCTCCGTCCGGCCCCCGGCGCCAGGACCGCCAAGACCCGCGTGGGTCGCGGCGAGGCGTCCAAGGGCAAGACGGCGGGTCGCGGTACCAAGGGCACCAAGGCGCGCTACCAGGTGTCGGCCGGCTTCGAGGGTGGTCAGATGCCGATGCACATGCGCCTGCCGAAGCTCCGCGGGTTCAAGAACCCGTTCCGCACCGAGTACCAGGTGGTGAACCTGGACAAGCTGTCCGCGCTGTACCCGGCGGGCGGCTCGGTGACGGTCGAGGACCTCGTGGCGAAGGGCGCTGTCCGCAAGGGCGCCCCCGTCAAGGTCCTCGGGACCGGCGAGCTGACGGTCAAGCTGTCGGTCGCGGTGGACGCCTACTCGGCGTCCGCCAAGGACAAGATCGTCGCCGCCGGCGGGTCCGTCGAGCAGGACTGATCGCAGGACGGGGTCGGAGGGACACAGGTCCTTCCGACCCCGTTCCCGCATCCGGGCACCGATCGGTTAGGGTTCCCGGGGCCCCAGGGGGCCGGACGACCGTCGGGGTCTCCCGACGTCACGGACAGACCGCCCACGGCGGAGCAGGAGGACAGGTGCTCAGCGCATTCGCCCGGGCGTTCAGGACGCCCGATCTGCGGCGCAAGCTGCTCTTCACCATCGCGGTCATGGCGATCTTCCGGGTGGGCTCGTTCCTGCCGACGCCGGGAGTCTCCTACCCGAACGTCCAGACCTGCATCGACGAGACCGCGGGGAACAACGACCTGCTGGGCCTCGTCAACCTCTTCAGCGGCGGCGCGCTGCTCCAGCTGTCGGTGTTCGCGCTCGGGATCATGCCGTACATCACGGCGAGCATCATCGTGCAGCTGCTGCGCGTGGTCATCCCGCGCTTCGAGGCGCTCCACAAGGAAGGGCAGTCGGGCACCGCGAAGCTCACGCAGTACACCCGGTACCTCACGATCGCCCTCGCGATCCTGCAGTCGACGACGGTCATCACGGTCGCGCGCACGGGCCAGCTGTTCCAGGGCTGCTCGGTCGACGTGGTCCCGAACGACTCGGTCGTGACGATCCTGCTCATGGTCCTCACGATGACCGCGGGCACCGGTCTGATCATGTGGCTCGGCGAGCTCATCACCGAGCGCGGCGTCGGCAACGGCATGTCGCTCCTGATCTTCACGTCGATCGCGGCGAGCTTCCCGACCGCCCTGTGGTCCATCGCGGGCGGCGACAACGGCGTCAGCAAGTTCCTCATCGTGATGACCGTGATCATCCTGGTGATCGGCCTGGTCGTGTTCGTCGAGCAGTCGCAGCGACGCATCCCGGTGCAGTACGCGAAGCGGATGGTCGGCCGCCGCATGTACGGCGGCTCGAGCACCTACATCCCGATCAAGATCAACATGGCCGGAGTGATCCCGATCATCTTCGCGGCGTCCCTGCTCGCCGTGCCGAGCCTGCTGGTCCAGTTCGGGGACCAGACGTCCGAGTGGGTCATCTGGGTCGCGAACAACCTGGTGGACCCGGGGGCGCCGCTGTACCTGGCGATCTACATCGTCCTCATCATCTTCTTCTGCTACTTCTACACCGCGATCACGTTCAACCCGGACGAGGTCGCCGACAACATGAAGAAGTACGGCGGCTTCATCCCCGGCATCCGGGCGGGTCGTCCCACGGCGGAGTACCTCTCCTACGTGATCTCGCGGATCACCGCGCCCGGGTCGGTGTACCTCGCGCTCGTCGCGCTCATCCCGACGATCGCGTTCATCCTGCTGGACATCTCGACCCAGATCCCGTTCGGTGGCGCGTCGATCCTCATCGTGGTCGGGGTGGGCCTCGACACGGTCAAGCAGATCGAGTCCCAGCTCCAGCAGCGTCACTACGAAGGGTTCCTCCGATGAGCGCGCGCCTGCTGATCATGGGGCCGCAGGGCTCCGGCAAGGGGACCCAGGCGATCCGCCTCGCCGAGCGCATGGACGTGCCGGCCATCTCGACGGGTGACATCTTCCGCGCCAACGTCAAGGGGGGCACCGAGCTCGGCACCCAGGCCCAGGCGATCATGGACGCGGGCGACCTCGTCCCCGACGAGCTGACCAACGCGATGGTCCGCGACCGGCTCTCGCAGGAGGACGCGTCGCGCGGGTTCATCCTCGACGGCTACCCGCGCAACGCCGCTCAGGTGACCGCGCTCGACCAGATGCTCCAGGGCGACGGTGTCGCGCTCGACGCGGTCGTCGAGCTGTCGGCGCCGCGCGACGAGCTCCTGGCCCGGCTGGCGAGGCGTGCCGCGATCGAGGGCCGCACCGACGACACCGAGGACGCGATCCGCCGCCGTCTCGAGGTCTACGCGGAGCAGACGGCGCCGCTCACCGAGGCGTACGCGGCGCGGGGACTCCTCGTGACCGTGGACGGCATCGGCGAGGTCGACGGCGTCACCGAGCGCGTGCTCGCGGCCCTGGCCGAGCACGTCGGCTGACGCGGAGGCGGAGCGAGGCATGTTCGGGCGCGACAAGGTGGAGTACAAGACGCCGGAGCAGGTCCGCACCATGCGCCGCGCCGGGCTCGTCGTGGCCGACGCCCTCGAGGCCGTGCGCGCGCAGGTGCGGCCGGGACTCACGACGGCCGACCTCGACGCGATCGCCGCCGAGGTGATCCGCGAGGCCGGTGCGACCGCGTCGTTCCTGGGGTACTACGGGTACCCCGGGACGCTGTGCGTGTCGGTCAACGACGAGGTGGTGCACGGCATCCCCGGTCCGCGGCTGCTCGAGCCCGGCGACGTGGTGTCGGTCGACTGCGGCGCGATCGTCGAGGGCTGGCACGGCGACTCCGCCATGACGGTCGTCCTGCCCGAGGCGGACCCGCTGGACGTGGAGCTCTCCCGGACCACCGAGGACGCGATGTGGGCCGGCATCGCCGCGCTCGCGAAGGGCGAGCGGCTGGGCGCGGTCGGTGAGGCCGTCGAGGACACGGTCGACGCGGCCGAGGCCGCCGGTGCCAACGGCGGGGTGCGGTTCGGCGTCGTGCAGGAGTACGTGGGGCACGGGATCGGCAGCGAGATGCACCAGCCGCCCGACGTCCTCAACTACCGGACGCGCGACCGCGGGCTGAGGCTCAAGCCCGGCATGTGCCTCGCGGTCGAGCCGATGCTCGCGCGGGGCGGGCGGACCACGCAGGTCCTCGAGGACGACTGGACGGTCGTGACCGACGACGGCTCGCGGGCCGCGCACTGGGAGCACTCGGTCGCGATCCTGCCCGACGGCATCTGGGTGCTGACCGCGCGCGACGGGGGTGCCGAGCGGCTCGGGGCCCTGGGCGTCCAGATCGCACCGCTGGACTGAGCGGGCCAACCGGGCAGGTGCGAACCGGGCAGGTGCGAACCGGGCCAGTTTCCGGTCCCCGCGGCGATGCCGTACGATAGCCCGTTGGGTGCGTGTGCCGTGCAGGCGACGCGCACATCAATCCATCGACGTCCTCCGGTCCACCGTGACCGGGCGCCGGGATGGGCAGCTGTTGCACACCGAGAGTTAGCGGAGGATATGGCAAAGAAGGACGGTGTCATCGAGATCGAGGGCAGCGTTGTCGAGGCTCTGCCGAACGCGATGTTCCGCGTGGAGCTGGCCAACGGCCACCGAGTGCTCGCCCACATCTCGGGCAAGATGCGTCAGCACTACATCCGGATCCTCCCCGAGGACCGGGTGGTCGTTGAGCTGAGCCCGTACGACCTGTCCCGTGGCCGGATCGTCTACCGCTACAAGTAACCACCACTCGATCACGCCGTCGCGTCTCGCACAGCCATGCGCGAAACGCAGCTCACGGCGGCGGAGGACAACCATGAAGGTCAAGCCCAGCGTCAAGAAGATCTGCGACAAGTGCAAGGTGATCCGCCGGCACGGTCGCGTCATGGTGATCTGCGAGAACCTGCGCCACAAGCAGCGCCAGGGCTGACGCCCTGACGCTCGGGGCGGCTCGAGCGGATCACCCGGTGCGTGCCCCTCGGGGCGCGGACCGACCAGCGCACCACCACTCCGGTGCCCGTCCCACGGGCGGCACACGGTGAACCCCCGGCTCGGAGGCCGGGGCCCGCGGACCTCGCGGGAAGGTGGTGCGGAAGACCTCCGACGCAGTACAGGAGTCACCGGACACATGGCACGTCTTGTCGGCGTCGACCTCCCCCGCGAGAAGCGGCTCGAGATCGCGCTCACCTACATCTACGGCGTCGGCCGTACTCGCGCCCAGCAGACGCTGGCCGCCACGGGCATCAGCCCGGACGTCCGCGTCAAGGACCTCGGCGACACCGAGCTCGTGGCGCTCCGCGACCACCTCGAGGGCAGCTACAAGCTCGAGGGCGACCTGCGTCGCGAGGTCGCGGCGGACATCCGACGCAAGGTCGAGATCGGCAGCTACGAGGGCATCCGGCACCGCCGTGGCCTCCCGGTGCGCGGTCAGCGCACCAAGACCAACGCGCGCACCCGCAAGGGCCCGAAGCGCACCGTCGCCGGCAAGAAGAAGGCCGGTCGCAAGTAGCAGCAGGCGCCTGCCCGGCGCGGTGACCCGTCACCGGCCGTGCGCGGCACCGCAGCCAGCCGACCTCAGACCAGGAGAAGAACAGACATGCCTCCCAAGACCCGTACCGCCGTGCGCAAGCCGCGCCGCAAGGAGAAGAAGAACGTCTCCCACGGCCAGGCGCACATCAAGAGCACCTTCAACAACACGATCGTCTCCATCACCGACCCGTCCGGCGCCGTGATCGCCTGGGCGTCGTCCGGCCAGGTGGGCTTCAAGGGCTCGCGCAAGTCGACGCCCTTCGCCGCGCAGCTCGCCGCCGAGGCTGCGGCCCGGCGTGCGCAGGAGCACGGCATGAAGAAGGTCGACGTCTTCGTCAAGGGCCCGGGCTCGGGCCGTGAGACCGCGATCCGCTCGCTCCAGGCGACCGGCCTCGAGGTCGGTTCGATCTCCGACGTCACGCCCCAGGCGCACAACGGCTGCCGCCCGCCGAAGCGCCGTCGCGTCTGATCGGCCGGACCAGCGGGTCCGCGCACGCTCCACCGGCTGCGCGCGGCCCGCTGGTCCACGCTCCACCCGCAGTCCTGCCACGTCCCGCCGGCCGTCGTCCGCCGCCGGGACCGGCGCATGAAGTGCCCGCCTCGGTAGACCGAGACCCGGCGGACGCGTACGACCGCAGAGCGTCATATGGCGGACGCTCGCTGAGAGGAACCCAGAAGTGCTCATCGCACAGCGCCCCACCCTGACCGAAGAGGTCATCTCCGAGTACCGGTCGCGGTTCTCCATCGAGCCGCTGGAACCCGGCTTCGGCTACACGCTCGGCAACTCCCTGCGCCGCACCCTGCTCTCGTCGATCCCGGGTGCCGCCGTCACGTCCATCCGGATCGACGGCGTCCTGCACGAGTTCACCACGGTGCCGGGCGTGAAGGAGGACGTCACCGAGATCATCCTCAACATCAAGAACCTCGTCGTCTCCTCGGAGAACGACGAGCCGGTCGTGATGTACCTGCGCAAGCAGGGCTCGGGCGCGGTCACCGCCGCGGACATCGTCCCGCCCGCCGGCGTGCAGGTGCACAACCCCGACCTGCACATCGCGACGCTCAACGACAAGGGCAAGCTCGAGATCGAGCTCACCGTCGAGCGCGGCCGCGGCTACGTCTCGGCGCAGCAGAACAAGTCGTACGACGCCGAGATCGGCCGCGTGCCGGTCGACTCGATCTACTCGCCGGTGCTCAAGGTGACGTACAAGGTCGAGGCCACCCGTGTCGAGCAGCGCACGGACTTCGACAAGCTGATCGTCGACGTCGAGACCAAGAACGCGATCTCCCCGCGCGACGCGCTGGCCTCGGCCGGCTCGACGCTGGTCGAGCTCTTCGGGCTCGCCCGTGAGCTCAACGTCGAGGCCGAGGGCATCGAGATCGGCCCGTCCCCGACGGACGCCGCGCTCGCCGCCGACCTGGCCCTGCCGATCGAGGACCTGCAGCTGACGATCCGGTCCTACAACTGCCTCAAGCGTGAGGGCATCCACACCGTGGGTGAGCTCGTGGCGCGCAGCGAGGCCGACCTGCTGGACATCCGCAACTTCGGTGCGAAGTCGATCACCGAGGTCAAGGAGAAGCTGGCCGAGCTCAGCCTGTCCCTCAAGGACAGCCCGCTCGACTTCGACCCGACCCAGACCGCCGGCTACTACGACGGCGACGAGGGCGAGTACGTCGAGGACGAGCAGCAGCAGTACTGACGCGCGCGTGCGGCGCGGGGCTGACCGGCCCGGCCGCTGTTCACCACTGGAACTGAGGAGTTACAACGATGCCTACGCCCACCAAGGGTCCCCGGCTCGGCGGCGGCCCGGCGCACGAGCGGCTGATCCTGGCCAACCTGGCCACCAGCCTGTTCGAGCACCGGCGGATCACGACCACCGAGGCGAAGGCGAAGCGGCTGCGTCCGCTCGCCGAGCGCCTGATCACGTTCGCCAAGCGCGGCGACCTGCACGCCCGTCGCCGGGTGCTCACGGTCGTCCGCGACAAGGGCGTCGTGCACGCCCTGTTCACCGAGATCGCCCCCGCGGTCGCGGAGCGCCAGGGTGGCTACACCCGCATCACGAAGATCGGCCCCCGCAAGGGTGACAACGCGCCGATGGCCGTGATCGAGCTCGTGCTCGAGCCGCTCAGCCCGAAGCAGGCGACCGTCCGCGAGGCCGAGAAGGCCACGAAGAAGGCCGCTGCCCCGAAGGCGACAGCGAAGCCGGCCGACACGGCTCCCGCCACCGAGCTCCCGGCCGACGAGGCGCCCGTGACCGAGACGCCCGCCGCCGACGCTCCCGTGGAGGCGCCCGCCGAGGAGACCGCCACGGAGACGGCGACCGAGGAGCCGGCAGCCGAGGCCGCCGGGGACGCGCCCGAGACCGACAAGGCCTGACGGACCGCACCGCACGGACGAGGGCCCGGGTCCGAGACACACCGTCTCGGACCCGGGCCCTCGTCCGTGCGGCCCATCCGACCGGTCCGCCCTCCCGAGCCGCTGCATGCGCAGACCACCGTCCCGGCCGAGCGTCCCGGCCCACCGTCACGGCCCCGCGTCCCGGCCCACCGTCCCGGCCCCGCCTGCCTGGCGCGACCCGTGGTCCCTTCCGCGCGGAGCGTGTGACGGGTGCGACGGATGGGGCGTGCCCAAGACCGTGTACGCGCCTCGACCGTCACTCGCGTCACCTGCTCCGCGCACGACGGACACACGACCGCGGCGCGACGTCGGCATGGGAGCCGCGCGACGGCCGCGCGACGGCCGCGCGACAGGCGCGTGACGGCGGCGCGACGGCGGCGCGACGTCGTCCTAGGGTCGTCCCATGGGGCTCCCGGTCGTCCTGGTGCACGGTCTTCGCACGTCGCGGACCATGTGGCGCGCCCAGGTGGAGGCGCTCGACGCCACGGGTCACCGCGCTCTCGCCGTGGACCTGCCGGGCCACGGGACTCGTCGGGGCGAACGGTTCACGCTCGACGGCGCGGTCGACGCCGTCGCCGAGGCGGTCGACGACGTGGGGGGCCGGGCGCTCGTCGTCGGGCTCTCGCTCGGTGGCTACGTCGCGATCACCCACGCGGCGCGGCGTCCGGACCAGGTCGTGGGACTCGTGGCAGCGGGCTGCAGCACCCGGCCGTCCCGCCTGGTCGTCGAGGGATGGGCGGTCGCGGCTCGCGGCATCGCGCGGCTGCCCGACGCCGGCGCCGGGCTCAACCAGTTCATGGTCGACCGCACGCTGCCGGCCGCGGGCCGGGTCGACGTCGCGGCCGGCGGGTTCGCGTTCGACGTCATGGAGGACGCGCTGCACGAGATGCTCGGCGTCGACCCCGTCGCCGACCTCGCGCGCCTGGACGTCCCGGTCTGGCTCGTCAACGGGCGCTTCGACCACTTCCGCAGCCAGGAGCGCCGCTACCTCGCGGCGTGCCGCGACGGCCACCTGGTGGTCGTCCGCGGCGCCAAGCACCTCGTCAACCTCGACGCCCCGGTGGCGTTCAGCCGCGTCCTGCTCGACGTGCTCGCGCGGCTCACCGACGCCCCGGTCAGCGCGGGCTGACCGGACGCCTCACCGCCGCCGCAGCTCCCACGCGCGGACCCCGCCGACGATCCCCGCGGAGTTCGGCACGACGACCACGTCGTCGCCGAGCCGCGCCAGCACCTGCGGCGACACGCGCCGGGAGTTGCCGCCGCCGAGGTAGAGGCGGTCCCAGAGGAACACCGGCCGCAGGCCCTCGACCACGCGCCGCACCCGGCGCGACCACAGCGCGTCGCCGAGCCGGGCCCGCTCGACCTGCCCGACGTACGCGTCGTACGTCGTCCCCCACCGCACGGGCGCCTGGGACAGCTCGAGGTGCGGGGCCAGCACGCCGCCGTCGAACAGCGCCGACCCCAGGCCCGTCCCGAGCGTGAGGACCAGCTCGAGGCCGCTGCCGGCCACGACTCCCGCGCCGTGGACCTCGGCGTCGTTGAGGACGAGCGCCGGCAGGTCGAGCGCGGCGCGGACGGCCGCCTGCATGTCGAAGTCGGCCCAGGCGGCGACGAGCTCCGGCAGCACCCTGCTGTGCGGCCCCGACCGGGTCACGTAGTGCGGCGTCGCGACGACGACGCCGTGGCGCAGCATCCCGGGCATCCCGACGGTCACGCGGTCGGCGGGCGGGAGCGAGGCCGCGATGTCGACGACCGTCGCGACGAGCCGGTCGGGCGGCAGCGGGTACGGCGTCGGCACCCGGAGCGCCGGCGCACGGAGCGTTCCCGCGCCGTCGAGGACGGACGCCTTGATCCCGCCGCCCCCGCAGTCGATCGCGAGGGTGTGCGGCTGCGTGTCCCGCGCGTCGGTGTCCGCCACGACGACCGACGCTACCGGCCGGTGCGCCGCCGTCGGCCGTTAGGTTGGGGGCGTGCCGCGCGTCCGCCTCGACCTCGCCTACGACGGCACCGCGTTCGCCGGGTGGGCCCGGCAGCCCGCGCTGCGCACGGTGCAGGGCACGGTCGAGGACGCGCTCGGCGTCGTCCTCCGCGGTGACCCGCCGCCCCGGCTCACGGTCGCCGGGCGCACGGACGCGGGCGTCCACGCGCGCGGCCAGGTGGCGCACCTCGACGTGGACGACGCCGCATGGCTCGCGCTGCCCGGCCGGTCGGACCGCGAGCCGGGGCCCGCGCTCGTCGCGAGGCTCGCGGGACTGCTGCCGGGCGACGTCGTCGTGCACCGGGTCGCCCCGGCGCCTGCCGGCTTCGACGCGCGCTTCTCCGCGCTGCGCCGGCGCTACGCCTACCGCATCGCCGACGACGACGCGGCGCGCGACCCCCTGCGCCGGCACCACGTGCTGTGGCACCGGCGGGCGCTCGACGTCGAGGCGATGCAGGCCGCGGTGGGCCCGCTGGTCGGGCACCACGACTTCAGCGCGTTCTGCAAGCCGCGCGAGGGTGCGACGACGATCCGGACCCTCGAGGAGCTCGCGTGGGAGCGGCCGGCCGACGGGCCGGACGCCGGGCTCGTCGTGGCGACGGTCACCGCCGACGCCTTCTGCCACCACATGGTGCGCGCGCTCGTGAGCGCCTCGATCGCCGTCGGCGAGGGCCGTCGACCGGTCGCGTGGCCGGGCGACGTGCTGGCCCGCGGGGAGCGCGGGGGAGCGGACGGCGGCGGGGCGCTCGTCCCGGCGCGGGGGCTCACGCTCGAGGAGGTCGGCTACCCCGACGACGCGGAGCTCGAGGCGCGGGCGCGTCGGACGCGCGCGGTCCGGGTCCCTCTCGGCCCCGTTCCCGGCGGTCGTGTTCCCGGTGACCGCGTTCCCGTCGACCGGACGGCCCCGGGCGGTCCACCGCCGGAGTGACGCCTCACGGGTCGCGTCACTCCGGCGGGGAGTCGGTGGCCGGCGCCGCTCCGCGCGAGCGGTGCCGCCGGGTCGCCCCCGTCAGGGGCGCGGGTCCTCGACGATACGCATCGCGGCCTCCTCGGCAGAAGCCGCTCCGCCGTCGATGCCGACGTCCTCGGCGAACGTGTCGTTGCCGCGGTGGCCGTCGAGGGCGTCGCCGTCCTCGACGAGCCGGCCGGCGCGATCGGGCTGGCGGGCGCCCTTCTCGGGCTGGTCCCAGACCTCGGGCTCCTCCTCGGAGAGCCGCAGGTCCATGGGCTCGCCGTGCGACTCCTCCCAGGCGGTCTCGCCCCAGTGGTTGGAGCGCGGACGCTCGGGCGGTGACGTCCCGAGGTCGAGCAGCTCGTCGGAGCTGCCACCCGACATCGTGTCCTCGCCGGACAGCTGGTCGGAGTCGCCCTCGGTGCCGGTCGCCGGGTCGGTACGGGTGGCCGGGGTGTCGTCGCTCATGGCTCCACGGTCGCACCGCGACGGCGGGTCCGCCAGAGGAGAGGGCGCCGCGCGGGGGCGGCACGAGGTCCGCGGCCCGCGGCCCGTCGCCCGCGGAAAGGGTTCGCCCGCGCCCGGCCGTCCACCCCACACTGGTCCCGTGGGACACGTCGACGTCAGCGGGGTCAGCTACTTCCTCCCGGACGGGAGGCCGTTGCTCGACGAGGTGGACCTCCGCGTCGGCGACGGCGCCAAGGTCGCGCTGGTCGGGCCGAACGGCGCCGGGAAGACGACGCTCCTCCAGATCGTGGCGGGCGACCTGCACCCGCACGGCGGCACGGTCGCGCGCAGCGGCGGGCTCGCGGTCATGCGGCAGCTCGTCGGGCGGATCGGCGACGACCGCTCGATCCGCGAGCTCCTCGCCTCCCTCGCGCCGGCGGCGATCCGGGACGCCGCGACCGAGCTCGCCGCCTCCGAGCTCGGGATCATGGAGGTCGACGACGAGCCCGCGCAGCTGCGGTACGCGACCGCGCTCGTCGACTGGGCCGACGTCGGCGGGTACGAGGCCGAGGCCGGGTGGGACCAGGTCACGGACAGCGTGCTGTCGATCCCGTTCGAGAAGGCCCAGTTCCGCGAGGTCCGCACGCTCTCGGGCGGCGAGCAGAAGCGGCTCGTGCTCGAGGCGCTGCTGCGCGGGCCCGAGGAGGTGCTCCTGCTCGACGAGCCGGACAACTACCTCGACGTCCCCACCAAGCGCTGGCTCGAGACCCAGCTCGCGGCGTCGGCCAAGACCGTGCTCTACGTGAGCCATGACCGCGAGCTGCTCGCCCGCACCGCGACCCAGGTCGCGAGCGTCGAGCCGACGGCGGCCGGCTCGACGATCTGGGTGCACGGCGGCGGGTTCGCGAGCTTCCCGCAGGCGCGCGAGGACCGGCGCTCGCGGCTCGACGAGCTGCTGCGGCGCTGGGACGAGGAGCACGCCAAGCTCAAGGAGCTCGTCTTCACGCTCAAGAACAAGGCGGCGTTCAACGACGGGCTCGCGTCGCGGTACCAGGCCGCCCAGACGCGGCTGCGCAAGTTCGAGGAGGCGGGCCCGCCGCAGGTCATGGCCCGCGAGCAGGCCGTGCGCGTGCGGCTCCGCGGCGGGCGCACCGCCAAGCGCGCCGTCGTGGCGACGCAGCTCGAGCTGACCGGCCTGATGAAGCCGTTCGACCTCGAGGTGTGGCTCGGCGAGCGCGTCGCCGTGCTGGGCTCGAACGGGTCGGGCAAGTCGCACTTCCTGCGGCTGCTGGCGGCGGGCGGCAGCGACCCGGACCGCGAGCACGCGCCCGTGGACGACGCCGAGATCACCCCCGTGGCCCACTCCGGCCGCGTGGTGCTGGGCTCGCGCGTGCGGCCCGGCTGGTTCGCGCAGAACCACCTGCACCCCGAGCTCGCCGGCCGCACCCTGCTCGAGATCCTGCACCGCGGCGACGCGCACCGGTCGGGGATGGGCCGGGAGCCCGCGAGCAAGGCGCTCGACCGCTACGAGCTGGTGGCCGCCGCCGAGCAGCCGTACGACACCCTCTCGGGCGGGCAGCAGGCGCGGTTCCAGATCCTGCTGCTGGAGCTGTCCGGCGCGACGCTCCTGCTGCTCGACGAGCCCACCGACAACCTCGACCTGCACTCGGCCGAGGCGCTCGAGCGCGGGCTGCTCGCGTTCGAGGGCACGGTCCTGGCGGTGACGCACGACCGCTGGTTCGCGCGCGGCTTCGACCGGTTCCTCGTGTTCGGCGCGGACGGCGAGGTCGTCGAGACGCCCGAGGCGGTCTGGGACGCGGGCCGCGTGCGCCGGGCGCGCTGACCGTCGTAGGCACACGCAGGCACGGGGCTCGTTTTGACCCTTCCGGGCGGCTGCGGCTACCCTGATGTGTCGTTGTGCGTCCCGTGGTGGACCGGCGTGCCCGCTCGCCGGGCCCGCGTGGGTCCTGTCGGGGATGCGCACGCAGCACTCAATCGGCGCTCCCGCCCTATGCGGGCGCGCCGGAGGACCACATTCAGCTACACGAAACGAAGGCTCAGACCGTGCGCACGTACACCCCGAAGCCCGGCGACGTCGAGCGGACCTGGTACGTCATCGACGCGACCGATGTCGTCCTTGGCCGTCTCGCCACCCACGTGGCCACGCTGCTGCGCGGCAAGCACAAGGCGACGTTCGCGCCGCACGTCGACAACGGCGACTTCGTCATCGTGATCAACGCCGACAAGGTCGCGCTCACCGGCAACAAGCGCGAGGCCAAGCTCGCCTACCGTCACTCGGGCTACCCGGGCGGTCTGCGTGCGACCCCGTACTCCGAGCTCCTCGCGAAGCACCCGGAGCGTGCGGTGGAGAAGGCCGTCCGCGGCATGCTCCCCAAGAACTCGCTCTCGCGCGGCCAGCTCAGCAAGCTCAAGGTCTACACGGGCGCCGAGCACCCGCACAGCGCGCAGAAGCCGCAGGCGTTCACCATCACCCAGGTTGCGCAGTAGGCCTCGGCCCGCTGCGAGCAGTCACGACACAGGACAAGAGGACACCACCAGTGGCCGAGACCACCGTCGACATCGACGTTGAGGGCGACGAGACGCCCAGCAGCTACACCTCCGAGAGCGCGGCCCCCACGGGCCGCGGCCAGAGCCTGACCGCGCCCGGCGCGGCGCTCGGCCGTCGCAAGGAGGCCATCGCCCGCGTGCGCCTGGTGCCCGGCACCGGCACGTGGAAGATCAACGGCCGCGCCCTCGAGGAGTACTTCCCGAACAAGGTGCACCAGCAGCTCGTCAACTCGCCGCTCACGCTCGTCGACGTCGAGGGCCGCTTCGACATCGTCGCGCGCATCACCGGTGGCGGCGTCTCGGGCCAGGCCGGCGCGCTGCGTCTCGCGATCGCCCGCGCGCTCAACGTGATCGACGCCGAGCACAACCGTCCGGCGCTCAAGAAGGCCGGCTACCTGACCCGCGACGCGCGCGTCGTCGAGCGCAAGAAGGCCGGGCTGAAGAAGGCCCGCAAGGCTCCGCAGTACTCGAAGCGCTGATCACCTCGCGCCTGCCGATGGCCCCGATGGTCGCTCCATCGGGGCCATCGGCGTCTCGGCCCGCACGCACGGCCGCGCGCGCACGGCCGCGCACGCACGAGCACGCACGCACGACAAAGGGATGAGCTCATGGGACGACTCTTCGGCACTGACGGGGTACGCGGGCTCGCCAACCGGGACCTCACGGCCGAGCTGGCGCTCGACCTCGCGGTCGCTGCGGCGCACGTGCTCGGCTCGACCGGCGCGTTCGGCGACCACCGCCCCCGCGCCGTCATCGGGCGCGACCCGCGGGCCTCGGGCGAGTTCCTCTCGGCGGCCACGGCGGCGGGCCTGGCGAGCGCCGGCGTCGACGTCGTCAACGTCGGCGTGCTGCCGACCCCGGCCATCGCGTTCCTCACCGGCAAGCTCGGTGCCGACCTCGGCGTCGTCATCTCCGCGTCGCACAACCCGATGCCCGACAACGGGATCAAGTTCTTCACGCGCGGGGGGCTCAAGCTCGACGACTCGATCGAGGACGCCATCGAGGCGCGCCGCGGCGAGCCGTGGGACCGGCCGACGGGTGCGGGCGTCGGGCGCATCACGATCGACAGCGGGCACGCGGGGACGGAGTACGTCGAGCACCTCGTGAGCACGATCGGCACGCCGCTCGACGGGCTCCGCATCGCCGTCGACTGCGCCAACGGCGCCGCGAGCGAGGCCGGGCCCCAGGCGTTGCGTGCGGCCGGCGCCGACGTCGTCGTCATCAACGCCTCGCCCGACGGTCGCAACATCAACGAGCTGTGCGGCTCGACGCACCCCGAGCAGCTCCAGGCCGTCACGGTCGCCTCGGGGGCCGACCTCGGCGTCGCGTTCGACGGCGACGCCGACCGGTGCCTCGCGGTCGACCACACCGGGGCGCTCGTGGACGGCGACCAGATCATGGGTGTGCTCGCGATCGCGCTGCGCGAGGCGGGCGCCCTCGAGGCGGACACGCTGGTCGCGACCGTGATGAGCAACCTCGGGCTGCGCCTGGCGATGGAGCAGGCCGGCATCCGCGTCGTGGAGACCGGCGTCGGCGACCGGTACGTGCTCGAGGAGATGCGCAACGGCGGGTACTCGCTCGGTGGCGAGCAGTCGGGTCACGTGATCATGGGCGCGCACTCGACGACCGGCGACGGGATCCTGACCGCGCTGCACCTCGCCTCCCGGGTGGCCGCGACGAAGGAGCCGCTCCAGCAGCTCGCGCGCGCCGTGCGCCGGCTGCCGCAGGTGCTCGTCAACGTCCCCGGGGTGGACAAGGCCCGGTCGGCGACGGACGAGGGCCTCCTGGCCGCGGTGGCGGCGGCGGAGGCGCAGCTCGGGGACACCGGGCGGGTGCTCCTGCGCTCGTCGGGCACCGAGCCGCTCGTGCGGGTGATGGTCGAGGCCGCGAGCCTCGCCCAGGCCGAGAAGGTCGCGGACGAGCTCGCCGACGTGGTGCGCGAGCGACTCGCGCTGTGACCGCTCCGGTCGTCCGGGGTGAGCCGCCCCAGGACGCGCTCCCGACGCTCGCCGAGCTCGTCGACCGGGTGCTCGCCGGCCCGGACCCGGCGCCGATCGTCCAGCCCGGCCACCCGGTGCTGCGGCGGCCTGCGCTCCGCTACGACGGGCAGCTCGCGGACGCGACGTTCAGCGCGCTGGTCGAGCTCATGCGGCGCACGATGCACGCGGCGCCGGGCGTCGGGCTCGCCGCGCCCCAGATCGGGATCCCGCTCGCGCTCGCGGTGGTCGAGGACCCCGGGGCGCTGGACGCGGAGCTCGCCGCGGTACGCGAGCGACCCCGCCTGCCGTTCCGTGTGCTGGTCAACCCGTCGTACGAGGCGGTCGGGCCGGCGCGCGTGTCGTTCTACGAGGGCTGCCTGAGCGTCCGCGGGTGGCAGGCCGTCGTGGCGCGTCCGCGCACGATCCGCCTCACGGGCGAGGACGAGACGGGCCGCACGCTCGACGAGGTGCTGGTCGGCTGGCCAGCCCGGATCGTCCAGCACGAGACCGACCACCTCCACGGGACGCTGTACGTGGACCGGGCGGAGCCGCGGTCGCTCGCCACGGCGGACGGCGTGGGTGGGTCGCTCGCGGGCGAGCCGACGCCGACGACGGCGGCGCGCCTCCTGGGCTTCGACCTCGCGTGAGCGAGCCCGTGAGGTGGACGACCTCGGTATCACCGAACCTGCACCCGATCTCCTCCCGCGGAGGGATGACGGTGCCGGTCCGGGCGCGCGATGATCGACCGGTCGGGTGCGGTCAGCCGGACCGGACCTGTACAGATCGGGGTCGACACCAGGGACAACCCTGATGCCGGCTCCGGGACGCGGGACCTACTGTCGGGTCACCGGGCCCGTCAGGACCCGATCGACCGCCGACAGCGATCGCCGCCAGCCGTGCGGACCGCCCTGGACCTGGAGCTGATGACACGTGGAGCTGGTGCAGGAGTGGGTCCTGGCGCTCGGCGCGTCACCCCTCGTCTACGTGGCGCTGTACCTGTTCGCCACGATCGACGGCTTCTTCCCGCCGATCCCGAGCGAGTCGGTCGTCATCGCGCTCGCCTCGCTCGCCGTCTCCACGGGCGCACCCAACATCGCGCTGGTGGGCGTGGCAGCCGCGTGCGGAGCGTTCACCGGTGACCAGATCGCGTACCAGATCGGGCGGCGCGTGGACGTGCGTCGCCTGCGCGTCCTGCGCGGGCGCCGGGGCCAGCGCTCGCTCGACTGGGCGGAGCGCACGCTGGAGCGACGTGGCCCGTCCTTCATCCTCGCGGCGCGGTACGTGCCGGTCGGCCGGGTGGCGGTCAACATGACCGCCGGCGCGGTCGGGTACTCCCGTCGGCGGTTCGTCGGCCTCACGGCGATCGCTGCGGTGACGTGGGCGATCTACTCGGCGGCGATCGGCGTCGGGGCGGGCGCGTGGCTCGCGGACTACCCGCTGCTCGCGATCGTGGTCGGGGTCACCGGCGGCGTCCTCATCGGCCTGGTCGTCGACTGGGTGCTCACCCGCTGGCACGACCGCCGTGAGCGTCGCAACGGCTCGGGGCCGCCGGCGCCCGGCGTCGCGGGGACTGCACGCCACGGCGCGCCGGGAAGCGCGCAGGACTCGCACGCCGGCGAGGCGGTGCGGGCGACGGTCCCGGTCGCGTACGGCGCCGGCGGCTGAGCCGCGACGGCGCCGGCGGCTGAGCCACGACGTCACCGGCGGCCGGCCCTCAGAGCTTGCGCAGCCGCATCCGCTGGACCGAGTGGTCGGAACCCTTCGTCAGCACGAGCGTCGCCCGGCTGCGCGTCGGCAGGATGTTCTCGACCAGGTTGGGCGCGTTGATGGCGTCCCAGATCTCCTCGGCGCGCGTCCGCGCGTCCTCGTCGGAGAGCGACGCGAACCGGCGGAAGTACGACTCGGGGCGTGCGAACGCCGTCGAGCGCAGGGACAGGAACCGGTCGACGTACCACTGCCGGACGACCGACGTGCGCGCGTCGACGTAGATCGAGAAGTCGAAGAAGTCGCTCACCGCGAGGTCCGACGTGCCGAGCGGTGTCGGCCGGGCCGGCTGCAGCACGTTGAGCCCCTCGACGATCAGCACGTCGGGCCGCCGGACCACCACCTCGCGCCCGGGCACGATGTCGTAGGTCAGGTGGTCGTACACCGGCGCGCGGACCTCGTCGTACCCCGCCTTCACCTTGGCGAGGAACCGGATGAGGCCGCGCCGGTCGTAGGACTCGGGAAACCCCTTGCGCTCCATGAGACCCCGGCGCGTCAGCTCGGCGTTCGGGTAGAGGAACCCGTCCGTCGTGAGGAGCTCGACGCGCGGGGTGTCGGGCCATCGCGCGAGCAGCTCGCGCAGCAGCCGGGCGGTCGTGGACTTGCCGACCGCGACCGACCCGGCGACGCCGATGACGTAGGGCGTGCCGCCCGCGTCCTCCCGCAGGAAGGTCGTGGACGCCTCGTGCAGCCCACGGGTCGCGGCCACGTAGAGGTTGAGCAGCCGGGACAGGGGCCGGTAGACGGCGTCGACCTCCGCGAGGTCGATCGGGTCGCCGAGACCGCGCAGGCGCTCGACGTCGGCGTCGGTCAGCGGGAGCGGCGTCGACCCCGACAACCGCGTCCACGCATCCCGGTTCAGCTCGACGTACGGAGTGGCCGGCGTCAGCTCAGCGGTCGTTGCCACCCGGCGATTGTGCCTGATCGCGCCGGGGCGGCGTGACGCTGGAGGGCCGTAGACTCCCGCGCATGTGCGGAATCGTCGGGTACGTGGGTGCCCAGCAGGCCAGTGACCGACCGCTCGACGTGGTCATGGACGGCCTGCGACGGCTCGAGTACCGCGGCTACGACTCCGCCGGGGTCGCGCTCGTCGCCGACGGCGCGGGCGTGCTCGCGACGGCCAAGAAGGCCGGCAAGCTCGCGAACCTCGTGGAGGAGCTGGACCTCAACCCGCTGCCCGCAGCGACCGCGGCGATCGGGCACACGCGCTGGGCGACGCACGGTGCGCCGAACGACGTCAACGCGCACCCTCACGTGGCGGGCAAGGTCGCGGTGATCCACAACGGGATCGTCGAGAACTTCGCGTCCCTCAAGGCCGAGCTGCTCGCCGAGGGGGTCGAGTTCCGCTCCGAGACCGACACCGAGGTCACGGCGCACCTGCTGGCCCGTGCGTACGCGGACACCGGTGACCTGACGGCGGCGATGGCCGCCGTCGCGCGCCGCCTGCACGGCACCTTCACGCTCCTCGCGGTCCACGCCGACCAGCCCGACGTCGTCGTCGGCGCGCGGCACGACTCCCCGCTCGTCGTCGGCCTCGGGGACGGCGAGAACTTCCTCGGCAGCGACGTCGCCGCCTTCATCGCCCACACCCGCGAGGCCCTCGAGCTCGGCCAGGACCAGGTCGTCACCATCACGCCCGACGGCGCGGCCGTCACCGACTTCTTCGGCGCCCCCGCCGAGGCCCACCGGTACACCGTGGACTGGGACGCGGCCGCTGCCGAGAAGGGCGGCTTCGCGTCCTTCATGGACAAGGAGATCCACGACCAGCCGCACGCCGTCGCGGACACGCTGCTCGGCCGGACCGACGCCGCCGGGCGGCTCGTGCTCGACGACCTCCGGATCGACGAGTCGGTGCTGCGCTCGGTCGACAAGATCGTCGTGATCGCGTGCGGGACGGCGGCGTACGCGGGCCACGTCGCCAAGTACGCCATCGAGCACTGGTGCCGGATCCCCGTCGAGGTCGAGCTCGCGCACGAGTTCCGCTACCGCGACCCCGTCGTGGGCCCGCGCACGCTGGTCGTCGCCATCTCGCAGTCGGGCGAGACCATGGACACGCTCATGGCGGTCCGCCACGCGCGCGAGCAGGGCGCCAAGGTGCTCGCGATCTGCAACACGCACGGCTCGACCATCCCGCGCGAGTCCGACGCGGTGCTCTACACGCACGCCGGACCCGAGATCGCCGTCGCGTCGACCAAGGCGTTCCTGTCCCAGATCACCGCGACCTACCTGCTCGGGCTGTACCTCGCCCAGCTGCGCGGCAACAAGTTCCCCGACGAGATCCGGGACATCCTCGAGCAGCTGCGCCAGATGCCCGACAAGATCCAGCAGGTGCTCGACCGGGCCGACCACGTGCGCGCGACCGCGCGCGACATGGCGGGCACGTCGTCGGTGCTGTTCCTGGGCCGGCACGTCGGCTTCCCGGTCGCGCTCGAGGGCGCGCTCAAGCTCAAGGAGCTCGCGTACATCCACGCCGAGGGCTTCGCGGCCGGCGAGCTCAAGCACGGCCCGATCGCGCTGATCGAGGAGGGGCAGGCGGTCTTCGTCGTCGTGCCCTCGCCGCGCGGGCGCGACTCGCTGCACTCGAAGGTCATCTCGAACATCCAGGAGATCCGGGCGCGCGGTGCGCGCACGCTGGTCATCGCCGAGGACGGGGACGACGACGTGCTGCCGTACGCCGACGAGGTGTTCTTCGTCCCGCAGTGCCCGACGCTCCTCTCGCCGCTGCTCGCCACCGTGCCGCTCCAGGTCTTCGCGTGCGAGCTCGCGACGGCGCGCGGGCTCGACGTCGACCAGCCGCGCAACCTCGCGAAGTCGGTCACCGTCGAGTGATCGTCGGCGTCGGGATCGACGTGGTCGACGTCGCGCGGTTCATGGCGACGCTCGAGCGGACGCCCGCGCTGCGTGAGCGGCTGTTCACGCCCGACGAGCGCGACCTGCCGCCGTCCTCGCTCGCCGCCCGGTTCGCCGCGAAGGAGGCGATCGCGAAGGCGCTCGGCGCGCCGTCGGGCATGAGCTGGCAGGACGCGACCGTCCGGCGGGCCGTCGGGGAGCAGCCGGTCGTCGAGGTCGTCGGGACGGTCGCGGCCCGCGCGGCCGAGCTGGGCGTGGACCGCTTCCACCTGTCGCTCTCGCACGACGCCGGGATCGCGTCCGCGGTGGTCGTCGCCGAACGCGACTGACAGCGCCCGTCGCACGTCGGCTCGGTGCACGGCGTCGTCGCTCGGGTCCGCGCCGGAGTGTGCGCGACGAGGCATGCCGACGCTGCCCTCGACATGCCGGTTGCTCGTTGGCTTCCTAGGCTGAGTTGCCCCCTTCTGGCAGTCGACGCACAGGAGCGATCATGAGAGAGACAGTCAAGCTGGTGGCCGCGGTGGTCACCGGATCGGTGCTGACCGCGGGGATCCTCACGGTGCCGCAGCTCGCCACCGACCGCAGTCCACAGGAGCGCGGTCCACGGTCGGCGCCGGTCGTGCCGGTCACCCCAGACGTGCCGGACCTGGCCTCCGAGCTGGACGGCAACACCCGCAGGTTCGAGGTGACGGCGCGGGAGTTCACTCAGCAGCTCGCGACGTTCCCGTACCAGACGGCACAGGTCTGGGGCTACGACGACGACCTCTCGGAGGCCGGTCCCAGCACACCCGGCCCCACCGCCATCGTGTACGAGGGTGAGCAGGTGGAGTTCACCGTCAACAACGACCTTGCCGAACCCACGACCGTGCACTTCCACGGCCTGCACGCCCCCAACGACGCCGACGGCGTCGCAGGCATCAGCCAGCCGGAGCCGATCCAGCCCGGAGAGAGCTATACGTACCGGTTCACACCCGGCCACACGGGCAACTTCGCCTACCACTCCCACACCAGCGACGCCGTCCAGGAGCTCAAGGGCCTCGACGGGTCGTTCCAGGTCCTGCCCCGGCAGGTACGGGGCAAGGAGCGAGTCGACCAGGACTTCGTCTTCACGCTGCAGAGCTGGTCCCTGCAGGGAGAGGGCCAGCCTGTCGAGCCCTTCCCGGAGGATGCGGGAGACTTCAACTTCCAGACCATCAACGGCAAGACCCTCGACGCCGCGTCCGAGCTCCCCGTGCGCGTGGGGGACAAGATCCGGGCCCGCGTGTACAACGCCAGCCAGCAGGTCCACGCCATGCACCTGCATGGCGTCGACATGACGATCGTGTCCAAGAACGGTCATCCGCAACCGGCGCAGACGGTGACCACCTTCAACATCTCCCCCGGCGACTTCGTCGAGGTGGAGTTCAGCTTCGACAAGCCGGGCAAGTGGATCTTCCACTGCCACTTCCCGCACCACACCAGCAACGCGATGCAGGACGGACCGAACGGGTCGCCGGTCGGGATGGGGCGCGTCTTCGTCGCCAGCTGACGTGGTCGTGGGGGTGGGCCCGGCGGCGGCGGCGCATCAGGCCGAGGCTGCCAGGCCCACCCCGTCAGCGGTGCGAGGGCGTGGCGTCAGCGAACAGTGTCCGACGGGTGCCCGGCCCGGTCCGCCCGGCCCGGGTCCGCCCGGTCCGGTCCGCCCGGTCCTGTCGGGGGCGTCACCCGTACAGAGCCGGGGCGACCTCGCGCTCGAAGAGCTCGATGCTGCCCGGGTCGTAGGCCGCGTCGGCGAAGTAGGTGATCGCGTACCCGAGGCCGAGGCCCTCCAGGTGCTGGAGCCGCTCGACCAGCTGCTCGGGAGTTCCCGTCAGGTACCCGCCGCGGAGCTCCTCGGCCGTCTTGTCGGCCCGCTCGGGGATGACGCCGCGGTAGTGCTCGCGCACCCACTCGAGCTTGTGGTCGACGTCGGCCTCGCTCGCGCCGACGACCACGTTGAAGTTCGCCGAGCGCGTGATCTCCCCGAAGTCCCGCCCCACGCCGCGGCAGTGCTCCTCGAGGATCCCCGACTTGTGCACGAACTCCTCGGGGGACCCGAAGAAGTTCGTGTACCGCGCGTGCTGGGCCGCGATGCGCAGCGTCTTCTTCTCACCCCCGCCGGCGATCCACAGCGGGATGCCGCCCTCCTGGAGCGGCTGGGGGTACCCGAGCGCGCCGTCCACCTGGTAGTGCTCGCCGTCGAGCGTCGCGGTGCCGGTCTCCCACAGCCGGCGCATGATCTGGACGCCCTCGTCCAGCCGGGCGATGCGCTCCCCGGCACGCGGGAAGCCGTAGCCGTACGCACGCCACTCGTGCTCGTACCAGCCGGCGCCGATCCCCATCTCGACGCGGCCGCCCGAGACGACGTCGACCGTCGAGGCCACCTTCGCGAGGTAGGCCGGGTTCCGGTACGACATGCAGGTGCACATCTGACCCAGCCGGACGCGGTCGGTGGACGCCGCGAGCGCGGCCATGAGGGCCCAGGCCTCGTGCGTCGCCTCCTGCGTCGGCTCCGGGGTCGTGTGGAAGTGGTCGTACACCCAGAGCGACTCCCAGACGGTGCCGCCGTCGGCGTGCTCGGCGAGGCGACGCATGACCGGCCACTGGTCGCGGGGGTCGATGCCGACGAGGTCGAGCCGCCAGCCCTGGGGGATGAAGAGTCCGAAGCGCATCCCCGCAACGTACCCGCGGCACCTGCGGGCGGCATGATGGGCGCGTGATCCTCGGGTACACCGCGGCGCAGGTGCGCGCCGCCGAGCAGCCGCTCCTCGAATCCGGGCCGGCGGGCGCACTGATGGAGCGCGCCGCGTTCGCGCTCGCGGTGCGCGTCGGCCGGCTGCTGCGGGAGCGGCGCGGGCGGGTCCGGGGATCGGCGGTCGTCCTGCTCGTGGGCCCGGGGAACAACGGCGGCGACGCCCTGCACGCCGGCGCCGAGCTCGCGCGCCGCGGTGCGCGCGTGCTCGCGGTGCTCACGTCGACCCGCGCGCACGACGCCGGCCTCGCCGCCCTCGTGGCGGCCGGCGGCCGGGTCGTCACGGTGGTGGGCGAGGACGGTGTCCCGCCCGCCGGAGCCGGAGGCGCGGAGCCGGTCTGGCTCGGTGACGCGATCGCCGAGGCGAGCGCGTGCGACGTCGTGCTCGACGGCCTCCTCGGCATCGGCGCGCGGGGCGGCCTGCGGGGTGAGGCGGCCGAGCTGGTGCTGCTGCTCGCGGAGCTCCTGGCCGACGACGCCCCGGGCGGTCCCGCCGTCGTCGCGGTGGACACGCCGAGCGGCGTCGGGGTCGACGACGGCGCGGTGGCCGGGCCGCTGCTGCCGGCCGACCTCACCGTGACGTTCGGCGCCGCCAAGGCCGGGCTGCTGCTGCCGCCGGCGAGCGGCGTCGTCGGGCAGGTCGAGGTGGTCGATCTCGGGCTCGACCTCGTGGGCCGGACCCCGGCCGTCGCGCGGCTCGAGCGGGACGACGTCGCGGCGCTCTGGCCCGTGCCCGGGGCGAGCGCGCAGAAGTACTCGCGCGGCGTGCTCGGCGTGGTCGCCGGGACCGCCGCGTACCCGGGTGCCGGGGTGCTCACGGTGAGCGGCGCGGTGCGCGGCGGGGCGGGGATGGTCAGGTACCTCGGGCCGCCCGGGGTCACGGCGGCCGTGCTGTCCGCGCGGCCCGAGGTCGTCGCGGGGGAGGGGCGCGTCCAGGCGTGGGCGCTCGGGCCGGGGGTCGACCCGCACGACCGGGTGCAGGCCGACCGGGTCCGCGACGTGCTCGGCGAGGCCCTCGTCCAGGGCCTGCCCGTCGTGGTCGACGCCGGCGGTCTGTCGCTGCTGCCCGGTCGCGTGCCGCCGTGGGTGGTGCTCACGCCGCACGCGGGCGAGCTCGCGGACCTCGTCTCGGTCCGGACGGACGAGGAGGTCGGGCGGGCCGCGGTCGAGGCCGAGCCGCTGCGCTGGGCCCGCCGAGCGCGCGAGCTGACGGGCGCGACCGTGCTGCTCAAGGGCCCGACGACGGTCGTGGTCGGGGTGCACGACGCCGTGTACGCGCAGGCGGACGGGCCCGCGTGGCTCGCGACGGCCGGGTCGGGCGACGTGCTCACGGGGCTGCTCGGGGCGCTGCTCGCGGGGCGGGCCGCCGACGTCCTCGAGGACCCGACCCTGGCCGCCGCGCTCGCCGCGGCGGCCGCGCTGGTCCACGGCCGGGCGGCCGAGCGCGCCCAGCCCGGCGGGCCGGTGTCGGCGCTCGCGGTTGCGGACGCGTTGCCTGCCGAGGTTGCGGCGGTGCTCGACGGCCGTGGTGCGCGCTGACTGCGAGACTGTGCCGCCTGCGAGACTGTGCCGCCTGAGAGACTGCGCCGCCTGAGAGACTGTGCCGCCTGAGAGACTGTGCCGCCTGAGAGACTGTGACCCGTGAGCTCGTACCCCGCGCGCGCCGTCGTCGACCTGGCGGCCCTTGCTTCGAACGTCCGGGCGCTGGCCGCGCACGCCCCGACGGCCCAGGTCATGGCCGTCGTCAAGGCCGACGGCTACGGCCACGGCCTGCTGCCGGCGGCGCGCGCGGCGCTCGCGGGCGGGGCCACCTGGCTCGGCGCCGCGCAGGCCGACGAGGCGCTGGCGCTGCGCGCGGCCGGCATCGGCGGCCGCGTCCTCACCTGGCTGTACGCACCGGGCGCGCCGCTGCGGCAGCTCGTCGAGGCGGACGTCGACGTCTCGGTCGCCGCGCCCTGGGCGCTCGACGCGGTCGTCGCGGCGGCGCGCGAGTCGGGCCGGACGGCGCGCGTCCACCTCAAGGTCGACACGGGGCTGGGCCGCAACGGCATGCTGCCGTCCGTCTACCGCGACGTGCTCGACGCGGCGCTGCGCGCCCAGGCGGAGGGGGCGATCGCCGTCGTCGGCGTGTGGTCGCACCTCGCGTTCGCCGACGAGCCCCAGCACCCGACCGTCGTCGAGCAGGCGCAGGTCTTCGCCGACGCGGTCGCGCACGCCGAGCAGCGCGGCGCGGCGCTCGAGGTGCGCCACCTCGCGAACTCGGCCGCGACCCTGACGAACCCGACGGTGCACTACGACCTCGTGCGCCTCGGGATCGCGGTGTACGGGCTCTCACCCGTGCCTCGGCTGGGCGGACCCGAGGCGTTCGGCCTGGTCCCGGTGATGACGCTCGAGGCCGAGCTCGCGACGGTCAAGGAGGTGCCCGCGGGGTTCTGCGTCTCGTACGCGCACGCCTACACGACGACCGAGCCGACGATGCTCGGCGTCGTGCCGCTGGGGTACGCCGACGGCATCCCGCGGCATGCCTCCGGGGCGCTCCCCGAGCACCCGGGCGGCCCGATCCAGGTCGGCGGGCGACGCCTCGCGGTGGCCGGCCGGGTGTGCATGGACCAGGTCGTGGTCGACCTCGGCCCGGGCGCGCGCGAGGTGGCCGGCGACCGGGTCGAGCTGTTCGGCACCGGGGCCGAGGGTGGCCCGACCGCCGAGGACTGGGCCCGCGCGGCCGGCACCATCTCGTACGAGATCGTGACCCGCGTGGGCGCCCGGGTACCCCGTGTCTACATACCCACCACCCCACCCGCAGCGTCCGCACTCCGTGGTGCCGGGGAACCACGGAGTGCGGACGTCACGGGTGGGGAGGGGCGCGGATGAGCGGCGCGGCGGAGGTCGAGGTGCGGGTCGAGCTGCCCGACGCCGAGGCGATGCGCGCATACGGCCGCGCGCTCGCGGCGGTGCTGCGCACGGGCGACCTCGTGCTGCTCAGCGGGAACCTCGGGGCAGGCAAGACCACCCTGACGCAGGGGATCGGCGCGGGGCTCGACGTGCGCGGGCAGGTCGCATCGCCCACGTTCATCATCGCCCGCGTGCACCCGCCGCTCGGGGGCGGTCCCGCGCTGGTGCACGTCGACGCGTACCGGCTCGGCTCGCTCGAGGAGGTCGACGCCCTCGACCTCGACGCGAGCCTCGACGAGTCCGTGACCGTGGTGGAGTGGGGCGAGGGGCTCGTCGAGACCCTCGCGCAGGACCGGCTCGAGGTGCGGATCGAGCGGCCGCACGGCGACCTGGGCGGCGACCTGGGCGACGCCGTGCTCGACGCCGAGGTCGGCACGCGGACGGTCACCGTCCGGGGTCTCGGGGCGCGCTGGGTGGGGGTCGACCTCCCCGCCGTAGGCTGAGCGCCGTGCCCGTCCTCGCGCTCGACACGTCCGCCGCGGTCGCGGTCGCCCTGGTCGCCGACGACGGCGACGTCCCCGCCGCCCGTGCGGCGCCCGCCGGTGAGGGGGCGCCCGCGGGCCGCCGTGTCCTCGCCGCCCGCGTCGCGCACGAGCAGCGCCGGCACGCCGAGCTGCTCGCCCCGATGGTCGTCGACGTGCTCGCCGAGGCCAGCATCGCGCGCGGCGACCTCACGGGGGTCGTGGCCGGCACGGGTCCCGCCCCGTTCACGGGCCTGCGCGTCGGCCTCGTGACCGCTCGTGCCCTCGCCCTCGCGCTCGATCTCCCGCTCCACGGCGTCTGCAGCCTCGACGCGCGCGCCGCGCAGGCGGTCGACCGGCTCACGGTCGAGCCGGGGGCCGAGGTGCTGGTGGTGACGGACGCGCGTCGACGCGAGGTCTACTGGGCGCGGTACCGCGCGACCGGCCAGGCGGACCCGGTCGAGCTCGTGGCCGGTCCGGGTGTCGCCACCCCCGCGCAGGTCGTCGCGGACGGGCTCGCGGAGGGCGCCGTCGTCGTCGGGCCTGGTGCGGTGCTGTACGCCGAGGTCCTGCCGCCGAGCGACGACGCCCCGGTGCAGCTCGACCCGGCGGTGCTCGCGCGACTCGCCCTCGCGCGCGCCGCGCGAGGTGTGCCGCTGCCGACCGAGCCGCTCTACCTGCGGCGGCCCGACGTGATGCCACCCGCCGAGCGCAAGCGCGCGCTCGGATGAGCGGGACGGGGGCAGAGCCGGCGTCGTCCGTCGCGATCCGTCCGCTCCTCCCCACGGACCTCCGGGTGGTCGAGGTCCTCGAGGTCGAGCTGTTCGGCGCGGGCGCGTGGTCGCGCGCGATGCTGACCGAGGAGCTCGACGGACCCGGCCGCTGGTACGTCGCGGCGACGCTCGACGGCGAGCTGGTGGGGTACGCCGGGCTGTGGTTCGACGGCGACGACGCGCAGGTGATGACGATCGGTGTCGAGGGTGCGCAGCAGGGCCGCGGGATCGGCGGCGTGCTGCTCGACGCGCTCGTCGAGCGCGCGCGGGGGCTCGGGGCGCGCTCGCTGCTCCTGGAGGTGCGGGTCGACAACGAGCCCGCGCTCGGGCTGTACGAGCGGTTCGGCTTCACGCGCCTGGGTCGGCGGCGCGGGTACTACCAGCCGGAGAACACGGACGCCTGGACGATGCGACGGGAGCTGCACGCGTGAGCGCGAGAGAGGCCGTGCTGGTCGAGGCGACGGAGGTCGCGGCCCTGCTGGCCGCGGGCGAGCCGGTCGTGCTGCTCGACGTGCGCTGGTCGCTCGGCCGGGCGGACGGTCGTGCGCGGCACGCGGCCGGTCACGTCCCCGGCGGGGTCTACGTCGACCTCGAGACCGAGCTCGCCGGGCCGCCCAGCCCTGCGGAGGGGCGGCACCCCCTGCCCTCGCTCGAGCGGCTCGGGACGGCCGCTCGCCGCTGGGGCCTGCGCGACGGCGTCCCGGTCGTGGCGTACGACGACGTGGGCGGCACCTCGGCCGCGCGGGCGTGGTGGCTGCTGCGCTGGGCGGGGGTCGAGGACGTGCGCCTGCTCGACGGCGGGCTCGCGGCCTGGGTCGACGCCGGCGGCAGGCTCGAGACCGGTGACGTGGAGCCGGAGCCGGGGGACGTCACCCTCACGAGCGGCGCCGGGGCGACCCTCGACGCCGACTCGGCCGCCCGGCTCGCCGCCGACCCCGCGGCCGTGCTCCTGGACGCCCGGGCCGCCGAGCGCTACCGCGGCGAGGTCGAGCCCGTGGACCCGCGCGCCGGCCACATCGCCGGCGCCGTGAGCGCTCCGACGGCGGGCAACCTCGACGAGCGGGGGCGGTTCCTCGCCGACGACGGGCTGCGGGCCAGGTTCGCGGCGCTCGGCGTCCGGGCAGGCACCCCGATCGGGGTCTACTGCGGCTCGGGGGTCACCGCGGCGCACGAGGTCGCCGCGCTGGCGGCGATCGGCGTCGACGCCGCGCTGTACCCCGGCTCGTGGTCGCAGTGGTCCGCGGACCCGGCCCGCGACGTCGTCGTCGGGCCGGGCCCGGGGTGAGCGTGCGCGTCGGGCGGTGAGCGACTCAGACGCTGAGCGACTCAGACGCTGAGTGACTCGGGCGCTGAGCGACTCAGACGCTGAGCGACGCCTGCGCGAGCTCGAGCCGCGGCGCGCGGGGACGCACGGACTCGGGGCCCGCGGGCGTCCCGACGTTGACGACCATGAGGGACTTCCAGCCCGTGCCGGCGAGGAGGTCGGCGTCGATCGCGTCGGTGTCGCCGGCGCCCATGGGTCCCGCGTGCAGCCCGACCGCCCGCAGGGCGACGATCAGGTAGCCGACCTGGATGAGCGCCGACATCCGCGCCATGGACTCGCGCATCGCGGCGTCGGGGAACATCGCGCGGGCGTTCTCCAGGTGCGGCGCGAGCACGTCGAGGTGCTCGTGGAAGTTCGTGTCCGCGGCGGCGACGATCGTCAGCGGCGCGGCGAGGACGCGCGAGCGGTTGCCCTCCGGCATGTGGGCCGCGAGCCGGGCGCGCGCCTCGGGGGTGCGGACGAGGAGCAGGCGCAGGGGCACCGTGTTCATCGCCGTCGGACCCCAGCGCAGGAGCTCGTAGGCCGCGCGGACCTGCTCGTCGCTCACGTCGGTGTCGGTGAAGGTGTTCACCGTGCGTGCCTCGCGGAAGAGGAGGTCGGCCACGTCGGGGCCGACGGCGAGGCCGTCCGCGGGGAAGTCGAGGTCGCTGAGGGTGTCGGTGCGCGTGGTCATGTCCGTGTGAACGCTCAACCATCCGCGCCGATGCCCGACGCACGGTGTGACGTGCGGCACGGCCTGCCGCCCGCCCTCGTCCACCGTTGCCAGGACCCGTTCGGGTGACGTTCGCCGCAGCCCCCTCCCCAGCAGGCGCGTCACGACCCCCGCACTACCCTGGAGGTCATGTCTGCGCCCCTCGTCCTCGGCATCGAGACCTCGTGCGACGAGACCGGAGTCGCGCTCGCCCGGGGCGAGGAGCTGCTGGTCGACGCGGTCGCGAGCTCGATGGACGAGCACGCCCGGTACGGCGGGATCATCCCCGAGGTGGCCTCGCGGGCCCACCTCGAGGCGATGGTGCCGACGATCCGCCGCGCGCTCGCCGAGGCGGACGTCGACCTGGGCGAGGTCGACGCGATCGCGGTGACCGCCGGGCCTGGCCTGGTCGGACCGTTGACGATCGGGGCGGCCGCGGCCAAGGCGCTCGCGGTGGGGCTCGGCGTCCCTCTCTACGGCGTCAACCACGTCATCGGGCACGCGGCCGTCGACGAGCTGGTGCACGGGCCGTTCCCCGACCGCGTGATGGCGCTCGTGGTCTCGGGCGGCCACTCGTCACTGCTGATGGTCGACGACATCGTCACGGGCGTGACCGAGCTCGGCTCGACGCTCGACGACGCCGCGGGTGAGGCGTTCGACAAGGTCGGTCGCCTGCTGGGCCTGCCCTACCCCGGCGGCCCGCACATCGACCGCCTGGCGCGCGAGGGCGACCGGGAGGCGATCCGCTTCCCGCGGGGGCTCACCGCACCCAAGGACCAGGCGAAGCACGCGTACGACTTCTCGTTCTCGGGACTCAAGACGGCGGTCGCGCGCTGGGTCGAGGCGCGGCAGGACGCGGGGCAGGAGATCCCGGTGGCCGACGTCGCCGCCTCCTTCGCGTACTCGGTCGCCGACGTGCTGACGGCCAAGACGATCGCCGCGTGCCGACGGCACGGCGTCGAGACGCTCGTGATCGGCGGCGGGTTCTCCGCGAACTCGCAGCTGCGGGACCTCGCTGCCGAGCGGTGCGCCGAGGCCGGGATCGAGCTGCGCATCCCGCCGATCCGCTACTGCACCGACAACGGCGCGATGATCGCGGCCGTCGGGGCGGCGGCCGTGCGACGCGGGCTCGCGCCGTCGGACCTCGACCTCGCCGTCGACTCCTCGATGCCGCTGACCCTGGTGACGGTGTGACCGGCGCGCACGCCCGGGCTGGGGTGCGACGTCGACCCCGGACGGGGCTGGGCCTGGTCGCCACGGCCTGCACGACGGCGCTCGCGGCCGGCCTGACGGCGTTCGCCCTGGGCACCGGGTCGAACCCGCCCGCGTCGTCGACGATCGCGCAGGAGAGCCGTGCCGACGCGCAGGTGCGTGCGCGGCCCGTCGAGACGCCCGACGTGGACGCGCCGCTCGGGTGGGGTCCGTGGGAGTCCGACCTCGAAACCGCGCGCGCGTACGTCGAGCAGCTGTCGCTGCCGGAGGTCGCCGGGCAGGTCATCGTCGCGCGCTATTACGGCGACGACCCCGCGGTCCCGGCCGCGCTGGTGTCCGAGCTGTACGTCGCGGGGGTGCTCCTCAACGACGCGAGCGCGACGTCGGCCGACCTGGTCCGGGTCACCGCCGAGGGCGTCCAGGCCGCGGCTCAGGCAGGCGGACGCCCGTGGCCGGCCGTCGTCGCCGTCGACCACGAGGGCGGTCGCGTCGCCGCGCTGCGGGGGCTCGTGACCGACGTGCCGGCGTTCGCCCGGTACGGCAAGGACGGCGACAGCGCCGCGACGCGCGCCGACTTCGAGCGGCTCGGTGCCGAGCTGCGGGCCCTCGGGGTGACGCTCGACTTCGCGCCGGTCGCGGACGTCGTCGCCCCGGGTGCGGACCCGGTGATCGGCGACCGAGCGGCCTCGGACGACCCGGCGGTGGCGGCGACCGCGGCGGTCGACGCATCGGCCGGGCTGCTCGCCGGCGGCACGCTGCCGACCGTCAAGCACTTCCCGGGGCACGGCTCGGTGACCGGCGACAGCCATGTCGAGCTGCCGGAGCTGACCGCGACCGTCCCCGAGCTCGAGGCGCGCGACCTCATCCCGTTCCGCGCGGCGGTCGAGGCGCAGGTGCCGATGGTGATGCTCGGCCACCTCGACGTGACGACGCTCGACCCGGGCGTCCCCGCGACGCTCTCGCCCGCGGCCTACGACCTGCTGCGCGACGACCTCGGGTTCGAGGGCGTCGCGGTGACCGACTCGATGGGCATGGGGGCGATCACGACGACCGTCGGCACCGGCGAGGCGGAGGTCCGGGCGCTGCTCGCGGGCGCGGACATGATCCTGATGCCGGCAGACACCCGGGTCGCGCACACGGCGATCGTCGCCGCGGTGGAGTCCGGTCGGCTGCCGCGCGAGCGCCTCGACGAGGCGGCGGCCCGCATCGGCGCGCTCCAGCTCTGGTGGGCGCGGGGTCTACCACGCTGACGGGGCGCCGGCTGGCGCACCGGGTGTCCAGATCGGGGTTCTCCGGCGGGCACCTGCTGTCCGGATCTGCCGATGAGCCTCGCCCAGGATGGCGGGGTGAAGGCCCCGCGAATGCACCCCGCATGCGCTACGACCGGGCCCGCACCACCCTCGACCGGCACCCGACTGCATCCTCGCGGCCTACATGACTTCGGGCACCCAACGGTGACGAACCCCTGCGGGCCCCGCCTTGCCAGGAGCGCAACTTGACGCCACAATTGTGTGCATGACCGTCGAGCCCCTCCGCGAGGTCCGGAACCATTTCAGCGAGGTCATCGACCGTGTCGAGCAGGAGCACGAGCGGGTGACAGTGACGCGCAACGGGCGCCCGGTCGCCATCATCTTGAGCCCGGAGGACCTCGACGAGCTCGAGGAGACGTTGTCAGTCCTGAGCGATCCACAAGCGCTGGCGGACATTCGCGAGGCCGACGGGGCATACGTGGCCGGTGACGTCGTTCGCGGGGTCGAGGCCGTTCGCGGACTTCGCGCGTGAGCGACGCTCCCTACGAGCTCATCCTCACCCCGCCGGCCGTCCGAGCCGTCAAGTCCGCACTTCCCCGCGCCGTAGCGGAAGCGGTCATTGAATTCGTCACCGGAGCGCTGGTCGACAACCCGCACCGCGTCGGCAGGCAGTTGCGCGGCGACCTCGCCGGGATCCACTCGGCTCGGCGCGGCACCTACCGAGTGCTCTACCGGATCAACGAGACACAGCGCGAAGTCGTCGTCCTCCGCATCGACCACCGACGAGACGTCTACCGACCAGGATGACCGCACATGCCGATGTGCGCGCGTCCCGCCGCCGGCGTACGCGCATCACCATGCCTGATCGTGTCTCGAGGAAAGCCGGAGGGCGGGTTAGGTCTTCGCCCTCGAAGTAGGTACGCGCACGCCGTCGGACGCGCCTTAGCCTCGATCCACCGATGGGCCGTGGCTCGCTCGTTGATCTGGGCCGGGACGGCGGTGGTGGTTCTCGGGTGTGTGGTGTTCGCCGGTCTGCCCGGCTTTTCCACTGATGGTCCTTGGTCGTAGGCG